>NZ_JAFCUZ010000001.1:0-1612345 GCF_049896805.1 Pseudomonas sp. TWR1-1-3 | reverse complement strand
CGAGCCTGCTCGCGAATGGCGCTCTTTGAGCCTTCGCGAGCAGGCTCGCCCCCACATAGGACATCCATTTTTAGTTATTCCCGAGCCCTGCCCATGCGTATCAAAGTCCACTGCCAAAACCGGATTGGCATCCTTCGCGACATTCTCAACCTGCTGGTGGCCTACGGCATCAACGTCAAGCGCGGCGAGGTCGGGGGTGATCAGGGCAATGCGATTTATCTGTACTGCCCCAATCTGATTAATCTGCAATTTCAGGCCTTGCGTCCGAAGTTTGAAACCATCCCCGGGGTGTTTGGCGTCAAGCGTGTGGGCTTGATGCCCAGCGAGCGCCGGCATATGGAGCTTAACGCCTTGCTCGGGGCGCTGGAATTTCCGGTGCTGTCTATCGATATGGGCGGTTGCATTGTTGCGGCCAACCGCGCGGCGGCACAGTTGCTCGGGGTGCGGGTGGATGAAGTGCCGGGGATTTCCCTGTCACGCTACGCCGAAGACTTCGACCTGCCCGAACTGGTGCGGGCCAACAAGTCGCGGATCAATGGCTTGCGGGTCAAGATCAAGGGCCTGGTGTACCTGGCCGATATCGCCCCGCTGCAACTGGAACACGACGAAAGCGAGGCGATGGCCGGGGCCGTGCTGACCCTGCATCGCGCCGACCGTGTGGGCGAGCAAATCTACAATGTGCGCAAGCAGGAGCTGCGCGGCTTCGACAGTATTTTCCAAAGCTCGAAAGTCATGGCCGCGGTGGTGCGCGAAGCGCGGCGAATGGCACCGCTGGATGCACCGCTATTAATAGAAGGTGAAACCGGCACCGGCAAGGAACTGCTGGCCCGGGCCTGCCATCTGGCCAGCCCTCGTGGCCAGTCGCCATTGATGGCGCTGAACTGCGCCGGCTTACCTGAGTCGATGGCTGAAACCGAACTGTTCGGCTACGCCCCCGGTGCCTTTGAAGGGGCGCGGGCGGAAGGCAAGCTCGGCCTGCTGGAGCTGACAGCAGGAGGTACGTTGTTTCTCGATGGCGTGGGTGAAATGAGCCCGCGCTTGCAGGTCAAATTGCTGCGCTTCTTGCAGGATGGTTGCTTTCGTCGGGTTGGCAGTGATGAAGAGGTGTATCTGGATGTGCGGGTGATGTGCGCCACCCAGGTCGACCTGTCCGAGCTGTGCGCTCGGGGTGAGTTTCGCCAGGATCTGTACCACCGGCTCAACGTGCTATCGCTGCATATTCCGCCGCTGCGCGATTGCCTGGACGGGCTGGAACCGCTGGTGGAGCATTTCCTCGATCAGGCCAGTCGCCAGATCGGTTGCTCGCTGCCGCGCCTGGCGCCAGCGGCAATGGATCGTTTGAGCCACTACCACTGGCCGGGCAACGTGCGCCAGTTGGAGAACGTGCTGTTTCAGGCGGTGTCGCTGTGTGATGGCGGGGTGGTCAAGGCTGAGCATATCCGCCTGCCGGATTACGGCGTGCGTCAGCCCCTGGGCGAGTTCTCGCTGGAAGGCGGGCTGGAGCAGATTGTCGGGCGGTTCGAAAAGGCAGTATTGGAACAGCTGTATTCCGAGCACCCGAGTAGCCGATTGCTGGGCAAGCGATTGGGGGTGTCCCATACCACCATCGCCAACAAACTGCGCGAGCACGACATTATTAAGCCGGGCAAGGACGCTTGAGCCTGTAAGTGCTGATCTGTGGGAGCGGGCTTGCTCGCGATGATATCGCTGCGGTGTGCCAGACATATCGCGCCGCCAGAATCGCGAGCAAGCCCGCTCCCACAAGATCGACGTGACTCGGCAGGCCAGCCCTTGCCGCAACCGGCAGAACCCCGCCGTCTCCTCGCACCGAATCTTCCCCCATCCCTGCGCAAACCCGCGCCGCAGCGCGTCAAAATAAAGTTGGTGCGCAAATTGCAATGACCTCTTCAGTACAGCGGTGGGCGGCAAGCGTCCGTCAGACAGAGGAAAGACTGTGGACAAGTACCTTTATGTGGCAATGACCGGCGCCAGTCAGAACGCACTGGCGCAGAAGGCGCATGCCAACAATCTGGCGAACATCTCGACCAACGGGTTTCAGCGTGACCTGGAACAGGCCCGCTCGATGCCGGTGTTTGGTGACAGCTTTCCGGCGCGTGCCTTTGCCTTGACCGAGCGCCCTGCCACCGATTTCAGCCAAGGTGCCCTGGTCGAGACCGGCCGCGACCTGGATGTGGCCGTGTCCGGCGACGGCTGGCTGGCGGTGCAGGCCCCCGACGGCAGTGAGGCCTATGTGCGCACCGCCAGCATGAACGTGGATGCCCTGGGCATCCTGCGTGCCGGCAACGGCATGCCGATCATGGGCAACGGCGGGCCGATCGCGGTGCCGCCCCAGCAGCAGATCGAAGTCGGCGAAGACGGCACCATCAGCATCCGCGCTCAGGGCGAAGGCCCCCGGGTGATGGCGCAAGTGGACCGGATCAAGCTGGTCCAGCCGGACCTGAAAACCATGAGCAAGGGCCTCGACGGCCTGATCCACACCAATGACGGTCAGCCGGCCCCGGCCGATGCCAATGTGCGGGTGACCTCGGGTTTTCTGCAGGCGAGCAACGTCAATGCCGTGGATGAAATGACCTCGGTGCTGGCTTTGTCCAAGCAGTTCGAGCTGCATATCAAAATGATGAACACCGCCAAAGAAGACGACCAGGCCATGACTCGCGTCCTGTCCATCAGCTAATTACTTGAACGTGGCGCCGAAAAACCGGCGCGCGAGGAGAGCACCATGCTTCCGGCACTGTGGGTTGCAAAAACGGGTTTGGCTGCACAAGACACCAACCTGACCACCATTTCCAACAACCTGGCCAACGTCTCGACCACCGGCTTCAAGCGTGATCGCGCCGAGTTCCAGGACTTGCTCTACCAGATCAAGCGCCAGCCAGGTGCACAGTCGACCCAGGACAGCGAACTGCCATCGGGCCTGCAAGTGGGCACCGGGGTACGTATTGTCGGCACGCAAAAGAACTTCACTGCCGGTAGCCTGCAAACCACTGAGCAGCCGCTGGACATGGCCATCAACGGCCGTGGTTTTTTTCAGATCATGCAGCCCGACGGAACAACGGCCTACACCCGTGACGGTACTTTCCATCTGGACTCCAATGGCCAGATCGTCACCGCTAACGGCTTTGCCCTGGAACCGGCGATTGTGGTGCCGGCCGATGCCCAGACCTTCACCGTCGGCCAGGACGGCACCGTATCGGTGACCATTTCCGGCAACCCGGCCGCGCAAGTGATCGGCAACGTGCAGACCGCCGACTTTATCAACCCGGCCGGCTTGCAGTCCCAGGGCGGCAACCTGTTCCTGGAAACCGCTTCCAGCGGCGCGCCGCAAATCGGCACCCCGGGCCTGAACGGTTTTGGCCTGACCATGCAAAGCATGCTCGAGACCTCGAACGTCAGCACCGTAGAAGAAATGGTCAATATGATCACCACCCAGCGCGCCTACGAGATGAACTCCAAAGTGATCTCCACCGCTGACCAGATGTTGTCGTTCGTTACGCAAAACCTGTAATTACGTGAAATAGCGGGAGAGCTCATGAAGCGCTTGTTTTCTGTTCTGGCACTGGGCGCCATCACCTTGCTGGCCGGCTGCGTCAGCCCGCCACCGCGGGCCAACGACCCGTACTACGCACCTGTGCTGCCGCGTACGCCGCTGCCGGCTGCCGCCAACAACGGCTCGATTTACCAGGCCGGTTTCGAGCAGAACCTGTACAGCGACCGCAAGGCGTACCGCATCGGCGACATCATTACCATTACCCTTAATGAGAAGACCCAGGCGAGTAAAAACGCCAACTCGGCGATCGGTAAAAACAGCAACACCAGCATCGGCCTGACCTCGTTGTTCGGCAGCGGCCTGACCACCAACAACCCGCTGGGCGGGGGTGACCTGAGCCTCAATGCCGGTTACAGCGGCAGCCGCGCCACCAAGGGCGACAGCAAGGCCGGGCAGGGCAACAGCCTGACCGGTTCGATCACCGTGACTGTCGCCGACGTGCTGCCCAACGGCATCATCGCCGTGCGCGGTGAAAAGTGGATGACCCTTAACACCGGCGACGAGCTGGTACGCATTGCCGGCCTGGTACGGGCCGATGACATTGCCACCGACAACACCGTGTCTTCGACCCGTGTGGCCGATGCGCGCATCACCTACTCGGGCACCGGCTCGTTTGCCGATGCGAGCCAGCCGGGCTGGTTTGACCGTTTCTTCCTTAGCCCGCTGTTTCCCTTTTAGTGATGAAGCTCACCATGCCCAACCTCAAGCATCTGCTGGCAGCCGTGTTGCTGTTGTCGACCTCCCTGGGCGCCCACGCCGAGCGGTTGAAAGACATCGCCAGCATTTCCGGCGTGCGTTCCAACCAATTGATTGGTTATGGCCTGGTGGTGGGCTTGAATGGAACGGGTGACCAGACCACACAAACCCCGTTTACCCTGCAAACGTTCAATAACATGCTGTCGCAGTTTGGCATCAAGGTGCCGCCGGGTTCGGGCAATGTGCAGCTGAAAAACGTTGCGGCGGTGTCCATCAGCGCCGATTTGCCGGCATTCGCCAAGCCGGGGCAGGTGATCGATATCACCGTTTCCTCCATCGGCAACTCCAAAAGCCTGCGCGGCGGTACGCTGCTGCTGACACCGCTTAAAGGCATCGATGGCAATGTGTATGCGGTGGCCCAGGGCAATCTGGTGGTCGGCGGTTTCGATGCCGAAGGCCGCGACGGCTCGAAAATCACCGTCAACGTGCCGTCGGCCGGGCGTATTCCGGGTGGCGCATCGGTTGAGCGGGCCGTACCCAGCGGTTTCAACCAGGGCAACAGCCTGACCCTGAACCTCAACCGCTCGGACTTCACCACCGCCAAACGTATCGTCGACAAGATCAATGACCTGCTCGGCCCCGGTGTGGCGCAGGCCATCGATGGCGGCTCGGTTCGCGTGACCGCACCACTGGATCCGAGCCAGCGGGTCGACTATCTGTCGATCCTGGAAAACCTCGAAGTCGATCCGGGGCAGGCGGTGGCCAAGGTCATCATCAACTCGCGCACCGGCACCATCGTGATTGGCCAGAACGTCAAGGTTTCGCCCGCCGCAGTGACCCACGGTAGCCTGACCGTGACCATCACCGAAGACCCGATTGTCAGCCAGCCCGGCCCGCTGTCCAACGGCGAGACCGCCGTGGTGCCGCGTTCGCGACTGAATGCCCAGCAGGAAGCCAAGCCGATGTTCAAGTTCGGCCCGGGCACCACCCTCGACGAAATCGTGCGGGCGGTAAACCAGGTCGGCGCAGCGCCAGGGGACTTGATGGCGATTCTCGAAGCGCTGAAACAGGCCGGCGCGCTGCAAGCCGACCTGATCGTGATCTGAGGCCGACGTCATGGATATGCGTAAGAGTGGCGTAGTCAGTGGCAGCGATTCCGGGGCGTTCACCGACCTGAATCGGCTGAACAATCTGAAAGTCGGCGACCGCGAAAGCGACGGCAATATGCGCAAAGTTGCCCAGGAATTCGAGTCGCTGTTTCTCAACGAAATGCTCAAGTCGATGCGCTCGGCCAACGAAGTGCTGGGCAAGGACAACCCGCTCAACACCCCGGCGGCCAAGCAGTATCAGGAAATGTACGACCAGCAATTGTCCGTGACCCTGTCCCGGCAGGGCGGTGGTATCGGCCTGGCCGATGTGTTGATGCGCCAGATGTCGAAAAACAAAGCTGCGGTGCCGGGGGAGGCTGCGGCGACCACGGCGCTGACTGCCGAAGCCAAAGCCCCGGCCGCCACCACCGTCGACAGCCCTTTTGTGCGCTCCAGTGGTCAGCGTCCATTGTGGGCTTCGCGGGTCGCCATCACGCCGCAGGCAGTCGGCGGCGGCCATCAGAATGACATGGCCCTGCTCAATCAGCGCCGTCTGGCGCTGCCGAGCAAGCTGACTGACCGCTTGCTGGCCGGGATCGTGCCATCGGCCGATCCGGCGCGTTCCACGCTCAATACCGCCGCCGTGCCGGGGCGCACTTCGCCGGGGCTGGATGCCGTGCTCAAGGGCAGCCGCCAGCCGATGCTCAGTGCCAGTGGCGTGCAAGGGCGCATGCAGGTTTACGGTCGTGCCGTGGCGCAGCCGCCGCTGGCCCCGGCCAAACAGGCCTTCGAGTCGCCGGATGCGTTTGTCGCCACCATGTTGCCGATGGCGCAACAGGCCGCCGACCGCATCGGCGTCGACCCGCTGTACCTGGTGGCGCAAGCCGCACTGGAAACCGGCTGGGGCAAGTCGGTGATGCGCCAGCAAGATGGTAGCAGCAGCCACAACCTGTTCGGCATCAAGGCCACCGGCAGTTGGCAGGGCGCCCAGGCGCGGGCCATCACCAGCGAGTTCAGGGGCGGGCAGATGGTCAAAGAGACAGCGGAATTCCGTTCCTACGATTCCTATCAGGACAGCTTCCATGATCTGGTGACGCTGTTGCAGAGCAACAATCGTTATAAAGAAGTGCTCAATGCGGCCGATAAACCGGAGCAGTTTGTACGCGAATTGCAGAAGGCCGGTTACGCAACCGACCCTGAGTACGCGAGCAAGATTTCGCAGATAGCCAAGCAAATGAAAACCTACCAGAGCTACGCCTCGACGGGTTCTCTCACGAATTTATAAGGTTTGAACCATGGCGAGTTTGATCAACATCGGGATGTCGGGGCTCAACGCCAGTCAGGGCGCATTGGCGACCGTCGGCAACAACATTGCCAACGCCAATACCTCGGGCTATTCGCGTCAGCAGATCGTCCAGGGCAGCGCCGCGTCGCAACAGGTGGGCGGGGTGTTTATCGGCACCGGCACCACCCTGGCCGACGTGCGCCGCGTGTACAACTCCTACCTCGACGCCCAGTTGCAAACCACCACCTCGCTCAATGGCGATGCCCAGGCTTATCTCGACCAGATCGGCACGGTCGACAAACTGCTGTCGGATAAAAACACGGGCGTATCGGCGGCCCTGAGCAGCTTTTTCAGCTCGTTGCAAACTGCCGCCGCGGCGCCCGGTGATGTGTCCGCGCGGCAGTTGTTGCTGACCAGTGCGCAAACCCTGAGCAACCGCTTCAACTCGATTTCGACCCAGCTCAACCAGCAGAACGAGGGCATCAACAGCCAGCTGGACACCCTCACCTCGATGGTCAACCAGCACACGGCCACCATTGCTTCGCTGAACAAGCAGATCGCCCAGGCCAC
Source organism: Pseudomonas sp. TWR1-1-3 (assembly GCF_049896805.1). Classification (NCBI taxonomy): domain Bacteria; kingdom Pseudomonadati; phylum Pseudomonadota; class Gammaproteobacteria; order Pseudomonadales; family Pseudomonadaceae; genus Pseudomonas; species Pseudomonas sp. TWR1-1-3. The sequence goes on along the minus strand of NZ_JAFCUZ010000001.1, from coordinate 1,605,138 downwards.
CACGGCTGGCAATACGCCGAACAACCTGCTGGATGCGCGTAACGAAGCCGTGCGCAGCCTCAACGAGCTGGTCGGGGTGACGGTTCAGGAACACGACAACGTCTACGATATTACCCTGGGTACCGGCCAATCGCTGGTGCAGGGCAGCACCTCGAACACGATTTCGGCGGTGCCGGGCAAGGTCGATAAAAGCCAATACAGCATCCAGGTCAACTTCCAGCAATCGAGTTCGGATGTGACCTCGGTGATCAGTGGCGGCAAGATCGGCGGCCTGCTGCGTTACCGCGACGATGTGCTGGCCCCGGCGATGAACGATTTGGGCCGTACAGCCATTGTGGTCGCCGATGCGATCAACCAGCAGCTGGGCCAGGGCCTGGATGCCAATGGCGAGTTCGGCTCGTCGTTGTTCAACAGCATCAACAGTGCCACGGCCATCAGCCAGCGCAGCCAGGCGGCGACCGGAAATATTGGCGCAGGCAACTTCAATGTCAGCATCGCTGACAGCGGCGCGCTGACCGCCTACGACTATCAGGTCACGTTCACCAGCGCCACCGAGTACTCGGTCAAGCGCTCCGACGGCACCGATATGGGGGCGTTCGCTACCACGGACACCCCGGCCAAGGTCATTGACGGTTTCACCCTGGATCTCAAGGGCGGCCCGATGACCGCTGGCGACGCGTTCAAGGTCAGCCCCACCCGCAGTGGTGCAGGCAATATCGGCGTGCAAATGAGCGATGCCAATAAATTGGCATTTGCCGGGCCGCTGGTGGCTGGCCCGGGCAGCTCCAATACCGGTACGGGTGCAGTGGGTAGCCTCAATCTGTCGTCAGCGCTGGATATCTACGGCGGCGTCAATCTGGGCAAAGCGCAAAGCGATATTGAAGGCGCCATGCCGGTGCGCATTGCCTTTGACGAAGCCAGCGCGGATGGCACCCAGAGCTACCGGGTACTGAACGAGGCCGGCAAGGAAATCGGCAAGGGCAGCATCGTGCCGGGCCAGGACAACAAGGTCACGATCAATGTGCCCGTGACCAACGCGGACGGCACCACTACAAACGTGGGGTTCGACACGGTGATCAGCGGTTCGCCGGGCAAGGGCGACAGCTTCGATATCAAGTTCAACAAGGACGGCAAGGCCGACAACCGCAACGCCAACGAACTGCTGGGCCTGCAAACCAAGGCCACAGTGGGTGTAGGCAAGGACGGCACTGGCGGCGTCAGCATGGCTACTTCCTACAGTCAGTTGGTATCCAAGGTGGGCGGTAAAGCCAGCCAGGCGGCGGTCGACGGCACCGCCAATGGCGCGGCTTTGGCCTACGCCAAAGAGGTGCGCAACTCGGTATCCCAGGTCAACCTGGACGAAGAAGCCTCCAACCTGGTCAAGTTCCAGCAGTACTACACCGCCTCGTCGCAGATCATCAAAGCGGCGCAAGCAACCTTCAGCACGTTGATCAACAGTCTTTAAGGGAGCCCGCGACGATGCGTATTTCAACTTCGCAGTTTTTTGAATCGACCAGTGCCACCTACCAGAACAACTTCTCGTCGGTGATCAAGACCCAGAGCCAGATCGACTCCGGCGTGCGCATCCAGACCGCTGCCGATGACCCGGTAGGTGCGGCGCGCCTGCTGCAATTGCAGCAGCAAAAAGACATGCTGGCGCAGTACAGCACCAATATGAACAGCATCAAGTCGTCGCTGGGCGCCCAGGAAGCGGTGCTCGACAGCATCAATAACTCATTGCAAAAGGCCAGTGAGCTGGCTCTGCGCGCCGGTGGCGGGATCAGTGATGCCGACCGCGGCGCCATCGCCAACGAACTGGGCAGCATTGAAGAACAGGTGTTCAGCCTGCTCAACAGCAAGGACGCCTCGGGCAACTATATGTTCTCCGGCTCCAAAACCGACACCCCGCCATACACCCGCAACAATGATGGCACCTACAGCTATCAGGGCGACGATACCCAGCTCAACCTCAAGGTTTCCGACACCCTGACCCTGGCCAGCAGCGACACGGCCAGGAGCATCATGGAAGGCGCGACCAACACCGGGCGTACCCAGGCGACTTTTGTGCCCGGCGTGGATGCCAATGGCGAGCCGACCGTCAATGACGGCAAGCTCTCGGTGTCTGCCGGTCTGGTCACGTCAAGCGCGGTGTTCAATAAGAGTTTCGCCGAAGGCCAGCCCTATACGCTGAAATTCAGCAGCAGCACCGAGTACACCCTGACTGACCGTGACGGCAATGACCTGACCTCGCAGGTGGCGGGCAACGGGGTGTTCGACCCGACCAAGGATGGCTCGCAGAGCATCAGCCTGCGCGGCGTGTCGTTCGATATCACCCCCAATCTCAAGGACGTACCAGCGGCTGAGCGGGATGCGTTGGTGGCGGGGCGCAGCTTTACGCTTGAGGCCAAGGCGGACACCATCAATACCTCGCGCACGCCGGGCAACGGTTCGACGGCGCAGATTACCAATTCCACGGTGACCGACGCCCAGGCCTATGGCGACAGCTTTCCGAGCAATGGCGCGGTGATCAAATTCACCAGCGCCACTGAATACGAAGTCTATGCCCAGCCGCTGAGCGCCGACAGCAAGTCGATTGCCCAGGGCACTGTTGATGGTGGTGCGCTCGGGATCAAGTTCGACTTCGCTGGAGCACCGCAGGCGGGCGACCAGTTTGTCGTCAACCGCAACAACCACCAGAGCCAGAACGCGCTGGATACCATCAGCCAGTTACGCAAGGCCCTGGAAATCCCCAGCGACAAAGACCCGCTGGCCCAGCAAACGCAAAAGGACGCGATCAACTCCGCGATCGGCAACCTGAAAAACGCCAGTGCCGGCGTTGACAGCGCCCGCGGCTCGATTGGTGCGCGCCTGAAGGCGGTGGATATTCAGGCGGATGAAAATATCAGCCTGGGCCTGGCCAACGACTCCACCACGGCGGCGATCGGCAACACCGACATGGCGGGGGCGTCCATCGAACTGGCGTTCCAGAAAGCCATGCTTGAAGCCTCGCAACTGGCGTTCGTGAAAATCTCCCAGCTGAGCCTGTTCAACCAGCTCTAAACAGCGGTGCAGGGGGGGCTAATGTGGGAGCGGGCAAGCCCGCTCCCACAAAATCGCCTTTCTGGCTGTAATGTTTTGTATAAAACCGCACAAAATAGCGTGACCTATGAGTCATAACGGGCATCTTCACTGTATCGTGTGAAACGTACGGGCGGGTGCCGGGCCTTTTTCGGGCTGTTTTGTTTATTTTTACGCACCCACACAAGCCCTTTTATTGTCAGCGCCCCTCGAATATGTGAGCGGGTGATCTCCAGCTATTTAGTATTGGGAAGCCACAATGATTGGCATTAAAAGCATCGCCAGTTACGTGCCAGCAAGCGGTGTAGACAACTACGCGCAGGGCGCGAAGTTCTCCAAAGACGAAGAATTCATCCTGGGCAAGATCGGCTCGGCCTTTCTGCCGCGCAAAGACGCCGACCAGGAAACCTCGGACCTGTGTGTCGAAGCAGTCAACGCACTGTTTATCAACAATCCTCAGCTTAAACGCGAATCCATCGACGCGTTGATCGTTGTTACCCAGAACGGCGACGCTGAAGGCCTGCCGCACACGGCGGCCATCGTCCAGGACAAGCTCGGCCTGCCAACCCATGTTGCCGCCTTTGATATCTCCCTGGGTTGCTCGGGTTATGTCTACGGCATCTACGCGATGAAAGGCTTTATGGAAGCTGCGGGCCTGAAAAACGGCTTGCTGGTGACGGCCGACCCGTACTCGAAAATCGTCGACCCGGAAGACCGCAACACCACCATGCTGTTCGGCGACGCCGCCACCGCTACCTGGATGGGCGAAGACGCTCCCTGGCAGCTGGGCAAGGCCAAGTTCGGCACCGACGGTTCCGGTGCCCCGCATCTGAAAGTCAGTGATGGTGTGTTCTTTATGAATGGCCGCCAGGTGTTCAACTTCGCGCTGCTCAAAGTGCCTGCGCACTTGAACGAGCTGCTGGAAGAGTCCGAGCTGACCTCCAAGGACATCGACGCGTTCTGCATCCACCAGGGCAGTGCGGCCATCGTTGACGCTGTGGCCCGTCGCTTTGAAGGCGAGCCGGAGAAATTTATCAAGGATATGGTCGAGACCGGCAACACCGTGTCCTCGAGCATTCCGCTGCTGCTGGAAAAGCACGTGATGGATGCCACCTGGAAGCGCGTGGCGCTGAGCGGCTTTGGTGTAGGCCTGTCGTGGGGCTCGGCGATTATCTATCGCCCGTAAGCATTACGTTGAAACACAAAACGCCCGTGGCCCTAAAGCCATGGGCGTTTTGCTTTCTGTCAGGGCTGATTGAAACTGTGGGAGCGGGCTTGCTCGCGATGGCATCACCCTGGTTTGCCTGAAGCACCGCGCCGCCCGAATCGCGAGCAAGCCCGCTCCCACACTGGGGGGTGCCCGGCAGCTCATCGCCCCGCTAACCCCCTGAATTACAAGGCATGGCCCCCTTGCCTGCAAAAAAAATCAAAATAAACCTCAAGCAACCTGCGTTTACGACGATAACCATTACGAAGGTTCTCTAGGCCACACCCGGCGGTTGCCAGGGCCGGAAGCCGCAGTATTCATCCAATGAGGATTTCGTCATGGCTTTATCAGTAAACACTAACGTCACGTCCCAGACCGTTCAGAAGAACCTGAACAAAGCCGGCGACTCGTTGAGCACCTCGATGACCCGTCTGTCTTCCGGCCTGAAAATCAACAGCGCCAAAGACGACGCTGCCGGCATGCAGATCGCCAACCGTCTGACTTCCCAGACCAAAGGCATGACCGTTGCCATCGCCAACGCCAACAACGGCTCGTCGATTGCACAGACTGCTGAAGGCGCGATGCAAGAGTCGACCAACATTCTGCAACGTTTGCGTGAACTGGCCCTGCAGTCCGCGAACGGTGATAAAAGCGACGCCGACCGTGCGTCCCTGCAACAAGAATTTACTGCGAAAACCGGTGAACTGACCCGTATCGCACAAACCACTACCTACGGTGGTCGTAACATCCTGGACGGTTCGTTCACCAACCAGTCTTTCCAGGTCGGTGCTGATGCCAACCAGACCATTTCGTTCGGCATGACCGATATCAGCGCTACTGGTTTGAAGGGTTCTTACAGCGAAGCTACTACAAGTGGTACTGCGTTGAAGGGTTTGAGTGCTACTACAACTGGTACGACTTTGGGTTTTGCAGCTACGACTTCAGTAGGTACTGCAGATGCTGGCGAGACACTTGTCACTGACAAATTCAGGCTCAACGGCGTTGAAATCTCATTGACAGCTGCTGATGCGGGTGCTGCCGCTTCTGCTGCAGCTCTGACAGCTATTAATGCCAAAACAGCTGAAACTGGTGTTACTGCTACTGCTGATGATACTGGCAAGATAACCTTATCCGCGAAGGGCGATATCAAGCTTGAAGCTAGTGCTGCAGCAGGCAACCCTACTGATGGTTTGGCCAGTCTCAAGTTAACAGCTGGTACGCAGTCTCCTGTAACTGGTGCTGCTGGTGCTATTTCTGTTAACGGTGCTTCGGTGACATGGACGGAAACTGATAAAGTTTCTGACGTTCTAGCCGACATTGCAGCCGAAGCGGGGACAGGAGCGACGGCAACATATAAAGATGGCCGTATCACGCTCACTTCCGGTGACGGTAAGGACATTAAGCTGTCCAACACAGATGGTGGTTCTTTGGCTCAATTGGGGCTGTCGGCTGGAACGTCGCAAGCTAAGTTGAAAGCAGATACCTCGATCGAGCTGAATGGTGTCGAAGTTAAGTTCAAGAAGGGTGATACTACTGACACCATCGTCTCCTCTATCAACAGTGCAAGCACGGGCGTAACAGCTAGTAAAAACACTGATGGTACCTTGAAACTGTTCTCCAACAAGGACATCACTGTTAAGGACGGCAGCGCAGGTACTGGCCTGACAGCGTTGGGTTTGACCAACTCCGCAGCAGGTACAGGTACAACAGCGGCCACCACCGTAGAAACCACCGTATCCGACCTGAGCATCCTGTCCGCCGCTGACTCCCAGCGTACCGTCCAGGCTCTGGCTGACGCGATCCAGCAGATCGACACCCAACGTTCCGCCCTGGGTGCCGTACAAAACCGTTTCACCAGCACCGTGGCCAACCTGCAGAGCATTTCCGAGAACTCCACCGCTGCACTGGGTCGTGTTCAGGATACTGACTTCGCATCCGAAGCCGCCGAGCTGACCAAGCAGCAAACCCTGCAACAGGCATCCACCGCGATCCTGTCCCAGGCTAACCAGCTGCCTTCCGCTGTAATGAAACTGCTTCAGTAATTTCAGCGCTGGGTTGAGAACAAAAGGGCGCGTTTACGTGCCCTTTTGTTTTTTCAGCATTTACTGCTTGAAGGTGGCACGAATTGTGAAGCTGCCTGCAGTCTTGGCACTTGCTTCGTCAATAAAGCGGTAGCCACCGGACAAGGAGAATACAGATGGCCAGTTCTACGATTACCGGCGTCGGTTCGGGTTTTGACACCATCGGGATTGTGAAAGCCTTGGTTGATGCTGAAAAAGCACCCAAGCAAAGCCAGATTACCGCGCAACAAAAAGACACCACCATTCAGCTGTCCGCCGTGGGCACGGTGAAAGCGTCGCTGGAAAGCTATCGCACAGCCATTGCCAAGCTCAACAGCGTCTCCAGTTTCAACGGTTTGACCGCTTCGTCCACGGACGAGAAAATTTCCAAGGTCACCATCGATGACAAGGCGTCCAGCGGCAAGTACGCGCTGAACGTCACTCAGTTGGCGACCTCTTCCAAAATCACCAGCAAGGTGTTTGAAGGCGGTGCGTCGGCGTCGGTCAACTCCAGCGAGCAAGACCAGACCCTGACCATTTCCCAGTCCGGTGACAGCTATGACGTCAAGATACCGGCTGGCGCGACCATGCAGCAGACTCGCGATGCCATCAACACCCAGCTGCAGTCCAAGGGCATCAGCGCCAACGTGCTGACTGACGCCAACGGCTCGCGCCTGGTGATCGGCTCGCAGACCACGGGCAAGGGCACCGATATCACCATCAGCGGTGATTCGGAGCTGGCCACTGGCTATAGCGCCGGTAAACCGCCGGTGAATGCCGAATACACCATCGATGACATTGCGATGGAGTCGTCGAGCAACAAGATCACGTCGGCCATCAGTGGCGTGACCCTGGAGCTGCTCGATACCAAGGCCTCCACCATCACCGTGGCCTCCAATACCGACACCCTGAAGACCTCGGTGCAGTCGTTTGTCACGGCCTACAATGCGCTGCTGACCAGCATCAATACTCAGACCAAGGTCACCGCCACCGGTGACGCGGCAACCACCACCTCGGGCGCCCTGACCGGTGATGCGTCGATGCGCCAGCTAGTCAACGGCCTGCGCGGCGAGTTATTGCAAAACTCCGGGACTTCGAGTGTTGGTAACCTGGCGCAAATGGGCATCAGCACCGACCAGAAAACCGGCCTGCTGACCCTCGATGACACCAAGTGGAAAGCCGCGGTGGCAACCCCCAATGGCGCGATCGAGATTGCCAAGGTATTCACCGGTGACACCGGTCTGATCACGCGCATGACCAAGGCCACCGAGAGTTATGTCGGCAGCTCGGGTTTGCTGGCCACCCGCGCCACCGATCTGAACACCAAGCTCACCGACCTGACCACCCAGCAGGCGGACCTGGACCGGCGCATGGAGTCGATGAAAACCACCCTGACTGCCAAGTACACGGCCATGGATGGTTTGATCGCCAAAATCAACGCCAGCAGTTCCAGCATCATGACCACGCTCAATTCCTTGAATAACCCTAAATCCGACTGATTTGCCGCGCCCTGGCCGCTAAAGCTTTGGGCGCTGCAGTCGATAAAAAGATCAAGAACCAAGCATTTTTGCCTGACACCGTAATGAGGTAAGAACATGAACCCGATGCGCGCCCTTCGTCAGTATCAGAAGGTTAATTCCCACGCTCAAATCTCCGAAGCCAGCCCCCATCGTCTGATTCAGATGTTGATGGAAGGCGGTCTGGACCGTATGGCCCAGGCCAAGGGCGCGATGAGCCGTGGTGATATCCCGCAGAAGGCCATGCTGATTACCAAGGCCATCGATATCATCACCGGCCTGCGTCAGGGCCTGGATGAAGAAAAGACCGATGACAAGGCCGCGCTGGAGCAACTGGACAGCCTGTACGAGTACATGGCCGTGCGCCTGACCCTGGCCAATGCCAAGAACGACCCGGAAATCATCGATGAAGTGGCGCGCCTGCTGATCACTGTAAAAAGTGGTTGGGATGCCATCGCCCCGCAATAAGCCAGAGGAGTGCGTCATGAGCCAACTGCAACGTATTCAGGAAACCCGCGAAGCGCTGATTGATGCCCTGGCCGAGCGCAACTGGGATGCCATCGGCGAGCTGGATTCGGCCTGTCGGGTGTGTGTCGAGAATGTGCTGGACGAAGCGCCACTGGACGAGGCTGTTTTGCGCGAAAATCTGGAGGGGTTATTGGTGGTGTATCGCATGTTGCTGGAGGCGGCTACTGATGAGCGCCAGGCGGTCGTTGAGCAGATGGGGCAGATCAACCAAGCAAAAAATGCGTCAAAGGTTTACCATCTATTCGGTTAAGGCCTAAAGAATATGTGGTTAATTGCGTTTTAAACCGCCATAAATTTGACTCGGCACAGTTTTTTGACTTAACTAGCACGTTATTCTGTATTCAGTCGTCTTAGATATCCAACAGGGTTAGGACGTCTACATATGTCCTGCCATCCGGGGCATTGAGTTGACTAGGGAAGTTGCTATTGCATGTGGCGTGAAACCAAAATCCTGCTGATCGATGACGATAGCGTCCGCCGCCGTGATTTGGCGGTGATCCTGAATTTTCTTGGCGAAGAAAATCTGACCAGCCCCAGCCACGAATGGGAGCAGGTTGTCAGTGCCTTGCCGTCCAGTCGCGAAGTGCTTTGCGTGCTGGTCGGCACCGTGAGTACTGCCGGTGGCCTATCAGGACTGCTTAAGACACTGGCCGCGTGGGATGAGTTCCTGCCGATCATGCTTTTAGGTGAAGTTTCTTCTCTCGACCTGCCTGAAGACCAGCGCCGCCGGGTGTTGTCCAGCCTCGAAATGCCCCCCAGCTACAGTAAATTGCTTGATTCCCTGCACCGTGCCCAGGTCTATCGCGAGATGTATGACCAGGCCCGCGAGCGCGGCCGTCATCGTGAGCCCAACCTGTTCCGCAGCCTGGTCGGTACCAGCCGGGCGATCCAGCATGTGCGCCAGATGATGCAGCAAGTGGCCGATACTGATGCCAGCGTGCTGATCCTCGGCGAGTCCGGCACCGGCAAGGAAGTGGTTGCGCGCAACCTGCACTACCACTCCAAGCGTCGCGATGCGCCGTTTGTGCCGGTCAACTGTGGGGCGATTCCTGCCGAGCTGCTGGAAAGCGAGCTGTTTGGCCATGAGAAGGGCGCCTTTACCGGGGCCATCACCAGTCGTGCCGGGCGTTTTGAGCTGGCCAATGGCGGCACCCTGTTCCTCGACGAAATCGGCGATATGCCGCTGCCGATGCAGGTCAAGCTGTTGCGTGTGTTGCAGGAACGTACATTTGAGCGTGTGGGCAGCAACAAGACCCAGTGTGCCGATGTGCGGATCATTGCCGCCACCCACAAAAACCTTGAAAGCATGATTGAAGTCGGCGCCTTCCGCGAAGACCTGTACTACCGCCTCAACGTATTCCCGATTGAAATGGCACCGCTGCGTGAGCGGGTCGAAGATATTCCGTTGCTGATGAACGAGCTGATTTCGCGCATGGAGCACGAAAAACGCGGTTCGATCCGCTTCAATTCCGCCGCCATCATGTCGTTGTGCCGTCATGCATGGCCGGGTAACGTCCGCGAACTGGCCAATCTGGTGGAGCGCATGGCGATCATGCATCCGTACGGGGTGATTGGCGTTGTTGAGCTGCCGAAAAAATTCCGCTACGTGGATGACGAGGACGAGCAACTGGTCGACAGCCTGCGCAGCGATATGGAAGAGCGTGTGGCGATCAACAATGCCACAACGGACTTCGTGGCCAGCGCCAATGCGATGCTGCCGCCGGAAGGCCTGGACCTCAAGGACTACCTGGGCGGGCTGGAGCAGGGTTTGATCCAGCAGGCACTGGATGACGCCAACGGCATCGTTGCGCGGGCGGCAGAGCGTCTGCGGATTCGTCGTACCACCCTGGTGGAAAAAATGCGCAAGTACGGCATGAGCCGTCGCGAAGGTGAAGAGCAGGCGGATGATTGACGCGTGACTTTGTGGGAGCGGGCTTGCTCGCGATAGCATCACCGCGTTATTCCTGACACTGCGAGGCGCCCAAATCGCGAGCAAGCCCGCTCCCACATAAGCCGGGGCTTGCATAGCGGTTCGCTTGTGTTAGCTATTCAGGCACGGGTATTGCTTCGCTTGGTGTAACGGACCGTTTTATGACGGTCAGCCCAGCGAGTACGCCCCATGCCTCAAGCCGCCGTCCAGTTGTCCTCGGCCCCCGATCCCTACAGTCTGCTGGAAGCCCGCGTCTCGGAGCTGACCGGCGAGCTGGCAGTGGTCAGTGCGCAGCGCATGGCCGAGCTTGCAGAGAAAGAGCGGCTGGCCAATCGCTTGCAACACCTGCTCGATCTGCTCCCTGGCGGGATCATCGTGATTGATGATCGTGGTCGCGTGCGCGAGGCCAACCCCGCAGCCTGCGAGCTGTTGGGCCTGCCGCTGGAAGGCGAGTTGTGGCGCCATGTGATTGCCCGCTGTTTTGCACCTCGTGAAGACGACGGCCACGAAGTATCGCTCAAGGACGGTCGGCGCCTGTCGATTGCCACCCGTTCGCTGGATCCCGAGCCCGGGCAACTGGTGTTGCTCAATGACCTGACAGAAACCCGGCGCCTGCAAGACCAGCTCGCCCGCCATGAGCGCCTGTCGTCTCTGGGGCGCATGGTTGCTTCCCTGGCCCACCAGATTCGTACGCCGCTGTCGGCGGCGCTGATCTACGCCAGTCATCTCACCGAGCAGGCGCTGCCGGTGGAAACCCAGCAGCGCTTCGCCGGGCGTCTCAAGGAGCGCCTGCACGAGCTGGAACATCAGGTGCGCGACATGCTGGTATTTGCGCGTGGCGAACTGCCGCTTACGGACAGGGTCACCCCCAAAGTATTGATGCAGGCCCTGCAAGCCGCCGCGCAAACCCATGTGCAGGGTGTGGCGATCCGCTGGCAGTGCGATGCCTACACGGGGCAGTTGCTGTGCAATCGCGACACCCTGGTCGGCGCGCTGCTCAACCTGATCGAAAACGCCCTGCAGGCCGGTACGCCACAGGTGCGGCTCAAGGTGCATCTGTATCGCCGCGACAACAGTTTAAGGGTGTGTGTCAGCGACAACGGCAGTGGCATTGAGCCGCAAGTGCTGGCGCGCCTGGGCGAGCCGTTTTTCACCACCAAGGCCACTGGTACAGGTCTGGGCCTCGCGGTGGTCAATGCCGTGGTGCGTGCGCACCAGGGGCAATTGCAATTACGTTCGCGGCTGGGGCGTGGCACCTGTGCCTTGCTTAGCTTGCCGCTGATTCCCGTTGTAGCGGAGGCAAACTGATGGTGATGCGAATTAACGTGCTGTTGGTCGAGGACGACCATGCGTTGCGTGAGGCCCTGGCAGACACACTGTTGCTGGCAGGTCACGGTTTTCGCGCCGTCTGTTCGGGGGAAGAAGCCCTGGCTGCGGTGATGCTGGAGCCGTTCAGCCTGGTGATCAGTGACGTCAATATGCCCGGTATGGATGGCCATCAGTTGCTGGCCCGCCTGCGCGCCTGCCAGCCGCAATTGCCGGTGCTGCTGATGACGGCTCACGGTGCGGTGGAGCGGGCGGTGGATGCCATGCGTGAAGGGGCGGTGGATTATCTGGTCAAGCCGTTCGAGCCCAAAGCCTTGCTCGATCTGGTGGCCCGCCATGCTCTGGGCAGCCTCGGCGTGGCCGACAGCGAAGGGCCGGTGGCGGTGGAACCGGCCAGCGCACAGTTGCTGGAGCTGGCGGCACGGGTGGCGCGCAGTGATGCCACGGTACTGATCTCGGGCGAGTCGGGCACTGGCAAAGAGGTGCTGGCCCGTTATATCCACCAGCATTCCCATCGGGTGGATCGGCCGTTTGTGGCGATCAATTGTGCGGCGATCCCCGACAATATGCTCGAGGCGACCCTGTTTGGTCATGAAAAAGGCGCCTTCACCGGCGCCATTGCCGCTCAGGCCGGCAAGTTCGAGCAGGCTGATGGCGGCACCTTGCTGCTGGATGAAATTTCCGAAATGCCCTTGGGTTTGCAGGCCAAGCTGCTGCGCGTATTGCAAGAGCGCGAAGTTGAGCGGGTGGGCGGGCGCAAGCCGGTTGCGCTGGATATCCGTGTTGTCGCCACCACCAACCGCGACCTGGCGGGGGAGGTGGCAGCGGGGCGTTTTCGCGAAGATCTGTACTACCGCCTTTCGGTTTTCCCCCTGGCCTGGAGGCCGTTGCGTGAGCGCATCGCCGATATCCTGCCGCTGGCAGAGCGGCTGCTGGCCAAACACATCAGCAAAATGAAGCACACTGCTGTAGGGTTTTCGCCCGATGCCAAGGCGTGCCTGAGTGCATACCCGTGGCCGGGCAACGTGCGCGAACTGGATAACGCGATTCAACGGGCGCTGATCTTGCAGCAGCGCGGCTTGATCGAGGCGGCAGATTTTTGCCTGGCCGGGCCTGTGGCCTGTGCACCTTTGCCGCCATTGACGCGCCCTGAGCCGCTGGCGGTGGAAGTTGTGGAGTCGGCGGGCGGCTTGGGCGATGATCTGCGCCGGCGTGAGTTCCAGATGATTATCGACACCTTGCGTGCCGAGCGCGGGCGACGCAAGGAAGCTTCCGAGCGTCTGGGCATCAGCCCGCGCACCTTGCGCTACAAGCTGGCGCAAATGCGTGATGCGGGGATGGATGTTGAGGCTTATTTGTTTGCTGCCACCTGAGAGCGTCACTAAACCCCTGTGGGAGCGGGCTTGCCCGCGAAGGCATCACCGCGCAGCGCCTGATTCACCGCGTCGATTAAATCGCGGGCAAGCCCGCTCCCGCAGGGGCAGGTGTTATCCTTGTCTGCGACGTTTTGTAACGTTAATTGTTATAAAACGGCAAGGAGCTGGCACCCTTGTTGCTACACCTCAATATGCGCTGTGAAAGTGTCAAAAAAATGCGGGTCGTCGGAGGCACTGGTCCATGAGCCAAGGTATTGAATTTAATCGATTGATGTTGGACATGCGGGCCATGCAGATGGACGCCATGGCACAACCGAAATCGGCTGTGCAGGCCGCTCCCGAAGCGGGTGCCAGCAGCTTCTCCGACATGCTCGGTAATGCGATCAACAAGGTCAGCGAAACCCAGCAGGCGTCGAGTCAGCTGTCCAACGCGTTCGAGATCGGTAAAAGCGGTGTCGACCTGACTGACGTGATGATCGCCTCCCAGAAGGCCAGCGTTTCCTTTCAGGCCTTGACCCAAGTACGTAACAAGCTGGTTCAGGCTTACCAAGACATCATGCAGATGCCGGTTTAAGGGCGATATCAAGTCATGGCAGATGCACTCCCGGATAACGTTCCGGCCAAAGCAGGCGCAGGCGGCAAACCGCTGTTTGGCCTGACCTTTCTCGACAATCTGGGCGACATGACCATGCTGCGTCAGGTCGGCCTGATGGTTGGTCTGGCGGCGAGCGTGGCGATCGGTTTTGCCGTGGTGCTGTGGTCCCAGCAACCCGACTACCGGCCGCTGTACGGCAGCCTGGCCGGTATGGATGCCAAGCAGGTCATGGAAACCCTGGCCGCTGCAGACATTGCCTACACCGTCGAACCTAATTCTGGCGCCTTGCTGGTCAAGGCCGATGACGTCTCCCGTGCCCGCCTCAAGCTGGCCGCCGCAGGCGTGACGCCCACCGACGGCAATATCGGTTTCGAGATTCTCGACAAGGACCAGGGCCTGGGCACCAGCCAGTTTATGGAGGCCACACGCTATCGTCGTGGGCTTGAAGGCGAGCTGGCAAGGACCATTTCCAGCCTCAACAACGTCAAGGGCGCGCGGGTTCACCTGGCCATTCCGAAAAGCTCGGTGTTTGTCCGTGATGAGCGCAAACCCAGCGCTTCGGTACTGGTAGAGCTGTACTCGGGCCGCTCGCTGGAGCCTGGGCAGGTGCTGGCGATCGTCAACCTGGTGGCTACCAGCGTGCCCGAGTTGAGCAAGTCGCAGATCACCGTGGTCGACCAAAAAGGCAATCTGCTGTCGGATCAGGGTGAAAATTCCGAGCTGACCATGGCCGGCAAGCAGTTCGACTACAGTCGCCGCATGGAAGGCATGCTTACCCAGCGCGTGCACAACATTCTGCAGCCGGTGCTGGGCAATGACCGCTACAAGGCCGAAGTGTCGGCCGATGTTGATTTCAGCGCGGTCGAGTCCACCTCGGAGCAGTTCAACCCCGACCAGCCAGCCCTGCGCAGCGAGCAATCGACCAGCGAGCAGCGCACTGCCAGCAACGGCCCGCAAGGCGTGCCGGGGGCCCTGAGCAATCAACCGCCGAGTCCGGCCAGCGCACCGCAGCAAACCGGCCAGGGAGCTGCTGGCGGGGCGGGCATGATCCAGCCGGGCCAGCCGTTGCTTGATGCCAACGGCCAGCAAATCATGGATCCGGGCACCGGCCAGCCAATGCTGGCGCCGTACCCGGCCGACAAACGTTCGCAGTCGACCCGCAACTTCGAGCTTGACCGCTCCATCAGCCACACCAAACAGCAGCAGGGCAGGGTCAATCGCCTGTCGGTGGCGGTGGTGATCGACGACAAGATCAGCGTCAACCCGGCCAACGGTGAAATCACCCAGGTGCCGTGGACCACCGACCAGCTGGCGCGCTTTACCCGTCTGGTGCAGGACGCCGTGGGCTTCGATGCCAGCCGTGGCGACAGCGTCAGCGTGATCAACGTGCCGTTCTCCACCGAGCGGGGTGAAGTGATCGCCGATATCCCGTTCTATTCCCAGCCCTGGTTCTGGGATGTGGTCAAGCAAGTGCTCGGCGTGCTGTTTATTCTGGTGCTGGTGTTCGGTGTGTTGCGCCCGGTGCTCAACAACATCACCGGTCACGGCCGCAACAAGCAGGTGGCCGGTATTGGCAGTGATGCCGAGATGGGCGGCCTGGGCGGTCTGGATGGCGAGCTGGCCAACGACCGTGTCAGCCTTGGCGGCCCGCAAAGCATCATGTTGCCAAGCCCCAGCGAAGGCTATGACGCGCAGTTGAATGCAATCAAGAGTCTGGTCGCAGAAGATCCGGGCCGTGTGGCCCAGGTAGTAAAAGAGTGGATCAATGCCGATGAGTGATAACCGCGCCGCCGCCAACGCCAAGTTGACCCGGGTCGACAAGGCCGCCATTTTGCTCCTGTCGCTGGGCGAATCCGATGCCGCCCAGGTGCTGCGCCATATGGGCCCCAAGGAGGTCCAGCGGGTGGGTGTGGCAATGGCGCAGATGCGCAACGTGCACCGTGAGCAGGTCGAGCAGGTGATGAGCGAATTCGTCGAGATCGTCGGCGACCAGACCAGCCTCGGCGTGGGCTCGGACAGCTACATCCGCAAAATGCTCACCTCGGCCTTGGGCGAAGACAAGGCCAACGGCCTGATCGACCGCATCCTGCTGGGTGGCAACACCAGCGGCCTGGATAGCCTCAAGTGGATGGAACCGCGTGCCGTTGCCGATGTGATCCGCTTTGAGCACCCGCAAATCCAGGCCATTGTGGTGGCTTACCTCGACCCTGACCAGGCGGGTGAAGTGCTCGGCCACTTTGACCAGAAGGCGCGCCTGGACATCATCCTGCGGGTCTCGTCGCTCAACACCGTGCAACCGGCGGCGCTCAAGGAGCTTAACCAGATCCTCGAGAAGCAGTTCTCCGGCAACTCCAACGCGGCGCGTACCTCCCTGGGTGGGGTCAAGCGCGCGGCCGATATCATGAACTTCCTCGACAGCTCGATGGAAGCGCAGTTGATGGACTCGATCCGGGATATCGACGAAGACCTTTCGGGTCAGATCGAAGACCTCATGTTCGTGTTCAACAACCTGGCCGATGTCGACGACCGCGGTATCCAGGCGTTGCTCCGGGAAGTGTCCTCTGACGTACTGGTACTGGCGCTCAAGGGCTCCGACGAGAACGTGCAGGAAAAGATCTTCAAGAACATGTCCAAGCGTGCCGCCGAATTGCTGCGCGACGACCTGGAAGCCAAGGGCCCGGTGCGCGTCAGCGATGTCGAGACTGCGCAGAAGGAAATCCTCACCATCGCCCGCCGTATGGCCGAAGCCGGAGAAATTGCTCTCGGCGGGAAGGGCGGCGAAGAGATGATCTAAGTGAGCAGCGGCGAAACCCCCGGTGATGTAATCCGTGCCAAGGATGTCGGTGCTTTTGATGTCTGGGGCCTGCCCAGCTTCGATCCGTGGCGCGAGCCCGAAGCAGAGCCCGAACCCGAGCCGGTTGAAGAACTGCCCGAGATGGAAGAGGTGCCGCTGGAAGAAGTCCAGCCGTTGACCCTTGAAGAGCTCGAAAGCATTCGCCAGGAGGCCTACAACGAAGGCTTTGCCACGGGTGAGAAAGAAGGTTTTCATAGCACCCAGCTCAAGGTTCGCCAAGAAGCCGAAGTGGCCCTGACGGCCAAGGTTGCCAGCCTCGAGCGCCTGATGGGCAGCCTGCTGGCACCGCTTGCCGAGCAGGATCAGCAGCTTGAAAAAGCCATGATCGGGCTGGTCGAGCACATGACCCGGCAAGTGATCCAGCGCGAGCTGAAAACCGATTCGAGCCAGATCGGGCAAGTGCTGCGCGAGGGTTTGAAGCTCTTGCCGATGGGCGCCGAGAATATTCGCCTGTTTATCAATCCGCAGGACTTTGACCAGATCAAGGCCCTGCGTGAGCGTCATGACGAGCAATGGCGGATTGTCGAAGACGACAGCCTGCAACCGGGAGGCTGTCGCATTGAAACCGAGCACAGCCGCATCGATGCCAGTATCGAAACACGGATCAAGCAGGCCATGAGCCAGTTGCTTGACCAGCTCCACGAACAGGCCCTGCACCCGGCGGCGCCTGATATCGACATCGATCTTGATGCACCTTAAGCGCACCAGTTTTGCCAAGCGCCTGGGCAGCTACGCTCCGGCGGTGTCCTTGCCGGTGCAGCCGGTGGTTGAAGGGCGCCTGCTGCGCATGGTCGGTCTGACCCTGGAGGCCGAAGGCCTGCGCGCGGCCATGGGCAGCCGTTGCCTGGTGATCAACGACGACAGCTTTCACCCGGTAGAAGTCGAAGCTGAGGTGATGGGCTTTAGTGGCAGTAAAATTTTTCTGATGCCCGTAGGCAGTGTCGCCGGCATTGCGCCGGGCGCCCGAGTGGTGCCGCTGGCCGATAATGGTCGCCTGCCGATGGGCATGAGCATGCTCGGGCGGGTGCTCGATGGCGCCGGCCGTGCGCTGGACGGCAAGGGGCCGATGAAGGCCGAAGACTGGGTGCCGCTGGACGGCCCCACCATCAACCCGCTCAAGCGCGACCCCATCAGCGTGCCGCTGGACGTGGGCATTCGCAGCATCAACGGTTTATTGACGGTGGGTCGCGGCCAGCGTCTGGGCCTGTTTGCCGGTACAGGGGTGGGCAAGAGTGTGTTGCTGGGCATGATGACCCGCTTTACCGAGGCCGACATTATCGTGGTGGGCCTGATCGGCGAGCGGGGCCGTGAGGTAAAGGAATTTATCGAACATATCCTGGGGGCCGAAGGCATCAAGCGTTCGGTGGTGGTGGCATCGCCTGCCGATGATGCGCCCTTGATGCGTTTGCGCGCGGCGATGTATTGCACGCGGATTGCCGAATATTTTCGCGACAAGGGCAAGAACGTCCTGTTGCTGATGGACTCCCTGACCCGATTCGCCCAGGCCCAGCGGGAAATCGCCCTGGCCATTGGCGAGCCGCCCGCGACCAAGGGCTATCCGCCGTCGGTGTTTGCCAAGCTGCCCAAGCTGGTGGAGCGCGCCGGCAACGCCGAGGCCGGGGGTGGTTCGATCACCGCGTTTTACACCGTGCTGTCTGAAGGGGATGACCAGCAGGACCCGATTGCCGATTCGGCGCGAGGCGTGCTCGACGGTCATATTGTGTTATCCCGCCGATTGGCCGAAGAGGGCCATTACCCGGCCATCGATATTGAAGCATCCATCAGCCGGGTCATGCCCTCGGTGGTCAGTGAAGAACATATGCGCCGCGCCCAGCAGTTCAAGCAGCTGTGGTCGCGCTTCCAGCAGGCGCGGGACTTGATCAGCGTGGGCGCCTATGTGCCGGGCGGCGATCGCGAGACCGATACCGCCATTGCCCTGCAACCGGCGATGGTGGGGTATCTGCGCCAGGGGTTGAACGACAATATCAGCCTGGCCGAGAGCGGCGCTCATCTGGGCAGTATCTTCGCCCCGGCAGCCGGAGGTTAATCGGCCATGGCCAGTGACAACAGGGCTTCGCGTCTGGCGCCGGTGGTGGACATGGCGGAAAAGACCGAGAAGGCTGCGGCCCAGCGTCTCGGACACTTCCAGGGGCAGGTCAACCTGGCCAACAGCAAACTGGGTGATCTGGAAAACTTTCGCGGGGAATACCAGGCGCAATGGGTTGACCGCGGCAGCCAGGGAGTCACGGGCCAATGGCTGCGTAACTATCAGTACTTCCTCGGCCAGTTGGAAACCGCCGTTGGCCAGCAGCGTCAAAGCCTGGTGTGGCATCAGAACAATCTCGACAAGGCCCGCGAGACCTGGCAACAGGCCTATGCCCGGGTCGAGGGGCTGCGCAAACTGGTACAGCGCTACGCCGACGAAGCGCGCCAGCTGGAAGACAAGCGCGAGCAAAAGCTGATGGACGAACTGTCCCAGCGCTTGCCGCGCAAAGACGTGTACTGATCGCGTACGTCCTCTGCATCCCGTAGCAGCTGCTACGGGTATTGGCCTGCGGCGGTGCTCACAGAAGCGTCTATAGTTGCACTGACAATCTCGGGAGCAATTCACATGGCAGTGACATCTGAAGTCTCGGCAGATGGCAGTAAGCTGACGATCGCCATCAAGGGCCGGTTCGACTTTGCCAAGCACCAGGAATTTCGTGACGCCTACGAAGAACTCAGCCCCGCGCCCGCCTGCGTAGTGGTGGATTTGAAGGATGCCACCTATCTCGACAGCTCGGCCCTGGGCATGCTGCTGTTGCTGCGTGAGCATGTCGGCGGTGATGATTCTGATATTCGCGTGGTCAACAGCAGCCCGGATGTGCGCAAGATTCTGGGCGTTTCCAATTTCGACAAGTTGTTTGATATCAATTGAGCGGATCGATGCAGCGCCTGCGCAGGCTGCAGCAAACGATAGTGCAGCAGCGCGACCAGATCGCCCGGCACAACGATTACTTGCTCAACGAACAGCGGGTGGCCAAAGCCGTATTTGACCGGGTGGCGCACTCGGGCTGTCTCGATGCTCCCAATATCCGTTATCTGCAATCGCCCTATGCCTTGTTCAATGGCGATTTGCTGTTGGCCGCCTATACGCCCTCAGGGGATACCCATCTGCTGCTCGCCGACTTTACCGGCCACGGTTTGCCTGCGGCGATTGGTGCCATGCCTCTGGCCGAGGTGTTCTACAGCATGACGGCCAAGGGCTACGGGTTGGCGGAAATACTCAGGGAAATGAACGCCAAGCTTAAACGTATCCTCCCTGTCGACATGTTCTGTTGCGCCGCGTTGCTGTGTGTGAGCGCCCAGCGGCGCTGCGTCGAAGTCTGGAATGGCGGTATGCCCGATGGCTATTTGCAAGCCGCACTCAGCGGTCAGCGCACGGCACTGACCTCGCAGCACTTGCCGTTGGGTGTCTTGCGCGCCGAAGTGTTTGACCATACCACCCAGGTGTTGCCGATGCTGCCCGGTGATCAGGTGTTTTTATTGACCGACGGTGTGATCGATACCTGTGGCCCCAATCAGCAATTGTTCGGGGTTGAGCGCCTGGAGCGGGTGCTGGATGCCAATCGGCATCCGTTGCAACTGATTGCCGAGGTCGAACAGGCCTTGCGGGATTTTCAGGGGCAGGCCCGGGATGATGTGAGCATGGTGCAGATCACTTCACAGCTGCCGGCTTTTTTGGGGGTGCCGGCGATTGTCTACTCCGACAGTGGTCAATGCAGCCCGCGCGACTGGTCGGCCAGCTTCGAGTTTCGGGCGCCCAGCCTGCAGCAGTTCAATCCACTGCCTTACGTGTTGCAATTGCTCATGGAAGTCCACGGGCTGCGCGCTCAGGGGCCGGTGATTCATGCGGTGCTTGCCGAGCTTTACAGTAATGCCCTGGAGCACGGGGTGTTGGGCCTCGATTCACGGCTCAAGCGCGATACAGGGGGCTTTGCCCATTACTATCAGCAGCGCAAGGAGCGTCTGGCAACGCTCAAGTACGGGTTTGTGCGGTTCTCGTTGCAAGTCGAGCCGATCGGCGAAAGCGGTCGCCTGCTGATCCAGGTAGAAGACAGTGGTGCGGGTTTTGATGTTGCCAGGGTGATGGCCAGGCCACTGGATTTAGACCGTCTGTCGGGACGCGGGGTGAGCCTGGTGCGTCAACTCTGCCCTGCAGCACGCTGGGCACCTGATGGTCGTAGCGCGACCGTGGAGTTTTCGTGGGGGGGTCTGGCATAATCCGCTCATTCTTGATCAAGGAGTGAGCAAGTGTCTGACATTCATATGGACCCGAAAGTGGTCAATGCGTTGCGAGACGTGATGGAGGGAGGGTTTGCCGACCTGCTGGACACCTTCCTCTCCGACTCCGAAGAGCGTCTTGGCCAACTGCACAACGCCCGCGAGGCTTGCGACCTGACGCTGGTTGCCCATAGTTTCAAAGGCAGCAGCAGCAATATGGGTGCCATTCGCCTGGCACATTTGTGCGGCCTGCTTGAAGAGCGTGCGCAAAAGAAGCAACTGGCCGAAATCCAGGAGCTGGTGATCAAAATCGACGATGAATACCAGATGGTCCGGCGCCTGTATCGCGCCGAGCGCCAGCGTTCGGTGTCGCCGCATTTTGTATCCCGCTGACTGTGCACTAAAGCTGGCCCGAACCTTGCTGTGACTCTCTGACCTGTACCCATGCCAGCCGTACAGTGGAGAGCCGTTAATGCCCGTTGCTGCCCAAACCCTGCTTCTGACACCTGCCGCCGCAGCCCCTAAAGCCTCGGCGAGCAGTCCTGTGCAGCCTGCCAAGGCTGATGCGCAGCCTTTTGCAAAGGTCTATGCCCAGGCAGCCGACCCGGCGCCAGCCGTTGCCGGTAGCGGCAACCCCTTGCCTGCCGGCAAGACGGAAGACGCAGTCAGCACTGATCAGGATGACAGTACTGACAAGCCGGGCGATGACGTGGCAACGGCCGATCCGCTGGCCACGCAGCCGGTGGTGCCAGTGCCGGTGCCGGCTGTTGAGGCTGCGCCGCCCGCGCAACCGGCCACCCCTGAGGTGCAAGTGGCACAACTGGCGGCCCAGGCACCGCCACCGCTGGCGGCCGACGACGACACCTTCGATCCTCAAGCCGATCCTCTGGACGCAATGCCTGCCGTGCGCCTGGCGATGGAGCAGGGCGGGCATGTTTCGGCCAGTAGCCAGTCCCCGGTCAAAACTCCATCAAGCGACGCCGCTCCTGCCGCAGCCCAGGGGCAGGCCAGCGGGATAGCCATGCTGGTCGATGATAAAAGCGATGACTCGACCACTGGTGAAGGGGGCGAGAAATCCTTTAAAGGCCTGGTCGATGAGGGTCTCAAGGACCTGAAAAGCGCCTCCAGCGATACCCGTGTGGATGACTTCGCCAACCGCCTGGCGGCGCTGACCCAGGCGGCGGTGCCGAAAACTACCAATGCGCTGCCGGTCAACCAGCCGTTGGCCATGCATCAGAGCGGCTGGTCCGAAGAAGTTGTAAACCGCGTGATGTACCTCTCCAGCGCCAACCTCAAATCAGCCGATATCCAGCTGGAGCCTGCGGAGCTGGGGCGTCTGGATATTCGGGTCAATATTGCGGCTGACCAGTCGGCGCAGGTCAACTTTGTGAGTGGCCACGCCGGTGTGCGTGAGGCGCTGGACAGTCAGATGCACCGCTTGCGCGAAATGCTCGCTCAGCAGGGCATGGGCCAGGTGGACGTCAACGTGTCGGATCAGCAGCGCAACTGGCAAGGCCAGCAGGGCCAGGAGCAACAGGCCCGTAGCGGTGGCGGTGGCCAGCGACTGGACAACCTTGTTGATGACGAACCAGTGGAAGTGGCTGCGGTTGCGCCAAGCGTGGTGCTGGGCTCCAGCGCGGTGGATTACTACGCGTAAGCGCTAGCACTAAAACACCTGTAGATACTCTGTTGCAGGTCAAGCCCTATTGTGGGAGCGAGCCTGCTCGCGAACGACCTTCGCGAGCAGGCTCGCTCCCACAGTTGCAGTGTTCCTTCGCCAGCTGCTACGCAATTTGAATTGGCGTGAAGCCTTCGATCCCTCCACTTCTGGCATAACACTTGCTCTGCCTACCCTCGGCACCTGTGAAAACCGAAAAGTGACGGATTATTGGCATGGCGACGAGCGACGCAGTAAAAGACCCCGCCGTTAAAGGCAAACTCAAGCTGATTATCCTGATCGTCGTGGCTGTGCTGCTGGCGATTGGCCTGTCTGTTGGCGCCACCTGGTATTTCATGCACAGCCCCAAGAGCGAAGCTGTGCCGCAAACTGACGTGAGCGTCAAGCTGCCTGCCCTCTATGAACCGATGGCCCCGGCCTTTGTGGTCAACTTCAACGCCAATGGCCGTCAGCGCTATATGCAAGTCAGTGTGACCCTGCAAGCGCGCGACCCTGCCGATCTCAAGGCGCTGATGGTGCATATACCGGTGATTCGCAACAACCTAGTGATGCTGTTTTCCGGGCAGGCCTTTGACGACCTCGCCACACCGGTTGGCCAGGAAATATTGCGCCAGAAAACCACTGCCAGCGTGCAGGAAGTTGCGCAAAAAGAACTCGGCAAAGTGGTTATCGATCAGGCGCTCTTTACTAACTTTGTATTGCAGTAGGATCACGACATGGCCGTGCAAGACCTGCTGTCCCAGGATGAGATTGACGCGCTGCTGCATGGCGTCGATGACGGTCTGGTACAGGCCGAAACCGCTGCCGAGCCCGGCAGTGTCAAAAGCTACGACCTGACCAGTCAGGATCGTATTGTCCGGGGTCGCATGCCGACCCTGGAAATGATCAACGAGCGTTTTGCCCGTTACACCCGCATCAGCATGTTCAACCTGTTGCGCCGCTCGGCGGATGTGGCGGTGGGCGGGGTGCAGGTGATGAAGTTCGGCGAGTACGTGCATTCGCTGTATGTGCCCACCAGTCTCAACCTGGTCAAAATCAAGCCGCTGCGCGGAACGGCGCTGTTTATCCTCGACGCCAAGCTGGTGTTCAAGCTGGTGGACAACTTTTTTGGCGGCGATGGCCGTCACGCCAAGATCGAAGGCCGTGAATTCACCCCCACCGAATTGCGCGTGGTGCGCATGGTGCTGGAGCAGGCCTTTATCGACTTGAAGGAAGCCTGGCAGGCGATCATGGAAGTCAATTTCGAGTACATCAACTCTGAAGTTAACCCGGCCATGGCCAATATCGTCGGGCCCAGCGAAGCCATTGTGGTGTCGACCTTCCATATCGAACTCGACGGTGGCGGCGGCGACCTGCATGTGACCATGCCGTACTCGATGATCGAACCGGTGCGCGAAATGCTCGACGCCGGTTTCCAGTCCGACCTCGACGACCAGGACGAACGCTGGAGCAAGGCCCTGCGCGAAGACGTGCTCGACGTCAGTGTGCCGCTGAGCGCCACCGTGGCCCGCCGCCAGTTACGCCTGCGCGATATTTTGCATATGCAGCCCGGCGACGTGATCCCCATCGAGCTGGAAGATGAACTGGTGATGCGCGCCAATGGCGTGCCGTCGTTCAAGGTCAAACTGGGCTCGCACAAAGGCAATCTGGCCTTGCAAGTGGTTGAGCCCATCGGTCGGCGCTAGGCGCCTGGCCACAAGAATTTGCTGTGCTAATGATTGAATGCCCGCCGAGGACACCCCCATGGCTAACGAACACGATACAACCGCTGCAGACCAGGCGCTGGCTGATGAATGGGCAGCTGCGCTGGAAGAAACCGGCGATGTTGGCCAGGCCGATATCGACGCGCTACTGGCGGCCGATGCGGCAACCAAGCCCTCTTCCAGCCGACTGCCGATGGAAGAATTCGGCAGTGTGCCGCGCAACAACCAGCCAGTGACCCTGGATGGCCCCAACCTCGACGTGATTCTGGATATTCCGGTGTCGATCTCCATGGAAGTGGGAAGTACCGACATCAATATCCGCAACCTGCTGCAACTCAATCAGGGCTCGGTGATCGAGCTGGACCGTCTGGCCGGCGAACCACTGGATGTGCTGGTCAACGGCACCCTGATTGCCCACGGTGAAGTGGTGGTGGTCAACGAGAAGTTCGGCATCCGCCTGACCGACGTGATCAGCCCAAGTGAACGCATCAAGAAGCTGCGCTGAATGAAACGGCTACTTGGCGGTTTACTGGGCTTGCCCTTGAGTGTGCTGGCGGCCGAGCCGGTGGTTGCGACCGCAGCGGCTCCGGTGGCTGGCGCCAGTGTTGGCGGGCAGTTGACCCAGCTGGTACTGGGTCTGCTGCTGGTGCTGGGGCTGATTTTTGCCCTGGCCTGGTTGCTGCGCCGTGTACAGCAGGCGGGCCCGCGCCAGGGCCAGGTGATCGAACTGATCAGCTCCCGGGCCCTGGGCGCGCGGGACCGGCTGGTGCTGGTGCAGGTGGGCAATGAACAGATCCTGCTCGGCCTTACGCCGGGCCGGATCACCCCGCTGCATGTGCTCAAGGAGCCGGTGCAGGTGCCGGGTAGTGCGCAACCGGCCACCCCCGAGTTTGCCAAGCGCCTGATGGAAATACTCGGTCAGCAAAAGGACAAGCCTTGATGCGTTTTGTAGTCGCACTGTTGTTGGCACTGGCCGCGCCATTGGCATTCGGGGCTGACCCGTTGTCGATTCCGGCGATAACCCTGGGCACCGGGGCCAATGGTCAGCAGGAGTACTCGGTCAGCCTGCAAATCCTGCTGATCATGACTGCGCTGAGCTTTATTCCGGCATTTGTCATGTTGATGACCAGCTTTACGCGGATCATCATTGTGTTTTCGATCCTGCGCCAGGCCCTGGGCTTGCAACAAACCCCATCGAACCAGATCCTTACCGGCATGGCGCTGTTTTTGACCCTGTTTATCATGGCGCCGGTTTTCGATCGGGTAAACAACGACGCCTTGCAGCCCTATCTGGCCGAAAAGCTCTCGGCCCAGGATGCGATCCTCAAGGCTGAAGTGCCGATCAAGGACTTTATGCTGGCGCAGACCCGCAGCAGCGACCTTGAGCTGTTTATGCGCCTGTCCAAACGTACCGATATCGCCACCCCGGATGCCGCACCCCTGACCATTCTGGTGCCGGCGTTTGTCACCTCGGAGCTTAAAACCGCCTTCCAGATCGGTTTTATGATCTTTATTCCGTTTCTGATTATCGACCTGGTAGTGGCCAGTGTGCTGATGGCCATGGGCATGATGATGCTCTCGCCACTGATCATCTCGTTGCCGTTTAAAATCATGCTGTTTGTACTGGTGGATGGCTGGGCGCTGATTATCGGCACCCTGGCCAGCAGTTTCGGCGGAGTTTGACCCCATGACCCCAGAAGTCGCGGTAGACCTGTTTCGCAGTGCGTTGTGGCTGACCACCCTGATGGTTGCCGTGCTGGTAATACCCAGCTTGCTGGTGGGGTTGCTGGTGGCGATGTTCCAGGCCGCGACCCAGATCAACGAACAGACCCTGAGCTTCCTCCCACGCTTGCTGGTGATGCTGGTCACCCTGATCGTGGCCGGGCCGTGGCTGGTGCAGACCTTTATGGAATACATCCTGCAGTTGTACGGCAGCATTCCGCAGTTGATCGGCTAAATGTCGCTGCTCGCCCTGACAGACGCGCAGATCAGTACCTGGGTCGCCAGCTTTATGCTGCCGCTATTCCGGGTGGGCGCGCTGCTGACCACCATGCCGATCATCGGCACCACCCTGGTGCCCAAACGCATCAAGTTGTTTTTGTCCCTGGCAATTACCCTGGCAATCATGCCCAGCTTGCCGCCGTTGCCCGCCGTCAACCCGCTGGATCTCAGTGGCCTGATGCTGATTGCCGAGCAAATCGTCATTGGTGCGTTACTGGGGTTTGCATTGCAGCTGTTTTTTCATGCGTTCGTGGTCGCCGGGCAAATTGTCGCGATCCAGATGGGCATGGGCTTTGCGTCCATGGTCGACCCGGCCAACGGGGTCAACGTGGCAGTAATCGGGCAGTTTTTCACCATGCTGGTGACCTTGCTGTTTTTGTCCATGAATGGCCATCTGGTTGTATTTGAAGTGTTGACCGAGAGCTTCACCACCTTGCCGGTGGGCGGTGGCTTGTTGCCCAACCACTACTGGGAAATCGCCAATAAACTCGGCTGGGTGCTGGGTGCGGCGTTGCTTCTGGTACTGCCGGCGATCACTGCGCTGCTGGTGGTCAACATTGCCTTCGGCGTAATGACCCGGGCCGCGCCGCAACTGAATATCTTTGCCATCGGTTTTCCGCTGACCCTGGTGCTGGGCATGGTGATCCTGTGGATCAGCATGGCGGACATTCTCAACCAGTATCAACCGCTGGCCTCTGAGGCCCTGCAGTTTTTACGTGATCTTGCGCAGGCCAGATAGCCATGGCCGAAAGCGAGAGTGGCGCCGATAAAACAGAAGACCCCACGGAGAAACGAAAAAAGGACTCCAGGGAAAAGGGTGAAATTGCACGTTCCAAAGAGCTGAACACCCTGGCCATCATGCTGGCTGGTTCGGCGGGCTTGCTGATTTTTGGCGGTGCGCTGGCGCAGGATTTGATGGAGCTGATGCGTTACAACTTCAGCTTGAGCCGCGAGGTGCTGCTTAACCCGGATTCCATGGGCGCGTTTCTGCTGCATTCAGGGAAAATCGCCTTGATCGCGGTGCAGCCAGTACTGATCACGTTGTTGATCGCGGCCCTGGTCGGCCCGATATCCCTTGGCGGCTGGCTCTTTGCTGCGGGCAGCCTGGCGCCCAAATTCAGCCGCATGAACCCCGCCGCCGGGATCAAGCGCATGTTCTCGGCCAAGGCGTTGGTGGAGCTGCTCAAGGCCCTGGCCAAATTCTTTATCATCCTGATCGTGGCCTTGCTGGTGTTGAAGTCCGACATCGATGACCTGCTGCGCATCGCCCATGAGCCGCTGGAACTGGCAGTGATCCACAGCCTGCAAGTGGTGGGTTGGAGTGCGTTGTGGATGGCCTGCGGATTGATCCTGATCGCTGCGGTGGACGTACCGGTACAACTATGGGAAAGCCATCAGAAATTGCTGATGACCAAGCAGGAAGTACGCGACGAGCACAAGGATCAGGAAGGGCGCCCGGAGGTCAAGCAGCGCATACGTCAGGTGCAGCGTGAAATGTCCCAGCGCCGCATGATGGCGGCGATCCCGGATGCCGACGTCATAATCACCAACCCGACCCACTACGCCGTGGCCCTCAAGTACGACCCGGAGAAGGGCGGGGCGCCGATGTTGCTGGCCAAGGGCAGTGACTTCCTGGCGCTGAAAATTCGCGAGATCGGTACCAAGCACAACATCCTGCTGCTGGAGTCGCCGGCGCTGGCGCGGTCGATCTATTACTCCACGGAGCTGGAGCAGGAAATCCCCGCCGGCTTGTACCTGGCCGTGGCCCAGGTGCTGGCCTACGTCTACCAGATCCGCCAGTACCAGGCCGGCAAGGGCAAGCGCCCGGACCCCCTCAAGGACTTGCCGATCCCGGCGGATTTGCGCCGTGACGAGTAGCGTGTCAGTTGACGGGGTGGAGTGCAGGTATTTTGCGTCGAGTAGTTACTTTTAAATTCGCCTCCGTCAAATAATCTCTGCTAGTGCGGTGTTATATATCTATCTTGTATTAGGTGGGATCCTACAAGACAGTTAGAAGTGCCTTACTTCTTGTTTGAAAGTTAGCTGTTAGTTTAGTTGCTTCTTACTTCGGTGTGTGGGGATGGGTAAAAGTCAGCTAATGGCTTTCGCTTTTATTCCCTTGGGGTATGAATAAGTGTCGGGATTTAAACTTAAACTAAATCTTCAACTTTTTAAACAATTGTTGTAATGCATTTTTGTAGGGGGTGTTTGATGGGTATTGCAATGAAGTCTGCCAAGTCTGCTTTGGCGTCTATGGTGTTGCTGGCTTGTTCGGCATCAGTTGCCAGTGCTGCGGGAGCAGGATCGGGTACTGTCACGTTTAGCGGTGAAATTTTGGAGTCGGCCTGCTCCATTACACCTGAAAGTGTGGATCAACCTGTTCCGCTGGGTTCGGTGTCCAAATCTCAGCTGAATAATGGTGGCATCGGTACCAAGCAATATTTCAACATCGAGTTGACCGGTTGTTCATTGACCGGTCTCACCGACAATACAGTCAAGGCCACCTTTACCGGTACGGGGGCGACAGCAGTGCCAGGAGCATTGGCCCTGAACGGCGTTGCCGGTGCGGGCATCCTTCTGACCGAGTTCGACGGCACCGCCATAACGCTGGGTACTGCAACCCGCCCGAAAGGTATTACGGCGGGTAGCAATACGCTGACCTTTGGTGCTCAGTTGAAAGGTCAAACATCTACAACCACTACTGTAGGTACAGGTACTTTTACTGCTGTTACGAACTTCGCGCTGGCATATCAGTAGGTTGTCCGGTTGCCCTGTTGTAGGAAGTTCGACAGCAGGGCAATTGCAGGTGGGAGTTTCCTGTGAAAGCACTCTCGATTTCAGTAGTGGTTACCTCGTTCTTTGTGTTTATAACGTTGGGTTTCGGTGTGTGTACTGCACTAGCAAGTCAGGGGGGTGGGCGCGTAACACTTGAAGGGCAAATTGTTGATTCTGCGTGTGCACTTGATGCGAGTAGCGCTTATCAACTCGTTGAATTCGACCCTTTGCCCATGGGGCAACTTATTCGTCAGGGTCAGTCTTTGCCAGTGATATTCACATTGCGTTTAATTAAATGCTCATTGGCCAGGCCTGACTCTTTTCGTCCAGGCAGTTACTTGCCTGACTGGCAGCATGTAAGGGTGACGTTTGATGGCCTGGCGGATGCCAGCGGGCGCTTGTTTGCCATTGGCGGAACGGCCCGGGGGTTGGCCCTGCGTATTGCCGATACCCAAGGGCAGGAAAGCATTCCGGGAGTACCCATGCCCCTGGCGCCTCTGACCGGAGCGGACCAGGAGCTGCATTACACCCTTCAACTGGTTGGCAATGGTCGTCCTGTGGCGGTTGGTTCTCACCGAACTGCGGTGCGTTTCCGCCTGGAGTATTTCTGAATGTACGGGCTGTTTACCGGGCGGGATCTCTCAGCCGCCCAAACGATACTGCGCACCGGCGTGTTGAGCGGATTGATGTCGCTGGGCGCTGAGGTATGGGCCGGGGATGAGATTCAGTTCAATACCGATATTCTGGACCTCAGCGATCGTACCAATATCGACTTGTCCCAATTTTCTCGCAGCGGTTTTATCTTGCCTGGCGTTTATCCGCTGCAGGTGCAGGTCAACTCGCAATGGCTGCCTGAGCAGCGCATAGCTTTTTACCCTCCTGACGATGACCCCAAAGGTAGCCAGGCCTGCCTGTCGACCGAGCTGGTTGAGCAACTGGGGCTCAAGCCTGAAATGCAAGCTCGGCTCGGCTGGTGGAAGAGCGGCGAGTGCCTGCATGTCAATAGCCTGGCGGGCATGGAAGTCAGTGGTGATCTGGCGACCTCTAGCCTGCATATTTCCGTGCCGCAAGCCTATCTGGAGTACAACGCCCGGAACTGGGATCCGCCTTCCCGGTGGGACAACGGCGTGCCGGGCGCTCTGATGGATTACAACCTCACGGCCAAGTCCAGCGGGCGGAAGGGCTCAGCCCGTCAAACCGACTTGAGCGGCAATGGCACGTTCGGCGCAAACGCGGGCCCCTGGCGCTTGCGTGCAGACTGGCAGGGCCGTATCGAAGACGAAAGCTACAGTCGTGCGCGACGGCTGGAGTGGAGCCGCTTTTATGCCTATCGAGCGCTGCCTGCCATGCAGGCGCGTCTGACTCTGGGAGAAAACTACCTGTATTCGAACGTGTTCGACAGCTTCCGTTTTACCGGCGTTGCACTCAACTCGGATGACAACCAGTTGCCGCCCAATTTGCGTGGCTATGCACCGGAAGTTGTCGGCGTTGCCAAAACCAATGCCAGGGTCATTATCAGCCAGCAAGGCCGTGTGCTTTATGAAGCGCTGGTTGCGGCGGGCCCTTTTCGTATTCGGGATCTGAATGATGCCGTAACCGGGACCCTGGAGGTGCGCGTCGAAGAGCAGGACGGCAGCGTCACCACCTTCCAGGTTGAGTCGGCCAACATTCCCTACCTGACGCGTCCCGGCACTGTGCGTTACAAACTGGCCAGCGGTCGACCGTCTTCTCTTCACAACGGAGGGCAGGGCGACGTCTTCGGTGCAGGCGAATTCTCCTGGGGCGTAAGCAATGGCTGGTCCCTGTATGGCGGTGGTCTCAGTGACAATAATTACACGGCGCTTTCTGTCGGGGTGGGGCGCGACCTGCTGGCCTTGGGAGCGATCTCATTCGATGTGACCCGGGCCAGCGCCAAGCTGCAGGGCACGTCCTTGTCGGGCGATTCCTTTCAGTTGAGCTATTCGAAAAACTTCGACCAGTACGACAGTCAGGTCACCTTTGCGGGTTACCGTTTTTCCCAAAAAAACTACATGAGCATGAGCGAGTACCTGAATACGCGCCATTACGGTGGTCCGGTGGGGGGCAGCAAGTCGCTTTACACTGCGACAGTCAACAAGCAGTTTCGGGATATGGGGCTTACCGCTTATCTGAGCTACAGCAACCAGTCCTATTGGGATCGTCCGAGCGGTGAGCGATGGAACTTGTCCCTGGCGCGCTATTTCAGTGTGGGCTCGATAAGAAACATGAGCCTTTCCCTGAGCGCTTTCCGTAATCAGGAGAAAAACCAGCACAGTGGCATCTCCAGCAACCACACCGGTATGTACCTGTCAGTCAGCCTGCCGATGGGTCGCTCCGGGACGCTCACCAGCAGCGTCAACAGTAGCTCTCAGGGCCAAAATAACTATTCCACGAACTACAGTGACCGGCTCGATCAGCGCAACAGCTATCAACTGTCGGCAAGCAACACCTCGGTTAGCGGGTACCTGAACCATGCCGGTGATCAGGCGGATGTCTCCGTCAGCGCTGCCCTGCAAGAGAACAGCTACAACAGCCTCACCCTGTCTGCTCGTGGTGGCGGCACACTGACGCCATACGGTGGCGCAGGGCATCGAACTGCGGGTACGGGCGGTACCCGGTTGATGATCGATACCGGTGGAGTACCTGGCGTGCCGATCCGGGGCTATGGCAGCCCGACGCGCAGCAATGCCTTCGGCAAGGCAGTTGTCTCGGATGTCGGCAGCTTTACGCGCACTGCGGCCAGTGTCGATCTGGAAAGCTTGCCGGCCGATGTGGAGGCGACAGAGTCCTTGACCCAGTTGACCCTGACAGAGGGCGCCATCGGTTATCGCACGCTGGAGGTGATTGCCGGGCTCAAGGCCATGGCTGTGTTGAGCCTGCCTGATGGCAGCGTCCCGCCGTTCGGCGCCATGGTGAAAAACGAAAAACAGCAGGGCACCGGCATCGTCAATGATGCTGGCAGCGTCTACCTCAGTGGTATTCAGCCCGGTGGGCGGATGATAGTCAGTTGGGGTGGTGCCGAGCGTTGCACCTTTGTATTGCCTGAAGATTTACCGGTCGACGGGTTGGCTTCCACCCTCAGTCTGTCCTGCCAGGGGGTCGCAGCGGACAAGACCATGCCCGCGTCAGCCTCTCTGGGCAGGATTGTTGATAACGAGAAAAAGTCATGAAAATTAAAACGTTCAGTTGCGCGTACTCGTCGCTTGTCCTCCTGATGCTGTCGCAGACCGGCAACGTCAATGCCGCCATTGGTCTTGATCGAACCCGGGTCGTGTTTGATGGCAGCAAGGATGCCGCCAGCATGACCATCACCAACAACAACACCCAGTTGCCTTACCTGGCCCAGGGCTGGATCGAGGATGAGCAAGGCAACAAGATCACCTCGCCGCTGATCGTTTTGCCACCGGTCCAGCGCCTGGAGCCCGGTAAAAAAAGCCAGGTGAAAGTTCAGGCGTTGCCTGCGGTCAAGTCGCTGCCCCAGGACCGGGAGACCGTCTATTACTTCAATTTGCGCGAAATTCCGCCCCGTAGCGACAAGGCCAACAGCCTGCAGATCGCCCTGCAGACCCGCATCAAGCTTTTTTATCGTCCGGCTTCGATAGTGCCGAGCCAGCAGGAACGCTCGGACCCCTGGCAGAAACAACTGATCCTGACCCGTGAGGCCGATGACTTTCAAGTCAATAATCCTACCCCGTACTACATCACGCTGATCGATGCCCGCAGCAGCAAAGAGGGCAAAACCTCTCCCGGTTTTGAGCCGCTGATGGTGCCGCCAAAAGGCACGCTCAAGCTGGGCGTGAGTGCGGCGGCACTGGGTAGCAAACCCTGGCTGACCTATGTAAATGATTACGGAGGCCGCCCGGCACTGGCGTTCAGTTGCACTGGCAACACCTGCAAGGTGGACGCGAATGTGTCTGCGGCCGATGACTAGTGCGCGCCTCAGAAGAGGCGTCATGAAACCTTGTACGGTGACGGCCCTGAGTGCCTTGTTGCTGACGCTGCATGCCGCTCAGGGCCAGGCCGAGATTCAAGGGATGAATGGAGTTCTGGATATTTCGGGCTCACTGATCAATTCCCCTTGCGTCCTGGATATGGCCTCGGCAGACCAGGCCGTGGACCTTGGAAATGTGCCCCGCAGCCAATTGATGCGCCCGGGCGATATGGCATCGCCCGTGGTTTTGCAGTTGCGCTTTGTCGATTGCATGCGCGCATCCGGCAGCCTCCTGAATGAGCGCACGGGCAATCTGGTGTGGAGTGCCTATCAGCCGGTGGTGTCCGTCGCTTTTCTGGCGCCTGCCGATAAGGATGATCCGCGTTTGGTCAAAGTTCAGGGTGTCACCGGCATGGGCCTGCGCCTGACCGATGCCCTTGGCCGGGATGTGCGTTTGGGCGCTCGTGGAGAGCCTTTGTTTCTGGCGCATGGCAGCGACACCCTGACGTGGCAGGTGCAACCCACGCGCACTGCCACAGCACTGAGCAATGGCGCGTTTCGGGCCCGGGTTGATTTCAGGCTTATTTATGAGTGAGGGCGCAACGATGATCAGGTCGGTAACTTCGCGTTTTGCAATCACTTGCTATTGTCTGTGTCTGTCTCTTGGCCAGAGTGTTACGGCGCGTACCTCGGAGGTGGCCGTGAATGTGAGTGGGGTAATCCTTGCGCCTGCGCCTGCGCCTTGCATTGTTAATGGCAACAACACGCTCACTGTCCCTTTCGGCAGCAATCTGGTAGCTGCACAGATCGATGGGGTCAATTATCGCAAGCAGGTGCCTTATACAGTGACGTGCGGGCCGCAGCCAACCAATGACATGACAATAGAGTTGCAGGGGGGTGGAGCCAGTTTTGATCGCGCGTTGTTGATGACCAGTAAAAGTAATCTCGGGATCAAGTTCCTGGTGGGGGGTGCAACCTGGTCCCTTAACAGTCCCGTTAATTTTACATACCCAACTTTGCCTCAAATGGAAGCGGTGCTGGTGGCAAAACCGGGTAGCACTCTTGCGGGAGGAGCTTTTTCGGCTTCCGCAACGATAGTCATATCACTGCGCTGAGAAGTAAAGGCAGATGAGGCACCGACAATAAACTGACGTGTTTGCACTGCGTATCATTGATCAACTTTGGTGTGGAAAACACTATAGTTGTTGTCTTGGACTCTTAACCTGATCTGGATGGATTTGTGGCGGTGTTTATATTTGCGCTGGATGCCCCCAAGACGCGTGTCGAGGTAAAACTACATACAGGATCAAAAGTCGTGAATATTATGAGGTGTTTTGCTGGCGTATTTTTTTGGCTGTTTGCACAAGTTGCTTTTGCTGTTCATTGCCAAACGGATGACCGGGTCTGGAGGGATATGAGAGCAGAAACGCTTATTATCTACACTGACGTAAAACTGGATGCGGAAAATAGCAGGGTTACTATGAAAAGTGCTGTGCCGACCGTGTGCAGGCATAATTTCCCGGTGACGTTTCCTCTTAGTTATCGGGAGTGGATAGTTTCAACCTCTGATACGTTTAATCAGGCTCCAAAATTTTCTGCTTTCTCCTCCGGGATGATTGTTGGCGGGAACGAATACCCTTGGCCTTTGGGGCCTGGCAGGTACCTTGCCGAAGGCTCTAGAAGTGGACCTAACTATTTTTTCTGGCTTGGTATGTATCTCAAACTTTCTTCAAGTCCAGGCTTGAACATTAAAATTGACGCGGGTGATGTGATCGGTAACTTTCATTTTTTCAAGCTGTATAATTTCACCCATGCTTCGTATGCGCCATTTTCGATGTACGTTCAAATCAGGGCACGCAACAGTTTGGACACAACACCACCTGTTCCAGCGGAGTGTGCTATCAATGATAACAGGCCCGTTAATGTTGATTTTGGTTCTGTGGATCCCGCGGCCATAGGGATAAGTGCGAGTACTTCACTTGCCCGGAAAACGGTCGGCGTAAAATTTGTGTGTGACAGGGCTCTTCAAAGCGCCAGGCTCAAACTGGTGGCAACGCCTTCTATATTCAGTGCTGAAGGTTTTGTATCGGGCAAGCCTGATATAGCCATCGCCATGATTCGTAAAAGTGATGATGCAATTATTTTACCGTCTTCCGGGCTCAGTTATTATGTCTATTTGATCAGCGGTGAAACAACGGAGGAATATACTTTTTCTCTTTTTCGTAAACGTGGCACTTTTCCACCTGCCGGCCCTTTTGCTGGGAGCGGTACTCTTGTGGTGGAGTTTCCTTGACTCGCCAAGCAGAGCCATCCCATCGGCTGCAAAATAAAAGCTGCAACAGCACAAGGGGGAAGGATTCTCCCTTATTGGTAATGAACGGCGTTTTTTCCTGGTTTCAGCCCTGCTGCGCTCATCGGCACTACAAGGATTCGCACACCCTGCAAGCCTTCCATATGGCCATTTGCCAAAGTTGGAAGGTTTCTTGCAGTGGCAGGCTCCACGGCGCATATGGCGTCAAAAGTTTGCTAAAGGTTTGCCGCAATGTCATTGGATCGCTCTCAGTTAATCAACACCGCTCGCAGCGGTCTGGCCGGCCTGGGTCAGGGACAGTTGGGTGTGCCGCTGTTGTTGCTGGTGATGCTGGCAATGATGATGTTGCCGATCCCCGCCTTTTTGCTGGATGTGTTTTTTACCTTCAATATCGCGCTGTCCATCGTGGTGTTGCTGGTGTGCGTCTACGCCTTGCGGCCACTGGATTTTGCCGTGTTCCCCACCATCCTGCTGGTGGCCACGCTGATGCGCCTGGCGCTCAACGTGGCCTCCACCCGGGTGGTGATGCTCCACGGTCAGGAGGGCCACGCCGCCGCGGGCAAGGTGATCCAGGCCTTCGGCGAGGTGGTGATCGGCGGCAACTACGTGGTGGGCATCGTGGTGTTTGCGATCCTGATGATCATCAACTTCGTGGTCGTGACCAAGGGCGCCGGGCGCATCTCGGAAGTGAGTGCGCGCTTCACCCTCGACGCCATGCCCGGCAAGCAGATGGCCATTGACGCCGACCTGAATGCCGGACTGATCGACCAGAATCAGGCCAAGATGCGCCGTCAGGAAGTCGCCCAGGAAGCCGAGTTCTATGGCTCGATGGACGGTGCCAGCAAATTCGTGCGCGGTGATGCCATCGCCGGTCTGTTGATCCTGTTTATCAACCTGATCGGCGGCATGGCAGTTGGGATTTTCCAGCACGGCATGAGCTTCAGCGAAGCCGGCAAGGTGTACGCCTTGCTCACCATTGGTGACGGTTTGGTGGCGCAATTGCCGTCCCTGTTGCTGTCCACGGCTGCCGCGATCATGGTGACCCGTGCTTCGGGCTCCGAAGACATGGGCAAGCAGATCAACCGGCAGATGTTTACCTCACCCAAGGCGCTGGCTGTCTCGG
Source organism: Pseudomonas sp. TWR1-1-3 (assembly GCF_049896805.1). Lineage (NCBI taxonomy): Bacteria > Pseudomonadati > Pseudomonadota > Gammaproteobacteria > Pseudomonadales > Pseudomonadaceae > Pseudomonas > Pseudomonas sp. TWR1-1-3. Next base: position 1,568,864 of record NZ_JAFCUZ010000001.1, on the reverse strand, counting down.
CAGGCATCATGGCCATCATGGGCATCGTGCCCGGCATGCCGCATTTCTCCTTCCTGAGCCTGGCTGCAGTCGCCGGTGGTGCGGCGTACCTGATGTGGAAAAAACAGAACGTGGTCAAGGTCCAGGCCCTGGCAGAGGTCAAGCGCCAGCAGGAGCTGCTGCCTTCGCCAACCCGCGCCCAGGAAACCAAGGAGCTGGGCTGGGATGACGTTACCCCCATCGACATGATCGGGCTTGAGGTCGGTTATCGCCTGATCCCGTTGGTGGATCGCAACCAGGGTGGCCAGTTACTGGCGCGGATCAAGGGGGTGCGCAAGAAGCTGTCCCAGGACCTGGGCTTTCTGATGCCCACCGTGCATATCCGTGACAATCTCGACCTGGCCCCCAGCGCCTATCGCCTGACCCTGATGGGAGTGATTCTGGCGGAGGCCGAAATCTATCCGGACCGCGAGATGGCGATCAACCCGGGGCAGGTATTTGGCACGCTTAACGGGATTACCACCAAAGACCCGGCCTTTGGTCTGGAAGCGGTGTGGATCGAGGTCAGCCAGCGCAGCCAGGCGCAGTCACTGGGCTATACCGTAGTGGACGCCAGTACCGTAGTGGCAACGCACCTTAACCAGATCCTGTACAAACACTCCCATGAGTTGATTGGTCATGAAGAAGTTCAGCAGTTGATGCAGCTGTTGGCCAAGTCCTCGCCCAAACTGGCCGAAGAACTGGTGCCGGGGGTGTTGAGCCTGTCGCAATTGCTCAAGGTGCTGCAGGCCTTGTTGGCCGAACAGGTGCCAGTGCGGGATATCCGCAGTATTGCCGAAGCCGTCGCCAACAATGCTCAAAAGAGTCAAGATACTGCCGCTTTGGTTGCCGCCGTACGCGTGGGCTTGTCTCGTGCCATCGTGCAAAGCATTGTAGGCGTTGACTCCGAGCTGCCTGTTATCACCCTGGAGCCCAGGTTGGAACAAATATTGCTCAATAGTTTGCAGAAGGCCGGACAAGGCCAGGAAGAGGGCGTTTTGCTGGAGCCCAGCATGGCAGAGAAGCTCCAGCGCTCGTTGATCGACGCTGCTCAGCGTCAGGAGATGCAAGGCAATCCGGTCATCTTGTTGGTGGCAGGCCCGGTACGCGCGATGCTGTCGCGCTTTGGCCGTCTGGCGGTGCCCAACCTGCATGTACTGGCTTACCAGGAAATCCCTGACAACAAGCAGGTCACGATCGTTGCGACAGTAGGCCCTAACGGCTGAGGGTTTGGTTTATGCAAGTGAAGCGATTTTTCGCCGCCGATATGCGTCAGGCCATGAAGCTGATTCGTGATGAGTTGGGGGCTGACGCCGCCATTATTGGCAACCGCCGGATTGCCGGGGGCGTTGAGTTGACCGCGGCCCTGGACTACAAGCTGTCCGCGCTGGCACCCCGGGTGCCGAACATTGAGCTGGAAGAAGAGCTGCGCAAGACCCAGTCGCGGATTGTTTCGGCCCAGGCCGAGTTGAGCTTGCGCGGTGAAGGCGAGGCCGGCGATAACCGCCAGCTGTTTGCCGGTTTGCCGCTCACGGCTGCCGAGCCATTGATTGAGCCGACTCTGGAAGAACCGCCGCGCCCTGCGCCGGCGCCCGCGGCACCGACGATCGATCAGCGTGCATTCGACAATATGCGCCATGAACTCAACGGTTTGCGCGAGTTGCTGGAAGTGCAACTGGGCTCGCTGGCCTGGAGCCAGTTGCAGGACGCCAAGCCCGCGCAGGCCAACTTGTGGCGCCGTTTGCAGCGCATCGGTTTGTCCGGGCCGCTGTCCCGTGATCTGCTGGCGCAGGTGGCCGGTATCGAAGAGCCACGCCAGGCGTGGCGGATGTTGCTAGCGCACCTGGCGCGGATGATTGCCACGCCGGAGCTGGAGCCGCTGGAAGAGGGTGGCGTAATCGCTATGGTGGGGCCCGCCGGGATGGGTAAAACCACCACCCTGGCCAAGCTGGCGGCCCGTTATGTGCTCAAGTACGGCGCGCAGAATATCGCCCTGGTGAGCATGGACAGTTTCCGTATTGGCGCCCAGGAACAACTCAAGACCCTGGGGCGCATCTTGAATGTGCCGGTAACCCATGTTGCCCCCGGCCAGTCGCTGGGCCAGACCCTTGAACCGCTGGTGCGCAAGCGCGTGGTGCTGGTCGATACCGCGGGCCTGCAAGCCAGCGACCCGGCGTTGCGCCTGCAGCTCGAAAGCCTGGCGGGGCGCGGAATCAAGGCCAGGAATTATCTGGTGTTGGCCACTACCAGCCAGAAGCAGGTGCTGACGGCCGCTTACCTCAGTTACAAGCGTTGCGGGCTGGCCGGTTGCATCCTCACCAAACTGGATGAAACCGCGAGCCTGGGCGAAGTGTTGAGCCTGGCGATCAGTCACGAGCTGCCGGTGGCTTACCTCACCGACGGCCCGCGGATCCCGGACGATCTCCATCTGCCGCGGCGTCACCAGTTGGTGAGCCGCGCAGTGAGTGTGCAAATGCAGGAAGAACCCAGCGAAGAGGCCATGGCCGATATGTTCGCTGATATCTACCACAGCCCACCCAAGCGGGTCGGCTGAGGTAGTCAAGATTACGTTGAAATGTACCTACATCGGCTGGTCTGAAGGTTTTGTTCCGCAGGGGAACGAGCAGCCAACGCATGTAGCCGCGTCTAAGTAAGACAAGGTAAAGAAAGATCATGGGCAGCATGCATCCCGTACAGGTGATCGCAGTGACCGGCGGCAAGGGTGGCGTCGGTAAAACTAACGTGTCAGTCAACTTGTCCATCGCATTGGCCGAGCTGGGCAGGCGCGTTCTGTTGATGGACGCGGACCTTGGGCTGGCGAACGTCGATGTTTTGCTGGGCTTGACCCCAAAATTCACCCTGGCCGATGTGGTCGAGGGGCGTTGCGAGCTGCGCGACGTATTGCTCCAGGGGCCCGGCGGGATCCGCATCGTGCCGGCGGCCTCGGGCACCCAGAGCATGGTGCACCTGAGCCCGGCGCAGCATGCCGGCCTGATCCAGGCCTTCAGCGACCTGGGCGACAACCTCGATGTGCTGGTGATCGACACCGCCGCCGGGATTGGCGAGTCGGTGGTCAGCTTTGTCCGCGCAGCCCAGGAAGTGCTGCTGGTGGTGTGCGACGAGCCGACCTCGATCACCGACGCCTATGCGTTGATCAAGTTGCTCAACCGCGATTACGGCATGAACCGCTTCCGCGTGCTGGCCAATATGGCGCAAAGCCCGCAGGAAGGGCGCAATCTGTTCGCCAAGCTGACCAAGGTTACCGACCGTTTCCTCGATGTGGCCCTGCAATATGTGGGCGCCGTGCCTTACGACGAATGCGTGCGCAAGGCCGTGCAAAAACAGCGCGCCGTCTACGAAGCGTTTCCGCGCTCCAAGTGCTCGCTGGCGTTCAAGGCCATCGCGCAAAAAGTTGACACCTGGCCGTTGCCAGCCAACCCGAGGGGGCATCTTGAGTTCTTTGTCGAACGCCTGGTGCAGCAGGCAGGGGGGCGCTTTTAATGACGGCCAGCGGTTATCGCATGTACAGCAAGTCATCCCGTGACAGCCAGTACGAGCTGATCGAGCGCTACGCGCCCCTGGTCAAGCGCATTGCCTACCACCTGCTGGCGCGTTTGCCGGCCAGTGTGCAGGTGGATGACCTGATCCAGGCCGGGATGATCGGCCTGCTCGAAGTTTCGGGCAAATACGACGCCAGCAAGGGCGCGAGTTTCGAGACCTATGCCGGCATCCGTATCCGTGGCGCGATGCTCGATGAAGTGCGCAAGGGCGACTGGGCACCGCGTTCGGTACACCGCAATACCCGCATGGTCAGTGACGCCATTCGGGTAATTGAAGCAAAAACCGGTTGTGACGCTAAAGATCATGAAGTTGCGGCCGAACTCCAGTTAAGCCTTGATGATTATTACGCCATCTTGAATGACACCCTGGGCAGCCGCCTGTTCAGTTTCGACGATCTGTTGCAGGACGGCGAACACGAAGGGTTGCACGAAGATGGCGCGAGTGCCCACACGGAGCCGTCGCGCGACCTTGAAGATGAACGCTTTCAGGCCGCGCTGGCCGATGCGATCGCCCATTTGCCCGAGCGTGAACGGTTAGTGCTGGCGCTGTACTACGACGAAGAACTGAACCTCAAGGAAATCGGCGAAGTGCTGGGGGTCAGCGAGTCCCGGGTCAGCCAGCTGCACAGCCAGTGCGCGGCACGCTTGCGGGCTCGCCTGGGGCAGTGGCGCGCGCACTAGGGCCCTTGATACCTGTGGGAGCGGGCTTGCCCGCGATGGGATCGACACGGTGAATCAGACAGACCGCGTCGACCCCATCGCGGGCAAGCCCGCTCCCACAGTCGATTAGGCGTGTTTGAAAACGAATTGATTGAATGGCGTGCCCTGCACATGGGTGCGTTAAAGACTGCTTGGAGGTCGAATTGGACAAGAACATGAAAATCCTCATCGTTGATGACTTTTCAACGATGCGGCGGATCATTAAAAACCTGTTGCGTGACCTGGGGTTCACCAACACGGTCGAGGCGGACGACGGCACCACCGCGTTACCGATCCTCAACCTGGGGCACATCGACTTTCTGGTGACGGACTGGAACATGCCGGGCATGACCGGCATCGAGTTGCTGCGCCATGTGCGTGCCGACGAAAAACTCAAGCACTTGCCGGTGCTGATGGTGACCGCCGAGGCCAAGCGCGAGCAGATTATCGAAGCGGCCCAGGCCGGTGTTAATGGATATGTAGTCAAGCCGTTCACCGCTATCGCACTCAAAGACAAAATCGAAAAGATCTTTGAACGCATCGGTTGAGCGGTTGCCTTGGGGGCACTATGGAGCATAAAGATTGCACACAGGCCGATTTTGAATCGACCCTGAAAAAACATGCCCACGAATTGGTCGAAAGCCTTGAACGAGGCCAGTTTGGCGATGCCGTGCAGTTGATTCACGAGCTCAACCAGACCCGTGACCGCGGGCTGTATCGTGAAGTCGGCAAGCTGACCCGCGAACTGCACAGCGCCATTGTCAATTTCCATATTGATCCAGGCATGCCGCAAGCCGAAGAGGTGTCGCAGATCACGGATGCCACCGAACGTTTGGCTTATGTTGTGAAACTCACGGAAGCGGCGGCCAACCGGACCATGGACCTGGTGGAAAACAGCACGCCACTGGTCAATGGCCTGGGTCAGGAAGCCAAAGAACTGAGCGCGGATTGGGGGCGTTTTATGCGCCGTGAAATCGGTGCCGAAGAGTTTCGCGAGCTGGCGCGTCGGATTGACAGTTTTTTGACGCTCAGCGAAACGCAAAACACCATCGTGTCCGCCAATCTGACTGATATTTTGCTGGCTCAGGATTTCCAGGACCTGACCGGTCAGGTGATCAAGCGGGTGACGCAACTGGTCACGGACGTGGAGAGCAATTTGCTCAAGCTGGTGCTGATGGCCAGCCAGGTCGATCGCTTTGCCGGGATCGAGCACGACCGCGATGCATTGCGCGCTGAAAATAATTTGCAAAAAAACCAGGCCAAGGGTGAAGGTCCGCAGATTCATGCCGATACACGTAATGACGTCGTATCCGGTCAGGATGATGTTGACGATTTGTTGTCCAGTCTGGGTTTTTAGGACTTGAAGAGGCGTGCGGGCGCTGTTGCCCGGCGTCGAAGAGCCTATTTCAAGGAGCACCTACATGAGCTTCGGCGCCGATGAAGAAATCCTTCAGGATTTCCTGGTTGAAGCCGGCGAAATTCTGGAGTTGTTGTCCGAACAACTGGTCGAGCTGGAAAGCCGACCGGATGATGCGGATCTGCTCAATGCCATTTTTCGCGGTTTTCACACTGTAAAAGGGGGCGCCGGCTTCCTGCAGCTCCATGAGTTGGTGGAGTGCTGTCACATCGCCGAAAACGTCTTCGACATCCTGCGCAAGGGTGAGCGCAGCGTTGACGCGGAGCTGATGGATGTGGTGCTTGAGGCCCTGGATGCGGTCAATGGCATGTTCAGCGAAGTGCGTGAGCGCAGCCCGATCACTGCCGCGACTCCCGAGTTGCTGGCGGCCCTGGCGCGCCTGGCCGAGCCTGCTGCTGTGCAAGCAGCGGTTGTTGCAGTGCCTGAACCGGTGGGTGAAGCCCCGGTGACCGATATCACCGACAGCGAGTTCGAGCAGTTGCTCGATTCCCTCGATGCGGTCAAGGCGGCCGCGGCCGAGCCTGAGGCGGTGGCCACAACACAAAGCACGACCAGCGACGAAATAAGCGACGCCGAGTTTGAATTGCTGCTCGACCAATTGCACGGCAAGGGCCAGTTTTCGATGGAAGCGGCGGTGGCCACTGTGGCCGACGAAGCGCCCGCCGTGGCCGCCGAAGTCAGCAATGAAATCACCGACGATGAATTCGAAGCCCTGCTTGATCAATTGCATGGCAAGGGTTCGTTCAATACCGATGGGCTGGACACCGCGACCGCGGCACCTGCCGAGCCTGCGGTCACTGCCGTGGTGCCTGCGGGCGACCCTGACCTGATCAGCGATCACGAATTTGAAGCCTTGCTCGACCAGATGCACGGCAAAGGCAAATTCAGCGCCGACTCGGCAGCCGTGGTGGCTGCAGTTGCCCCGGCCAAGCCGGTAGCGGCGGCACGACCGGGCCCGGCCCGTGGCGCGGCTGCGCCTGCAGAAAAACCGGTGGCCAGCGAGGCTGAAACCACCGTGCGCGTCGATACCGCGCGGCTCGATGACATCATGAATATGGTCGGCGAGCTGGTGCTGGTGCGTAACCGTCTGGTGCGCCTGGGCCTGAACAGTCATGACGAGGAGATGGCCAAGGCGCTGTCCAACCTCGACGTGGTCACCGCCGACCTGCAAACCGCGGTGATGAAAACGCGGATGCAGCCGATCAAGAAAGTTTTCGGCCGCTTCCCGCGCCTGGTACGGGACCTGGCACGGCAGCTGAAAAAAGAAATCAGCCTGGAGCTGGTGGGCGAAGAGACCGACCTGGACAAAAACCTCGTCGAGGCCCTGGCCGACCCGCTGGTCCACCTGGTGCGCAACGCCGTCGACCACGGCTGCGAAACCCCGGAAGAACGCGCCGCCGCCGGCAAACCGAGCTGTGGTCGGGTGATTTTGTCGGCCGAGCAGGAGGGCGACCATATCCTGCTGTCGATCTCTGACGATGGCAAAGGCATGGACGCCAACTTCCTGCGTTCCCTGGCGGTGAAAAAAGGCTTGATGGACAAGGATGCGGCCGATCGCCTGAGTGAAAACGACTGCTACAACCTGATCTTTGCCCCGGGTTTTTCGACCAAGACCGAAATCAGCGATGTGTCCGGGCGTGGCGTGGGCATGGACGTGGTGAAAACCAAGATTGCCCAGCTCAATGGTTCGTTGAGTATCGAGTCGGCCCTGGGCCGTGGTTCAAAAATCGTCATCAAGGTGCCCCTGACCCTGGCCATTATGCCGACCCTGATGGTGATGCTGGGTAATCAGGCGTTTGCTTTCCCGCTGGTCAACGTCAACGAAATCTTCCACCTCGACCTGTCGCGCACCAACGTGGTCGACGGTCAGGAAGTGGTGATCGTGCGCGACAAGGCACTGCCGCTGTTCTACCTCAAGCGCTGGCTGGTGGCATCTGCTGCACACGAAGAGCAGCGCGAAGGGCATGTGGTGATTCTCTCGATCGGCACCCAGCGCATCGGTTTTGTGGTCGATCAACTGGTCGGCCAGGAAGAAGTGGTGATCAAGCCTTTGGGCAAGATGCTCCAGGGCACGCCAGGCATGTCGGGTGCCACCATCACCGGTGATGGTCGTATTGCCTTGATTCTGGATGTTCCGAGCATGCTCAAGCATTACGCATCACGGCGTATTTGATTCTGGTGCCTCGGGGCTCGTGCCCCGTACCGCCTAACGGAGTGTTTATGGTAGTCAAGGTCCTGGTGGTGGATGATTCCGGTTTTTTCCGCCGTCGTGTCTCGGAAATTCTGTCGGCTGACCCGACGATTCAAGTGATCGGCACCGCCACCAACGGCAAGGAAGCGATTGATCAGGCGCTGGCGCTCAAGCCGGACGTGATCACCATGGATTACGAGATGCCGATGATGGATGGCATCACTGCAGTGCGCCATATCATGCAGCGCTGCCCGACCCCGGTGTTGATGTTCTCCTCGCTGACCCACGAGGGTGCCCGCGTGACCCTCGATGCGCTGGACGCCGGGGCGGTGGATTTTCTGCCGAAAAACTTTGAAGACATCTCGCGTAACCCCGAGAAGGTCAAACAGATGCTGTGTGAAAAAGTACACAGCATCTCGCGCAGCAACAGGCGCATGTCCAGCTACAGCGCACCTGTACCGGCAGCGGCGGCCCCGACCCCGACCCCTGCGCCCCGGCCCGGGCTGGGCGGTTTCGTCGCGCCGGCCGCGGCGGCCGCGCCGGTGCGCACCACACCCATTGCCAGCCGTGGCGGCCCTGTGCCAACCCCGGCGGCTGCCGCACCCAAGCGCAAGGCTTACAAGCTGGTGGCTATCGGTACTTCAACCGGTGGGCCGGTGGCCTTGCAACGGGTACTGACTCAGTTACCGGGCAATTTCCCGGCGCCGATCGTGCTTGTGCAGCATATGCCGGCCGCGTTCACCAAGGCGTTTGCCGAGCGGCTGGACAAGCTTTGCCGCATCAGTGTCAAGGAAGCCGAGGACGGCGATATCCTGCGCCCCGGTCTGGCCTTGCTGGCACCTGGCGGCAAGCAAATGATGATCGACGGCCGTGGCGCCGTACGCATCCTGCCGGGCGATGAGCGCCTCAACTACAAACCGTGCGTGGATATCACCTTCGGCTCGGCGGCCAAATCCTTTGGTGACAAAGTTTTGGCGGTGGTATTGACCGGCATGGGCGCGGACGGCCGCGAAGGCGCACGCATGCTCAAACAGGGCGGCAGCCAGGTATGGGCCCAGGACGAAGCCAGTTGCGTGATTTACGGCATGCCCATGGCCATCATCAAAGCCGGCCTGGCCGATGCGGTGTACAGCCTCGATGACATTGGCCGGCACCTGGCCGAGGCTTGCCACTGATGGACGTGCTCAGTCTGATTGGCATCATCATGGCGTTTGTCGCGATTATCGGCGGCAACTACCTGGAGGGGGGCCATCTGGGCGCTCTGGCCAATGGCCCGGCAGCGTTGATCGTGCTGGGCGGCACTGTGGGCGCGGCATTGCTGCAGTCGCCCATGAGTGCGTTCAAACGCGCAATGCAGACCGTGGTGTGGATTCTGTTTCCGCCACGTATCGACATGACGGGCGGTATCGACCGTGTCGTCAACTGGAGCCTTACGGCCCGCAAGGAAGGCTTGCTCGGCCTGGAAGGCATGGCCGATACCGAGCCCGACAGCTATTCGCGCAAGGGCCTGCAATTGCTGGTCGACGGAGTAGAGCCGGAAACCATTCGCAGCGTGCTGGAAGTCGACTACATGACCCAGGAAAGCCGCGATATCGAGGCCGCCAAGGTGTTTGAGAGCATGGGCGGTTACGCCCCGACCATCGGCATTATTGGCGCGGTCATGGGCTTGATCCACGTTATGGGCAACCTGGCCGATCCAGGGCAACTGGGCAGTGGCATTGCGGTGGCGTTTGTCGCGACCATTTACGGGGTGGCCAGCGCCAACCTGGTGTTGCTGCCCATTGCCAGCAAGCTCAAGGCCATTGCCATGCGCCAGTCGCTGTACCGCGAGATGTTGCTCGAAGGCATCCTGTCGATTGCCGAGGGCGAGAACCCGCGCTCCATTGAACTCAAACTTCAAGGCTTTACAGGTTAACTATGAGCCGGCGCCGTCGCCACGCGGATGAACACGTCAATCACGAACGCTGGCTTGTGTCCTACGCGGACTTCATCACCTTGCTGTTTGCCTTTTTCGTCGTCATGTACTCGATTTCTTCTATCAATGAGGGCAAGTACCGAGTGATTTCCCAGGCGCTGGTCGGTGTGTTCAATGACACCGAGCGCAGCATCAAGCCGGTGCCCATCGGTGAAGAGCGTCCGCTGACCACCCAGCCTGCCGAACCCTTGATAAAAGACAGCGAAAATACTGACGCCGGTTTGGGGCAGCGCCCCGATGACCCGCTCAAGACCATTGCCAATGACATCACCCATGCCTTTGGTGATTTGATCGCGTCCAAACAATTGACGGTGCGCGGCAATGAGCTGTGGGTCGAGATCGAACTCAACTCCAGCCTGCTGTTCGGCAGCGGTGATGCGATGCCCAGCAATGCAGCTTTCGAGATCATCGACAAAGTGGCCGCAGTACTCAAACCCTTTGAAAACCCGATACATGTCGAAGGGTTTACTGACGACCTGCCGATCCGGACCGCGCAGTACCCGACCAACTGGGAACTGTCATCGGCGCGCTCGGCAAGCATCGTGCGCATGCTCGCCATGCAGGGGGTCAGCCCCGGGCGCATGGCCTCGGTGGGCTACGGCGAGTTTCAGCCGGTGGCCAACAACGCTACGCCAGAGGGGCGCGCGCTCAATCGCCGGGTAGTGCTGGTGGTGTCGCGCAACCTTGAGGTACGCCGCAGCCTGACTGGCACGGGCAGCGCCCATGCAACACCGGATGCCGCCTTGAAGCGGGCTGGCACACAAACTGCACCGCCACAGACACAGCCACTGGTTCGCGGGAATGCCGTCAATTCCCCGTCGCCAACCCTATAAATCTCGGCCGGCACGCATGCAGCCGGGAGGAACAACTGAATGAGAGTCTGGGCAGTAGCCAATCAAAAAGGTGGGGTCGGCAAGACCACCACATCCATCGCCCTGGCCGGTTTGCTGGCAGAGGCGGGCAAGCGCGTGGTGGTGGTCGATCTTGACCCGCACGGCTCCATGACCAGCTACTTCGGTTATGACCCCGATGGTCTGGAACACAGTGTCTACGACTTGTTTCTGCATCAGGGCCAGGTGCCTGAGGGCCTGGCCGCGCAATTGCTGTTGCCCACCAGCCACGAGAAAATTTCCTTGCTACCGGCCACCACGGCCCTGGCGACCCTCGAGCGTCAGGCTCCGGGGCAAAGCGGCCTGGGCCTTGTGATTGCCCGCAGCCTGGCGCAACTGTGGCAGGACTATGACTACGCGATCATCGACAGCCCGCCGATTCTGGGTGTGTTGATGGTCAACGCGCTGGCGGCCAGTCAGCAGTTGATCATCCCGGTGCAAACCGAACATCTGGCGCTAAAGGGCCTGGAACGCATGGTGCATACCCTGCGCATGATCAACCGCTCGCGCCCCCAGGAGCTGCCGTTCTGTATCGTGCCGACGTTGTTCGACCGTCGTACCCAGGCGTCGATGAGTACCTTGCGAGTATTGCGCGATGTGTACCCCGAGACCCTGTGGCAGGGTTTTATCCCGGTCGATACTCGTTTGCGCGATGCCAGCCGTGCCGGGCAGACGCCTTCGCAGTTCGATGAGAAAACCCGTGGAGTGATCGCCTACCGTGCGTTGCTCAAGCACGTCCTCACCCGCCAGCTTGCACCGCAGGTGGCGTGAAGTGGGCGGGCATTCAAGTATCGGTCGGGTCTGGCCGATAACGACTACAGGTCTCTGTCGCGAGGCTGATGAGTGGGGCACTTTATGACGCAGCCAGTAGCACTTTCCAACCGCTCGCAAGTGGCCTTGCAGTCGTACCTCGACGACTTGCTGTTTGATGCAACCCAGGCGCTGGAAGCGGCTGAACCCGCACCCGCGCAGCCGGAGGCGGAACCTGCCGCCGCGCAACCCATTGAAGCGCCGTTGGCGATGCCGGTGGAGCTGTCTGAGGTCGGTGTGCCTGCCGAGGCGCTGGCCCATCCGCTGGTCGAAGTCCATCGGCCCAGTGCCCCCGGGGCGCATTTGCCGGTTCCCGATGATGGTCGCCCGGCCTGGGCTGCCGAACCTTTCGAGTGCCTGCTGTTCGACGTGGCGGGGTTGACCCTGGCGGTGCCATTGGTGTGCCTGGGCTCGATCTACTCACTGGCCGGGCGTGAACTCACTCCGCTGTTTGGCCAGCCAGACTGGTTTCTGGGGATCCTGCCCAGCCAGAGCGGCAAGCTCAACGTGCTCGATACCGCGCGCTGGGTGATGCCTGAACGCTATCGCGACGACCTGCGCGAAGGGCTGCAATACGTGATTTCGGTACAGGGTTACGAATGGGGGCTGGCGGTGCATCAGGTCAGCCGTTCGTTGCGCCTGCACCCCAACGAAATCAAATGGCGTTCACAGCGCGGGCAACGGCCGTGGCTGGCGGGCACTGTGATTGAACACATGTGCGCATTGCTGGATGTGGAGCAACTGGCGGCATTGATCGCCAAGGGCAAGTCATAACAATAATCGTGGTCGATTCACCTGCGAGGGCGGATCGCCAGTTATCAGAATCGAGCAGTATTTCAGTCAGGGGTTTGGGGTATGAAACAGTCAGCGGCACAGGGTTCTGAAGATCCGATCCTGCAATGGGTTACCTTCAAGCTGGACAACGAAACCTATGGCATCAATGTGATGCAAGTGCAGGAAGTGCTGCGTTACACCGAAATCGCCCCGGTACCGGGTGCGCCTTCCTACGTGTTGGGTATTATCAACCTGCGCGGCAACGTAGTAACGGTCATAGACACGCGTCAGCGTTTTGGTCTGTACAACGCCGAAATCACCGATAACTCGCGCATCGTCATCATCGAAGCCGACAAGCAAGTGGTTGGGATTCTGGTCGATAGCGTGGCAGAGGTGGTGTATCTGCGTCAGTCCGAAATCGAAACGGCGCCTAACGTGGGCAATGACGAATCGGCCAAGTTTATCCAGGGTGTGTGCAACAAGAACGGCGAACTGCTGATTCTGGTTGAACTGGACAAAATGATGACCGAGGAAGAATGGTCGGATCTGGAGAACATCTGATTGATCCTTGAGGCGGCGGTAATTGTCCTGGGCCTGTTGTGGGCCGTGACCCTGTGGCTGTTTGTCAGCCACGTGCGCCGCCAGCGGGTGCTTGTGGCGCAACAGGCTGCGGCCGATGAACAGCGAGACCGGCGCCTTCGGGAACTGGCGCGGCGCCTGGATACCTACCAGAACGGCAATGTGCAGATGGGCGAAGCCCTGCACGAATTGCGCGCCGTGGTTGCGCCGCTGCCCGAGAAGCTGACTCAGCTTGAGCAGCGTGACCCTACCAGCCTGTCGTTCAACCAGGCGGCGCGGCTGGTGAGCATGGGTGCCAGTGTTGATGAGCTGACCCAGGCATGCGGCCTGACCCAGGCTGAAGCCGAACTGATGAGCAAAATGTACAAGGGTTGAGTTGGGTGACTGACCGTAGCCGCTCAAGTGCGTAGTGAGGCTGCGCTCCTCAGCGGCTACAGATGACTGCCTGCAGTCTCCAGCAGCGCCCGCTGCAATACGTCTACCATCCGCAACCTTGGCCCCTGGGCATGGCTGAGCAGCACAATTTCTCGGTCATAGCGCTCATCCCCGACCGGCTCCAGCACACAACTGCCGGTCCAGCGCTCAATTCCCGACCAGCATGGCACCAGACTCACCCCAAGGCCCTGTGCCGTGAGCAGGGCGATGGTTTCCAGTGCATCCAGATCGAGCAGGGCAGCGGGTGACAGGCTGTGATCCTGCAAGTACTGCAGGGCATGGCGGCCGCCCCAGGCATCGGGGTCATACTGAATGTACGGGCAGTGTTGCAGGCGGGCGTCGATGCCTTGCGTGGAGGGTTCATTGGAAATAAACAGCAAAGGCTCCTTGCGCAGCACCACCCCCTCGAAGGTTTTGCTCAGTGCAAAGGGCGGTGCGACCACAATCGCGGCATCCAGCTCATTGGCCTCCAGCGCCTGATACAGCGCGCGCGATGTGCCGGGCACTATGACCGGTTTCAGTTGCGGGGTTGAGCGGGTCAAGGCGCGCAAGGCCTGTGGCAGAAGCCCCGTGAGCACGGTTGAAATGGCGCCGATGCGCAAGGGGCCGGTCAGGCCCTGGCTATCGGCATCACCTGCCAGCAGCGCCACTTCATTGACGATGGCACGTGCCCGGGGCAGTAAATCCAGGCAGGCCAGGCTGGGTTTGGCCTCATGCCCGATGCGCACCAGAAGCTCCAGCCCGAGCTGGCGCTCAAGGGCCAGAATGCGCTGGCTGACGGCGGCGGCAGTGAGGTTTTCCAGGCGTGCTGCCCTGGCAATCGAGCCGCAATCCACCACGGCGATCAGGCTTTTGAGGTAGCGCGTATCCATAAGAATTTCTTTCTTTCACGGATAAAATAACAGGTTAGTTCTATTGAAGACAGCAATGCATCATTGGCGCAAGGGCCATCTGGCCTGTTCCGGTTTCAGGAGGTCACTGTGCAATCGCTTTTTCATTTCGCCTATCACGTTCACGACCTGGTCTCGGCGCGGCGCTTTTACTGCGACGTGCTGGGCTGTGCTGAGGGCCGCAGCACGGAGAGCTGGGTAGATATCGACTTTTTCGGCCATCAGTTGTCGTTGCATCTGGGCGAGCCGTTTTCCGTTAGCAATACCGGGAAAGTCGGCGAGCACCGGGTGCCCATGCCGCATTTTGGCGTGGTACTGGCCATGCCCGACTGGCACGCTCTCAAAGAACGCCTGCTGAGCCGTGACGTACAGTTTGTACTGGAGCCGACCCTGCGCTTTGCCGGGACAGCGGGGGAGCAGGCGACGATGTTTTTCCTCGACCCCTCGGGCAACCCCATTGAGATCAAGGGTTTTGCCGATTGGGCAGCGGTGTATGCCGTGTAACGCAGCCATAATCCGAGGTTAAACATCACATGAGCTTTCTTGACACTGCAGATGCCTGCGCGATCGCCGAACACGTACGCAAGGCGCTGCTTGGCCCCGGGCAGGTGGCTGAGCATTTTCTGGCGCAAAGCAATGCCCGCGAACCTGCAATCCAGGCGTTTGCCGCGCTCGATGCGCAGTGCGTACGTAAACAGGCGCAGTGCCTGGGCAGCCCGCAGATCAATGGTTTATTGGCCGGTGTGCCGGTGGGGGTCAAGGACATCATTGATACCGGCGACCATCCGACAGCATTTTACTCGCCGATCTACGCCCACAACCGGCCCTCGCGGGATGCCCATGTGGTTGCGCTGCTGCGTCAGGCCGGGGCGGTGATCATGGGTAAAACCCATACCACTGAATTTGCCTATATGCACACGGGGCCGACGCGTAATCCCCATGACCTGCAGAGGACGCCGGGCAGCTCCAGTGCCGGCTCTGCTGCGGGCATGGCCGCGGGTTTTTTCCCCCTTGCCCTGGGCACGCAAACGGCGGGCTCGCTGCTTAAGCCTGCATCCTATTGCGGGTTGTATGCCTTCAAGCCGTCCCATGGGCTGGTTTCCCTGGAAGGGGTCAAGCCCCTGGCGCCGAGCTTCGACACCCTGGGCTGGTATGGCCGTTCGGTTCGCGACCTGGCGCTGCTCGCCCGGGTACTGGTGCCCGGCTTGCCGCAAACGAACGGGGAGAATGGCGCCCGATCATTCGGGTTTTGTCGTACGTCGCGTTGGGATCAGATCGATCCTCCGGTGGCTAAGGCCCTGCTGGCAGCTATGGAACAATTGAAAACCGCAGGCCACAGCGTCACCGAGGTGATACTGGAGGACGAGTTTGCCAGTGTTTTCGATGATCATCAGTTGATCAATGACTGCGAGGGTGCCCGTTCACTGAGCAAGGAGTGGCAATCGAACCCCGAGCAACTGAGCCCGCAAGTGCTGGCCATGATTGATAGGGCGCGGGCCACCAGTTGGCAGCAGGAAACGGCAGCGAAGGCTCGGCTGGCGGCGTTGGCGCCGGTGTTGAAGGAGCATTTCGAAGCCTTTGACGCGATGCTGGGTGCCACCTGCGGCATGGTTGCGCCACTGGGGTTGCTGAGCACCGGGCCATCAGACTTCTGCAAGTTCTGGATGGCATTCGGCCTGCCCCAGCTCAATATTCCGATGCCCCGGGCGTCGGGGGAGCTGCCAGCGGGGCTACAACTGATTGGCGGGTTTCGCCAGGACAGCAGGCTGCTCGAAGCGGCGCAGCAGGTGGATAGCGCCCTGCGCTCAACGCCCGGTCTGTAGCAGCTGCCGAAGGCGATAGAGCGTTCAACGGGGAGTGATGTCGCGTTCCTCCGGCTCGGTCTGGGGGGCAAAACCCTCTGGGAATTTACCTTTAAGCTGCCAGGCAAAGGCAATGATCTCTGCCAGTGTGCGGTACAGCTCTTGCGGGATGCTGTCACCCAATTCCATGCGCGCCAGTAATTTGACCAGCTCGGCATTTTCATAAATCGGCACTTCGTGTTCACGGGCCAGCGCCAGGATGGCTTCGGCCAGTTCGTCATCGCCCTTGGCGGTGAGGGTAGGGGCCTGTTTGCCGTCGTATTTGAGGGCAATCGCCTGGCGCGGTTCTGCAGGTGTATTCATGCGGTTTCATCGACCCAGCGTTGTTCCAGACGGGTATGGCCACTTTGCGGCGGGATGCCTTGATGGCAATCCAGATCGGTCACGCTCAACCCGGCATCACTCAGACGCTGACGCAAGTTGCCCAGCTGACTTTCGATCAGGCGGGCGGTGTATGCCTGTTCGGCCCAGAGCTGGCCCGACAGGTTGCCCCGCAACAGTTGCGCCTGCACATGCAGCGGGCCCAGGGGGGCGAGGTCGAAGGCCAGCTCCACGCGCCATAGTTGATCCTTGATCTCCCGGGATTCGGTTTTGTCTTGCGCTTGTTTTTCCGGCGGGTCTTCACGCTGGAACTTGACCTGCAAAGGTACGATGTCGTGAGCATTGCGCATGGGGATTTCCAGTTGCCAGGTGGTCAGTACACCACCCTCGGCCGTGCGCCCACTCTGTTCCAGGCTGGACAGCTGATGGCTTTGCAGCCGCGAGACAGCTGCTGCTGCCAGTTTCAGCAAGTTCTCCAGGCTGTCTTCACCTTCACCGTTCTGCAGCAAGCGCTGGGGCAAGGGGAAGCCGCCGGGCTGTGGTTTGGCGCTGACCTGGCCGAGCATGCCCAGGGCATTACGCACAAAAGTCGGCAAGGCCTGGGCCTGGGTGCTGGCAGCCATGCCGGGGTTGAAACTGGTGCTTGACGGCAGACCGGGCAGGATCTGCGCAATAAGGCGCAGCAAGGTAGCTTTCATGTCAGGGGCCTGTGCCGGGGTTTGCCCGGTCAGCAGTCGGGCCTCCAGAAATGCCCCGCTGTTGAGCAGGGCATCACCCAGGCCTTTGGCGTTGCTCAGTTGGTAGGGCGTAGGCAAACCGGCTAATAGTTTGTCGATGGATGCACGCAGCTCAGCAGGCATGTCGGCAGTGGCCGGGAGTTTTTGCAGGGCGTTGAAAAGGCCCTCCAACGAGCCTTGCCGGCTCTGTTGTGTTGCCAGTTGTTGCGCCACAGCCAGTTGTTCCTGGCGCCCGCTCAGCGGCACAAACTCGAGGCTCTGCGGGCCGTCCACACGGGCGCTAAGCAAGCTGCCGATACGCAAGGGCAGCGGGCTGTCCAGGGTCAGGGTCGCGCCGCTCAGTGCGCTGTTGAGCAAGGTCACCAGTGACCGATAAACCGTCGGTTGCCCTGCGGGCTGCGCCAGGGCTTGAGTGGTCAGTACCTTGCCTTGCAGCAGCGTGCCCACTGGCAACTGTCGGGTATCGAGGCGGGTGAGAGTGGCGACGCTGCTGCTCAGGGCCTGTTGCAGGCTGATCGCAAGGTTTCCCGCAGAAGGCTGGGTCACGGCCAGTTGGGTGCCCAGCGGCAAGGGAAAATTGCTGCTGGCCTGCACGTTGGTTTCGCGGCCACTGGCCAGGGTCAACTTGAGCAAAAGCTGGAAGCTCAGATCGTTTTGCTTGAGTGACAGCACCTCGGCCTGGGCACTTTGGCCGGGCTTTATCAGGCCCTCTGCGGGCTGCAGCAACTTGAGCACTTCACCGCCCACAAGCCCCTGACGCACACTGCTGGGGGCGGATTGTGGGATGGGTGGAATATTCATGTCGCCTTTCATCGTAACAACCTGTCGAAATTGCCCTCTTTAGCGTAGGACATGGCATGTATAATGCTGCCCCGTCGTTCAGAGCGCCTAAAAAACATAACAATTGTTTGATCCAGCTCTCTGAATCAGGCCGCAAATGCATTTATCCTGCATCACTTTAACGGCCATGCCTGCGCCGACTTGAACCGTGAAGGCCTCAATTACGTGACCAGCCCTCTTTTAGAAGCCGTAGCGCTCGCTTGTGAGCGTGACTGGCGGATGCTGTTCGAACACCTCGAATTGCGTCTGACCAGCGGCGACATGCTGCAAATCAGCGGCCCCAACGGCAGCGGCAAAACCAGCCTGCTGCGCTTGTTGGCGGGCCTGATGCAGCCAACGGCTGGCGAAGTACGGCTTAACGGTATGGCCCTGAGCGCCCAACGTCATGAATTGACCAGCAACTTGCTGTGGATCGGCCATGCGGCGGGAATCAAGGATTTGCTCACGGCGGAAGAAAACCTCAGCTGGCTGTGCGCCTTGCATCGCCCGGCAACCCGTGATGCCATCTGGGCTGCGTTGCACGAGGTCGGCTTGCAGGGCTTTGAGGATGTGCCGTGCCACACCTTGTCGGCAGGGCAGCAGCGCCGTGTGGCGCTGGCCCGCCTGTATCTGGACAGCCCGCCGTTGTGGATTCTCGATGAGCCGTTTACCGCGCTCGATAAACAGGGCGTGGCGCAACTCGAAGAACACCTGGCCCGCCACTGTGAAAGCGGCGGCATGGTGGTGCTCACCACGCACCATACCTTGACCCGGATGCCAGCCGGTTACCGCAATATCGACCTGGGGCAGTGGGCTGTATGAGTGTGTTTGCCGTGTTGGTGGCGCGCGAAGCGCGTTTGCTGTTCCGTCGCCCGGCCGAATTGGCCAACCCGTTGGTGTTCTTCGCGATTGTCATCGCAATGTTTCCGCTGGCCGTTGGCCCGGAGACGAAATTGTTGCAAACCTTGTCTCCAGGACTGCTGTGGGTCGCGGCCCTTTTAGCGGTTTTGCTCTCGCTGGACGGGCTTTTCCGCAGTGATTTCGAGGACGGATCGCTTGAGCAGTGGGTCCTTTCGTCGCACCCCCTGCCTCTACTGGTACTGGCCAAGGTGCTGGCACACTGGGCGTTTTCCGGTCTGGCGCTGGTGATCCTGTCACCCCTGCTGGCCCTGATGCTCGGGCTGCCGGTGGCGTGCCTGCCGGTGTTGCTGATGTCGTTGCTGCTGGGGACGCCAGTGTTGAGCCTGCTTGGTGCCGTGGGCGCTGCCCTGACCGTGGGCCTCAAGCGCGGCGGCTTGCTGCTGGCGCTGCTGATTTTGCCTTTATATATCCCGGTATTGATCCTTGGTAGTGGCGCCCTGCAGGCGGCATTGCAAGGCATGCCTGCAACCGGTTATTTGCTGTGGCTTGGTAGCCTGACCGCCCTGGCTGTAACCCTGACACCTTTTGCAATAGCTGCCGGCCTGAAAATCAGCGTCGGCGAATAATGAGGTCTGGCCTGCGTGGGCCAGTAAAGACCCTGGCTGGCATGACAGCACACCTGTCGTGACCGGCACCGTGATGGAAGCAGCGTGATGAACTGGACTTGGTTTCACAAACTCGGCTCGCCCAAATGGTTCTATGCCATCAGTGGGCGGCTGTTGCCGTGGTTAAGCATTGCCGCCGTGTTGCTGATCACCTGCGGGGTGGTCTGGGGCCTGGCCTTTGCACCGCCGGACTACCAGCAGGGCAACAGCTTCCGCATCATCTATATCCATGTTCCTGCGGCCATGCTGGCGCAATCCTGCTACGTGATGCTGGCGGTGTGCGGTGTGGTAGGGCTGGTGTGGAAGATGAAAATCGCCGACGTGGCCCTGCAATCCGCCGCACCCATTGGCGCCTGGATGACAGCCGTGGCGCTGGTCACCGGTGCGGTGTGGGGCAAGCCGACCTGGGGCTCGTGGTGGGTCTGGGATGCGCGTCTGACCTCGATGCTGATTCTGCTGTTTCTATATTTCGGCCTGATTGCCCTGGGCAACGCCATCACCAATCGCGACAGTGCGGCCAAGGCCTGCGCGGTGCTGGCGATTGTGGGCGTGATCAATATTCCGATCATCAAGTACTCGGTGGAGTGGTGGAACACCCTGCACCAGGGCGCGACCTTCACCCTGACCGAAAAACCGGCCATGCCCATGGAAATGTGGATGCCGCTGTTGCTCACGGTGCTGGGCTTTTATTGCTTCTTTGGCGCGGTGCTGCTGTTGCGCATGCGTCTTGAGGTGCTCAAGCGCGAGGCCCGCAGCAGCTGGGTCAAGGCTGAGGTGTTGAAAGCTCTGGAGGGTGCGCGATGAGTTTTGCTTCTTTTGGCGACTTTCTCGCCATGGGCCATCACGGGGTATATGTCTGGTCGGCCTATGGCATTTGCCTGGCGGTGCTGGGGTTGAACGTGGCACTGCCAATCATGGCGCGCCGGCGTTATCTGCAACAAGAGGCGCGTCGTTTGCGTCGGGAGAATTCGAAGTGAATCCGCTGCGCAAAAAACGCTTGATCATCATCCTGGCGATTCTGGTAGGGGTCGGCGCTGCCGTGGCCCTGGCCCTGAGCGCCTTGCAGCAGAACATCAACCTGTTTTACACCCCGACCCAGATCGCCAATGGCGAAGCGCCATTGGATACCCGGATCCGTGCCGGTGGCATGGTCGAGGACGGTTCGCTCAAGCGTTCGGGTGACTCGCTGGACGTGCAGTTTGTGGTCACCGATTTCAACAAGTCGGTGACCATCCAGTATCGCGGTATCCTCCCGGACCTGTTCCGTGAAGGGCAGGGCATCGTCGCGCTGGGCAAGCTCAATGCCCAGGGTGTGGTGGTGGCTGATGAAGTGCTGGCCAAACACGACGAAAAATACATGCCGCCCGAAGTGACCAAGGCGCTGAACGAAAGTGGCCAATCCGCGCCTGTGCCTGCAAGTGAGGGTAAGTACTGATGTCTGGACTCTATATTCCCGAATTGGGCCATCTGGCCATGATTCTGGCCCTGTGCTTTGCCATCGTGCAGGCCATCGTGCCGCTGCTGGGCGCCTGGCGCGGCGACAAATTGTGGATGAGCCTGGCGCAACCCGCCGCCTGGGGGCAGTTTGCCTTTTTGTTGTTCTCCTTTGCCTGCCTGACCTATGCCTTTATGGCCGATGACTTCTCGGTGGCGTACGTAGCCAGCAACTCGAACAGTGCGTTGCCCTGGTACTTCAAGTTCAGCGCGGTGTGGGGTGCCCACGAAGGCTCGCTGCTGTTGTGGGCGATGATCCTCGGTGGCTGGACCTTTGCCGTGTCGATCTTTTCGCGGCAGCTGCCACAAGTGATGCTGGCGCGGGTGCTGGCAATCATGGGCATGATCAGTGTCGGCTTCCTGCTGTTTTTGATCCTGACCTCAGATCCTTTCGTGCGCTTGCTGCCGCAGATTCCTTCGGATGGCAACGACCTTAACCCGCTGCTGCAGGACATTGGCCTGATTGTTCACCCGCCAATGCTGTACATGGGCTATGTCGGTTTCTCCGTGGCTTTTGCCTTTGCCATTGCTGCCTTGCTCGGCGGTCGGCTGGACGCTGCCTGGGCGCGCTGGTCGCGACCATGGACCATCGTGGCATGGGCCTTTCTCGGCATCGGCATCACCCTGGGTTCATGGTGGGCTTATTACGAGCTTGGCTGGGGCGGCTGGTGGTTCTGGGATCCGGTAGAAAATGCTTCGTTCATGCCATGGTTGGTGGGTACGGCGCTGATTCACTCGCTGGCCGTGACCGAAAAGCGTGGTGTGTTCAAGAGCTGGACAGTACTGCTGGCGATAGCTGCGTTTTCCCTGAGCCTGCTGGGTACGTTCCTGGTGCGTTCCGGCGTGTTGACCTCGGTGCATGCGTTCGCTTCCGACCCAGAGCGCGGCGTATTCATCCTGATCTTCCTGCTGTTTGTGGTCGGCGGTTCGCTGACCCTGTTTGCCCTGCGTGCGCCAGTGGTGAAAAGCCATGTCAGTTTCAAGCTGTGGTCCCGTGAGACCCTGCTGTTGGGCAACAACCTGATCCTGGTGGTGGCCGCGTCGATGATTCTGCTCGGCACCCTGTACCCACTGATTCTGGATGCCATCAGTGGCGCCAAGATGTCGGTGGGCCCGCCGTACTTCAACGCCCTGTTTATCCCGCTCATGGCTTTGCTGATGGTGGTGATGGCAGTCGGTGTGCTGGTGCGCTGGAAAGACACTCCGGTCAAATGGTTGTTGGGCATGCTCACCCCCGTACTGCTGGGCAGCGCCGCGCTGTCGGCAATTGCCGGAGTGGCCTATGGCGACTTCAACTGGGCGGTGCTGACCACCTTTATGCTGGCGGCCTGGGTGCTGCTGGCCGGGGTGCGTGACATCGGTGACAAAACCCGTCACAAGGGCCTGATCAAAGGCGTGCGCAGCCTGACCCGCAGCTACTGGGGCATGCAGATTGCCCACCTGGGTATCGCCGTGTGTGCGCTGGGGGTGGTGTTGTCGAGCCAGCACAGTGCCGAGCGCGACTTGCGCCTGGCACCGGGCGAGTCGATGGAGCTTGGCGGTTATCACTTTATTTTTGAAGGCGCCAAGCACTTCCAGGGTCCGAACTTTACGTCTGACAAAGGCACCGTGCGTGTCATCCGCAATGGCAAGGAAGTCAGCGTACTGCACCCGGAAAAACGCCTCTACACGGTGCAGAACTCGATGATGACCGAAGCCGGGATCGACGCCGGTTTCACCCGTGACCTCTATGTTGCTCTGGGTGAGCCCCTGGACAACGGCGCCTGGGCTGTGCGGGTGCATGTCAAACCGTTTGTGCGCTGGATCTGGTTTGGCGGTCTGCTCACAGGCTTTGGTGGATTGCTGGCAGCGATGGATCGTCGCTACCGGGTCAAGGTGAAAAGCCGCGTGCGTGAAGCATTGGGCATGACAGGAGCCACGGCATGAGACGTTGGTTGATGCTGGTCCCGCTGGCCGTTTTTCTCGGTATGGCGTGGTTTCTCTACCGGGGCTTGTATCTGGACCCGACCGAGCTGCCGTCGGCGATGATCGACAAGCCGTTCCCGGCCTTCAGCCTGCCTTCGGTGGAGGGGGACAAAACCCTCACCGAAGCTGACCTCAAGGGCAAGCCTGCGCTGGTCAACGTGTGGGCTACCTGGTGCATTTCATGCCGGGTCGAGCACCCGGTGCTGACCAAACTGGCCGATCAGGGTGTACTGATCTACGGCGTGAACTACAAAGACGTCAACGAAGATGCGAAGAAGTGGCTTAAGGATTTCCACAACCCTTATCAGCTGGACATCAACGACGCAGACGGCTCCCTGGGCCTGAATCTGGGCGTGTACGGCGCTCCTGAGACATTCCTGATCGACAGCAAGGGCATCATCCGCCACAAGTTTGTCGGCGTGATCGACGAGACCGTGTGGCGCGAGCAGCTTGCGGGTAAATATCAGGCACTGGTTGACGAGGCCAAACCATGAAGCGCTGGCTAGCCGCCGTGGTTTTCGGTTTGACCCTGACCGGGGTTGCCCATGCCGCCATCGATACCTACGAGTTTGCCAACGACGCCGAGCGCGACCGTTTTCGTGAGCTGACCAAGGAATTACGCTGCCCCAAGTGTCAGAACCAGGACATCGCCGACTCCAACGCCCCTATTGCCACCGACCTGCGCCGCGAGATCTATCGCATGCTCGGCGAAGGCAAGGACAACCAGCAGATCCTCGATTTCATGGTCGCCCGCTACGGCGATTTCGTGCTCTATAAACCGGCCCTGACCCGCAAGACCGCAGTGCTCTGGTTTGGCCCGCTGGCCCTGCTGGTGGGCGGTCTGGTGGTGATTGGCGTCATCGTCGGGCGCCGTCGACGTACAGAGCAGACCGAAGGTTCGGACACACTTTCTGCCGAGGAGCGCAAGCGCCTCGACACTTTGCTGGATAAAACCAAAGATGATTGATTTCTGGCTCGCAGCAGGCTTGCTGCTACTGATAGCCCTCAGCTTTTTATTGATCCCGGTATTGCGCGGGCGCCGTGCCCAGCGCGAAGAAGACCGTACCGCTTTGAACGTTGCCTTGTATCAAGAGCGGGTGGCCGAGTTGCAAGCCCAGCGCGAAGAGGGCGTGTTGACCGCTGAACAGTTCGAAACCGGCCGCGCCGAAGCGGCCCGCGAATTGCTCGCGGACACCGAAGGTGTGGCGCCGGGGCGGGTGTCCAGTCTGGGCAAGGCCATTCCGTTGTTGGCCGCAGTGCTGGTGCCGGTGCTGGGCTTGAGCCTGTACCTGCATTTTGGTTCCAGCGACAAGGTCGAATTGACCCGCGAGTTCTCCCAGCCGCCGCAATCCCTTGAAGAAATGGTCGCGCGCCTTGAGCGTGCCGCGGCTGCGCAACCTGACTCGGCCGAAGGCCTGTACTTCCTGGGCCGTGCCTATATGGCACAAAACCGTCCTGCGGATGCGGCCAGGGTGTTCGAACGCGCGGCCAACCTGGCCGGTCGTCAGCCCGAGTTGCTGGGCCAGTGGGCACAGGCGCAGTACTTTGCCGACGATAAAAAGTGGAGCGACAAAATCCAGGCGCTGACCGATGAAGCCTTGAAGGCCGACCCGAAGGAAGTCACCAGCCTGGGCCTGCTGGGCATCGCCGCCTTCGAGGACCAGCGCTTCGAACAGGCCATTGGCTACTGGCAACGGTTGATGACCGAACTGCCCGAAGGCGACGCCTCCCGCGCGGCGCTGGAAGGCGGTATTGCCAAGGCCCGTGAGCAACTGCAGGCCCGCGGCGGCAAGGTTGAAACTGCACCTGTGGCCAAGGCGATGGCCTCGATCAAGGTCAACGTAGATCTGGCCGATGCGGTCAAGGCCAGTGCCTTGCCGGGTGACAGCGTGTTTATCTTTGCCCGTGCGGTCTCCGGCCCGCCGGCACCGCTGGCGGTCAAGCGCGTGACTGTGGCGGACCTGCCGATCACGGTTGAGCTGGGCGATGTCGACGCAATGATGCCGCAATTGAAACTGTCCAACTTTCCTGAAGTCCAATTAATGGCACGCATCTCCCGTGCTGGCCAGCCAACAGCAGGCGAGTGGGTAGGGCGCAGCCAGCCGCTGTCCAGCAGCACTCGGGAGCTGCAACAGCTGACCATCGACAGCCCGGATAAATAAATGCCCCGAATGTGGCAGCGGGCTTGCTCGCGATGCAGACGACGCGGTCCTCCAGTGAATCCGCATTGATTGAATCGCGAGCAAGTCCGCTGCCACAGGGGGTCTTAGCTGACTTACAAGAGAAGCCGCCATGGCCGTATTCGCCCGTATTACCTTGCTCGCGCTAGCTCTAGGCCTGAGCGCCTGTGCGGTTCAACAGCCTTACGAACCGCCTGCGCCAACAACGCCGATGCCGCAGCCGACACCCCAGCCCTCGGGCAAGCCCCTGCCGGACATGCCGATTCCCAAGGCGCCAAAACCGTTGCCGCGCACCTCGGCGACCTTTGCGCCGCCGCCGGGCGGGCCTAGCCACTGGGATGCGCGCCTGGGCGTGTATGTGCTGGATAACCAGACCAATATCTTCTACCGCCAGCGCGCCTACTACCGCTGGGACAACGGCTGGAGCCGCGCGGTGAGCCCCAACGGGCCGTGGGAAGAGACCGATATCAGCGGCGTACCGCCGGGGTTGAGTCGGCAGTTCAAGTAAAGCCAAGCGGCGACCTTCGGGTCGCCGTTTTTTCTATATCAATACCGCGTACTACTCGCCAGCCACCTCTGGCGCCGAATCGACCTGTGGCGTTGAAAGCCCGTTTGTCCGTGCATAGCCCCTGTTATTCGCCAGCAAGTTCTTTACCCTGTTTTTGTTTCTCTTCGGTACCGGTTTGCGGCTGTCTCCTCGATACTTGCAACAGCTCAATGAGCGTTATTTTTTTTCCACGGTATTTGCGCCGGGCCGTTGCGCTGTATGTTCTGGGGCGCTGCACAAACTGGTCTGGCCGAGCCTTATCATCGTAGGCTATGTGACGATCAGTCTTTAGATGATGGCGCTGTATCTGGTGTCGCTCAATCAGCTCAAGCTGGTGCTTGGCACATAGTTTGTGGCATCGGTTGACATGCTGGTTTTTACTGCAGGCAGAGGAGTTATGGCGCTTTTTGGCAGGGCTTACCTACAAGTTGCTGCCTTTTCTGGCGGGCATGTATGTCGTGCGCGCCAACGGTTTCGAGTGGTTGGACCGACACCCCCCCTTCGGGGTAGCACTATATCAATTGGTTTCTGGGTGGATTGTTTGTTGCATTGCAGGGTATGGAGGCGTCGTAGCGCTCGGTGCAACTTGTTCCCAGGTGGTCACCTTTGTCAGGCTCACCATTTATCCACTGGCGAGCAGTTACTTTCTAATTCTTCTCCGGATATATGGTAATAGCCGTTTTTATTGGCTATCGGCCGCACTGGCGCTTCTTGGCCGATGGGGCCGTTTGAGTGGCTTGTCAGCCGGGTGACCTAAAGCGCTGATCACGCTGCGGACACCGCATCTCCGATGGCTTTGTTTGCACCGGTGGCAAAGACCTGCTCACTTTCATCCGTGCGCAGGTGGTGCATGAGAAGCCAACAAATTCTACCGTCAACGAGCCTACTACCACTGGGGTAAGGGCTGGAACTGCGCAGTAAGCCCTACGCCCCGTAGAAATCTACCGTTGTCAGCGGCGTACCGCTGGGGTTGAGTTGGCAGTCCTAGTGGCATAAGGCGGCGACCTTTGGGGTTCCGATTTTGTCTGTGTTTACGGTTTGGAGAGAAGCGCCGTATTCATAAGCCACGCTATAAAAAGTTGGGAGGCATAACTGTGGCCGGTTCTGGTAATAAAATGTAAAGGGTGTGTGCCCTGGTAGCTGCTGCGGAACTTTATTGGTTTATTTGAGATATTTCTTTCCTGAAATAGGAGGCGTATTACGCTGTGTGTAGGTGTTATCTGAAAATCATGTTTTTTATTTGTGTGTATGTTTGGTTTCTACTAGATTTGGAATTAGTAGGTGGCTGGTGAAGTGTTATTTTGAATGTTGATAGAGCGGTTGTGGTGGTTAAGGTTGTCTTGGTTGATGTGGGTAGGATGATGTTGTCTATTAAGTTATTCTATAGTTTTACTTCGCGCGGTCTGTGTGGGTCATAGTGCTAATGAAAAAGCGAAGTTGCTTTCTGTGTATTAGTAAGAAGTTATGAGTGATGTGAAATTCCCTGCATTTTGTTGTTAATTTAATGCTCTTCGGGTAGTTTTTTGCGCGGGGAGGGCGGGTTTGTTGTAGGCGATCAACGTCGGTGAGACTTTTGGCTTAACTAATTTGATAGTGGATGAGCCAAGATCTGCCTGGGTTTGGAGTTTGTCTATTTTGTCGCCTTGTTCGAAAGTTCCAGCTTGAATCAGCACATGCCAGCGCAGCGTAGGGAAAGTTAATGCTAAGTGTCGAGAGGCAGGAGATTGTATGTTGCGTGTAATGTTTGGTGGTTAGCCTGGGCGCGTGAAGCATAATAACTTGTAAAGAAAAATTATTATTAGTGTTTGATCCTTCAGTGCTAGTAATATAGATGATATGGGGTGTGTAATGCCATGAAAAATAAGTCCGTAAAAGTTAGAGGCTTTTGGTTTGCGACCATTATCGTAATAGTGGCGGCAGGGTTTAATTTGACGGCCCACGCGCGTTCAGGGCTAGAATACTCTACACCTATTGATAACCTGCCGAGACATTTTGACAACAAGAGTGCGCTAGATGAGGATTCAATCGATCCACATACAGGGAATTTGAAAGTTCATCAGGTGGACCTTTCAATTCCTGGGCCTAAAGGGCTAGATATAACGGTTCGTCGAACATACGACTTATTTAATTTGTCTGCAGGGTTGCGTGCTACTTTCAAGCGGAGCTATGAGTGGGCGGCACTTGGGCCTGGCTGGAAAATTGCGGTAGCACCCAAGATATATTTGCCTTTGCAGCCAGGGCCTAATGTTAATAGGTCTGGAGGGAGTGGTAGATATCCGGAAAATGCGCTGACTAACTTATGTGCAGGCAAAGGCCTACCCTGGTCATTAACTAAATACTCCGAATTTATGCTGGAACAGAGTGATGGTTCAACAGCTTCTTTTTTTTGGTCTGCTCCCTACGAAGCAAGGACCCAAGATAACTGGAAACTTCGCTGTGACGCACAAAACCTCATGCTGTATTCCCCGTCCGGCATCGCTTATGACATGGGGGATTTTGTTCGTGATCGAAGAGTAAGCTATTTTTTTGTAGTTCCATTCGTGGTAATGGGGCCGCACGCCCCAATGGCGAAAAGACCTCCTGCGACATCTCATATGTATTTTCAAGCTAAGAAAGCTACGGATGCATATGGAAACTGGATATCATATACATACAAAGAAATTGGTATGCCTACTCCATATTTCGCTATCCCTGGTAACTCTAACCTGCCTAATGGTTATGGTGGGGTGGGAGACAGAATAGGTGAATTAATGAGTACTGTTTTGTTGTCTGTCAAAAGTAGTGATAATAGAGTTTTAAACTTTAACTATTATGCAGATACAAACAGGCTCAAGTCTGTGGTTGATGGTGTTGGGCGTACTGTCACATATGTATATAAGGCGGGAGATGCCCGAAATTCTATATTATTAAGTCGGGTTATTAATGCGGTAGGTGACTCTTGGAGGTATACCTATGGTTCTGGGTTGTTTCAAGAATATCCTTTCAATGGTGCAGCTATGGTCACTACTCCTTTGGATAATGCTACTCTATCCGCTCGGAAGTTGATCGGGATTCAGAGGCCTAGTGGGGGGGTGACTTCATATACATATACCTATAGTAATTTGTGGCGTTACCGCAATGCTGCCCCTTCAGGAGAATCACGCACAGAGCGCATTGCCAGTAAGACACTATCAACTGGCCAAACATGGTCATATCAATATGGCCGTGGCGGGTATGGAGGAACCGGGAGCTATGACACTACTGATGTTAGTGGGCCTGATGGAGTCACTCGCTATGAATATTATGGCCCCGGTTACCTAATGACAGCCTCCTATAGTCCAATACCAACAAATGGGTATTGGCTGATGGGGCGCCCTAAAAAAGTTACCTATCCAAATGGTGATACTGACGAATATAGCTGGGCTCAGAGATTACTCTCCATGCAAGCAATCGGCATGTGGGAATACGGTTCATCTCACGACACATATACATGGGCTGCTGATCTCAGTCAACTTAAGAGAACTAGAACTGGTGCTAATTATATTACTACTTTCTCAAAACATGATGCTTATGGGAATCCAGCGAAAATTACTGAGTCAGGCCCGAATGGCGGTGCGCGTACAACTGATCTAACTTGGTACAACGACACCTCAAGATGGGTGGTCGGTAAGCTAATGACCAAGACTGATGGATCTACATCTATCACTGCTAGTTATGACTATAATGGGCAAATTTCTAAAATTACGCGAGACGGCGTGTCACTTAGCTATACGTATGATTCTCTTGGAAATGTATCAAGTGAGACACTTCCTGAAAATGCTATCTATACATATACAAACTACAAGCTTGGTACTCCTAAGAATGAAGTGCAACCTGATTCAATAAGTGTTTCACGAATCGTAGATGATGTCGGGAATATAATATCCGAAACTGATGGCGAAGGTTTTACTACCAGATTTACTTATGATGCT
This sequence comes from Pseudomonas sp. TWR1-1-3, assembly GCF_049896805.1. Classification (NCBI taxonomy): domain Bacteria; kingdom Pseudomonadati; phylum Pseudomonadota; class Gammaproteobacteria; order Pseudomonadales; family Pseudomonadaceae; genus Pseudomonas; species Pseudomonas sp. TWR1-1-3. Next base: position 1,539,225 of record NZ_JAFCUZ010000001.1, on the reverse strand, counting down.
ATCAGTAGGGTAACTTCTGTTATACCTCCTGTCGGTGCCGCGACATATACATCATACACGCCAAGCAGCATGGTTCAGAGGCGAGGTCCTTTGGTTGTCACTAGCTTGCTCGACGGTTTTGGTCGGGTCATGAGCGAGACAAAAGGAGGTATTACTATAACTCGGCAATATGATGGTTATGGACGGCTCACTTTTGAATCAGACCCTGATGCGAGCACTGGAACAAAATATCAATACGACGCGCTAGGAAGAGTAGTTCGTCTTACTCATGCAGATAAAACGTCAAAAAGTACTGTCTACGGTGCTGGCACTCGTATAGTCACTGATGAACTAGGTAATGCGACTGGTTATAAATATCGGGGGTACGGTGATCCGAGGGAAATACACCTTATTGGAATATCTTTGCCAGAGAGCGCTGCTAATATATCGATTGCACGGGATGGTCGAGATCAGGTGGTATCAGTTTCACAAGGCGGTATCACCAGAAGTTATAGCTATAACTCCAATGGGTATTTAGCATCAACTTATAATCCTGAAGTCGGGCTGACTACTTATGGGCGTGATTTGGCTGGGCGAATGACTACAAGGAAAGTCGGTGCTTCGGGTGTGACTAACTATGCATATAACGGGCAAGGAAGATTGATTTCTATATCGTATCCTGAGGCAGTTGGTCCCATTATGATGGCCTATAATAAACAAAATAGACTTGTCTCCTCCATATCGCCTGGTGGACGTCGAGTAATGTCGTACGATGCTGTAGGGCGTCTTTTGACCGATACATTGACTTTAGATAGAAAGTCATTTCGGGTGCAATATGGCTATGACGAGAACGGAAATATAACTGAGGTAACATATCCAGTCTCTGGGCGAGTTCAGAGTTACACTGTAGATGTCCTCGGGCGGACAACTAGCATTGCAGGATTCGTAAATGATGTTCAATACTGGTCGTCTGGACAGTTGAAGAGTATTCGATATGCCAATGGAGTGACAAGCAGTTATGGACAGAATAGTCGTCTGTGGATGTCCAGTTTTAAAACTCAAAAATCAGCAAATTCAGAAGCCTATTTCAGTACGGCTTATACATATGACAGCGTAGGGAACCTCCTGAAGATTGAAGATGCTATAGATGGCCGTTTCGATCGAAACCTTAGCTACGACAAGCTTGGCAGATTGGTTGGTGCAGATGCGTATTGGGGCTCAGGAAAAATCTGTTACGACGGAGTCGGAAATATTGTCAGTCAAGTGTTTGGTCAATCGACTCTTTATTATTCATACGATAGTAGCAATAAGTTAGTCAGTACTACCGGTATGCGTGCTTCTAATTATAAATATGATGCATATGGGAATGTGGTGGATAGTCAAGAGTTCTCATATATATTTGATTGGGCATCTAATCTCATCTGTGTCAATTGTGATGATCCATCAAAAAAAATTGAATATAGTTACGATGGGTTGGGGCGTCGCTCATCGGTGTCGCGTTCGGGTGTTAAAACCTATGAGATGTATGATGGGGTTGATAAGCCAATAATAAACTTGAGTGGAGACAAATTAACTGAATTTATTTATCTGGGAAATTATCGTATAGCGCAAAAAGTAAGTCCGTGAATTGCCAGAAAGGCGCAAATAAATGCTTAGAATTAAGTTTCAATTTGCATTCGTTGTTGCGATGTTTGTTGCAGCTTCAAATTTGTCATTTGCGGGGAGTGTCACATACTATCATAACGATCTTTCAGGTTCGCCAGTTGCGGCTACAGATTCGGCTGGTACTTTGCTTTGGAAAGAAAACTACAAGCCATATGGAGAGAGGTTGAATGAGGCTTCAAACGGCAGTAATGACGCTTTAGGTTTTCAAGGGAAAGAGTTCGATATCGTCACTGGTCTATCTTACATGGGGGAGAGGTATTATGATCTCCACCTTGGCAGATTTATTGGGGTGGATCCTCTGGGCTTTACTACTGATAATGTACACAGCTTCAATCGTTATGCCTTCGCAAATAACAATCCTTATAAATATGTGGATCCTGATGGCAATCAGCCTCTTATTGCTATTGCCTCAAACTCGATAGCCGCTGTGATAGGTGTCATAACTGGAAGTGCAATTTCTTCCAGTGTAGATAACCCGAATGCCGCCGTTTCAGGTGATCCTGGTGCTCAGTGGAATGCTAATGCGGCGATTGAACTACCAAGTTCTACTGTTACGGCTATGAGTCTGCCGCGCGTTGAAGGAAACTCTATTAGCTACAGTTCTATAGGTGCAGCCTCTGCAACAAGCTTTGTGTTTGGTCTGCTCACCCAACCAATGTTTGCTAAACCACCTACTGATGCCTATGATAAATACGGTGCTAAAGCCCCAGGCAAACCCGGAGCTGCAGAGGGTTTCAAAGATCCAAAAACTGGCGAGGAGTGGGGGAAAACCCGTGACGGTCGAAGCAGTGGTTGGAAAGATTCTAAAGGAAGGACTTGGGTTCCAACAGGTTTGGGTGAAACGGCACATGGTGGAGCTCATTGGGACGTGCAAGACGCTCGTGGAGGAGGCTATGAAAACATCTATCCAGAGGAAAAAATCAAGTGAATTCCGACGCTAATAAATTTGAGCTGCAAGCCACAGCGGTAAAATACTATTCAAAATTAGATGAGGCAGCCTTTTTTGGCTGGCTTGATAAAATTGAATGCGTTACTGAATATTTCGGACGAGGCCGCATACTTTATATTCAAGTTGATAAGTCTCGGGTAGACGAGTCAAGTCTTATAGAGCTTTTAGCTTTGTTTTACCGCTATGGAGTTGAGATGTCCCAAATCATGGATATTCGACTTCCTGAATTTGACGAATGGTTAAATGACGAAAAAGCATTTTGGTATGAGGGTGTTTTTAAAAGGCATCTGGCTGGTTTGTGACAGGCTATGATGCTAGTAATAGTTATATTTAACCCGCCAGCAGCCGATTGGGCCAATATCAACCTTTCTGGTTAGCAGATTTTCAATCTGGCATTGCTTCAAATAGTATGTGGTGGATATAAGACGGGGAGAGCGGAAGGCGAGTTAACAACCGCCTTCGACTTATCCCAAAATCCTTTTCATGGCCCAATTAGCGAACCTTGCAGCAAGTCTTGGGCTTCCTCGATTTTTCGTATTTAAATAATTTTTTATTAGCTACCACTTCCAGCAAAATCCCCCCAGAATCTGTATACTTCTGATCCGTTCGTGTCAGGGCTTTGTGCATCTGATACCGGACTTATCTCCCGGCACCTTGCCGGCCATTGCTGCAAGCACCGGCTCAACGTGCTAGCGCACGCTTTGCCTTTTGACCTGGGACGCCTCTTGCGTTCCGTCACTTGCCAGCCATCACTTTGACAACCCACGGACCGCTGTCCGCTATCGCCTGCCTGTCAGGAAACCCGGGTTGTTGCACCTGCCGATTTCGGCCTTTCGTTGCGTCTGTAACGACTGTGTGCGCATAAGAAAGGAGAAAGGAATGTTCCAACTTTCCACCCTCACCGTGTTGCTGCTTCTGTTCTGTTTTTATGGCCTGACCTTTTTGGTGTCGTTGCGCGTGGGGCGCAAGGACGAAAACGTCGACGGCTATATGGTCTCCAATAACTCCATCGGCTTTGGCATGTCGGCCGCCAGCATGACGGCCACCTGGATCTGGGCCGCTTCCTTTTACGCCGCCGCCAGTGCGGGCTACAAGTTTGGTCTCTCGGGGGCGTTGCACTATGGCTTCTGGGGCGCGCTGATGATTCTGTTTATCTACCCCTTTGGCCGGCGTTTCCGGCAACTGGCGCCCAAGGCCCACACCCTGGCGGAGATCATGCACGCACGGCACGGGCGTTCCAGCCAGATGATTCTGGCGGGCTCCAATATCGTCGGCAGTCTGATCAGCCTGATGGTCAATTTCACCGCCGCCGGGGCACTGGTCGCGGTGCTTTCGCCGCTGAGCTTTACCCATGGTGTGCTTATCGCCGGTGTCGGGATTCTGACTTACACCATCTGGTCAGGGTTTCGCTCATCGGTGCTTACTGATTTCGGCCAGCTATTCGCCATGATCTTCGCTGCGGTGGTGATTATTCCGATTATTTTCTTCCAGTTGGGCGGCCCTGAAATCTTCGCCCAGGGCATGCCGAGGATCACCCCCGAGCAAGCCAGCTTCTATTCGAAAACCGCGATTCTGGAGCAGGGCGCACCTTACTTCGTGGCCGTGCTGGCCTACGCCATTGGTAACCAGACCATCGCCCAGCGGCTGTTTGCCGTGCGTGAAGACTTGATGAAGTCGACATTCGTCACCGCCACCATCGGTTATGCCTCGATTGTGATCGGGCTGGGCATGCTGGGGTTTCTGGCCCTGCTGGCAGGTATCGAGCCGCAGGATGGCGACCTCAATAACCTGATCCCGCAAATGGCCTCGACCTACTTGCCGCCGTTTGCGGTGGGGCTGTTTTTCATCATGGTGATCGGTTCGCTGTCGTCCACGGCGGATTCCGACCTGTCCGCCTTGTCGGCGCTGGTGATGACTGACGTGTATGGCAAGAACATAGCCAAGGGCAAACCCAATCCAAAAACCATGTTGTTTGTCGGGCGCCTGACCATGGTGCTGGCAACCATGCTGGCGATGATTTTTGCCAGCATGAAACTCGATATCCTGACCATGCTGATTTTTGTCGGCGCGCTATGGGGCGCGATTGTCTTTCCTGTTATTGCCAGCCTGTATTGGCAGCGGATTACCAACGCGGCCTTTACCAGTGCAGCGATTGCCGGGTTTGTGATGTTTTTGGTCGCCCGCTTCGAATTGTTGCAGATGCAAGGTGCGGTGGCGCTGTTCTTCGAACTCTGTGCCTCGATCGGCGGCGGGGTGGTGATTGGCCTGATGGCGTTCGGCTTTTTTGGCAAGCGCGTGGGCTTTGTGATGGGCGGATTGGCGTTCTTGGTACTGGCGCCATTCGCGTTCGGTTTTCTCCGCGATTACCCGGTGTTGCTCAGTTCATTGACCGCTTACGGTGTCAGCACCGTGGTGTGTGTGCTGGTGAGCTTGCTGGCCAATGAAACCTTTGATTTTGACTGTATCAACGAACGTGTTGTGGCCTTCCACCACACCGTCGAACCTGCCACTGAAAAAGGAGCCACCCCATGTCCAGTTTCGCTTTGACCCTGTATGTCCTGATCTGGCCGGCCATTGCCGGGGCCGTAATGTTGACCCTGTGCGTCAGCCTGTGGCGCGATATGCGCAAGGCCAAGCGTGAGGGTACGGATCTGGTCTGAATGTTTGATGGGGTAGCCGCTGCCTCGCCAGCGGCTACGCAAATTGTGTAGGGTGCTTGCTGATCACTATCAGGAGCCGGTCATGCGCCCATTCGAATTCAAGCAAGTTGACGTTTTCAGCAGCGTTGCCCTCAAGGGCAACCCGGTGGCCGTGGTGTTGAATGCCGACAGCCTGAGTGACACGCAAATGGCCGACTTTGCGCGCTGGACCAATCTGCGTGAAACCACTTTTGTGCTCAAACCGCAAAACCCTGATGCCGATTACCGCCTGCGAATTTTTACCACTCTCAACGAGCTGCCTTTTGCTGGCCACCCTACGCTGGGCAGTTGCCACGCCTGGCTGGAAGCCGGCGGCGTGCCCCGTGGTCAAGAGATCGTGCAGGAGTGCGCCGCGGGGTTGATCCGTCTTCGTCGCCAGGCCGGGCAACTGGCTTTTACTGCACCGCCCCTGTTGCGTACGGGTGCTGTTGAGGGGGATTTGCTGCAGCGTATCTGCCGTGGCCTGGGCATCGAGGCGCAGGCGGTGGTGCAGGCGCGTTGGGTCGATAATGGCCCGGGCTGGGTGGCGTTGATGTTGCGTGACCGTGAGCAGGTGCTGGCTTTAGAGCCCGATTACTCGCAGTTGCTCGGACTGTCGATCGGTGTGGTTGCCCCTTGGCAGCCTGAACTCGATGGCGACGAGGCGCAGTTTGAAGTGCGCGCATTCTGTGCCGGCGAGGGCATGCCCGAAGATCCGGTGACCGGTAGCCTGAATGCCGGGCTGGCGCAGTGGCTGATCGGCGCAGGCCTTGCCCCGGCGCATTATGTGGCCAGCCAGGGTACGGCAATGGGGCGGGCAGGGCGGGTGTCGATCGAGCAGATCGGCGAGGATATCTGGGTGGGCGGCCCGGCGGTGACCTGTATTAGCGGGCAATTGACGCTCTGAGCCTCATGCCCCTTTTGCTTTCACCGCCCGCTTGGGTCTGGCCTTGCCCGTAGCGGCCTTGCGTTTCTTCTTCCAGGCCGGCGCCGCACCGGCCGGGCTGGCCGGACCGCTGATCGTCATGGTCATGGCGCTGCAACGTTCGATATGTTTGCTCATCCACGCCGCCTGTTTGGCGACGAATACGTCGAGGGTCATTTCGCCGCTTTGCACCATGTCCAGCGCCTGCTCCCAGATGGCCGTGGTGCCGGGGTCGGCAATGGCGCGCGGTACCGCGTCGATCAGGCTAAAGGCGGGGGCGGTCGCCGCCAGGGCCTTGCCGTTTTTGCTCAGGTAACCGCGATCGAGCAAGCCCTGGATGATGCCGGCGCGGGTGGCTTCGGTGCCGATACCGGTGGTGTCCTTGAGTTTTTGCTTGAGCAGCGGGTCCTGCACCAGCTTGGCGACGTTTTTCATCGCCTTGATCAGGTCGCCTTCGGTGAACGGCTTGGGCGGCTGGGTCCACAAGTCCTTGAGGTTGACCGCGGCAATCGCGCAGTCCAGCCCTTCGCGCAATAACGGCAGGGGCTGTGGAGCAGGGGCTTCGCGACCTTTGGCCGGGGCCAGTGCTTCGGGCAGGGCGCGCTTCCAGCCGGGCTCGACGATCTGCTTGCCGACGGCCCGCAGGTTTTGCCCTGCACAATCAAAGTCGGCCTGGGTGCGGTCGTATTCATGGTTGGGCAGAAACTGCGCGAGGTAGCGTGCGCGAATCAGCGTATATACCGCGCGATGTTTGCCGCTCAGGCGTTCAATATTCTTTGCAGCAGCTGTAGGAATGATGCCGTGGTGGGCGCTGACTTTTGCGTCGTTCCAGGCCCGTGAACGGCGCTGCGGGTCCAGATGGCTGGCCAGTGGTGCCAGTGACGGATCGGCCTGCTGCAAGGCGCTGAGAATCGACGCGGCTTCGCCGTGCTGGCTCTGTGGCAAGTAGCCGCAATCGCTGCGCGGATAGGTGACGACCTTGTAGGTTTCGTACAGGGCCTGGGCAATATCGAGGGTTTCCTGGGCGCCGAGGCCGAGCTTTTTTGAACACACTTCCTGCAGCGTGCCCAGATCGAACGGCAATGGCGCGACTTCACGCATGCGCTCGGTGCGCAGCTTGATCACCCGGGCGCTGCTGGCGTTTTGCATTGCACTTGCGGCCTGTTGGGCATGGGCCTGGTTGAGGCAGCGGTCCTGGTCGTCGCAGGTGTCGGGATCGGCCCGCCATTGCGCGGTGAATAACTGCCCGTCGTGCCTGAGCTGTACGTCTATGGCCCAGTAGGCCACGGGGATAAAGTCGCTGATGCTGCGATCACGATCGACCACCAGCCGCAGCGTAGGGGTCTGCACACGGCCCACTGGCAATACGCCTTGATAGCCCGACTGGCGGCCGAGCAGGGTAAACAGGCGGCTCATGTTCATGCCGATCAACCAGTCGGCCCGCGAGCGGCCGAGGGCCGAATGATAGAGGTTGAAGGTTTCGCTGCCGGGCTTGAGCGCAGCCAGGGCCTTGCGGATCGAGGCGTCGTCCAGGGCCGACAGCCACAGGCGCTGGATGGGGCCGCGGTAGCGGCAGTGCTCGACCAGTTCGCGGGCAATCATCTCGCCTTCGCGGTCGGCGTCGGTGGCGATGACCAGTTCTGTGGCTTCACCGAGCAGGCGCTTGACGGCCTTGAACTGGCTGGCGGTCTTGGGTTTGACGCGCATTTTCCATTTTTCCGGAATGATCGGCAGGTCAGCCAGTACCCAGCGCTTGTAGCGCTCATCGTAGGCGTCGGGCGGGGCGGTTTCGAGCAGGTGACCGATGCACCAGGTGACGGTGGCATTGGCGCCCACCCAGCAGCCATCACCGCGGCGGCTGGCACCGAGCACGGCGGCAATATCTTTGGCCTGGGAGGGTTTTTCACACAGAAACAGCCGCATCGCTCAACTCATTCACGCATCGCAGAAGATGCACAGCATGGGCAGAGACAGGCGCGAGAGCAAGTTTTTTTACTGTTGATATGTACAGGCTTTTGCAGGTACTGCAAAACCTGGGGGAGCTGGCTTGCCTGCGATGCAGGCGAGGGGGGCATTCAGGCGTGCCGGGGGCATCCCTTCGCGAGCAAGCCCGCTCCCACAATGGAAGGCGGGCTTGCAACCGGACAGGGGATTATTGCGCGTTGTAGATCTGGTCGAACACGCCACCGTCGTTGAAGTACTTTTTCTGCACGTCGCGCCAGTCGCCGAAGGTTTTTTCAACCGACAGGAAGTCGACTTTCGGGAAGCGGTCGTTGTACTTGGCGAGAATTGCCTGGTCACGCGGGCGCAGGTAGTTTTTAGCAGCGATTTCCTGGCCTTCAGGCGACCACAGGTACTTGAGGTAGGCTTCGGCCGTGGCGCGGGTGCCTTTTTTGTCGACCACTTTGTCCACTACCGTCACAGGCGGCTCGGCTTCTGCCGATACGCTCGGGTAGATCACTTCGAACTGGTCGCGACCAAATTCACGGGCGATCATTTCCGCCTCGTTTTCGAACGTCACCAGCACATCGCCGATCTGATTGGTCATAAAGGTGGTGGTGGCTGCACGACCGCCGGTATCAAGCACTGGAGCCTGCTTGAACAACTTGGCCACAAAGTCCTTGGCCTTGGTTTCGTCACCGCCGTTTTTCAGTACATAGCCCCAGGCCGACAGGAAGGTGTAGCGGCCGTTACCCGAGGTTTTCGGGTTGGGTACGATGACCTGTACGCCGTCCTTGAGCAGGTCGGGCCAGTCTTTCAGAGCCTTGGGGTTGCCCTTGCGCACGATGAAAACGGTGGCCGAGGTAAACGGTGCGCTGTTGTCCGGCAGGCGGGTGACCCAGTTTTCCGGGACCAGATGGCCGTTGTCGGCCAGGGCATTGATGTCGGTGGCCATGTTCATGGTGATCACGTCCGCCGGCAAGCCATCGATGACCGAGCGGGCCTGTTTGCTGGAACCACCAAATGACATTTGTACGTTGAGCTTTTCGCCGTTGTGCTCTTGTGCCCAGTGCTTCTGGAAGGCTGCGTTGTAGTCTTTGTAGAAATCACGCATCACATCGTAGGACACGTTTAGCAGTGGCGGTGGGGTCGCTGCACTCGCGACACTGCCAAGGGCCAGGCCAGCGGCCAGAATTGAGGCACTAAAGAGTTTTTTCACTGCGCATTCCTTGTTATAGGGAGCAATAAGGGCAAATTGCCAGTAACTATAGCGACTGTCGCATAGTCCTTAAAAGATTAAAAAGTGCTGTGGTTATGCTTTTTTCGTAAAAAGAGCATTGCCGCACCGTGAACAAAAAGACGCCGATTGTTCGTGAGTGTTCTTTTTGCAGGTCGGGCAGTCGTGCTTGAGTTGCTCGCCACGCATGGCGTTGGCCAATTCGGCAGTGAAGATGCCGGTGGGCACGGCAATGATCGAGTAGCCGGTGATCATCACCATCGCCGAGATCACTTGCCCCAGTACGGTTTTGGGCACTATGTCACCAAAACCAACAGTCGTCAGGGTGACAATGGCCCAATAGATACTTACCGGAATACTGGTAAAGCCGTTTGCAGGCCCTTCGACCACATACATCAGACTGCCGAACACCGTAACCAGGGTGGAGACGCTGACCAGGAACACGATGATTTTTTGCTTGCTGCCGCGCAGCGCCGAGAGCAGATAGTTGGCCTGGCTCAGGTAGGGGCGCAGCTTGAGGATACGAAAAATCCGCAACATGCGAATGATGCGGATGATCAACAGGTACTGCGCGTCGCTGTAATAGATCGCCAGAATCCCCGGCACAATGGCCAGCAAATCCACCAGGCCGTAGAAGCTGAAGGCGTAACGCAGAGGTTTGGGCGAGCAATACAGACGCAGGCCGTATTCCACGGCGAATACAAAGGTGAAACCCCACTCGATATAGGCCAGCAGTTTGGCGTAGTCGCGGTGAATGCTGTTGATGCTGTCGAGCACCACGACCACCAGGCTGCACAGGATGATCAGCAGCAGGGCGGTGTCGAAACGCCGCCCCGCCGGGGTATCGGCCTGAAAGACCATCACATACAAGCGCTGGCGCCAGTCATTGTTATCCATGCAGGTTGCTCGATGCCCAAAGGTCAGAAGGTTCGAGTATTAACGCTCAATGCGCAACCTGCATTGTTCTTGTGCAGGGTGCAGGATGCGCACACTGGCGTGCACCAGCCAGCATCCGAGGATAAAGGGTGCGGTCAGGGGGGCGAGGCCCAGGGCAATAAAGCCCGGGGTGATCAGCAAGGTCACGATAATCCCCGCCACGGGCAGCCAGGGACGCCGTGCTTGCTGACTCAGGGCCAAGGCGGCGAGTGCAGGGTTGTAGCCGGCCAGGCCGTCCAGTGCAGCCGCGCTGTCCTGTTGATACAAGGCAAACAGCATGCCGGCCAGTGAACCGGTGATGGCCCATAGTGCCGCGCGCCAGTTGCTCAGCCACAGGCCGATCACAATCAGCAACCCGGCCAGCGGGTGTGGCAGCAACATGACTTGGGCAATGCCCTTGAACAGCCCCTGTGCCAGTGTGAGGCCATTGACGGCCTGGGTGTGGTCCATGGCTTGTGCAGGCGGGTTGGTCAGGTGCAGCAGGATCCAGCCAATACCCACAAACGGCGCGGTGTAGGCCAGCAGGCTTTGCCCGGGGGTGGCGCGCTTGAGCCACTGGTGCACGAGCATCGTACTCAGTCCGGCACTGGCAATGATCAGCAAGGGTAACAGGGCAGACCATTCAAGCTGGTGGCTTATCAGCAAGCCCAGCAAGATACCGTTGTAGCTGTACAGACCCGCCTGGCGTTCGGCCTTGGGATAGTCGCGCCGTTGCGCGGTGAGGAGTCCGGCAATACCGCCAAGCAAGGCGCCACCGAGCAGGGTGGGGGCACTGATCAGGATGGCCAGCAGGCACAGCACGCCGCACAGAGGATGACGCTGGAGGAAGATCTGGCCGAAACCGGCGCACAGGGCCGTCGCCCAGTCGGGGCAGGGGTTTGAACTCATGATTGTTACCTGGTAGTCGCAGCCGAGGCACGAAGGCTGCGAGCTCTTGATTGGCTCCCTGCATGATCAAGAACTCGCAGCCTTCGTGCCTCGGCAGCGACTACAGGTAGTGCGGTCTCCCCAAAAAGGGCAGACCGGTGGGCTTACTTGTCGCGAATCGAGAAGTTGGCCATGTGCTCCAGGCCCTTGATCAGCGCCGAGTGGTCCCAGTTGCTGCCACCGATGGCCGCGCAGGTGCTGAACACTTGCTGGGCATTGGCGGTGTTGGGCAGGTTGATCCCCAACTCACGGGCACCGGCCAGGGCCAGGTTGAGGTCTTTTTGATGCAGGCTGATACGGAAGCCCGGGTCAAAAGTGCCCTTGATCATGCGCTCGCCGTGCACTTCGAGGATTTTCGAGGAGGCAAAGCCACCCATCAGCGCTTCGCGAACCTTGGCCGGGTCAGCGCCGTTTTTCGCAGCAAATACCAGGGCTTCGGCCACGGCCTGGATATTCAGGGCGACGATGATCTGGTTGGCTACCTTGGCGGTTTGACCGTCGCCATTGCCGCCCACCAGGGTGATGTTCTTGCCCATGCTCTGCAGCAGCGGCAGGGCGCGGGCGAAGGTTTTTTCGTCACCGCCGACCATGATGCTCAGTGAGCCGGCCTTGGCGCCAACTTCACCGCCGGATACCGGCGCGTCGAGGTACTGAGCACCCTTGGCGTTGATTTTTTCGGCGAACGCTTTGGTGGCCGTAGGCGAGATCGAACTCATGTCGATCACCACCTTGTTCGGGCTCAGGCCCGCGGCGATGCCGTCTTCACGAAACAGCACATCCTCAACCTGAGGGGTATCCGGCACCATGACGATGATGAATTCGGCTTCCTGGGCCACTTCTCGCGGGCTGGCCAGGGCGATTGCGCCAGCGGCAACCAGATCGGCCGGTGCGGCACCGTGATGGGTCGACAGAAACAGGCTGTGCCCGGCCTTTTGCAGGTTGCTGGCCATGGGTGAGCCCATGATGCCCGTGCCGATAAATCCGATTTTAGCCATGACAAATCCTCTTGTTTTTCTTAGGGCGATTCAGAGTAGGTGGTCTGATGTGGGAGCGGGCTTGCTCGCGATGGGATCGCTCCCACAGAGTTACACCGCGTTATGGGTCTTGAGCCACGCCAGACCGGCCTCGGTGCTGGTCAGCGGTTTGTACTCACAGCCAACCCAACCCTGATAGCCGATGCGGTCCAGGTGATCGAACAAAAAGCGGTAGTTGATTTCGCCGGTGCCCGGTTCGTGGCGACCAGGGTTATCGGCCAGCTGGATATGGTTGATCTGCGGCAGATGAGTCTGCATGGTGCGGGCCAGGTCGCCCTCCATGATTTGCATGTGGTAGATGTCGTATTGCAGGAACAGATTGCTGCTGCCGACCTTTTCCTGGATCGCCAGTGCCTGCTGGGTGTTGTTCAGGTAAAAGCCGGGGATGTCGAGGGTGTTGATCGACTCCATCACCAGCTTGATGCCGACTGCCTGCAGCTTGTCGGCGGCGTATTTGAGGTTGGCGACGAAGGTTTTTTCGACCGTGGCGTCGTCCACGCCCTGGGGGCGGATGCCGGCCAGGCAGTTGATCTGGTCGTTGCCCAGCACTTGCGCGTAAGCGATGGCCAGGTCGACCCCAGCGCGGAACTCTTCAACCCGGTCCGGCAGGCAGGCAATCCCGCGCTCGCCCTTGGCCCAGTCACCGGCCGGCAGGTTGAACAACACCTGGGTCAGTTTATTGGCATCGAGCTGGGCCTTGATGTCGGCCGAGTTGTAATCGTAAGGGAACAGGTATTCAACGCCATGAAAACCAGCGTTGGCGGCCGCTTGAAAACGGACAAGAAAATCCTGCTCGGTGAACAGCATGGACAGGTTGGCGGCAAAACGCGGCATGGTGAACTCCTGCTTTTTGTCCCCTCTCCTCGGGAGAGGGGGTGAGGGCTATAAATTAATCCAGCATCGAAATGGCGGTCGGTGCATCGTTACCCACCAGCGCCAGGTCTTCAAATTCATTTACGCCGTTGATTTCGGTGCCCATCGAGATATTGGTCACACGCTCCAGGATGATTTCCACCATCACCGGCACGCGGAATTCCTTGATCAGCTCCTGGGCCTTGCGCAGGGCAGGCTGGATTTCACTCGGTTCGAACACGCGCAAGGCCTTGCAACCCAGGCCTTGAACGACGGCCACGTGGTCAACGCCATAGCCGTTAAGCTCCGGTGCGTTGAGGTTGTCGAAAGCCAACTGCACGCAGTAGTCCATTTCAAACCCGCGCTGGGCCTGACGGATAAGCCCCAGGTAGGAGTTGTTAACCACCACGTGGATATAGGGCAGGTTGAACTGAGCGCCCACGGCCAGTTCTTCGATCATGAACTGGAAGTCGTAGTCGCCGGACAGTGCCACCACATTGCGATCAGGGTCGGCCTTGACCACCCCCAGCGCCGCCGGAATGGTCCAGCCCAGAGGGCCGGCCTGGCCGCAGTTGATCCAGTGGCGAGGCTTGTACACATGCAGGAATTGTGCGCCGGCAATCTGTGACAAACCGATGGTGCTGACATAGCAGGTGTCTTTGCCGAACACCTGGTTCATTTCTTCGTACACGCGTTGTGGCTTGACCGGCACGTTGTCGAAGTGGGTCTTGCGTTGCATCGTGGCCTTGCGCTGCTGGCAGTCCTGCAGCCAGGCGCTGCGGTTTTTCAGCTTGCCGGCAGCTTTCCATTCGCGGGCTACTTCAAGGAATACCTTGAGCGCGGCACCGGCGTCGGAAACGATGCCCAGATCCGGGTTGAATACCCGGCCGATCTGGGTCGGTTCGATATCCACGTGAATGAACTTGCGGCCTTCGGTGTACACATCCACCGAACCGGTATGGCGGTTGGCCCAGCGGTTGCCGATGCCCAATACCACATCGGACTTGAGCAGGGTGGCGTTGCCATAACGGTGCGAGGTTTGCAGGCCGACCATGCCCACCATCAGCGGGTGGTCATCGGCGATGGTGCCCCAGCCCATCAGGGTCGGAATCACAGGGATACCGGTCAGTTCGGCGAATTCCACCAGCAGGTCGCTGGCGTCGGCATTGATCACGCCGCCACCGCTGACCAGCAGCGGGCGTTCCGCCTGATCAAGCATGGTCAGGGCTTTTTCGGCCTGCAGCCGGTTTGCCGTTGGTTTGGCCAGTGGCAGCGGTTCATAGGCGTCAATGTCGAATTCGATTTCGGCCATCTGCACATCGAACGGCAGATCGATCAGCACCGGGCCAGGGCGACCGGAGCGCATTTCGTAAAAGGCTTTCTGGAAGGCGTAAGGCACCTGGCCCGGCTCCATCACCGTGGTCGACCACTTGGTGACGGGCTTGACGATGGCGGTGATATCCACCGCCTGGAAGTCTTCTTTGTGCATCCGTGCCCGTGGGGCCTGGCCGGTGATGCACAGAATCGGGATCGAGTCGGCCGAGGCACTGTACAGGCCCGTCACCATATCGGTACCGGCAGGCCCCGAGGTGCCGATGCACACGCCGATATTGCCGGCCTTGGTGCGGGTATAGCCCTCGGCCATGTGCGAGGCGCCTTCGACGTGGCGAGCAAGGACGTGATCGATGCCACCGACCTTTTTCAGGGCCGAGTACAGCGGGTTGATGGCGGCGCCCGGGATACCGAATGCGGTATCGACACCTTCGCGACGCATCACCAGAACGGCGGCTTCGATTGCTCTCATTTTGCTCATTGTTTTGTGCCTCTTACGTTTTGTAATTGTATACAAGTGGCTGTTGAGCGAGTGTATTCATCCTCCGCTGTGCAGGTCAATGGCTTTTATCGATTCGATGGTTGATCACAAGCAAGCCTTGTATTCAGGCTTGTGCGCTGGGTTTTGTTTTTTTGATTGCTGAAAAATTGTATACAAAATAGATTTGTATTGTGTTCTATTGGTGTTATTGAGTGCGCCTCGCGAGGTGCGCCGAAGGCTTTCCATAACAAGATAAGGATGGCAACCATGAGTGCTTTAACCTTGAAAGTCGCTTTAGAACTGACCGCTCAGGCCCTGAGCGTCGGGCGTCAGATCAGTGCTGCGCCGCTGACGGTAGTGGTGCTCGACAGTGGCGGGCATTTGCTGGCGTTGCAGCGCGAAGACGGCGCCAGCCTGCTGCGCCCCAGCATTGCGATTGGCAAAGCCTGGGGCGCGATTGCCTTAGGCAAGGGCTCGCGTCTGCTGGCACTGGACGCGCAACAGCGCCCGGCGTTCTTCGCGGCGCTTAATGGCATGGGGCAAAGTGACGTGGTGCCTGCGCCGGGTGGGGTATTGATTCGTGATGAGGCGGGGCAGGTAATCGGTGCTGTTGGTATCAGCGGCGATACGTCGGATATCGACGAGCAATGCGCGATCAGCGCGGTAGAAGCGCTGGGCCTGCGGGCGGATGCGGGGGTGGCGGTCTGACCGTAGGCCTTTGCTGTCAGTGGGAGCTGGCTTGCCTGCGATTCAGGCGCTGCGTTGTGCCAGTTGAGCCGCGTCGATACTATCGCGAGCAAGCCCGCTCCCACAGGCTTTGTACAGGCCTTCAGTCAGGCGTGCAGCCCTTCAGCACCAACCGGATAATGGTTTGGGTTGCCGCTTCGTAGTCGCTGTCTTCAAGCTTGGTCTTGCCGGTGATGGCCGAGATCTGCCAGTCGAAGTCGGCGTAGGTCTGGGTTGCCGCCCAGATGCTGAACATCAGGTGGTGCGGGTCGATGGCGGCAATCTGGCCGCGGTCGATCCAGGTCTGGATGCAGGCGATGTTGTGTTGGGCCTGGGCATTCAACAGCTCTACCTGTTTTTCACTCAAGTGCGGGGCGCCATGCATGATTTCGCTGGCGAACACTTTCGAGGCAAAGGGCAGGTCACGGGAAATCACGATTTTTGAGCGGATGTAATTGCTCAATACCGTATTCGGCTCGCCATCGGCGTTGAACGGCGTCGAAGCCCGAAGGATCGGGTCGATAATGCTTTCAAGCACCTCGCGATAGAGGTTTTCCTTGGATTTGAAGTAGTAGTAGACATTGGGCTTGGGCACGCCGGCCTTGGCCGCGATATCGCTGGTTTTGCTGGCGGCGAAACCCTTGTCAGCGAATTCTTCGCTGGCGGCACGCAAAATCAGTTCTTTGTTACGCTCGCGGATACTGCTCATAAACCCGATATGTCCTTGCCTGCTGGGGCGGTCGGGCATGGTAGCACCGGGCTTGCAAGTGGCTCAAGATTGCCGCTTTGCGCGCGGCACGCGCTATGCTTGTGTCCATTCCATCTCTCAGGACGTTTTTCTATGGCTGGCAGTAGCTTGCTGATGTTGCTCGATGATATCGCCGCCGTGCTCGATGACGTCGCTCTGATGACCAAAGTGGCCGCCAAAAAAACCGCCGGGGTGCTGGGCGATGACCTTGCGCTCAACGCCCAGCAGGTATCGGGCGTGCGTGCCGACCGGGAGTTGCCGGTGGTGTGGGCCGTGGCCAAGGGTTCGTTTCGCAACAAGGCGATTCTGGTACCGGCAGCGCTGGCCATCAGTGCCTTTGCGCCCTGGGCGGTGACGCCGCTGTTGATGGTGGGTGGGGCTTATCTGTGTTTCGAGGGTTTCGAAAAGGTCGCCCACAGTTTCACCCACAGCAAGGCCGATGCCCAGAGCCAGCGCCAGGCCTTGCAGGAGTCGCTGGCCGGTGCTGAAGTCGATCTGGCGGCGTTTGAAAAGGATAAGGTCAAGGGCGCCGTTCGTACGGACTTTATCCTGTCCGCCGAAATCATTGCCATCACCCTGGGCATCGTCTCCGACTCACCGCTGATGCAGCAGGTGGTGGTGTTGTCGGGTATCGCCATCGTGATGACAGTCGGGGTATATGGCGTGGTGGGTGGCATCGTCAAACTCGACGATGGTGGCCTGTACCTGAGCAAGAAGACCGGCGACGGCGCCTGGCCGCGGTTCCAGCGCAGCTTTGGCCGTGGTGTGTTGAGCGCAGCCCCGTACATGATGAAAAGTCTGACCGTGATCGGCACGGCGGCAATGTTCATGGTCGGCGGCGGTATCCTGACCCACGGTGTACCGCCGTTGCATCATTGGGTTGAAGGCGTTGCGCAAGGCAGCACGCAATGGCTGGGTGTGGTGTCGGTGATTGTGCCGACCCTGCTCAACGCCGTGGCCGGCATTATTGCCGGCGCGCTGGTGTTGGCCGTGGTGTCTGTCGCGAGCAAGGTCTGGCGGGCCATCAAGTCCTAGGCCGCGACGGCGCGGGGCAGGGTACTGTCCTGCAGCAATCGATAGCCCAGCACCGCGAACAGCAGCATGACGCCGCCGGCGGCCAGCGACACGCTAAAACCGGCCTGGGCGCCGTACGCGTCCACCACCCAGCCGCCGAGTACCGCACCGAGGGCCACGCCCATGCCCAGACCGGTGATCATCCAGGTCAGGCCTTCAGTCAGCTTGGCGGGTGGGACAATGTTTTCCACCAGGCCCATGGCGGTGATCAGGGTGGGGGCAAAAAACAGCCCGGCGATCAGCATGCCCACGGCCAGGGTGGCGATGCTGTCGGCCCACAGCAGCGGCACCATGGTGATGGATGTGGCCAGGGCGCCGAGCACAAACAGCCTGGGCAGCGGCATGTTCAACTTGAGCATGCCGAACACCAGCCCGGCAGCGCACGATCCCAAGGCGTACATCGACAATACAATGCTTGCGGCAGCCGGTTGGCCCTGATGCTGGGCAAAGGCCACGCTAACCACATCCACCGTACCCACAATCGTGCCCAGCCCAAGCAGGGCCAACAGCAAAACCACCACGGCGCCCTGGCGTAAGACTGTGCCCTGGTGCTCGCTGCTACGCGGGTGTACCGGTGGTTCGGTGCTGCGTTGCAGCACAAACACGCTGACGCCGATGGCCAGCAGGATGGCTGCCGCCAGTGGTCCGGCCTGGGGGAATAGCGCCACACTCAGGCCCACGGAAATCGGCGGGCCGATAATAAAGCTCACTTCATCGAGTACCGACTCGAACGAGAACGCCGTATGCAGTTTGGGCGAGCCGCGATACAGCTCGGTCCAGCGTGCCCGCACCATTGCCGACATGCTCGGCATGCAGCCCGACAGGGCGGCGAACACAAACAGCGTCCAGTCCGGCGCGCCAAAATGACTGCACAGCAGCAAGGCCAGCAGGGCGCTGACGCCAATGGCGGTGACACCGGGCAGGATGCGGCTCTGGCCGTAGCGGTCGACCCAGCGTGAAATCTGCGGAGCCAGCAGGGCTGTGGCCAGGGCAAAGGTGGCGGCTACGCCACCGGCCAGCCAATAGGAACCTTGCAGTTGCGCCAGCATGGTGATGATGCCGATGCCGACCATTGAGATCGGCATCCGCGCGATCAGGCCCGCACCGCTGAAAGCCTTGGTGCCGGGGGCGCTGAAAATCTCGCGATAGGGGTTGGCCATACAAGCTCCGGAACAGTGTTGGGGATTGCTTTCGTAGCAGCTGTCGAACGCAGCCTTCGGCAGCTGCTACGGGAATGTGTGATTACCGAGCATGACATACGCGGCGTATGTAGAAATATACGCATACACAGCGTATGTCAATTAACATACGTCGCGTATCCAAAAATAAAGGTGACAGGCATGGCGCCCAAAGCGCGGTCGCAAATGATCGAAGAAACCCGTGGCAAGCTGCTTGAGGCGGCTCGCCTGGCATTCAGTACGGTGGGCTATGCCCGGACATCGATGGACGAATTGACGGCTTCGGTCGGGCTGACGCGTGGCGCGTTGTACCACCATTTTGGCGACAAGAAAGGCTTGTTCAAGGCCGTGGCCCAGCAGATCGATGCCGAGCTGGATGCGCAGCTGGCGCAGGTGTTTGAGCAGGCGGACAGCCATTGGCAAGGGTTTAAGGATCAGTGCCGGCTGTATCTGGAGATGGCCCTGCAAGTCGAGGTACAGCGCATTCTGTTGCGCGATGCGCCTTCGGTGCTGGGCTCGCAATATGTGCAGAACACCCAGTCGGTGTGCTGCCTGTCGATGGCGTCGATGCTGCAGGGGCTGATGGACACCGAGGTGATTCAACGCACCGATCCCGAGGCGCTGGCGCGTCTGATTCAGGGCGGGCTGATGGATGCGTCGTTCTGGATTGCCGAGGCCGACAACCCGCCGCAGCGTCTGGCCGCTGCGCTGGACAGCCTGGACCTGATGCTGCGCGGTTTGCTGCGGGTGCCTGAGCCGCGCTGACGCGGCCCGGGCCCGTGCATCAGAAGTGGTACTTGATCAGCAGGCTGGTGGTGTTCTGATTGGTTTTGAACGCGCCGCTGTCTTCGATGCCGTACTTGTTTTTCCAGTAGTCGTATTCCACACCGACGTACAGTTGCTTGGCGCTCCAGCTCAGGGCCTTGCCGAGGTCATATTTAACCTGCGGGTTGAAGTGCAGGTTGGCGTGGTAGGTGCCACGGGAGTTCTCGTCGTTGTCGACCACCCAGTCCATGTAGCCGTCGATCAGCACATCGGAGTTGCCCAGGGGCAGGGTGTAGGACCACACTGGGGTGATCTGCCACACACCTTTGCCGGCGCGGCTGCCTTCCGGGAAGCGTTGGTAGAAGTTCAACTGGAAGTAGTCAAAGCCCGGCACGTTCAGGTCGAAACCCGGACCGATCAGGTAGGCATCGGTATCGCCTTCGCCAAACTCGTAAGTCATGGCCAGCAGCACGTCTTTGATCGGGCCGAATTCAAACTTCTGGTCGAAGATCTTGCCGAACGACAAACGCGGAGTGAATTCACCGTAGTAGGTGTTCGGGCCGACGTTGCCGTCTTTCTTGCCGTTGTAAAAGATACGGTCAAGGAAGAAGAAGTTGTCACCGTACTTCCAGCTGTCAGCATGCTCGAAGGTCATGGTCTGCTGAATTTTTGGATTGACCTGGAAGTCCTTGCCGTACAAGTAAGTCAGGCTGTTGGTTTGCCATTGCAGCAGGTCGCCGGCGACTGCCGGAGCCCCGCCCAGCATGCTCCCCGCAAGCATCAGGCCGGTAAGTGTGCGCTTCATTCGGTTAGCTCCAAAATATAGAAAGTTGTGCAAGTAGTGCGAACGTGGCGCTCTGTTGTGGCGCCTTGGTTCATGGTTTTAAAAGTTGCCTTTACGGTCAGCTTCAGTGCTTTTAGCAAGTTCGGGGCCATACCTGTTTTATAGCCATGAATAAACCCTCGACTGCGCGTTGGCAGTTGAGTGCAGGGGGCGGCAGGCAGGCCGTAAACCTTTGATATAAAGGCAAAAGTTGGCTTTAAAGTCAGCTTTGAAAAACGTCGCGTTTAAGCGGGCGCGCAGGATACGGGCTCTGGCGCGTGCACTCAAGCGCTCTGTTAAAGCCCAGGGCGGGCAATAACAGAGCATGCACAGTCTAGAGCTTAGAAGTGGACTTTGATCAGGGCACTGGCGGTGTTCTGGTTGGTATCAAGACGGCTGCTGCTTTCGATGCCGTACTTGTCCTTCCAGTAGCTGTATTCAATCCCGACATAGAGCTGTTTTTCACCCAGGTTCAGGGCCTTGCCCAGGTCATATTTGATCTGTGGGTTGAAGTGCAGGTTGGAGTGGTAGGTGCCGCGTGAGTTCTGGTCGTTGTCCACCACCCAGTCCATATAGCCGTCGATCAACACGTTGGAGCGGCCCAGGGGGATGGTGTAGGAAAACGACGGAGTGATCTGCCAGACCCCGGTGCCAGGGCGTGGGCCCTCGGTATGGCGGCGATAGAAGTTGAGGGTGAAGTAGTTGAAGCCCGGTACCGCCAGATCAAAGCCCGGGCCGATCAGGTAGGCCTCGCTGTCGCCTTCGCCATATTCATAGGTCATGGCCAGCAGCACATCCTTGATCGGGCCATATTCGAATTTGCGGTCGAAGATCTTGCCGAACGACAGGCGCGGGCTGAACTCGCCGTAATAGGTGTGCGGGCCTTTGTTGGGGTCTTCTTTGCCGTTGTAGAAAATACGGTCGACAAACAGGAAGTTGTCGCCGTACTTCCATTTGTCCGCATGTTCGAAAGTGACGGTTTGCTGGATCGACGGGTTGATCGCGAAGTTCTTGCCGTACAGGTAGGTCAGGCTGTTGGTTTGCCATAAAAACAGGTCCCCGGCCATTGTCTGGCTGGCAGCCAAAAGTCCACCTGCGAGCGTGACGCCCCAGTGTTTGCACTTCATGGGTAACTCCCTTTTTTATTGTTTTTGTAAAGCGAGAGCCCCTCTCCCTAGCCCTCTCCCGGAGGAAGAGGGGATTGGTCGTGCGAGCGCTCAGGAACACCACCGATCAGCCCCCTCTCCCTTGGGGAGAGGGTTGGGGTGAGGGTCAGGGCTCAGTGCTGGTGCACATGCCCGCTCATGGCTGCGCGTTCGGAACCGCCCAGCACATTGAACATCAGGTTCAGGCACACCGCGCTGACAGCGGCCATGGCGATACCGCTGTGGGTGATGGGGTCCATCCACAGTGGCAGGTGGGCGAAAAACTCAGGACGCACCACCGGGATCAGGCCCATGCCGATGCTCACGGCCACCAGCAACTGATTGCGGCGGTCGGCGATGTCGGCTTCCTGGAGGATCTTGATCCCGGTTGCCGCGACCATGCCGAACATGGCAATGGCGGCGCCACCCAACACTGCAGGCGGAATCGAGGCCACCAGGTACGCCGCTTTCGGCAGCAGGCTGAGGGTGATCAGGAAGATACCGGCCATGATGGTTACCGAGCGGCAACGCACGCCGGTCATTTGCACCAGGCCAATGTTCTGGGCGAAGGAGGAGTGGGTGAAGGTGTTGAAAAAACCGGCGATAAAAGAAGCGCCTGCGTCACACAGCAAACCGCGACGCAGCATGCGCGGGGTGACTTCCTGATCGGTGATTTTGCCCAGCGCCAGGAACATCCCGGTGGACTCGACAAAAATGATCACCACCACCAGGCACATCGAAAGAATCGGTGCCAAATGAAACTCCGGCATGCCGAAGTGCAAGGGGGTGACAACCTGGAACCACGGCGTATTGTCCAGCCCGGAGAGGTCGACCATGCCGATGGCGCCTGACAGCACATAGCCCAGGGCCATGCCGATCAAGACCGACACATTGACCCAGAAGCCGCGCATAAAGCGGTTGATCAGCAGGATGGTGCCCAGCACCAGAGCCGCGATGGCCAGGTACACTGGCGAGCCGAATTGCGCCGCAGCACTGCCGCCACCGGCCCAGTTGACCGCAACGGGGAACAGCGACAGGCCGATCGAAGTGATGACAGTACCGGTGACCAGGGGAGGAAAGAAGCGCACCACCTTGGACATAAATGGCGCAATGATCATTCCGAAAAAGCCCGCGGCGATGGTCGCACCGAAGATCCCGGTCAAGCCGATACCCGGCATCCCGGCCATTGCCACCATGCTGCCAACTGCGGCAAAGCTGGCACCCATCATGACCGGCATGCGAATACCCATGGGGCCGATACCCATCGACTGCACGATGGTCGCGACACCCGCCACCAGCAGGTCGGCGTTGATCAGAAACGCGATCTCTTCACGACTCAGGCCTGCAGCCTGTCCGATGATCAGCGGCACGGCCACGGCGCCGCCATACATCAGCAGCACATGCTGCAAACCGACCAGGATCAGTTGCAGCATGGGTAGCCGCGCCAGCGGGGGCGGGGCGGTCACGGCGGGTATGCGCGGTTCGGTTAAATCGGACATGCAACACCTCGGTCATTTTTATTGTTGTGAGCTAGTGGTGTGTTCTTGCGGCCGCAGCGGGGCTGCGACCGCAAAGGCGGTGCGTCAGTTGGTCCGTGCCCCTGCATTGATCCAGGCGCCGACCAGGTCGCGCTCCTGTTGCGTCATTTGCGTGATGTTGCCCAGCGGCATGATCGGCGTGACAACGGCCTGAGCCTGAATGCGCGGGGCCATCAGCTGGATCTGTTGCGCGGTGTCGAACATCACGCCTGCCGGAGCCGCACTGAACAACGGGCTGCTGGGGGTGGCGGAATGACAGACCGTGCAGCGCTCCTGGATCACCTTGTGGACTTGTTCAAAATCGACGGTGGCCACTGGCGCTGCCGCGGGTGCCTGCGCCGGTGCCGCTGGCGGAGCATCTGCAGCCTTGACGCCGCCCAGGGCGGTTTCCGGCAGCGGTTGGTACTTGATCACCTTGGCGGTTTCTGGCGCTGTCGACACAGGCTTTGGACCGGTAACGTAAGCCAGGCAAATCATGCCCAGGGCTGCGACCGGCAGGGTCCAGGCATATTTGTGGCTGTCGTGGCGGGTGTTGAAGTAGTGACGTACCAGCACTGCCAGCACCGCAATCCCGGCCAGGATCAACCAGTTGTACTGGCTGCCATAGGTGCTCGGGAAGTGGTTGCTGATCATGATGAACAGCACCGGCAAGGTGAAGTAGTTGTTGTGTCGCGAACGCAGCAGGCCTTTGGCCGGCAGTGCCGGGTCAGGGCTGCGGCCTTCCTTGATCGCGGCTACCAGGGCACGTTGTGCCGGCATGATGGTGCGGAATACGTTACCGACCATGATGGTGCCGATAATGGCGCCCACGTGCAGGTAGGCACCGCGCCCGCTGAACACTTTGCTCAGGCCGAACGCTGCTGCAACCAGCAGCACAAACAGGACGAAACCGAGCAACGCCGGGCGTTTGCCCAGGGCGGAGTCGCACAGAAAGTCGTAAACGAACCAGCCGGCAATCAGCGAGCCGATACCGATGGCAACCGCTTCAGGGCCGCTCATGCTGCTGCCTGGAGCAATCAGGTACAGCGCGGGGTTGAAGTAGAACACCAGACAGAGCAGGGCGATGCCCGACATCCAGGTGAAATAGGCTTCCCATTTAAACCAGTGCAGGTTTTCCGGCATGGTGGGTGGGGCCAGCTTGTACTTTTCGAGGTGGTAAATACCGCCGCCGTGAATCGCCCATAGATCGCCAGCAAGGCCATCCTTGGGGTTGGCCCGGTTAAGGTTGTTCTCCAGCCAGACGAAATAAAACGACGCGCCAATCCAGGCCACACCGGTAATCATATGAATCCAGCGCACGCTCAGATTCAGCCATTCCATTAGATGTGCTTCCACAGTCTTTACCTCTTGCCCGTCACTCTTTTGTGAGTGTTGGACCTTCTCTTATTGGTGGGGGGCGAGGAACAGCAACTGATCCTCTTTAAAGAAATGCTCATCGCAGTTATTACCGCTGCCACTGCGATCAACCACCAGGAAGTCATCCCGCTTTTCGATCGTCAGCACCGGGTGGTGCCAGACGCCGCGATGGTAATTGATGCCCTGCCTGCCATTACTGACAAAGGCGCGGACCAGGTCCGATACAGGTTCATCGCCAACGGGCGCGACCACGATCAGAAAGGGGTTGCCGAGCAGCGGTATAAAAGCCTGGCTGCCCAGCGGATGGCGCTCCAGCATGCGTACGGTGAACGGCATGTCCTGCGCCTCGGCGCGGAAAATGCTGATGATCGCCTTGTCCTCTGGCGTAGCCGTTTCGACCTCGGCCAGACGGTGAAAGCGCATGGTCGAACCGTTATTGATCATGAAGTGGTCGCTGCCATCGGTTTCAATCACGTCACCGAAAGGGGCGAAGGCTTCTTTGGTCAGAGGTTCAATCATCAATGTGCGCATGGTGGTCTTCTTATTCGGGTTTCTGTGGTGTCAGTTTTGTCGCTATCGCGGGTAAGCC
Source organism: Pseudomonas sp. TWR1-1-3 (assembly GCF_049896805.1). NCBI lineage: Bacteria > Pseudomonadati > Pseudomonadota > Gammaproteobacteria > Pseudomonadales > Pseudomonadaceae > Pseudomonas > Pseudomonas sp. TWR1-1-3. The sequence goes on along the minus strand of NZ_JAFCUZ010000001.1, from coordinate 1,514,347 downwards.
CGCTCCCACAGGATGAATACATTTCAAATGTGGGAGCGAACTTGCCCGCGCTGGGTGCAGCGCTTATTTGGCGACTTTGCCCAATACGCGGATGCGGCTTACACCACCATCCGGGAACAGGTTGAGGCGAATGTGGGTGATCGGGCCGAGGTTTTTCAGTTGCTCGCTGTAGGTGTGTTCAGCGTGCATTTCCATTTTTTGGCTCGGCAGCAGTTCACGCCAGAACAGCGACTGGGTTTCGATCTGGCTGTCGGTACCGCCCTTGACGAACGCGCCCTGGATCGAGCAGCTGTCCGGGTAGTTGCCCTTGAAGTGCAGGGTGTCGACGATGATTTTTTCGATCTCGCCCGGGTGACCCAGCGCGACGATGACCCAGTCATTGCCCGGGGTACGACGACGTGCAGTTTCCCAGCCATCGCCCATATTGATGCCACGGCCCGGGTTGAGAATGTTGCTCATGCGGCCGAAGTGTTCGTCGGAGCAGGCGAGGGCGCGGCCACCGTTGAGGGCTGCGGCCAGATCGACCTGTTCGTTGTCGCCCACTGCCGACCAGTCACGGAACGGCACGCCGTACACACGCAAACGCGCTACGCCACCATCCGGGAAAATGTTGAAGCGCAGGTGGCTGAAGGCCTGGTCATTGTTGATTTCGTGGTAGTGATGGCTGTTGCCCTGCAGCTCGACGGCCGACAGTACTTCCACCCACTGGGTGTTTTCATTCGGTTCGCCCGAGGCCAGGAAGCAGGCTTCCAGCGAGGCCGATGGTGGAAAGTTGCCGGTGAAGAATGAAGTGTCGATGTCCACACCCTTGATCGAGCCCGGAACGCCAAGACGGATGACGGCACTGTCATAGCCTTCGAAGCGCTTGCGGCGGGACTCCCAGCCGTCCATCCACTTGCCGTTGTCATCGAAAACGCCCTCCTTCCATACGGCCGGGGTCGGCTGGAACATGCGGTTGGCGTCGGCAAACCAGTCATCGGTTACCGAAACGATTTTGGTGCCCAGGCGGGCATCGGCCAGGTTGACGAACTTCTCGAAAGGTACGGCGTAAGCTTTCATTCTTCTTGTCTGCCTTTAAATGAGTGGCTGGAGATGCGTCATCGGCGGGTGCCGGTTCGGCTTAGAGCTGGAGTAATCGGAACAGGGCGATCTTGTTGATTTCTGCCAACGCGCACTTGAACTCGACGTCTGCCGGGTTATGGATGCGGGTTTCGAACGCGGCGAGGATCTGGTGCCGGTCGCTGCCTTTTACCGCCATGATGAAGGGAAACTTGAACTTGGCTTTGTAGGCCTCGTTCAGCTCGGTGAAGCGTTGAAACTCTTCGGCCGTGCATTGGTGAATACCGGCGCCAGCCTGTTCATTGGTGCTGGCTTCGGTCAGTTGGCCCTGGACGGCTGCTTTGCCGGCCAGGTCCGGGTGAGCGTTGATCAATGCCAGCTGGCTGGCGTGATCGGCGCTCAACAAAATGTCACTCATGCGCTGGTGCAGGGTTTCGATCTGGTCGACGCTGCTGTCCAGGCCCAGGTCGTAGGCCTTTTCGGCAACCCAGGGCGAGTGTTCGTAGATATCGGCAAAAGCCGCCACGAAGGCTTCACGGCTCAGTTGTGAAGGCTTGAGGGTCTTGAAGGCGCTCATTTGGCGGTCTCGGCAACAAAAGGGTGGGTGGCGTGCCAGTGGCGGGCAATGTCCACGCGGCGGGTGAACCAGACCTGTTCGTGGCCCTTGGCGTACTCAATGAAACGCTTGAGGGCGGCCAGGCGCGCAGGGCGGCCAATGAGGCGGCAATGCAGGCCGATGGAAAGCATCTTCGGCGACTCTGCGCCTTCGGCGTACAGCACATCGAAAGCATCCTTGAGGTACTGGAAAAATTGCTCGCCGGTGTTGAAACCCTGCACCTGGGTAAAGCGCATGTCATTGGTATCCAGGGTATAGGGGATCACCAGATGCGGTTTGCCGGTGGGGTTGTTGGGTTCCCAGTAGGGCAGGTCGTCGTCATAGGTATCGCAGTCGTACAAAAAGCCGCCTTCTTCCATCACCAGGCGCCGGGTATTGGGACCGGTGCGGCCGGTGTACCAGCCCAGCGGGCGTTCGCCGCTGATTTCGGTGAGGATGCGGATGGCTTCGAGCATGTGTTCACGCTCTTGCGCTTCATCCATGTACTGGTAGTCGATCCAGCGATAACCGTGGCTGCAGATCTCGTGTCCGGCCTCGACCATGGCGCGGATCACATCCGGATGGCGCTGGGCGGCCATTGCCACGGCAAACACCGTGAGCGGAATATCGAACTCGCGAAACAGCTTGAGGATGCGCCACACGCCTGCACGGCTGCCGTACTCGTACAGCGACTCCATGCTCATGTTGCGCTCGCCCTGCAATGGTTGGGCTGAGACCATTTCCGACAGGAAGGCTTCAGACTCCTTGTCACCGTGCAGGATGTTGCGCTCGCCGCCTTCTTCGTAATTGAGAACAAAAGACAGGGCGATGCGGGCGTTGCCCGGCCAATGCGGATGTGGAGGGTTTGGACCGTAACCAATCAGGTCGCGTGGGTAGTCAGCGCTCACTGCAGTCTTCCTTATTGTTCGTGGTAACAGTCGATTGGCCAGACCTGGCGTCACTGCGATGAGCTGATTGTATACAACTTTACATTTTATTTGTAACCCTGATTTTTGCTATTTCTACCACGATTTGTACAGAAAGAGTACTTGCAAGAAACCTGCCTGATTGGTCAGTTTATGGGCGAAAGGTCTCTAAGGACTGCGGCTTTGACGATTAATGCCGTGCAGGCCCCGTAGCGTCGGGGGATGCGCAGATTGTCATTTTTAATTGTGTACAATTTTTTTGATAAATGTCTTAATCGTGTCTTCGCCGAGTCTTTTGGTGCGCCAAAAGAGGGCGGCAGCCGTTTTTTTTATGACTCGGGAGGTCGCACAATCAATGGGACGTTTGACTACGCACGTTTTGGATGCCGCACACGGCTGCCCGGGCAGCTCGATCAAGGTCGAGCTGTATCGGGTTGAAGGTTCGGGGCTGGAGTTGGTCGCTACAGCCCTGACCAACAGCGATGGCCGTTGCGACGCGCCGTTGCTGGAGGGGGAGGCCTACCGTTCCGGGGTTTACCAGGTGCAGTTCAGTGCCGGTGATTACTACCGCGCACGGGGTGTGAAATTGCCGGAGCCGGCGTTTCTGGATGTGGTGGTACTGCGTTTCGGGATCAGCGCCGAGCAGGATCACTACCATGTACCGCTACTGATTTCGCCGTACAGCTACTCGACCTATCGCGGTAGCTAATCGTTTTCGATCTGCGCATGTGGTTATTTGCCCGCTCACACTGCGGGCTTTTTTTTGCCTGTCTACATGCCATGTCCGTAGCAACTGCCGAAGCAACGAGGCTGCGTTCGGCGGCGTAGCCGTCGTAGAACCTGAATCCGCTGTCCATCAGATAAATCGCGAACTCAGGTCTTACGATTGCTTCGCAATCGAACGCAGCCTCGTTCCTTCGGCAGCTGCTACGGGCTTGTGTGCAATCAGCGGCTCAACAACGACGCCGTGCCTGCCACGCTGAACAGCCCGGCACTGACCCGGTTGAACCAGCTCTGGCCCTTGCCGCTGCGCAGGTACCCCGCGGCACCGTGGGCACCCAGGCCGTAGGCCAGCTTGCACAGCAGGTCGAGCACGGTCCAGGTGGCGATCATCACCAGTAACTGGTTGAGGAACGGTAGATCGGGGTTGAGAAACTGCGGCAAAAAGGCAGCAAAGAACAGAATGTCCTTAGGATTGCTGGCCCCCAGCACGAACGCGCGCCCAAACAGGGCGCTAAAGCGCGGTATTGGTGCGGCTTCGGGCACATTGGTGACGGTGGCCGGCTGGCGCGATTGTTTCCAGCTTTGCCAGGCCAGGTAAAACAGGTACAGCGCGCCCACGATCTTCAGGGCGCTGAAGAGTTTTTCCGAGGCCAGCAGCAAGGCGCCCAAACCCAGTGCCGAAGCGCTGAGCAGGCAGATCGAGGCAAATACACCTCCCAGAAAAGCCGGGTACGAACGGCGCAAGCCGTAGTTCAGACTGTTGCTGATCATCAATAACGACAGCGGCCCTGGAATCAGGATTACCACCAATGCCGCGCTGCTGAACAGCAGCCAGGTTTCCAGACTCATCACTTCCTCCCAAACAACAAAGGCCCCGCGTCATTGCGGGGCCGATTGATACCGCCCGGTTTACAGGTAAATAAACTTGGCGATGAAAATAGCGCAGAGCACCCACAGGCTGACGGAAATTTCCCGGTATTTGCCGGTGCCTGCCTTGAGTGCGACAAAGCTGATAAAGCCCAGGGCTATCCCGTCGGCGACCGAGAAGGTCAAAGGCATCATGATCACGGTCACTATGGCCGGGATGCAGTCAGTGGGTTCGTCCCAGTTGATGTGCTGCATGCCGCCCATCATCAGCATGGCCACATAAATCAGAGCGCCTGCTGTGGCATAAGCGGGGATCATGCCAGCCAGGGGGGCAAAGAACATGGCGGCCACAAACAACACCCCCACGGTGACGGCAGTAAGCCCGGTACGCCCGCCTGCCGCAACGCCTGCGGCGCTTTCCACGTAGCTGGTCACGGGTGGCACGCCGACCACCGCACCGAACACGCTGGAGGCGCTGTCGGCCTTGAGGGCCCGGGACAGGTTTTCGATCCTGCCATCGGCCTTCACCAGCCCGGCACGCTGGGCCACGCCCATCAGGGTGCCGGCCGTATCGAACATGTGTACAAACAGAAAGGCCAGCACCACGCTGATCATGCTGATGTTGAAAACGCCCTTGAGGTCCATGGCCATCCAGGTCGGTGCAAGGCTTGGCGGTGCCGACATGATGCCGTTGTAATGCACCAGGTCCAGGCCCCAGCCGGCGAGGGTCACGGCGATAATGCTGATCAGGATGGCGCCGAAGACGCGGTGATAGCTCAGAATCGCAATCATCAAAAAGCACACCGCTGCCAGCAGCGGGGCAGGGTCGCGCAATGAACCGAGCTTGATCAGGGTGGCCGGGCTGTCGACGATAATGCCCGAGGTTTTCAGGCCGATAATCCCCAGGAATAACCCCACCCCAGCACCCATCGCGTACCGCAAGCTGACGGGAATGCTGTTGAGCAGCCATTCACGCACCCGCGACAGGGTCAGAATCAGGAACAGCACACCGGAGACAAACACGGCACCCAATGCTGTTTCCCAGCTGTAACCCATGGTTCCGACCACGGTGTAAGTAAAAAACGCATTCAGTCCCATACCTGGCGCCAGGCCTACTGGCCAGTTGGCGTAAAGCCCCATCAACAGGCTGCCGAGAGCGGCGGCAATGCAGGTGGCGACGAAGGCTGCACCATGATCGATCCCAGCATCGGCCATGATGTTGGGGTTGACGAAGATGATGTAGGCCATGGTGATGAAGGTGGTCAGCCCGGCAATCAGCTCGGTTTTGACCGTGGTGCCATGCAGTGACAGTTTGAACAGGCGTTCCAGCCAGCTGCGGGCGGCGGGCGTGGCAAGTTCGACAACGGGTATTTCTGACTTTTGGCTGTCCACGGTGATTTCCTCAGGCTTTTATTATTTTTAAGGGCACTGGGTGTGGCGGGAGAAGTTTTTCTGACTTTCGGGTCAGAAACGCAGGCGAAGTGAATTATGCTTTTGTATACAAAAAAAGCAAATAATGTTTTTCAGATTGTGATCAGAAAGTGATGGGTGGGTGTCTGTTTTCTGTGTGAGCGAGTTTGCTCGCGATTGGATCGCTGCGGTGCAACTGGAGTACTGCGGCGCCTGCATCGCGGGCAAGCCCGCTTACAGAACAAGCCACCTTCCACAGGAACCCTGCTCTAGAGCTGGCGGCTTTGTCCCAGGGCATGATTGACCGCCAGCCAGCCATTCACCGCGTCTTCACCTGCCTGAGCAAATACCCTTTGCAGCAGCTTGACCTGTTCGCGGCGCAGGCTCTTTTCGAAGGCCACACCGTCGGCAGTCAGTTCCAGCAGGCGTTTGCGCTTGTCGGTCTCGGGCGCGACGCTGCGAACCAGGGCCATCTCGATCAACTGGCGTAATGGCGTATTCAGGGCCTGCTTGCTCACGCCCAGTAAGGTCAGCAGTTCCTTGACGCTGACACCGGGGTGGTGGGCGATAAAAAAAACAATACGCTGATGCACCCGACTCAGCCCACGACGTGCCAGCATTTCATCCGCTTTGGCGGTAAATGCTTGATAGCCAAAGAAGAAGGCTTCCATGGCGGCGCGCTGAGTGGTCGGATTTTTAAGGTCAAGCATATTGACGTATCTAGGGTTCGCGGCGTAGTTTCGGTCAAACAGTTTGACTTATTTCCAATTACTTCCGCTACCGGTGATCTGTATGGCCTTCTCCGAACGTGTTTCCCGCCTGAAAAGCTCCTTGATTCGTGAAATTCTGGCTGCGGCCCAACGTCTGGAAGTCATGTCTTTCGCTGGCGGGCTACCGGCCGAGGCCATGCTGCCCAAGGTCGACTGGACCGATATGCCTGCCTCGATGGGTCAGTACGGCATGAGCGAAGGTGAGCCGGCACTGCGTGAAGTACTGGCTGCAGAGGCTCGCGCACTGGGGGTTAATTGCGACGCCAGCCAGGTGATGGTGTTGAGCGGTTCGCAGCAGGCGCTTGATCTGGCAGCCAAGCTGTATATCGACAAGGGCACCGAAATCATGCTCGAAGCACCGACCTACCTGGCGGCGCTGCAAATCTTCCAATTGTTCGGTGCCGAATGCCTGACGTTTCCGCTGCAAGCTGATGGCCCTGATCTGGCTGCGTTGCGCGTGCAGCTGGAAAAACACCGCCCGGCGTTCATCTACCTGATCCCGACGTTCCAGAATCCGTCTGCTGTGCGTTACAGCGAAACCAAGCGCGACGCGGTTGCTGCCTTGCTCGACGAGTTCGGCGTGACCCTGATCGAAGACGAGCCGTACCGCGAGCTGAACTTCGACGGCGGCAGCGCCACACCGATCGTCAGCCGCCTGAAAAAAGCCAGCTGGATCTATACCGGCACGGTGTCCAAGACCCTGTTGCCGGGCCTGCGCGTCGGTTTCCTGATTGCCAGCCCTGACCTGTACCCGCACTTGCTGCGCCTTAAGCAATCGGCTGACCTGCACACCAACCGCGTTGGCCAGTGGCAAGCCTTGCAGTGGATCGGCACCGAGAAAATGAGTAATCACCTGGCCGAACTGCGTGATTTCTACCGCGTGCGCCGTGACGGTTTTCAGCTGGCGCTGGAAGAGCATTTCTCGGATCTGGCTGACTGGCATGTGCCCCAGGGCGGTTTGTTCTTCTGGCTGACCCTCAAGCAACCGTTCGATACCCGCACTTTGCTCAAGCCTGCGCTGGAACAGAACGTGGCCTTTATGCCTGGCGAGCCGTTCTTCGCCAACCCGGACCAGAACGTGGGCAGCCTGCGCCTGAACTTCAGCCATATTGACCCGGCGCGTCTGCATGAAGGCCTCAAGCGTCTGGCCAACGTGATTCGTCAGGCCCAGGCTGCCCAGGCGGCCTGAAGGAGGCGCAATGCTCAAGGTTTATGGCGATTACAACTCGGGCAACTGCTACAAGATCAAGCTGATGCTGCATTTGCTGGGGCTTGAGTATCAGTGGTTTGCCGTGGACATTCTCAAGGGTGAAACCGAGACCCCGGAGTTTCTGGCGAAAAACCCCAACGGCAAAGTGCCGGTGCTGGAGCTGGAAGACGGTACGTGCCTGTGGGAGTCCAACGCGATTCTCAACTACCTGGCCGACGGCAGCGAGTTTTTGCCGACCGAACCGCGTTTGCGCACGCAAGTGCTGCAATGGCAGTTTTTCGAGCAGTACAGTCATGAGCCTTATATTGCGGTGGCGCGCTTTATCCAGTTTTACCTGGGGCTACCCGAAGAGCGCCTTGAGGAATACCGCAAGCTGCAAAAGCGTGGCTACAAGGCGCTGGACGTGATGGAGCAACAGCTCACGCGCACGCCGTATCTGGTGGGTGAGCAATACTCGATCGCCGACGTGACGCTGTATGCCTATACCCATGTGGCCCATCAGGGCGGGTTTGACCTGAGCGGCTACCCGGGTATTCAGGCGTGGCTGGCGCGGGTGGCCAGCCATCCGCGGCATGTGGGAATGCTCGATTGAGCAAATCGCCCCTTTAAAAAAACCGGCCAAGTGCCGGTTTTTTTTGTGCGCACATTCTGTAGCCGCTGACGAGGTCTGAAGGAAACTTCAACTGTGGGAGCGAGCCTGCTCGCGAAGGTCGTTCGCGAGCAGGCTCGCTCCCACAGGGAGGGTAGACCGGGGGATGGCCTTAAACGTTGGCAAAGCGCTGGTTCAGGTAGTCAATGATCACCTTGGACTCATACATCCAGGTGGTTTTGCCGCCTTCTTCGATGCGCAGGCAAGGCACTTTGATCTTGCCCCCTTGCTCCAGCAGGGTCTGGCGATCCTGCTCGTTGTTCTTCGCGTCACGCAGGGCCACTGGCACATTCAGGCGGCGCAGGGTGCGGCGCGTTTTTACACAGAAAGGGCAGGCGTGGAACTGAAACAGGGTCAGGCCCTTGGCAGCCTGGTCGACCTGCGCCTGAGCGGCGGCAGGGCGCTGCTTTTTGCTTGGACGTGTCACGAAATCGCCAGCGATAATGAGCTGACCCAGGCCTACGCGAAGCGCTTTGATAAACACAGTAAAAGCCTCATGGGCAAATTAATAAGGGACGCAGCTTACCTGAAATTGTGCAGGCGAAAAAAAACCGGCGATAAACGCCGGTTTTTTCTGTGCCGCAGTTACTTGATCAGGCTGAGAAACTCGCTGCGCGTGGCGGCGTTTTCGCGGAACTCACCCAGCATCACCGAAGTGATCATCGACGAGTTCTGCTTCTCGACACCGCGCATCATCATGCACATGTGCTTGGCCTCGATCACAACGGCCACGCCCAGGGCGCCGGTGACTTGCATCACGGCGTCGGCGATCTGGCGACTGAGATTTTCCTGGATCTGCAGGCGACGGGCATACATATCGACAATACGCGCCACTTTCGACAGGCCCAGCACTTTGCCGCTCGGAATGTAGGCGACATGGGCCTTGCCGATAAACGGCAGCAGGTGGTGTTCGCACAGCGAGTACAACTCGATGTCCTTGACCAGCACCATTTCGCTGTTGTCTGAGCTGAACAAGGCACCGTTGGTGACTTCTTCCAGGGTTTGTTCATAGCCGCGGCAAAGGTACTGCATGGCCTTGGCGGCACGCTTTGGCGTATCCAGCAGGCCTTCACGGGAAACGTCTTCGCCGAGTTGACCGAGGATCGCGGTGTAGTTTTGTTCCAGTGTCACAGGGCTATATTCCATGCGGGTTTCAGAGTGGCACCTCGTCGGGTCGTACCAATTTTGTACCAATCATGCTGTTTTCGAGTTTCCCGAGCTCGCTCCAGTCTGTGCTGGAATTTAGCCATTTAGCATACGTTGAAAGCAACATTTGTACGCTGTGACCTAGCTGATTGGCGATAAACGCAGGGTTCATGCCTGCCATGAGGCACATGGTAGCGTAGGAATGGCGGCAGTTGTATTGTCTGCACGCAGTGATCCACATTTTCTCGGCTACGGGTGAAGAGCCAGGCCTCATGCGCAAGGGTAAGTTGCAGCTGTCATTGAGCTGCCTCCTGAGCTTGGGAAATGACCTTCTTGCGTTTGTAGCTTGGGGTATCCGGTAACACATCAACCCTCTCGATTTTCAAATGGATACTCACCTTCAGCAAAACCTGCAGTTGTTCCTGGAAGGCAGCAAGGGCGGGGGATAACTGCTCGGTACTGGCTCCCGTATACATGAATATGAAGTCGGTGAGTGTGGCGCGTTGAATCAATCGGAATGCAGATACGTTGGGGTCAGCATTGAAAAAGCTGTCCAAGGTATTCGTAACGACGGCGGTTGGAACGTAATGGCCGCTGAGCGTTTTGAGGCAATCATCCTTTCTCCCGTCGATCCGTTCGATTGTTCGTCCGTGTTGGCCGCATTTGCAAAGGCTTGAATCATTTCCAGCTACTGTAACGATGTCTCCATGGTCATAGCGGATAAATGGCATGGTTCGACACATGAAATCAGTGCAATAGACAGTTGCCAAGCCTGACGAGCCCGCGCTTGAAAGGTCTTTGAGTTCGACATGGGTATAGTCGAATTCCGGGTGGTAATGTCGGAAAGGGCATTCCAAGGCAATAATCCCGACTTCTTCTGATGAATATTCATCAAGTACAGGTGTTTGATATAGAGATGAGAAATATTCCCGCTCATGATGGGAACTTGCTTCCGAATTAGTAATGATAGCTTTTAACTCAAGGCGGGCAATTCTGCAGGCGTAAGGTTCAAGCAGAGGCAAGTAACTTGGTAGGAGGTTCAAAAGTATGGGGCGAAGATGCTCCAGGTGCAGGACAAACTCGTCGATGTTTGCAATATCATTCAATGTAAATGTCGGGTAATCGCCAGATAGGGAAGATACCCAGCTCCTTATATGGTGGACATTGTAGATCCATCGATCAGTGCTGAACGCATTGCCGCCTAGACGTTGGAACATCCGATAGTAGGTCAGGGAATTGAAAGATACCGAGTCTAAGTCGCTAAGAATGGGTAAAGCAACCCCGCTGGAACCCGAAGTGCTGGACCAAAATATATTGGCCGCATTTTCGGGTAAGTGACGAGGCAGGAAGTCTTTGGTTTGCACGCTCCTCAAGATGTTTTTGTTTAGAACGGGGATTGACTCAAAGTCAGTCAGCGATCTGAGTGCTCCGGTTTCATAGCCACTGGCCTGGTAATAGTCATGATAAAAGGGAATCTGGTTAAAGGCATAATCGACTACCGCGGACAAATGTTGTAGTGCGTACTCTTTTTTCTGTGCGTCGGACCAAAAACTTCTGGCGATCAGAGTGTTACGTTCTTTATGCCAAAGCTGATGAATATGCTGCTGGATTTCAAGCGTGTCATAGCAGTCTTCTTGAAGGGTCATGCGTGAGTTATTATGGATGGATTCAAGGCCAAAGGTGAATGATTGAGTGTCTAGCTTTTTCAATGAGACTTCCTTATGTCGTACGAGTACGAAGTGGCGCAGTGTTCAACAGGTTTTGGATCCGGTATGTGCTCCAGTCAATGCGATATATATGTGGCGCGCCACTCAAGACCCAATTCGCGAATCTCGTTGAGAAATGGGTCGGGAGGTAATTCTTCCGGATGGACCATGGTTCCGACATCCCATTCTCCTCCAAGAATCAACAGGGTCGCGGCCATGGCGGGCAGAGCGGTCGTATAGGCAGTCACTTGGGTTTCGAGGTCGCTGTAACAATCTTCGTGATTGCATACGCTATGCATGAAGATCGTTTTAGATATTCCATCCTTGGTGCCACTTATCAAAGCTCCCACACATACTGTTCCCCGGTACTCATTGGCAAATGTTTGCGCAGAGGGCAAAACTTTCGCCAGATAGTCCAGCGGTGAAATAGCTTCCATTCCCAGTTCAATAGGTTTCAGCGATAATAATCCTACTTTTTTCAGTACGTCGAACGTTGCCCTGAACTCGTCCCCGACGCGCATCCAGAATTCGATCTTCGCTTCGGGTATGTTCATGGACAGCGAGTGAACTTCGTCATGCCCGACCGAGTAAAGTTTTTGTACACCTATAGTCGGGAAGTTGAACTCCATGCTCCGCGTAAAGGGTGGGGATGAGTGCCATGCACCGTGTTGCCAGTAACCCGTGTCTTCACACAATTCTTTGAGGTTTACTGCGGCGTTAAAGTTAGTGGCAAAGAATTGATTGTGAGTGCCCGCATTCGCGCAGAGAATATCGATTGACTCTATAGTGTCAAGATAGTCTTTACGCACTTTGGCGCAGAAAACGTTGACCACGCCTGGATCAAAGCCAATGGAAAGAATCGCGGTCAAACCTTTTTGCTGAAATTGTTCGCGTAGCGCAAGCTCATGTGAGTACCAAGGTGCAGGTACGTTGAAGTCCTCAGGCATCTCGAACACGGCTGTGTCTATATAATGTGCTCCGACTTGGAGGCAGGCGCGCATAACACTGATATGTGTGTCGGGTGTGGCAGCATTGACGACGATATGGGGGCCAATCTTGCGGAGTGTTTCAATCAGCGCGTCGGTCTGCTTGGCATCGCAAAAATGGCGTTGCGGGCTTAGTCCATATAAACTTACAATGCGTGCAGTAATATCAGAAGTCGACTGCTCCGTTCGGCCTATCAGGTGAAGGTTGTAGGTATGTGTTTTGCGTTTTTTGGCGAACGCGCAAGCCAGAACTTTGCCAACAGTGCCCATGCCGATGACGACTATATTTGCGGTATTGATGTTCACAGTGGTTCCTTCTTGTTGAGATATGCCATTCGCCACGGGTCGTGACTTACGGCACTGTATTTCAAGAAAAAAACTATCAAGGCTATTGCAGTAGCAATAAATCCTATTTGCATACCAATCCAGACCACTACCGGGTTTGTAGGGTAGTATTTGATCAGCAATAATTGGGAGGTCAAACCAAATAACCAGAAGCCTGTCAGGTTGAATAGCAACGGCCAGCGGGTAATTTCGCAACCTCTTAGAATGCCTGTGAGTAACAGGATAAAAGCATCGATCAACAAAAAGGGGAGAGAGAATGAAAAAAATTCATTCATGTCGTTATAAAACGGCTGAGTGATATCGGTTAAAGGGCCAAGAAAAAGAGAGAAGAGACTAAATCGGACGAGATACATCAGCGTTAGTAGTGCTAAGATGAAACTGAGTGCAGTCATTGTTACTTTAAAAAGAAATCTCCGCAGTGTACGCCCCGTCGCGGTGCTGATATGGGATGAAACATGCATGGCGCAGTATTCATTGAAACCCAGAATGAACACAACAATCAGTTCGTTTATTTGAAGTGTCGCGAGGTGTGCGGCAAGTGATTGCTCGCTGAACCATCCCATCAGAAGCACGGATGCGGATAAAAAGGCAACCGTACTAATGATACTCAAACCGATCGGTATGCCTATTTTCAGCACCTCAACCATGTGCGGATACAATGATGTCCGGAAGGTTAAAAAATCTCGTGTCAGGTGGCTTTGCGGGCTGGCTGTATGTCGGGACATGAGCAGGTAGAGCACTGCGGCAGCGACCAATGACGCTATCAAGGTTCCTATCCCTGCACCTAACAGCCCTAACGGTGGTGTTCTCCATGTGCCGTAGATCAACAAGTAGTTGAGAGCAACATTGCTGATCAACTGGATCACAGCGCCAACAACAACCCATTTGCCTTTATCGTGGAAGGCGAGTATTTCCCAATAGTGGATGAACAACAGGTTTGGTAGCAGCGACAAGCCTAGCAAAACCAGATAACCCCGTGACTCTTCCACCAGGCTGGGAGATTGTTGCAGACTCAGGAGTATCTGTGGTCCTCCTAGCAGAATAACGAATGCAATGACTGCGAAAGCCGTGAGCAAAATATAGACAGCAAGTTTACTGCTGGCCATCCTCCGGTTGTCGCTTGTGTCGAGATACCGGCCATAGATTGGTCCGAAGCCGAACACGATACCTTCGCCCAGCATGAACAGAACCAGATAGATCTGCATTGCCAGTCCGCCGGATGCCATGCTGTATATATCGTATTGCCCCAGCATCACTGAGTCGAGCAGGGGCATGAGTACTACGGACATATTGGCAAGGCCGAGGGGTATCGCTCTTCTTAGAATTTCGCTTGCGTTGACGTCCACGCTCACACTCCCTTGGTGAAGGCACCTGAAAAGGCGTTGACCGCGTTCATCCGCCACTCCATGGCAGGAGTGGCCTGCGCAAGATGTTTGATATCACTTTTAGAAAAGAAACTGTTGGTTGGCGCCAAGTGTTGCAGCAAGGGCAATTTCATGTAGGCGGCTTTCGGAGCGTCAGGGAACGCTTGCTTGCGGCGCAGTCGAATATTGTCGAGCAAAATACCTTTCATGGCAGCCCGAAGCGGTGTTTTTTCGATACCTTGGTAAATTTTTTCCTCAGTAGAGAGATTGAGCGCATGCACGACCAGATCTTGATTCAAAAATGGTAGACGCACCTCTACTCCAGACGCCATTGATAGTTTGTCTTCATGGCTGAGCATCGCTTGCAAATGCCCTTCCATCAGAATGCTTTGTAAGGTATCTATATGGCTCCAGCGAAACTCAAGGTTATGTTGGATAATTGTTTCGATCTCGAGCTGGGTGAGCAGGTTGTGAATGCCTCTTCGTTCGGCGATAAGTTGAAAATGATTAATGACTCGCTCGTGATCTGCTGTACTGTAGAATTTTTGAAGGTTGTAGTGGTAATAATAGCCTCCCCAAAATTCGTCAGCGCCCTGGCCGTTAAGCGCAACCCGCAGGCCCAGATTTGATAGGTGCTTGTATATCAGGTATTGCGTGACATACACCTGATCGAGCAAGGGTTCTTCAAGGGCGTACTGCACCGATTCGAAGTGATCCTCAATATCTGTCGCGCCAATATGCAGTACATGATGATTGATGTGGCCTAAATGATTGACCAGATGCTTGGCATAACGCAGGTCTTCATTGTCGCTGTCGAGATAGGCAGCGGTAATAGCTGTAAAAGGTTTGTCCTGCATTTCGGTTTTGAGCAGGCTTGCAATAATGCCACTGTCCAAGCCCCCTGATAAAACCAAGGCGTGGTCGTGATGTTCGGGAACCATAGAGCTGACGGCATTTGCCAGTTTTCGTCTCAAAGCGTAATCTGGACTTTTTGATACCAAGCGTATGGTATGAACTATTTTTGGTGCCTCCGAGAATTGATCATATTGATACACCTTTCCAGGGATGCAATTATTAAGGTTTCTAAAATAAGTTGATTCCCGATTCGAGAAAAAGTCGAAAATAAGGTCCGAGAATATCCGTTCGTTGTTGAGTTCTAGCTGCCCACGCACTGCTCGAATTGCCTTGGCTTCAGATGCAAGTGTCAAACCGTCTCGGTTAACTGTATATATCAATTGCTTTTCTCCGAGCGGGTCGCGTGAGAAGAAAAGCCTTCCGGAATTCAGGTCGTAGGCTACAAGGGCCCAGCAACCTTCCACTGTGTCCAGGAATGCCCAGCCAAGATGATCGATACCGCGCAACAAGGTTTCGGTATCTGAGTCTCCTTCGAAAAAGATGCCGAGAGCTGTGAGTTTTTCCCTAAGATGTCGGTGGTTATAGATCTCCCCGTTGTACACCATGACCCACTTATTCGTTCTAATGGGTTGTTTGCCTTCATCAGCATGTTGGGTCGATACCGACAACAGGCTATGACCGAGAAAGACGTTGCCGTCCTGAGTCGAAAAGTAGCCTTGTCGGTCCGGGCCTCTATGTTTGAGGCTGCGCAATCCGCGGAGGTTGAGTCGGTCAGTAACTTGCGTGTCGATATTTTTTAAATAGGTAGCGAACAGGCCGCACATTTGTTTGTCCTAGTGGCTTTACATTATATTTATTTCGTGGCCTTTCCATGCGCTGGCCAGCCAATCACGAATTAGAACTTTGAATGATGCTTCGTCCAAAGGGGATTCACCATCACAGCGTAGCCAGAATGAAAGCGTGGGTCGTGACTCTATCGGGATGATATAGATACATCCATAACATTTGCTTCTGCTTTGGTTGGTAATGGTGTAGGCAAATGAAGATTCGTCGCGGAATTCTTTTTCATGCCAGCCTAAATCGACCAAGTTGTCATGCAACGTAATATTTAGCGGCCAGTGGTTAGGCGTTTTGTATCGTGCGTTAAGCATTTGTCGGCTAGCATAGACGGCCTCAAAGTCAATGATTGCATGGGATATTGAAAGTGGTTCTACGACGATGTCGGCTTGTTCAAAACCTGTTGGCGGGCATGTCAGTCTGGGGAATAATTTAGGTGAATACATTGGGCACCTGTTTGACGTACTCGTCTTCGAGTTGGTTAATGGCGGTTTTTAATTTATCGACACTGGTATGAAATATTGAGTATTGACGAGAGAGTGAGACGCGGAATGCTGTATATGGTGGTCTTTTTTTGCTCCAGTAGAAAAACCTTCCCGGCAGCACATGTACACCTTTATTTGCAAGGTGGTTGACGACATCTATATCCGAAACCTGGTTGTTCGTTTTCAATTCGAACCACTCCAAAGGTAGGGTTGCGTGCGTTCTTTCCGTTTTGGGTTGTACGATGGAACTCGATAACTTATCGATCAGATAGGTGTGGCGGTTATTCACGGGGGCATGGATACTTGTGGCGATCCCCGTATGTCGAGTGTGCTCGAACAGAGATTCGAACAGCAGCATTGCGAATCGAGAGTGGCATAGATAGACTTCGTCGTAGATGGTTTCGAATAGGCGAGCGCAGCCTTCAGAGTAACTGATAAGGCTGGCTTTTAGGTCGTGTGTTGGCCATGTTTTGCCCGTGTCCTCAATGATGAAGTACTGGCAGCCGCTGTGTACTAAATATGCGCGTTCATCATGTTGATGTAAGGCGTACATTCTGAATGTGGTATCCAGGACTAATGTTTTTTTTCGCTGTGCGCAATAATCTACGATGAGCGTTAAATGCTCGGGTTCGATTGTCATTCCCGTTGGATTGTTCGGTGTGACAAGAAATACCGTATCGAAATGAAGTTCATCAAACAGTGAAGCCAATACTTGAGTATTGAGTGCGTTACGAAAGAGTGTTTCATCAAGGGGCTGTAGCAAGCAGCCGCGACGCCGTAGCAGTAAAGCTAGGTTGTCGAACGTCGGTTCTATCAGCAGTACACGGGGCGCTTCGATGGCGAGATATGCGGCAACCAGGTCGATGGAGTTCGATGCTGTAGGTGAGATTTTGTAGCAGTGGCTGAGTTCTAGTGTTTCTGAATTTATCAATTTAGCAAACGCATTTTTGAAGCGCTGCTCGGCAATGTTGACCTTGGTCAACTCACTGTCTCTCCAGACCTCTGATAGCTGGTTAGGGAAGCTAGGGAATGTCTCATTGATATCATGGTATGCATGCCCGTCGGAGAGGTTGTAATGGCCTTTTATTCCTAGAAGTTCGTAATCTGTGAGTTGCTGTAGCATGGAAGCTCCTAAGGGTGTTTGCAGTGGTGTTATTGCTTTTTAAGGTTTCATTCCTTGGATTCCTTAGTGTCGGACAGTGTCGGGCATAAGTATCTGGTTGTGTTTGATTGAGTGGCTGCGGGGCTTAGTGTAATGAGAGTTAGAGGGTTGTCATATGGAGTTGTCATAAGAAAATGTTGCAGGAGTGGAGGTGGGTTTCTTTGTTGTTTGCGTCCTTTGAAATGTATTTGTAGTGAGTTGAAACATTAATTAAGTATGCGTTGTTTGATGTTTGATGTTTGTTGCGCGCTGATGTAGCTGATATATTGTATATAAAATTCTTGACGATAAGTGGCTGTATGAGTAGGAGGTCGCGCGGCTGAAATGCAACAGTATTGCTGATCATCTTGAGGCTTACTCCATTACTGGAGCGCGTTAGGTTTGCTATGGCCACCTGTTCGATCGCGGTGGGCAAGCTGGCCAAATTCATCGTTATTGATCGAAATTATTTCGATCTGATGGCGTAGGAGGGGGGGCGAAATTCGCGCAAGCTAAAGTTGTGCAAACAATGTTTCGTGGTTGCACAACATTAACGCGTTAAAATGGAGAGATGGGTGCGTGCGGGGAGGAGCGGCAGGCACGGTGACTCCTCGGGTTACTCGTCACGCCCCTCCATCATGGTGCGCTTGAGCATCACATAGACCGCGCCGGCGCCGCCATGCCTGGCCTGGCAGGAGCAGAAGCCCAGTACCTGTGAGTGCTGGCGCAGCCAGGTGTTGACGTGGCTTTTGATCATCGGGCGCTTGCCGTCCAGACGCACGGCCTTGCCGTGGGTAACGCGCACGCAACGTACTTCAAGGCGCACGGCTTCACCGAGGAATTCCCAAAGGGTTTCGCGGGCCTTTTCAACGGTCATGCCGTGCAGGTCAAGGCTGCCTTCAAAGGCGATCTGCCCCAGCTTGAGCTTGCGCATCTGGCTTTCCTGCACGCCGTCACGGGCCCAGCTCAGCTGGTCCTCGGGGCCAACATCAATCACAAACTGGTCTGACAGGCCGTCGATGATGGTCGCGTTGGTGCGCACAATGGCGTTCTGGCGCAACTTGGCCAGCTGCGCCCGGTCAGCCTTGGGTTTGCCGGTGTCGGCACGATCATGCTTGATCGGTTTGACACCGCGAATCTCGTTTTTGAACAGGGAAAAATCGTCGTCTTGCATGTCAGCCTCCGCGAAGGGCTGCCAGTTTACCCAAGTCGACGACAATCGGGCGGCGGATATGCGTCAGTCGTGTTTTTTCATCAGGTGCGGGGCCATGTTCAGGCCAAATGGCTTGCGCATCAGGCGCCGGCGTCGACGCCACATCCATACCCCCAGCCAGCACACCAACAGGCCGGACACCAACACCAGTGTTGCACCTGCGGGGCTGGCATTGAGCTCGCCCAGTGCCGTTGGATGGCCAATCAGGCTGGCGGCACCCGCCAACAGCAACAGCATGCCAAGCAGTGCCAGCAGCGCTGCAAACATCAGTACCAGGCGCGAGCGCCAGTCGCGATGAGCCTTGGGGCGCAAACGCCGAGCATCAAAACCATCGGAGATCTTCATTCCGATCTTTCCTTAAAGGGTATCGGCCCTTCGACAGGGACTTCGTCAGGTTGTTCCTGAGTGTAGTGAAATAGGAAAGCGCCCGCAGGCTGGAGCTGGTCCGGGATGGGCGGTTGCAGGGGCCGCCCGTCAACGTCCGGTTCAGATCAAATCAGGTTTTGGGTCAACGTCAGGGTGGCAAAGTTGTCGTTCATGATGGCCATTTCGGCTTTTTGCACTTGCTCGGCGCTGATAATGCCGTCCGCGGTCGGCAGGTCGCGGGTGGCGCAGGCGTCTTCCACCAGGGTGCAGCGCAAGCCGTAGTCCTTGGCCGCACGCACGGTAGTGCTGACGCTGGAGTGGCTCATGAAGCCGCAGACGATCACATCCAGCGAGCCGAGGTTTTCCAGGGCCTTTTGCAGCCCGGTGTCGTTGAATGCGTTGGGCATGCGCTTCTCGATAATCTGCTCATCACCCTGTGGTTCCAGGCCCTTGATGAAGGCGCCACGCTCGCCCTGAGGGTCGAACATACCGCCAACGGTGCCCAGGTGACGGATATGGATGACCGGGCGCTTTGCCTTGCGGGCAGCTTCAAGCAGACGGGCAATGTTGGCGGTGGCCGCGTCCATGCCGGAAAGGGCCAATGGCCCGCTCAAGTACTCATTTTGCGCATCGATGATCAGCAGGCTGGCGTTGCTCAGATTGGCTGCGGCATAGCCACGTCCTGTGAGTTGAAACATCGTCTTTAAAGCGGGCATTCGGGGGCTCCTTTGAATGGGGCTTTTGCGACATTCTCCACTGGCGGAGCGTTTATGTGAATGACTAGTCGTGCAGGCCTTGTGGTTGCTGGCCTGTAGCGATGTCAAGCAAATATGTTGTAGCCATAAAATGTACAAAATGGAGCGATTTCAGGTTTTTATTGTACACGGTCTTACTTTTTGAAACGCCGTCACGTGTAGTCGTCCGGCTCACCTTTGGCGCGTCGGAGTTTGGCTGTTAGAATCGCCAATCGATTTTGAGGAGTAAGACCATTGATCACTTCCCGCCTGCGCACTTTGCGCGACCATATTCGCTGGGCCGTTAGCCACTTTCATGGGGAAGATCTGTTCTTTGGTCATGGTACCGACAATGCCTGGGATGAAGCCCGTCAACTGGTGCTGGGTGCGCTGAACCTGCCGTGGGAAATTGCCGATAGCTATCTCGACTGTCGCCTTGAAGACGATGAGCTGGTCAACCTGCAACATCTGCTCAAGCGCCGTATCGAAGAGCGCGTGCCCACGGCCTATCTGTTGGGTGAGGCCTGGTTCTGCGGCATGTCGTTTATCGTCGATGAGCGCGTGCTGATTCCGCGCTCGCCGATCGGTGAGCTGATTGAAAAGCGTTTTGAACCGTGGCTGGGCGCTGAACCTGCACGCATTCTTGACCTGTGTACCGGTTCGGGCTGTATCGGCATCGCCTGTGCCTACGAGTTCCAGAACGCCGAAGTGGTACTGGCTGACCTGTCCTTTGAGGCCCTTGAAGTGGCCAACCAGAACATCGAGCGCCACGGCGTTGACGAACGCGTGTACACCGTACAGGGCGACGGTTTTGATGGCTTGCCGGGCCAGCGTTTTGACCTGATTGTGTCCAACCCGCCGTATGTCGATGCTGAAGACTTTGCCGATATGCCTGCCGAGTATCAGCACGAGCCTGAACTGGGGCTGGCCTGTGGTGACGACGGCCTGAACCTGGTACGGCGGATGCTGGCCGAAGCGGCGGATCACCTGACTGAAAAGGGCCTGCTGATCGTTGAGGTGGGCAACAGCCAGATACATGTTGAATCGCTGTACCCGGAAGTCGACTTCGCCTGGCTTGATTTTGAGCGCGGGGGCCATGGTGTCTTCATGCTGACCGCCGAGCAGTGCCGCGAACATCAGGCGCTGTTCGCTTCGCGGGTCTGATAGCGGGTGTAGACCATTCGCGAGCAGGCTCGCTCCCAGGGTTGAAGTTTGTCGGTAGCCGCTGTGCTAACGGTGGGTCGCAATCCAGATCAACAACCCTGCCTGGAACACCGAAAAGGCTACCAGGCAGGTGATGGTAAAGCGCAGGCCCATTTCTTCGCGCTGGTACCTGCCGAGTTTTTCTTCTTTTTCCCGCAGTTTTACCTCTTGTTCCTGCAAGTTCTGTTCGGCTTGCTGGAGCATTTGCGCAGTCTCAAGAATGTCGAGGAACTGAAGCTTTTCGCCATTCCAGCTGTCCAGCAACTCGCCCACTTGCACGTCTTCGATCCGTGCCTTGAGAAACTGGGCGTCGGCATACACCACATCAAAGCCCTGCACCCGCAAAACATGATCGCGGCGCAGGCGGCTGTCTTCATTCAGGGCGTCCCGGCTGGCCAGGTCGGTGCCGTCAACGCGGTAGTGCGACCATTTTTTCTGCGCCCACAACGCGGCCTGAGCCAGCAGAAAACGGCCGATCCCGCGGTTCGCCGGTTCAACTTGCAAACCGCGCTCAGGGCTGAAACGCACGCGGTGGGTGCTATGGTCGACCCACAGGTCAAGCTGGTTCTGTTCGCTGCGCACGCGCTGGCCCGGCAGGGTGATGGTCATGCGCAGCAGGCTGAGGTCTTTGCTGTGGCGTGTGGCGTGGCCAAACTGCACAAAGCGTAACGGCCGTGCCCCGGTGTTGCGGTCAGTGGGCAGGGGGGCGAGGCGCAGCATGCGCAAATGCTCGGGCTGCACATCGGCCCAAGGCAGCGGCGGGGCCTCGGGCACTTCCGGTGCCTCGGGCCCGGCGGGTTGTGTTGGGGTGTCGCTCATAACGGCTCGATCCTGTGCTGGATGTCAGCCAAGCAAAGACGGCCGACACCGGTTTATCGGCCGTTATGCGCAGTACTGTAGGGCTGGCCCGCATTGACTTTCGTGATAAAGCGCACAGTTCGATCGCCCAGTTCGCCTGCCAAACGCTGATTGGGGTCGTTATAGGACTGCACCTGGCGCTTCATGTCCATTGGCACGATGCGCATCACGTGGTTCATGCCATTGATCAGTGTCAGTACGGCATCGGGCTTGGCGGCCTTGAGCAGGCGGGCATCCTTGACCTCTACCTGAATGTCGTGGGTGCCCTGAATGATCATGGCCGGCATTTTCAGTGCGGCGAAAGCGGCTGCCGGGTCATGGCGCAGCAGGCTGATCATGTACGGCTGCACGCTGGGGCGGAAGATCACTTGCAGATCCTTGGGCACCTTGTCGTCGGTCTTGCCGGCTTCCAGGCTGCTGATCAGCTCAAAACTGCGCTTGAGCAGGGCAGGCGGCAGGTGATTGCGTTGCAGTTGCTCGCGCAACAGCACGCCCACCGGGCGCCCTGTACCGGCAATCGAAACCACGCCGGCAGCACCGATTTGTGGGGCTGCCAGGCTGGCGATCATTGCGCCTTCACTGTGCCCGAGCACAAACACCTTGCCAAAGCGCGGGTCGCTTTTGAGTTTCTCGCCCCAGGCCACGGCGTCGGACACATACTGATCGAAGTTGAGCTTTTGCTCGTCAGGCCCGGCAGGCTGGCTCTGGGCGATGCCGCGCTTGTCGAAGCGGACGCTGGCAATATTGCTCTGGGCCAGGCGCCAGGCCAGTTTTTTCAGGGCGTCATTGCGCCCGCCGATAGGGTTGTTGCCGTCGCGGTCAGTCGGGCCGGAACCGGCAATAATCAGCACCACGGGTACGGGCTTGTCGCTCTTGGGCAAAACCAGCGAGCCATACAGCGTGCCGGAGCCGGTATCGAGCTCAATGGGCCGCAGCAAGACATTGGAGGGCGGGGCCGCCAGGGCCTGGGTGCCAAAGCCAAACAGGGTCAGTGCTAATAAAAGTATTCGCAGCATCATAGCGCCATCATTGTCTAGTGTGCCGGTTGGACAAACCCGGATGAGTAAGGTTCGAGGATGAACTACAGAGGTAGCCTGCGTATACTGGCGCTTTTGGTTATCTGGGATCTGTTCAACATCTGTTGTGTTGCAACAAGACTTGAACTGATCCTGGGCTGAACTTTATCGGCTGATTTTCGCGGAGCGCCCTGCATGTCCGGCAATACCTACGGCAAGCTGTTCACTGTCACCACCGCTGGCGAAAGCCATGGTCCGGCGTTGGTCGCCATTGTTGATGGCTGCCCGCCAGGGCTGGAGCTGTCCCTTGAAGATTTGCAACGTGATCTGGATCGACGCAAGCCCGGCACCAGCCGCCACACCACCCAGCGTCAGGAGGCCGACGAAGTTGAAATCCTCTCCGGGGTGTTTGAAGGCCGCACCACTGGCTGCGCCATTGGCCTGCTGATCCGTAACACTGACCAGAAGTCCAAGGATTACTCGGCGATCAAGGATCTGTTCCGCCCGGCCCACGCTGATTACACCTATCACCACAAGTACGGCGAGCGCGATTACCGCGGCGGCGGGCGCAGTTCGGCGCGTGAAACGGCCATGCGTGTGGCCGCCGGTGCCATCGCGAAAAAGTACCTGGCCACCCAAGGCATCGTGATTCGCGGTTATATGAGCCAGCTGGGCCCGATTGAAATCCCGTTCAAGACCTGGGACTCGGTTGAACAAAACGCCTTTTTCAGCCCTGACCCGGACAAAGTGCCGGAGCTTGAGGCCTATATGGATCAACTGCGCCGTGACCAGGACTCGGTTGGCGCCAAAATCACCGTGGTCGCCGAAGGCGTGATCCCGGGGTTGGGCGAGCCGATTTTCGACCGTCTGGATGCCGAGCTGGCCCATGCGCTGATGAGCATTAATGCCGTAAAAGGTATTGAAATCGGCGCCGGTTTTGCCAGTGTTGCCCAGCGCGGCACCGAGCATCGCGACGAGATGACCCCTGAAGGTTTCCTGAGCAACAACGCCGGCGGCATCCTGGGCGGTATTTCGTCTGGCCAGCCGATCGTTGCCCACCTGGCGCTCAAGCCAACCTCGAGCATCACCACCCCGGGCCGCTCGATCGATGTGCATGGCAATCCGGTGGACGTGATTACCAAGGGTCGTCATGACCCGTGCGTGGGTATCCGTGCCACGCCGATTGCCGAAGCCATGATGGCCATTGTGCTGATGGATCACCTGTTGCGTCATCGCGGCCAGAACGCCGACGTACGCGTCAGCACGCCCGTACTGGGCCAGTTGTAATGCAAGGATTGTTGAGCGTCACGGTCTGACGGCCGTGGCGACACTTCCTTACTGGCGTCTGTCAGGCTTCTATCTTTTCTATTTCGCCTTGCTGGGTGCCACAGCGCCGTTTCTGGCGCTGTACTTCAATCACCTGGGGTTTTCCAGTGCGCGTATTGGCGAACTGGTGGCCATCCCGATGCTGATGCGCTGCGTTGCGCCCAACCTGTGGGGCTGGTTGGGGGACTACAGCGGTCAGCGTCTGCTGATCGTGCGTCTGGGTGCGCTCTGCACCTTGTGCAGTTTTGCCCTGATCTTTGTCAGCCAGAGCTATGCCTGGCTGGCGCTGGTGATGGCGCTGCATGCGTTCTTCTGGCATGCGGTGTTGCCGCAGTTTGAAGTCATTACCTTTGCCCACTTGCGTGAGCAGCCTGAGCGTTACAGTCAGATTCGTTTGTGGGGCTCGATCGGTTTTATCCTTACCGTGGTGATCCTGGGCCGCCTGTTCGAATGGCTGAGCCTGGATATCTACCCGGTGGCGCTGCTCGTGATCATGGCTGGCATTGTGCTGTGCAGCCTGTGGGTGCCCAATGCGCAGCCCTCCAGCCTGGGCCGCAAGCAGGTGGAAGGCGGGTTCTTGAAGCAACTGTTCAGCCCGGGCGTGCTGGCGTTCTATGCCTGTGTGGCGCTGATGCAAATGAGCCACGGCCCGTACTACACATTTCTGACTCTGCATCTGGAACACCTCGGCTATAGCCGTGGTGTGATCGGCTTGCTCTGGGCCCTGGGAGTGGTGGCCGAAGTGCTGATGTTTTTGGCCATGCGCCGTATCCTGCTGAAATTTTCCGTGCGCCGGGTGCTGATGTTCAGTTTTATCCTCGCTGCCTTGCGCTGGCTGTTGCTGGGGTCTTTTGCCGAGCACCTGTGGGTGTTGCTGTTGGCGCAGCTGCTGCACGCCGCCACCTTTGGCAGTTTTCATGCCTCGGCCATGACCTTTGTGCAACGCAGTTTCGGTCCCGGCCAGCAAGGCCAGGGCCAGGCCCTGTACGCCACGCTGGCCGGTATCGGTGGCGCCGTGGGGGCGCTGTACTCCGGTTACAGCTGGAACACCCTGGGCCCCGCTTTCACCTTTAGTATGGCGAGCGTCGCAGCGCTGGCTGCAGCCGTTATCATTGCCACCCGACTGCAAGAGGACAGGCCATGAGCCTTACCCGTGAACACCTGAGCCTGGAAATCATTGAAGCCGGGCGCTTTTTATATGCGCGTGGCTGGTCACCGGCTACCAGCAGCAACTATTCCACCCGGCTGTCGGCCAGCCAGGCGCTGCTGACGGTGTCGGGCAAGCACAAGGGCCAGCTGGGACCTGATGATGTGCTTGCCACTGACCTGGCAGGCAACAGCCTGGAACCAGGCAAGAAACCCTCCGCTGAAACCCTGCTGCATACCCAGTTGTACAGCTGGCGCCCCGAAATTGGCGCGGTGCTGCACACCCATTCGGTCAATGCCACGGTGCTGTCGCGCCTGACGCCGGGCGACAGCATTGAATTTGAAGACTACGAACTGCAAAAGGCTTTCAGTGGCGTCTCGACCCATGAGTCCAGGGTGCTGGTGCCGATTTTTGACAATGATCAAGACATCGCGCGGCTGGCGGCCAAGGTTCAGCCATGGCTTGAAGCCCACCCGGACTGTGTGGGCTATCTGATTCGCGGGCATGGCCTTTACACGTGGGGCGCGCGCATGAGCGACGCCTTGCGCCAGATCGAAGCCTTCGAGTTTTTGTTTGAATGCGAACTGAAAGCTCGCGCAATACTCAATCGTTAACGCTGACTTCACCGTGAAGAAGCTCACACCCTGATTTGAACGGTCTGCCTGAACGGCCTGTAAAAGCCGAATGCGCGCCGAAGCCGAGGAACCACGCCCCATGAGCAGTTTGTCCGTTTATCACGTATCGAGCCCGGAACTCCCCAACAAGGTGCTCACCCATTTTGATGATATCGCTTCAACACTGGCCGAGCAGGGCGTGCGCTTTGACCGCTGGCAGGCCGCCACGCAGATCCAGCCGGGGGCCAGTCAGGATGAAGTGATCAACGCCTATCGCGTGCAGATTGACCGGCTGATGAGCGAGGGTGGTTATGTCACCGTGGACGTGATCAGTCTCAACAGCGATCACCCGCAAAAAGCCGAATTGCGCGCCAAATTCCTCGACGAGCACCGCCATGGCGAAGATGAAGTGCGTTTTTTCGTCGCCGGTCGTGGGTTGTTTACGCTACATATTGGCGACTATGTGTATGCGGTGTTGTGCGAAAAGAACGATCTAATTTCTGTACCCGCAGGCACGCCGCACTGGTTCGACATGGGTGAGCATCCGCATTTTGTCGCCATCCGCCTGTTCAACAACCCGGAAGGCTGGGTTGCCAACTTTACCGGCGAAGACATCGCTGAACGCTTCCCGCGCCTCGAAGACTAAGGATCTCCCATGCCGATCAAAGCCATCCTGACCGATATCGAAGGCACCACCAGCGCTGTCAGCTTCGTATTTGACGTGTTGTTTCCGTATGCGGCCAAACACCTGCCCGGGTTTGTGCGCGAGCATGCCGAAGACCCTGAAGTGGCCATGCAGCTGGGCGCAGTACGCCTGGATAGCGGCGAGCCTGAGGCCGATGTCGAACGGGTCATCGAGATCCTCCAGCAATGGCTGGCCGAAGACCGCAAGGCCACACCACTCAAGGCCTTGCAAGGGATGATCTGGAAGCAGGGATACGCCGCGGGTGAGCTTAAGGGCCATGTTTACCCGGACGCGGTCGAAGCGCTGCGCGAGTGGCATGCCAAAGGGTATGACCTGTATGTCTACTCGTCAGGCTCGATACAGGCGCAAAAGCTGATTTTTGGCTGTTCCGAGGCGGGTGACCTGACGCCACTGTTCAGTGGCTACTTTGACACCACCTCCGGGCCCAAGCGTGAGGCGCAATCCTATCGCCACATTACCGAGGCCATAGGCTGCCCGGCCGGGAAGATCCTGTTTTTGTCGGATATCGTTGAAGAACTCGATGCTGCACAGGCGGCCGGCATGCTGACCTGCGGCCTGGCCCGTGAGGGTGGGGAACTGGCGGGACATAAAACCGTGAGCAGTTTTGCCGAGATTGATCCTGCCGCAGTTTGAATAACACTGCTGTGGGAGTGAGCCTGCTCGCTCCCACAGTCATGCCGTTATCTATCGCGGACTGCTTTGCACTACCCTTGGGTTCAGCGGGTGTGATAGGTCGGCAGGGCAAAACGATGCTGGCTTTGCAGCAGCGAAATGGTCGGCAATTCACTGGCAGTGCCTGCCAGGTCACGACGAATCGCGCTGATGGCCCAGGTCAGTTCCTCGGCGGTATGCAGTTGCGTGTAAGAAAGTGTGCGCTGGGTCTGTTTGCCTTCGTTATCACACAATGTCAGCAGCACGCCGCCATCCGGGCGGGGTTTTACGGTGACAGTGTGGTTGGAGAACAACGATGCGAATTTTTCCTGGATCAGGCTCATATGTTCAGCTCCATTAGCGCTTGAATGCTTGTATGGAGTAGAGATTGCAGTGATTGTGCCACTATTCTTTTTTTAAAAAACCCATATAAATCAACGGCTTATAATTTATGCAAAAAGCATTTGTCGTGCATTTTGCATGAGTGGCCATCGTGCATCCTGCATTTTGCCCAGTCGGTATCAGGCTCAGACAGCTGATTGATTGTTCCTATGGGTGCATTGAGCAAAAAAGGGGTGACACCGTGTCTGCGTCTCAGGAAACTAGGTTTTTTTTGTAGCCAGGGTGGAACCTTACATGTCAGAGAACAAGCCAGCAGACCAGAGCCGCCAGATGACCCCGGAAGAGGCCGCCGACTTTGCCGAGCAGGTGTTCAACAAGGCACGGGATGGTGATGCTGCAATGCTGGCAGCCTTGCTGAGCAAGGGCTTGCCGGCCAATTTGCGCAACCACAAGGGCGATACCCTGTTGATGCTGGCCAGCTATCACGGCCACGTTGAAGCGGTGAAGGTGCTGCTTGAGCACAATGCCGACCCCGAGATCCGCAATGACAATGGCCAGAGCCCGATTGCAGGTGCTGCCTTCAAGGGCGACCTGGAAATGGTCAAGACCCTGGTTGAAGGTGGCGCACAAGTTGAAGGCGCATCATTTGATGGCCGTACAGCGCTGATGATGGCCGCCATGTTCAATCGTGGGGAAATCATCGATTACCTGATCAGCAAGGGCGCCGATCCAAAAGCCAAGGACGCCAATGGCATCACCGCCCTGGATGCCGCCAGGACCATGGGCGCAGCCGAAACCGTGGCGCAACTTGAGAAGCTGTTGGGCTGATCGCCCCTTGAAGGGCGCAATTGATATATCCTGCGCGCCCTTAATTTTCCTTGTGACAGGCCTCGCCCATGAAAACCACTCTCGTTGAACTCATCAGCAAAATCAGCTCTGGGTGCATGGGCGACGACGAAATCGCCTCCATCGCGGACGAGGCGGCTCAAGCCTACGCCGATCAGGCAGCATTTCTGCTTGCCAACCCGGACATCAACTACGACGACAGCTTCCCGATCCCGCTGGGTGAATGGGTTGTGGTGGGCAGCTTGCCGGAAACGGTGTTGTTCCAGGCCGATACCTGGATGGACCTGTTTGCCCAGATCGTCGCCTCTTTCGGTCCTGATGTAGCGTTCAATATCAAGCCAAAGCAATTGGCCAAGACCGAAGCGCTGACCGCGCTCAACCGCATCCAGATCCAGATGGGCAGCATGAGCCCGGAGCAGGGCGGTTATGTGCTGGTCAATCTGAGCCAGCCGCTGGACGACGAAATCCAGGTGGTGCTGGTTTACGGCAATGACGTGCCGCGCGTGCTGGAACTGTGTGCCGAAGTCGGCATCGCCGCTGCGCCATCGCTGGAAGCCCTCAAGGTTGCCGTCCACGTCTGAAACCCTGGCTGCTGCAATAAAAAACGGAACCCTGGCCGCGGGTGACTATCCTATGAGCACAAGTACTCACTCGGGAGCGTCATCATGGGTTCAACGTTTAATGGTCTGATCGGTCTGATTATTCTGGCCCTGGATATCTGGGCCATCATCAACGTAATCAAAAGCGGCGCCGGGACGGGCGCGAAAGTGCTTTGGGTGCTGCTGATTCTGTTCCTGCCGGTACTGGGGCTGGTGATTTGGGCCATCGCCGGGCCGCGGGGCAATGTGCGTATTTGAGCTGCTTGCCAGCGGGCAGCGACGGTAAATCGTGGTTGCCCGCTTAGATTGTCGGCGTCAAGGTTCGACCTGTCATGTTCCTCGACGTAGAATGCGCGCCTTTCTTGGGCAGTTGGACCCGTGTCGCGATAGCGGTATGAGGTTTGGCTGTCGATCATGGGCGGGTGACCGTCCGTTGCCACCAGCATTCAAGGGGACTACCCATGGCCGAATCGCTTGACAACCACTATCTCGAAACCCTTTACGAAGGCTATGGCCAACGCTTTCGCATGGACAAGCTGCTCCATGAAGTGCGAACCGATCACCAGCATCTGGTGATCTTCGAAAACCCGGTCATGGGCCGCGTAATGGCTCTGGACGGCGTGATCCAGACCACCGAAGCGGATGAGTTCATCTACCACGAAATGCTTACCCATGTGCCGATCCTGGCCCACGGTGCGGTCAAGCGCGTGCTGATCATTGGCGGTGGTGATGGCGGCATGTTGCGCGAAGTCACCAAGCACATTGGCATTGAGCACATCACCATGGTCGAGATCGACGGCACCGTGGTGGACATGTGCAAAGAGTTCCTGCCCAACCACTCCAAGGGTGCGTACGACGATCCACGCCTGAACCTGGTGATCGACGACGGCATGCGTTTTGTCGCCACTACCGAAGAAAAATTCGACGTGATCATCTCGGATTCCACCGACCCGATCGGGCCGGGCGAAGTGCTGTTCTCCGAGAACTTCTACCAGGCTTGCCACCGTTGCCTGAATGAAGGGGGTGTACTGGTCACCCAGAACGGCACGCCATTTATGCAGTTGCAGGAAGTGCAGACCACCGCCGGGCGCATGCGCAGCCTGTTTGCTGACTGGCATTTCTACCAGGCTGCCGTGCCTACCTATATCGGCGGCTCCATGACCTTCGCCTGGGGTTCGACTGATGCGAGCTATCGCAAGTTGCCGCTTGAGACCCTGCGTCAACGTTTTGCCGGTAGCGGTATCGTGACCCGCTACTACAATCCGGAAGTTCATATCGGTGCTTTCGCCTTGCCGCAATATGTTCTGCAGGCTATCAACAAGCCAAGCAACGACTGAGGCTGTGCAGTAGCAAGGCAGGGCGTCAGTTGTAGAACTGTGGGAGCGGGCTTGCCCGCGATGCAGGCGACGCGGTTTAAAGTTGGACCGCGTTGCTGCAATCGCGAACAAGCCCGCTCCCACAGGGAATGAGCGCCCTTTCTTATGTTTCAACATGTGCTCTGCACGAAATTTTCACGGTATCTTTAAGACAATTCGCACGCAAAATTTTGCCTGTCTACTCGTAAACGCCTCAGTTCAGGCGTTTCTGGTGGGTTTCGGGCCAAAATCTGTGTAATTAAAGAGCGATGCACCCGTGGCAAGCCACCGGTGATAAAGCCACTTCAACTTGAACCAATGGGTCCTAAAACGACATGGCAAACCCGGACGCCCCAAGCCAACAGCACGCGGCCACGCGTGTGTTGCAACCGACCGTCAAATCGCATCTGGCGTTTACGCTGCTCTGTGCCTTGATCATGATGGTGATGTTCACCCTGTTGCGGGTGGCATTGCTGGTTTACAACCGGGAAATGATCCTCGACACCCCGGCATCGACGTTCCTTGAAGCCTTCGGCAACGGTCTGCGCTTTGACGCCCGGATTGTCGTGTACTTCAGTATTCCGCTGCTGCTGGCGGTGCTCAGTGTCAAGGCCATGGCCATGCGCGGTGTGCTGCGTTTCTGGCTGACTGCAGCATCCAGCCTGGCGCTGTTTTTGGGCCTGATGGAGATGGACTTCTACCGTGAGTTCCATCAGCGTCTTAACGGTCTGGTTTTCCAGTATGTGAAGGAAGACCCGAAAACCGTGATGAGCATGCTTTGGTATGGCTTCCCGGTGGTGCGTTACCTGCTGTCCTGGGCTGTCGGCACTGTCATTTTGTACTTTGCCTTCCGCGGCGCCGACCGCGTGACCCGTTCCAGCGCTACCCGCGCGGCTGCTGGCACTTCGCGTGCGGTGGCGCCCTGGTACGGCCGTGCAGCGGTATTTGTCGTGCTGCTGCTGGTGTGTGTGGTCCTGGCCCGTGGCACATTGCGTCAGGGTCCTCCGCTGCGTTGGGGTGATGCCTACACAACCGACTCCAACTTCGCCAATCAGTTGGGGCTCAACGGCTCTCTGTCATTGATTGCCGCTGCGAAAAGCCGCTTCGGTGACGATCGCACCAATATCTGGAAGGCTACCCTTGAGCAGCCCGTAGCGACGCAGACCGTGCGCGACATGCTGCTGACTGAAAATGACAAGCTGGTTGATCCTGATACCGCTCCTGTGCGTCGCGATACCACGCCGCCTGCGGAAAAAACCCTGCCTATCAAGAACGTCGTCGTAATCCTGATGGAAAGCTTCGCCGGTCACTCGGTGGGTGCGCTGGGTCGTCCGGGCAATATCACCCCGTACTTCGATGAGCTGTCCAAGCAAGGCTTGCTGTTCGAGCGCTTCTTCTCCAATGGCACCCATACCCACCAAGGCATGTTTGCCACCATGGCGTGCTTCCCGAACCTGCCGGGTTTTGAATACCTGATGCAGACCCCGGAAGGCAGCCACAAGCTGTCCGGCTTGCCGGAACTGCTCAGCGCCCGCAAGTTCGATGACGTGTATGTCTACAACGGCGACTTTGCCTGGGACAACCAGTCTGGTTTCTTCAGTAATCAGGGCATGACCACTTTTGTAGGTCGTAACGATTTCGTTGACCCGGTGTTCTCTGATCCTACCTGGGGTGTGTCCGACCAGGACATGTTCAACCGCGGCCTGGAAGAGCTGAAAAAGCGTGAAGGCAAAGAACCTTTCTATGCGCTGCTGCAAACCCTGTCCAACCACACGCCGTATGCCTTGCCTACGCCATTGCCGGTCGAGCCGGTAACCGATCGCGGTTCGCTCAACGAGCATTTGACGGCGATGCGTTATTCCGACTGGGCGCTGGGGCAGTTCTTCGAAAAAGCGCGCAAAGAACCCTACTTCAAGGAAACCCTGTTTGTGATCGTGGGCGACCACGGTTTCGGTAACGAGCAGCAGATTTCCGAGATGGATCTGGGGCGTTTCAACGTGCCGTTGCTGCTGATCGGTCCTGGCATCCAGGAGAAGTTTGGTACACGCACTGATATCGTGGGCACTCAGGTCGACATCGTGCCAACCATCATGGGGCGTCTGGGTGGTGAGTTCCGTCAGCAATGCTGGGGCCGTGACCTGCTGACTCTGCCTGAGGGTGACAAAGGCAGTGGTGTGATCAAGCCGTCTGGCAGTGACCAGACCGTGGCGATCATCAGTGACGACCACTTGCTGGTGCAGCCTAAAGACATGCCGGCCAAGGTTTGGCAGTACAAATTGGGTGCCAACCCTGAAGCGACAGTGGTCACTGACTCGCCTGAAGCGACCGAGCTGAAGAAAAAGCTCGAATCCTTCCTGCAGACCGCGACCAAGAGCCTGCTGGACAACACCGCAGGTGTGGCTGATCCGAAATAATCAGCCAGTTAAATAAAAAAGAGGCCTCAGGGCCTCTTTTTTATTGGGTCAAATCTTGCCGAGCAACAGTAATATCAACAGTACAACCAGTACGGTACCGATAATCCCTGAGGGGCCATAGCCCCAGCTTTTGGAGTGCGGAAACACAGGTAATCCGCCGATTAACAGCAGAATCAGGACGATCAGAAGAATTGTGGTCATGAGCATTTCCTTTTTGTGGTGTTCCGCCAACGTTCAGTTTTACGGGGCGCCGCTTCAGGAACAAGGATGGGCAGTGCTTATAAAATCCGACTCTCCTGCTCGATGAATAATTCAACTTTTTTCATGCCGTACTCAAAAACAGTTCTGCCTTGATCGGTGGCAGGTGCGCAGGTAGGGTGGCGCGCTGCCCACCTGGAAACACTGCACATGCTCAATTACGTTTGTTTTTTTTTGGCTGCCCTGTTTGAAATTGCAGGCTGCTACGGGTTCTGGATGTGGCTTCGTCAGGGCAAAAGTGCATGGTGGGCTTTGCCCGCCATTCTGAGCCTGGTGCTGTTTGCCCTGCTGCTGACCAAGGTTGAGGCAGCCTATGCCGGGCGGGCCTATGCGGCCTATGGCGGGATTTACATCGTGACATCCATTGCCTGGCTGGCAGTGGTGGAACGTATCCGGCCACTGGGCTCAGATTGGCTCGGGGTAGGACTGTGCGTGATTGGCGCGACCATCATCTTGCTGGGACCGCGTTTTACCCCCTCGTAAAGGGAAAATTCCGTAGGGAGTACGTAGGAATAAGCCTTGTATGCAGTAGGTTGTAACTGAATTAACTTGTAAGTATTGAAGCCGGTTTTTATGCCGTGCAGTCTTTGTGGCTCCCCACCCTTGAGGATGAGAGCCATGCAGATACTGAGTCGAACCGTCGGAGAGCATTTTTCAATCGGGGAAGATATAACGCTGTTTGTCATCGCCGTTAACGGCAACAACGTGCGCCTGGGGATTGAAGCTCCCAGGCATATCAGCGTGCATCGCTCGGAAATTTATGAGCGGATAAAAAACCAGCCCGTCGGGCAGCAGGCAACCGGATCTTCGGCCAAGGTTTAATCAAAAAATTCCTTCGGTACCGCGTGCCTGGGCATCAGTTGGCATTGCTGGCTTTCCAGATCGAAGAAAATTACTGCCTGGCCTTTGCTCAATGCATGTCGAACCCGCAGTACACGGGTTTCCTGGGGAGTGTCATCGCCGTTGTCCGTGCCGTCGCGACTCACAAAGTCCTCGATCAGGCGGGTGAGGGTGTCAGGTTCAAGCTGGTCGTAGGGGATAAGCATCTTGGGCTCTCGTAAGCAAGCGTGTTGAGGTGGTTGGCCTTGGGCTTAAATCGCCTTGTTGCGGTTGTCCCAGTAATGCTGAGCCAGTTCAAAAGCTTGCGCCCGGGGTGTGCCCAGACCGCGCAATGCCAGGGCCATGGTCGACAGCAAGGCCAGTTGCGGGTAGCTGTCCTGGACTTCTCCACGCCACAATGCCTTGAGGTGTTCAGGGTCTAGTGACGCTGGTTTGACATGGCGCTGTGAAGACAGTGCTGGCCATTCTTCATCCCAGTCAACACCAGCTGTAGTGCCGTAAAGATGGCTTGCGCTATCGGGGTTGATTTCGACTTCGCCGCCATCACCCTTGACCACAATACTGGTGTCACCCAGCAAGCCGCTGGCTTCGCGATGCACGCTTTGATAGCCCGGATGGAAGATGCTTTGCAGGCCGCAGCGCGCACCCAGCGGGTTGAGTATGCGAGCCAATGAATGAATCGGCGAGCGCAGCCCGAGGGTGTTGCGCAGATCGATCATGCGTTGCAATTGTGGCGCCCAGTCCTGCAGCGGCATAAAGGCCGGATTCCCCGCATCCAGGGCCTCGTTGACACTTTGCCAGTTGCGACACAGTGGAATGGCCAGCGCGTCGAGAAGCTGCTCGCTGTACATTCGGCCCGCGGTATGGGCGCCGCCGCCATGCATGAAAATGCGTACACCGTGCTGTGCCAGGCACTTGGCTGCCAGCAAGTACCAGGGCAGGTGGCGTTTTTTACCGGCGTAAGTCGGCCAGTCAATGTCGACCTTGATCGCGGGAGGTGTCAGTCGCTCCCTGACGGCCTCGGTAAAGCCGGCCATTTCCTCTGCGCTTTCTTCTTTATGCCGCAGCAACATGAGGAAGGCGCCCAGTTGCGTGTCTTCTGCCTTGTCGTCAAGCAGCATGCCCATGGCTTCGCGGGCTTCTTCCCGAGTCAGGTTGCGGGCACCCCGTTTGCCTTTGCCCAGGATGCGTACAAATTGCGCAAAAGGGTGTTCGGCGGGAGTTTCAAGTGTCAGCGCAGCGGGAGTGTTCATAGGCAATTGGTCGGTTTGGGCAGGCCCGCCAGCTTGGCGGCGAGTTTGGCAGGGGTGCCGTTAAACAGTCGGTTGAGATGCAGGCTATTGCCCTTTTCTGGACCCAATTTGAGTGCCGTGTACTTGATCAGAGGGCGAGTGGCAGGCGATAGCTCGAACTCCTGATAAAAGCTGCGCAACAACTCGAGGATTTCCCAGTGTTCGGCGCTCAACTCAATACCTGCCTGCGCCGCCAGTGCCTGAGCAACATCAGCGGACCAGTCGTTGAGATCGAGCAGATAACCGTCCTTGTCCAGCTCGATATTTTTACCGTTGAGGGTGAGCGTATTCATAGCCAGCTGTTGACCTTGTCGTAACGAATCGACAGCTCGACGAAAGCCGGGTAATCAACGCAGGCCGCCCATGGCGGACATTCCAGGTTGCGTGCCTGCAAGTCCTCTTCAAGGATAAATACGGTTTTTCCAGTCAGGGCTGTGAGAGCAGTGCCTTGAAGCTGCAGGGCATACACCGCGTCGCCACAGAGCAAAAGGGCATCGTCGCTGCCTAACACGCGAAGACAGCTGCTCAGGCGTATGTCAGAAAATGGTGAGTGGCTCACAACATGTAGAGTCGACATCAGAGGGTGATCACTTGGTCATAACGGTCAATAAGAGCGCGGACAGCTTCAGTCGACAAGGGCTGCACATCAATTGCCGCAAGCCCCTCGGTTGAGATGCCGCGTTCGTCAAGGCTGTGGTTGCAGGCAAACAGATCGTCAACGCCGAACATGGACAGGGCCTGCAGATTGGCCGTTAGATTCTTCTGCTGGATGGCTGCGGCATTTTGAGTCGCCAGCAGCTGAAAAATACCGTCATCCATAAACAGCAGAGCAATCGGCAAATCAAATGCACCGCCTGCCAGCACGATATCCAGTGCTTCTTTGGCGCCGGGCCCCGACCACGGTGCCTGACGGCTGATAATCAATAGCGACTTGGGCATTTCAAGGTCCCCCGAAACAGATCAATCGATCGGCCGATTGAATGGCATCGTGCAATTGGCCCAGTCCGGACAACTCCCAGGGTGCATGAACATTGACCCCGGGGCGCTGATAGCGTGCGGACTCGTCTTCATTGAGTACACCGCGGCGCAAGGCAGCGGCAATACAGACCACACCATCGAGTTGGTGCTGGCTGACAAAAGTTGCCCATTGTTGCGCAAGGTCCTGCTCGTCTTGCGGCGTGACGATATTGCTCGAGGCAATATGAACACCGTCCTGATAGAAGAACAAACGGACAATTTCATGGCCGCCTGCCAGCGCTGCCTCGGCAAAGCGCAAGGCTCGACGGGAGGAGGGGGCATGGGCCGCTGAATAAAGGGCAATGGCGAATTTCATGGTGGGCTCTGTCGGCAAATCTGGGGCAATGATAAAGCCAGATGCCCAAAGATGCTTGTGGCAGACAACAAAAAGCCCGCCGAAGCGGGCTTTTGTATAGCGGTTGTTGATCAGTCGTCGCGGCTCATGATGCCGAAAATTTGCAGCAGGCTGATAAACAGGTTGTAGATCGATACATACAGGCTGATGGTAGCCATGATGTAGTTGCGCTCGCCGCCATGAATGATGGCGCTGGTCTGGAACAGAATGCAGACCGACGAGAACAGTACAAAACCGGCGCTGATAGCCAACTGCAGGCCGCTGATCTGGAAGAAGAAGCTCGCCAGCGTAGCGCCCAGCAGCACAAAGAAGCCGGCAGTGATGAAACCGCCGAGGAAGCTCATGTCCTTGCGAGTGATCAATACATAGGCAGACAGGCCGCCAAATACCAGAGCCGTCATGGCAAAGGCAGAACTGACCACCTCGGCGCCGCCCTGCATGCCCAGGTAACGGTTGAGAATAGGGCCCAGCAAGAAGCCCATGAAACCGGTGAGGGCAAAGGCAGAAACCAGGCCCCATGCCGAATCACGCAGCTTGTTGGTCAAGAAGAACAGGCCGTAGAACCCGATCAGCACAACGAAAATATTGGGATAGCCGACCCGCAGCTGCTGCGAGACATAAGCCATCACACCGCTGAAAGCCAGGGTGAGGGCCAGCAAACCGTACGTATTGCGCAGGACGCGGCTAACCTCTAGCTGCTCGGCCTGCACGCTGCTATTAACTGCGTAATCCTGTTCGCGCATGGCGATACTCCTGTGTTTAGAAATGTTAAGTAGCAAAGATCATAGCAGAGGCTCTGAAACAAGCGATCAAGAGAGTTTGACAACGTGTTTCATTCAGGTATTATGGCGCCCGAAACAACGTATAGGAGGTGTGGCCGAGTGGTTTAAGGCAACGGTCTTGAAAACCGTCGACTGTAACAGGTCCATGAGTTCGAATCCCATCGCCTCCGCCATATTGCTACACCGCAGAGCCCGCCTTTTGGCGGGCTTTGTCGTTTCTGGGGGGTGGGGAAGGGCGCTGCACCGAGCTCGTCGTTTTCGCATAGCCTCAGACCGTGTCCGCATCTGGGGCAATTTTAGAGCCCGATCCAGCGTTTTTAACGCCTGTGTTTGAGTCGGAGGGAAAGTGCTTTTTAGCTGTGCACTTTTCGCCGATTTAACAGGTAGCTTTCACAATTTTCACAACCCGTATGTAAACAGTCGCCGCTACCTGCATACCCGTGTACCTCACCTGCTTTCGTTTTGCCTACGAAAGCAAAGTATTCAATATACTTGAGAGCCGTTATTGTCATGAACTCATGAAGGCGCCATTTCGTATTATGCGTACCAAAAACCTCGTCACTAAAATTTCGGTCTGAACATATGTTGTGACTTTATAAATTTGTATGAGTAGGGAGTTCGATAAATAATATAAAGTCTGGATTGATTCATAAGGAGTATGAATATGCCATTAGAGCTTGGTCCGATATCTGTTGTGGGGAGAATAATAGACTTCTCCATTCTTGGTACATCGAGAGAGTCTATGATGCCAGATTATATGCATGATATAATCGGTCTATTGATAAGGGCGCTTGAGAATGTAACTCAATGGATTTTTGATAATGCATATAGATTTGATATGCAGCACAAAGATAATATTGCGGCCATAGATTTTGAGATTGACCAGGAAATCAAGGGTGCAGGTGGGCTAAATATGCCTATGGATGTATTCACGTCAAGCAAAATAATCACAAGAGAGAAAAATATCCTGGTAACACTATATATGGCTAAAGAGAATGAGGCTGATAGAAAGGTTAAGGCTTCTAAAGGTTCTGGGGACGGCAGTGATGTACAAGCTTCAAAGGGACCAAGTGCGGGGAGTTTTACTCAGGCCGGGAAGATGAGGGTCATAGTTAATACACCTAAACTTCTTGATTGGGCACAGAGGTATGAATTTGCCAGGTTGTCTGAGGTCTATTCAGAAACGGCCCGACGCTTGAAAGAAAAGCAGCAGAAATTGGCTCTCATAGAGGTGGCTAAAGCGACAAATCTGCGCGATGCGAAAGAGCAAGCCAGACATAAACAGTATCCTAGCGCTCCACCCGGCGTCTCTTTAGATGAGAACCTAGAATTTGCGAAAAGCCAAAAAGCATACTTTAGTATTAAGGGTAGAGGTTTTTTGCTCAGCTGGTTTTACACCCAAGTCAGAAACAAGGGCGAGTGGGATTACAAAAAAGGCCAGTCTCAGTATGAGAGCTTCGGCAATTTTAATTATGGTGCTGTTGGTACGGCAGCTGGGATTTCTGAAGCGGTACTTTTAAGAGCAGCTGGTGCTGCACAGTCCTTAGCTGGGACTTCTCAGGCAGAATTCGATAAATGGTGGTCAGAGGCTCCTTGCGGCGATGATCCTGTTGATCAAGTATGGATTAAAGCAGGAATAGATTATGCGAAGTCGAAGGGGTATTAAATGGATTTTTTGGAGTTTGTTTGCTGTTTGTCTTGTGCAGGCTTTGTACATATACATGTCTGCTCCAGGCAGGCCTGATCCTGTCAAGATTACTTCAGTTACAAATGTTGGCCATGGCGGGGCCATCTATGAGGTCTTATATGATTCTGGTGGCGCTACGGTGCCATTGGTCTATAGGTATTTCCTGATGAATCTTCAACCTGGCGATGAAGAAGCGCTTCAGAAAGCAAAGAAGACCGCCCCATTCCTTGTTACAAAAAGCTCTGCAGCTGTTCGCGAGGTTTTAGATGATCGGGTCAAACTAAAAGTTGATGGGGTTATTTATGAGTTTCACAATATCTCATTGTTTAAAGTTGATGGTGAGATCAATGTCGTGAAATTCGATCTTGATTCAACTGCCCCATAGATTTTTAGTTGAAAAAACACCAGCCTAGAAAAAAAATACTCCCGCATAGCATGTGGCCTACAGGCCACGTGCTGTATTTCTCCATAGAGGTCTTGAAAGCAGCCGGCCTCGACAGGTATTAGCGCTCGATTTTTACCTCTGTGCCTCATTGTTTTAGCAACAGATCAGCCTGGATCAGCCCGATCTGTCGACCGAGACTAAAACCCCCAGTCCTCAGCGTTGATGACACGACAGAATGGCCCCGCCAGGGTTGCATTGTGATGAGCGATAATCTGCTGTGCCTTCAACGCAGGGGTGTCACTGCAGGTATGGCCATCGGCAATCAGTACTGCGTCGAACCCAAGGTCTCGTGCCGCGCGGCAGGTGCTGTCGACACAATATTGGGTTTTCATGCCCGTGATGACCACACCCTCAACACCAAGAGCCTGTAGCTGGTCGGCCAGGTTTGTCCTGGCAAAGGCGTTGGGGCGGTTTTTCTCGAAAATCACTTCGCTGCCCTGTAGCACCAGTTCCGGTATCAGTTGGGTCAACGGGCTTCCCGGTTCAATCGGTGAACCGGTAGGGCCGACATGACGGGCGAGAAAGACCGGGGCACCTGCGCTCCGGGCTTTATCCAGCAACGTGTTCAATGTGTCCAACAGGGCCTCGCCAGCCCATGGCTTGTCCGGGCCATGCACCAATCCTACCTGCATATCAAGAATCAACAGTGCATACATGGGGCTTTTCCTTGCGTTTTGGCCAGTGACACAAGGGCAAAAGAAAAGGCCCTTACCATCACTGGCGGGCCTTTGAAGTTCGTGCGTTATGGACTCACGATACCTCTCACGACCCGCCTTCGGCGGTCGTGGTATTCGTGGTCAAGGCAACTCGTAATTGATTCATGGAGCTGACAGTAGCTGCGTATCAGCGGGTTGGCAAGCAGGAGCAGGAAGCGTCATGACTTCGAGCTGGCCAGCCATATACCCATATGCTTCTTGGAAGCCGCGGCCAATCAAACTTAGACTAAAGGTCGTCCAGCGCAACCTACACGCGCTGTGGTGATACGAGATGTTGTTGGTGGGAGCCTCGTCTTCTTGGGTATGAGCACAAGGCAAAAGGGTAGTTTGCCGCGGTCATCGACGTACTGCGGTGTCTTGAGCTTGAGTTCCAGCACGCACAGTCTGTGCTTTAAATTAAATATTGAACGTAGCCCTGCTACTTTAACGAAACAGTCATAGAGATTCTGTACGCCGAGGTGCTGCGTGGGGGGGTAATTAAAAGTATGGGGTCAGTCATGCAATATTTTGAGTTTATTATGGTTCTGTGGGGGCTCATAATGAATAGCGGGTAATTTGTTTTTCGGTAATATTAATTAAGTGCGTGTGCTTTGCAGGCATTTCTTTAATTATCGGGGGGCGGGATCATGAAGACGCTGGGGGTTTTGCTATGGGTTTTTGTGACAGTTATATTAAAGGCTCCTTATTCATGGGCCGAGCCACCAGGTACGGTATGGCGAATGGATACCCGGCCGGAACAGCTGATATTTCACGCTGGTTTCCAGGCCTGGGGTAGTAACTTTAATGTTCATGACCATGTGACCGGCGAGTCATGCGTCAACAGGCAACAGGGGCAGCGAGATTCAGGCTTTGTCTCAACCGCGGCAAACTTTCAGTTCATTCGCACTGCCGCAGCTGCCAGGGCTTTTGCCCAACCCGGTCAGCGTATTTATCTTTATCGCGTCAGGCCGGACAGCAACTTCTTCAATGCCGAGGCCTCATTGCGGACATTGCATGACAACAACCCGCAAGTCCCGATCACCCCCTTGAACTACCATCCCTCACGGGCAGCCAATGAATATATAACGCCGACCCTCATTCCTACTCAAAATATCAGGGATGTGGAGTCCTATATTGTTGTCGACGGTGAGTTGCAAGTTTCAACTGCTCAGGTTAACCCCCGTTATGTGGCCGATAATACCCGAGCCACGAACAGGCCCTATTTCAACGGTGAAGCCCCACGAGAAAGAAGGTCTACCTGGTTGGGCATGATCCCGATGGTCGGGGCGTGCCTGGCTGCGTCGCGTTCGGATCTGAAGCAAGATATTCCAGCAATAATGTTTACCCTGGAGTCTGTTTATAACAGCAGTACCTCCATTATTAACCATGATGAGCTATAAACGTTGAGGAGTATGAGCATGCGTCTTGCAGCCTTGTTGTTGGTGTTGAGTGTCAATGCTTTTGCCGAAGAGCCTGGCTTGATGGGTGTGAGTCGGGATATAAAGTGCGCGCAGGGCACGGTG
Source organism: Pseudomonas sp. TWR1-1-3 (assembly GCF_049896805.1). NCBI lineage: Bacteria > Pseudomonadati > Pseudomonadota > Gammaproteobacteria > Pseudomonadales > Pseudomonadaceae > Pseudomonas > Pseudomonas sp. TWR1-1-3. The sequence goes on along the minus strand of NZ_JAFCUZ010000001.1, from coordinate 1,472,989 downwards.
AAGCAAATACATATAGGGGCAGGTAACTACGACAGCGGCAATGGGATCAGCGTAATGTTAACTTCGACCGGAACGCGCTGGTGGGCAGTTCATGGGGAGCGCAATCTGAATGATCCCACAGGTTATGCACTGCTTAATATGCTGTCCCTGTCGAAGCTGACAGGCCAGCAAGTGTCTCTTCTGGATGAATCCGGCGGCGGATGTAATTACTTTACGGGTGTGGTCTTGACAAATATGTATTAAGTTTCGATGGGTCACTATTCAAGTGGGTGCGGCACACTTGCAGAATAAAGGTGTTTGTTGTCTGCACTTTGCCGCGCCCGCTGTTAATTGTGTCCTGTACGATTTGCGATACAGAACACTCAGCGCCATCGCTAAGCAGTGGCCTGTGCGGCGTCTGTTTAAAGTATGCAGGGGGATACAAGGGCTGGTATTGGCATGTTCAGGTCTAAGCGGTCATGAGGGTGTGCAGCCCGATGGTGGATTATTCAGAGGAATTCCTACGCTTGAAAGTGCACGACTGAAACAGTTCGAGGGGTTTATTTATTACAAGCCACCCGCCTCGCCGGCGGTGTGATTTAGGGTGTCCATAGAGCCCGACTTGACCAAGCGCATGCTCAACCAATGATCAGCCTGATCGCGCTGAAAGCCTGTGGCAAGGAAGCATCAGGCACGAAATAAAATACGGGGCCAAAAGCCGGGTGCGCCAACTTCCCGCCCACTCAAGGCTCCTGTGCTGTACATACAGCGAAATGAGCCTGGCCGCTGTTTTTTCGGGGCTGGAGGTGTCCAGGGCGCTGAGGCGACTCTATCGCCCTTGATTTCGAAGTTCTGCAGGCGTGTATGCCGTCCGTTCTCCAATAATTCAGGTTTCCGCTATCTGATGTTCGGCAACGACGTTAATCTCGGTGGGTGCCGGTTTCGTCTAGGCGCATATTTATGTCTGCAACTTCAAGGGTCTCCATGGATAGAATCGCCTTCAAACCGCTCCTTCTCGTCGCCGGCCTCCTGGCGTTCATGCCAATGGCCCACGCCGCCAGCACGCTGGTTTACTGCTCCGAAGCCAGCCCCGCCGGCTTTGACCCCAGCCAGTACACCAGCGGTACCGATTTTGATGCCTCCGCCGAAACCGTATTCAACCGCCTGATCCAGTTCAAACGGGGTAGTACTGAAGTCGAACCTGGCCTGGCCACCCGCTGGGATGTCTCCAATGAGGGCCTGACCTACACCTTCCACCTGCGCGATGGCGTCAAGTTCCATACCACCGATTTCTTCACCCCGACCCGGAATTTCAACGCGGATGACGTGTTGTTTACTTTCGATCGCCTGCTGGATGCCCAGAGTCCGTTCCGCAAGGCTTACCCGTCCGAATCGCCCTATTTCACCGATATGGGCTTGAACACCACGATCAAGAGCGTCGACAAGCTCGACGACCGAACCGTGCGTTTCAACCTCAATAACGTTGATGCCGCCTTTGTGCAAAACCTGGCCATGAGCTTCGCCTCGGTGCAGTCCGCCGAATACGGAGCCCAACTGCTCAAGCAGGGCAAGGCTGAAGAGATCAATCAGAAACCGGTGGGCACCGGGCCGTTTGTGTTCAAGCGCTATCAGAAGGACTCGCAGATTCGTTACGTCGGCAACAAACAGTACTGGAAGCCCGAGGATGTGAAACTCGACAACCTGGTTTTTGCCATCACCCCTGACGCGGCGTCGCGCCTGCAGAAACTCAAAGCCGGGGAGTGCCAGGTCAGCGGTTACCCGCGACCGGCGGATATCGAAGTGATGAAGCAGGATCCCAACTTGCGAGTGCTGCAGCAAGCCGGGTTCAACCTGGGGTTTCTGGCTTACAACGTGACACATTCGCCGCTGGACCAACTCAAGGTGCGTCAGGCCCTGGACATGGCCATCGACAAGCCGGCAATCATCAAGGCCGTGTACCAGAGCGCAGGGCAATTGGCGCAGAACGCCTTGCCACCTGCGCAGTGGTCTTATGACCCGACAATCAAGGATGCCCCCTACGACCCGGTCAAGGCCCGGCAGCTTTTAAAAGAAGCTGGGGTTGCACCAGGGACCACTATCAACCTGTGGGCGATGACCGTTCAACGCGCCTCCAACCCGAACGCGCGTATGTCGGCACAAATCATCCAGCAGGATTGGGCCAAGGTCGGCATCAAGGCCAATATCGTTAGCTACGAGTGGGGCGAGTACATCAAGCGCGCCAAGAACGGCGAGCACGACGTGATGATTTACGGCTGGACGGGCGACAACGGCGACCCGGATAACTGGCTCGGCGTGCTCTACAGCTGCGCGGCGGTCAAGGGCAGCAACTACGCCAAATGGTGCAACCCAGACTATGACAAGCTGGTGCAGCAAGCCAAGCTCAGCAGCGACCGCGAACAACGCATCAAGTTGTATCAAGAGGCGCAGAAGATCCTCAAGGAGCAAGTTCCGATTACACCCATTGCGAACTCGACGGTTTTCCAGCCCCTGCGCAAGGAAGTGACTGATTTCAAAATCAGCCCCTTTGGGCTGACACCGTTCTACGGGGTGAGCCTGGATAAGTAACAGCAAGCCCCAACTGAGTGCACCAGAAGCCCGGGATGGTTTTTGGTGCGCTCGCGGCACCGAAATAACCTCGCTATAGACGTAAATAGGCCAAAGTCTTAAGCAAGGTATGCACTGAAATAATGCGTTTGCTGCCGAACTTGAATATGCCGAACTTACAGGCGCTTCTTTGATAGAGACCAAGGCGCATGTTGGTTTGCTATGCGTACAAAGTTTGCAAGGTTCTGTGGATAACCCCCGCCTTCTGGGTGACGAGCTGTCCCATCGAAACGTCATCATGTATGCGGCTGTTGTGTGTGAGCGGCTCTGGATGCAGTTTGGAACCTGGTTGAACCATGAGCGAAGCCTTTATTTATGTGCGTTGACTTTTAACCGGTTCGGGCAGTGGCAGAGTGCTCTGGATAGTGCTGGCAAGGCACTGGTCATTATCGAATCGAACGGGGTGGAGGAGGTGGACAGGGCATTCTTGCTGCTTCAAGTGTCTAAAGCTTGCCAAGGGCTGGGCAATAGAGGAAGCGCTGATGAGGCACTCCATGCTGCAGACCGGATTGCTCAGGGTTTCGACTCGCAACTGAGTCGTTGGTTTTTGGATGTGCGTTCCAAGTTAAAGGTCGCGGACTTTGTGCCTGCTGATTGAAACTGATTAAACATCAGGGGGTCATCAATGAGAGTACGGATCCATTGTAATGTCTTCAGTGACCATGCCAAAAGAAGCAGTATATCCTCCCCCTGATTTACCTCATGTTAGCCATGCAAGATGCTGCCCGGTGTGATGCGCAGTCGCTGGATCAGGGTGCAGGGACAGAAAAGCTCTTGCCTTTTTCCACTACCCAGGTGGCAAGAACGGTAGCGCCCTGTGGGCCCGCTTTGCTGATGTGGGGTTCGTGCGCCAGGTGTTGAAAACTGTCACCGGCCTTTATTCGCTTTTCAGGCTGCCCATCCATTGTAATGATGACCTCGCCTTCAAGCACATAGGCGACTTCTGGTCCTGTATGCATGTGGCGAGCCTTGACTTCGTTCGGGGCGAGTACTGCTTTTTGCAAGCCCATTTGATAGTGGGTATCAGGCATGTCGATTCGTTGTAACACGTCAGACTTTGCGGGTGTTGGCATGTCTGCGATGGCAGCTCCCGCCCAGAGGACGGCACTCAATATAAATATGGCTGGGGGCGTGCCTTTCATTATTTGATCTCCGGTTTATGACGCTTGATTGGCTGTGCGAGTCAGACGTTTTTTAGGTGTTCATGTTTTAAGTCTTTCGCGTAAAAACAATAGATTTTTGGGCTCGCTAAGGTATGTAGTTTTTTTCTGTTACTTGCGTGGTTCATTTCTTTTCATATTTGTGCGAAATTTAATGTGTGTCATGTTTTTTTAGTGTGTCGTTATTATGTTGTTCGTTCATTCCATCATTTTCTTGTGGTCATTGGCGGTTCCCGGGGCTGTACGCGGGGGCGTGCAAAAATGCGCAGAGGCCAGCACAGAAATAAGCTAAGTGACTGATTTATAAAAACAAGCATGTATCTAAATGTTTCTGATGGTTTTGCGGTCAATAATGTCGCTTGCGAGATAATTGATAGGGTAAAACCTCTCCAGCATGACGTTTTAGCTGAATTTTGTTGTGTATATGGTGAAATTACCTGCGCAACACTTCCTATACTGCCCGCGGTGTCTACGTACCTGTACAGTTCAGCCAATCACGATGAGTGATCGAGCTGCTATGGCGATAGCCACCCTGCGTAAATGAGGTGGTGTCCGCGTCGTCTTGTTTCCTGCACCTAATAAGTCTAAGAATGAGAAAAAGTGTAATGAATAAACAGTCGATCCAGATTGCGCTTGCGTACATGTCCGTAGTTATAGGTGGTGGCTTTGCCTCCGGGCAGGAGGTGCTGCAGTTTTTCACCGGCTATGGGCTTATCGGTATCCTGGGCACCCTGGTAAGCGGTTTGATGTTTGCCTTCCTCGGTATGCAGATCGCCCGCATGAGTTCGAAGATGCAGGCCAACTCGCACAAGGAAGTACTCTACGCCCTGTTCGGCGCACGTCTGGGCTGGGTCGTCGATGTGGTGCTGTCATTCTTCCTCTATGGGGTCGGTGTGGTGATGCTGGCCGGTAGCGGTTCGATTTTTGCCCAGCAGTACGATCTGCCCCCATTGTTTGGCGGTGTATTGATGACCGTGCTGGTGATCGCCACGCTGTGCATGAACGTCAAGCGCATCATTGATCTGATCAGCGCAGTCATGCCTTTTCTGCTGGCGATGGTGCTAATCATCACGACCTACTCGATTTTCAGCTACAACGCTCCAATCGAGACCCTGGATGCTGTAGCGCGTGAAAACAACGAGACGGTCACTGGCAACTGGTTTGTCGGCGCCTTGCTCTACGCTTCGTTCAATATCGCGGTAGGTTTCCCGATGCTGGCAGTGATCGGTGGCATGACCAAACAACCCAAGGCGGCGGCTCTCGGCGGTGTGCTTGGCGGGCTTGGTTTGGGCGCCCTGATCCTGTTGTTGAACATCGGCCTGTTTGCCAACATCAACCAGCTGCAGGGTATTGAAATGCCGTCCCTGGCACTGGCCGGGCGCATCTCGCCACTGCTCTCGGTGGTGATGTCCATCGCACTGGTGTGCATGGTCTACAGCACTGCGGTTGGGATGTTCTTTGCCTTCAGTGCACGCTTTGCCAAGCCGGAATCGGGCCGTTTCAAGTTGTTTAGTGCAGTGACCGTTTGTGTCGGCCTGGCTTTGAGCCTGGGTGGTTTCAGCAAGTTGGTGGGCACCGTGTATCCGCTGCTGGGCTACGTCGGCTTTGCGCTGATCCTCGCCATTTGCTTTAGCTGGCTGCGCAGTCGCTCGCTGGCCAAGGCAGAAAAAACCGCGCTGGACGCGGTCTCCTGACCCCGGCTGCCGCCGAACGCCAGTTCGGCGGCTTCCTTCCTAGCTCTGCTGTTCAAGTATCTGGTTGACGTCCCGGACCCTGGCGTAATCCATTGCCATGCTGGCAAGCGACAGTGCATGTACATCCTCGGCAGGCCACAGGCGTCCATTCAGGTCTATCTGATCGAATGTATAGCAGGCATCCGATCCCACAATCACATCGAACCCCAGGCAACCTGCTGAGCGAACCGTGCTCTCTACGGAATTATTGGTGATCACGCCGACGATGACCAACTGCTCAATCCCGCGCGTGCGCAACCAGCGTTCCAGGCCTGTGTTGGTAAATGCATCGGGTACGTTCTTTTCAACCACGTGCTCACTATCGAGCGGGGCCAGCCCCTCCTGAAACTCGCAGCCAGGCTGGCCGGGCCAGAATACCGAGGCAGGCGATCGGGATATATGCCGGACATGGACTACCGGACGCTGTACATGCCGCCAGGTTTCCAGCAGGCGCTGTACGTTGAGCTCGGTGTGCGGGTTGTTTCTGCGACCAAGCCCGGGAAGGCTTATCCCTTTTTGCATATCGATGATGATCAGTGCCGCATCGGATTTGATCAGGGGCATGGCCGTTCCTCTGGCTGGGGATAGGGAGCACCATGCTAAGTCTATTGCGCCGGGGTCACCAGATGGCTACAGGTCTTTATCCTGCCTCAGGGTTTGCGGTTCGCCGTGGCTGATCATCCATTTCAGCAAAGCCCTCACCGGCACTGTATGGGTGCTCTCGACCCACTGAACACCTTCATGGCTGTAATGCTCGATATAGCGGCTGAGTACCAGCGTGTCGCGATCGCTCGACAGGCGCAGGCTTGTTTCGCGACAGTGCAGGGCGGCGTTGGCACGCTTTACCAGTCGCTGCTCCAGGATCATGGCCGGGTTTTCGCAAGGCATGGGTACACGCGTTCTTGGCAGGAAAGAGGTCTGATCCTCGCATTCGCGGTTTGCCTGGATATGTCTGCTTTTTTGCCTGGCCGCAACTTTGTTACCAAGTTGAAATATATGACGCAGCGGGACGAATAGTTTTAGATGGAAGCCTTTACATACCTTAAGTGGAATGCGCCGGTGAGCAGCCTTTTGATCGTGGACGATGACCTGGAGGTCCTCGCGCTTCTGAAGAAGTTTTTTGTACAACACGGATATTCGGTGGAGGTGGCCACCGATGGCACGTCACTGTGGGCGGCGATGGCGCTGCAACCACCGGACCTGATCATTCTCGACTTGATGCTGCCTGGCGAAAACGGCCTGATGCTGTGTCAGCGTTTGCGTCAGCAATACCCCACGCCGGTCATCATGCTGACGGCCATGGGCGAGCTGAGTGATCGGGTCGTCGGTCTTGAAATGGGCGCCGATGATTATCTGAGCAAACCTTTTGATGCCCGGGAACTGTTGGCCAGGGTGCGTGCCGTGTTGCGCCGGGCAGGGCAGGGCCAGCCCTCGGTCGGGCAGGTGCCGCGGCCACTGATGAAGTTTGCGGGCTGGCAACTGGACCTGACCCGCCGCGAACTTCGTTCCCCGGATCAGGTGATGATTCCCTTGTCTGCCGGAGAGTTCGATTTGTTGTTGGTGTTTGTCGAACATCCCCAGCGCATTCTGACTCGCGAACTGTTGCTGGATCTGGCTCGTGGCGCTGGCCATGACGCGTTCGATCGCAGCATCGACGTACAGGTCAGCCGTTTGCGGCGCAAGCTGGAGTTCGACAGCAAAGGGGTCGAGATGATTCGCACCGTGCGCAATGTCGGTTACCTGTTCACGCCCGGGGTGACCTGTCAGTGACGGGCTGGATTTCAGGCTGGCGCCTGCGCTCACGCAACACCATCGCACGCTGGATTGCCTTGACCACCATTGTCGCGATGCTTACGGCGCTGGCATTCAATGCGCTGTTTACTCAGTTGGCGGGTGTTTGGGCTTACCCGCCGCTGAGTGAAATCGGGCTGCTGGAAAAGATTTCCCTGACGACCAAGCTGATCGAAGCTTCGCCGGCGCAACAGCGCCAACGTCTGGCTGCGGCAGCCACTGACAGCGCCCTGAGCATCAGTTGGCATGCCAGCCGTGCCGGCCTGGATTTGCCGCAGGTGGCCGAAGCCGCCGAGCGTACAGCCACGCCGCTGGCGCAGCGACTGTTCAATAGTCCAGAGCGACGCCTCGAAGCCTATCAGCCTGATGACTGGCCACAGCACAACGGGCATTACGCCCTGCTGGTGCAACTGGAGGATGGCTCATGGCTTATGTTCAGCATCGCATCGCGCAGCTGGGGCCTGGGCCAATGGCAGCGAAACCTGATTTTGATCCTGCTGGTGTTGTTGTCCACGGTGCTGGTCGCACTGATTGCCACGCGCCATCTGGCCAGGCCTTTGCAGCAGTTCGCCGAGGGCGCCCGGCGTTTCGGTGTCGATTTTCGCGCGCCACCCATTGAACCGGTTGGCCCCCGGGAGATCCGTCAGGCCATTCTTGCGTTCAACGCCATGCAGGCGCAGTTGCAGCATTTCATCAAAGACCGTACCCAGATGCTCGCGGCCATTTCCCATGACTTGCGCACCCCGCTGACACGCATGCGACTGCGCGGTGAGTTTATTGACGACCCGGACCAACAACAGCGTCTGTTTCGCGATGTAGACGAGATGCAGGCCATGATCAACTCCAGCCTGGAGTTCTTTCGCGACGATGCCCGGCTGGAGCAGGCCACGCAATTTGACCTGGCAGGGTTGTTGCAAACCCTGATTGATGACTACCGCGACCAGTCCATTGACATTGCCTTCAACGGTCCTGAGCACCTGGTGTATTTGGGCCGGCCGCTTGGCCTGAAACGGGTGATGACCAACCTGCTGGATAACGCTATCAAGTACGCAGGCGAGCCGGCCATCGAGCTGAGTCGGGACGATGAGCAGGTCACTGTTTTCGTTCTTGACCGGGGGCCGGGCATTCCTGTCCAAAGTCATGAGCAGGTGTTTGTGCCTTTTTATCGGCTTGAGGAATCGCGCAACAAAAGCACCGGCGGGGTGGGGCTCGGACTGTCGGCAGCCAGAGCGATTGTGCTGGAACACGGCGGTTCGCTAACCCTGAGCAACCGCACGGGTGGCGGGTTGGCGGTGAGGGTTGTGTTGCCGGTGCTCAAGGGGGCAGGGTGAATGATCTTCTGCAGAGAGTGCCGGGCAGCCCCGGCACTCTCAGCCTCTTGGCCCCTCAGACCGCAGCGACGGCTTGCGCCGCATTTTCGGGTGTCGCCACATCATGCAAGGAAATCCGTGAGGTCTCAGGCAATGCCAGGCCGCCAGCCAGGGCGAGCAGTGCAACTGCAATCAGATAAAACGCGGGCGACATATTGCTGCCGGTGGTGCTGATCAGCCATGTCGCCACCAGCGGTGCGGTGCCGCCAAAAAGGGTGTACGCCATGTTGTAGGTGATGGCCGAAGCGGTATAGCGAGTGCGGGTCGGAAACGTCTCCGAGAGCAAAGCTGCGGTCACCACGCCACACAACACCGCGCCAATTGCCAGCAGCATGACACCGACGATGGACGCTGCGAACCCGCCCGAGCTGGCCATCAGGAACGACGGATACACCGCGACCATCAGTAGAACGCACGCGGTCACCACGGTCGCCCGCCGCCCGACCCGGTCCGAATACAGCCCGGCCAGCGGGCAGATGGCGGCGGCGAAGAGCAGGGCGATCAGCGACACCAGCAAAGCGGTTGCCCGGCTCAAGCCGCCCGCGACCTGCAAGTAGGTCGCGAAGTAAGTGGTGAACATGTAGAAGGACAGTGCCGTCAGCGACACAAAGGCTCCCAGGCAGCAGATCGCCGCGCCATGGTTGCGCAAGGTGTCCTTGAGTGGGGAGTGGGCGACCGCATGCTCCTCCTTCACGGCCTGGAAGGCCGGGGTTTCATCCAGCTTCCAGCGCAAATAAAGCCCTACCAGGCCCAGTGGCGCAGCAATCAGGAACGGCAGGCGCCAGCCCCAACTGCCCATGCTTTCAGCGGATAACGAAGCCTCAAGGGCATAGGCCACTACGGCCGCTGCGGCAAAGGCGGAAAAGGTCGAAACCGGCACAAAGCTGCCGTACCAGGCCCTTTTATCGCTGGGGGCATGCTCCATCAAATAGGCACAGGCCCCGGCGTATTCACCGCCTGCAGAAAAGCCCTGGGCGCAACGAATCAGGGTGAGCAGGATCGGCGCCATAACCCCGATTGCAGCATAAGTGGGCAATATACCGATCAAGGTAGTGGCCCCGGCCATCAGCAAAATGGTCATGGCAAGGGTACGCTTGCGGCCTATCCTGTCCCCCAGCATGCCGAAAAAAATCCCGCCAAGGGGGCGAAAGGCAAAGGCCACCGCAAACACAGCAAAGGTCTTGAGCAATGCGGCACTGGCATCGCCACTGGGGAAAAACTGCTGAGCGATGGTGGTGGCCAGAAAACCGTAGACGGCGAAGTCGAACCATTCGACGAAATTACCGATGGCGGCGGCGACAATCACTTTTCTCAGCGTTTCAGGGCTGACCTGCTCTATGGATACGCTTGTCATGCTGCACCTCGACCTGTCCTCAGTAAGCAATGATTATCGAGGCAGCGGCTGAAACGATTCGCTCCAAAAGTGTCATCGGCATAGTCAGTACCGACTTCTCAGAGGTCAAGCACGGGGGCTACAGGCTACCGGGCGAACTTTTTGGCCCCGGCAACGCACAGGATCACCGCCGCTGTAACACCAAACATGCCCATGCTTACAGTCTCGTGCAGCAAGGTGGCAGCCAGTGCCAGGCCAAAAAATGGTTGCAGCAGCTGCAACTGCCCAACGGCGGCAATCCCGCCCTGGGCCAGCCCCCGGTACCAGAATACAAAGCCTATCAGCATGCTGAAGATCGAGATGTAAGCCAGGCCGAGCCAGGCAGGTGCGCTAATACCTTTGAACGAAGCGGGGGCCCACAACCATGCCAGCGGAGCCATCAATGGCAGTGACAGCACCAGTGCCCATGAAATGACCTGCCAGCCGCCCAGCGTACGCGACAACCTGGCCCCTTCGGCATAGCCAAGACCACAGATCAGTACTGCCAGGAGCATCAGGATGTCACCCTCGGGCGCTGCGCTCAGGCCCTGCGCCAGGGCATAGGCCACGACGCACGCGCTGCCCAGGATCGAGAACAGCCAGAACGCCGGCCGTGGCCGTTCACCCCCGCGCACCACGGCGAAGGCTGCGGTAGACAGCGGCAGCAGGCCAAGGAAGACAATGGTGTGGGCCGATGTCACATGCTGCAAAGCCAGCGCGGTCAGCAGCGGAAACCCCACCACCACCCCGGTTGCCACCAGCAGCAGGGGCACCAGCTGGCTGCGCTGCGGCCGCCGGGCCTTGAACAACCCGAGCATGGCCAGGGCCAGTACCCCGGCAATACTGGCGCGGGCCAGGGTGAGGAACACGGGATCGAACTCCAGCACCGCCACCTTGGTTGCGGGCAATGAGGCGCTGAAAATGACCACGCCGATAAAGCCGTTGATCCAGCCGCTGAGGTTTTTTTCGGTGGTGGGGTGTTGCAGGTGGGAAGTACGTTCCATCGAGTCTCAGGCTCCAGGCTAATCGCGGGATTGCATTCAATGCATCCTAGGGCTGATGATTAATGACAATCAAAAAATTGTCATGGATACAAAGCCCGATGTCCCGTTCCCGCTACAAGCTGCTGGTAGACGCGTTTGCCGACGATATCCGCTCAGGCCGTTTGCCGCCGGGCACGCGTTTGCCTACCCATCGCCAGCTCGCAGCCAGCGAAGGGCTGGCGCTGGTCACGGCCAGTCGCGTGTATGCCGAGCTAGAGGCCATGGGGCTGGTCAGTGGCGAAACCGGGCGTGGCACTTTTGTCCGGGAAACCTCGCTACCACCAGGCCACGGTATAGACCAGCCCGACGTGATCGCGGGGATGCTGGATCTCAATTACAACTATCCCTCCTTGCCGGGCCAGGCCGAACTGTTGCGTACTGCGCTGCGGCAGTTGGCGTTGTCTGGCGATCTGGAATCGTTGTTGCGCTACCAGCCCCATGGCGGGCGCCTGCATGAGCGCGCCTCGGTCGCGAGGCACCTGGCCAGGAGCGGGTTGAATGTGCCCGCCGAACAGGTGTTGATCGTCAACGGCGCACAACACGGGTTGAGCGTGGTGCTGATGGCACTGCTCCAGCCTGGTGACGTGATCGCGGTGGACGCCTTGACCTACCCAGGTTTCAAGGCACTGGCGCTGGCCCTGCACCTTGAATTGCTGCCCATCCCGAGCACGGAAAGCGGGCCGGATCTGGATGCCCTCGCCAGGCTGTGTCGCCGTCGCTCTGTGCGTGCTGTCTACAGCATGCCGACGTTGCACAATCCGTTGGGGTGGGTGATGAGCCTGGAGCAGCGCCAACACTTGGTCGCGATCGCCCGGGCACATGATCTGCATATCATCGAAGATGCGGCCTACGCTTTTCTGGTCGATAACCCGCCGACGTCTTTGGCTGACTTGGCGCCGGAAAGAACCGTTTACGTGTCTGGGTTTTCCAAAAGTGTCGCAGCGGGTTTACGCGTGGGCTTTATCGTCGCGCCCGCAGAAAAGGTCAGTGTCCTTGAGCGGATAATCCGAGTGACTGCCTGGAATGCTCCCGGTGTGATGACCGCTATCACCAGTGCCTGGCTCGACGATGGCACCGTGACCCGGCTGGAGTCGCAAAAGCGCAAAGACGCACAGGCAAGGCAGCTCATTGCTGATGAGCAGTTGGCGGGGTTGCACAGGATCCGCCATCCTTCGTCCTACTTTGTCTGGTTGCCTCTGTCAGAGGACGCCCGGGCGGACCAGGTTGTTGCGGCGTTGGCGCGTGAGCAGGTCTCGGTGTCGACCGCGCAGCCCTTTGCAACTTCGGCCCATGTGCCCCATGCGATAAGGCTGGCGCTGGGCTCGGTGGGCATGACGGCCCTGCGTGAGGGCCTGGCGAAAGTGAAGTGGGTGGTTCAGGCCCATGCTTAGGGAGGGGCGCACTCAGGCCATAGGCGGCAACCGGCGTTTGACCGGGCTTTTTTTGATGATCGACGTATTGGTTTCGGCGTAAGCATTGAGGCCATCAAGCAGGCTGTCCAATTGCTCGATTGAACGCACATGCAGACGGGCAATAAAACAGTCATCGCCCGTCACCTTGTCGCACTCGGTGAACTGGGGGATGTTCTGGATCTGGCGCTCCACTTCCTGCAACTGCCCCGGTAGCGGTCGAATGCGGATGATGGCCTGGAGTTGATAGCCAAAGGCTTTGGGATCGACTTCCACGGTGTAACCCTTGATCACTTCGCGCTCTTCGAGCTTGCGAATGCGCTCGGCGACGCTGGGTGACGACAGGCCGCTGAGGCTGGCCAGTGTTTTCAGGGAGCTGCGTGAGTCTTGCATCAGTGCGCTGATCAACAGCTGATCTATCTCGTCGCTCATCTTTGCTCCTTAGGCCAAATTGGCAGAATGCCTTAACACTAAAGGCAAAAATGACGAATTGCCTTTTCTGGATTATGGCGCTGCATGAATCGCGATTGCCATACTGTTTCCTACTTTGAGGGAGGCAAATATGGACAAAACCACGCAACGCGGTTCGCTGGAAATGGTCGCAGCCATGCTTATCTCCGGCACCATTGGCTGGCTTGTCCTGCTAAGCGGGCAAGCAGTGCTGGATGTGGTGTTCTGGCGCTGTGTGTTTGGCGCGGTGACGTTGCTGCTGATCTGTGCGCGGATGGGTTTTTTACGCCGCGGTCTGCTGAACCGCACTACCTTTGCGCTGGTTGTTTTGAGCGGCGTGGCCATCGTTGCCAACTGGGTGTTGTTGTTCGCGTCCTACTCCAGGGCCTCAATCGCCATTGGTACGGCGGTCTACAACGTTCAGCCATTTATCCTGCTCGGTCTGGCAGCGTTGTTCCTGGGTGAAAGAATAACCCTGCACAAACTGGCCTGGCTGGTGGTGTCGTTTGTGGGCATGTTGGCGATCGTCAGCGCCCACCACGGGCAAGGGGAGAGCGGCAGTGAGTACTTGCTGGGGATTGCCCTGGCGCTGAGTGCGGCCTTGATGTACGCCGTGGCCGTGCTGATCATCAAACGCCTGCGCGGGATCCCCCCGCACCTGATCGCGCTGATCCAGGTCAGCACCGGCGCACTGCTGCTGGCACCCCTGGCCAACGTCACTGAGCTGCCTGCTGGCGCACAGGCGTGGGGCGCCTTACTGACGCTTGGCGTAGTCCATACCGGCTTGATGTATGTACTGCTCTACGGAGCAATCCAGAAACTGCCCACGGCATTGATCGGAGCACTGAGCTTTATCTACCCCATTGCAGCGATATTTGTGGACTGGTTTGCCTTTGGCCATCGCCTGGAACCGCTGCAATGGGTGGGCGTGGCGGCGATTTTAATCGCGGCAGCCGGGATTCAGCTGGGGTGGCGGGTGGGAGGGCGGCGGGTAGTGAGTGGAGGATAATGGCTGTTTAAATGCACTTGGTCACGGTGAGCGTTCATGGCCAAGTGCATTGATGGGCCTGGCTTAAATCCCCGACCGACTCATCGGGCTGATCATGCGCACGCCCAGACTCAGTGCCTGGGTTACCAGCGCTCTCATATCGGCGGTGTTTTCGTTGTTGACGCACTGCGCCAGTTTTTCGCCCAGGGTCGGCGCAGTGTCGGTGCCTTCCGGGTAAGCGCGCAGGATCAGCAGCCCGCTGTTGGTCAGAACCACTTCGTAAAAGGCTACGCCCGACATGCCGTCGAAGTGGATGTAGCCAATATCCGCCAGCCATTTGACCGTGGCCAGGAACAGGTTCTCTTCTTTTTCCAGCGCCTCGCGGTTGCTGTCCGCCAGGCCTTTGTAGTCGATAAAGCGCTCGGCAGTCAGGGTGATGGGCAAGGGGAAGTTACGGTACAGGTGGCCCAGGATCAAACCGGCATAGCAGTCGAACAATTCGATATTGTTGGACGGCAAGGTGTTGATCGAGTGAACGTTTTTTTCTGTGAGGTGACCGGCTAATCCTTTGAACATGCGAACCTCTGTCAGCTGTGTCTGTATGGCGTGACTGAATAAGCGTACCCATTGGTATAGCACAGTCATGCCCGGGGAACCTGACCTGTGGCAATTGTTACAAGGTAAGACGTATCGCCTGGAAAACCCCTAAAAAATCAGATGCATAACTGGCTATTTAAAATCAGCCTGCTATTACTGTGGGGCGCGATAACCTGCGTACGGCCCGTTTGGCCGAGGCCATTTCATATCAGGAGGATAGATGTCAAAACCCGCATGGATGCGTAACACCCTGGTGGCTGCGGCCTTGTTGAGTGTGTTGGCAGCGCCTGTTGTCTCAGCGCAGGACCGCACCCTGCAACTGGCCATTGGTGATGAGCCGACCGAAGGCTTTGATCCGATGCTGGGCTGGAGTCACGGCAGTTATCTGCTGTTGCACAGCCCTTTGCTCAAGCAAAACGAAGATTTGTCCTGGAGCGGTTTTCTCCTCAGCGATTATCAGGCCAGCGCGGATGGCAAGACCTGGACCCTCAAGCTCAAGCCCGACCTCAAGTTCTCCGACGGCTCGCCACTGACCGCCAAGGACGTGGCTTACACCTACAACAATGCGGCGGCCAGTGGTGGCAAGGTCGACATGGGCAACTTCCTCAAGGCCGAGGCGGTTGATCCGCTCACGGTGCGTATTGAGCTCAAGGCGCCGCAAAGCACGTTCGTCAATGTGCTCGGTTCGCTGGGGATTGTCTCGGCAGACCAATACGACGCCAAAACCTACGCGCAAAAGCCGATTGGCGCCGGGCCTTATCGGTTGGTCAGCTACCAGCCGGGTCAGCAGTTGATCGTTGAGGCCAACCCGTACTACGCAGGGCAGAAGAACGATTTCAACAAACTGGTGTTTGTGTTCCTGGATGAAGACAGCGCTTTCGCTGCCGCCCAAAGCAAGCAGCTGGGTATTGTGCGCATCGCCCCTGCGCTGGCCGTGACGCCTGCCGCGGGCATGAAACTGTGGGTTCGCCCCAGTGTGGAAAACCGTGGCATCGTGATGCCAACCCTCGCGTCCGGTAAAAAAGATGCCCAGGGCTACCCGATTGGCAATGATGTGACGGCTGATGTGGCCATCCGCAAAGCCATCAACTACGCCATCAATCGCCAACTGCTTGCCGATCAGATTCTCGAAGGCCACGCGATCCCGGCCTACACCGGCGTGCAGGGTTTACCGTGGGATAACCCGGATGCGCTGTTCAAGGATGGCGATACCGACAAAGCCCGGCAGATACTGGAAGACGCAGGCTGGATTGAAAACGCCCATGGCATCCGTGAAAAAAACGGCCTGCCGGCCAAAATCACCCTGTGGTACGCCAGTGGCGATGCCACTCGCCGGGATCTGGCCCAGGCCGTGCGCTCAATGCTCAAGCCCGTGGGCATCGACGTAGACCTGAAGTCCGGCAGTTGGGAAACCGTTGAGCGCAACATGCACGCCAATCCGACCCTGTTTGGCTGGGGTAGCCTCGACCCGATGGAGCTTTACCATCACTACAGCAGCAAGGCGGCAGGCGTGGAATATTACAACCCCGGTTATTACCAGAACCCGGTTGTCGATCAGCATCTGCAGCAAGCCCTCGATGCGCCGACCTGGCAGCAGGCGGTGCCGTTCTGGCAGCAAGTGGAGTGGGACGGCAAAACCGGCGTCGGCGTTAAAGGAGATGCCGCCTGGGCCTGGTTGCTCAATGTTCAGCACACTTACCTCACCGATGAGTGCATCGATCTGGGTAAGGGCGCCCCGGAAATCCACGGTTCCTGGTCGCTGCTCAACAGCGTTGATCACTGGAAGTGGACCTGCCGGTGATCCGCGGCCTATCGCTGTTTGTGCTGCGTTTGCTGGGCCTGCTGCTGGTAACGGCAGCGGGCACCTTTGCCTTGCTCAGTTTTTCTCCGGTAGACCCGATCCGGGCCTATATAGGTAACGATCTGTTGCATGTACCGCCCGAGCAATATCCATTGATTGCGGCGCGCTGGGGGCTCGATCTGCCGTTATGGGAGCGCTTTTTGCGCTGGTTCGGGCAAATGCTGCAAGGCGATTTCGGCTATTCAATGCTCTATAACGCGCCGGTCTCGCAGGTGATTGGAGAGCGTTTTGCCACCTCCTTTGCACTGCTGTTTTCGGCCTGGCTGTTTTCCGGCATCGTCGGCCTGGCCATGGGGCTGACGGCCGGGCGTTATTTGAACCGTTGGCCTGACCGCCTTATTTCGACCCTGTCCTATGTGCTGGCATCCATGCCGACGTTCTGGATTGGCCTGCTGTTGCTGTCACTGTTTGCCGTGACGCTCAACTGGGCGCCGATCTGCTGCGCCTGGACCCCCGGCAGCAATGCCGAAACCGCAACCTGGGGCGACAAGTTGCGACACTTGATCCTGCCCATGCTGGCCCTGGGTGTACTGGGCGTGGGCAATATCGCCCTGCATACCCGCTCGCGGGTGGCTGAAGTGATGAACAGCGAATTTATTCGTTTCGCCCATGCCCAGGGCGACAAAGGCTGGCCGCTGATCAACTTTCATATCCTGCGCCATGCCATCACCCCGGCCTTGTGCCTGCAATTTGCCTCGGTGGGGGAGTTGATCGGCGGTTCGTTGCTGGCTGAAAAAGTATTCGCTTATCCAGGCCTGGGGCAGGCCACGATCGATGCCGGATTACGCGGCGATATTCCATTGTTGATGGGGATCGTGATGTTCTGTGCGGTGCTGGTATTCACCGGCAACAGCATTGCCAACGCGCTGTTACTGCGCCTTAACCGCGGGGCGGCGCGCCAGGTATGACCTACAACCCCAATCGCGCCTTGCTAAGGCTCTGCCTCTCGTTGCTGATGCTGCTGGGATTGATCGCCTACGGTATCTCAATCATCAATATTGATGTCTCCATGGATCTGCTGGCACGGCGCCTGCCACCGTCTGCCGAGTACTGGTTTGGCACTGACAGCCTGGGCCGTGATCTGTGGCTGCGGTGTTTTCAGGGTATGACCACCAGCCTGCAGATCGGCCTGACCGCAGCGTTCAGCAGCGGCTTTCTGGCGATGCTGGCCGCCAGTCTGTGTGCGCTGAACAAAACCCTGGATTACCTGATTCGCGGGTTGATCGACAGCATGCTGGCGCTGCCGCATTTGTTGCTGCTGGTATTGATTTGCTTCACCTTGGGCGGTGGCAAGCAGGGGGTCATCCTGGCCGTGGCGCTGACCCACTGGCCACGCCTGGCCCTGATCCTGCGCGGCGAGATCCTGCGTATCCGCGAGACCGATTTTGTGATGCTCTCCCATCGCCTGGGCAACAGCAGCTTCTATCGCTGGCGTCATCACTTGTTGCCGTTGCTGATGCCGCAGTGGATCGTCGGTACCCTGTTGATGTTCCCCCACGCAGTTCTGCATTCGGCGGCGTTGAGTTTCCTGGGCTTCGGCCTGGCGCCCCATGATCCGTCATTGGGCCTGTTGCTGGCCGATGCGCTAAGGTATTTGAGCAGTGGTGCCTGGTGGCTGGCGTTTTTTCCGGGTTTGATTCTGGTGGGCCTGGTACTGGTTTTTGACCAGTTTGCACGGGCATTGCAGCAGCTCTGGATAAGGATTACCTGATGCTGAAATTCGACCGGTTTGCGATCGACGTTGCGCACTATCATTGGTTGGGCCATAAAACCTGGCATCCGCTGCTGAGCAATATCTCCCTTGAAGTACGCCCCGGAGAATTGACGGCGCTGGTGGGCTCCAGCGGCGAAGGCAAAAGCCTGCTGCTGCAAAGTGCCTTGGGCTTGCTCCCGGAAAACATGCGTTGTCGCGGCGAAATAGTGCTCGACGGGCAGCTGCTGGGGGAGGCCGGCAAGGTCAATCAGCGGGGCAAAGCCCTGTGCTATGTACCCCAGGGTGTCAACGCCCTGAACCCGCTGATCAAGGTCGGGCCGCAATTGCAGCGTGCTGCGCACTTGAGCGGGGTCAGGCTGGGGCTTGGCGATGTGGCCGAGCAGCTCACGCACTACAACCTCAAGCCAGAACTGGTGGACGAATTCCCGCGCATGTTGTCAGGGGGCATGGCCAAGCGCGTTCTGGCCAGTTGCGCGGCCTTGACTCCTGCGCGTTATATCCTCGCGGACGAGATCACCTCATGGCTGGATGACGAACATGCCTGCCAACTGTTGACCCATCTCAAGGGCTTTTGCCTGCAAGGTCGGGGGATTTTGTGGGTGACCCATGATCTGGCCCTGGCGGCGCGCTTTGCCGACAGGATCGCTGTGTTGCATCAGGGCGAGCTGCACGAAACCCTGAGTGCCCTGGAACTGCGCGAAAACGGCGGCAGCCCCTGGTTGCAGTCGTTGTGGGCAGCCTTGCCGGAACAACAGTTTTTTGCCCGGCGGGTGCCGGAATATGCTTGAGGTCCAGCAATTAAGCATTGTCCAGGATGGCCGGCAGCTCTGGGACTGTGTGTCGTTTCAGGTGCGGCCGGGGGAGCGTCAGGGCATCTCGGCGCCCAGCGGTTATGGCAAAACCACCCTGGGCCGGGTGCTGGCGCAATGGCAGTCAGCAACCTCGGGCAGCATCACCGTGGATGGCAAAGCGCTTGCGAAAAAGGGCTATTGCCCGGTGCAGCTGGTGCCGCAGCATCCTGAACAGACCTTCAACCCTTATCGCACAACGGGCGAGAGCCTGCGTGATGCCTGGTCGCCAGATGCCGCCTGGCTGGCACGCCTGGCGGTGAACCCCGGGTGGTTGGCCCGTCGCCCGGACGAATTGTCTGGCGGAGAACTGGCGCGTATCGCTTTGCTCAGGGCGCTGGATCCGCGCACCCGCTACCTGATTGCCGATGAAGTGACGGCGCAACTGGATGCGCATGTACAGGCGCAGGTGTGGCAAGTCTTGCTCGAAGAGACCAGGCGTCGGGAGCTGGGGATGATTGTGTTCAGTCACAACAAGGCGTTGTTGCAGAAGGTATGTTCGAGTATCTGGCTGCCCTAGCCTCGCACGGCTCGTCAACTGCTACGGAGCGGGCCATGCAGTTCGCAGTATTCAACCCATTCCATGCCGGCCATTTGCGCCACTTCGCGATGCACTTCAAGGCGCTGGGCCTCGAATTCTTGCGGGCTGGCGCTGGTCAATTGCAGGGTCAGCTCCCAGGCGAAAAATCCCAGACGCTCAGCCTCGGCCTCAAAGGCTTCGTTCAAGCGTTCCTGGCGATATTCCTTTATCGATTGGCCGATAGCGCGGGCGGCCAATGGGTTCAATGTCTCAAGCGCCACGACCAGTTCAGGGTGGTCACTGAGAAAGCGATCAAGTGCTTTTTGATGTCGGGTGCCGGGTTCGGTCACAACTGATTTCCTCGTAAACAGGCAGGGTGTGCTTGCCGGTGATGATGAACACTACATCAATACCGAGCAGAGTAATGGCCGCCAGATAGTCGGCGCGGGGCAAGGTGATATCGCGCTCATAGTAGCTTTGTGCATGGCGCCCCACACCCCCCGCATCCGCCAGTTGTGCCTGTGTCAGTTTCAGGCGCAAACGCTCATGTTTGAGTCGCTCACCGTATGTGTTCATAAACATCGCCTATGTCAGGCATTAAGGGTTTGAAAAAATAGTAGGCCAAATGAAGAAATTGGGAAAGATGGGCGGTGAATAACGACCCGTTTTTGTAAGCACAAGCAGGAGGGCAAAAGGCACTCCTGCCTGGCCGTGTCGCTTACAACGTCGGTTTTTTCTCTGTTTCTGGCAGGAACCAGTTCAACAGCAGGGCACAGATACCGCCTGTAGCCACACCTGACTCCAGTACGTTACGCAGAGCCGCAGGCATATGCGCCAGGAACTCTGGCACTTGCGATACGCCCAGGCCCAGCGCCAGGGACACGGCAATGATCAGCAGGGCGCGGCGGTCCAGGGTAATGCTGGCCAGAATATTGATGCCCGAAGCGGCAACGGCGCCGAACATCACCATGGCCGCACCGCCCAGTACCGGCTCAGGCACTGCCTGAATCGCACCGGCAACGCTGGGGAACAGGCCCAGCAGGATCAGCATGCCGGCAATCCACACACCGATATGGCGGCTGGCGATACCGGTGAGCTGGATGACACCGTTGTTCTGGGCAAACACCGAACTCGGGAAGGTGTTGAAGATACCCGCCAGAAACGAGTTGGCGCCGTTGACCAGCACCCCGCCCTTGATGCGCTGCATCCACACCGGGCCTTCGACCGGCTGGCGCGATACTTTGCTGGTGGCTGTGACGTCACCGATGGCTTCCAGCGACGTGACCAGGTAGATCACCAGCATGGGAATAAACAGCGCCCAGGAAAACCCCAGGCCGAAATGCAAGGGCATTGGCACCTGGAACAGCTCGGCCTGGTGCATGCCGGTGAAGTCCAGGCGGCCCAGGTAGCCTGCCAGGGCGTAGCCCACGGCCAGGGCGATAACAATGGCGCAACTGCGCATCCACACCAGCGGGATGCGGTTAAGGATCACGATAATGGCCAGCACCACACCCGAGAGCATCAGGTTTTCGCCGTTGGCGAAGGTACCGTTGCCCATGGCCGTGAAGCCGCCGCCCATGCTGATCAGGCCGACCTTGATCAGGGTCAGGCCGATCATCAGCACCACGATGCCGGTGACCAGCGGGGTGATCATGCGTTTTACAAAAGGCAGGATGCGCGAGATACCCATTTCGACAAACGAGCCGGCAATCACCACGCCAAAGATCGCCGCCATCACGCCTTCAACCGGCGTGCCTTGCTTGACCATCAGTGCGCCGCCGGCAATCAGCGGGCCGACAAAGTTGAAACTGGTGCCCTGGACGATCAGCAGCCCGGCGCCAAAGGGGCCAAAGCGTTTGCACTGAACAAAGGTAGCGATACCGGAGATCACCAGCGACATGGAGACAATCAGGTTGGTATCACGGCTGGACACACCCAGGGCCTGGCAGATCAGCAGGCCGGGGGTGACGATCGGCACAATAATGGCCAGCAGGTGCTGCAGGGCGGCCAGAAAGGCGATCCACGGCTTGGGACGGTCTTCAAGACCTAAGACCAGCTCGCTGGTTTGGGACTCGGCTTCGAGCGGGGTTTTAAGAGAGGTCATGGCGAGCGCCCTGGAAAAAAGAGCGCGATTCTACTGGTGTTGAGCCATTACGCCCAGTGTTGGATTGCGCAGGGCCTGACTTGCTGTGGGAGCGGGCTTGCTCGCGATAGCAGCCACTCGGTCTATCAGATAAACCGCGTCGCCTGCATCGCGAGCAAGCCCGCTCCCACAGTAAGGGGGGGATTACAGGTGCAACGCATGCCCCAGCGCACGCAACGCGGCTTCCTGGACGGCTTCGCCCAGGGTCGGGTGCGCGTGGATGGTGCCGGCGATGTCTTCCAGGCAGGCGCCCATTTCCAATGACTGGGCAAAGGCCGTCGACAACTCCGAAACACCCGCGCCTACGGCTTGCCAACCGACAATCAGGTGGTTGTCACGTCGCGCCACAACCCGCACAAAGCCGGTTTTGGCTTCCAGGGTCATGGCCCGGCCATTGGCAGAGAACGGAAAGCTGGCGCTGATGCAGTCCAGACCGGCCTCTTGCGCCTCAACCGGGGTTTTGCCCACCACGACGATTTCGGGATCGGTAAAACACACCGCGGCAATCGCCGCAGGGCTGAACTCACGCTGTTTGCCGGCAATGATTTCGGCAACCATCTCGCCCTGGGCGATGGCCCGGTGGGCCAGCATCGGCTCGCCGGTCAGGTCACCAATCGCCCAGACATTGCGCATGCTGGTGTGGCAACGGTTGTCGACGCGAATCGCCGGGCCGTTCATGGTCAGCGCCAGCGCTTCAAGGTTGAAGCCTTGTGTACGCGGCCGACGACCCACCGCCACCAGCACCTGATCGGTTTCCAGGGTCTGGCTCTGGCCCATGCGGTCACGCATCGACAGGGTTTTGCTGCTGGCCTGGAAACCTTCGACGCTGTGCTCCAGATACAGGGTAATCCCCAGTGCCTTGAGGGATTCTGCCACGGGCAAGGTCAGGTCCTTGTCGTAAGTTGGCAGGATACGGTCACGGGCTTCAACCACCGTGACTTCGGCCCCCAGCTTGCGGTAGGCGATCCCCAGTTCCAGGCCGATATAGCCAGCGCCAACCACAGTCAGACGTCGGGGAATGGTGGTGGGCTGCAGGGCTTCGGTGGACGAAATGATCGCCCCGCCAATGGGCAGGATCGGCAGGTCGACCGTTTGCGAGCCGGTGGCCAGCAACAGATGTTCGCATTCGATGCGCTGGCCGCCAACTTCAACGGCCTTGCCGTCGAGGATTTTGGCCCAGCCGTGAATGACCTTGACGTTGTTCTTTTTCAGCAGAGCGCCGACGCCGCTGGTCAGGCGATCAACAATGGTGTTTTTCCATTGCACGCTCTGGCCGATGTCCAGGGTCGGGGCCTGGGTCTTGATCCCCAGCGGTGAAGTACCGGTGCTGTAGCGCTGGGTGGCATGGAACTGTTCGGCAACGTGGATCAGGGCCTTGGACGGGATGCAGCCGACGTTCAGGCAGGTACCGCCCAGCGACTGGCCTTCGATCAGGACCGTCGGAATGCCCAGCTGGCCGGCGCGGATCGCCGCCACATAGCCGCCGGGGCCGCCGCCGATAATCAGCAGCGTGGTGTGTTGGGTTGGCTGCATGTTCACTCCACAAACAGGGTGGCAGGTTGTTCGAGCAAGCCACGCATGGCCTGGATAAATTGCGCCGCGTCCATGCCGTCGACCACACGATGGTCGAAGGAGCTGGAGAGGTTCATCATTTTGCGCACCACGATCTGGCCTTTGACCACCACCGGGCGCTCGACGATGCGGTTGACGCCAATGATCGCCACTTCGGGCAGGTTGACCACCGGTGTGCTGACAATTCCGCCCAAGGCTCCCAGGCTGGTCAGGGTGATGGTCGAGCCGGTGAGTTCCTCGCGGGTAGCCTTGCCGGTGCGTACGGCGTTGGCCAGGCGGGCGATTTCATCGGCGGCGCCCCACAGGTTGAGGGTCTCGGCATGGCGCACCACAGGCACCATCAAACCACCGTCGCTTTGCGCGGCGACGCCGATATGGGCGGCGCCAAAGCGGGTGATGATTTGCGCTTCGTCGTCGTAGCGCACGTTGATCTGCGGGAAGTCGCGCAAGGCCACGACCATGGCCCGCAGCAGAAACGGCAACAGGGTCAGTTTGCCGCGGCTGTCCCCCCATTTTTGGTTGAGCTGGGCACGCAGTTCTTCCAGGGCGGTGACGTCCACTTCCTCGACATAGCTGAAGTGTGCGGCACGGCGCTTGGCGTCCTGCATGCGTTGGGCGATCTTGCGGCGCAGGCCGATCACCGGGATCTGTTGCTCGTCGTTGCGCAGGGCGTAACCGCTGGCCGGTGCCACGCTGGTTGCGGTGTCGCGGGCCAGGTATGCATCTAGGTCGTCATGCAGGACACGGCCCGCCGGGCCGCTGCCAACCACAAAGCGCAACTCGATACCGCTATCCCAGGCGCGCTTGCGCACGGCCGGGGAGGCCAGCGGGCGCTCGTTGGCTTCACGGGCCACAGGCGCCGATCGTTGTGCCGGTGCCGCCTTGATCGGTGGGGCGGCCACCACGGCCACTTCTACGCGAGCTTGAGGGGCGGCTTTTACTGCGGCGACCACAGGTTCCGCTGCAGGGCCAGCTTGCGCACTTTCACGCAGGTTGCCGGCGCCTTCGACTTCGATGCGGATCAGTTCGCTGCCCACGGCCATGACTTCGCCAGGCTGGCCACCCAGGGCCAGGACCCTGCCGGCCACGGGGGAGGGGATGTCTACCGTGGCCTTGTCGGTCATCACATCGGCGACCACCTGGTCTTCGCTGACCATGTCACCGACTTTGACAAACCATTCCACCAGTTCTACTTGCGCAATGCCTTCGCCAATGTCCGGCATCTTGATAACGTGCGTACCCATTCAGACCTCCATAACCCGTTGTAGTGCAGCACCCACTCGCGCCGGGCCGGGGAAATAGGCCCACTCCTGGGCATGGGGATAGGGGGTATCCCAGCCGGTTACGCGCTCGATCGGCGCTTCCAGGTAGTGGAAGCAGTGCTCTTGAACCAGTGCGATCAGCTCGGCGCCAAACCCGCAGGTACGGGTGGCTTCGTGAACAACAACGCAGCGGCGGGTCTTTTTTACAGAGGTGACAATGGCGTCCAGGTCCAGCGGCCAGAGGCTGCGCAAGTCGATAACTTCAGCGTCGATGCCGGTTTCTTCGGCGGCGGCCTGGGCCACGTAAACGGTGGTGCCGTAGGTCAGGATGGTGACTTCAGTACCGGGCCGCACGATGGCAGCGCAGTCCAGCGGGACCGTGTAGTAACCGTCGGGTACGGCGCTGGCCGGGTGCTTCATCCAGGGGGTTACCGGACGGTCGTGGTGGCCGTCGAACGGGCCGTTGTACAGGCGTTTTGGCTCGAGGAAGATCACCGGGTCATCGTTCTCGATGGCGGCAATCAGCAGGCCCTTGGCGTCGTAGGGGTTGGATGGCATCACGGTACGCAGGCCGCAGACCTGGGTAAACATGGCCTCGGGGCTCTGGCTGTGGGTCTGACCACCGTAAATCCCGCCGCCGCAGGGCATGCGGATGGTCATTGGTGCGATAAACTCGCCGGCAGAGCGGTAACGCAGGCGCGCCGCTTCAGAAACAATCTGGTCGGACGCCGGGTAGAAATAGTCGGCAAACTGGATTTCGGCCACCGGGCGCAGGCCATAGGCGCCCATGCCCACGGCGGTACCGACGATGCCACTTTCCGAGATCGGTGCGTCGAACACCCGCGAACTGCCGTACTTGGCCTGCAGGCCTTCGGTGCAGCGGAACACACCGCCGAAGTAGCCCACGTCCTGGCCAAACACCACCACGTTATCGTCGCGCTCGAGCATCACATCCATGGCCGAGCGCAGGGCCTGGATCATCGTCATGGTGCTGGTACTCACGGCGTTCTCCATCTGAATTTTATTGTTGTCGTTCATCTGGTTATAACCCCAATTCCTGGCGTTGCCGGCGCAAATGCTCGGGCATTTCCTTGTACACGTCTTCGAACATGCTCGCGGCACTGGGGATCTGCCCACCTGCCAGGGTGCCGAAACGCTCGGCTTCCTTTTGCGCGCCAATGATTTCCGCTTCCAGCTCGGCACTGACGGCTGCGTGCTCTTCTTCCGACCAGTTGCCGGTGGCAATCAGGTGCTGCTTGAGGCGAAGAATCGGATCGCCCAGCGGGAAGTGGCTCCAGTCATCGGCCGGACGATACTTGGACGGGTCGTCGGAGGTGGAGTGCGGGCCAGCACGATAAGTGACCCATTCGATCAGGGTCGGGCCCAGATTGCGGCGCGCGCGCTCTGCGGCCCAGGCCGAGGCGGCGTAAACGGCGATAAAGTCGTTGCCGTCGACCCGCAGCGAAGCAATACCGCAGCCCACGCCGCGTCCGGCAAAGGTGGTGGACTCGCCACCGGCAATGGCCTGGAAGGTCGAAATGGCCCATTGGTTGTTGACCACGTTGAGGATCACCGGGGCGCGGTAAACGTGGGCAAAGGTGAGGGCAGTGTGGAAGTCCGATTCGGCGGTGGCGCCGTCACCGATCCAGGCCGAGGCGATTTTGGTGTCGCCCTTGATGGCCGAGGCCATGCCCCAACCAACCGCCTGTACGAATTGGGTGGCGAGGTTGCCGGAAATACTGAAAAAGCCGTAGTCGCGCACCGAGTACATGATCGGCAATTGCCGACCCTTAAGCGGGTCGCGTTCGTTGGAGAGCAATTGGCAGATCAGGTCGACCAGCGGCACATCACGAGCCATCAGGATGCTTTGCTGGCGGTAGGTGGGGAAGCACATGTCGTCGATGTTCAAGGCCAGGGCCTGGGCGCTGCCGATGGCTTCTTCGCCCAGGCTTTGCATATAGAACGACATTTTTTTCTGACGCTGGGCGACCACCATGCGGGTGTCGAAAATGCGCGTCTTGAGCATGGCGCGCATGCCTTCGCGCAACACTTCGCTCGATACGCCTTCGGCCCACGGGCCAAGGGCCTGGCCCTTGTCGTCGAGCACACGGATCAGGCCTTTGGCCAGGTCTGCGGTGTCGGCAGGTTCCACATCGATCGGGGGTTTGCGCACCAGACCGGCATCGGTCAGGCGCAGGTAGCTGAAGTCGGTCTTGCAGCCTGGGCGGCCGGACGGTTCGGGAACGTGCAGGCGCAGCGGTGCATATTCATTCATGGCTTTCTCTACGCTCGATCTTGTCGTGTTTATAGGCGCGGGAGCTAGGTAGTACTGTCGAAGATCTGTCTGATAAAAACCAAGATCTTGTCCTACAACAATCATATTCCTGACGCCGAAGAATATTTCTCTGTAGTTCATTGTGCTTTGCAGCGTTTAAGGATAAGAATTCTGCATAAACATAAAAAACAGGTGCTTTTGTCTCATGCGCAAGCTAGATCGAACTGATATCGGGATTCTCAATAGCCTTCAGCAGAATGCGCGCATCACCAATGCGGACCTTGCGCGATCGGTCAACCTGTCGCCGACGCCCTGTTTCAACCGGGTCAAGGCCATGGAAGAGCGCGGCCTGATCCGCGAGCAGGTGACCCTGCTCGACGCCGATATGCTGGGGCTGCATGTCAATGTGTTTATCCATGTGAGCCTGGAAAAACAGGTCGAGGAAGCCCTGCAGCATTTTGAAGCGGCGATATCCGATCGCCATGAAGTCATGGAGTGCTACTTGATGGCCGGCGACCCGGATTACCTGATCCGGGTGCTGGTGCCCAGCATTCAGGCGCTGGAGCGTTTCATGATGGACTTTTTGACCAAGGTGCCCGGCGTGGCCAATATCCGCTCCAGCTTCGCCCTCAAACAGGTGCGCTACAAAACTGCGCTGCCATTGCCTCCTGGCGGGCTGACGCTGGAGGAGTGAATTACACCCGCAAGCGCCAGCGCTCGTTGAAGCGCAGGTCGACCACCGCCAGTGGCTCTACGTCAATCAGGTTGAAGGAGGCAGTGCTCGCTGCCAGGGCGTGCAATATGGCAGCACGGATCACAAAAGGATGAGTCACCACGGCAAAATGACCCTCTTCGCGAAACTCGTCGAGCCAGGCGCTGACCCGCAGGCACAGGGCCTGTATCGACTCACCGCCATGGGGCGCGGCATCGGGGTTGCTGATCCAGTTGGCTAGCGCCTGGGGCATGCTTTGTTGCAGGTCTGACAGGCGCTGGCCCTGCCAGTCGCCGATATCGTAGTCGCCCAGGGCCGGGACAATCTCGATTTCGCCACCCAGTGCCTGCGCGGTTTGCAGGGTGCGGGTTTCGGGCGCGCAGAGTATGCGTACCGGCTTTTTCAGCCTGGCACTCAATTCGGCGGCCAACAGCAGGCCTTTCGGGTCAGCCGCCTCATCCAGTGCAAAGCGGCCCAGACGCTGGGCTTCTGTGCGGGCATGACAAATAAAGCTGAGGCGGGTGGGCATACCGGAATCCTTGCGGGGGAGACGTTGTGTTTGTGTTGTCTGCGCTCGCCCTTCAAATCAGTTTAGGCGAGTATTATGACCGTGTATTTCACTCTCAAGGTACTGTGCAATGGCTGCTGCTTTTTTGAAGAAAGTTCTTAATACGGCTGCGTTACTGACACTGATGACCGGGGCCGGCGCTGCGTTTGCCCATGCCCATCTGGAGCAGGCGACCCCCGCCGCCGACAGCACGGTGAACAGCGTCAACGAACTGCGCCTGGTGTTCAGTGAAGGCGTGGAGCAGGCGTTTACCCAGGTTGTGATCAGCCATGACCAGACGCCGGTGCCGGTGAGCAGCATCAAGACCGAACCCGGCAACAAGAAAACCCTGATTGTGACACCGGCACAGCCGTTGCCGGCGGGTAGCTATAACGTCAAATGGAACGCCGTGTCTGTCGATACCCACAAAAGTGCCGGCGATTACAGCTTTACGGTGAGCAACTGAGTTGATGCTCAGTGCAATGGTGATCTGCCGGTTTGTGCATTTCAGTGTGGTGTTGCTGATCTTCGGAGCCTGTGCATTCAGGCCTCTGTTGCGCGGGGCATGGCCATCCTTCGACATTGATGGCCAATTGCTTAAGGTCAATCGGGTGCTGGCCTGGGTGGCGCTGGCCAGCGGCCTTGCCTGGTTACTGTTGACCACCCACTCGATGGCAGGAAGCTGGCCTGAAACCCTGGTCCCGGCGACGTTGTGGCTGGTGTTGGGCAGTACCTTTTTCGGCCAGGTGTGGGCTTTTCATCTGCTGTTTTGCGTGCTGTTGTTGCTCGCCTTGTATGCCCGTAGCGGATTTAACCTTATCTGGTTGCTGGGTTTTCTGTTGCTGGGCACGTTGGCTCCGGTGGGTCACGGCGCGATGCTGGATGGCTGGCGCGGGCAATTGCTGATGCTTAACCAGTGGGTGCATCTGGCGTGTGTGGGGGCCTGGATCGGTGGTCTGTTGGGGTTGCAGCTTATCCTTGTGCGGCCTGTCGGTCAGGACGTGGGCGCTGTGTTGCAGCGCTTCAGCAATCTGGGGTTTATGTTGGTCGCCGGGATTATTCTTACCGGGCTGATCAATACCCGCGTGCTGACCGGTGCGCTCTGGCCTTCACCTTTGTTTGAAGGCTTCGCCCTGATTCTGTTGATCAAGGTGACCCTGGTGGGGGTGATGTTGCTGCTGGCGCTGTTCAATCTGCTGATGAGTCGTGCGGGCCGCTTCACCCTGTTGCGCAGAAGCGTTGCATTGGAATGGCTGTTTGGCTTGGCGGCAGTCGCCGCCGTGTCATTGCTGGGCACCTTGCCGCCGCTGGTGGTGTAGCGGCTGACGAGGTGCGAGGCTGCATTAAGGGCCACAGGAGTTTAAAAGTGCGGGCCCGCTACGCAGCCCTTCGCAGCTTCGTGCCTCGTAGCGGCTACAAGGCTAGACCAACAAAAACACACCCAGCAACCCGCCGAACACCAACCATTTTTCTACGTAGTAACGCGTGCGATTGCGCTTTTTCAGCTCTTTGCCGCGCAGGCGAATCTTGTATAACCGGGTAAATGCGCGGTTCAGGGCGCCGGTTTTGTCACTGGCATCGTTAGGCGAACTGGCGGATGCCATCACTGTGCGGCTGAACCACTGATTGAAGGCACTGGCCCAGCGATACTGCATCGGACGCTCGACATCGCAGAACAGGATGATGCGATTTTTATCCGTAGTGTTTTCGGCGTAATGGATAAACGTTTCGTCAAACATCACCGCCTCGCCGTCACGCCAGGCGTAGTTCTGGCCGTCAACGTTGATATAGCAGCCCGGATCATTCGGGGTGTCCAGGCCCAGGTGAAAACGCAGCGATCCGGCGTAGGGGTCGCGGTGACGCACCAGTTTGGAGCCAGGGGGCAATTCGGCAAACATGGCGGCCTTGACCGTACCGATGCTGTTGAGCAGCTCAATGGTGCGCGGGCACAGCTCGACCGCCGAAGGGTGGTTGTCGCCATACCACTTCAGGTAAAAGCGCTTCCAGCCACTTTTGAAAAACGAGTTGAAGCCGACATCGTTGGGTTGCTCGGAACGCTTGATCTCGCCCGCCTGCATCAGGTTTCGCGCTTCTTCACGGATTTCCTGCCAGTGATCCTGCAAGGGTTGCAGTTCCGGGAAATCGGCAGGTTTGAGGTAGGGCTGGCCGGGCACTTTGGAAAACAGATACAAAAAGCAGTTGATCGGAGCCAGGAAGGAGGAGTGATCGCTCAGTTGACGCCCGAGCTTATGGCGAACCTTGCCCCGCAGGTGGACATAGGCGATGGACAAGACGTAGACAGCAATAATGATGAGTTTCAAGAGTATCTTCACAATTCAGGAGAAACGCAGCCCTGCAAACACGCACAAATGGCCCGACCTCTAGAAGAGTTATCGGGCGCTGGAGTTGCATTCCGTGAGCCTGGTTAGGGTTAAAACAGTATTTTGAATATTTTCTAACGTTTCATCATGTTTTTGCAGATGTTTTTTACAGTCTTTAGTCCTGTTGTGGGCAGGCCTATAGTCGTATTTGCATGTAGGGGAATTCTTTTTCGATCAATGAAAACCATTTTCGCCCAATAAACGATCAATTTCGCCAGCGCCAGGCGCTGTGGCAGGCCCCCGACGGGTCACGGCGATTGCCGCTGCTGCATTGGCCCGTTGCGCCGCTTGCGGTGCGGGATGCCCGGCCGCCAATGCGGCAATCAGCACGCCTGTATGAGCATCCCCGGCACCATTGCTGTCGATGCACTGCACCTTGAACCCGGCGATGTGTTGCTGACCGTGGCGGTCACTGATCCAGCAGCCTTGCGGGCCGTCGCGCACAACCGCAAGGCAGTGCGTGGGCAGGCGTGCGCTCAGGGCAGGCAGGGCGTCGGTCAGTGTGGGGGCATGGGTAAAACTCAGCGCTTCGGCAGTGTTGCCGGTCCACAGGTTCAGGCGCGGGAGCAGGGCGTCGAGCAGTTGCGGGTCAATATCGGCCAGTAACGGGCCGGGATCGAAGGTCACCTGGACACTCTGCGCCAGGCCCTGTATCCACTGCAAAAGCGGCCTCGCCTTGCCGACATGGAGCAGGCTGTAACCGCTGACATAGAGATGGTCGTCGGGCTGCACGCTGACGTGCGCGAGGTCGTGGGCAGACAACCCGCCTTCGGCACCAATGCAGGAAATAAAAGTACGCTCGGCGCTGGCTTCGGTGAGTGCGACGCACAGTCCGGTGTCTTTATGCGGGTCTACTGGCAGGGTCATATGTATGCCCTCGGCATGCATGGCCTGGCGAGCCATGTCACCGAACTGTCCCTGACCATGACGCCCCAGGTACACACTCTGCAGGCCGTTGCGCTGGGCAGCGGCCATTACGTTGAACCCGCCACCGGCGTGAAAGCTGGCGCTGTGGGCCAGCGCGTCGCCGCCGGAGGCGGGCAGTGTGTCCAGGCTCATGGCCAGATCGATGATCACCTGGCCTGTGTGCAGCAATCTAGGCATGGGCGCTGTCCTGTGCTGGCAGGCGGCGGTCTCTGGCGCCGCCCAGCAGCGCATACAGGCCGCCAGCCACGATGAAAGTCACGACCCAGCCGAGGCCGTTGTGGCCCAGCCAGGAATCGGCGAGCGGGCCGGTAAACCAGTCGGCATCGTTGCTGCCAACCCGGGTAAAGCATAACCCCAGCAGCAGGGCCACGGCCCAGGCACTCAAGGCCCGCCATTCGATGCCGCCGCTGTACCAGTAGGCGCTGCTGGGGCTGACGTTGAGCAAGTCGTTGGCGCTGTAGCAGTGACGGTGCAGCAGGTCGACGACAAAAATCGCTACCCAGGCGGTAATCGGGATGGCAGTGAGTGAAATAAAAGTGATGAAAGGGCCGTAAAAGCTGTCGGCAAACAGCATGAAGTAAATCGAACCACAGAAAATCGCCACGATATCCACGACGACGGCCTGCACCCGCTTGATCCTTACACCCAGGGTCAGGGTAGTGAGACCGGCCGAATAGACGGACAGATGATTGGACAGCAACAGGCCGCCAAAGGCGCTGACCAGGTAGGGAACCGCCATCCAGGAGGGCAGCAGGCTGCGGATTGCTGCAATGGGGTCGGTTGCGGATGCCAGCGCGTGGTTGCCGACCGTCAGCAACCCCCCCAGAGTAATCAGCAGAACCAGTGGAATCCCTGCGCCCCAGGCTGCGCTGGCCACCAGTTGCGCGGCGCTGACGCTGGATTTTTGGTAGCGCGACATGTCAGCCCCGGCGTTGGCCCAACCGATACCGGTGCCCGCGGCCATGATGCCAATCCCGATAATCACGGCGCTGACGGGTGCCGGGCTGGCGCTGAAGACGCCTGGCCAGTCGATGGTGGCGCACAGAAAACCGCCGACCAGCAGGTTGAGCGCGCCGAACACATAAGTTGCCCACTTCTGGATCAGCAGCAGCGTGGCGTGGCCCAGGCCTGAAACCGCAAGGGTCAGCAGGGTGAAGAGGGCGATAAACACCAGGGTGAGCACCGGTGCGCTTTTGGCTTCGGTGGGGGTATTGAACAGGATTGAAGACAAGGCCAGCAGCACAAATGCCGCGGTGGTGGTGTTTACGGTTTCCCAGCCGACACGGGAAATCAGTGAAACCAGCGTAGGACCTATATTGCCCCGTACGCCGAATATAGCTCGCGATAGGGTCAGGCTTGGTGCTCGGCCCCGTCGACCGGCGATGGAGATGACGCCGACCAGGGCGAACGAGCCGCCAGCCCCGATCAAGGCGACGATGACCACCTGCCAGATGGCCAGTTGATGGAAGGCCACCAGCGTGGCGCCCAGTGGCAGGCCGAGGATGCTGATATTGGCAGCAAACCATACCCAGAACAGCTGCCCGGGGTTGCCGTTGCACTCGTTTTCGGGAACCGGCTCGATGCCGCGTGTTTCCAGTTGCCCGGCACTGTGCCCGGGGTCAGGGGAAGTCATGGCGTATGGCTCCTGATGCGCTTGTTATCGTTGTCGCAGGCTGTGTGTGGCGCTGACTTTGTGCCAGGCCCGTCGTGTTGCTGTCCATGGCAGGTTTTTTACGCAAGGCGCAGGGCTAACAGATCGCGTGCCAGAGGCTGCAGATGCAGGTCGTTGACCCTTGTGATCTGTTCGATCAGTGTCGCGGGCCACTGTTGCATTCCTCCACAGGCACCAAGCATGGCACCGAGGATGGCGGCAATGGTGTCGGTGTCGCCACCGATGCTGGCGGCCATGCACAGGGCATCGAAACGGTTCAGCCCTGCGCTGGCCACGCGTTGGGCAAGGGCAAAGGCGACTACTACGGACTCCTGGGAGGCGACCGAAGTGCCAATCACGTCATAGAGCAGGTCGCCAAAATTGTCGGGGTTGCACTCGCTGCTGGCCTGCCTGGCCCAGCGAATACGCGGGCCGATGCGGCCCCCGGCAACCCAGTGACCCTGGTGTTCGGCGATAAAGGCCATTTCAGTGCCAGCATTGAGGGCGTGCTCAAGTTTTTTACCGTTTATGCCACTGGAGATGACGGCGGCCACTGCGGCTGCGCTGGCAATCCCCAGGCTGGTGTTGTGCGTCACCTGGCACGCCTGAACCACACAATGGATGAAGCGTTCCGGCTGGTTGATATCGCTGGCGATACCTACCGGAGCAATGCGCATGGCCGCGCCGTTGGTGGTGCCGTAGCGGCCCGATTCGGTGGGGCTGTGGCCAGCGAGGATCATCTCGATTGCGCGCTTGGTTGATGGCCCCAGAAGGTCCTGGGAACCCTTGGCCCGCATGCCGGACTCCCAACTGATCAGGCGCCGGGCAAGTTGGTGGGGGTCAATATTGCCTTTGCCTTCAACCAGCAGTTGGCCGACCAGTATTGCCTGCTCGGTATCGTCGGTGATTGAGCCCGCGGGCATATTTGGCGCAATGGGTTGATCGGCCGGGGCATTCTCAAGGGTTGTAATGCGCCCGAAGCGGGCCTGGATCTGTCCGCGACTGAACGATTGGGTCGGCATGCCCAGCGCATCACCCAGGGCCAGGCCGTACAGTGCGCCAAGGGCGAGATCCGGCTGCGTCATGTTGGCGTGCCAAATGAGTGGTACATGCGAAAGTGCACAGGATCCAGCCAGCTCTCGACCATTTCCATAAAGCGTCCTTGGCGGTCGTAGGTGGTGCGCAGGGCTTTGAGAAAAACCGTGCCGGCGGGGCGGCCGAGCAATAGTGCGTCTTCTTCATCGAGCGGCTCGGCGCCAATCCATTGGTCGCCACGATCACCGACAAAGCCATAGGCCGCCAGCGTAATGGTGAGCGAGTCGTCAATCAGCCCTATACGTGGCAGACCTTCCAGGCCACCTGTTGCGGGCACGAACGAGCGTTCCAGAGAAATCGCAGTGCCATCATCGCGGCGACGGCGGCGCTCAAGGATCACGAACTGGCTCAAGCCGAAGCGATGCAGGAGGTCCGCACGCTCTATGGCCTCGAGTCGCAGCAGCTCGGTGTGGATACGGGCGCCGGTGTTGGCCAGGGCCTGTGTCCAGCCGTTGTTTTGGTCGAGCGTAATACCGTCGTAGGTGACGATGGCGCCGCCCTCGGTGCGTTTGGCAATGTATTTTCGCTTTTCCAGTTCGGCCAGTGCTGCTCGCAACGTACTGTGGCTGACACGCAGTTCTTGAGCCAATTGGTCTGCTTCCGGCAGCAGGTGACCGTCTGCCAGAAGCCCGCTTTCGATACGGTGGACGAGTTCGTCTACCACCCGTTGTTTTTTATTGAATCGAACCTGTTTGATCATGCCGAAAGTAATAGCTCAGCATTGTCGGTTCGGCAATATTCGCCCTCTGAATCCAGTCGGACAATGATTGGCCGAAAGCGAACGTCGAAGGGCAGGGACAGCACCTTGAACCGCAGTTTTAACCAGGGCTCAAGGCAGGTGCAGGCAGGGGTGTTTTCAACTGCAGGCTTTGAGGTTGACCGGGCCGACGAATTCGTTGCCACGGCCCATCACGCAGGCCACCGCCTGATTGCGCTGGCGCTCCCAGGCTTGAACCGGGTAGGTTTTGTTCCAGGCTTCGTAAAGCTGGCGGTCCTGCCTGGACAGACGCAAGTTGTATTGCTTGCTCATGTAAAAGTAGGTGCGCGCGATCATCCCGCGAATGGAGGGGCGGGGCATGACCTTTTTTGATTTGAAATCGACTTGTGTCAGGCACGAACCATATTGGCCTTTTTGCTCGGGTAACCAGCCAAAACTGAAATTGCTGCGGTCCCCGTTGACCTCGCCGATGCTGGGTACCAGGTTGTGCAAGTCGGCTTCAGCAACTTTGAACACCGGGTCATTGCGGGTGCAGTTTTTTCGCCCGCCACTTTGCCAGCATTGGCGCTGATGGCCGATCTGCCAGGCGGGAACGATATGTTCCCACTCGATGCGTGCAGCACGGTTGGCATTTTTGCGCGGGATATAACCGCAGGCTTTCAGATCGACGCGGTTGCCGGTGTATTTGCAACCGCAGTAGAACTCGGTGGACTGCGGCGCGTAGAGCTTCCAGGCAACCTTCTTGGCTTCGCTGAAGGTGTTCGGGGCCGCGGCCTGTGCGCTTGAAACGGTGAAAAGACCGAGCAGTACCAGTAAACCAACCCTCATTGACTCAGTCTTCCTCAAGCACGGTCCAGAAAACATTCACGCCGCCATCATCGCGGTGGGCGACAGTGACGTTATCGTTTTCAGAAATTTCTTCCAGCAGGCGTTCCCAGAACTCAGGGTTATCGCCTTCGAGTCGCTCAAGCACCGCCATTTTGTCTTTTTGAGCTTTTGGCGAGCTGATGATTTTTTGTATACGTGTGCCGAAAATTTCATAGGGGCTTGGCGGAGTCGGCTCTTTTGCTGCTTTTTTAGCCATGATGCAATCCTTGGTGTGCTGTATGCGCATACAGTATTTAACTGCGCCACATTTGGCAACTGTTTGGTGCAACTGCCGGTTGTGCCGCAGCTTTTGTCCGACCAATAAAAAGGCCGCCTCCCACAGGGGAGGCGGCCTTGCTTATTCAGCGCGCCAAGGCGACAAGCAAGCACTCAGTATTCCCAGAAGATGCGCTGTAGCTCTTTGCTGTCCTGGGTCTTGGTCAGGGCGACCATGGCCAGGATGCGGGCTTTCTGCGGGTTCAGGTCATGGGCAACAACCCAGTCGTTTTTGTCGTCAGGCTGTTCTGCGTTACGCAGTACGAAACCGCCGCTGTTTACGTGGGAAGAACGAATGATTTGTACGCCATCCTTACGCAGGGCTTGCAAGGTCGGCACCACGCTGGAGGACACTGAACCGTTGCCGGTACCCGCGTGGATGATGGCTTTGGCACCGGATTGGGCCAGCGCTTTATAGGCGGTGTCGTCCACATTGCCGTAGGAGTAGGCGATGCCAACGTTTGGCAGGCTCTTGATGTTCTTGATGTCGAACTCGGAGTCCATGGTGTGGCGCTTGGCTGGCAAGCGGAACCAGTAGGACTTGCCTTCAACGACCATGCCCAGCGGACCCCACGGGCTTTTGAAGGCTTCGGTCTTGATGTTGATCATTTTGCTGACATCACGGCCCGACTGGATTTCGTCGTTCATGGTGACCAGCACGCCTTTGCCGCGCGCATCTTTGCTGCCGGCAACGGCAACGGCGTTGTACAGGTTCAGCATGCCGTCAGCCGACATGGCGGTGCCCGGACGCATGGAGCCGACCACCACGATGGGCTTGTCGGTTTTTTCGACCAGGTTCAGGAAATAGGCGGTTTCTTCGAGGGTGTCGGTACCGTGGGTGATAACGATGCCATCAACGTCGTTGCTGTCAGCCAGTTCGGCGACCCGGCGGCCCAATTGCAGCAGGTTTTCGTTGGTGATGCTCTCGGATGCAATTTGCATCACTTGCTCGCCACGCACATTGGCCAGTTGGCTTAGTTCGGGTACGCCGGCGATCAATTTGTCGATACCGACTTTAGCGGCCGTGTAAGTGGCGCTGTTGGCAGCGCTGGCACCTGCACCGGCGATAGTGCCGCCAGTGGCGAGGATGATGACGTTGGGCTTGGTGACAGCCTCTTGCGCTTGAGCGGTCGGCAGTGCCAGCAGCAGGGCCAGTGCGCCCGGAACAAAAGTTTTCAAAACAGCATTTTTCATTGTTTTTTCTCTTATTAGTGAGTATGCCGATGACTGCACACTTTGCTCGGCATGTGCCATTTATTGACCATGCATAGAGACTGGAAAGCACTATTTGTGCCACTAAGCGAAGTTTTTCGGGGAGCACACAACGTATTGATTTATGGGTCTTTATTTCCACGATCCGCTTTCTGGAAAAGAAACCGGACGGTTTTCCGAACAGAAGCGTTTTTTTTGTTCGGAGAGTCGAATATCGATGTGTCTGATCGCGTTTTTTTCACATTGACAAATAACAGGTGGCTTTCCATAGTGAGGGCCTAGCAAACGTTTGCGCCGTTTTCTTGAGTCTGTATTTCTGGCAGTCAGGCATGACCTGATGCCAGTCACCCAGCTTTTGGCGCTCAGGCGTGTGCGAGCAGGACGTTGCTCACAATAATCATAAGATCGGAGTTGCCCCCATGAAGCTGCCATTTGCTGGACGCCTTCTTGCTGTCGCCATGCTGGCTGCGGCATCCCTTACCCTCCCTGTCGCCAATGCCGATACGCCACAAAAACCCAAAGTCGGCCTGGTCATGAAGTCCTTGGCAAACGAGTTCTTTGTCACCATGCAAAAGGGTGGCGAGGATTATCAAAAGGCCAATGCCGCCAGTTTCGACCTGATTTCCAACGGGATCAAAAATGAAACGGACACTGCGGGCCAGATCGACATCATCAATCAGATGATCATCGCCAAGGTCGATGCGCTGGTGATTGCGCCCGCAGACTCCAAGGCGCTGGTGTCGGCCATCAAAAAGGCCAGTGACCGTGGCATTGTGGTGGTCAATATCGACAACCAGCTCGACCCCCAGGTGCTGAAAAGCAAAGGGCTCGAAGTACCCTTTGTCGGGCCCAACAACAGGCAGGGGGCTCGCGAGGTCGGCGAGTACCTGGCCACCAGGCTCA
This sequence comes from Pseudomonas sp. TWR1-1-3, assembly GCF_049896805.1. Taxonomy (NCBI): domain Bacteria; kingdom Pseudomonadati; phylum Pseudomonadota; class Gammaproteobacteria; order Pseudomonadales; family Pseudomonadaceae; genus Pseudomonas; species Pseudomonas sp. TWR1-1-3. The sequence goes on along the minus strand of NZ_JAFCUZ010000001.1, from coordinate 1,434,988 downwards.
AGGCCGGTGATGAGGTCGGGATCATCGAGGGTGTATCGACCACGACCAATGCGCAAATGCGCACAGCGGGTTTCACGGATGCGATGAACGCTGCCGGGATGAAGATTGTGCCGGTGCAGTCGGGCAACTGGGAAATCGACGGTGGCAACAAGGTTGCGGCGGGCATGCTCAGCGAGTATCCGAACCTCAAGGCCATCCTGGCGGGCAATGACAGCATGGCGCTGGGCGCGGTGTCGGCTATCCGGGCTGCAGGCAAGGTCGGCAAGGTGCAAGTGGTCGGCTATGACAACATCGATGCGATAAAACCCATGCTCAAGGATGGCCGTGTGCTGGCAACGGCCGATCAGGCTGCCGCCAAACAGGCGGTTTATGGCATCGAAACGGCGCTCAAGCTGGTCAAAAAAGAACCGGTTGAAAACCTCAAGGACGGTGTCATCGATACCCCTGTCGAACTGGTCATCAACAAGTAATCCCACTCGTTGTCGCAGGCACTTGCCCGGTCGGGCAGGTGCCCGGAGAAATGTCATGTCTGCTCCTGATGCCAGCGTGGTCCTCACGGTCAGCGGGATTGGTAAAACCTACACTCAGCAGCCGGTACTGGCTGCTATCGAGCTGTCGTTGCATCGCGGCGAAGTTCTGGCCCTGACGGGTGAGAATGGCGCTGGCAAAAGCACACTATCGAAGATCATGGGTGGCCTGGAGGTGCCGACTCTCGGGCACATGCAATTCAATGGCCAGGCCTATGCCCCGGGCAGTCGTGCGCAGGCCGAGCAATTGGGTGTGCGCATGGTCATGCAGGAACTGAACCTGCTGCCCACGCTGACGGTGGCGGAAAACCTGTTTCTGGACAAATTGCCCGGCCACCTGGGCTGGATCAGCCGCAAGCAGTTGCGCAAAGCGGCCATTGAGGCCATGAGCCAGGTGGGTCTGGAGGCGATTGACCCGGACACCCTGGTCGGGGAGCTGGGCATTGGCCATCAGCAGATGGTCGAGATTGCGCGCAACCTGATCGGCGATTGCCATGTGCTCATCCTCGATGAGCCCACGGCCATGCTCACCGCCCGTGAAGTTGAAATGCTTTTTGTGCAAATCGAACGGCTGCAGGCCCGTGGCGTGGCGATTGTGTATATCTCCCATCGACTTGAAGAGCTGGCACAGGTGGCGCAGCGGATTGCCGTACTGCGCGACGGTTGCCTGGTGTGCGTCGAGCCCATTGCCGATTACAACAGCGAGCAACTGGTCAACTTGATGGTGGGCCGCGAGTTGGGTGACCAGCTGGATTTGGGCGAACGTAGCTTGGGTGAAACGGCGCTTGAAGTCTGTGGTATCAGCCGCTCGGACAAGGTACGAGATGTATCGTTTAAAGTCAGAAAAGGCGAGATTTTCGGGATTTCCGGACTGATCGGGGCAGGGCGCACCGAACTGCTGCGACTGATCTATGGTGCCGATGTGGCCGACAGCGGCACGGTTGCAGTGGGTGCTCCTGTGCAGGTAGTGACCATCCATTCGCCGGCAGATGCTGTCCGGCAGGGTATTGCACTGATTACCGAGGACCGCAAGGGTGAAGGCTTGCTGCTGACCCAGTCGATCAGTGCCAACATCGGCCTGGGCAATATGGATCGGATTTCAAGCAGTGGCTTGGTCAACCGGGAGCAGGAGGCCGCATTGGCGCGGCGTCAGATAGACGCCATGGGCATCCGCAGCAGCGGCCCGGAACAAGTGGTGTCGCAACTGTCCGGTGGCAACCAGCAGAAGGTCGTCATTGGCCGCTGGCTGGAGCGCGACTGTTCGGTTCTGCTGTTCGATGAGCCTACGCGCGGTATCGATATTGGCGCCAAGTTCGATATTTACCGGCTGCTGGGCGAGCTGACGCGCAAGGGCAAGGCGCTGGTGGTGGTGTCGAGCGATCTTCGCGAGTTGATGCTGATTTGTGACCGCATTGGCGTGCTGTCTGCGGGCCGGCTGATCGATACCTTTGAACGTGACAGCTGGAGTCAGGAACAGTTACTGGCGGCAGCTTTTGCCGGTTATCAAAAACGAGATGCGTTGCTCGCTGAAGCCACGCCAAAGGAAGCCTCATGAACCCTACCCGCGTGCCGCATAAAAGTGCACATAACTACTACGGAATGGGCACCTACCTCGGGTTGGCGGGCGCCTTGCTGGCCATGATCATCCTGTTTTCCAGCCTGAGTGAACATTTTTTCTCCTATGACACGCTCAGTACGCTGGCCAACCAGATCCCCGACTTGATGGTGTTGTCGGTCGGCATGACCTTTGTGCTGATCATCGGCGGCATCGACCTGTCGGTCGGCTCGGTGTTGGCCCTGGCAGCGTCGGCGGTCAGTGTTGCGATTCTGGGCTGGGGCTGGAGTGTATTGCCTGCCGCTTTGCTGGGCATGGGCTGTGCGGCCCTGGCGGGGACCCTTACGGGGTCGATCACGGTGGCCTGGAAAATCCCGTCTTTTATTGTCTCGCTGGGGGTGCTGGAAATGGCCCGGGGCGGGGCCTACCAGCTTACAGGATCGCGCACGGCGTATATCGGCGACGCGTTCGCCTGGCTTGCCAATCCGGTTGCCTTTGGCATCTCGCCCGCGTTCATTATTGCGTTGCTGATTATTGTCATCGCCCAGGCGGTGCTGACGCGCACGGTGTTTGGGCGCTATCTGATTGGCATTGGCACCAACGAAGAAGCCGTGCGCCTGGCCGGTATCAATCCAAAGCCCTACAAGATTTTGGTCTTTAGCCTGATGGGGTTGTTGGCAGGAGTGGCAGCGCTGTTTCAGATATCCCGCCTCGAGGCGGCAGACCCCAATGCCGGTTCGGGCCTTGAACTGCAGGTCATTGCGGCCGTGGTGATCGGTGGCACGAGCTTGATGGGCGGGCGCGGTTCGGTGATCAGTACGTTTTTTGGTGTGCTGATTATTTCAGTATTGGCCGCAGGGCTGGCTCAAATCGGCGCGACGGAACCCACCAAGCGTATTATTACCGGTGCTGTCATTGTGATAGCAGTGGTATTGGACACTTACCGCAGTCAACGCGCACAGCGACGGAATTGAGCAATGGCAACGATTAAAGATGTCGCGGCAATGGCAGGCATTTCGTACACGACGGTTTCTCATGTTTTGAATAAAACCCGCCCTGTCAGTGAACCTGTGCGCTTGAAGGTTGAGCAAGCCATTGCACACCTGGAGTATGTACCCAGCGCGGTAGCACGCTCGCTCAAGGCCAAGACCACAGCGACCATCGGCCTGCTGGTGGCCAATAGCCTGAACCCGTACTTTGCCGAGTTGGCGCGAGGTATCGAGGATTACTGTGAGCGCAACAATTACTGCGTGATCCTGTGCAACTGTGATGATGACCCGGTCAAGCAGCGCAATTACCTGCGGGTGCTGCTGGAAAAGCGTGTGGACGGGCTGGTGGTCGCTTCGTCCACAGGCGACCTGGGGATGGCCAGCGGGTTGGTCGGCGTACGCACGCCGATGGTGATTGTCGATCGCAGCTTTGAGGGGGTTGAGGCTGACCTGGTGTGCATCGACCACGAACTGGGGGCTTATCTGGCTACGCGGCACTTGCTCGATCTGGGGCATCGTGCCATTGCCTGCATTGGCGGGCCCGCCGCCACCCGTGTCGCGCAGTTGCGTATGGCCGGGTATCGGCGTGCGCTGCTGGAGGCGGGTATAACGCCTCAGGGGCAGTGGATGGTCGAGAGTGACTTCAGCAGTGTCGGGGGCTACAACGCGGCGGTCGGCTTGCTGCAGCACAACCCGCCCTCGGCCATTTTTGCCTGCAACGACATGATGGGCATCGGCGTATTGCGAGCGGCGGCCGAGCGCAATATTCGGGTACCCCAGCAGTTGTCGGTGATTGGCTTTGATGATGTACAGATGAGCCGTTATGTCTATCCGTCGCTGACAACTGTCGGGCAGTCGATCCTGCAACTGGGTGAGATCGCTGCCCAGTTATTGTTGCGCCGCATTGCCGTACCCGGGCGGGCGGTGGAGCAGCGGATCGTCAAACCCGACATTGTGCTGCGCGAGTCCACCCGGGCTTATGCGCAAGCACCGTTGAAATCCCCCCCTACAATCACTGGATGAGTGTCGATACATGCAAGCGAATGTTGTGGTTGCAGGCAGTCTGAATATGGATCTGGTAACGCGTACCGAGAGATTGCCGCGCCCGGGGGAAACGGTGTTCGGGCAATCCTTTACCACCGTGCACGGTGGCAAGGGAGCGAACCAGGCGGTAGCAGCGTCGCGCCTGGGTGCCCGGGTGGCAATGCTCGGCTGTGTCGGCGGTGACGCCTATGGCGTACAGTTGCGTGACGGCTTGCTGGCTGACCGGGTTGATTGTGTGGCAGTGCGCACCGTGCCTGACTGTGCCAGCGGCGTGGCCCTTATCACGGTGGATGCCTGCAGCCAGAACACCATTGTGGTGGTGCCGGGTGCCAATGGCTGCCTGGCCGCGGAAGATATCCGCGCCTTTGATCACGTCTTGCAAGGTGCGCAAGTGCTTGTTTGCCAGCTTGAAGTGCCGATGGAAACAGTCGGATGCGTGCTGGCGCGTGGACGTGAACTGGGCAAAGTGGTGATCCTCAATCCCGCCCCGGTCAGTGCTCCGTTGCCGGGGCACTGGTATGGCGCCATCGACTACCTGATCCCGAATGAGAGCGAGGCCTGGGCGCTTAGCGGTGTGCCGGTTGATTCCCTTGAGTCGGCCGGGCGGGCTGCCCGGCGGTTGGTCGAGCTGGGCGCGGGCAAGGTGATTGTCACCCTGGGCGCGCTGGGGGCCTTGTTTGTCAGTGCCCACCGAGTGATGCACTTTACTGCGCCCAAGGTCGAGGCGGTGGATGCCACGGCGGCGGGCGATACCTTTGTCGGCGGCTTCTCTGCCGCGCTGGCGGCGGGTATGGAAGAGGACGACGCGATACGCTTTGCGCAGGTCGCCGCCGCGTTATCGGTCACTCGGGCGGGGGCTCAGCCTTCGATTCCATTGTTGCGTGATGTTCAGGGCTTTAAAGCACCATGAAAAAAACACCGCTGCTGAATATCGCCTTGTCGCGGCTGGTTGCCTCGCTGGGGCATGGCGACATCGTGGTGATTGCCGATGCCGGTTTGCCGGTGCCCAAGGGCATCGAACTGATTGATCTGGCCCTGACTCAAGGCGTGCCTGATGTTGCCAGCACGTTGCGCGCCCTGCTCAGTGAGATGCAGGTGCAAAGCCATGTGCTCGCCACTGAGTTGTTGCAGGCGCCATGCCCGGCGCTGTCATGTATCGACGAATATGCAGGCAAGGGGGAGTTGGGCTCAAGGAGCCTGCTCACCCATAATGCTTTCAAGGAACTATGCCTGCAGGCAAAGGTGATTGTTCGTACTGGAGAGTGTCGCCCGTACTGCAATATTGCCTTGGTCTCTGGCGTGACTTTTTAGACAAATAACCAGGGAGTTGTGATGCCACGTTTTACCCGGATTTTTCAGCCATTGATCAGGAGTGTCTTGTTCGTGTCCGCCATCACGATGTCGAGTGTTCAAGCCGCAGACAAGATCGATTTGATCATCGACACGGACCCCGGCGCCGATGATGTGGTCGCTCTGCTGCTGGCACTGGCTTCACCGGAGCAGTTACAGGTGCGGGCCATTACCACCGTGGCGGGCAACGTACGGCTCGACAAGACCTCGCGCAATGCCCGGCTGGCCCGGGAGTGGGCAGGGCGCGAAGACGTGCCGGTGTATGCCGGGGCCCCTAAACCCCTGGTGCGTACGCCGATTTACGCCGAGAACATTCACGGCCAGGAAGGCGTCACCGGTGTGCCTGTGCATGAGCCGGCCAAAGGTCTCGAAAAGGCCAATGCGGTCAATTACCTGGTTGATACCTTGCGTGCAGCCAAGCCAGGCAGCGTGACCATTGCCATGCTCGGCCCGCAGACAAACCTGGCCCTGGCCTTGATCCAGGCCCCGGAAATCACGCAGGGAATCAAGGAAGTCGTGGTCATGGGCGGCGCCCATTTCAATGGCGGTAATATCACCCCGGTTGCCGAGTTCAACCTTTATGCCGATCCGCATGCGGCAGACGTGGTGTTGAAGAGCGGGGTGAAACTGACCTATGTACCGCTGGATGTGACACACAAGATCCTTACCAGCGAGGCGCGACTGAAGCAGATCGCTGCACTGGGCAATACGGCCGGCAAACTGGTGGGCGATATTCTCAATGAATATGTGAAAGGCGACATGGTGCACTACGGACTGCCTGGCGGGCCTGTTCACGATGCCAGTGTCATTGCCTACCTGCTCAATCCTGCGCTGTTCTCCGGGCGTGAAGTCAACCTGGTCGTGGATACTCGCGAGGGGCCGACCTTTGGCCAGACTATCCCGGACTGGTACAACACCTTGAACCAGCCCAAAAACGCCTTTTGGGTCGAGAGCGGTGACGCGCAGGGCTTTTTTGACTTGCTTACCGCGCGTCTGGGCCGGCTCAAGTGAAGTGAGGTTGCGCGCCGTCAGGTCAGCCTGACGGGCTCGGCCGGTTTGTACTTTTCGAACACCTGACTGACGAACGCTCGGGCAGCTTCCGTGCCGAGCTCTTTAACCAAAAGGTCGATGCCGATAATGGCCAGCTCTTCAGGGCTGCCAGGGCTGTATGAGCACTGTCCTTGATGCCACTTGGCCTTGATATCTGCATCGATGCTGACTGTTGTCATGGGGTGCTCATGGGAAGGGGGCGTGAAAAGGCGATTTTAGCAAAAAGTCGTCATTTCGCTATAAATAGACCAAAGTAAATATTGGTTTTTGCCCCCTCAACAGCCCATGACCCCCGCACTGCGTGCCACACTTGCACTTTTTGGGAGCGGTGCAGGCCATGCAAATTGATCTAAACAACCCTGAGGGCTTTACTCTTGGCGCTGTGCGTCAGTTGCTGGCCTCGGCCAGTGATGATGCCCATACACAGTTGCGCGTGACCAAGACGGGTATCGCTTATATTTCTTCGGGTGTGGTGGGCGGTGTCGATATCGACGGTCTGCTTTTCAGGCTGGAGACCTGGGCGGCAGGTTCTGGCTATGTCGGAAAAGTTGCAGCAAGCGATGAGGTCTGGGTCATGCAGATATTCAATGCCCTCAAGGACAACTGGCCTAATCCGCCGTTCGATTACATTGATGTGTACTGACACCTGAACATATTTGGCAATGATTAGGGGTGCACGTTAAAAGTCGGCTCGGGCACACTTGCCGGTGCTGGCAAATCAGAAGGCGCTGAGAGGCGTCATGCAACCTATGTGCGAAAAAGCTGTCGCAAGGGTTCAGACTATTTATCTTAAGGAGGCTTCATGTCTTGGAAGCTAGTGTCATTGGGTTCGTTGTTGGCGGTCTTGGCACTGTCCGGATGCAGCACCGCAAGTTCGGTCAAGGAGCCTGTCGCCGAGGCGGGGCATAGCCGTTGCGATGCTAAATCAGCAGCATTTGCAGTCGGTCAAAAGGCTTCGGCGCAGCTTCTGGAGCAGGCCCGTATCAAGGCTGGTGCGCAGAACGCGCGTATTTTGATGCCGCATGACGTGATGACGCTTGAGTACCGCTCGGACCGTCTCAATCTCAATGCGGACGACGCTGGCATCATTACCCGGGTTAACTGCGGCTAACCTGGCCTGACATTGCGTCAGGCATAAAAAACCCCGTCACATGGACGGGGTTTTTTTGTTCGCGGGAGATTTACTCCGGACGAACCTGTGCAGCTTGCATACCCTTTTGGCCTTTCTCAGCCACGAAGGAAACGGTCTGGCCTTCTTTCAGGCTTTTGAAACCGTCGCTTTCGATAGCTTTGAAGTGTACGAACAGGTCGTCACCGCCACCTTGAGGAGTGATGAAGCCGAAGCCTTTTTCATCGTTGAACCATTTTACGGTGCCGGTTTGGCGATTAGACATGGTGTATCTCCAAGAAACTTATATTTTCAGTAGTACTGTGCTGCTCAGGCCAACTGGGCACACCGAGGTATCATAGTCGAAATGTGCGCTTTGGGAGCCCCCCTGAGCTACAGATTGCTGCAATGTTAACCCTCGTCTGCTCTTTGAAATGCTCAAGACCCCCGGTTTACGGGGGGTTGAGGGCTAAAGGCTGTTAGAAAAAAAGCAGTCGAGAATCAATATTTTTTACGTGCAAAAGCGTTTTTGACTGTTTTTGCTCTCCTCACGGCTCAATTCGAGCCGTGAGGAGGGTGGTTATTTCTTGGCCCGGCAAGCCTGGATGGCGTCCAGAGCCCGGGTGCGAAGCTCTGCGCTAGGCTGGGTTGTCTTGCTCATCAGCTGTGTGATTTCGGCGCTTGTAAACTTCTCGGACAGCTTGTCCGCACCGCATGCGCAATGCTGTTGGGCCGTTTTTGCGTCAACACTTTGGCTGGCTGCCGCTACGCAGTCCTTCATGTAGTCTTTTTTGGCGCCTGCAGGCCAGTTATCGGCCTGGGCGCTCAGGGGTAGCAGCAGCGCCAGGGGGGCTGCGAAGGCGAGTAAGCGGATCGTGCGCATAAGATGCTCCTTGTAGGCATTAAAACCGAGTGTGTATCACTGAGTATGTGAAAGGTAAGTGGAGCTCAAGTTCACCCTTTTGTAAAAAACCCCGTTTTCTCGCGGATGCGGGGAGGGGTGCGCAACAGGCGTATCCATCTGTGCTAGCATGCCGCCCTGGCTATTTCCTGCATTCGCGTGTTCCTTGAACCGTCATGCAGTGCCATTAACCTTTTTGATTTGAACTCCAGTCACTCTGGTTCGGTTTTAGGTTCGCCGCAAGGCTCCTGCCACTGTGAGGCAGGCATACCACCGAATCGCGTACTGGCTCATCCCAACCCACGTGACCTTTGGTAGGGGTCACCACTAGGAGAGGAGGCGCCATGCCAACTATTACTCTTCCCGACGGCAGTCAACGCTCTTTCGATCATCCAGTTTCTGTAGCCGAGGTTGCCGCTTCAATTGGCGCCGGCCTGGCTAAAGCCACCGTGGCCGGCAAGGTCAACGGCAAGCTGGTGGATGCCTGTGATCTGATTGAAAACGATGCCACCTTGCAAATCATCACGCCCAAGGATGAAGAGGGGCTGGAGATCATTCGTCACTCTTGCGCCCACTTGGTCGGTCATGCGGTGAAGCAGCTGTTCCCGACGGCCAAAATGGTCATCGGGCCGGTCATCGACGAAGGCTTTTACTACGATATCGCCTATGAGCGTCCGTTCACCCCGGATGACATGGCTGCTATCGAACAGCGCATGCAGCAACTGATCGAAAAAGACTACGACGTCATCAAGAAAGTGACGCCGCGTGCCGAAGTGATCGAACTGTTTGCTGCCCGTGGTGAAGACTACAAACTGCGCCTGATCGAAGACATGCCGGACGAGCAGGCCATGGGCTTGTACTTCCATGAAGAATACGTCGACATGTGCCGCGGTCCTCACGTGCCGAACACGCGTTTCCTCAAATCGTTCAAGCTGACCAAGCTGTCGGGCGCCTACTGGCGTGGCGATGCCAAGAACGAGCAGTTGCAGCGTATCTATGGCACGGCCTGGGCTGACAAAAAGCAGCTGGCTGCCTACATTCTGCGTATCGAAGAAGCCGAAAAGCGCGATCACCGTAAAATCGGCAAGCGCCTTGGCTTGTTCCACACCCAGGAAGAAGCCCCGGGCATGGTGTTCTGGCACCCGAATGGCTGGACCCTGTACCAGGTACTTGAGCAGTACATGCGCAAAGTACAGCGCGACAATGGCTACCTGGAGATCAAGACTCCTCAGGTCGTTGATCGCAGCCTCTGGGAAAAGTCCGGGCACTGGGCCAACTACGCCGAGAACATGTTCACTACCCAGTCTGAAAGCCGCGACTACGCGATCAAGCCGATGAACTGCCCTTGCCATGTGCAAGTGTTCAACCAGGGCCTGAAAAGCTACCGCGAGCTGCCGCTGCGTCTGGCCGAATTCGGTGCCTGTCACCGTAACGAGCCGTCGGGCGCCCTGCACGGCATCATGCGTGTACGTGGCTTTACCCAGGACGATGCCCACATCTTCTGTACTGAAGAGCAGATGCAGGCCGAGTCGGCAGCTTTTATCAAGCTGACGCTGGATGTCTACGCTGACTTCGGTTTCAAGGACATTGAGCTCAAGCTGTCGACGCGTCCTGAAAAGCGTGTGGGTTCGGATGAACTGTGGGATCGCGCCGAAAGCGCATTGGCTTCAGCCCTTGATAGCGCTGGCCTGGCGTACGATTTGCAACCGGGCGAAGGTGCCTTCTACGGTCCCAAGATTGAATTTTCTCTGAAAGATTGTCTGGGTCGTGTCTGGCAATGTGGTACCCTGCAGCTCGATTTCAACCTGCCGATCCGTCTTGGCGCAGAATATGTGTCCGAAGACAACAGCCGTAAGCACCCGGTTATGCTGCACCGCGCGATCCTTGGATCGTTCGAACGTTTTGTCGGTATCCTGATCGAACATTACGAAGGCGCATTCCCTGCTTGGCTGGCTCCAACCCAGGCAGTGATCATGAATATCACTGACAAACAGGCAGATTTTGCTGCTGAAGTTGAAAAAACTCTCAATCAGAGCGGATTTCGTGCCAAGTCTGACTTGAGAAATGAAAAGATCGGCTTTAAAATCCGCGAGCATACTTTGCTCAAGGTTCCTTATCTCTTGGTTATCGGAGATCGGGAAGTCGAGATGCAGACTGTCGCTGTGCGTACACGTGAAGGTGCTGACCTGGGCTCGATGCCCGTCGCGCAATTCGCTGAATTCCTCGCACAAGCGGTTTCCCGGCGTGGTCGCCATGATTCGGAGTAATTATTATTAAGCGTGAAATGAGACAAGATAAACGAGCTGCACCGAAAGCCCCGATCAACGAGAATATCTCGGCACGCGAGGTTCGGTTAATTGGGGCTGAAGGCGAGCAGCTTGGGATTGTGTCAATTGAAGACGCGCTTCTTAAAGCTGAAGAGGCCAAACTGGACTTGGTGGAAATTTCCGCTGATGCAGTACCCCCAGTTTGCAAGCTGATGGACTACGGCAAATCTATCTTCGAAAAGAAGAAACAGGTTGCTGCTGCAAAGAAAAACCAGAAACAGATTCAGGTTAAAGAAATCAAGTTTCGTCCAGGGACGGAGGAAGGGGATTACCAGGTAAAACTGCGCAACCTGGTACGTTTCCTGAGTGATGGGGACAGGGCCAAGGTATCGTTACGATTCCGCGGCCGTGAGATGGCCCACCAGGAGCTGGGTATGGAACTGTTGAAGCGGGTTGAAGCTGACCTTGCGGAATACGGTACCGTCGAACAGCATCCTAAGATGGAAGGACGCCAGCTGATCATGGTCATCGCCCCGAAAAAGAAGAAGTAATCAATTGGGCACGGCAGGCCTTCTGATTATGTTTATCAACTGAATGCGGAGTATCCGAACATGCCAAAGATGAAGACTAAAAGTGGTGCTGCTAAGCGGTTTCTGAAAACTGCTAACGGTATCAAGCACAAGCACGCTTTCAAGAGCCACATCCTGACCAAAATGTCGACCAAGCGTAAGCGTCAACTGCGCGGTAGCAGCTTGCTGCATCCGTCTGACGTGGCAAAAGTCGAGCGCATGCTGCGCCTTCGTTAATTTTTGGTTAAGACTAGAGGAAGTAACTCATGGCTCGTGTAAAGCGTGGCGTTGTCGCCCGTAAACGTCACAAAAAAATTCTGAAACTGGCTAAAGGCTACTACGGCGCACGCTCACGCGTATTCCGTGTTGCCAAGCAAGCGGTAATCAAGGCAGGCCAATACGCCTACCGTGACCGTCGTCAGAAAAAACGTCAGTTCCGCGCTCTGTGGATCGCTCGTATCAACGCTGGTGCTCGTATTAACGGTCTGTCTTACAGCCGTTTCATCGCCGGCCTGAAAAAAGCTTCCATCGAGATCGACCGTAAGGTTCTGTCTGATCTGGCAGTGAACGAAAAAGCGGCGTTTGCTGCGATTGTCGAGAAAGCTAAAGCCACTCTGGCTTAAGTACCCCCGACAGTCACTTGGGCTTGCCTGTGTAAGCCCGGGTGCTAAACGTCATAAATAGGGGAAGAGCCTTCAAGCTCTTCCCCTATTTTGTATCTGGAGTCTGTACATGGAAAACCTGGATGCGCTGGTCTCTCAAGCACTAGAGGCTGTGCAAAGCGCTGAAGATATCAATGCCCTGGAGCAAATCCGGGTTCAATACCTTGGCAAAAAGGGTGAATTGACTCAGGTGATGAAGACCCTGGGCAATTTGCCAGCAGAAGAGCGTCCGCAAGTCGGTGCCCTCATCAACGTTGCCAAGGAGCGTGTCACAGAGGTTCTCAATGCGCGCAAGGCGTTGTTTGAAGAGGCCGAACTGGCCGCCAAACTGTCTGCCGAGTCCATTGACGTGACCCTGCCTGGCCGTGGCCAGACCTCTGGCGGTCTGCATCCGGTGACCCGGACTCTGGAACGTATCGAACAGTTCTTTACCCATATTGGCTACGGCATCGCCGAAGGCCCTGAGGTTGAAGACGACTATCACAACTTCGAAGCGCTCAACATCCCAGGCCATCACCCGGCCCGGTCGATGCATGACACCTTCTATTTCAATGCCAACATGTTGTTGCGCACCCATACCTCGCCGGTACAGGTCCGCACCATGGAATCCAAGCAGCCGCCGATCCGCATTGTCTGCCCGGGCCGTGTGTACCGTAGCGACTCGGATATCACCCATTCGCCGATGTTTCACCAGGTCGAAGGCCTGCTGATCGATCGCGATATCAACTTCGCTGACCTGAAAGGGACCATCGAAGAGTTCCTGCGGGTGTTCTTCGAAAAAGAACTGGCCGTGCGTTTCCGTCCGTCCTACTTCCCGTTCACCGAGCCTTCCGCTGAAGTGGATATGGAATGCGTGATGTGCAGCGGTAAAGGCTGTCGTGTCTGCAAGCAGACTGGCTGGCTGGAAGTCATGGGCTGCGGCATGGTTCATCCGAACGTGCTGCGCATGTCCGGGATCGACCCGGAAGAGTTCTCGGGCTTTGCCTTCGGCATGGGCGTTGAGCGTCTGGCCATGCTGCGTTACGGCGTGAACGACTTGCGTCTGTTCTTCGACAACGACTTGCGGTTCCTCGCGCAATTTCGCTAGTCGTAACGAATTCTTAGGAGAGCAGGATGAAATTCAGTGAACAATGGCTGCGTGGTTGGGTAAACCCGCAGGTAGGTCGCGACGAGCTGGTTGCTCGTCTGTCGATGGCCGGTCTTGAGGTCGACAGCGTTACGCCGGCCGCCGGTGTATTCAGTGGCGTGGTTGTGGGCGAGGTGCTGAGCACCGAGCAACACCCTGATGCTGACAAGCTTCGTGTTTGCCAGGTCAGCAATGGTGCCGAGACTTTTCAGGTAGTGTGTGGTGCGCCCAACGTGCGCCCTGGCTTGAAAATCCCGTTCGCCATGATCGGTGCCGAACTGCCGGGTGACTTCAAAATCAAAAAGGCCAAGCTGCGTGGCGTTGAGTCCAACGGCATGCTGTGCTCGCAAGCAGAACTGCAAGTGGGCGAGGGCAATGACGGCCTGATGGAGTTGCCGGCCGATGCACCGGTGGGCGAGGACATCCGCGTCTATCTGGGTCTTGAAGACGCCAGCATCGAAGTCGACCTTACGCCGAACCGTGGCGACTGCCTGTCGCTGGCAGGTCTGGCGCGTGAAGTGGGCGCTCTGTATAACGCCCAGGTGACTCGCCCGGTGGTTGCGCCAGTTGCTGCGGTACACGAGGAAGTGCGTCCGGTTGAAGTGCTGGCACCTGCTGCTTGCCCGCGCTACCTGGGCCGTGTGATCCGCAATGTCGACCTGTCCCGGCCAACGCCGCTGTGGATGGTTGAGCGCCTGCGTCGCGCTGACGTGCGCAGCATCGATGCCGCTGTCGACATTACCAACTATGTCATGCTGGAACTGGGTCAGCCGTTGCACGCGTTCGACCTTGCCGAGATCAATGGCGGCATTCGTGTACGCATGGCTGAAGAAGGCGAGAAGCTGGTACTGCTCGACGGCCAGGAAGTCACCTTGCGCAGCGACACGCTGGTGATTGCAGACCATACCCGCGCTTTGGCCATTGCCGGCGTAATGGGTGGCGAGCACAGCGGTGTGACCGACAAGACCCGCGACATATTCCTTGAAAGCGCTTTCTTTGATCAGATCGCCGTCGCTGGCAAGGCCCGCTCCTACGGCCTGCACACCGATGCTTCGCACCGCTACGAGCGTGGCGTGGACTGGAAACTGGCCCGTGAAGCCATGGAGCGCGCCACTGGCCTGCTGCTGGAAATCACTGGCGGCGAAGCTGGCCCGATCGTTGAAACCGTCAGCGAGCAGTATCTGCCATCGATTGCACCGATCACCTTGCGTGCAGCGCGTATCAGCCAGATGCTCGGCATGGAAATGGACGCGGCGGAAGTTGAGCGTCTGCTCAGCGCCCTGGGCCTGACCATCACCGCTGAAGGGGCAGGGCAATGGCGCGTAGAAGTGCCAAGCCATCGCTTCGATATCAGCCTGGAAGTTGACCTGATCGAAGAACTGGCGCGCCTGTACGGTTATAACCGCCTGCCGGTCCGTTACCCGCAGGCCCGTCTGGCACCGCAAGCCAAAGCAGAGGCGCGTAGCGACCTGCCGGAGTTGCGTCGTTTGCTGGTTGCTCGTGGTTATCAGGAAGCAATCACCTACAGCTTTATCGACCCGAAACAGTTCGAACTGTTTAGCCCGGGTGTTGAACCGCTGTTGCTGGCCAATCCGATTTCCAACGACATGGCTGCCATGCGTGCCTCGTTGTGGCCCGGCCTGGTCAAGTCGTTGCAGCACAACCTGAACCGTCAGCAAGATCGCGTTCGCCTGTTTGAAAGCGGCCTGCGTTTTGTTGGCCAGCTTGAGGGTCTGAAACAAGAGCCGATGCTGGCGGGTGTTGTTTGCGGCAGTCGTTTGCCTGAAGGCTGGGCTCAAGGTCGTGATGTTGTCGACTTCTTCGACGTCAAGGCTGATGTAGAAGCGGTGCTGGGTTTTGCCGGTGCCCTTGACGCGTTTACCTTCGTGCCGGGCAAACATCCTGCTCTGCATCCGGGCCAGACTGCACGTATCGAGCGTGACGGTCGCGAAGTTGGCTATGTCGGTGCCATCCACCCTGAGCTTTCAAAAAACCTTGGTCTTGACCGTCCAGTGTTTGTTTTTGAACTGGTTCTGGCAGAAGTGGCGGCAGGTAAAATGCCGAAATTCCATGAGTTATCGCGCTTTCCTGAAGTGCGTCGTGACCTGGCGTTGTTGGCCGATCGTGACGTTGCAGCCAGTGCTGTGCTGGATGTAATTCGTGAAAATGCAGGCGAATGGCTGACAGACCTAAGGTTATTTGATGTTTACCAGGGTAAAGGCATTGATCCGCATAGAAAAAGCCTTGCAGTTGGCTTGACCTGGCAGCATCCATCGCGCACTCTTAATGACGATGAGGTGAACGCCGCAACGCAAAATATCCTCACCTCGCTTGAACAAAGGTTGAACGCCACGCTAAGGAAGTGACGTATGGGGGCTCTGACAAAAGCTGAGATGGCGGAACGTCTTTATGAAGAGTTGGGCCTGAATAAACGCGAGGCCAAAGAATTGGTCGAGCTGTTTTTTGAAGAAATCAGGCACGCTCTTGAAGACAACGAGCAGGTCAAACTGTCAGGTTTTGGCAATTTTGATCTGCGTGACAAGCGACAGCGGCCTGGCCGCAATCCGAAAACGGGAGAAGAAATCCCGATCACGGCTCGCCGTGTAGTCACTTTTCGTCCAGGGCAGAAGTTGAAGGCCCGAGTAGAGGCTTATGCTGGAACCAAGTCATAACGACGAGCTCCCGCCGATCCCAGGCAAACGCTACTTCGCCATAGGCGAAGTCAGCGAGCTGTGCGGTGTAAAGCCGCATGTGCTGCGCTACTGGGAGCAAGAATTCCCTCAGCTCAACCCCGTAAAACGTCGCGGAAACCGCCGGTATTATCAGCGCCAGGATGTGCTGATGATCCGGCAGATTCGTGCGCTGCTTTATGACCAGGGTTTCACCATTGGAGGTGCGCGCTTGCGGCTTTCCGGTGATGAAGCCAAAGATGACACCACGCAATACAAGCAGCTGATCCGCCAAACGATCTCCGAATTGGAGGATGTCTTGCTGGTACTGAAGAAATAACCGAGGCATTTAAAATACTTTCGTATTTCAAAAGCTTAAGGTATATTTCTCAACGTTCTAGCAAGTTGTAACGCCTAGTCGGGGCGTAGCGCAGTCCGGTAGCGCACTAGCATGGGGTGCTAGGGGTCGAGTGTTCGAATCACTCCGTCCCGACCATATTTTTCAATGACTTAGCCCAATCTGTGAAGGTTGGGCTTTTTCATGTGCGTGACTTTTGCGTGACTTCTCCACATTTCACGCCTGCCTTCTCTTCAGAATCGTCAGCACCGTCCCACGCGAGTCAGTGGCTGACACCTTATTTGCAGCTTCTATCAGCTGCCCCAGCTCGGCGCCGGAGTAGTGACTGGTGATGCTACCGTTCTTGTGGCCGAGCAATGCCTTGCGGTCTTCCTCGGTTACAGCTGCTGCTCGTAGTCGTCGACCAAACGTGTGCTTCAAATCGTGAATCCGGATAGACAAGTAGCCAGGGTGAGCGGGGCGAAGGTTTTTCTCCTGCCAGAGTTTCGCCGCTCTCACTCGCGCTTTCTTCCAGGCTGAATCGTTCATTCGGTGCATCGCGGTCCCGTTGTAAGGAAATACCCATTCCTTGCTGATACCGCGCTGCTTATCAATGATCGACTTGGCCACGTTGTTGAGCACCACTAAGCGCTCATCGCCGTTCTTCACGCCCGAGCGTTCATTTCGCCCGCCAAAATCGGCGGGTATCAGAATTACACTGGTGCCCAGTTCCGCTACCGCAATTTCCCAATCCCATTTCAACTTGCACACCTCCTGCTCGCGACAGCCCGTGTTCACCTTGAACAAGGCCATCGTCTGCAAGTGGGCGGGCAACTCCCCAAAAAGAATCGACTGCTCTTCCCAGGACATGGGTTAGGGCTTGCGGCTCGATTTCTTCTCTTCCAGTTTTTCAGCATGGGCACGCTGTCCAGCCAAAGCAGCTTTTGTGCACCGGGTGTCGGTCTTATCGACTTGATCCCAGATCCGCATATTCATGGACACGACAAAATCCTTGCCGCGATCTACGCAGCATCAAGAAGGGGTAGGGGAAATATGAGTTGCTAAACATTCTCATTCGCATTTAAGATATGTTATTACGTTTCAACTCACCGCAAGGAGCCTCACCGATGAAAGTGCTGTCCTCACTCAAAGAAGCGAAAAATCGTCATCGTGACTGCCAGATCGTTATGCGCCGCGGCCGTATTTATGTGATCTGCAAAACCAATCCGAAATTCAAGGCTCGGCAGGGCGGAGCGAAGAACAAGAACAAAGGCAAGGGCTGACCTTACGCAGCGTCGGCTTTGCGTTGATCCGCCCGGTCGGCGGCAAGGTCTGTCGCCAGTTCCTCGGCGCGGGCCAGGCCGTACTCATTGGCTCGGGGACGAATCAGTGACTCGGCAAGATCATGCAGGGCTGTAGGGTGTTGCCTGGACTTGGCTGGGCCCAGAGCCGAGCAGGCCAGGTCGTAGACTTTGCCGTGTATGCAGCGCCAGTCGACAATGATTTCGCAAATCATCTGCTCGATCGGGTATTCGCGGTTGTCGGTCAGCAGAGGGGCGATGTGTTCTTGTGCGCCGAGGTGTTCGGCCAGTGCTTCGTATAGTGATTGTGGTGTCACCAATGTCACCTGTTTACCGAAAGATCGCGGCGCCGTGACGGTGTCGCCGCAGATCAGGCTGTTGATGGCATCGTAAAGCAAGTCCGGGCCTTCGACGGTATCCAGAAAGTCAGTCATGGCAGCGACTCCTGTTCGAGTTTACGTGCGAAAGCACAGGCATCGTTATGCTCGCGGCGAAAGCCTTTCACCTTGCCGGTACCGGTATCGACGATGTGGAAGAACTCGCCACTCTCTGGCACTACCCGGTAGCGCGGGGCGTTCTTCGGTGGGGTGGAGCCGGCAAGCCCGAGGCGAAGCGCGACGGACATATTGCGGCGCTGGTTTATTGCGAGCGCTACATCATAGTAAGCGCGTTGACTTGGGGTCATGGTCGCCTCCAGAGCTGTGGATTATTCATCTTCACTTCTTTCGCTGACATTCATGGGGGTGAAATGAGTTTTTGAAGTTGGCTAGGATTGAGTATTTATGCGCTGAAATTTAATGAACCCTTTGAAGGGGAGCGCTTCTAAAGTCATTCAGTCCATCGGAGGCGTGCTGTGACTAAGATCATTACTGAGGAAATCCGGCTTCATCAGGAGTCGCCCTCAGACGTTTTTCTATTTGGCACTCCTAAAGATCGTCTAGATTTCTATCGGAGAGAAATTCACTATGAAACAAGTTTGCTCTCGAATAGAACGAACGCATATTTAACGGCCCAATCGTTCTTGGTTATTGCGTTTGCCTCTTCAATGGCGAACCTCAATCCCAGAGGGGGCGAGCTTTTTACCTTGGTTGTACCAACCTTGATGGCCATCCTAGGAATATTTAGCTCATTGCATGCCTGGCCTGGGTTTAGGGCCTCGTATGTCATCATTGATCATTGGCATTTCAAACAAAGTCACTTATTGCGAAGTGACCCGGTTATGGGGGAGGCCTATGATGACTCACCCTTATTTAACGAAAAAGAATCGAGTCAGCAGGGGTATCGCAAATCGCTAATGTTCTCTATGAGGACACCATGGCTATTTGTAATTTTTTGGGCGCTGCTTGCAGGTTTTTGTATTTATGTTCAGCTCACTAATTCTAGTCCGTGAGCCTGGTAAACCTTTTCTATGATGGCTGACATTTCACCGTAGATTTTCCACAGCTTTCATTCCCTCCAACCTGCTCAGCAAGCGGCCTGCAGTGATGCTTTCCGTTCAGGCTGCGCTATGCGTCTCGCGCTCTGCCTGAATGCGCAGGTAAATTTCCTCCCGGTGACCCACCGCGTGTGGCCAGTCAGAAGATTAACTTTGTAACGCGGGAGCTATACGGCAAGGCAGCAGCGCTTAAAAGCGCAGCGTTTGCAGATGTTGTGGGTTCCGTGGCGAGCAGAGCGATTATTGATCAAGGGACGAATGCCAGCGGCAGCTTTATAAAGTTTGCAGATGGCATGTTGATTACATGGGGTATAGGCATCATCAGTTATGGCGCAGGGGGTGATCTTCGCGCAGGACGCGGTTGGCGCCTTTGATTGCTGTCGAAGTTCAGTGGATCGAGCAGGAGCGTAAGTTTGTGGATGAGCAGTTGGAGGCCATCGAGGATGGCGAGCAGGTGCGGGTACGGAGCGCTTGTGGCGCGACTACCGTACTCAGATTCGAGCCTGGAAGCTGGATGCAGAGGGCTATCCAGATTCAAACATGCGGCCATTACGCCCAAGCTAGCCTGGGAGAAGTCCCGGTCGTCCAGTCGATGGCCCACATTCCCACATTTGTGCGAAGATCAGGGCGTAGATCACGTATGGAGTTGCCACATGAGCCGCCTGACCATCGACATATCCGAGCAGCAGCATCAGAGCCTGAAAGCGTTGGCCGCCTTGCAGGGCAAGACGATCAAGCAATACGCCATCGAGCGCCTGTTTCCGGGCAATGTCGACAATGATCCGGCATGGCAAGAGCTCAGAGGCGTACTGACCGCCCGCATCAATGATGGCCTGGCGGGCAAGGTTTCAGACAGGAGCATTGGTGACATCCTCGGCGAAGAACTGTCCGGGGAAAATCGGCTTTGAGCGGTGCTTACGTTCTTACGCTTGAGGCTGAAGCCGACTTGCGCGGGATCATCCGCTACACGCGCCAACAGTGGAGTGACCAGCAGGTGCGTGTGTATATCGGCAGACTGGAACGCGGGATCGCGCGCCTTGCCGCCATTCAAGGCGCTTACAGGGACATGAGCGACCTCTACCCGACGTTGCTGATAGCTCACTGCGAACACCATTACGCATTTGCCCTGCCGCGTGAAGGTGGACCTGCTTTGATCGTGGCGATATTGCATGAGCGCATAGACCTGATGACGCGACTGGCCGAACGGCTGAGCAAGTGATGTCTTGCTGAAATGAAACTGCAGTACCGACCCCCGCCAAGTGCGGGATTTTTTTGTCTCGAGATAGGCATACCTTCCAGCGAAGCAAGACTTGAGCCCATGTCGTTGGAAATGATGGCATAAAGCCTGCTACAGTCGGCGCCGAAATTATCCAGGTAAGGAAGTACCAAGTGAAGGGCATCCAGTTTTTGGCTGTAGTCGGCGCGGCATTGTTGATGAATGGCTGCGTGGTGCAGAGCACCTATAGCAAGACTATTTCAGTGACGAAAGATGCCAACGGCAAGATCATCCAAACGGTTGAAAGCGAAACTGTGGTTCAGCCAGCCAATGGCTATCCAATGCGCCTGGAGAAAATCAAAGGTATCCAGCCACAGTAAATACCTGCACCGATTCAAAGAAACCCGCCGAGTGCGGGTTTTTTATTATCTAAAGAAACTCATGCCCATCACAGCGCGGCAACTGCTGCTGATCCTCCCGAAACCGAACGCACCGATCTGGCCAATGCCAACTCTGCGCAAATCCTGGCAGAGCAGGGCAAGCGCCTCGCCCTGGAGCAATGGCTGGCAGCCAGTGACCAATCCCATTACCGAGCCCTGACCGATGAGAAAACCAAACAGGCACGCCTGCGTGATCGCCTTTCCACTGCCGGCGGCGGCGTGGTTTATGGCGCCCATAGAGCCCAATTTGGCCCAGCGCATGCTCAACGAATTATCGGAACCACCAGCGACGGCGATCAAGGACTGATCGCGCTGCAGGCCTGTCAGGCCTATGCCAAAGAAGTATCAGGCACAAAGTAAAAGGAGCGGCCGAAACTGGATGCATCAACATCCAACCCGGCCACCAAACCCGCAGATTAGCCCTGCAAGCCCAGTCAAGGCTCCTGCTTCGTGCACAAAGCGGAGCGAGCCTAAAACCTGTTTATCCATACAGCAAAGGTCTTGCACATCATGTCTTCACCCATCATCCCTTGGATGGGCGGCAAACGCCGCCTGGCCGACCGTCTTATCCCACTGTTCCCGCCCCATGAATGCTACGTTGAGTCTTCGCCGGTGGCGGGGCGCTTTACTTCCTGCGCCCACAACCTGTTCCGGTTGAAGTACTTAACGATATCAACGGCGACCTGGTGACCCTGTACCGCGTGGTGCAGAACCACCTGGAAGAATTCGTGCGTCAATTCAAGTGGGCTCTCAGCTTACGGCAGATATTCGAGTGGCAAAAAAATGACCCGCCCGGAAACCCTGACCGACATCCAGCGCGCTGCACGGTTCTTCTACCTGCAGCACCATGCCTTTGGTGGTAAGGTTTCAGGGCAGAGCTTCGGTACCGCAACAACAGCTCCAGCAATCAACCTGCTTCGAATTGAAGAAAACCTGTCTGCAGCCTGGCAGCGCCTGGCCGGCACCTACGTCGAAAACCTACCCTGGCTTGAGTGCGCAGAGCGCTACGACCGGCCGCACACCTTCCATTACATGGACCCACCTTACTGGCAGACCGCTGGCTACGGCGTCGACTTCCCGTTTGAAAACTACGAGCGCATGGCTGATTTTATGCGTCGCTGCAAAGGTAAGGTGATGGTCAGCATCAACGACCATCCGGACATTCGGCGAGTGTTTGAGGGGTTTCATTTTGAGACAACCGAGATCAGGTACACCACCACGAATCAGCGGCAGGGGAAGGCTGAGGTGACGGGAGAGTTGATTGTGATGAATTGGGAGCAGGAGGCTTTGGGGGGGCTATTTTAGTAAAGCTTTAGGGTGGTTGGCTGTAACCGCCCTAAAGCTACTATTTCCCTAAATCTGCAATCGCCTAGGATTGAACCAACTCTAACGTCGTGCTTGTCCGAAAAACCAACGCTCACTCAAAATTGATCGATGCCCTGATCAGAGAGGCTCTCGCCAATATCTTGCCGACTTCTATAGATTTTATTGATCGGCTAGTAGAAAATTTAATTTTTACATGACCGTGATCAAATATATTTTCCGGTCTGATTGTCCCGAGTTCTGATGCACTTAATCATATTGGGCGAAATTGTTCCATCATAGAGGAACCAGCCAGGGTCGGAGATGGCACCTGAATATTGAACATCTCGTACTTCCTTATCATATTTCTTGGTTGCTATATGAACATGACCTAATGGATACCGAGTGCTGACCAGAATAGCTGCTTTGAAAAGGTTTTTATGTATTTTCGAGTAGTTCATCTGCGTCAGTATTAGATTAATAAAGCTGTTGTAGTCCAATAAATTTGGATCTGTATCGCTAATGTCCAGCTCTACAACTACCTCTGTCTGGTCGAATAGTTGCAACTGTCTATTGGGCGATTGACCTGTGATCAGTTGAGGATAAACGCTGGCCATGAATTGGAACTCTGGAGAGGTCTGTTCGTAAAGCAATTGTCCGGTTATCAATCCATGTCCGCTCGGGTCAAGCCTTGATGTTAGGGAGACAAGCTTCGGTTTGCCGTTCTCTTGACATGGAACCTTACCAGGGAGAATTCCGTTTTTGAGAATGTCGTTGATAGCACCAGCACGGGTGAAATGATAAAGCAGCATGTTCGATTATTGTCCTTGTGGAGATGCTACAGACAATATCACACACGCAAAAAAACAGGCATCTGCAATGCTAAATTAGGATTGTAGTGCTTCGCTTATGGAACGACGTTATGGTAGCAAGGGCGCCCGGACAGTAGGAATACGATCTTGGGAAAATCGGAAAGCCCCAGCGAGAATTCAACCATAACGTCTATTGCTCGACACATATGATACGCTCGGGTTTACCGGCATAGGAGGTGCAAGATGAACTACAAGGGTAAGGCTGATTTAACGCTCCATTGCTTATATAGCAATCCCAGAAGAATGGTCATCCTGCCAGATAGAGACGTAGAGATCGAGAGCTGTGATAGCGGCACCAAAATCTCTGTTGAACTTGGTGAGTCAGGGCTTACGGTAGATGAAATTGACGTCTCTGTATCCGGAAATATTCACCGGTTCTTAGTCGACACAACCATCAATGCCAATCGCCAGTACACGCTCCACTGTTCCCCTCTTGCTGTTTGATAAGCTCTAGCAGTCTGTAGGACAGGAGGAGTCTCGTAGAACCTCACTGAATCGCCCCGGGTTCTTTAGACACTCTCCAAGCTCGCTGCGTAACGTTTTCAAACTCTACCGGGGACAGCTGGTTGTTGAAACCATGACGACGTTTTGCGTTGTAAAACATCTCGATGTAATCGAATACATCACCACGAGCATCTTCCCGTGTGATGTAGATTTTTCGCTTGATCCGTTCTCGCTTCAAAAGCTGGAAAAAACTTTCTGCCACAGCATTATCGTGGCAGTTACCTCGACGACTCATGCTGGCAACCAAATTGTTCGCCTTCAAGAAACTACGCCAATCGGAGCTGCTGTACTGGCTGCCTTGGTCGCTGTGAACCATCACCTCTTGTTTTGGTTTACGCCTCCAAACGGCCATCAATAATGCATCAATGGCCAAATCGCTTGTCATCTGCGGTTTCATTGACCAGCCAACTACTTGGCGAGAAAACAAGTCCAGTACCACTGCCAAATACAACCAGCCTTCGTACGTGCGGATTTAGGTGATGTCAGTGACCCAAACAGTGTTGGGTTCCACCACATCAAACTGACGCTTCAATAAGTTGGGTGAGGCCACCGCAGCTTTACCTCCGTACTTCCCTGGACGTCGGCGGTACCCTGTCTGAGAGCGCAGACCTTCAATACGTATCAATCTGGCAACCCGATGGCGACCGCAAGCCTCACCGATTTCACGCAGGTCATCATGGATTTTGCGATAGCCATAAACGCCGCCGCTCTCTAGCCATGAATGTTTTATCAGCCCCAACAGGCGCTGATCGTCTTTGGCGCGCGCAGATTGCGGTTCGGATAACCAAGCGTAGTAGCCACTGGGGTGGATTTTGAGCGTCAGGCAAAGCCGTCGAACGGAGTAGTCGGCAGCCTGCTGCTTGATAAAGGCGTACTTCAACCGCACTCCTTGGCAAAGTACGCGGCGGCCTTTTTTAATATGTCTCGCTCTTCAGTGACCCGCTTGAGCTCCGCCCTAAGACGTCGAAGTTCAGCCTGCTGATCATCGCCTTGCTGTCGTTCTTCCTGTGGCTTGCTGTAGCGCTTTACCCACGCATAAAGGCTGTGAGTCGATACACCGAGACGTGCTGCCACATCAGCGACAGGCAGCTTCTTTTCGATCACTTGATTGACTGCTTGGATTTTGAATTCTTCGGGATAACGTGGGTTGCTCATGGCACCTCCTGATTGGCCTCATTTTAAGGCAAAGAGGTGTCTAGGAAACCCGGGGCGATTCAGTTCGTGAGATCGGTAACAGGGTTGTCAAGGTCCAGAAAAAGCGTAGAGATAATCTTTTCGGTGAAAAGGCTCCCGCGTCGATAATGTTGAGTATCGAATAGGCCTTGCTAAAGACCGGCTCTATGAATTAGAACTACTCCGATGATCTAAGAGACTAAGCCCTCCGTAATGCTTTACGACGGAGGGCTGTTGCTGAGTGACTAGTCTCCACGCCTGTGTTTATGTGTAAAAGTCTCGACTTGCTCCTTTTGGCCGACAACTGCCTTCCACCAACGTCAGCTTTGGATCGATGATTGTGCCCAGCCGCCTGCAGCAGTCGGGGGACAAGCACTATCACGGTATTATTATCCAGCAGAAGGAAACTGCCATGCCACACACTCAGATGCCGCAGTTGTTCAATATCGATTTGTTGCTAGAGGAGCTTCGGGACGAAGTGGTCACTGGCGAAACCCTGGATCTATTTGTTGCGTCACTCGCCTTTAAGAACTTCGACGGCTTTGCCCGGCGACTACCATTCGTGCTTGAAAGCGTGACCTATAAAGCCGTGACTTGGCAGACGTTGGTGGACGCTGCCCCCGCGAAGTTCAGGATCCGCCAGACCCAAGAAGAGGTGCTGGTCTTTGCACAGACCGAACATTGCGGCTGCGTGCGAACCTATCGATATCGGCATGCACAGGGCATCGGCGAACATGATTCGGCAGACATGGGTTGGTGCGCTGTGTCGACACCTGAGACGTTTTACGCACAACTCGACACGCCGGCGGCTGCGGCTGTGTTCCATGCCTGGCAGGCCTGGATGACCCGCGCGACGGCAGAACAGGCCGCGATGGCTGAAGGACGCTTTGAGAACACCGCAGTCTCCCGATCGATAATTTTTACTGGAGTGGGCAGTTGTCTGGCTTGTAAGGCGCCTTCCGTCGCCAGTGCACGCACTACGTTGAGCAGCGCCACCGACAATGGTCTGCTGATTCAATTGCCGTTATGTGCTCAACACCTGCAGGCCGCCCAAGAGTATCCGTGTGTCGCGCTCTTTCTAGAAACGTTATTCTCGATCTCGCTTGGACTGCCGGAGGTCGAGCGAAGGGAGGCGATCCCGGATGAGCTGATCGCATCATTGCACGCCATGGTCGCCGAGGCCTTGGGCGGCACGGTTGGTACTGCGCTGAAACGAAAGCGCGGCTGGCACCTGCGCATTGCTCTATCGGATGGTTGGCATTGGTTGCTGCGCCTGCATACACTAATGGACTATGCGTACATGTTGTACCCGCCAGGTGCAAGCAAGGAGATCTACCGTGCCGACTCGGCGCCCGATCATCCTGACTTGCCATTTTTTCCCGATCATGAACATGAGCGGCCCTCGAAAAAAAACGAGGAGATCGCACCAAGCTTTCTTTACGGCAACCCGTTGTTGGATCTGAAACGCTTGCAGCGCGTAGAAAAGGATCTACGTCGTGCCTGACGGCACCGGGACTATGTCGGAACTCGGGGAAATAATGAGGGCTATCGGTTGGGCTTGCTGTCTAGAAGGTTCGGGGCAATTCAGTTTGCGCTGGCCTGCTTAATCTGGTCAGGTTTTAATTCGGCAGGTACGTCGGCGATACAGGATGCGTCGAATTCACACATAGCTGATTTGTATATGGCACCGATTTCCAGCAGTGCAGCAGCGGAGCTGTGAATCGACTCAAATACGTCACTCTTGTATGTATTAACCATCACAGATCTCCACCAATTCTTTGTCCTCAAAGCGTTGTTACCTATGCTTGGCTCACCAACCCACTCCTAAGCAACCCTTCAAAAAAAGCCGTCTCGGCTGCTGAAGATTGCGGGTATTTCGTAAACCAAACCTCCAGCACAGCCCGCAACTGAACTTCAAAATCCCGACGTTCCACCGCCCGCACCAACACCTCCTGCAACTGCTCAACCAGCACCGGCGCGCACACCTCCAGCGTCTGCAGCGCATCTTCCCCTGGTTGTTGCGTAACCGTCCGGGCATCCCATCTTGCGCAACTAATCCGGTTGCCAACGATGCGGCAGCAGCTCCTGAATCTCACTTGCCCGCTGCGTCGGCAGACGAGTGAAAACGTCCTTCAAGTAGGCATACGGATCATGCCCGTTGAGCTTGGCCGACTGGATCAGGCTCATCAACGCAGCAGCGCGTTTGCCACTGTGTAACGACCCTGCGAAGAGCCAGTTTTTGCGTCCAAGAGCCCAAGGCCTGATTTGGTTTTCGCACCAGTTGTTATCAATGGGTACAGCACCGTCATCGAGGTAGCGCGACAGCGCCGCCCAGCGCTTGAGGCTGTAATCCAAGGCTTTGGTGATGGCCAACCCCTCAAACACAAGCCCGCGCTGATCGATCATCCAGGCATGTAAGGTTTCCATCAGCGGAACTGCTTTTTCCTGACGTATTCGTCGTCGCTCATCAGGCTCAAGGTCTCGAACTTCGCGCTCAACCTCGTATATCGCAGCGATGTACTGCAACGCCTGCTCCGCGAGGAAGCTTTTCTTGGTGGCGTGCAATTCGTAAAACTTGCGCCGGACATGGGCCATGCAGCCGATTTCAGTCACGCCCAGAGCAAAGCTGGCTTTGTAGCCGTCCTAGTCGTTGCAGACCAACTTGCCTTTCCAGTCGCCAAAAAGTTGCGGGCATACTCGCCCGATCGACCAGGGCTGCAGTTGCACACCGTAGGTACCAACCCACTGGGCCAAGGTTGTAGTGATGCCTTTATCAATGACCGGCGCGGGAACCGGTGCTTGGATCATGGTTTCGCAGTCGTTGCAGACCCACTCGCCACACACTTGCCGTTCAACGCTGAACCATTCGCTTACGATGCAACAGATGGGCTAAATCGTTCAGCGGATGTTTCGTAGTTTAGTGTCTTGCGAGGACGGCTATTTAGCTGCCTTACGACAAGGTCGGTTCCTTTAGGGAAGCACTGCGTTAACAACCGGTTGGTGTCATTGCACGAACCCAGCCGAGCAGCTCGTGACTCTGCTGACATGACATGGGAAAAATTACCAATCGATCATGGATTATTGTTCAAAACGGAAGCGTAGGCCTGCATCAGCGCTAGCTAAAAGGAATCAATTATTTTATTGGAATAGTATTCCAGTATTGATATGGTAGGTTTTTACCGCCGACCCAGGCACTGCGTAAAGCGCTGGCTCTGTGCGCAACACGTGATGCTCATTCGTCAATTAGCCGGGCCCACATCGCCTTCATCCCAGGCGGATAGTAGCCGGACAAAGCCATGGAATACCCTAGGAGAACGTGATGTCTGAGTTTTTGATACCCAGTCCTACAGGCAATACCCGATTTTTTGCGGTTGTAGGTGATCCGGTAATACAGGTGAAGGCTCCACAGTTACTGAACAAGGTATTCGCCGAGGAAAGCGTGGATGCGGTGATGATTGCGGTGCATGCGCGGCCTGAACAGCTCGCTACCGTGATTCGCGGCCTACAAGCGATGGAAAATTTTTCGGGAATGCTGATTACCATTCCTCATAAGTTTGCCGCTCGTGAATTCGCGGATAAGGTAAGCCTCGCCGTTCAGGTCTCCGGCAGCACCAACGCATTGCGGCGCAACGAACAAGGAGTGTGGGAGGCTGATAACTTCGATGGTGCAGGCTTTGCCCTGGGCATGCAGCGCAAGGGATACGAACTGGCGGGGAAGCGTGTCGTAATGGCCGGAGGAGGTGGTGCGGGAAGTTCGATAGCTGCAGCATTACTGCAAGCAGGAATAGACCGGTTGTATCTGCAAGAACCGGATACGGTTAAAGCCCAAGATCTGCTCGCCAGGTTGGATCAACATTGGCCAGGGCGTTGCGAGGTTGCTCAGCCGCAACACCTTAAGTTAGTCGACATTGCCATCAACGCAACGCCGTTAGGGCTTTCGGATGAAGACCCACTGCCTATTGATCTCGCCAACTTGTCTGCCGGAGCACTGGTGGCAGATATCATCATGCAACCCGTCGAGACTCGCTTGCTTCGCGAGGCGCATGCGGCGGGCCACCCTGTGCAGCCAGGGAGCTACATGCTCAATGAGCAATTAGGCTGCTACAAGACGTTTTTCGGGATCTGAGTCCCTCGCGACCATGATCCTCGGCACTGGCGTGATTACCCTCATTTGTGCGGCCCGGTAAACTGACAGCAGCGTTGAGTGATTTTCTGCGTGGCAATGAATCATGAGCTACCGCAGCGAATGGCTGAAAATTGAGGCGACGCCCTTGGTTTGCAGCCTCATAACGATTGGAATAGTATTCCAATATATTTTCGTCGGGAGCTTATCTCTCACACGCTAAGGAACAACAATGAGTAATGCGCTGGAACGCGGCCTGCACGCTATTGAGCTGTTGGCTGGAAAAAGCACCGGGCTAGCCCTTCAGCAAGTGGCTGAAGCCTTGGACATTCCGCCGAGCGCTACTCACCGCATGCTTAATTGCTTGGTAGAACAGGGTTTTGTGCGCCAAGACCATCAGCATGGCAATTATGTTCTTGCCCTCAAAGTAGTCTCGCTTGCATTTAAGCACCTGTCCCAGAGCAACATAGTCGACCTCGCCAAACCGATACTTGATCGCCTCGCCCGCCTGTCCGGTGAACTCGTGCGGTTGAGCATTGTAGATGGCGATAATTTGGTATGGATCTCCAAGGCACAAGGCACGCGCTCCGGGCTGCGCTACGACCCTGATTCGGGGGCCGAAGCCAAACTCTGTTGCACAGCCTCAGGACTTGCCTGGCTGAGCAGCTTGAGCAACGAACGCGCACTGGAACTGGTTTACCGTCAAGGCCTGGCTAAACCCGGTGAATATGGACCTAACGCAGCGACCACAATCGACCATCTGCTCAAAAATCTGCAGCTCGCACGTGATCAAAGCTATGCCTCAGTCGACGAAAGTTTTGAAATTGGCGCGGCGGCGATGGCAGCGGCGATCCGAGACTCGCAGCATCAGGTTATCGGCGTCATCAGCATTGCCGGCCCAAGCGTTCGCCTAACCCCTGAGCGTATGCAGACCCTCAAAGCGGCGTTGCTCGAAGCGGCTGATGAAATCACCGCAATCAACCTGGACAGTCTTCCCAAACTGTCGACTCTGACCTCCAGAGGCAGCGAATAGGACGACTGATCGGTCACTGCGATCGAACGCGGCCTGTCGTCCCGACCTGGCCGCATCCTCAAACGAAACCTTGATATCTAGCGCTTTTGCACTGCGCAAGATTCCTGCCGAGCAAAAACAAAAATGGAATGTATTTTGTTTGTGGAATGATATTCCAATAATGATAGTATCATCGCCACAATTCTCGAATTGCTTTCGGCACCCTCAGAAAAATGCCATGGCAAAGAAAGGCATTTTGATAAAAATAAAAAATACAGGAGTCACCTATGTCGAACTCTTCAACCCTCGATGTCAGCACCTTTATGGACTCAAGAAAGATGAGCGCCAGGCAATGGGTGGTGCTGTTCCTGGGCTTCATGGTGCTGGTCTTTGATGGCTTCGATACGACGTCGATCGGTTTCATCGCACCCGCACTGATCGATGACTGGGGTTTGCTGCGACAAGACCTTGGGCCCGTGATGATGAGCGGCCTGCTCGGACTGGCTTTCGGTTCATTGACCGCCGGCCCGTTGGCTGATCGTTTTGGCCGCAGGCCAGTGATCATCGGATCAGTACTGCTCTTCGGTTTCTGGAGTCTGGTTTCGGCTTGGTCCACCGGGATTCTCAGCCTGACAGTGCTGCGGTTTCTGACCGGGGTCGGTCTGGGTGCATCAATGCCTAATACCGCGACTCTGATCTCCGAATTTGCGCCCAAGCGATATCGCTCTCATATGGTCTCGTTCATCTACTGTGGTTTCGCTTTTGGTGCGGCCTTGGGTGGTTTGGGGAGTGAGTGGCTGATCCAACACTTTGGCTGGCGATCAGTGTTGGTGGTCGGCGGTGTACTGCCTATCGCCTTTGCCCTCTTGCTGGTATTCAGCCTTCCGGAGTCCATTCGCTTTCTGGCCCAAAAAAGCGCTTTAAAGGAGCGCCTGATCAAGGAGATCAACAAGGTTGTCCCGGGCTTGGCCAACACCAGGACCCAATTCCATAGCAGCGAAGTGTCGATCAAGGAGACAGGTAAGGTCAGCGCGCTGTTCGCGTCCGGCTTCAGCCTTGGTACCTGCATGATCTGGGTCACGCTGTTCATGGGCCTGCTGACGATGTACCTGTTATCAAGCTGGCTACCGCTGCTCAGCCGCGATGCCGGGCTGAGCATGGGTGAGGCGGCACTATTGGGCTCGTTGCTGCAGATCGGCGGGATGCTGGGCAACTTCACCGTAGGCATGAAGATGGACCGCTGGGATCACCATAAGGTGGTCGGTCTGACGGTGTTTGGTGGTGGCGCCTGCGCGGTACTCATCGCACTGCAGCAGCCGACGATGCAGGTTCTCTGCCCGTTGATTCTGCTACTGGGCTACTTCCTCAATGGCGTCAACGTCGGTGGCTACGCGCTGGCCGCCGGATTCTACCCCACCCAGATTCGTGCCACCGGGGTGTGTTGGGCGACCGGTATCGGTCGGCTGGGTGCAATCAGTGGCGCTGGCATCGGCGCGCTCATGCTCGCCGCCCAGTGGAATTTCAGCCAAGTCTTCATGTTCCTCGCCATCCCTTCCCTGATGGGCGCCACGGCGCTGTGGATCAAAGGCCGCAAGCGTAAAACGCCGGCGATTCTCACTGCAACCCACTAAACCCAGTGCGCTTTCAATCCCTCTATGGAGACATGCCATGCATGCCAGCTATTCAATTGCCCAACTCACCGCTCTCAATTTCAGTCCTCCCGAAATGATCGATCTGGCTGCCCGCACCGGCTATGACCAGGCTGGTGTGCGCCTGCTGCCGGTGGTTCCAGGTGCTGTGGCCTATTCATTGATGGATGACAAACCCATGCTGCGTGAAACGCTCGCGCGGATGAACGACACCGGGGTGAAGGTATTTGATCTGGAGATACTTCGCCTCGATGTGCAATTCGATGTGCAACGTTACCTGCCTTTTTTCGAGGTCGGTGCGCAGCTCGGGGCCAAGGCCGTACTGGTGGCCGGCTACGATCCGGAACAAGGCCGACTGATCGAGCACTACGCTCGGCTATGCGAGGCTATGCAGCCCTTCGGCCTCTCAGCAAACCTTGAATTCATGCCCTGGACGGCCGTCAACGACCTGGCCTGTGCACTCCATATTGTTGAACAGGCCAACCGACCCAACGCTGGCATTCTGGTCGATGCCTTGCACTTTGATCGTTCCGACAGCCGCTTCGAGGATCTGCAACGAATCCCTGCTAAGTGGCTGCACTACGCACAAATATGCGATGGCCCTGCACTACGACCGGACACCCATGAGGGGCTAATTCACGCGGCTCGCTGCGAGCGCTTGTTACCTGGCGAAGGTGCCATCGATCTGGCAAGGATCTGGCGCAACCTCCCGGCTGAGGTTCCGCTCAGTATCGAAATCCCGCATGACCGCAGGGTTGCACAAGTGGGGGTGGAGACGTGGGCCCGACAGGCATTGGCCGCCACCAAGGCAATCATTGAGCCGCTGTAAATCATCGACGTATGTCTAAACACACCACACTAGGAGACTGCTGAATGCATGCCGACACTTCCCTGCACGCCACGGTGGACTGCGATGTCCTGGTCATTGGCTCCGGCGCAGCCGGACTCAGCGCAGCCGTGACCGCCGCTTGGCATGGCCAGCGGGTGATCGTGGTCGAGAAGGACGAGGTGTTCGGCGGTGCCACTGCCTGGTCCGGTGGCTGGATGTGGGTGCCCTGCAATCCGCTGGCGCAGCGTGCCGGGATCATTGAAGACCGCTGTCTACCGCGCACCTACCTCGAACACGAATTGGGTGAACATTTCGATCCGGCGATGATCGATGCCTTTCTCGAAGCAGCACCCAACATGGTCTCATTTTTCGAGCGCCATACTGCATTGCAATTCGCCGACGGCAACGCCATTGCCGACATTCACGGTGACACACCTGGCGCCGGTACCGGCGGAAGGTCGGTGATCGCCGCGCCCTACAATGCCTACGAGGCAGGCAAACTGCTCAATCGGCTGCGCAAGACCATGCGCGAAACCTCATTCATGGGCATGCCAATCATGGCTGGCCGTGACCTGACGGCTTTCCTTACCCTGACGCGCTCGTGGCCGTCGCTGCTGCATGTGATCAAACGCTTCGGCAAACACTTGATCGACCTGACACTCAAGGGGCGGGCCATGTACCTGGTCAACGGCGTCGCTCTGATTGCCCGCCTGGCCAAGTCGGCCGAAGACCTTGGCGTCCAGCTATGGGAATCGGCACCGGCCACCGGGCTGATCCATGAGCACGACCGCGTCACAGGGGCCGTGGTCGAAACCGCAAAGGGCCGCATCGCCATTCGTGCACGCAAGGGCGTGGTGCTGGCTGCGGGTGGCTTTGCCAATGACATCGAACGACGAAAGGCACTCTTCCCGCGCACGCCAACCGGCCATGAGCATCTGGCGTTGCCGCCGCTGGGCGTCAATGGTGACGGTTTGCGCTTGGGCGAGAGCGTCGGCGGACAGGTCGCCGATAACCTAGTGAGTCCCGCCGCCTGGGCTCCCGTGTCGCGAGTGCCCTACAAGGACGGTAGCGTCGGCCACTTCCCGCACATTATCGAACGTGGCAAGCCGGGCATCATCGGCGTCCTCGCCAACGGCAAGCGTTTCGTCAATGAGGCCAATGGTTACTACGACTATGTTGCTGCGATGGTCGCCGCCGCGCCCGGCACCGAGGTCGCCTCCTGGTTGATCTGCACGCACGCATTTCAGCGGCGTTACGGGCTGGGTGTTTCCCGGCCATTCCCACTGCCAGTTGAGCCGTTCATTCGCACCGGCTATCTGAAGACCGGCCACTCCATCGAGGCGTTGGCGACGGCGTGCGGCATTGACCCCATAGGTCTCAGCCAGACCTTGGCCGAGTACAACCGCCACGCCCGCAACGGTGCAGACCTGCAGTTCGGTCGCGGTACTACACCTTACAACCGCAAACAGGGTGATGCGCAGCACAAGCCCAACCCTTGCGTAGCGCCGATCGAGCAGGGTCCATTCTATGCGGTGAAGGTCGAAGCGGGCTGCTTCGGCACCTTCGCGGGCCTCAAGACCAATGCCCATGCGCAAGTCCTTAATCGTGAAGGGCAGCCGATCGCGGGTCTTTATTCAGCTGGATCCGACATGGCCAGCATCATGGGCGGCCACTACCCAGCTGGCGGTATCAACCTGGGGCCAGCCGCCACGTTCGGCTATATCGCCGGCCGCCACCTGGCTGGGGCCACAGCCTACGAATAACCACACGCCCAGACTACTGGCCTTAACCTTCGAAGTATCCACCATGTCGTTTGCAGCCAAGACCTTCGCCCTGACCATTGAGGAGAAATCATGAAGAACACCATCAACCACACCCCCCCGCACTGGGACCAGGAAGTCGACCTGTTGGTGTTCGGTGCAGGCACTGCGGGCATGACTACCGCATTGATGGCTAACCACCACGGGCTGGACGTGTTGCTGTGTGAAAAGACCGCGGTCGTGGGCGGTATCAGTGCGACCTCGGGCGGTACCACATGGGTGCCCGGCACCACCCAGAGCCGGCGCGCCGGGGTGCCGGACACCGTGGTGGATGCCGCCACCTTCCTCAAGGCAGTGGTCGCTGAGCGCGGTGGTGAAGCCTTGCGCGAAGCCTTTCTGGCCAGCGGGCCGCAGGCAATTGATGAGTTGGAGCGCATCAGCGAAGTGAAATTCGTGGCTGCAGCCGCCCACCCCGACTACGTCAGCGGCCCAGGCGCAGCGTTCGGGGGCAGAGCCCTGGCACCACTTGCGTTCGACGGCAGGTTACTGGGCAAAGACTTCGCCCGCGTGCGACCACCACGCCGGGAGTTCATGGGGCTTGGCGGTATGATGGTGCCGCGCGCCGACTTGGATGCGCTGCTGTCGCCATTTGCCTCGATGAAAAACCTGACCCGCACCCTGAGTGTGGTCGGCCGCTATTGCATCGACCGCCTGAGTTACCCTCGCGGCACAAACCTGGTCATGGGCAACGCTCTGGTCGCCCGGTTGTTCTATAGCCTGCGCCAGCGCAACGTGGCAATTCGTTATGAAACCCCCTTGCACGAATTGATCCTGGAAAACGGCCAGGTGGTGGGCGCCGTGGTGCTGCACAACGGCCAGTCCCAGCGCATCCGCGCCCGCCGTGGTGTGGTGTTGGCTACCGGTGGAGTGACCCGCCACCCGACCTTGCGTAAGCAATTGTTCCCGGCTGCGGCCCAACCCCTTTCACTGGCGCCCACGACCCATACCGGCGACGGCATCGACCGCGCGCTGAAGGCCAACGCCCAGCTCGACAACGGCCACGACAGCCCCGGTCTGTGGATGCCCTGCTCGATCCGCACAGGTAAGGATGGCTATCAGGCCGTCTGGCCACACATCCTGCTAGACCGCGCCAAACCAGGGCTGATCGCTGTGAATGGCCGGGGCTTGCGCTTCGTCAATGAGTCCGACTCCTACCACGACTTCGTCATGGGCATGCTCGCCGATGGCAGCGCCACTTCCCACCTTATCTGCGACGAAATATTCTTGCGCCGCTACGGCCTGGGCCTGGTGATGCCGCTACGCAGCGCCGTCAATATCGCCAGCTTCGTAAAGGCTGGCTACCTGGTTAAAGGCCGCACCCTTGCCGAGCTTGCCAGCAAGCTTAAGGTTGATGCCGAGGGACTTGCGAGCACGGTCAACACCTACAACGTCTCCGCCGCACGCGGCGACGACCCGGTGTTCAAGCGTGGCAGCAGTCCCATGAACCGCCACAACGGCGACCCGCAGCAAACGCCCAACCCCTGCGTGCGCCCGCTGGGCGAGGGCCCCTATTACGCAGTCACTGTGCAACCGGCCGACCTTGCCTGCAGCGCCGGCCTGAACAGCAACGCCGACGGTCAGGTGCTGGACATCCGGGGTAAGGTGATAGAAGGACTTTATGCCTGCGGGAATGACTTGGCCTCGATTTTCCGCGGCACTTACCCAGGCCCGGGCACGACCCTGGGGCCGGCGATTGTTTTTGGCTGGCGAGTGGCCCGCCATGCGGCAGGGCTGGACGATGCCAAGGTGGACGTGACAGAAGCTGTCAAGGTGGCGGCATGTTGAGGTTTAGATTGCGGTCCACGTCTCCTTGTTGGTTTTTAGGCACAACTGAAATGCCTGTTCCGCGAGGATGCTTTTTTGGTGGCGTGTAACTCGTAAAACTTGCCGGGCATGGGCCATGCAGCCGATTTTAGTCACGCCCAGAGCAAAGCTGGCCTGGTAGCCGCCGTATTCGTCGCAGACTAACTTGCCTTTCCAGGCTCCCAGAAAGTAGCGGGCATACTCGCCCGAACGACAAGGGCTGAAGTCGTAAACCACTGCCTTAATATCGGCAGCCGAGGTAGTCGCATAGGCCCAAACGTAGGCGCGATGAGTTTTCTTCGAGCCTGGTGCAAGTATCTGCCCGCGTACAGCCTCAGTTCATCCCGCAAGGTAGATGAGCGATTGATTTGACCTAGCGGGGTAGAGCATCCTACGCGCCTTAATCAATCAGGCCCGCCGCACCTTAGCAGCAACGCTGGCGAAACCTAGTTACGGATTCGTAATGTCGACCGATATGGATATTTTCAGTGTGCAGAACGTGGGAGCCGCCGCGACCATTGCTACAGCTGTTGGCAGCTTTATCCTATTTATTGTGAAGCGCCCATGGAGGAAAAAAAATCCAACCTCAGAGGACGCCTCGAACCCGTCTGTAAATCAAACCGCAGGCGAAAAAAGCACCTTGGTTAATGCCACGCACAGTCAGGTAACCTTGACGAACCACTATCACGCTTCAGCCCCTGCGCCTCCGGAGGTAGCGGATATTCCGGGAAAGTGGAACGGGCTGGCGGCTCGGCAGATAGCCGAAAGGCTCCTCAATGAGGCTGACTGGGAAGCTCTCGTGCCTGACCTCGAGAAACCTTATGGGCATTACTTCGCAGGCGAGTACAACCTCCATTACCCCGACAAAGATGGCATTGTCTTGGCCTACAGTACGAAAACTGTTGGTGATGACTGCCATGCCTGCGCCCCGCATATCAGTTTTTTCGAGTACCACAAGAAAAATGCAGGCTGGTCACTCGTAAGCGAAGATATTGGCGTATTCCAAGGCGGTGGATGGGGTGAGCCGCCTGAGATCTCGGTTATCCCTGTCTCAAGAACAAAGTTTGGTGTGATACAGCAGGATGGCAGCACGAACCAAGGTCTGTCGGTCGGTCGTAAGTCATTGCACGTTCTTATGGGCGATAGATTCCAACAGGTGCTCGAACTGATCGTTTTTCAGTCGTTGGACAACAAGGGATGGGAAAGCACGCTGCGTAGCGTCCCGCGCTCAGATGGCTTCTACGACATTGAAGTGATTCGAGTTGGCATTAATGGCGAAGAAGACCTTCGGTTACTGGACCCGGTCGATAGCTTCTACACGACGCTATGTGACACCGATGATCGAATCAGGCCGCGCGACGTGTTCAGTTTCGAAGGACGAATTTACAATCGAGATCCCGCAATCCGCTGAGCTTCTGGTTAAGCAGTTTCTAAGTAGGCTGGCCACCCATCTCGCCGCCCTGAAGCGTTGGCCATGGTCACGCCTGCCCGGGGACGTCAGTCACTTTTATCGTTTTGATCATTCTCAGCAGCAGGAAATCGTCGGGGGCAGTCCATGATGAGCTCGCCGTCCGACACGGCGTTGACTTCGCACAGGCGAGGGTGGCTCAGCAGTCCCGATGGCAGGGGATGCCGAGCGAAGGGATTGTGGAGCACATACAGCCCATCCATCAGGTGCTCGCTGTAGTCTTTCTTCATCGCTGAACGCATGATCGGTAACAGGTTGCCCGGATTGGGGTGAAGCGTGAAGTACGCGGACATTGCATCAGAATTATCAGCCAACGCCCTCAATTTCCCTCAGGTCGCGAGACTGCTGTAGACGACAGCGGAAACGTCCGCATAAGTGTCATCGCAAAATAACCCCACTTCGATGTTGGTGTTGGCATTTTTTGGGGCTGCTGTGACGTTGTAAGAAGCAACGTGAGTATCCCCGGGCGTGGTCGCGGCTTCATCGTGATAGAGCCCGTAAAGCGCAGCCATGATCGGACGCCCAGCTGCAAAATGCGCGTGCGGTCTGTCGAATGATGCGAGACCGATGACGAAGGGCTTGTCTTGAACGTGCTCCAGTTTTGAGTAGCTGTTCCTGTACTTCCTGACTTTCGTATCGAGGCTGTTGCAGATCCGCAAGGTGGATTCGATGTTGAAGTCGGTAAAGTCTTTGGGGGGGGCATAGAGAAGCCGTAAGCAGGCTGCCCGCCAGCCGAGGGATTTGCGATTGTCGCTTCTAGGCAAAATGGGACTTCACCCTCGACGACAAAATCAGGCGCATGATGACGAGGATCAGACGGCAGCCCCCATTCCTTAAGCGCTGCGAACAGGTACAGCTCACAAAACGAAGATTCGAAGGTGGTTTGAAGTTCCTTTACGAACTTCCCATCACGATCTACGAAACCTTCGGCCCATTGAGACAGCGCCGCGCGCTCAGGGCCATAGATTTCCTCGTCATCATCTTGAAGATCGGATGCTGCGCTGCGGTGGTGACCTGAGGGGAAAATAGATCAATGGGCATACGCGGAGCTCTCCGTAACGGCGACGCTCAAGATTGAGTGCGCAGCAGCGCATCTTCCCCTGGCTTTTGCATCAACAGGGCTAGGCTTTCTATCAAATTCTGGGTCAGGCCATTTAGCGTTCTCATACCGGAGGCTCCAAGGCCGTGATGGGTTCGAGGAAGGTAATGACGTGAGGTTCGATTCCGCGCAAGCGGTCGATACGGGCGGCGACCTGGATCGCGGCATCGAGTTCGCTGACTCCCTGGCTTTGCATGAGGTCGTAGCGTTCTTTCTTTTCTTCCGACTCGGTCATGGCCAGCGCCAGGTACAGGCTGGGCGGTACCGCGCGGAACAGTACTTCCATGCTCTTGGAGAGCAGGACGCCTTCAGTGTATTTGCCGCTTTTTTTGCGCGCCGAGAGCATCAGGGCTTTTTGCGCGGGCGTCAGTTCGCGGAAACGGGAGATTTTTTCAACTTCGTCCGGGGGCATGTTCAGGAAGATCCACCACTCGATCATGTTGAGCATGCGATTGCGCCGGGTCTCGGGCGGACTCAAAAAACTGGACACCCTGCGCAGCATCGGCGCCCAACTGCAGCCGTTAGGCCTGACAACCGGCTACGGCGAAGTGCTGGGCAACTGGTGTCTGAAAAGCATCGAAGAAGAGCAGGGCGCCTTCCTGCAGGGCGGCATCCCGCGCAAACAAGCCTTTACCCTGGAGTTTGTAGGCTATGGCGACGACCTGCAGAACCGCTAGCGGCGCGTGCTCGACACGATCTGCCAGAACTACTACGGCCACCTCAATGGCTCGATTGAGGCGGTGCTCAATGCGAATCAGGGGCTGTCCGATGAGGTGCAGCCGTTTCGGGCAGGGGTGATGATTGTCCTGCCGGATCTGGTGGTGCGGAGTGAGAAGGGGGTGATGTTGTGGGGGTAGTAGGCGCTTCGGTCAGTTGGTCGCGTCAATTTGCTCTTTGAAAGCCAACATCGCGGTGCTGACACGGGCCGATTCTCTGGTATCCAGAAGAGCGTCCCCGCAGGCCGGGCAGAAGTCGCCCGTCACCGCCAGTATCCAGGTGGATTCTTTCCTATCGGAGTAGGGCAGGTCACGGGTTTCATGAACAAGCGCAGCGACACCGCAAACAGGGCAAATCATTAACGTTGATGCTCTTGCACATATTGCTGCAACGCTTGATCCAGCCGCGTTTGCCAGCCACTGCCGCCAGCCTTGAAGTAGTCCACTACCTCAGGTGAAAGACGCAAGGTGACCCGCTCCTTGACCGGCGCTTTTTGCGGACCGCGCTCGCCACGGCGGCGCACCGTTGTCTGCTCAAAAAAGGCGTCAACAGCTGCCGGATCATTAGGGTCATACAGCCCTCCGGGCTCCCGAGCGATTGGCGCATCGGCAGCCGCTTCGCGTTTGACCCGTTCCCAGTCAGTCTTGCTGGAGGTTTGCATAATATCTTCTCTCCTGTTTTGACGCGCGGCGCAAAGAAATTGCGCGGATGTCCTGGTCGCATTCAACGTAGACGAGCACAAGGACGATATTCACGATCTCGACCATCGCCACGTCCATCAACCGGTGTTCACCCTGACGCGGCGAGCAGAGCGTGATCTTGTTCGGCGCGTGGTACACCAAGCCTGCATCCGCCAGATCCAGACCATGCTTGGCAAGGTTGGTTTGGCGTTTTACTTCGTCGAAAACGATCATTATTTTATCGTACTCACAAAAAAATAAGCAGGCAAGCCGTGACTGGTGAGAAAGAGACCGATGGCGCGCAGCAAAACTAGCTTTTTTTAGAGCCTTTTAAACCTTCCTCTAATCCGCGTTTTATGTGGGATCTTTCCCGGCAGTAGTCTGCATGAACTCCACCTTCAGCATCATCGCCGACGGTGCCGACACCACCACCTTGCTCAACGACCGCCTGCTGCTACTGCGCCCCATCAACAAACCCGGAATGGAATCCGACGGCTTTGAGCTGGGCTAGCATTGAGGTATTTCTCGGTTACAGCGGCACCGCTTTAACCCGTCTTGGGCGTTACACCGTGGACGAGGTCGAGTTGTCCGGCCCACCACCCAGCATCAGGACAAAAAACCGGTAAGTTGGCTATCATCCCCCTGGACAACGACCAAGCCCCGGCTGTTTGCCTTCAACCGCTCCACCGCTGCGGTACGCCTGGAAATGCCCGGCCGCACCGATCGTTTTGCCGCGCGCAGCATCAGCGCCCAGGGCTTTAAAACCGGTCTTGATGGCGAGTACCTGGTGGACTCGGTCAAGCAGGTCTTCCCCCAAAGCGGCTGGATCACCACCATTGAATGCAACGGCGGCAAGCAGGGCAAACCCATTTCGATTACACGGCAACAACTGCTGCTGGCTATGCCAGCCAGCTGTTACTACTAGCGGCCTGGGGGCAACGGTGGCGGCAGCATCGAGCCAGCGCGGATGAAGTGAATGTGAAGCTCGGGAAAATCCTTCTAGGCGCTGATCCTCCACATTCCGAGGCAGCGGTTCAAAGACTCTTGCATGACGCCGGATTTGGAAACGCTACCCGTTTCTTCATCAGCCTTCTTTGGGCGGCGTGGTTGATGTGCAAAGTGATCTGAACATGGCCGCGAATGGCTGCTTCTGGCCGATTCTGTGAAAAAGTAGATCTCCTGACTGGCCTGCGGCAAAATCAGGTCATCGGCCAGCGGGAGGATTCGCAGCATGATGGGACAATTGTCGAGCGGACAAGAGAGACTGTTTTACTCGTTCAGTTCGGGCAATGGGTTAATCTCTGTTTTCAATCATCAACCCATTGCCCGGCGTTCTCCCGCATCCAGCTTGCCAGAGAATCCAGCGTTGGCTGCAATGACTTGCCCAGTTCGGTGATTTGGTATTCCACGCGGGGTGGTACTTCGGCATACACCGTACGCTGAACAAGGTTGCGGTGTTCGAACAGACGCAATTGGCGGGTCAATTCCTTCTGCGTGATCGGTGCCAC
The DNA here is from genome assembly GCF_049896805.1 of Pseudomonas sp. TWR1-1-3. NCBI lineage: Bacteria > Pseudomonadati > Pseudomonadota > Gammaproteobacteria > Pseudomonadales > Pseudomonadaceae > Pseudomonas > Pseudomonas sp. TWR1-1-3. The sequence goes on along the minus strand of NZ_JAFCUZ010000001.1, from coordinate 1,393,883 downwards.
GGCGCGTTGCAGGTTGCTAAAACGCACAGGCGCGTCGAACACCATCAGCCGATACAGGATCGGAATGGCCCACTTGCCGGAAACAAGATTGACGAACTGCACCATTGGGCAAGGTTCGCCCGGGCTCACAGGCGCTGGCAGCTGCGTGCTTTCTGGAGCGTTTTCAAACGACATGACTTTCCATTGGCCTCTTTAGTATCCAATTGGTGCCTACTATCCAAAGGATACTGTAGGGGAAATACTGCTGCTTTCTCAACAGAACCATGGGGAAGCAAGCATGAAGCGATTGCAAGACAAGTTCGCCTTGGTCACAGGTGGTACCAGCGGAATTGGCCTGGAAACAGCACGCCAGTTTTTGGCTGAAGGTGCGACGGTTGCCATTACGGGACGAAACGAACAGGGACTCGCGAGCGCAAGGCATGAGCTGGGTGATACCGTTCTGGCGATAAAGTGTGATGCCGGTGATATGGATGATCAGCGCCGCCTGGCACAAGCATTGGCGCAGAACTGGCCGCGACTCGATGTGGTCTACGCCAACGCGGGCGACGTGACCCATTTGCCTTTGCAGGAGTGGAGCGAGGAAGTGTGGGATCGACTCATGGCTGTCAATCTGAAGGGGCCATTTTTCCTGATCCAGTCGTTGTTGCCGCTGCTGGCCAACCCGGCGTCGGTGATCTTGTGTGGCTCAACCAGCGCCCATATTGGTTTGCCGCAAAGCAGTGCCTATGCCGCGAGCAAGGCGGGCTTGCTATCACTGGCACGCACGTTGTCGGGAGAGTTGCTGGGGCGCGGGATCCGGGTCAACGGCCTGAGCCCCGGACCGACTGAAACACCTGCCCTGAACAAATTGGGTTTGGCCCCAGAGCAGCAGGACGTTTTACGAGCACAGATACGTGAACTGGTACCTGTCGGTCGCATGGGAACCCCGTGGGAACTGGCCAAGGCGGCTGTTTTTCTCGCGTCCGATGAATCACGTTTCGTCGTTGGAACGGAATTGCTGGTTGATGGCGGGGTCGCCAATCTGTAGATCTTGCACCTGCGTGCACAAGTCACCGGGAGCATTTCGGACGCAGTCATACTGTCAGGCCGGTGTGTGGAAGGTGCTCAGCAGATAAGGCATAAATGGTTTGCTAGGAGCTCTTCCGCCTCGACGGCACATGTTGTTCAGGCAGCAGGCCACGGAACATGAATATGAAAAAGCGCCCGATCTGGGCGCTTTTAGTAGCTAGCAGCAACGGAAGCCGTGTTCTCATATTTTAGAGGGGCACTGTAGTCGCGCTGGGACTCAGTTGCTCCAGGGAGCAGGACGGCTTAGTAGGTCCTGCAACCCGAGATTATCCTGTGCGGGTTGTTCCAGCCGTTCGATAAATATCCGGGCCTGCTCACTGCTGAGCAGGTCCCGCTCCGCGACCTGACAGGCACTGTCGAGGATGAAATCAGTCAACGATGTGTTGGCCAACTCGGCTGCCCTGCGCAGGACGGCGTCTTGTTGCGCAGTGGTGCGCAAGTTGAGTCGAGAGCTGTGCGACGTACTGATAGTCATCGTCAGGGTCTCCAGTTAAGGTCAGTGGATTTTGGGGCATTGCACCTTTATTCTAGAGTCAGTGATCAAAGGTGACCGGACTCTGCAAATGAATACGGTTGGCCTTCACTGACAATAAAATGATCAAGAACCTGGACTTGAATACCTTCCAGGAGCCTTTTCAACTCATGGGTAAGTATCAGGATCAGGGGTCGGGATTGCTCATCAATGCGGGTATCTATTTCTATGGTTTCGCGTGGATTGTGCTGCTCGATGAAATCGAAGATCGCATCGCAATCCTGCAAGGACCACGGCGACCACTCCAGTTTCACACCACGCCACCTTCCGACAGCTTGCGCAGGGCCATGGCATGGCGTTTGGCGGAGTGGGTTTGCACGTCTTCTGCTGCGATAGCTGGGCGCGGATCGTCCAGTGCCTCCTGGACCTTGGCACGGAACCAGGCGCCATAGGTTGCGGGGTCGGTGGTGAACCCAAGGGGTAGGGCGCCTTCGTTGGCGACATGGGTAAGCAGAATGCGCACGGCGTCGGAGACCGTCAGCCCCAAGCTGCTCAGAACGGCCGTGGCGCGGTCTTTCACGTCCGGGTCGATACGGGTCTGGATCAGAACATCGCTGGCCATGGCTAAGGTTCCGGCGTTGTAATTGATTGGAATGTAATGCAAATGAATGGCAGGCTCCAGTATCCGCGGCGTCCAGTTCATCGACATCATGGGCCTGCATCAACTGGTGACGCTGGTATTTTTCCTCTGGCTCGGTCATCGCCATGACCAGGTATAGGCTGGGCGGTACGGCGCTGAACAGCACTTTCATGGATTTGGACAGAATCAACCCCTTCAGAGAGCTTGCCCGTCTGCGTGCGCGCCGGGCGCATCAGCCCTTTCTGTGTTGGTGGGCATGTGGTTCGAGGCGCAACTCAGAGCTTTGACACCGCACTTCTCAAGTGTGCTGCTCCAGATAGTCATCCACCGCCTCATGAAAAGCAGCCTGAAGTTCGGCGACAGTCTGACCTTCATAGCTGACCAGGGGGCGAATAAACAAGAGTTTGCCGTACAGGCAGTTGTCCTCTGTACTGGCCACTATCGAGCCGTAGTAGCCCTTGTATTTCATCTGGTTGCTCATGGGATCAGACCTCCTGATTTCAACTGCTCGACAAGCAGGCGTTTGATATAGGCCTTGAGTTTATTGCCCGGATGCGATTTGTGCAGGTTGATCAACGCTGCGGGATCGCCCTTGTCGAATTTAACCCGGCTGCCAGATTCTTCTATTTGGCGATAGCCGAAGCGTCGGAGCAGGGTGACAAGCTCGGGCCATGGGAACGAGCCATGATCGTTCATTAGTTTGGCGAGAAGCTTTTCGTCTTTGGACATGTCGCTGTCTATATGCAACCAAATTTAATTGCAGGTAATGGGACGTCCAAGCAGTAAGGGATAAATGGTCGCGGTCACGCTTTTTCACCCTCGTCTGCCCGATCAAGCATTGGCCAGCCTTGTACAATGACCATCCGGGGATATGTGCAACAAGAGTGCTCAGAAATGTTACTGACGGATTTTTAAGTTGAAGCAACCGACATCGATTCGATCGAACACCTAAGCCTGTTGTAGATGGGGAAGGGGATTAAGATATACCGCCTGCTTCCACTGCCTTGCTTCTACCGTTATAACGACCTGACGAGGACTGCTCCAGCACCATAGACATCTCCAGCCGATAGCCTCAATGGTTTATCTAGCGAAGTTCGGAAGGTGTGATAGCCGTTTATTTACCCAGACCCAGAGTGCCTTAGTGGCGGCATTCAGGAGTTTTGACCTGGAGTGCAGAGGTGGGCGCGGTAACGACACAAACTGTCGTGAGCCATTGTGATAATGCCTTCTATCGAATGACTCACGTAAAGGCTGCCTAGATGCCCCCAACATTAAATGTCTGCTTTGTTCCGAGTACCGCACGAGCAGAAGTTGAGCGCCTGCTGTGGCTTGGCTCTGATTTGGTTTGCGGATTGCGCTGGGTCTGTGCATCGCCCATCACCTCCAAGGTCGCATTCAGTGGGGCAGGCTATGGGTATTGAGTATTGGGTGGCAATTGCGGTCTTGGGGCTGATGTTGGCAATCCTTTGCGCACTGTATTCACAAGGCCATAAAACGTGGCATTTGCTCACGCACTGGCAGGTGACCACGCAAGAGCGCGAGCGGCGGGTGGGTTGGCACGCGCAGGAAAATCGAGAGTTAAGAGCGGCGCTCCAGGCGCAAAATGCACACGTCGATCAGCTCCAGCGAAAGCTCGAAAACCTGCAAGCCCTAGTGCCATCAACCTCTCAGCCTTAGACAATGACCCATAGCCACGTGCACCTACAGGCGTGGCAGAGGAGCAAGAACATGCCTATCCGACCACAGCCTTTCACTTTTGTATGTCAGGCGTGTCACTGGAAGAAAACCGTTGCACCGCTCAGTGATGCACTGGGGCCCCTCGACTGGTGTGAGCGGTGTGAGCGCTGTGGCAGTGACGTGTTGACCCGGCAGATAGCCGGCGTCGTTGACCGTACGTTGGCGCAATGGTTTACCCGATTACGCCGTTAGGGGGGCTTGGCCAATGCGTCCCGCGGAACCCCTGTCACGACTCAACCTGCGTGGCGCCAAGCACTGGCGGTGGCTAAGGAGGCGGACGTATTAATTTGCGTCGGTACATCGGGCTGGTTCACCCTACGGCGCAAATCCCCTATATCGCCAGGCAGTGTGGGGCACGAGTGATGCATATCAACGTGGTGCGGGAGCCAGTTGATGAGTAGGGTGTGTTGGTATTGCTTGGTAAAGCGGCAGAGCGTCTGCCGCAGTTGCTGAGGTTGGGCAATCAGGCGGGGAGCATCAGCCAATGACTCATGTCCTCCTAGCGTGCTTTGACATGAGCGTTGTCAATCAGGCTTCAGAGCCTTTTCCGTGAGCCCAGTTGGCCCTACTAGTCAGATGACTTCGAACTGCTTTCAGAGCCATAGGCTGCTGCGGCCAATCGCAAGGTGTCGCCCACCTGCTGTCGCAATGCCGCTGGTTCATGCACCACCAACGAAGCGCCCAAGGAGAGAATCCACCAGTGCAGTTGCCAGGTATTGCTGACGGTCGCCTGTATCTGAAAACCGTCTGGCAGTGCTTGTAGCACCATGTCCGCGCTCAAGGGCGTCTCTCGAATCAAACGCGCCTGGTGTTCACTGACCCACGCTTTGAAAAGGATTTTTTCCGGGTTACCAAATTGCAAGGCGTCGCTGGCCAGGTAGGTATGTAACTCGAATGACGCCACCCCTTGGCACTGAGTGTCGAGTACCGTTACTTCACGAAAGCGATGCACGGCGAATTGACGAACATCGGTATACGGCGCTGCCGTCGCTATGAGGTAGGTGATTAAGCCGCGCTGAACAATGGCCAGCGGGTTGAGGGTAAGTTCGCTGATTTTATTGGTGTGTGCCGAGTAATAGTGGCAGTGTACTTGTTGTTCGCTAATCACGGCGTGCTGCAAGGCTTCCAGGGTCTCAGCCAGGATTTGCGGTGCGTGCAGATTGAAGTCCGGGCGAACACTGGCCACTTTATCCGGCCAGCGGGCAGTGGGGTTGCCGTCTTCAAGGCCTTTGAGTTTTTGCCGGGCGTGCTCGAATCGTGGCTCCAGTACGCTCAACATGCTGCCGGGCAAGAGGGGGCGGATCGCATCCTCGACGAGGGTCAGACTGACCGCCTCTGCCAGTGTAATGCCCTGCAATTCCACGCTTACGCCTGGTTTCCAGTACCAGCCAAAAGGCGTCCCGCCATTGTTGCACTGCAAGGGAAACACCACGGACAGATCACGCAAGTCGCGCTCGACACTGCGACGGCTGATCGAGTAACCCGCGCTCACCAAGCGACTGAGCAGTTCACTCACCGTGATGCCAGGTGCGCGTTTGGGCAGGTGCTGTAGCAGTTCCCACTGACGGCTCAGGGCGCTATGGGTCTTGGCTGAAGGCAAGAGAATCATCCTTGTAGGGTGCAGGCTGGCCTATAGCCAGTAAGAAAGTCGGTTGCTCACCTATCGGCGTCAATCCGGCAACCTTTAATGGGCTTAATGTACGAAGCCGATGGGCCGTTGTTGCCCAGTGGGTTTCAAGCGACACTCGGCCAACAGTGCACGGGCCAATTCGTCGGCATTGGTGAATGGGTTGAAACGGCCTCGGCGCGCGACTGCTGCAAAGTCGCCAGGTGTCAGATGTGCCTCGGCGCGCAAGCGGCGGGCGGCATTATGCTGTGGATCCTTTAGTGCCAAAGCCTTGAGGTGTTCAGCAAATAATGCCTGGGCTTGCTCCGTCGTCAGGTAACCGAAATGCACCTTCAGGTCGAAGCGGCGCAAGGAGGCCTCGTCCAGGTCGGTGATCAAGTTGGTGGAGGCAATAAACAGGCCTGAATAATTCTCCATTTGAGTGAGCATTTCATTGACGGTCGTAACCTCCCAGCCCTGTCGCGCCTTGCGTCGGTCCTGCAAAAAGCTGTCGACTTCATCGAGCAACAGAATCGCGTCCTCTTGCCGGGCGCGTTCAAAGGCGTGTGCCATATTTTGCTCTGTCACCCCGACAAACGGGGAAACCAGATCGGAAACCCGTTTGACCATCAAAGGTTTGCCCAGCTCCTGAGCCAGCCAATGGCCGAATGCGGTTTTGCCTGTACCGGGCGGGCCGTAAAAACACAGCCGCGCCTGTGGATGGGCGCGCAGCCCTTCGATCAAACCATGCAGGGGCAGGTCGGTATTGATCCAGTCTGGCGAATAGAAGCTCGGTAAACCATTGCTGTGCTGTTGTAGCGAAGCGAAGCCTTGCGCTTTGAGCGTGCCATTGACGATCGATCGAATCGTGTTGTCCAGTGCTTTGCTGGCGCGTTGTGACACGCTGCGCCCTACGCGCACGGCTCTCTCTAGAACCGCCGGCGTCATCTGCTCATGGGCGCAGAGCTGTTCAATCAAGACCTCGCTCAACTTGCCGGCGCTGCACGTGTGCAGCATTTGTTTGCGCTGCGCCAAGGGTGGATTGGGCACTTCAATCACCAGGTCGAAACGGCGTATATGTGCCTGATCAATAGTCTCTATGCTGTTGCTTAGCCAGAAACACGGTTGGCTATTTTCTTCCAGCATGCGATTGATCCAGCCTTTCTGGGAATGGCTATTGGGCGCGGAAGGGGCGGCCTGGAAGATGTCCTCGATTTCATCAAGCACGAGCAGAGCAGGTTGCGAACGCAGTACGCTGTTGGCCGCGCGCAAGGAGCACAGACGTTGCTTGGCGCTGACGGGATCGCCCTGGCTGTCGGTACAGGCCACTTCATACAGCGCGCAGCCCAGTGTTTCAGCAATCAGCCGGCTAAGCTGAGTTTTACCTGTGCCGGGTGGGCCGTAGAGCAAAATATTCACGCCCTGTCGCGCTTGGGCCAAGGATTTGCTCAGGTAGCGCTCGGCGATCGTGAGCGCTTGGCTGATATGACGGTAATGCTCCCTGTTCAAGCTACCTGGCGGGCTTAAACGAAACGCATAAGCGAAGAGCTCCAGCGGTGTGCCTTTGCTAAAACGTAGCAGGCCAGGCAGATCCGGATTACTCACCGACAAGGTTGAACTCAGTGCCATGACGGCGCGGTGATTGGTGGTCAGATCCAGCAGGCCCGTGCGCATCAGTGGACTATTGTGTGCCAGGCATGCCTCGACTTCTGCCAGCGGTAATCCCAATAGAACAGACAGCACTTTCATTGCCCGGTTGAGCCCCAACATGCCCAGTTGGTCTGTGGCATCACTGAGTGTTGGGTCGCTGTGCATCAGCACGCAGAAACCGAGTACTTGCAGTCCTGACTCACCCAAGCCTAACAGTGCCCCAAGCGCCTCCAGGTTGCTCTGTAGGTTGTTCGGATAGAGGGCTGTCATGTGCTCGGCATTGAAGGCGCGAGCGCGGGTGCGCAGTGTCGTCAGCGCCAGGGCAGGGCTGTACTGGTCATCGTCTAACCATTCGGCCAGGCCCAACTCGTGAGCCAAATCATCCTCGCTCAGACCGTGGCGGTTGATAAAGCTACGATGTCCCCCCAGATCCAGCAGCAGTTGATAACACCACTTCAGCGAGAGCGTACAAGTATCAGCAGCACGGCGGCTGCCGTGTGCAAAGGGGGATAGGCGTCTGCCCATGCTGAGTCTCCTGATGCAGTGGAGTCAGCAGGATGAGGCCAGCGGGGGTCAAAATGTGTCGTACTAATCCTGCTTGGCAAGGGATCAGACTCGACATGCTCGATCGTGCCTGATCCCAGTTCAGCGTTCTGTAAGCCTAGCGTTGACGGTTAAGTCAGGAAAACCACTGTTTTAAGGTGTCTTTAGCTTTGTCTACGTGTTCGGTCTTGATATGGCTCGCAGTCGCGGCCAATGCCGCGCACAGCACACCAACATCGTCGGTGTAGCCCAAAAATGGCGTGATATCCGGAATGACGTCAATCGGCGAGATAAAGTACCCGAGGGCGCCATAAATCGTTGTTTTGGCCCAGGTGGGAGTGTCGGCGTCAGTGGCTGCGTAATACATTTTCAGTGCGGGCTCGAGTGCGGTCTCGCCGGCAGACTTGGCGTACGTTTTCACTTTGTCCCAGAACGAATCGTCTGAGTAGTCTTTTTCAAAGGCATTGTTTGACATGTTGTCTCGCTTCAAATGTTGGGGCGTACATTGAACTGTGGCAGTTGTCCGCGAGCAGTCAGCCTTATGCGTCGGTGCTCGTGGATGTCCATTAAATTTGAGTCTTTTGGGGGGCTGCAGTCATGCGTACCGCCTCGCGGAAGTCTTCCAGCAGTCGCCTGGATTCCTTGAGCCAGCCTTCCTGGGGTGCGGTGTCCAGATGGCGGTCAAGCTTGGCAATAGGCTCGAACATCCGGCCATAGACGTCTGCTCCGCCAACCTCCAGGCAGTCAAGGCGCAATCCGTTGATGGCGGTTTTTTGCGCACGAATACCGTTGATATCTGTCTGGATGGCGTCTTCATACATAGTGAAAATTTCCTGCAGTCGGCCTTCCAGGTGCTGGCTTGAATCTCCTTGCTGGTTGATCCGTGAGAAATACTCCAGCAGTGGTGTGTCCCGGTAAGCGATCTCGTGACGTTGAGTCGAGCTGTATGCACTGACCCCTACCACATTAATGCCTTCGCTCTGCAGCACATCCTGGACTTCGTCCATGATTTCTTCGATCTCATCCTCGGGCTTGAGGTCTGCCTTGGTCAGCACGACATACACCGAGCGCTGTTCCACACCGATCTCATGGATAAAGTCCAGGTCGGACACTGGCACAGTGCCGTTGGCATCGAGGCCAATCAGCCAGATAATGGCCTCGCACTGTTGGGCGAACTGGATGGTCGTGCGTTTGTCGCCTTGGCTGTGTTCGGCCGCAGTGGCAGGCGGGTTGTAGCCTGGCGTGTCGATGAAGCAGATGTTGCTGAAAAGCTCAGGTGCCATTTGCACGCCGACGCACATGAACGGCATTAAACTCTTCAAGTCGAAGCTGAATGAGTTGATGAACGCATGGGAGATGTTTTTGTAAAAGGCCGCATCCAGCTCCATGTGGCCACCGTTCGCAGAGTAGCCGCGGATCATTCGCTGATCAGTCGCCAGCACATAGCTGGGGATCGCTGTGACGGGCTGCATACCTACTGGCAGGCGCACCTCGGGGTCGCGAATGAAACTGTTGATAAACTCGGATTTCCCACTGCTGAAACCGCCGACAATCCCGACAATGGTGCGCTCGTGAATATCGGGGAACCCGACCAGCAAAGCCAGTTCCTGTTCGATCGATTGCAACATTCTCAGGGCTTTGGCTTCCGCGCCCAGACACGACTCGCCGTCGGCAAATGTCATGTAGTCGTTGTCCAGTAACTCCCTGAAACGGGCAAGCCCGGCACTTTCCCGCGGCTTGGCGGCCAGCAGCCGTGAAATCAGCTGAAAGCGAGTCCAGGTGGATTGGAACTGGTCTGCCAGTTGCGCGTGTTGTTGTTGCTCCTGGCCATGCGCCTGTTGCAGCGCAATAAGTGATTCTCCCGTGGTGCGCAGCTCAAGATGCGCCTGCTCAAGTGTCTGTTCGAGCGTTTGACGGGCCGACTGGAGACGGTTGTGATCCTGTTCCAGCTGCAGGTGTTGGTTCGACAGTACTTCGAAACGTTCACCGGCCTGGCTCTCCGCGCGCTGATGCTGGTCAAGGGCTTGCGCCAACGACGCTTGCACGTTCAGTACGGCCTGACGGGTGTTATTCAAGTCTGCCACAGTAGCGGCCTGGCGCTCACTCAAGGTCTGATGCTCTTCGTTCAAAGCGTCAAGGCGGGCTTGTTGCGCCTGGCAGTCGAGGAGTAATTGGTCATTGCGGGCGTGCTCAGCCAGCAATGTGTCGTTCGTCACCTGGAGATTTTGACGAGTTTGGTCCAGGTCCTCTTTGATGCGATTGCGGGTCTGTTCCAGTTGGCTGTGTTGTGTTGACAGGGTTTCGAAGCGCTCGGCGGCCTGTTGCTGCTGGTGTTGATGCTGATCCAGGGCCAGTGCCAGCGACGCTTGGACCTCTTCCAGGGTTCTTTGGGTATGGTTCAGTTCGACGGCGGTGGTAGCTTGATGCTCGGTCAGTCGCTCATGCTCCCTGTTAAGGGTGTCAAGACTGGCTTGTAGCGCCTGGCGCTCGAGCGTCAGCTGGGCATTACGGGTGTGCTCGGCCTCGAGCGCCTGACGAGTTTGCTGCTGGGCTTGCTCGAGCGCCAGGCGAGCGGCTTCGATGCCGTTACGCTCCTCGACCAGTTGGGTATAGCTGACTGACAAATTGTCAAAACGCAATCGGGCATGTTCCTGAGCCTGCTGATGCTGGGCCTGTGCCTGGGTCAGGGTATTCTGCAGGCCCTGCAGTGTCTGGCAAGTATCGCTCAGTTCAGCGACCGTACTGGCCTGGAGCTCGGTCAGTTGCGCATGCTCCACGTTCAAGGCCTGCAAACGTGCCAGGGTCGCTTGATGGTCGAGGGAGAGGGCTTCGTGACTGCGATTTGCTACCTGCAGTGCCTCGATCATACTGTCGCGCAGAGTCTTGCGCCGCCAGACGAACAGTTGGCCGATCTTGTCCAGTTGTGCCAGCAACGCAGGCGGAAACAGCTCGCTATTCATGCTGCCTCCAGTTCTTGGGCCATGCGTTGCAAGCGGTCGAGTGTATGCAGAACATTGCTGACTTGTGCCTCAAGTTGGCTGATGCGGGCCTGCAAATCAGCGAAAAACGCATTGCCGTAAGAGTGCGGCAGTGAGTGCGTGACGTCATCGATCAGATGGCGGATTTGACGTTTGGCTTGCCCATGGAGGTCGTGCAGCAGATGCTTGGCGTCATCGAGAAATTGCCGTGCGGCGTCGTCCAGCAGATAACTGCCGGAGCCCTTGAGCTTGCCTAATGCCTGGCTGTTTAACTCAAATGCTGGGAGACGAAAGCCCGCTGCCAGATTCTGATTGGTGAGAATGATCAAGCCGGCATCGAGATTGTCCTCCAGGTGCAGGCGGGCAACTCGGGTCGACTCTTTCATTAGATTGTCGCGAAACGTTTGGGTTAGAGTTTCGCTTGAATGCTTGAGGGTGCCGCTCAGTCCCTCGGCAAACTCCTCCAGTTGGTTATGGACCTGACGCCAAAACAATTTAAATACGGTGTAGTGCTGGGTTTCAGTGCCACCGCCCCACATCCAGTTAGCCATTTTTGCGAAAGTGCTGTCGCGGACCACCTCCCTGGAATGTGAGGTTTCCTCCGAGGCGTCTTTGACGCCCTTGCTTGTAGTGCTATAGGCTGCATCAAGGTGTTTAGTGAGTTCACGTTTGAGTTGTTCGCGAAACTCCGCAACGCATTTGCTAAGCATAACGTCGAGGTCGTAGGAGGCGGTCACTATCTTGGTGTCCAGCTCGTGGCGTGCGGCCTTCAGTTTTTCAATATCGGTGTTACGGATTTCTTGATACTTGTCCCGGCTGAACGTCAACAGGTCGGTGCGTAGCGCTTCCAGGGCGGTCAACTTGGCGCGGACTAACTCGGTACGGCGCTGTTCGATGATGTGGTCTTTCTGCTCGCGCACAGTGTCCAATACCGCGCGCAATGCGTGGGTATTCGCCAGCAGATCGAGGTTGCCCCGGCAACGGTCGGCTTGTTCCGGGGTGAAAAAGTCGGCGTAGTGGGTGCGCAAGTTCTCCCAGACTTTTTGTTCAGCGCTGTCCCAGGCGTGTTGTTGGTCAAAACGCTCGGACAGACTGTGGCACATGCCAGAGGTGTACAGCACCTTGCCTGTACCTTGTTGGATCAGGTTGTCGAAGGTCGCGCCGATTTCCGGATGCTGGGCCTTCAAGCGTTGTAGGGTATCGACCATATGCACGCTGAGGGTTTGGGTGATTTTATCCAGTGCGCCCTGAAGTGTCGGTTGATGAGTGTCGCTGCCATACAGCTGGTTGTCGACCTGGCTGGCAATCAGTACCAGTTCCTGAATCCCTTCCTTTTGCGTGATTCGGCTCATCAGCTCGATGTCCTGTTCACTGAGAAACTGGCCGGCCGGGCTGACGATAAACACCACATCGCAGTTTTTCAGCAGCGCCGTGGTGCGCTCTTCGCGGGACTGCACCGGGTCGTTAAGCCCGGGGGTGTCAATGATGCGCACGTTACGCAGCGACTCCAGCGGCAGGAAGATGTCGACACTCTTGGTCAACGGCATAAAGGCTCCGCCCACCGCGACATAATCGCTCAGCAAAACGGCCAAGGTGGCCGCGTCAGGTGCTTGAAGGTGGCCCAGGGCGTCTAGTGCCCCGAGGTCAACGGTCGAGGCTTCAATGTGCTGCCATTGTTCACTGGCGGCCACCAGAGTGTGTTCACTCTGCAGGGCTCGTTTGGCGCTCTTCTCTGCATCACGATAAAGCCCTGCGTCATCGACCGGTTGGCCGCTGCGTTGGCGGCGCTGACGTAAGGTTTCTACAGCTTTGGTCAGTTCTTCCTGGTAGCGCTGTTGATAGCGCAAGGCATCCTGCTGGATGTTGTCCCGGTCTGCTGCACTGTAGAACTGTACATCGGCGCCGAACGTGTCGCCGTAGGTCAGGGTGGTCAGCGCTGCCGTCATCGGCGTTGCAGCCCTGGGGAGAATGGCGTGGCCATCAAACACCAAAGCGTTGAGCAGGGAGGATTTACCGGCCTTGACGCGACCCACGACACCAATTTGCAGCAGGCGGTTTTCCTCCACCAGATCACTGAAGGCTTGTTCCAGGTCTTCGCTACGATCGATGGCGTGCCGGTTCAGCATGGGCGCAAGGTCTTTTTCCAGCTCCGGGTGGTAGGTTTGCATCCACTGGTGCAGGCGCTGGTTCAGTTCAAGGACGTGTTGCGGGGTCATGACTGAACCTCGTAAAGGGCTTGTTTGGCCAGTTGTTGCAGTTGTTCCCGGCACTGGATCAAGAGCTCGAGCTGCTGCTGTGCTGCCTCGGCATCCTGCTGGCGATTGGCTATCATCTCGTCAATCAGGCGTTGTTTTTCACCGATCTCCCGTTCGAACTCGCTGCTAACCTGGGTCACTAAAGTGTTCATCTGTTCGTGGAGCAGGGTGTGCAGGCGCTCACGCATTCCACGCTTGACCGCAGGAATTACTTCGTTGATTACCTTCTGACGCAGTTGCTCGCGTAGGCGCCCTTCATTGATGAACGCGAGAATATTGGGGAGGAAGATGATCGCCAGTTCGATGAGGGGGTTGACCACCGAGGTAGTGACTGCCAGAACAGTGGTCAAGCCTTGGTATGTCACACGGGGCAGCGGCTTTCCATGCTCCCAGCCAGTTTCCTGCTTAAGGCGTTCCAGCTCGCGGCCATTGCGCTCAGCCAATGTGCCATTCCAGTGGCCCAGGGTTTCTCCGGTCTTGTGCAGCGTACGGTTGATCCTGTCCGTGATCTGCCCGAGCCAGTTCTGTTCATTGTTGAACTGTCCCATGCTCTGGCCCAGATCGCCCAAGGCTTGAGCAAAGTCCGTCACCACGGTGCTACTGAGATGGTCCATCTGGTCCTTGATTGAGCGCGTCATTGAGCCGCGAACGACCTCGGAGACAATTCGCGAAAACGCTTCCTGATTGCCCGCGACGGCCGCACTGACCAGTTCCGACTGCACGCTATCCAGCTCGCGACCCGCGGCACTGAGGCAATATTCCACGGTTCGTTCTAGTTGCTGATCGCGTAAGTCTTCGAGAATGTTGTCGCGCTGGCGCTCGACTTTTCGAATGCCCTGGGCCAGTTCGTTTAGTGCGTGTTGATTTTCGCCCTGGGTTTTTTGCAATGATGCCAGTGCCAGATTAATTTGGTTGAGCAGTGAGTGGGTCAGGTCTTTGAGGCGATCTTCGAACACATCACGGATGATCTGTTCCGGTTGCAGTGAGGCCAGGACTTCGGTCAGACGAGGGGCTGCGTCGAGCCCAACACGCACCAATGGACGGGTATCGGCAAAGTTGATCTTGATCTGTTCATCGACCAGTTCGGCGACGTCCTGCACCTGCTCATCTGAGCGCAGGTTGGTCTTGTTCAGCAGGAACGTGAACGCGCGGCCGTAGGTGTGCAGATCGTCCAATTGGCGCAGCATCGACTGAGTGATATTGCCATCCTCAACGCTGGTGACCACGATGAAGTGCACACCACGGGGCAGGTAATAGGCGATGGCTTTGTTGTGGTTGGACAGCGAAGAGCCGAAGCCCGGCATATCGACCAGAACCAGTGAGGGCAAGGCCTTGAGACGTGGGTTGTCCAGGTACAACTGAAGGTGCGTGAATTCGTGGGCACGCGCCTTGAGGGTGGCCAGCGCCGTGATGTCCATGCGTTCAGCACTGCCGTCCAGGCGCATGGCCAATAGGTGCGGGTCGCTGCTGTAGCGCAACTCTGTAGCCAATTCTGTTTCAGGTGTCAGGCCAACACTGAGGATAGTTTCACCCAGAAAAGTATTCAGCAAACTGCTTTTGCCGGCGCTGAAGACACCGATTACAGGAACAAGCAGTTCGGTGTGCTCGATATCGCTCTGCAGTCGCGTTACCTCATCGGACTGGAGAGCGGTATCTGCAATAACAGGAAAAATGGCGTTCAGGTAATTGAGGTAGGTGCGTTGAGTATTCAACATCGCAGTACGAATCCTTGCGTCTAATTATGAATATGTGTTCGTTGACTGCTGCCCAAGGCGCTTCACAACTCGAGCGCGCGCCATTCGTAACCGTTATATTTTTCCCAGATACCACCGCTCTCGAAGTGCAGGTACACCCGCCACTCATCCACGTTGACCTGAATTTCACCGCCAATACGTGCACAGTCGCCGAATGCTGCGCGCAGAAAAACCTCCAGTTGCTGAAAAAAAGCATCTGGTAAGTGGGCGCTGCCAGCGATGTAGCAGGAAGAGCCGTTGGTGAAAATGCTGCAGGGTTGAACGCTTGACCACAGGGTGGCAGTGGCCTGCTCAGGATGCTTCTGGCTCCAGTCCACTGCGAACCGGTGAAGCAAAACATGCCAGTTCCCGTCAGCGTACTCGCCTTCGATCCCCCACATGTCGATGGCCAGGAACATGGTTGGATGTCGCGAGCGTTTTTGTGATGGGTAGAAGGACTCAGGCATGAACGTATCTCTCGCTAATTTGTATGGAGAACAGGCGAGTGAGGATCGAGCCTGCCGACGACATCTTGTGTCGTGTCCGGTATCAGGGTGCAGGGCACGTAGTGTGCCGAACTGTCGCTGATATGAGCAGGGTGGATGTCCGTTTTGACGGTGCAGGTATGAGAGGGGTATCAATCAACGCAGGGGCAGACATGTGCAACTTCCTTGTGCGCGCAGACGGTTATGCTATGAAGGGAAGGGCATTGCAAGCCGTCCCAAGACAGATATGGACGCAATTGTGGCATTTTGCTACTGTTCTTGGCCATGCGTATATTTGCACGCTCGCCCGCCATCCGGAAGTGGGCTCCAGTTCACACTTCCCCCTCTATCCTCGCTGGCACTTAGCGGACCCTGCACGAAAGTGCCTCGTGTTCTCAACTACGCCGACAGTACACCGACCAAACCGCTAAGGAAGCCTCTTGATGAGCATGATGTGGGGGCTTTTAGGCCCCGAGCAATTGGGGGGCGAGAGACGAACCCGTACCTTGGACCTTGGTGCTGCTGTGCGTGAGTACAATGAGCGTGCGGTACCGGGCATGGGTGGGGTGTGGTACGCCAAACAGCTGCTGCTGGCGATGCTGGGCATTGCACTTGCTCAAAAGTTGCGCGAGCGCCAGATCAATGTGTCGAACATTACGGTTGCCAATGCTATTGAAGCCTTGGGTTGTTATTTCGCCCTCAAGCACAACCAGGGCCAAGGTGATTCCCGCGTGCGGGGTTCGGAAAAGCTGCGCGGCAAGGCCGATTTTGATTTCCAGGCGCTGTGCAAACCTGGCTTTTATGTCAGCCAGCCAATGCGCATGGGCACTGGCCAGGCGTTGTTGACCTTGGGTTTGGTACGTGCCCAGGGAGAGCGATTCAATGCCTTTATGTGCACGGCGTTTGGTTATGAGTTTATTAACGCCTGCTGTGGGGATGACGGCGCGCAGTTGGAACTCTTATTGCAATGGGCACAAAAGGGCCGTTCGGTCAATCAATTGAAAGCTCCCACTGCGGCAGTGCTTTCACCCTTGCAGCTATTGCCTGCCCAAGCGCGAGCATTGTTGTCGCGTCGCCTCAATACCGACCTCGCGTCTGCCCGTGGTGGGTTGCAGCGCGCTGCCATACGCCGCTGGGTGCAGGCCCGCTACGCTCATCCTGCGGTGTTTGACTGGGGCGCTCGGCCGAATGACATTGACGTCGAACACTGGAACGACTTGCACTACGGAGCGCTGTTCTTTCAGGCTCAGGATGCCGCCTACCAGGTGCTGGATGGCTTGGAGCAGTACATGGCGGCATCGAGTCGACCACAGTTTCGGTTAGGGGAGAGCATCCCCGAGCTGCTCTCAACCCGTATCGGGCATTTGCGCGAGCTGGCCCGTCTGTTTCTGGATAACCCTTTGGCGCAGCGAACCGATGCGGTCGCCGCGCGCTTTTGCCATGAGTGCAGTGCACCTGAGGCGTCCCATGTGCTGGCCAGCCTGGTAAACCGAGACGGTCGGGTGCTGCGCTTGCAGGGCACGCAGGTGCTGCCCGGCAGTGCTTTCCTGTTTCAGGTGTTGGCGGTCACCGATCAACCTGCTGGCGAGCCTCAAGGTCAGGTCGTCGAGGGTGCGTTACCGGCCTGGATTTCTCCGCGTGTGGAACGCCTATATCAGTTGGATCTGGACCTGCAAGGTCAATTGGGCATCTGGCTCGCACAGTCCCCAGCCGCTGCAGTGGCCGAGGTGAGTCTATGAGTCAGGTTCCGGCATCACTGGCTCAGCACTTCGAAACGCCAGACGGTTTTACCGGCCATTTCGGCTGGTTGTGTGGCTTCTCGGCTGACGATAGCTTTCTCAACGATGCCCTTGAACGCTTCACTCACCGACAAGCCAACCAGCGTGCCTACACTGGGGATACCTCACTGGCGTTATTACTGGATCCACGTGCGCCCCAAATCACTCCCATCGAAGTCCCCGGGCTGTTGCATTTACCTTGGGCGAAAGCTGCTATGCCGTTCAACTTGATGCACGCCAAGGTGGCAGTGCTGACTTACCGCAGCACCGCCCGGAGTGACGTCTGGAGTGTGCGTTTGCTGGTCTCCACCGGTAATTGGACGCGTCAGACCCTGGAACACAGTCTTGATCTGGTCTGGCGTCTGGACCTGCACAGTGATGACCTGCGGTCACCTACCGAAACGACGCAGCAGGCGCGCACGGACATCTCTGGTGCCTGGGATTTACTGTCGTGGCTGCGTCGGCAATACGACGGTCGTGTACTGCTCGCCAACCCGCTGACGGCAAAAGCCATCACGGATATGGATACGCTGTTGTTCAAGCAGATCAAATTGAAAGCTCCTGGTTTGAGCGCGCGGTTTTTCGATAACCGCACAGCGTCGCTGCTCGCCCAATTGCCCGCGAAGGTGGTGAGCGCTTCGGGGCGAGGGGTTGCGCGTAACTACCTGGCCATGGGGGCGGGATTTTACGAGTCCTCATTGCTCGGAAAAACGCCGTCGGTGCCGTTGCAGGTTGTCCGCGGTTTGCGCGGTGAAGGGGGAGGGCCGCGGCTGTTGACGATGTCCAGCGATGTCAATCTGTTCGTCAACGAAGGCGGCTGTCAGGGTGTTGTTGAGGCATTGGCGATGTTGACTGCGGCCGACATCAGCGTGCGGCCAGCGGCTCAGCCGGGGTATTTTCCCCACGCGCAAAAACGTACTTTACATGCCAAGTTTATCTTCAGCGCCAGTGAGACGGGGCACTCGAACAAGACTGCCAATCCCTGGCTGTATCTGGGGTCAGGCAATCTTACCCCGCAGGGTTTTACCCTGAAAATGGGACGTCACCTGGGCAATCTTGAGGCTGGGGTGGTGTTCGCACCGACGCCGTTGAACTGGCACCCGCCACACATGGCCGTCGCCGACCCTGAGTCGATTGGCTATTACCTGCCGATTCAACGGCAACTTACATGCAGGCCTGAAGCGTTGCAGGCGGGTGAGGCGTTTGAAGTGGGCAGCGAAGTGTTCAGTGCAGCCCGCGTGGCATACTTGGTGTGGCGGGAAGCGCAAACACCGGAGCAAGGCTGGTTAAGCAGTGAAGACGACTTAGAAGTTGATTATGTGGTGCTCGATCCTTCGCATCAGCCGTGCACTTACGTCGACGGGCAAGGTTTTACATGGTGTGGTCAGCGGCCACGCCAGGTGCTCATCCGCTGGCAAGTGGAAAATACTGAGCAGTTTATGGCCGTGCCGGTGCTCGATGGCTTTGGTCGCCTGGCGGCCACGGAGCTGCCGAACATCAGCCTGGAGGATGCGTGGCGTCAGCTCGAGGGTTTTCCGCAACTGCCCAGTGAGGAGGAGCTGCCCGATGCCTTTGATCACAGCGTGCGTTCAGGTAGCCGGCAGGAGAACTTTGGGCGTGCTCAAGGCACGGCAAGCTATCCAATCCGGCAAATGATGGAGTTAATCGAGGGCATTGCGGCGAAACAGACCGCGCTTGCGCCCATCGATTGGCCTGTCTGGTGTGCGCGTCTGGAGCAGTCGCTCATCCAGGCTAGTGGCTGCGGGTTATTGCAAGCGTTTCTGGCCCTCAACCTCAACCCCATTCATGCCTTGCGCCAGGCGGCGTTCAGGCCCCACTTCGCGGAAACGCCAGAGCACCTGGCAGGACAGCGCTACGAGGCGGCGTTGAACCATATCGAGGCGCATTGGGCGCTAGATCACTCACACCCCCTGGGAGCCCCGGCATGAAGTCTGGAGCGTTTAACTGGGCAGCGGTTGCGGTTGCACTGCGCGAAAGGGCGTCCCAGCAGCAACAACTCGCCTGTGCCGAGGGTGAGGCGGCCGCCCACCTGAATCCAGGTCAGCGCGCCAGTCTGCATGCGCTAGCCGAGCGTATTGGCGACCACGGCGTGGTGCTGGCTGACGAGGTCGGCATGGGTAAGACCCGTATCGCGGTGGAGTTGATTCGGGCGGTTAACCACGCTGGCGGTCGCGTGGCCGTTGTGGCACCACCTGGGTTGGGTTATCAGTGGCACGACGAATTGAAGCGCGGCGGCGTCGAAGCCCCGGCGATGCTGCGTGGGCTTTACCGCTACCTTGAAGCTTGGAGTGGTGAGGAAATCACACCAGACAAGCCCTGGTTTGAGGCCCCCACCCTGGTGCTGTCGCAGGCCTTTGCCAATTGGCGCATGGGCGAGCACACCTCGCGCTGGCGTCGAGAGTTGGTGCCGTTAGTCTTGGCGCACTGGCGCAAGGGCGCAGGTTTCAAATACCCCAACGGTTTCCATGCCTCCTGTCCTTATGACTCTTGGGTCGAACAGGCGGCCGTGAGTATCGTCAAGCACATCAACCAAGATCCTCGGCAACCGGCTTACACCTGGCTGGCCAACCTCAACAACCAAAATGCTTGGCCGGATCCCAGAAATCAGACGGATTACAGCAGCGGTACCACTCATCGGGACTGGCTGGAACAGGTGGTCGGGTTTGGCCTGGGGGCCTTCGACCTGGTGGTGATTGATGAGGCGCACAAAAGTCGCGGCAGTGACAGCGGCTTGAGCCGATTGCTCTGTAATGTGCTGCAGAGCACGTTGCAGAACCGTCGTCTATGCATGACCGCAACCCCGGTGGAACTGGATGTCGAGCAGTGGCGGCAAACCTTCGAGCGGCTTGGCCTCGACGAGCCGGTGCGTAATCGCCTGCAACTGGTGATCAATGACTTTGCCCAGGCCATTCGTCATCTGCGCGCCCATTGGCGCTCCAGTGACACAGCCCGTCAGCACTATCAGGTGACTGCCAATGCCTTTCAATCGGCGCTGAGCCCCTACCTGTTGCGTCGGGACAAGCGTGAAGATGTGGATGTCGCGCGCTTCACCGAGCTGACTCAGGGCAAAAATTATCGCAACACAGATAGCGCGGTCAGTGTGGATGTAGGCACTCTGAGCCTACCTTGGCGCCAGGCCGTGTGCGCGACAGAAGCTCTCTCGGTGACCGCGCGTCTGGACGAAAACGTAACCGCCAAACGCTTGCGGTTGACCTTGGCCAACGGGCACGGCATTGCTGACTTGTTAGCGCAGATCAACGAGCCGGAGGATTCTTCGGTGTTGGCGGTTGACGAGCAAACCAGTACTGTCGATAACAAGCGCCAACAACGCGTGCAATGGTGGTTGCAGACGGCTGCTCAAGCGTTTCAGACACGTCACCATTTGTTTGAACACCCGGCAATCCTGGCCACAATCGCGGCCATCGAAGCGGCGCACGGGCAAGATGAAAAGGTCCTGGTGTTCGGCCGTTTCACCGCGCCCATGCGTGCCCTGGTCCGTTTGCTGAACGCGCGGGAAATGTTGCGCAGTCTGCAGGCGGGTCGATACTGGCCGCAGAGTGTTATTCAAACCCGTGACGACGACTCCGATGAGCATTCGCAATGGGCTGCCGTGCGGGTTGCGCACCGTCAGTTGCAAAGTCCGCTGGCTCTGAGCCGCATCCCTGAACTTCTGGCCACTCAATACAACAGCCACAGTGCCCGTCGTGAGCAATTTCGCCGACACTTGCTCGACTGGCTCCAAGCGGGGCTGCCTCATGACGATCCGCTCCCGCGGGCGATGCTCAAACACCTTGAGGCGGCGCAGCGTACCCGGGAGGTGGCAGAGGCAGTCGAGAAGCATCCCGTCGCGCTGTTTGCCCGGGCGATTCTCGACCTCACTGGCGAGGATGTCGAGCACCTGACTGCCGAGCACACCTGCACGGCTTTTTGCCAGCTGCTGAGCGCTGCCAGCGACCAGCGTACGGACGACGACCCCGAGGCTGCGGATAACCAGGAAACTGCATTGCAATGGGAGTTGCTGCTGGCTCGCCTGCAAGCTGAGTCGGGCCATCAGGAAGGGGGATTCGCTCGCTTGATGTATGGCGGCACTGAACAATCCACTCGGCGTTTGCTGCAACTGGCCTTTAATCGCAGCAAAAGCTTTCCCCGTGTGCTTGTGGCCCAATCCACAGTTGGTCGTGAGGGGCTTAACCTGCATTTGACCTGCAAGACCGTCATTCTCATGCACCCTGAGTGGAACCCTGGGGTGGTCGAGCAACAGATAGGTCGCGTAGATCGCGTGGGCAGTCAATGGAGTCGCCAGCTTGACGATGCACTGAAACAAAACCGTCCGCCCGCACAGCTACCGCAGATTGATGTGCACCCGGTGATCTTTCGAGGGACTTATGACGAGTATAACTGGCAGGTCTTGCTGGAGCGTTGGGATGACTTGCGCGCTCAATTACATGGTGAAGTGATCCCGGCCAGGGAGGCAGACGGCGATGTGGCATATGAGCAACTTTTGACGGAGCTGAAGGCCGGCGCACCGTGTTTTTCGCCGCTGGGAAGAAGTGCTTGAAGCAATCTCCCCCTCTGGGCTGATCAGGGGGAGCCGCTTTTTAATGGCACTGGGAGTTTCCTCGCATCACGGCTAACCGGCGATCAAGGGGCGCCGAGATGGTGAAGTGTCAGGGGCCTGGTAGGTGATCAGGGCGCTCTTTTCGGGCGTCCTAAGCCACAACCGGATAGCAAGCATCCCCCCAGAGTGTTTCGGGGTTATCCAGCATCAGCAAAATAATCACCGGCACCAGCTTGCCGAGGAGGTTCGAGCAGTCGCGCAACTGATCTCGATTCACGCTGCTATTCCAGGTTGCGCCCCCATGTATTACCTGGTTGCGCAGTGTATAGATTCGATTGAACAGAACGCCGAGTACGGCGGGGGTGTTGCGGTTGGCCAAGGCTTGTTGTGCTGCCCGCCGACCGCTGGCGAAGCGCTCTTTCCACTGTTGCTCACTGATCTTGCCGTTCTGGTGATTCCAGAAACTCTGGAATACGAAGGGGTTATCCAGTAAGGCGCGAATGCTACCGGAGAACTCGGACCAGACCAGGTTTTCGATCAGAGTTGCAGTGTCGAGTGCACACAGCTTGTCCAGGAACGCTTTGAATGTGGTTTGCTCGGAAAGCCGGTACTGCTCGTCGATATCGGTGGCGTAGGCCGAGTTAAAGGCAATCCAGAGAAAGACAAAGCGTCCGTCGACATCGTCTGCCTGTTCGGCCCGATTGAGCCAGCTCAGCGCTCGATGGACACGCAAGGTGAGATTAGGGTGATGGCTTTCTCGTTCCTGACGATGACGAGTCTTCAGAGCTTGATGGTCCATGGGGGCCGATCCTTGATGTCATGGGCGATGGGTAAACCGGTATGAAGTGTCTTAAAGCTTTACATATATTTGAGCCAGGCTTGGCGTTGGCAGAATAGTGTTTATCCGGGAGCCCATAACCTGCGCTATTTGTTTACCTGTACAGACAAACAACATGGACGGGGCCAGTGCATTTGCTTAGGGTATGGCCATTCGACATTACCTGCAAGGCAGCCTGCATGACGCGTACACAGTTCTTGGCACAACCAGAAGTTGGGGCTTTCCTCAATTGGCTGGCAGCGAACTTACCGACGCTGACTTTCACCTTACGTTTTAAATCGAGCAAATTTGTGCCGGGCGGTTTAATGGCTGATGTCCAGGGGATCGAGCAGGTGCTAGAGCATTACCGTTGGAAGGCAACTTGGCAGGATGCCAACCAAAGCCCAGTGGATTCACAAACCTGGGCTGACACGCAACGCTCTCTTGGGCAACTGCGTGAGTGGCTGACGAGCGCGGTCAACCAAGGGGATGAAACACAAGCGCTGCAGGCGTGCTTGCAGATTCTTCGCTGGGGGGGCGTGCGAGGCGCCATTCCGTTTTTGCACCGGTTGGCTGCGCAAGGTGAGTTGTCCAGCTACCTGAAAAAGATGGCAGGCCTGATGTCGCTTGACGGTAGCAGTGATCTGAATGAACTGGATGCAAGCAGTGTCGAGCGTTTCGATGCCGGTCTTACCAAGGTTCATGCCTTGCTTGATGCATCGGGGTCACCCATCTATGACAGTCGCGTTGGCGCGGCGATTGGCATGCTGTATTCGCTGTTTCGCCAGCAATGGCCGGGGGGCGGCAAACCCTTGCTGGCGTTCCCGTCCGGAGCCGCTCGCGGCAGCCAGATCCGCAACCCCGGGGCGTTTGTGAACGGGCTGGCTGCGCCACAGTTTTCTTCAATCAGTTATGAGTCATGGGCCCGCTGGCAAGTGCGATTGGGGTGGATAATCCAAGCCTTGCTTCAGCGCACAGACTGGTTCGCCGGCCAAGGTGCGTTGCCTGCACGGTGCCACGCGTTTGAGGCCTGCCTGTTTATGCTTGGGTATGACCTGCAGTGCTTTGGAGTGCCGCTGGCGGCAGATTCGGAGGCTGCAGGGGCAGCGAATGATGCGAAGAGCCGCGAGCGTGCGGGCACTGGATGGGTGCCGACCGGGCATCCGTTCAGTCAGGTTCTTCAGGATTATCTGACTTTTCGTCTCAGCGGCGCGCTCGACAGTAAAGCCAACTTCGTTGCCTGGCAGGTAGCCAATCCACGCAATGAGCAACCGCCAACCCGCGCGACTGCGATGGGCTACTGCTTTGCGTTTTCCATTCAGGAGTTCGATCTGTTCGAACGGCCACTGGCAGCGCTTGAGCAAATCGTCAGAGGTGGCCAGGATGGATTGCGTGCGGCATTGGCTACACCGACATTGGAGCCATTCACCCTGGGTGATGAGCGTGTACACGTGTGTCTGGTGGATGTATTGATCACGGGTAACGCGTATTTACGAGCGAAGACCGATCAGGCACGCGTTGCTTACGTCCTTAGCGCCGGATATGCGGGTACCGAGAACGCGGCAAGAACACTGCTGGCGGTGGGGCGCAACGTGGGCAAACACTTTGGCTTGCTTGATGCCCAACACTTGCCAACGACCTTGTTTGAGCAGTTTTTCTGCGGATGTGCGGTCGACGCCTGATACACGCACGATACTCAATCAGCATGAAGCGTTCCTGGACGTTTCGCCGAACAGGAACCGACCATGCAAGCGCGCAACGGAACTCAGTTGTACTCTGCTTCAGATATCTGCAATTTTCTTGAGTGCCAGCACCTGACGGCGCTAGACCTTCAGCACCTTGTGATGCCTATGGAGAAGGCGGCAGCAAGCGACCAGAACCGTCTGATCCAGGACAAAGGCCTGGCCCATGAGGCGGCCTTTTTCGAGGAGCTCAAACGCAAATATGCCAACGTGGTTGACATTGCTGAAGGCAATCCGAGTGTTGCCCGTCGTGTGGCGCTGACCATTGAGGCTATGAAAGCTGGCGCCGAGGTTATCTTCCAAGCGTCGTTTCAGGAAGGCGCGTTTATTGGTCATGCCGACTTCCTGCGTAAAGTGCCACGGGCGTCGGCGCTGGGCGACCACAGCTATGAGGTGATCGACACCAAACTGGCGAAAACAGCCAAGGCCAAGTTTCTGGTGCAGGTGTCGTTTTATTCGCGAATGTTGACCTCGATCCAGGGCGTACAACCCCAGTATATGTACGTCGTGCTTGGTGATGCTGCGCGTACTGAACAGGCGTTTCGCGTCGCCGACTACGCCGATTATCTGGAGCATGTGTTGCAGCGCTTTGACGGGTTCGTGAACGGCGCCGAGCGACCGCCTACCTACCCGCAGCCGTGCGGGCATTGTGGTTTCTGTGCCTGGCGTGATCGCTGCGACGATCAACGACAGCATGACGACCACCTTTCGGCGGTAGCGGGTATCAGCCGTTCGCAAATCCAGAAATTACAGGGTGCTGGTGTCACCACATTGCACCAGTTGGCGGAGAGCACTGACGACCTGCGTATTCCAAAACTGCAGACCGAATCATTGAGCAAGCTGCGGCATCAGGCGCGTTTGCAGTTTCAGGGCCGTTCTAGTGAGGCCCCGCTGTTCGAGCTGCTTCCCATGTTGAGTGAGCGACGTGGCTTTTATCGGATGCCCTATGCCGTGGAGGGCGACCTGTTCTTCGATATGGAGGGCAATCCGCTGGAAGAGGGTGGTCTGGAATACCTCTTCGGCCTGTACATTGACGAGGGCGGGCAACAAATCTTCAAACCCTTTTGGGCGCATACCCGAGATGAAGAAAAGCTCGCCTTCGAGCAGTTTATTGACTGGGTAATCGGCCATTTAAAACGTTACCCCGACGCGCATATTTACCATTACGCCAGTTATGAAGAAACCGCTATCAAGCGCCTGATGAGTCAACACGGGACGCGTGAAGCGCAAGTGGACTGGTTGCTGCGCAACGGCAAACTGATCGACTTGTACAAGGTCGTGCGCGAAGCTATCCGGGTGTCTGAGCCCAGCTACTCGATTAAAAATATCGAGCATTTTTACATGGGCAAGCGCGACGGCGACGTGACCAATGCCAGCGCGAGTATCGTGTTTTATGAGCGCTGGAAAGAGACTGGCGAGTCGGCATTGCTTGAGAAAATCGAGCGTTATAACGAAGACGATGTGCTCTCCACTTACCTGTTGCGTAACTGGCTGCTGGCAATCAAACCGTCAAATACGGGCGTTTTTGTTGGGCCTGAGCCCGCGAGCGAAAAATCCGTAGCCGAGCAAACAGACTTGGAAATTCGCCTGGAGCACTATCGCCATCGTTTACTTGGCGAGCCACCCGTCAAGGACCCAGTTCGCCTGCTGACTTTCCAACTGCTCGATTTCCACCGTCGTGCCGACAAGCCGACTTGGTGGCAGATGTTCAGCCGCCAGGACATGACCACCGAGGAGCTGCTGGAAGACATAGAAAGCCTTGCAGGG
Organism: Pseudomonas sp. TWR1-1-3; assembly: GCF_049896805.1. Lineage (NCBI taxonomy): Bacteria > Pseudomonadati > Pseudomonadota > Gammaproteobacteria > Pseudomonadales > Pseudomonadaceae > Pseudomonas > Pseudomonas sp. TWR1-1-3. The sequence continues at coordinate 1,368,033 of NZ_JAFCUZ010000001.1, read as the reverse complement.
TTGCAGCGCACGGAAACACCGCGTGAGCCGATCAGTCGGTCATTTTTGTTTGAGTACCGCTTCGAACCGCAAGAGACCAAATTACGTACAGGCTCCAAGGGCTTGGTCGCCGAGACTCAGGACAACATTGAGTTGTATCGTCTGGATCATGAGCAGGGCTTGGCGACGTTCAAGGCCACCGAGAAAAAGGCGCCGCCGGCCTTTTTCGATATGATTCCCGGCCGGCCTATCCCGACAGATTCGTTGCGCGAGGCGCTGTTTCGCTATGCCGACAGCGTGCTGGCTGGCGAGCAGCGTTTTCAGGCGGTGACAGACTTCCTGCATCGACGCGGTCCACGGGTGAGCGGTATCGAGCCGGGCACGCCCCTGCTGGCCCCGAACCTGGTGCCGTTGGACGCGATCAAGCAGGTGGTACGCAACCTTGAGAGCAGCGTGCTGTTTATTCAGGGGCCACCGGGTACCGGCAAAACCTACACCGGCTCGCACGTCATTGTCGATTTGCTCAAGGCGGGCAAACGTATCGGTGTAACCTCCAATTCGCACCACGCTATTAATAACCTGCTGGCGGCGGTTGAAGCACGTGCGCAAGAAGACGGACTCACCTTCACTGGTCTGAAAAAATCTTCGGACGGGGATGGCAATGAGTTCAATGGCCGCTGTATTCACTCCATCGAGGACAAAAAAGCCTTTCTCACGGCCTGGAGCCCCTCGATTGACTTGACCGCCGGTACCGTCTGGATACTGGCCGACGAGACGTTTACCGAGCAGCTGGATTACCTGTTCATCGATGAGGCCGGACAAGTGAGCGTGGCGAATCTGGTGGCGATGGGCATGGCTGCACGCAACATCGTTCTGATGGGCGACCAGATGCAATTGTCGCAGCCAGTGCAAGGTGTGCACCCGGGCCGCTCTGGCGATTCCATACTCGACTATCTACTGGATGGCACGCCCACCATCGCGTCTGATCGTGGGGTGTTCTTGGCGCAAACCTGGCGGATGCACCCGCACGTATGTTCGTTTATTTCGCATGCCGTGTACGAAGGGCAACTGTCTTCAGCGCCAGGTACCGATCGCCGGGTATTGTCACTTGATGGGCAACGACCGGAGGTGCCGAACAGTGGGCTGATGTTTTGCCCTGTGAAGCACGATGGCAATAGTCAGAGCTCGGATGAAGAGGCGGCACAGGTCCAGGCACTTTATGCGTATTTTTCGCGGCAGCGGTTTATCGATAGCGACGGTGAGGAACAGGCGATCGGTGTTGATAATATCCTGGTGGTGGCGCCTTATAACTTGCAGGTACAAGTGCTCAAACAAGTTTTGCCCTCAGGCGCGCGGGTGGGAACAGTGGATAAATTCCAAGGGCAGGAAGCGGAAATTGTTATCGTATCGATGGCGACTTCCAATGAAAATTACCTTCCGCGTGACATTGGTTTTCTGTACTCGAAAAACCGTTTGAACGTGGCCGTCAGTCGCGCCAAATCCCTGGCGTGTATCGTCGCCAGCCCGGACCTGACCGCTGTGCGCTGCATCACGCCCCATGACATGAGTCTGGTCAATGGTCTGTGCATGGCGGTCAGATACGGCGCGACCCATCACCATGCTTGATCGACACGATGATTGGGCCAAGCTTGGTCTCAGCGACTGGCACCGCTGTGTATTGCTCGAAGGTGCGCCGCCTTTCAATCCGCTGGGATTGAATCAGCGTGATCTGATTGGCAACACGCCGCTTGACCTAGCCTATTGTCTGAACCGAAGCAGCCTGATAGACACGCTGGAGTCTCTGGGTGCGCAAGGCAAGCGGCAGCCACTGGACTGGGTCGGGCGGGGAAGCTTGATGCCCTACGATAAGTACATTCATTTGCCTGCCCGGTATGGCAATGTCAAAACCTTGCAGGCTCGTTACCGATTGGGCGCGAACCTCAATGATCGTGATGGACAGGGCAACACGCCGCTGCATTGGCTGCTGATCAATGGTCACTTGAGGGCCGCCGGGTATTTCATTACCCACTGTGCGATGTATGGCCTTGATCTGAGCGGTAAGAACGGCGAGGGCAATACCGTGCGAAATATTGCCCTGCTCAACAGCCATCATGCGCTGGCGCATCAGTTACTGACGGCTGAAACCGACAACTACCTCCGTGCGCTACGTCTTTGGCAGGAGATGGGCCTCAATCATGCATGAGCCATGGCCTCAGTTCCTTGATGTTGCTGACCACGATCTGCTGGGCCTCTGGGTTGGTGGCCTGGTTTCTCGGGTCGACCTGATAGCGGGCCAATACATACTTCACCAATGCCTTGCGACTGGAGACCACCAGTTTCCCCTCCGTCATGCCAAAGTCGGTTTCGATAATGCATTGTTGCGCGGCGTTTAAGCGGCTATCGGGGGTAAAAATGATCGGTACTTCGGTCTTCCAATCTTCATCCAGCTCGCGGGTGTTCTCTGAAGCGTCCAGCAGGTCTGGGTCACCGCGTAGTCGGCTCAACACAAAATCGCGGTACTGACGATTTTTCTCACAGTAAGCGCGCACATGCCAGCGCATCCCGGAGTACACCAGGGTATGCGGGGCAATCAGGCGGATTTCCACGTTTGGGGTGTTAAGCGAAACGTACTCGATTTCTAAGCGCAAACCGTCTCGACAAGCTGCGAGCAAGGGCCGCAGAATTTCAGGCCGAATCGGCCGGTCTGGCACTTCGAGCACCTTGGTATGGGCGTAGGCCAGGGCCAATCCATCAATGTGCGGTGCCCGCTCATTGTTCTGGTAAAGGAGGTGCAGGTAGGCACTGGCGCTGTCATCGATGAATAGTGGTTTGAACTGCTTGCTTGGGACATAGCCTTTGCGTTGCTTGTCATATGTCAAGTTTCGGGGCGCATGTTCATTGATGTAGGTGTTGATGTCCTTGGAGGCTTGCTGGCGGCTAATGCCGAAGCTTTGAATCAAGTGTCCTGTGGTCAGTCGGCCTTCCCACCAGGCGACGGTTTCGATCAAACGATAGCGAAGTGCCAGATCCCAGCGCACTTGTTCGATGGATTGCTTGCGTTTCATACCCGCTCCATGTGTTTGAAAACTTTACCTGTATAAGTCTACATTCTAGACCTGTCGTGAAACATTACATATCGTGTATTTGTTTTCGGAATGAATCAAAGTCATTAAGGACGTGGATATGGGTATGTCGGAGGAATTTCTGACCGTGGTATTGATCATGCTGATGGCAGTCTTGCTGGTCCTTGTGCAGCAGAGTCTGAGAATAAATGAGCTCTGGCGAATGGCTCAGCGATTCAAAAAAGATGTGCGCTGGGTACAGATTCTGGAAATGGAAAAACGAGAACTGCGTACTGCGCTGCGGGATGAAAAAGAACGCGTTGAGGTGTTGGAAAAAAAGCTGGTGATTTTGCAGGAATTGATCCCGACAGGGGGATAAGAGAACGCCCAGTCTCTGTCGCCGTCAGTTTAAGGACAGACCCAGCAGCGGCCCATTACACCGGGTCTACCTGGGGTCTGAAACGTTGAAGCAAAGCAACACCGCACGGCACGTGCCCTCCTGGTACTCGAGAGGCCCTGGGGGAGTGGCTGGATCTATTTTTAGACTAATAATTACTGAGGATGCGATGGGCTGGTTTATTATAATTTTTCTTGCTTTGGGATTTTTTGTTGTTGGAATCGCAGGTGTGTTAGCTATTTTAAACAGGGATATTTCATGGCTGGCTAGAGTTTTAAGCAGCTTGACTGGCGCATTTATATTGTGGGGAGTATGGAATGCGGTCGGATGGCTTTTGTTGAATCTCAAGTAGATTGGAAATATACCTGCTTCAGCTAAAGCTGGGACGGAACAGAACACAGTCAATGGCCATCGTGCAGCGCCGGTTCAAAGGCTTACGGCAGAAGAGCGTCAGGCTATTGGGCCGAATCCGGTGAAGCGGGTTGGCTTGCAAGATACCGCTGGGCTTCGGGAGCGGTGTTCATGTTGCGTGATCTGCACCTTTCAAAAAATAATTCGAATTAACTGCACCTATGCAATAGTCTTATTACGAATTGCTGCTAGGTGAACTATTCAGGAAAAGATGCCATGGCTTACGCACCCGAATTACTCACGCTGCTTGAACAAACGCTAGCGCCGACAAGCCATTGTGTCGGCGATACGCTTGATCACGGTATGGGTGACTGGCACGCCGCAGTGCTTCTCGACAACACGAACCATCTGTCGTCGCTCGAGCTGTTAGCATTAAATGCCAGGAATTTTGCAGGGCATACACCACTGGACATCGCTTATTGTTTAAACCGGACTTCCTTCATCGAGCGATTAGAGGCGAACGGCGCAGAGGGGGATAAGTCAAACCTCGAAGCGAGGGGCGTTGGTCGCTTCATCGAAAATGATAACTACGTCCATCTGCCTGGTAAGCAGGGAAAGCTGAAGACGCTGGAAAAACGATACAGGGAGGGCGGATGTCTTAATTCCCGTGATAAGGGAGGTAATACACCGATCCACTGGTTAGCCGCAAAAGGTCACCTCAAGGCAGTTAAGCACTTTTCTGAAAAGCACTTCATGTTCAACGTGGATATTGATGCGAAGAACCATGACGGGAATACTGCGCGCAACTTGGCCGTTCTTGAGGATCATCAAGATATAGCGCAGCAGCTTTTGATCTGGGAGATCGACAATTACATAACCTCGGTGCGAGTCATGTACAAAATGAGTGCAGGCTTGAAGGAAATGTTACCCAGACGTAAAGATCGTTAGTTTTTTATAGGGCTATTAGCTGAAAAACTCTTGGCTTGATCTGACAGTCACTGGGTGTAGAGGGTGACTGTCAGGTGAAGATAAATCTAGATGGAGCTGGCCAAGTTTTTGGGGTGACAGTGCGAAGGCGTGATGTTGCCATGTTTTAAATTGTAAACGACTAAAGGTAAACGCGTGACTATATGATGATATCCATGCGCGGCCCCAGTCCATCAACCAGTATGGAAATATTGGCCCGTATATCGCAACGCGCTTTATAGGAATCAATGACACCTCTCAGCTCACGATCGATAATGTCCCTTGCTTCCTCTCTTTTTTCGCAGACAGTTTCCGCTGTCAGTGTCACCCGACCGGAAAAAGTGGTTTCGACTGTAGAGAGTTTGACCCAGTCAGGGCTTACTATATTGGCGATGTCTTTTCTTACTTTGTCAGCTGTTTTGGCTGCGTTATCAGAGCCTTCGATTGGAGAAATCGAATAAGTAAACAGGAAATGGTGTGTTGTCATTTGATTCGCCCTTAGGGTGTAGTGGCATTATGTGTCGCGCGCTGTGCGCGGCTTGTGGTGACAGTATCACTTAAGGTGAAGATAAAAATACTATTCTCTAATTTGGTTATATTTTAAATTGTGTTCAGTTGTTTGAGTGCTAGGTCGGTACTTGGGTTGTGGGGGCATGCACGGTCCAATGAGTCTAGGTATGAAGTTAGGTGTTGGCTTTGATGTTAAAGTGATGCTTGATTTTTACGTGGCGTTACAACTCAGGTGTGCACTAGGGGGGTAAGTGTTGTCGGCAGTTAATTTTGTGATAAAATTTGATGTCTTCTGATTTTATAGTGTGCTCAGCGTGAACGCTCTATGCGGCGACGCCACTACCGCATTTATTATGATGAGTAAGACGGGTTCCAAAGCTTCATTAATAACATTGAGAGTTTCTTTGTTCGAGGGCGTGCTGTGCAAGTCGTGTATGTATACCAGCGGCCAGAGCTGGTCTGGTTTTGTTGTTGCGCACGAGATCACCGAAGGACGAAGTATTCTCTGTGCGGAGTTGGTGCGGCGATTTTTTCTTCTCAATAGAGACTTTTTGACAGCTGAAAAAATCTTTTAGTACTGATCTGCACGTCGATTTGATGGGAAGGGACAGTGATGGGCAGATAAGTGAGATCGGCAGTGATCTTGATGGCGATGCATTGACGCGCTGGTTAACCATTCCTAAGAATCTGTTGGACTTGAACACTATTTAACCAAGGCCACGTCATGAGAGACGATGTGGTGGTGGCATCAGCCCCAATGTCTGACTTTTTTCGCAACACTACCCCACAGCAAAAGCGTGCGGCTTACACCCTCGCTGTTGGTAAGTTGATCGAAAGTCAGATAAGCACTATCGAAAGTGCGGAAGCAATCAAAATGAGTCAAAAGTAGGGCTCCACAATAAATTTGTAACTCAAAGCCCAGCTCCAGCGTTGGGCTTTTTTGCATTCACTGCTTAGGCTGCGAACCATTGCGAGTGGCTCATCCCGCTTGACGAAGTACTTAACGTGCGTACGGCCCATGTCTATCCTCGCCACTATCGATGGTCCTTGGCGGGGGGATGCGCTTTCACTTTCTTCAAGGTATCGACATACTGATGGCCAAAAGCCATTCCTGTAGTATAAGCGTGAAGTAGGTAATCCCTCCCACGTCTAAATCATTAAGGAACGTTGTGATCGATTCAGTAGTTTCAATATCCGAGCAAGCATTTTTCAGCATTGTCACGTCTGCGCTGGAAGCCTACAAACTGGAGCACGTCTTGAACGGCGGCGACTCGGCTGCGCGCGTCGAAACATTCGGGCACCTGTGGGGGTACAATCAGCCATTAATCGGTAGAGACATGATCTACAGGGTGGTACTGGCAGACACATCCACCGCGGTTGAAAGAGACCAGAGCTCGGTTGCTTTTACCGATGAAGCGCAAGAGTTGAAACAAGGCTTTATCGACACGTTTTTCCCCGAAGTCTGCTACTTGGGTGACTATCACAGTCACCCATACAGCTACGAAGACGATGAAATTAAAACCGAGCTCGAGCTTGAACGCCGTCATCTCTATCGATTTTCCGAAGGGGATTTCCGTTCGGTTAAATCTTTGCAGGATAAGTCGCTGGACTACCGAGTTGGCCTGGTGGCCACTGTATTTGAGCGTGAGCGGAAAGTGAATCGATCACTGAAGAGGCTGGACGGCGAAAGTTGTATCAGATTTCAGTACCTGAGCATGACCATCTGGCTGAAGGCCTATGTCTGGACCTCGGATGATAACTATAACTATCGTCGCAAGGCGGACAAAATGGTGCGCTTGGTGTGCCCGAGTCTGAATTTGTTAAATTCGTAACGCAGTATCGGGTTGGGCTGACAGTTTGGTAGCGCTGATGTGTGAGCTTCGAATGAGGGTTTGGTTAACGAATCCGCTCGCTCAACGATTGGTAACTGGCTGGCGGAGCAGGGTGGGGACTGGTTTTTCCTCGTCATCAGCATTCGCGAGTGCAAAAACTTTTTTCTGGCTGAGCCCTTGATCAGCCAACAAAAGTTGAGCCAATTGCTGTTGACCGACTGGCAGGCTCGAATGGCTGTGCTTGAGCGTTCGCTGTTACGCAAGGATCTGTTGACGTTGGGATTGGCCCGCAACTGAATTGAATTCTTCACAAGATTTTTTGTTCGGGCACCTGTTGCGTATGCTCCATACCCTTTGGAAAGATGATGGATTCAAGCTGGGTGCCCAGACGCGCCCAGGCTTCCGCCTTCTCACGCGCACAGTCATGATGCAAATAGTGACGACGCACTCGGCTCCCGGCCAGCACGTGGTTCTGGCAACGGTCGATCACATCCAGGTTGACGCCCAAGGCTTGCATCATCGTCGCACCGGTGCGGCGCAGGTCATGGGGTGTCCACGCGCCATTGGTACCTTTGGCTAAAACCAGGCTGTTGTCATGGCGGCGCCTGGAAAGCGGCTTGCGCTTCTTGAACATTTCCTGGCGATCCCCCACCTGCTTGCTGACGGTTTTCGAGAAGACCGGGCCTGTGCCGTCTTTATCCGGAAAGCACCAAGGGGTAGTCCCTGTCAGCGAGTAGAGCACTTGAAAGTAATGCAGTGAAAAAGGCGAGAGGAAGATGTGGTGGTCCTGCTTCTTGCCACGCCGGCCTTTGACGTTCTTGGCCGGGATAAACCACTCGCCACTGTCTAGGTTCACATGGCGCCACTCGGCGGCGAGCAGTTCGCCTATCCGACACAAGGTGCCCAGGCAGATCCAGAGCGTCAGTTCGGTTTCCTTCTTGAGCGGACGTATACCGCCGTACTTCTGCCCAGCCGGGAGCGCGCTGTAAACATCCGCCATGCCTGTGCATTTCTGATGCAGTTCGCGTAATTCATCGTGCGACAGAATGCGGCTGCGTTCCTCCTCGTACGTTTCGGGCAGCAGCAGGTCGATGTCGATCAGGTGGGCAGGGTTGCCATCAATGAGCAGTGCGCGCCACGGTTGACGTTTTTCAGCCCAGGACAACATTTGGGTGATATCGGCAAAGAGGCTGATCGCCCGTCTGGGGGCATTGCGCGCAATGACTTTGCGCAGAATGGTCCTAAGGTCGTGTTCGGTGACATCGTTCAACGGTTTGTTAGCCAGTGGCGGTAACACATCTTTGGTGAAGCTGCGGCGCAATTCGGCGTTGTCGTTGTTACGTGCTACGCCGTCGCGCAACCACAGTTCAAACAGGTCGCCGAGTGTGTACATCGGAGGTGTTTCTTTAGCGGCTTCAATCAGCACCGCCTCAACCTTGGCCTGCGCCATGATTTTTCCCGCACGCTTTTGATCGCAGGGATTCACTCCGGTGTTGAGCAGGTGTTTTGCCTCATCGATATATATGCGTGGTTGGCTTTCACGGAGTGTCATTAAATTTTCCGACGAGTCGTTTTTAATGCCATGGGGTGCTAGGGTTCGAGTGTTCGAATCACTCCGTCCCGACCATATTCTGTAAGGGGATCAAGTGCTTAGGTGCTTGATCCCCTTTCTCGTTTCTGGCCTGCGCAAAACTGGCGCAAAATGCGCGCAAAACTATCCGGTGATTTCACTGATATTCAGGTCTGGGATCGCATCCGACCAGATCACATCGGCGTGATCTTTCTGGTAGTTTTGGTCATGATCTCGCTGGCATGGCCTGCAATGGCCTGGCCATCTTTACCGGCTTTTTTGTACAGGTGCAGCGACAGCGCGCGCACTTCGTGAAAGCCCGGCATTTCCTCTTCTTTCCAATCCGTATAACAGCCAGCAAGTTCCCGCGCCTCTTTAAAAGAGCGCGTTAGAAATCGATCCTCGACCTTCGTACAGTGCTCTTTGGTCTGCGCCTGCTTCTGCAGCAGTCGTTGCGGTTTTCGATGAATCAGGAAGGGTGGGGCGACGCTATCTCGGCAACGGGTTATTACGGCCTGCAACTCATCAGTTACTTCAAAGCGAATCTACGCAGTATCACTGGCCTTGGCCAAGCAATTTGAAAAGGCCCAGAGGGCGCAAAAACGGGGCTACCTCGAGCCCATGCAGGTGTTCTACAACACCCGTTTGGCCAAGGTCTGGGACCGCGCCCAGGAGCAAACTAAAGCGGAAGTCCTGCTGAAACGTGCGCGTCTTGAGCCCTATGGCCTCGGCACAATGTGCACCGCGTACTGATGCTGACCGCGTCGGTGGACGTGCAGGCCAGCCGCCTGGAACTGATGGTGATGGGCTGGGGCGTCGGCATGGAACGCTGGGTGATCGACTTCCAGATTATCTGGGGCGACCCGGCGGACGAACGTGCCTGGGCCGCGATCGATGAAAAGCTCAAGGTGCGTTACCCCCATCCTTGTGGTGTCGCGCTCGGCATCCTGGCCACTGCCGTCGACTCCGGCGGTCACCACACGGACGAGGTATACCAGTTCTGCCACGTGCGCCGCTGGCGCAATATCTTCGCCATCAATGGCGCGAGCAAGTCGGGTAAACCTGTTATTGCGCAACTGGTGTACAACCTGGCGATGGCGCACTACCTAGGCCTGAACCGCTACAAGGAACACGACTGAGCGCGCATCCGCCAAGCTTTGGCCCAGGCCGATTGTTCGAGGAAAAGACCGCCCGGGCCGAGCGTCTTGCACTTCAAGCGGCCGCGCCTGCGTCGCCACCTGTTCAAATCTTTCCACCCGACGGCAGCAGCACCGCAGCCGGTTACACGACCCCCTCAACGTCGCAGCTCCATCAGTGGCTATCTTAAACGGCGCTGAAGTTAGAGGAGCCCAACGGCGGGGGCGATGATTTTTGCACCCGTGATGAGTTCTTCAGCGAGCAAGCCTTTGAAACTTTCCTTGCCGCCTTCTCTGGCTATCTCGGCCAGTTGCTCACGCAGAGAGTGGGCATGCGTCAGGCTGCGCGGGGTTGCATTAAGAACCTCAAGGCCTTTCGCGGTGAGCACCGCATCCGAGACTTGGGTGTGGGAGAACAGCCCGCCGTTGATGTATCCCGCGTTGATCAGCCATCCCGTTGTCGCGAAAAAAAACTCGGCGTCCTTGCTGGGTAGATCCATTTGACGCTCTTCACTCCACTCCACTGCTGATCCAACAAATTGCTCTGCGGCCAGGTTGAGGGGCAATGGGAAGTTCAGATACAACTCGCCCAGCAACTTACCGGTCAGCTCGTTGAATTTATCGATATTGGAAACAGACATGTCACAGAACTCCGACAAAAAAGCACTGAACGTGCAGAAAATCAAAGCTGCTGAGCCATAGCGGCTCCAGCGAAAATCGGCTAAAGCGTTATCTGATGTCCTGGCGAGCTACTACATGCAGCAGGGCATTGTAGAGCGAAGCCAACCTCTACTCTGCCCCATATCCCCCTTGGCGTCACCTCAACTCAAGAGTGCTCCCATGTCCTTTACCCAAAAGCAGCTCGACGCCGTTGAGTCGGCCATCGCACGCTGCGAGAAAACCGTGCCCTACGCCGACCGCGCGGTGGATGAGCTGCTCACCTACAACCAAGCTACCCGGGCGGCCTCGCAAATCGAGGAACACATGAGCACCTTGAAAGAGCAGGCGGGCAAGGCTGCGGCAGGGATCAACAAAATCGCCGGCAATGCCAACCCGGCCCTGGCCAACATCATCCCCACCGGCGCCTTTGGCAAAGACCTGACCCCGGCCGTTGAAGCAGTGAAACCCTTTCCGCACCTGCTGATCATCCAGCCACTCAAACCACAATCCCAACCCTACTACTTCAACCTGGACACCGCCGCCTTTGAAGAACTGAGCCGCACCACCGACTTTCGCTGGGCCGCGCAAGACCGCCTGACACGTCGACCGGCCCAACAGGCCATCGGCATGGGCGACGACTTGCAGAACCGCTAGCGGCGACGTGCTCGACACGATCTGCCAGAACTACTACGGCCACCTCAATGGCACGGTCGAAGCCGTGCTCGATGCCAACCAGGGGCTGGCGGATGAGGTGCAACCGTTTCGGGCAGGGGTGGTGATTAACCTGCCGGATCTGGTGGTGTCGAGTGAGGAGGGGGGTGATGTTGTGGAATTAAGGAGACATTTTTGTGAATCGCTTGATAGCATTGAGCCATTAATGCGGGCTTAATTAAAAAGGAAGGGATTCTATGTCACGCATTGGAAGAAACGTCCGAACTGGCGCCACTGGCGGCCGGTATGAAAGACACGTTATTGAACCTGCAGCGCGCCGAGGCCTTCGATGTCCATGCCGAGCGTATGCAGAATGCGCCGCAATTATTTGAACAGGAAGTGCGCGAGCGTCTGGAGTTGTCGCGTGAGGTCAGGGGGTGGCAATACGTCCGTGCCCGGGCCTGTCAGCAACAGTATAAAGCGGCGTTGGCACACATTTTCGAACGCTATGACTTCCTGGTTTCGCCCAGCGTGCCTGTGACAGCGACTGAGGTTGATGCCCGTGAGGTCCGGTTAGGCGAGCAGATTATTGATGTGCGCGCCGCATTGCTCAGTCATACCTGTGCCTGGAACCTTACCGGACTCCCAGCGCTCAGCCTCCCGGCGGGGCAGGTGCGGGGCATGCCGGTAGGGTTGCAGGTGATTGGCGCTGCTGGGGGGGACGATTACCTGCTGCAGGTCATGAGCAGGTTATACAGACGAGATTGAGCGCCGACGCATCTCGCATCCCTAAAGTATAGGGATACCCAGACCGTACCTTCACATAGGCGACGACTCATACCGCGAAAGCGCCCAATCAGGTGTGGTATTGGGACATCATGTATCTGCCGTCACCGATACGCGGCAAGTATTGCTACCTCTATCTGATTGAGGATATTTACAGCCGCAAGGCCGTGGGCTGGGAGGTCTATGCCGCGGAAAGCGGCGAGAAAGCCGGCGCACTGATGAAATCGGTGACACTGGTGAGCAACATGTATGAGCTGGGCATTATGGGAGCCGATCGGCACCGTGCTGTTGAACTCGGATCGAGAGCAACAGATCGAGAAAAGAGCGGCATAGTTAGACGGTTGACGCGACAACTACCTTGAAAAATGCCGAGACCTCAACAAATCCTTTGTTGCTCATTAGCTGGGATATCACCAATACCATTACGCGCTGACATCCACATGGCTTCAAACTGCCTCAATCTTGTCATGTTTTTGCAATGAAGACATGCCACCTTTGTCGGCAGAAACAGTGTGTAACATAGTATTTCTTCACGCTAGTGCGTTGTTTTTATTATGGAAAATTGACTTTAAGGAAAGCCGATGTCGATGTTTTGTCAGATCATGGACAAATCTGAAAGTGGTGGGTGCGGGTGCAAGATTCCATCCAGTGTGTTGTCGAAAATTCTATTGCAAACTGCAGCAGCCAATACGGTTTTGGATGACAAGGTGATATTGGGCTTTGAGTCTTCTGATGATTGTGCTGTGTATGACGCAGGTGAAAAATATCTTTTATTCACCACCGATTATTTCTCCCCGATAGTCAACGATCCTTATGTGTTCGGCCAATTGGCAGCCAGCAATGCTGTAAGCGATATCTTTGCTTCGGGTGGGAGTCCGCTTATTGCCAACTCGATCATGGCATTCGACCCGGAACTGGTTTCAGCCGAGCAAGTAACGCAGATGATCCTTGGCGCACAGTCGGTGATGAACAAGTTCAATGTCAGCATAGTCGGCGGTCATACCATTAAGAACAGCCAGCCCTTGTACGGCTTCTCTATCATTGGTGAGGTGGAAAAACACCGGTTGAAGAAAAATAACACGGCCAGGGCCGGTGATTTATTGGTCATGACGCGTCCGATTGGTGTCGGTATCCTTGCCAATGCCCTTAAAAACCAAGTGATTGAGCAAGAGAATATTCCTGCGTCGACGCTTGCCCAGATTACTGGCGACAACGCATTTGGCCGTACCCTCAGCGAAAGTCCCGAGGTCAGCAGTTTGACGGACATCACGGGGTTCGGTTTGATCGGCCATATCAGTGAGATGATCGGGCTGGGACAACTGGATGTTGATCTGGATTCAAACAATCTGGTTTTTTATGACGGTGCAGAGTCATTGGCAGTGGCGGTGACTTCGGCCGACAGCGGTATTTTCTCTAACATTAAAAAGTACGCGCAGAGTGTGGAGTACCTGGCTGATCTCCCCTTGGCCAGAAAATTTCTGTTGCATGACCCGCAAACGAATGGGGGCTTGCTCTTCGCGGTGAGTGCCGAAGGGTTTGAAATGAACCACAAGAAGTGGCAGGCACTTTGCCCTGATCTGCTTGTCATCGGGCGGATGATGGAAGGGACCGGCAAGATCAAGGTCTGCTGAGATGGTAGCCATGACAATCTACCCGGTTATGGTCGGTGTGGGCGTGATGGCTGGTTTCATGTCAGGCCTGTTCGGTATCGGTGGGGGCATCATCGTGACGCCCCTGCTGGTGTTGATTTACCCGATTGTGTCTGGTCAGAAACTGCCGATTGAAGTCGTGACGGGGCTGTCTTCCGCTCAGGGTTTCTTTTCCTCCCTCTTGTCGTTCGCGCTGCACCGCGTCAGGTTTCAGCCGGACTGGCGTGTGATCAGAAGCTTTGCCATACCGATGGCCCTCGCCAACTTTTTTGCTTCGCTGCATGCCGATGCGTTCAGCGAAAACTTCATCCTGTTCGTCTTCGGGCTGCTGGGGTTGATGTCGTTGTTGGTGACGTACCTGTTCCATAAACCTGTGGCCCTGTTGTGCAACCATCAATCGCTGTCGTTGCCACTGATAGGGCTGGTGCTTGGCGTATTGTGCGGATTGGTCGGGCAGGGCGGCGGGTTCATCTACCTGCCCGTAATGATCAGCCTGTTTGGCCTGCAGATAAAGCAGGCCATTTCGACATCGGCGTTGATCGGTGTCATCGGAGCAAGTGGAGCGTTATTCGGCAGAGTGGGTTCAACCATGGATTTTCTCGGTTACACCGGTGAATTGGTGCTGGGGATATTGGTGGGTGGATTTCTCGGCGCCATGCTTTCTCATCGTCTGGATTCGAGGCATCTGAAACGGGCGCTGAATGCTTTCGTTTTACTGTGCTCGATCCAGCTCATGCTGCGCTTGCTCATCTGACCGCTAAGTCGCTGTTCGCATTTTGCGGGCAGCATCCTGAATGACATAAAACAGAAAACTGGAAGTGTTTGATATGGATATTGCTGTGGATGCAATTTATGCCGACATCTGTGGTTCGGCACCGGTTTCAATGGGTGTCAGCAACATGCTGCAGGCATTGTTTTCGACTCGCCAATGCGCCAACCCCAATGCCAATCACGCCCTCGGTGTTCAGTTGCTCGAACGCATCGAACGCGCGCGTGGCAGCATCGCCAGCCTTTTGAACGTCGACGCCGACTGCCTGATTTTCAACAGCGGCTCCAGTGAAGGCTGTGCCCAGGTGTTTCATGATTTTTTCGAACGCTATAAAGATGAGCAACCCTTGGTGTTGTACTCAGCCATCGAGCACTCCTGCACTCTGCAGAACATAAACCGCTATGTCCTGGAAGGCCTGCAAGCCATCGCGATCGGGCATCAAATGAACGGACTGCTCGACACCGATCAACTGGAGCAACTGCTCCGTGTTCATGGCGGGCGTCCAACATTGGTTTGCGTCATGGCAGTGCATAACGAGACCGGCGTGATTCAACCGATCGAAGCCATCGCCCGACAAGTGAAGGCTGGAGGCGGCTTACTGTTTTCGGATATGACCCAGGCCATCGGCAAAATACCTGTGGACCTGCGCACATCCGGGGTTGATTTCGCCATTGCGTCCGGGCACAAGTTTGGAGCGTTGCCAGGGGCCGGTTTTCTGTACGCGAGAGACCGCTACGGGTTATCGCCATTGATTGTTGGCGGTGGCCAGGAAGGTGGCTTGCGCGGTGGTACTCAGAACTATCCGGGCGTTCTTTCGATTGAAACCGCGTTGCAGGAGAAACAGCACAAATACGGCCCCGGCAAACTCGCGGTACAACAGAGCCGGGAAGCTTTTGAGAGTGCACTGCAAACCATGCTGGGTGAAGTGGTCGTGATCGGTCAGCAGGCACCACGTGTACCTTGTGTGAGTTTCCTTGCCTTGCCGGGGGTCAATACCAAAAAACTGCAGTGGGCCCTGAATACGCAGTCGATCTACATTACCGGTGGGTCGGCATGCTCGGACAAAGCGCGCAGCCTGTCCAACACAGTGTTACAACTGGGATATGCAGACCGTATCGCCGGGGCCACGGTGCGCATTTCCATCGACGAAGACCAGTGTCAATTTGCGTATGAGCGAATTTTGAAAGGAATTGCTCAAGCACTGAAGTTGTCATCGACAGTCTCAGCCGCTTGGTCTGTGGCCCATGTGTCATGAGGGTGGTTACTTCAGGCTCTGCGTACCTGGACATCGATGCGTTTGCCTGTTGCATTGCGTACGCCGAGTTGTTAAATCACCAAGGTATTGACGCACGCGCCGTTAGCAGCGCCCCGCTCAATGTCAGCATCTCCAGGTCCGTGCTCGGCTGGCAACCATGCCTGGATGATTATCAGCCGAATGCAGGTGATGAGTTCGTGTTGGTGGATGTCTCCGATTACCACCATTTTGATCCGGTGGTGGTGCTTGAGCAGGTGGTGGAGGTCATAGACCATCACCCGGGCTTTGAAAAATATTGGGCGCAGAAGCTCGGAGCTGCGGCTGACATTCGGTCGATCGGGGCAGCGGCGACGTTGATTTTTCAGCGCTGGGAAGCGGCAGAGCTGTTGCCGCTGCTCAGTGAAAAAAGTGCGGCGTTGTTGGCCACGGCCATTCTGGACAATACCCTGAATTTCACCGGGCAGTTGACTACTCAAGCGGATATCCGTGCCTATGAAGTCCTCGCACGGCGGGCGAGGCTGGAAGCTGACTGGCCCCAGCGGTACTTCTCCGAGTGTCAAACCACTATCGAATCAGACCTGATTGGCGCATTGGCGGTTGATATGAAGCGACTGAAAGCCGACAGTAACCTCCCGCAGGTTTTTGCGCAGATGGCGGTGTGGGATGCCAGTGCGCTGCTTCAAACGCATCGTTCAACGATTGGTAACTGGCTGGCGGCGCAGGGTGGGGACTGGCTGTTGAACGTCATCAGCATTCGCGAGTGCAATAGCTATTTTCTGGCTGAGCCCTTGATCAGCCAACAAAAGTTGAGCCATTTGCTGTCGATCGATTGGCAGGATGGAATGGCTATGCTTGAACGTTCGCTGTTACGCAAGGAACTGTTGACGCTGGGATTGGCCCGAAACTGAATTGAGTTCTTCACAAGATTTTTTGTTCGGGCAACTGTTCCTTCTGCTCCACACCCTTTGGAAAGGCGAGGGACTCCAGCTGGGTGCCCAGACGCTCCCAGGCAACTGCTTTCTCACGCACCTAGTCATGATGCAGATAGTGACGCCGCACTCGACTCCTGGCCAGCACATGATTCTGGCAGCGGTCGATCACATCCAGATTGACGCCCAAGGCTTGCACCAGGTTATCCAGACACCCAAAGTGACCTATGCCGCTTATCACCCCTACATGCCCTTATCTTTTCTCGAGTTGGGCCGCAATGTCTGTGGCCAGTTCGATAAAGGCACGTGCGGCTGAAGTCTGGTAGGCCCCTTTGCGCTGCATCAATACGGCGGTACGGTGCAGTCGCTGAGGGCTTAGCTCAATGGCAAACAGCCCCTGATGTGCAAGCGCGACGGTGGCCGGTAACAGGGTCGACAGTGTGGTCCTGCGCACCACTTCGATGACTGCACCGATAACATTGGCCTCCATTTTCACCCGCGGGGTAATGTTGTGCTGGCGACAGTAGCGGTCGATCTGCTCGCGAGTGGCAAACTCTTCGCTGAGCAGGATCAGTGATTCGGCACTCAGAGCGTCCAGGTCAATAGCACTCTGTCCAGCCAACGGGTGTCTTTCCCCAACCACCAGCGCGAGGGCTTCTATCAGAAGCGGCTGGGTCTCTATGTCCTGAGAGTGCCCGTCCTCGAAAGCGATACCCACGTCCAGCTCATCGGCCAGCAGAAGCTCCTCCATCTGTTCTTGAGCGATCTCACGCAAGTTCAAGGTGATATTCGGATATCGGCTGTGGAAAGCTTCGACCAGTGGTCCGACCAGATATGTGGTGAACGTCGGTGTCAATGCAACCCTGAGTGCCCCGCGACTCAAATCGCCCACGTCATGGATTGCACGTTTTCCTTCCTCCAGTTCCTGCGAAGCCCGGCGTGCATAGCGTAAATACACTTCGCCGGCGTCAGTCAGCCGCGTCGTACGTCCCGATCGGTCAAATAACTGGGCAGAAAGACTTTCCTCAAGTTGCCTGACTTGCTGTGACAGCGCGGGCTGCGAAACATGCAGCGCAGCAGCTGCTTTCGTGAAGCTGTGGTGTTGCGCCACAGCGAGAAAGTATTTGATGTGACGTGCCAGCATGCTCAGAGCCATAAGATTATCTGATGTGCTCCATCATAAATGAGACTTTTACCTTATGTCACGAGCTCCGTAATCTCTGCTCCAACGCATCGCGACCAAGAGGAGTCACCATGAAAGACATCATCGATGGTTTTCTAAAGTTTCAACTTAACGCTTTTCCGGAACGCGCCGGCCTGTTCAAGAATCTGGCTAATCAGCAAAGCCCACGGGCTCTGTTTATCTCCTGCTCTGACAGCCGATTGGTTCCGGAACTGGTTACGCAGCGAGAGCCCGGCGACCTGTTTGTCATTCGCAACGCCGGCAACATCGTGCCGCCCTACGGCCCTGAGCCTGGCGGTGTGTCGGCCTCGGTCGAGTATGCCGTTGCTGCCTTGCAAGTCTCCGACATCGTTATCTGCGGGCACTCTGATTGCGGCGCAATGACTGCCATTGCCACCTGCAAGTGCCTGGATCACATGCCCGCAGTGGCAGGCTGGTTACGCTACGCCGACTCCGCTCGAGTGGTGAATGAAGCGCGTAAACATAAGGACCCACACAGCAGTGTTGAGGCGATGGTTCGAGAAAACGTGATCGCCCAGTTGGCCAATATCCGGACGCATCCATCGGTACGCCTGGCCCTCGAAGAGGGACGCGTAGCACTGCATGGCTGGGTCTATGACATCGAGAGCGGGCGTATGGATGCTTTCGACAGTAACACCGGCAAGTTTGCGCCCCTTGTGGACAACCCGGGCGCACGTGCCGCTCCCTATCAACAGAAGCAATCTGCTTGAACTCGTTTATTACCCCAGGAGATAACACCATGATCCAGTCCCAAATCAATCCAGGTTCGCGTCTGGCCCTGACCGAAGTCATTTTGCTGGCTAAAGCCCGGAAAGACTTGTCATTTGCCCAGATCACCGATGGCACAGGGCTCAGCGAGGCGTTCGTCACTGCCGCGCTGCTCGGTCAACATCCCTTGCCCAAAGCAGCGGCCACAGTAGTGGGCGAAAAGCTCGGCCTCGATGTTGATGGCGTGGCGCTGCTGCAAACCATCCCGATGCGCGGCAGCATCGACAACGGTATACCGACCGACCCCACTATCTACCGCTTTTACGAGATGCTGCAGGTCTACGGCACCACGCTTAAGGCGTTGGTCCATGAGAAGTTCGGTGACGGTATTATCAGTGCTATCAACTTCAAACTGGATATTAAAAAAGTCGAAGATCCAGAGGGTGGGTCGCGCGCAGTCATTACCCTGGATGGTAAATACCTGCCCACCAAGCCTTTCTGACAGTTGAGTGTCTCGGCGTCGTAATACGACGCCGAGTCATGAAGCGCTACATTGACCCTGTAAGTATTGAAGGGTATTTGCGTCACGCGATACCTCGAGGTGTTTGAACATGAAAATTTTATTGTTGGCAGGGCTCAGTAGCTTGTGCACTGTGGCTTTGGCTGAGCAGCCTCTAGCAGACAACGACATTCAGGTAGAGCAGTACAGTTATTCACAAGACCTTGATATCGCAAAAGTCATTTCGATGGGTGAAGTGCCAAATGTCTGTGAAGTGGTGCCTGCGCGTATGATGTATGAAGACTCCAAGGGGCATAGGCATATTCTCGAATACCGCGTAATGGGGAATGGTTGTTCTAACGGTTAGTGTGTGCTTCCCATCCATACCGCAAATATTTAATACGTCTTTTAATTTTTTCCTGCTGATTCTGGACACTGTTGCGTTCCTTTGCAGCTCTGTCGTGCGTGCTCATGGGCAATGGGCTGGCAGTCATGAAGCAGGCGCAGCATGACCTCCAGAGGTCGATGCTCGAGAAACGGAAGTTGTCTGAATTAAGGAGTGAGGTTTATGGATCTGATATTTCGCAATGTACGCATTGCCGATGGAAAACCTTTAACCGACGTCGCCGTACACAATGGGAAAGTTGCCATTATTTCCCCGGGAATTACAGTGCGGGCACGGCAGGAAGTCCAGGGAAATGGAAATGTATTGATGCCGGCTTTTGTCGAGGGGCATCTGCATCTGGAAAAAGCCAATGTCATGCACCGTAAGGTCAATCGCACCGGAACCCTCAAGGAGGCGATTGCCGTTACAGCTGAGCTTAAACCGATGTTGACCCGGGAGGATATTCTCGAGCGTTCAACGCAGGTATTACGCTCACTTGTGCAGGCCGGTACTACCCATGTACGCGCACATGCCGAATTTGACCCCTCACAAGGTTTCACAGGGTTTGATGTTGTCCTGGAGCTACGCAAGAAGTTTCGCGACATGATCGACATTCAGGTAGTTGCCTTCCCACAGGAAGGCATTTTCAAACTACCGGGAATGAAGCACATGATGGTTGCGGCGATGGAAAAAGGTGCCGATGTCGTCGGCGGTATTCCCTATAACGATCGTTCACCCTTCGAACATATTGATTATGTTTTCAGCCTGGCTAAACAGTTTGGAAAAGATATAGATTTCCATCAGGATTTTGCCGATACGGCAGAGAACATGACCATTGAATACCTCGCGCGCAAGACCATCAAGGAAGGGTATGAAGGCCGCGTCTGCGTAGGTCATCTTACGAGCCTTGGAGCCGTAGCAGCGGAACAGCGAGTGGGTATTATCAGCCTGATCCGTGATGCTGGAATCAGCGTAATGTGCCTGCCAGCCACCGACTTGCATCTCGGTGCTCGAGGCGACAGCCATAACGTCCGCCGCTCACTCACGCCCGTTCGTGCGTTGCGAGACGGTGGTGTAAATGTCTGTTTGGCCACGAACAATATACGCAACGCTTTTACCCCGTATGGGACAGGCGATCTGCTGAATATTGCGCAATTGGCAATGCCTGCATGCCACCTGGGTGGGGCCGATGATCAGGCCACAGTATTGGGAATGCTCACAACTAATCCCGCCAAAGCCCTGGGGCTGAATAACTATGGGCTGGAAACCGGCAAAAATGCAGACCTGGTGCTGGTGGATACCCAGTCGGTCGCCGGGGTTATCCTCGACTTGCCGGCTCGTCTTATGGTGTTGAAGCGCGGGAAAATAGTGGCGACATCAAATTACAACCGTTCGATAGCCTTCTGATCGTCCCCGCCTGCCGGATCAGTAACGCATACCCATGTGACACTCAGTCAATCTGTCGTCTTTTGATGATCGACGACAATCCCGTGTGGACGGGTGTAACGGCTGCGGATTTATCGCCTAGAGATTCAGGCCTCGTGCCACTATTTCAAGCGGGAAGGTCGGCAATATGTCGTCGCTTGCTCTGTTTCAGCTGGGCGAGAAGTCGTGGATGCATGCATTGCCCGCCAATGGCAAAGGCATGGCTTTTATGCGGTCATGCCTGAATCCCGATCTTGCCCGCTGAAGCTTGCATCGCGCGCTTCTCTGTTAAGGGGGCAAAATAGGGCGGCGTACCGGTTGCCTGGAAATAAAGAAAGTAGTGCCCGGTGTCGGCCAATACAATTCGGTGCAGCTCTGATAGGCGCATGCCGTTTCTAATCCAAATGCTCTCTTTCAGGATTTCGTAAGTCCGGACCCCGTGTTGTTGCATTGTGCTTTCGAAGGTTAGGTAGAGTTCTTCTCTGATACGCCGGTCGTTTTGAACACCCGCTCGCAACATAAAAAAGCTAAGCACACCCACAACTACAACCACAACCAACAAAAAAGTCCAGCTGGCGATTGCTCCCATGCTTTGCGCTCCCTGCGAGCTCACGTGGTATGAGCATCAGTGTAGACAGGGTTTGGCACTTGGCTTAGCTGCGTGTCAGGCTGCGTTATGCAGCCTCAGGTTCGGAGCAGGCAAGATTTACGCCTGCTCTGCCTCGTATCGCATCACAACGTGTCGTTGCACACCAAGGCCGCAGATCGACAGCACCACTTCATCCCCCGGTTCCAGCCATTCCGGATGTGGCTTCATTCCCATCGACACGCCAGGCGGGGTGCCGGTGATGATCACATCCCCAACATCGAGGGTCATGTAGTGACTGCAGTAGGAAATAATCTCTGCAACGCTGAAGATCATGGTCTGGGTGTTTCCTTCCTGTCGCCGTTGGCCGTTGACTTCCAGCCACATTGGCAGGCTCTGCGGATCCGGGACCTCATCACGGGTCACGAGCCAGGGACCCAGCGGCCCAAAGGAGTCGGAGCTCTTGCCTTTGTCCCATTGCGAGCTCTGAAACTGGAATCCACGATCGGAAACATCATTGGCCACGCAGTAGCCCGCCACATGTTCAAGTGCCTGGGCAACCGGAACGTAACGGGCGCGCTTTCCGATGACGACCCCCAGCTCAACCTCCCAGTCCAATTGCCTTGAGTGGGGAGGTTGTACGATAGGGTCATCGGCCCCGCTGATGCAACTGACCGGTTTGAAGAACACCAACGGTTCGGACGGGATCGCAAGACCGGCCTCTTCGGCGTGGTCCAGGTAGTTCAAACCAATTGCGATGAACTTGCCGATATCGCTTATCGGTGGCAGGTAGCGAACCGGGGTCGAAATAAGCGGAAGCCGGTGTTCGTCAAGCTCACAAAGCCGGGCAAGTTCCGTATCGGACAAGCACGCGCGCGAGACGTCATCCACATGGGCTGATATGTCCCGCAGCTGTCCCGATGAATCGACCATGCCCGGATACACGCCATCATGCTTAACATAGCGAAAGAGCTTCATTGTTGTCTCCAGTTGCAGTATCAGAATATGCGCAGGAGCCGAGCGCGCCAGGCACCAGGCTGGTTGCGGGATACAAACCCGCAGCCACTGTCAGTCATGCTTCATTGCACGCAAAGTGCGGGGGAGGGGCATCTCGGTTTGCATGCCACAAGGACCCAGTGGGCTCGCGGGATCAATCACGCTTTTCGGTGAACAATCGCACTACGCTTGTCATGTTCCGGTCGCCCATTCCGCGCGCTGCTGCGCGCTGGAAAACGTTATGTGCTGCGGCAATTGTGGGGGCGTTCTCTGCTGATCCTGCTTCCTCGAGCGTGTAGCCGAAGTCCTTTTCAATCAACGCCACGGGGAACTGCGGGGCGAAGTTCTCCGTCATCATGCTCCCTGAAAGATAGGCAGCAACCGGTGGCCAGACGGAGGTGCCTGCCATGGCTGCCAGCACTCGTGATGCATCGGCTCCGTTTCGTTCCAATAACCCGATGACCTCTGCCAGGCCCGTCACCTGTATTCCCAGCATGGCGTTGGTGGCAAGTTTCGCCAAAGCGCCATGACCCAGGCCGCCGACGTGATGGACTGAAGAGCCCATGACGCGTAGCAGAGGCAGACAGCGCTCCAGGACTTCTTCCTCTCCGCCTGCCAGATAGGCCAGTTGCCTCGCATCGGCCTGAGCACGGGATCCCGATACCGGCGCTTCCAGCAGCGCCACCCGGGCATGCTGCATGTGGGTGCCGAGCTCCTGGATCCAGCCCGAAGTGAGTGTCGAACTCTCGATGGCGATTGCTCCCGCTGCCATACCAGAGAGGGCGCCGATCTCGCGATCCAGCCAGACATGGCGAGACGCATCATTGTCACGCAACATTGCAATGACGAACTCCGCACCTGCGCTGGCTTCTCTTGGCGTGCGCGCGTGGAAGGCCCCTTGCTTGACAAGCGCTTCTGCTGCATCGGGGGTTCGATTCCAGACAGTGACTGTGTGACCTGCAGCAAGCAATTGTGAGGCCATGCGCGACCCCATGGCGCCGAGGCCCAGGACTGTGATTCTGCTCATATGCTTTGTTCCATTTCAACGTGTAAGGGGGAGGGGCTGACAGGACTCGGTGGTTGTCAGAGGTTGCGCGACTATGAAGATTGGCGACTCACCAGGATCACCGCCAAGCCTGCAATGGCGAAGCAGGCGGACAGGTACGCAATGGGTTGCGGTCCGGCAAGATTGATCAGCAGTCCGCCCAGCAGCGAGCCCAGGCCGATGGCTGCATTGAATACAGATACATTGATGGAGGTGGCTGCGTCGGCTCCGCCTGGAATCCTGGAGGCCTCCTTGAACACCAGGGTCTGCAGCAGCACCGGAAGTGCGCCATATGCAGCGCCCCACGCAGCAAGCACAGCGAAAATGGCGGCATGACTGACCGCTGCCGCGTTCATGCATGACAGGCTTACGGCAAGGAGTGCTGTCACCAGACCCAGGCTGGTTCTTGGTGCCCTGGACGCGAACGGGCCCACGGCGAAGTTGGTGATTACACCTGCCGCGCCATAGACCAACAGAAGCATGCTGACCTGTGCAGGGCTCTGGCCGGCAATCTGCTCAAGGTACGGAGACACGTAGGTGTAAGCCAGAAAGTTGCCGGTGACGACAAGGGCGGTGATCCCGAAAACCACAAGCAAAGGGCCACTTTTGAGCACGGCTGACATCGCCCCTCGCTTGGCAGCCTTCGAGATGCGGACCGCCGGAACTGACCATGCGATCAGCGTGAAGACGACCAGGCTGAGTATCGAGAGCGCAGCAAACACGGAGCGCCATCCATACATTTCACCGAGCATTGTGCCAGCCGGAATCCCCAGCACCGTCGCCAGCGAAACACCGCCAAAGACAATCGATGTAGCTCGTACTGCGTTTCGTGCAGATACCATGTGCACTGCGGTGACCACCGCTGTCGACCAGAACACGCCGATTGCACCTGCGACCAGAATGCGTCCAAGGAAAACGACGAAGTAGTTTGGCGCCAGGAAGGTGATCAGATTGCCGATACAGCAGACCGCCAGCAGACCGGCCATCAGTGTCTTGCGGTTGAGCGATCCAAGCAGGCCAGTCAGCGGCGCTGCGGTCAGAGCGACCATAAATGCAAAAATTGTAACCAGATAACCTGCGGCGCCGAGCGAGACATTCAGGCCAGCGGCCATCGCTGGCAGCACGCCTACGGGCATGAGCTCGGTGCTGACAAAGGAGAAGCAGCCGAGGCTCAGGGCAAGAACAGCCGCTACCGCCTGTGCCCTGGATACAGTTACCCCATGAGGGTGTGGCGCTGCGGGCGCGTGGGCACTTGCCGACGTAGTATCGGCCTGATGCCTTATGACTTTCGATTGCATGGGCGTATCTCTGTGAAATTCAAAATAAAGGTCGCAAAGGTGAGGTTTTTCATGGCCAAGCCGTGCGTGCACCCGGTGTACTGCGGCGACCGGCATGCCGACTGATGGGCCATGCGAACTTATCGTGGGGGAAACTCAATGCCTGAGAGTTGCGCACAAGCGGCCAGGTATCGCTCTTGAAGCGCAGGGTCAAATGCAGCGCTGTGAACTTCTGCCGACCGCTGGTGATAGAAGTAGTCGCCGGTTACGCGCGCTGCAGTGCCTGCAGCGAGCCACGCCTGGGTGCGGGGCGCGAGGTCAAGGTCATCCGTAGCCTCAGGACCGCCCATCTTCGTGGCAACCCAACCTGGTTCGACGCAGTTGGACAGCACATCTGGCCAGTGACGCGCGGCGGCAAAAGCAAGCAGGACCGCGTGAAGCTTGGAATCCGAGTAGGCCTGCATCCCGGACCAGCGTCGCGATTCCCAGGTCAGGTCGCTGAGAGAGGGATTACCCTTCAAGTGAAGCCTGGAGCTCATGTAGACCAGGCGCTTGGGTCGCTTGACCATGGCGGTCAGAATGTAGGGCGCCAGAGAGTTCACGGCAAAGACATGGGGCAGGCCATCCACTGTGGCGATGCGCTCGCGCTCCTGGAAGCCGACAGCGGCATTGTGAATGATGGCATCGAAGGGGCCCAGTTCATTGATGCTGGCAGCAAGCGCCTTGGTTTCTGCGATGCTGGAAAGGTCCCCGACGAGTGCCGTCTGCGCCCCGGGAACTTGAGCGATGGCATGGGCCGCCCGGGCGTGATTTCGGGCATGCAGCACGACCTGATGACCGTTGGCCACGAGCAGGCGTGCCGCCATTTGACCCAGGCCGTCGGAGGATCCGGTAACGAGGATGCGCGTCATTGTCATTGCTCCGGTGAATGCCACGTCGGGGGTGGCCTCAATGGGGTGTAGGGTCGGCATGGGGTAGCCGACTCAGCGTTGGAGCAATGTTGGGATTTCGGGCCTTAGAATGCGATAGCATGGAACGCATAATATTCATGCGCGGGAGTCATCAATGAGGGCATTAAGTTCCCGGTTGCTGGAAGGCGTCGACGTTATGGCGGCTGTCGTTGATGCGCGCAGCTTTGGCGGGGCTGCTGAGGTGCTGGATATGTCTCAATCTGGCGTGAGCAGGGCAATAGCCCGCCTGGAGACAAGATTGGGCATCAGAGTGTTCGAGCGCACGACGCGATCAGTGAGGCTGACCGACGAAGGGCGCAGTTTCTACGAAGAGGTGATGCCTCTGATCGATGCGCTTGCCGAGGCGACAGGCAGCGCCGCCAGTGATGCGCAAAAGGTTCGTGGCCGGCTGCGCGTCAACGTGGACCCGCTATTTGCGAGACTGATCCTCGGTCCCCGATTGGGCGCGTTCATGGAGAGCCACCCTGAGCTCGAAATGGAGCTGCGCAGCAAGGAAGACCTGGGTGATTTGATCGCGGATGGTTTCGACATCGCGATCCGCTTCGGCCATCCTCAGCCGTCGTCGTTAGTGGCGAGAAAGCTCCTCGATACGCGAGTTTTGGCCATGGCATCACCGGCTTATCTTGAGCGTTTCGGCCATCCCAAGGACCCTATGGAGCTCGAGACTTCGGACCATCGCTGCATCCTGTTCAGGGAGCCAGTCACCGGCCGCCCGTTTGCCTGGGAGTTTCATCAGCGCCGCAAGAAGGTCACAGTCAAGCCGCAGGGCATGTTGACCGTCAACGACCCGGGTACGGTCTATAGCACATGCTTGGCCGGGCTCGGTATTGCGCAGTTGTTCGAGTTGGGAATTGAAGAATATACCTCTTCCAGGCAGCTTGTTCAGCTGTTTCCCGATTGGTCGGAGCAGCGTTTTCCGCTCTATGCATACTACCCGTCGCGACATCATGTTCCCGCAAAGACTCGCGCGCTTCTTGATTTCGTCGCAGGCCTGGTTCGCTGATCGAAACGGGTTGGGCCTGCATCAGGAGTAAGCAAGCCGCTGCGTGCTACTTCAGTCTTGCAGACAAAACCCGTTTTTTAAATCACTTGCACAAGTAACTACGTCTCTGAAGATCGTATTCGGGTGCAAAACTACTGGCTCGATCTTGAATGGAGAAAATTGAAGCGATATTTATGAACTGTAGTTTGGGTATTTAGGTAAAACTGTCAGGTAGTGTTCAGGTTGTCATGTTTGAATTGCAGTGTTTTCTTCCTTCGAAAAACGTATATCCCGGTAAGAACTGGTAATATATATTGAATTCGCCCGGCTTGGATTGATAGGGGCAGGGGAAGTGCTGCAAGTTACTTTTCAATTGCACCCGGTTGAGGACTGGCGTGCAATTAAATGACGATATCCATGCGCGGGCCGAGGCCGTCGACGAGTAAAGAGATGTCGGCACGTATCTCGCAGCACGCTTTATAGGCGTCGACTACGGCTTTCACTTCACGACAGACAAGGCCTCTTGCTTCCTCTCTTTTTTCACAGACCGTTTCAGCTGTCAGTGTCAGCCGGCCGGAGAACGTGGTTTCAACAGTGGAGAGTTTGTTCCAGTCAGAATTTTCTATATTGGCAATCCCTTTTCTGACTTTGTCAGCTGCTTTGGCTGCAGTGTCAGTATCTCCTGTCGGAGAAATTGAATAAGTGAATAGGAAGTAATATTTTGTCACTTTGCTTGTCCTTGTGAGAAGTTCGATTTATAAGTCGTGCGCCGTGCTCGACTTATAAAGACAGTAGCACTTCAGGTGGGGAGGGGAGTACTGTTCTTTAGCTTGGGTGGGTGGAATAGTGTGTGTGATTGTTTATGCTGTTTTATCGCCAACCATTTTCCGTCAATAGAATCGGTTTCCGAGATCGGTATTGAGCCAGGAACAGCCAGGCTGCGCATCATTGGCGCTTTCGATCCGCAGTGGGTGAAGTTCATCTTGCAGGAGTTACTGCGATAAGTGCCTCACCTGCGGGCGCTCATATTCGATCTGATTTGGGAGCAAGTCTGCTCGTGATAACATCGAAAAAATTTTCGATGTTCCCCCGATTTTTCTGAGTATTTTTCGGCTTTATGTCGGTTTTAAAGCTTGATGAAACGTTTCATCAAGTCTATAAAAAGGCACAATTCCAAGAAAGGCTGCTGCCATGACCCCGCTCAAACTCTTTGTTGCCCTCACTACACTGTCCGCAGCCTCCCACGCCATGGCCTGGGATTACGTTCTGCTCGACACCGACCATGGCGCCCAGAACTGGCAGATCACCAGCCAGCAACTCGGCGTAAAAACCGATAAACCCTTCAGCATCACCTTGCGCACCTTGCACGGTGGCCGGCAGGAGGGCGTCAGCATTGTGGACATCGATAACGGTACGATGAAACTCTCGGTAGTGCCTACTCGCGGAATGAACGTCTTGCAGGCCTCGGTAGGTAATGTGCGCATGGGCTGGGATTCGCCGGTCAAGGAAGTGGTCAACCCGTCCTTTATCGAGCTTAATGGTCGTGGTGGTCTGGGCTGGCTGGAAGGTTTCAATGAGCTGGTCACCCGCTGTGGATACGAATGGGTCGGCCACCCAGGAGTCGACAACGGCGAACTGCTGACCCTGCATGGTCGGGCCGCTAACATTCCTGCAAGTAAAGTCACCCTGCATATCGATGAAAAACCGCCGTATGCCATCACCCTGCGCGGCGAACTGAAAGAGCTGGCGTTCAAAAAAGTCGACTTTTCCGTCGCTACCGAATTGGTCACCGAGCCCGGCAGCGTAGTGTTCTCCCTCAACGACACCCTAACCAACAACGGCGACTATCCAAAGGAATACCAGGCGCTCTATCACAGTAACTTCAGCACCCCGTTCCTGGAGCAGGGCGCT
This sequence comes from Pseudomonas sp. TWR1-1-3, assembly GCF_049896805.1. Classification (NCBI taxonomy): domain Bacteria; kingdom Pseudomonadati; phylum Pseudomonadota; class Gammaproteobacteria; order Pseudomonadales; family Pseudomonadaceae; genus Pseudomonas; species Pseudomonas sp. TWR1-1-3. Next base: position 1,339,542 of record NZ_JAFCUZ010000001.1, on the reverse strand, counting down.
CGTTTCGCCGCACCGGTGAAACAGGTGTCGCCGTTCAACGACAAGGCCAAGGACGATCTGCCCGACTGGCAAACCTACCGTGCACCGACCAAGGACTACGACGAAACGGTTTACAACGTGGTGCCGTATGGCGATGCCAAGGGCGATACGTTGACCGTGTTGCATAACAAGGCCGGCAGCCTGGGCGTTTCAGTCGGCTTCAATACTCAGACACTGCCGGTGTTTTCCCTGTGGAAAAACACCGATACCCAAGGCCAGGGCTATGTTACCGGCTTGGAACCGGGGACAAGTTTTTCCTACAACCGCCGTTATCAGCGGCCACTGAATTTGGTACCAACAATTGGGCCGAAGGAACACAAGCAGTTCCACATTAGCTATAGCTTATTGGCGGATAAGGTGGCTGTTGATAAGGCTTTGAAGCGAGTGAGCGACATTCAGGGTGGGCGGGAAACTGAGGTACGGCACACGCCATTGGTTGATCTGACTAAGGGATAGCACCGGCTAGAGCACCGTCGGCCGATGTGACGCAGCCTCGGCCAAATGTTCGCGCCTTATTCCTCGGTTTGTTCGAGGTCCACCGGTGTGTATGGGATTTACATCTTCTTCGCCGCCGGTTTGCTGCTGTTGGGCGGGGGGCTGATGCTGATGGGGCAACGCGCAGGCAGAGGCCAGCGCGTTGAGGCTGTCCCCGTTTCAGGACGCCAGGCACTCGGCGCAGGTAAGGGGTAGCGAGGCATCAAGCCTGTGGCGTACAGGCATTTACGGGTTCAGGTAAGCACTCAAACGCTCTACCGCAAACCCCTCGAAACCTTTCAGCGCATCGCTGGCCATCAATTGCTCCTTGCCGTTGAACTCAACCACGGGCACGTAAAAGCAGGCATGCTGGCTGATCTGGTCGACAGGGATTTTTTGCTGGCCCACAAAGGGAAAGCCGCAGCCCATGCCCAACAGCTGCAAGCGAACCACCTTGAGTTTCTGGCCTACCACCGAGGCGTCACACATCTCCCAATCAATGTTGCGTTTTTCCAGTACATCGGCCACCGGCTTGTTACCCATTCGGATAAAACTCTCGGCCTCCATCGCGAAGTTGATCGGGTTGTCCGGGTCAGCGCAAACGCTGGCCACACGCGTCACCTCGAACTCGCCGCTGCCTTCAAGTTGCGCCGGAAACTTGCTTTTCTGGCCTTCAAACCCGGGGTACGTCGTTGGGAACGGCTTGCTGGGCATGAGCTCTTTGACCGTCATACCCTTGGGCATTTCAGGGGTGGCAGCCATGACCACAGAGGGCAAAACGGCAGAGAGGAGGGCGAGGAGGGCGTTGCGTTTCAGGGCTTTGTTCAACATCTATTCCACCTTGGAAAGTCAGAAGTTACATCCTGTTGCGTAATCTGAGTCGTCCCGGCCTTGAAGGCAACCCCCACCCAAGCGTCTCTCAGGTTGTTTGCCTCACGTCAGTCCCCTCTGGCTCAGGCATTCTGCGCAGCCGCGACGCGTATGGCAGCAGGAACGCTACCGTGAGTGCCGCGAGGGAGAGGTTGCCGAGCCAGGCCACGGCACCCATGGGCCCATCCCAGGCTTGAATACAACAGGCCAAGCTGGCCAACAGGGCAATCCAGCCGGTGCAGCGTAATGTTCGCAGGACGACAGGGGCGGGCGTGGGTTGCCTGAGCTGTTTGTAATACCGCTCCAGCCCAAGGCACAAACCCAACATGCCGCTACAGGCCAGCAACATACCCGCGATCAAGGCAAGGTTCATTTCAATGCTGCTCCAGGGTTTTAGAGGATTTACGCGGTACTGCTTGTCTGGCCGGTTGTCCTGTCTGCCAGGCTGCCCAGGCCAGCAATGCGCCTATCACTACGAGGGTGAGTTCCAGGTAGAGCCCGTCCCCTCGATTGACAACAATCAGATTCAGCAGGGGCAAGTTCAAACACATCAAGGCCGCGAGGCCCAACTGTTCGCGCCAGGCAGCGAGTCTGGGCCTGACGATGGCATGGCCCAGGCTGGCGAGCCACACCAGAAAGAAAACCCGCACTTCCCATTGATCACGCCCGGCCCATTGCAACGGCAGCAACCGGTTGGCCCAAAGCAGTGCGATAGATGCCAGCACCAGCCCGGCCACGACCGCTACGTTGATGCGTTCGGCAGCGTGATACAGCATCGCACCGATCACCCCTTCGCTATCGTGACGACGGCGCCGTTTGACGGTAAACAGCACCACACCGGTGGCCAGCATGGCGCAACTGGCCAGGCCGCAGACAAAGTACAACCAGCGCATGGGATAACCGCCGAACTGGGCGAAGTGCAAGCCGGACATGACTTTCTGGGTCAGCAGGCTCGCTCGGCTCTGCGGCGGTTGCCGCAAGACTTTGCCCGTAACGCCGTCGAACACCATGCTGGCGCCCTTGGTCAGCTCGATACGATTACCCAGCAAGGGGCGCGCTTCAATGCGAGCATCACTGCGACCGGGATTTTTAATCGACAGTCCGGAAACCGGCCCCATGCTTCGCTCGGCTTCGGCCAGTAAAGGTCCTATGGCGGTCAGCGGTGCAGGCTGAGAGACGGGGTGAAGAGGCTCGCCACGCCCTGGCCTCTGTCCCTCACGGCGTGCACCCGCAGTGGCGATGTCTTGCTTGCCGGGTGCGTGATTGTATTCTGCACGCTGTTCAGCAGGCGCCCCGCGTAGCGCTCCACTGGCCGCGACACGATCGCCATCGAACAGTGCGTCCATCGCCGCGGGCATGTAGGTCAGGTAAAAAATCACCAGGCCGGTGTAGGTAATCATCAGATGGAAAGGCAGTACCAGCACACCGGTGGCGTTATGCGCATCCAGCCAGGAACGTTGGCCCTTGGCCGGGCGGAAGGTGAAAAAATCCTTGAAGAATTTTTTGTGAATGACGATGCCGCTGACAAGTGCGACGAGCATGCCCATGGCGGCCAGGCCAACCACCCAGATGCCGATATTGCGCGGCAGGTCGAGGGTGAAATGGAAGCGAAAAAAGAACCCGCCACCCGCTGTCTTGCGGACGTCAAGCGGGGCGCCGCTTTCCGGATCCAGGTTCACGCCACCGCCACGCCGTTGTTCACCGCTGGAGACGGTCAGCCCTGGTGATCGCTCGGTGGGCAGGCCGATGTTCCAGGTGCTGGCGTTCGGTTGCTGCGCGTGCAGATAGTCGAGTGCGCGTTGTGCGGCTTCGCTTGGCGTGAGCGTGTGGGCCGGGATTTCCGGCCGCATCCAGCTATCAATTTCCTTATCAAACACTGCGAGGGTGCCGGTGAGGAAGATTGCAAACAGGATCCAGCCGAAAATCAGCCCGCCCCACGTGTGCAGCCAGGCAAGGGACTGGGTGATGGTTTTGCTTTTCATCCCGGTATCTCCATCCACTGCGGCCAGAAACCGATCGCCGCCAAGGGCACAGCCAGGCTTAGCCCGGCCCATGCGCGGCGGGCACTGCGGCAGGCAAATGCCCAAAGAATCGCCAGGCTGTAGACCGCAAATGACACCAGGCTGGCCGTCACCAGCGCATCGACTTTATTCATCGGCAGCAAGCGCGCAAGTGCCGCAGTGAAGGCGTAAGTGAACAGGTAGCCGCCGCACAGCGCCGCAAGGATACGCGACACTGTCGGGCCGTAATGGGGGGGTGTTTTCATCTGGCATGCTCATCAGTTCCCGGCACGATACCGGAGTATTTTTATCAAGCTGTACGCCAACGCCCAGCCTGGTTAGCGGCTGAGCGTTGGGTGGGTGATCAAGTGCGCCTGTGAGCGCCGGGATCAGAACGAGGTGCTGATCGATGCGTAGAACGCGCGCCCCGGCTCGTTGTAAGTGCTGGCCCCGGCTGTGGTGCCCGAGCCCTCGCGGTACACTCGCTTGTCGAACAGGTTGTTGATGCCGGCACCGAGCGACAGGTTCTTGTTTACCTGGTAGGTCCCGCCAACACCCCAGATATGGTAAGGGTCAAGGGTTTGCAGCTCGTTTGTGGCGATGACGGCAACATCACGTGTCGGGTTGAATACCCGCGGCTCTTGCTTGCCGTAATAGGTCCCGGTCAGGCTCAGGGTAAGTGCCTGCGTAGCCTGCCAGTCGAGCATGGTGTTTACCGTGTACTTGGGCACCACCGACAACGGGTTGCCGTCGCCGTCCTTGTTGGACTGCATATAGGTGAAGTTGGTGTTCCAGCTCAGCGTATTGCCATTCTCACCGAGCAATGGAATGCCGACGTTTCCTTCCCATCCCTTGACCACGGCATCCTTGGCGTTATCCCATTGCAGGATGGCCTCGTTGGCCAGGGTCTTGTCGACCAAATCGTTCGAAGCCACGATTTTGTTGTCGTAATCATTACGGAAGTAGGTGATCCCGGCGGTCCATCCATCCCGGGCAAAGCTGATGCCCAGCTCTTTGTTAATGCTGATCTCGGGCTCGAGGTTTTTATTGCCCAACACATAGCAACCCGTGCTGAGCAGTGTGGGTGCACACCCGTTGCCGTTACTGCGATACAGGTAGTTGGGGTTCAACTGGTACAAATTCGGCGCCTTGAAGGCGCGGGCAATACCGCCCTTCAACGTGATGTCGTCGGTCAACATGTAGGAACTGTTCAGGCTCGGGCTCCAGTTGGCGCCGAATTGATCATGATGGTCCAGGCGCAGCCCGGGCGTCAGGAACCATTTGGGGCTCAACTCGATATTGTCTTCCATGAACAAGGCCATGATCGTCGCGTCCATATAGGACGAGCGTGCACCCAACGCCGAGTTGGGCAATGTGGTGCCGACGGCCCGGTCGAAGGTGCTTGGGTCGTCCAGCTCCTGGCGATTCCATTCCGCGCCGAGGGTCAAGGTTTGTGGCAGCAGCACTTGCAGGGGAATGTTCAGTTCGCCCTGGAGCAAGTAGCTGTCATAGGTACTGGTACTCTTGTCTGCGTTGGCGCTGATGTCACCATCGACCGCACCGGTCTGGCCTTCTTGCAATCGGTTGTTGCGGGTTTTCTCGTATTGCGCCAACACCCGTGATGTCCCGAACGCCCAGTCACCCCGATGGGTAACGGAAAAATTCTGCCGGTACATGGTGTTGGTTTCACGCCCCAGCCATTGGTTGATCGTGCTGCCGGGCGTCTGCGAGTCTGTTCCCCCGGTGCCGACATCCCCGGTGTAAATATTACCTTGCCGGCTAAAACCGGTCTCGAAATCGAGGGTCTGCTGATCGTCCAGCGCCCAGCTCAACAACGCGTTGATATCTTTATTTCGGACCCCTTCGCGGCCGGCAGCCAATGCAGAACCGGAGGCGGTGTCGGTGTGCGCGAGGTTGATATCGGAGTCGTCGGCGTCAGTCTTGTTCAGGTTGCCGTAGACACGAAATGCCAGCGCTTCGCTCAGCGCGCCGGAGAGGCTGAACGTGGTGCGTTTGGTCATGCCTTCGGCATCGTCCTCGGGCAGGTTGGTGTACGCCGAGAGCGAACCGCTGAGTTCCTGTGTCGGGCGCTTGGTGATGATGTTCACCACGCCGCCCATCGAGCCGGAGCCGTACCGAGCGGCCGCCGGGCCTCGCAGCACCTCGATGCTCTCGACTTCGTCAGCCGGTACCCAGTTGCTGTCGCCACGGGTATCGCGCTCGCCGGAACGGGTGTAACGCACGGCGTTGCGTGAGGTCACGGGCTTGCCGTCGATCAGGATCAGGGTGTTCTCCGGGCCCATGCCGCGCAGGTCGATCTGGCGGTTATTGCCGCGTGTACCGCTGGCGCTGTTGCCGCTCAGGTTGACCCCTGGCATCTTGCGGATGATATCGGACAGGTCATTGACGGGCGGGCGTTTCTTGATGTCTTCGGCCGTGATGATCGATGCCCCGGGGGCTTGCTTGAGCTCTTGCGCGGCAGTGGCCACAACATGGGTATCATCGAGTTGCAAGACATTGTCTGACGCCGGCGCCGCCAGCAGTTCGGTTTCGGCCAGCGCAGCGCCGGGCGAGCAGGCCATCAAGGCGAGGACAAGATGATTGAGCTTGAATCGCGGGTACATCGACAACACTCCTGTTAGTGGATGAGCCCAATGGAGTGTCTGAGCATCCTGTCAGCAGGGGGCTCGGTTAAGCCTGAATCTCCATGGGCGGCGCTAATAGAAGTGATTCGCAAACGTGAGTAAATCTTATTTACATTTTATACATTTGTAATTTCAGATTTATGCGCAATCCACTGTCAGTGTTTTCTGCCCAGATTTCGCCGCCCTGCAATTGCACGACGCTGCGCGCAATCGACAAACCGAGGCCGAAGCCACTGCCGCCGGGGCGTGCGGCGTTGAGTCGGGTGAAGGGCTGAAAAATCTGTTCGAGCTTGTCGGGAGCGACGCCGGGCCCCTGGTCTTCGATCCACACGTACCAATAGGCGCCCTTGCTGACCCCGGTGAATGTGACTGCGCCGTGTTGCGGTGAATGGCGGATGGCGTTGCGCAAGATGTTTTCCAGCGCCTGCGCCAGGCTGTTCAGGTTACCCATGACGCGACAGTCAGGGGGCAAATCACAGCGCAGACGCTCGATCGGCCAACCGCTCTCGAAGCTGGCGTCGCCACTTAACACCTCCCATAGCTGGTCCAGCTCCACCGGCTCCAGCGCCAGGGCGGGGCGCTCGGTGTCCAGCCACACCAGCTCCAGCGTATCGCCGATCAATCGGTCCATGCTCTGTACCTCACGTTCGAGGCGCTGGCGCATGGCATCCATGTCCGGTTCACGTTCACCGGTCACGCGCAGTCGGCTCAACGGCGTACGCAACTCATGGGACAAGTCACGCATCAGCCGACGCTGCAGCGCCAGGGTGTTTTCCAGGCGCTCGGCCATGTGATCGAAGGTTCGCCCCAGGTCGCCCAGCTCGTCGCGCCGCCGAGCCACCTGCGGCCCTGCGCGGGCCGACAGGTTGCCCGAGCTCAATGCTGCCGCCTGGCGGCGCAGGGTCACCACGGGGGCGATCAACACACGGTAGAGCAGGAAGCCGAGCAGCAGCGCCAAGCCCGCCGGCAGTACCCATTGCAGCAGCACCTCCCACACCCGCAAGTGCTCACGCGGGTTGAAACGATGCGGCAGCTCCATGACCAGACGCGCTTTGTCGTCGCTGAAAGGCACATAGAACGTTGGCCAGCCGTTTGGCCGTCCTACGGTCCAGTGAAGCGGACGGACAAAGTCGAGTTTACGACGCTCATGTTCATCCAGAGGCTGCGAAGACAATGATTGCTGGTGCTCATCGACGACGGCAGCCCACACCCGTTCCTGTTTGCGCAAGCTGCGCAGGAACTCATCAACGCCTTGCGTGCCGAGTTCCCGCCACGCCGTTTCGGCCTGTTGTGCGTAAGCGATATGGCTCTGCTTGGCCGGTTCGGAGAGGAGGGCGGTGGCATCCTTGAGACGCTTGCTCAGGTCGGCCTGCAAACTGATCACCAGCATGCACAAAAGCGCGAGCACGCCGACCAGTTGCCACAGCAGCGAGTGCCGGTTCGGCAGCCTCATGACTGCAACGGCGCCAGCACATACCCCATGCCGCGTATGGTCTCGACGCGCCCGGCGCTGTAACCGATGGCCTGCAATTTGCGACGAACCCGACTGACATGCATGTCCAGGCTGCGGTCATGTTGTGAGTGCGCCCGATGCATGACCTGTTGGTACAGAAAGGCTTTGCTCAACACCTCGCCGGGATGCTGAATGAGGATTTCCAGTACCCGGAATTCGGTGCTGGTCAGATCGGCCCAGCGGCCGTTGCGGCAAACATCCATGGCCTGCTGATCAAGTTCCAGTTGCGAATCGCTGCGCACTTTTACCTGGGCCTCGTGCTCGTAGGCCACGCGCCTCAGAATGGCATCGATGCGTACATCCATCTCCTGCATGCTGAATGGCTTGGGCAAGTAATCGTCCGCGCCCTGGCTGAAACCGGTTATCCGGTCCTGCTCGGCACCCAGCGCCGACATCAGGATGACCGGGACACGCTGGCACTGGCGCACTTGGGCGAGCACCTCCAGGCCACTGCTGCCGGGTAACATGATGTCCATCAGGATCAAATCGAAACCCTCGGAGCGCACCAGATGCAGAATTTCGTCTGCGTCGTGACGCAACGTGACCGAAAAGCCCCGCTGGCCCAGATGGCTATCCAGGTCGGCGGCAAGCACCGGATCATCCTCAATAGCCAGAATACGGATGGGCATATGGGAAGCAGAGGCGAATTGCATGGAGGGGCAGACCTGTGAATGAGAATTATTATGCATAATTCATTCTGACAAAAAATGTTGCACATTCCTAACCAAAGCAAGATTTTCGTCATGCAGATTTACGAGCTTTAAGCTTTCGGTCGCTCTGAAGGCGTCAGTACGTATGGACATGCCCGGGCGCTCCAGCATTGAATGCAACGCCGGCAAGCAGGGCAAAGACAGGAAGACAGCAGGGCAGTTCAAGCCAGGTTAGCTCAAACAGGATGATCCTCTTCAACGTATGGGAGCGGCGCTTATTATCGATGCAGGCGGATTTTCTGCCTGGTCAGGTCGCAGCGAAAAGTGCCGCTATCACCGCGAACCGCATACAGGGTTGCTCTGTAAAACGACGATAGCCGTGAACAGTGCAAGTCGCGTAGTTTCCGGTACGCCCACGCCCAGCCGCGTTTGGATACCTTGGCCCTGTCCATGTTTTTACGCCTCCATGATTGGATCCAAAACAATAGCAAATAGCCATTAGCGGGTGATATAAGGACTTGAGTAAAAGTGTGTAAATTTTTCAGGCATCCGTCGGCAAGTCTCATGCGGCTCAAGCCAGCCGGGGCCCCTGTATGTACTTGCGTGTAGCCAGTGGAGCAGGCGCGGAACAGGCTTTTCAGTTATTGAGTCCAACCTGAGCTCCGGGTTATCCCGGGTCTGATCAACAGTTTCCTGCCTGAGCCCCTATTGTGGCCGGAGTAGCCATATCAATGATTTTGGTGGTTGAAGGCATCAGCGCCAGCGGTAAAACCACGTGGTGCACCCGGCATGGAGGGCCGCATGTGATTGCTGAGCACGGCCGTCTTGACGGTGTGCCGGAGCGTGCCAGTGATCCCGTCGCAGCCGCAGTTTTCTGGGCCGAGCGTAACGTCGATCGATGGCAGGCCGCGCTGGCCATGGAAGCCAGGGCTCAATGGGCGGTGTGCGACAGCGACCCGCTCAAGCTTCATTACCTGTGGTGCCTCTGGCAGATCGGTGAGGCCAGCACAAACGACTGGCTAACAGAACTGGACGCCACCCGTGACACTGTCGCACAGGGGCGTATCGGCTTTGCAGACGCTTACATTGTCGGGCGCATAGACCCGCAACTGGCACGGCAGCGAGCCCGTGCAGACTCCACTCGGCGCAGAAGCAATTTCGAGCTGCATGTACGGCTGCAGCAGGCGTTACTGACCTGGTACGCCGCGATCGAGCACGTGCTGCCCGGCAGTGTGCACGTGGGCTTTCCTGCAAAAATGCCCGTTGCGCAACCACGTAATGACAGGTACCCGTTGGCGGCCTTTGACCGGATGATCGCATTGCTGCCCGGTAAGTAATCAGAGCTAACGCAGCAATGCCCAGCACGCCCGCAATGCTGCTCAAGTGTGGGAGCGGGCTTGCTCGCGATGTTCTTGATGGCGCCGCATTTACTCAGCTAATACGCGTCATCGTTGACGACCATCGCGAGCAAGCCCGCTCCCACAAAGGCAGAAATCGTTTAAATGAACAACAATGCCCACCACGCCCGGTCACTTACTCGCGTGCATCAAACGCCGCAGCGTATTTCACAACCCCGACAGGCAGCTCGCCAGTAAAGGACAGGGCCTGGAAGTATTCAGGGGGAACGTCGGGCAACTCAAGGCCGGGGTGGGCTTTAAACCCGAAGCGGCCGTAATAGGCAGGGTCGCCCAGCACGACGCAACCCGCTGCGCCCTGTTGCCGCAGCTGTTGCAGTGCGGCCCTCATCAATGCCGAACCGATGCCCTTGCCCTGACGGTCAGGTCTTACGCTGATCGGCCCCAGGCCATACCATCCGGTTACCCCGGACGAAATGCTGACAGGGGAAATGGCGACATGGCCGAGGATTTCGTCATGTTCTGCCGCCACCAGGGAGATGCTCAGTTGCCCGGTGCGCCGCAGTGCATTGACGATGAAATGCTCGGTGTGGCTTGAATACTCTTCGTTCCTGAACGCTGCCTCGGTCAGGCGACTGATGGCTTCGATGTCTTGCGGCTGTTCGTTGCGAATGGTCATGTGCATGTTCAACGTTTCGATGCCCATAAATACCTCGGGTGGAGTCGGCAAGTGGCTGCCAGCGCATTGTGCATGCGTTCGTTGGCCCGTGCTGAGTGTGAGCAGCTTCGCTGCCTTCGGTGGGTTTCTATGAACGGTATGGCTTCAAGTGCTCAGGGAACGTGGACGAGTCGGCGGGGCTGGTGTACCAGCCGATGGAAAAGACCATGCCGACACCGCCCGCGTCTGCGCCGCAGGCTGGTTGATTGCAGCAGCTACCGGCCGGGGTTTGTATGAACTTACGGCGAGTGGCGAAAGCGCCCTGGGCGAGCTTGGCCTTGATCTGCAAACGGCAAGGGCACAACGCCGACGCTTTGCGTGCTCATGCATGGACTGGAGCATGCGCCGGCCACATCTTGCCGGTGCTCTTGGCGGCGCTTTTCTGCAGATGGCCCTGAGCCGCAAATGGGTAGTCAAGGACCTCGACAGCCGGGCGCTTGCAGTGACGCCCAAGGGGCGTAAAGCACTGGCTGGCCAATTTGGTTTGCAGTCTGAAATCCACGATGATGCACTATCAGCCGCACAGGGCAGGGCTGTTAACGCCATTCATGGGGTGTTCTGACTTTTGTCCGTGGGAGCTTGACTGCGTCGCGGTTTTTTCCTGTCGAGGCTGCGTGGCCTGACAGCGGCCAGTTTTTTCTGAAAGGCAGGGCATTCAATATGACGGGGAGCGGGGCAGGCCGCTGCTCGCCTGAGCTCGTCGCGAATTGTACTCAAGCGCTGGATGGTGCGATCAAGTTCGTCAGCCTTTTCTGCCAGGCGCTGGTGATCAATTTCAGGCTGACCGTCCGCCTTCAGCATGGCGGCGATATCGTCCAGTGAAAACCCCGAACACTGCCCCAGTGCGATCAACGACAGGCACTGAAGTACATCCGCACTGAACACACGGCTCAGGCCCCGACGGCCTGTCGAGCGGATCAGCCCTTTTTCTTCGTAGTAGCGCAGGGTTGAGGGCGGCAGGCCGCAGCGCCGTGCCACTTCACCGATCTCCATTTCTTTCATGCTTGACCTCAAGTCGACTTGAACTTGCAGACTGCTCTGACCAGGCCGACAAAACAGGCTTAATGCAGAGGGTACAACATGCAAACAAGTGAGATGGTACTGCGTATTCTGTTGGTTGGCATGGGGGCCACCTTGATCATGGACGCAGGCGCTTTAATTCGTGCACGGGTCTTTGGTATCCCGTCCCTTGACTATGGGCTCGTCGGTCGTTGGCTGGGCCTCATGCGCCAGGGGCAGTTTCAGCATGCCTCGATTGTGGCTGCGCCGCGTGTCAGGCATGAGCGTCTGATCGGCTGGGTTTTTCATTACCTGACGGGCATTGTCTTCGCGTTGCTGCTGGTTGTACTCACGGGTGTGGAGTGGTTGTTCCATCCCACGCTGATGCCTGCATTGGCCGCTGGCTTGATCAGTATGGCGGCACCGTTTTTTATCTTGCAGCCCGCCTTCGGCTTCGGCATCGCTGCATCGAAGACGGCGGCTCCCTACGTGGCAAGGCGCCGAACCCTGATCACCCATCTGACGTTTGGCCTGGGGCTCTATGTCGCCGGGTGGCTGGTGCTGCTGCTCTATCCGACGCCGCATGCCTGAGGCGTTGCCCCGACCCGGCAGCGATGCGCCCATGAGGTACACAGCCACCTGAGCTGCCCAATGCTGGCGCATCCGCCTTGCACCAAAAACAGACCTGCCCGACCTAAGTAGAAGCATTTGGCCGTGTCTGTTTGACGATCTTTTCTCTAGATCGCGTTTTTTCTTCCTTCGTTAATTCATGGCATAGCGCTTGCTCTGGGACATCACCGGGCGCAGACATTTCTGTGGTCGGGCGATGCCGCATGCCGGGTTGTTCGTCATTCATTGCCTGCGTATTTCCCTTCGATGCAAAGGACTGGTCATGCAAGAGAAAGCAATGGTTGTGAGCCGACGCAAAGTACTCAACTGGATCGGCGTGACAGCAGGCGCCGCTGCGATGTATCAGGCGATGAGCTCATTGGGCTTTGCCGCAGAATCAAATTACCAGCGTGACTTCGCCTTGAGCGGCGCACCGAAAGGCACCCGCGTACTGATCCTTGGGGCCGGGCTGGCCGGCATGACCGCCGCCTACGAACTGCGCAAGGCCGGCTACCAGGTCAAGGTGCTGGAGTTCAATGCCAAACCCGGTGGGCGTTGCTGGACGTTGCGTGGCGGTGACCGCTTCACCGAGCTGGGCGGCGCTACCCAGCATTGCGAATTCGACAAGGGCCTGTACCTCAACCCCGGCCCTTGGCGCATCCCGTATCACCACCATGCGGTGCTCGACTACTGCCACAAATTCGGCGTCGCACTGGAGCCCTTTATTCAGGTCAACTACAACGCAATGGTGCACTCCACCAAGGCGTTTGGCGGCAAGCCGCAGCGTTATCGTGAAGTGCAGGCGGACTTTCAGGGGCATGTGGCCGAGTTGTTGAGCAAGGCTGTCAATCAGCACGGCCTGGATCAGGCACTGACCCGGGAAGACCGCGAACGCCTGCTGGAAGTGATGCGCAAATGGGGTGCGCTGGATGCCAGCAACGCCTACAAAAAATCCTTGGAGACCAGCATGCGCCGTGGTTTTGCCGTGGACGATGGTGGTGGCCTGATGCCCGAGGCGGTGCCGTCCGAGCCGATCGACTGCAAGGCGCTGCTGGATTCGAATCTGTGGCAAAGCATCGCCAGCGGCCAGGAATATGAATTCCAGAGCAGCATTTTCCAGCCCGTAGGCGGTATGGACATGATTGCCCAGGCCTTCCAGAAGCAGGTCAATGACCTGATCCATTACAACGCCAAGGTCACGCGCATCCAGCAAAACGACAAAGGCGTGACCGTGACCTATCAAAACAGCGACGGCAGCGGTGGGGCACAGCAGGAGCAGGCCGACTGGTGCGTGTGCACATTGCCGCTGTCGATCCTCGGGCAACTGCCGGTTGATGTCAGTGCACCGATGATGAGCGCGATCCGCGCCGTGCCTTACGAGTCTTCGATCAAGGTCGGACTGCAATTCAAGCGCCGGTTCTGGGAGCAGGACGAGCATATCTACGGCGGCATCAGTTACACCGATACGCCGATCAGCAAAATCAGCTACCCGAGCACCGACTATGGCAAGCAGGGCAAGGGCGTATTGCTCGGTGCCTATATCTGGGGGCCGAACGCTTATGAGTTCACTGCCATGAGCCCGCAAATGCGCGTGCAGAAAGCCGTTGAGTACGGTGCCCAGGTCCACCCCCAATACCCGGCAGAGTTCGAAAACGGCATTGCCGTCGGCTGGCACCGCGTGCCCTGGACCAACGGTTGCTATGGCCTGTGGACCCCTGAAACCCGCCAGCAGCATTACAAGAACCTGTGCCAGATTGACGGTCGCATCGTCCTTGCCGGTGAGCATGCTTCCTATATCCCGGCCTGGATGGAGGGCGCGATCCTGTCCTCCCAGGATGCGATCAAGCGTCTGCATACCCATATTATTGCCAGCGCGAAAGCGGCCTGAGCCAGGAGTTAGCCATGAGAATGACTTTAACCACCGCTACCCTGGCAGGCCTGCTGGTCAGTGCCACTGCGCTTGCTGAAGATGCACCCATGCTGTCCACCTCCGGCAAGTTCGATCAGGCCAGCGGCGAAGCTCTCTTCAATCAGGTCTGCCAGGGCTGCCATATGGCTGAAGGCCAGGGCTCCCACGGGGCGGGGGCCTACCCGGCGCTGGCTGCCAACCAGAAACTGGGGGCCAAGGTGTACCCGGTGTATATGGTGACATCAGGGCAGGGCGGTATGCCGGGTTTCAAGAAGTACATGGATGACCAGCAGATAGCCTCGGTGGTCAACTATGTACGGACTCATTTTGGCAATCACTATGCTGACTCCGTGACAGTGGAGGATGTTCAGGCGGTCACCCGACGCTGACAAGCAACCATGGACTGCGCGCTTTTTTCATGACCCTCAAGGAATACAAAAATGTCTAAAAAATTGATCCCCGCTTTTGTGTTGACCTCGGTGCTGGCCGGCCTGATGACTACCCAGGTCAACGCCGCAGAAGTGATCCGTCACAAGCTGCCCAACTCGGACTTCCCGATCTCTCTGGCCGTGGAAATTCCACCGGGTGTCACCGTGGTCAACCTCAGTGGCGTGGTGCCGCCTATTGCCGACAGCAAGGCCGATCCCAAGACCCTGGCGGCCTATGGCGACACCGAAGTGCAGACGGTCAACGTGCTGAAAAATATCGAGGCTACCCTCAAAAGCCTGGGCCTGAGCATGGGCGATGTGATCAAGATGCAGGTGTATCTGGTGGGCACGCCGGAAACCGGCAAAATGGATTTCGCCGGATTTATGAAGGGCTATACCCAGTTCTTCGGCACCAAGGCCCAGCCCAAGCTGCCAACCCGCTCGGCGTTCCAGGTAGCCGGCCTGGCCAACCCCAACTACCTGGTAGAGATCGAGGTGACGGCCGCCCGACCTTAACACCGGGCCAAGGGGCAGGCGCGAGCGCGCCTGCCTGTCAGGCTAGAAGCTGACTTCTCCAGTCAGGCGCAGCGTCCTTCCTTCTCCCCAACTCACACGCCGGGTGTTGCCGCCCGAAGCCACAAAGTAGCTGCGATCGGTCAGGTTGCTGGCGTTGAGCTGCAGTGAGGTTTCCTTGCCCAGCAGATGGCTGGTCTTCCAGGATGCAAAAGCATCCACCGTGGTGTAGTCCGGCAGCTCGAAAGAGTTGCTGATATCCCCTGCGCGCTTGCCCACATAACGGGCCCCGGAGCCCAGGCGCAAGCGGCCGGCGAAAATATCGGCCGGTACTTCATAGGTCAGGTAAGCCCCGCCCACATGACGGGCCACGTTGAACAGGCGGTTGCCCTCGGTTTGCCGGGTGTCCTTTTTGATCCGTGCATCGGTGTAGGCGTAGTTGGCGATGACGCTCCACTGCGCGTTCAGGCGTCCGCTCATGCTCCATTCCAGACCGTTTGACTGCACTTCACCGGCAATGCGCTGGATCATATTGCCGAACGCGTCGAGCTCGCCGGTGTTCTGTTGTACGTTCTTTTTCAGGATGTCGTACACCGCCAGCTGGCTGGTCCAGTCGCCGTTGTCATACTTCATGCCGACTTCGTACTGGCGGCCGGTTTCAGACTTGTAGGTGCCTTCGAACGTGGTGCCGGTTTCCATCTCATTGGGTGCGAATGACTGGCTGTAGTTGCCATACAGCGAGAGGTCGTCACGCATCTGATACACCAGCCCCAGGAAGGGCAAAAGCCTGGATTCGCCCTCATCGGTGGTTTGCTTGAAGTCCAGGCCCGCGCCAGAGTCGATCGAGTAATGCTGATAGCGCAGACCCGGGGCCAGAATCCATTTTTCGCCCAGGTGGATAGTGTCTTTGACGTACAGCGACTGGCCCTTGATATGGCTTTTGCCGTTGGTGTTGGACGGGTTCACCTTACCCACCGGCGGCAGCAGGCCATACTGCGGATCGGCCGGGTAGAAACCGCCGACATTGCTGCTTTGCAGGAAGTCGCCGTTGGCTTCGCGGCGGGTTTCATAGTCGACACCCGTGACCAGGTCGTGATCGATACCGAGCCAGGTCTTGTTACCAATCCAGTCCAGCGACAGGTAAGCGTTCTCCCGGTTGGCGCCCACGTTACGACGAAACCGCCGGGTCAGCTCGCCTGTTGCCGGGCGATATTCACTGGGGTCGGCCTGGTAGTCGTTGTAATGGTCATACACCCAGCCCGTGGTCAGGCGCACCCTTGAAGTGGGGTCGAGGCGGTACTCGGTGGTGGTGTTGAGCGACTGGCGCTGGCCTTGGGCGCGGGTCCATTTTTCGTCCAGGCGTTTGTCGCGGCTGCCCACATGATGGCCGTTGTAGAACAGCGCGCCACGGTCCAGGGTATTGCTGTAGTCGTTGTATTCATAAGCGGCGAGAAACGACAGATCGTCAGACTCGTAGGACAGCGAAGGGGCGACCAGTTTCGACTTGTTCTGACCAAAGTTGCGCCAGTAATCCTCGTCGCGGTTTTGCCCGATCAATCGAAAGGCGAACCCGCTGTCACCCAGCGGCCCAGTGACATCGAACCAGCCATCGCCACCGCCCTGATCGCTCAGGGTGCCGCCCAGTGTGCTGTTCCATTGGTACTGCGGTTTTTTCGTGATCACGTTGATCACTCCGCCGGGCTCCTGCATGCCGTAGAGCAGTGAAGCAGGGCTCTTGAGCATCTCCACGCGCTCGGTGGTGACACGTTGAAAGTTGCGGCCGATGGGCATGCGTACACCATCGCGCAATACGCCGCCATCATCGGAATTACCGAATCCGCGCTTGATAAAACTGTCCTGGGTGCCGCCGAAGTTATTGCTGACCACCACCCCGGGCATGAACTTGATCACGTCTTCGAGGGTTTGCGGTGCTTGATCCTTGAGTTGCTGGCGGGTCACTGTATCGACCACTTGCGACTGCTGCAGAAAGGGCGTTTCAGTCTTGTCAGCCGTCGAGCTGTAGCCCGCACGGTAGTCCGTATCGTCTTCGGCAGATTGCACGCCGTCGACCTGAATACTGGGCAGTTGCATGGGCGCGTTTTCGCCCGCAAGCACCGTGCAACTGATCACCAGGCCGGTACATACACCCAGTGGCACAAAGCCTGCCCGTTTGAATCCATGCTTCCTTTGCAACATCCGTAACACTCCACACCAATGACGGCAGATAACTGAACGCGCTGCCGAGAACCGGGCAATAAACGGTGCGAAGTTGTTGATGCTTCGCTGTTCAGTGCGTGGGTTGAAACGGCTATGACGCGCGTTTCAGACTCGGCAGCGGGGCTGAATCGTATCAGCAGCAGGAATGTTTATCATTTACTTTGGTATTGCAGGCAGCGCACTACCACCAGTACTTGGGGTAACTGCCGCGGTGGCGTGTGTTATTCAGGCACCAGGCAACCACCACGATCACGATGGAGCCCGCCAGCACCGGGGTCAGCAGAAAAGACAGCGGCGCGCCTGTCATCAGCACCACAATCGGGTTGGCCCCTGCCGGGGCATGCAGGGTACGGGACTGTTGCATGGCAACCAGAGCCAGCCCGACGGCCAATGCGCAGGCCCACCACGAATTGCCCAGGGTATGCAAAATAATCAGTCCGACCAGGGTGGATATGACATGCCCGCCGATGATGCTGCGTGGTTGAGCCAGCGGCGAGTCGGGGACGCCAAAGGCCAATACGCAACTGGCCCCCATTGAAGCCATAAGCCATGGAGTGCCTGACAGGTTGCTCAGCCAGCCAGTAGCACCAATGGCGATGACTGCACCCATAAACGATGTCAGCGTAAAACGCAGGGAGGGTGCGGCTGGCGCACCGGATGTGAGCAGACGACGTGCAGACATGGGAGTACTCGCGACGGGGGATATGACAAAAGGATACCGATCGGTATCCCTGCAAGTCAACCGATCGGTATACACTGTGTTGCATTCCACAGGAGGCCAGTACCCATGAGTACGTCTGATGTAATCACCCGCGCCGCCCTGCGCCTGTTCTATCGACAGGGTTTTCACGCCACCGGGGTGGAGCAGTTGAGCCAGGAGGCAGGCGTTACCAAGAAGACGCTGTACCGGCATTTTTCCAGCAAGGACCATCTGGTCGAGGCAGCTCTGGAGCTCCGCCACAACGAGTTCATGGCGAAAGTGCGAGCGGCAGTGGATGCGGTTGCGGTCTCACAGCGCCCGGCTGGCTACCTTGATTTCATAGCATCCTGGGTTCAGGAAGCGGATTTTTACGGCTGTGCCTTTATCAATGCATCCGCTGAATATGCCAGTCTGTCAGAGCAGCCGCACAGGCTGGCGCACCAGCACAAGCAGGCCCTTCAGGCCTATCTTGAGGAAATATGTGCGCAAGCGGGCTATATGAATCCGCGCGTGGCAGCCATGCAGTTATTGCTGATCGGCGAGGGCCTGATCGTGTCCTGCCAGGTCAATGGTGCGTGCCCTGAGCTGATCATGGCGGGCAAGGAGATGCTGGTTTTGCTCAGTGCTCAACGGGCTGCTGACCCGGCGCAAAGAGCTCATCCAGCAAGCTGAACACGGTGCTTTTCACTGCGCTGTTGAGCTCCGTCCATGCCAGCCCGGTCGTTGCCCGGTAGTCCTGCAGTTCCAGCGGCCTGGAGATGACATTGGCGGGTAATGCGCGGCCGGCATTGGCCGGCAGCAAACCGACCCCCAACCCGGCAGAGACCAGCGCCAGCATGGTGGTGAACTCGCCCAGCTCGGTTGCGTTTTGCAGATGCGCGCCCCGGTGGGTGAGCGCCTGCATCACTTCGTCGTAAAAACCGGGGGCGTAGCGCCGGGCCAGGATAAACACCGGCAGCTGGCTCAGGTCGGTTGGGTGCAGGCTGGTGCAGGCCACCAGCGGATGGTCGCCGGGCAGGGCGACAATAAAGCTTTCCTGCAGCACTTCGCGGGTCTGGATGCCCGGGATGGTGGCTGGCAGACGCATCAGTCCGAAATCAAGCTGGCCGTTTTTCAGTGCTACGGCCTGATCCGGGCCCGGCATGTCCTTGAGTTCCAGTTCGATGCGCGGGAAGCGGGCATGCAGCGAGCGGATCAGCCTTGGCAGCAATTGGGGCAGTACCGAGGACACAAAACCAAAGCGTACCCGGCCGATTTCGCCGCGCCCGCACGCCCTGGCCACATCCGCGGCATGGGCCGACTGGTAGAGCGTGGCCCTGGCTTCGGGCAGGAAGAGAGTACCCACTTCGGTCAGTGCCACCGAGTGCCGGTTACGCTCGAACAAACGCACCCCCAGCTCTTCTTCAAGCATTTTGATCTGCATGCTCAGGGCCGGTTGCACGATGGACAGCCGTTGCGCGGCGCGGCCGAAGTGCAGCTCTTCGGCCAGGGTCACAAATGATCGCAGGTGTTTGATTTCCACAGAGCACTCCAGGCTATGCAACGACGTCATGGCGAAGCGCATGGTAATGGATCACGGGCAGTTTTAGCCAAGCACGACAATGTGCTGCTGCGCAAAAAGACGCGCACGGCGCGAGCGGACGTTGGACAATAGGTGTTTTAACTCAAGCGAGTGATCACTTATGTCGCAACACGACCTGACTTTCATCCCTGATCCTGATGCGGACTCCATCTCTTCGGATGTTGCCGGCTTTGCGGGTTTGCTGGTTTCGACGCAGATACCAACCCGTGCGGATGGCAGCCTGGAACTGGGCGGGATTGTCGAGCAGAGCGAGTGCACATTGCAGGCGCTCAAGCTGGCGCTGGAGAAGGCGGGCAGCTCGATGGAGCGGGTGTTGCACCTGACCATTTACCTGACCGATATGGCTGATCGGGCAGCGTTCAATGAAGTCTACAAGCGATTTTTTGCCAAGCCTTGGCCGGTGCGGGCAGCTGTGGGCGTAGCCGAGCTGGCCGTTGCGGGGATGCGGGTTGAAGTGACGGCCATGGCGGCCAAGGGCTGATAACAAGGCGAAGGGGTTGAAAGCCCCTCGCCCTGACCCTCTCCCATAGGGCGAGGGTCAAACCCAGTGCACAGGCGAGTCGAGGTAAAGGTGTGTTTGCTTTTGTGCCACAAAGGGGCTGTCGAGCGTGCCCAGTGCTATGGAAATCCAGTCGGCAAATTCACCTTCGCTGCGTGACCAGAACAGGGTCGAACCGCACTGAGAGCAGAACTCGCGCAGCACTGACGGCGAAGAAGAGTAGGCCGTGATCCTGTCCGCCCCTTGGACTATCCGCAATGCGCTGCGCGCAATGCTGGCATAGGAGGCGAATGCTGCGCCATGGCCTTTGCGGCACTGTCCGCAATGGCAATGACTCACTGCTTTTGGCGTTGTGAGCAGTTCATAACGGACCGCTGCACACAGGCAGCTTCCTTGATATCGCCCTGTCATGGGTCGTCCCTGGGTTTGAGCAAATGCTGACTTTAGCACCTCGATGCAATCCGTTGGGTGTCACTGTGAGAGAGGCGGACGTCCGGATTTTGACGCCAAAAATGCCACATAAAATGGTAATTTGGCCATTGCTTTGCTATCAGGCTATGATCAAGGCGATTTTCAAATCGGACACCCTGAGCTATGGCCGTTGACCTGCAGGCGCTCTATCCCAAACTGATCCACCTGATGCTGGACACGGTGTTTGTGGTCGACAGGGACAACCGGATTGCCTTTGTCAGTGATGCCTGCCAGACCCTGCTCGGCTACCGTGCCGACGAGCTTACGGGGACCCTGATCACGGACTATATACACCCTGAAGACCTGGCGATTTCACGGGCCTCCATTGTTCGGGTGATGAATGGCCAGGCCCATGTCGATTTTCGCAACCGTTATGTGCGCAAGGATGGCGCTGTCGTGCATATCCTCTGGGCTGCCTTCTGGTCTGAGGATGTCGGTGCGCGGATCGGGGTTGCGCGGGACGTGACAGCCTTGAGGGCGGCCGAGGACGAATTGCGTTTTCTGGCCCATCACGACCCGCTGACCAAACTGACTAACCGCTCGCTGTTCAATGACCGCCTGGAATCTGCCCTGCGTGCAGCACATCGGCGCCAAGGCACCCTGGCCCTGCTGTTTGTGGATATGAATGACTTCAAGGACATCAATGATGTCTATGGGCATGCCATGGGCGATCGCGTGTTGTGCATGGCTGCGCAACGCCTGCACCGTTGTGTGCGCGAATCGGACACGGTGGCGCGCATGGGCGGTGATGAGTTCACCGTGCTGTTGACCGACATCCAGTCCGCGGACGACGTGGCTTGGAAAATCGAACAGATTACTGCGGCGATGGCCGAGCCGCTCGGGGCTGAATTCGGCGGGATCAAAATGCCGTCTTGCAGTATTGGCATGGCCTTTTACCCCGTGGACGGAGAGGATGCCGATACGTTGCTCAGCCATGCCGATGGCGACATGTACCGGATAAAAAGGCACGGTTCCAGAGCCGGGTAACAAGGGGGAGGGTACCTGCGTCAAAATGGCCTGACAAATCCCGGGCCGCGCTCTTCAACTTGTACCTGTCTGCGGCTACTATGCGCGCCCTGATTCTGCCTGGTCGATGCTTGTCTTGAGCCCTGCCTGTCACTCGCCGGCCACGTCCGTGGCGTCGAGGATGCACAATCACACACCCCGGTTTTTCTGTCTCGCCCCGGCCTTTGCCGGCAGGTGCCGCTGTGCTTTTGCCCGAGCGGGTTATCCATTGATCAATGAGGTCTTGAGTCAATCATGTCTGTCCAATTGCTGGCGATGGCGCTGGCGCCGTTACTTGGGCTGTTTATCATCAGTATCGGCAACGGCATGCTTGCCTCGTTGACCACACTGCGCCTGGACACCATGGGCCAGTCGGCGACCATGGTCGGTATCGTGTCTTCCGCTTATTTTATCGGGCTGACCCTGGGCTCGATCTTCAATGACCGGCTGATCGTGCGCATCGGCCATATCCGCGCCTACAGCTGCTTCGCGGCATTGATTGCCACCTCGATCCTGTTCCAGGGCATGTCATCCGAGCCCTGGACATGGTTTGTCCTGCGCCTGGTCAACGGTTGGGCCAGCGTCGGCGTATTCCTGGTGGTGGAAAGCTGGTTGTTGATGGCCGCCGACCCCAAGATTCGCGGGCGCCTGCTGGCTTTGTACATGATTGCCCTCTACGGTGCGGGGTTGCTGGGGCAGGTCAACCTGGGCGCCATTGCCCTGACCGGTGACACGGTGCCCTTTATGATCGCCGCCATATTGGCCTCGCTATCGTTGTTGCCCATTGTCATGTTGCCGCGGGCAACCCCGATTGTTGAGCGCGCAGAACCGCTGATGCCCTTGCAGTTGCTGCGTGCCACGCCCACCGGGGTGATTGGCTGTTTTGGTTCGGGTATTGCCATTGCCGCGGTGTATGCGTTGCTGCCCTTGTACCTGCAACGTATCGGCCTGGACGTGACCGAGGTCGGGCATATGATGGCCTGGGTGATTCTTGGCGCCATGCTGTTGCAGTACCCGGTCGGGCGCTGGTCGGACCACCAGGACCGGCATCTGGTATTGATCGTGCTGGGCGCTGCCTGCGCAGTGCTGTCATTGATCATCCTGATGCTGCCAGCCGGTTCGCCGCTGCTGGTAGTGGCGTTTTTTCTGCTGGGGGGCGGTATCTTCGCGATTTACCCGGTGGCGGTCAGCCATGCGGCGGACCGGGCGTCGTCGGGGGCGATCGTGAGCATGATCCAGGGCTTGCTGCTGATCAACTCCCTGGGCTGTGCCATCAGCCCGCTGGTGATTTCGCCGCTGATGACCCGGGTCGGTGAAGCCGGGCTATTCTGGGCCCTGGCCGCGCTGAACCTGGGCCTGGTGCTGCTGTTTGCCTGGCGTCGTGCCAAGGGCTCGGAGCCAGTGACCGCAGCTCCCTTTACCGCGGCGGCACAAATGTCGGCCGTCGGGGTCGAGATGCGCGTCACCGAAGACCTGGCCCAGGCGGTGCTGGAGCATGAGCGCGAGGCCGATGGCGAGGTGTCAGACGAGTTGGCTGTTGCTACCGGCAAACCTTGAGGTCAAGGACTGCCGGTGTGGCCGCAGGGAAGGGTGTCGCGGGTGACCGATTCACGGCCCCTGGAATGCGCCCCCGCAGGGGCGCAGCGATCAATTGACCGGCATTTGCGGGCGACGTTTGACGCGACGCTTGATAAAGACGGCAATCACGATCAAGAGCAGTGCCAGCACGCTGAAGAACACCGTGTTGAACCAGGGGAAAGGCTCATCCCGGCTGTTGGTGGCTTCGATCGCGGTGATGTTGGGGAACACCGAGAAGATCTTGATACGCCAGCCGTAGTAGCGGATCAGCGCCAGCTGGTTGGCATCGCGGGAGTAACCCTGGGCCTTGGCCTGGATATCGGCAGAGTCGAACTTGAAATACCAGGGGAAGGACCAGCCGGTGTCTTCGTTGCGATAAACCATGACCTCCTTGGTCACCGGGTCTTCAGTGTTGATGAAGTACACATCCCGGGTCGGGCCGTCAGCCGGGTTTTCTGCGCTGATCACACCGTTGTGATCCATGCGCTTGACCTCAACCCCCGTGACCATCACCACATCGTGCTGGGGCAGAAAGTAAAACAGCCCCAGCCCCACGGCGCCCACTGCCAGCAGGATGACCCCCAGAATGATGCCTTTGAGCCATTTCATGCAAAAACCACGCACATATCAATTATTCCTGATGACTGTTGATTGAACTTGCGGCGCAGCTTATCGCAGCCTGCCCAAGGGACTACAAGGCCTGCATGCGCTGGCTACATAATTTGTAGCATTTTAGCTGTGCGTTTGCTCGCAGGCCTGCGCACCTCTCTTTGTGGCAGCGAGCCTGCTCGCGATACTGACGACAAGTTCTGTGAGGTAGATCGTGTCGATACCCTCGCGAGCAGGCTCGCTCCCACAGAAAATCAACGGCTGGCCGCTGCTCGGCTGATGCAACGCTGACGGCGTTCATCAACCCGCTGGGCAAACCAGGCGGTGGTCAGGTTGCGGGTGATTTTCGGGCTTTGCAGGGTGATGCCCGGTAATACCGCACGGGGCAGCGGCTTGCCTTGCTGGCGGTCGGCGAGGGCGAACACGTCCTGGTACAGGTCGGTTTCGTTGAAGTCCAGGCTGTCGCCTTTTTCAAGCTGACGGCGGATAGCGTTATGGCTCAGGCCCAGTTGCTTGCCCAGGGCGCGTACAGCCCGCTCGGTGGAGCCAACCGCGTAAGAGCCCGGAATAGTCAGGTCGCCATCCAGTGCCAGCGGTATGCCAGATGCACGGCTGACGGCATTCTGAAAAGCGGCATTGCGGCTGGCGTACCAGCCCGCGTTGAAGTCGGCAAAACGGTACAGCGACTGGTTGTAGTCCACCGGGTAACCGAGCAGATGGGCGATGCCGAAATACATGCCACCGCGGCGGGTGAAGACTTCCTGGCGGATCGAGTGGGCCACCGGGTAGGGATAGTCCCGTGCACGCTTTTCGGCAAAAGCGATGCTGACCTGCATTGGCCCGCCGGTATGCACCGGGTTCAAGCCGCCAAACAAGCTTTTGCCCAGTGGCACCATGCCGATGAAATCATCAAAAATGGCGCTCAACTGGCCCTCGGTGCGGGCCGCATCCAGGCGTTGGTTGTAGGTTTTACCGTCGGGCGAAGTGATGCTCAAGGCACTGCGCACTACAAATTCGGGGATATGCAGCTTGCCGGCGCGGCGGTTGATTTCACTGCGGGCGATCTTGCCCAGGCCCGGTACCGGCGGGTCGGCCTGAAAGGTCGATTCCTGTTCGGTCACAGCCAGCACGGAACAGAGGTTTTCATCGGTGGCCGCCAGGCCTTGGGCAGTGAATGCGACCTGGATATCAGTTGCCCAGCCGGTGCGGTCTGCAACTTTGGCCGGTAGCAGTTGCACAATGCGGGCGCGGGTCTGGTCGGGAGTCCGGCTTGGCAGTGTTTGTGTGCTCTGACTGCTGCAACCTGCCAGTACCATTAGCGGAATAATCGGTAAACAACACCTGAAAAATCGATTCACCAGCATTTAACTCCCTATTAGTGCGCAACCTGCAGTCGCGCTCAATCGTCGCGTGTAAGCACTTCCAGCAGTTCGATCTCAAACCGCAGGTTGGAGTTCGGTGTGATATGCGCGCCCATGCTTCTTTCACCATAGGCCAGGTGCGCGGGTACCTGCAGTGCGCGCTTGCCGCCGACCTGCATGCCCATCAGGCCGATGTCCCAGCCCTTGATCACTCGCCCGGTGCCGATCACGCACTGGAACGGCTTGCCGCGCTGATGCGAAGAGTCGAATACCGTGCCGTCTTCGAGCCAGCCGGTGTAGTGCGTGGTAATCAGGGCACCTTTGACCACCGCTTTACCGTCGCCGGGTAACAGGTCAGTGATGTGCAGTTCGTCAGTCATGGCGATAAGGCTCAAAAAAGTAGGATGAAGGATTGTACAGGGCAGGGGGATTTCTTGATCCAAAGGCATTGTTACATTTTGTATTAATTATTTTATGTAGGAAAAGGCTCTAAAACAAAGGGATTGCGGAACTTCCAAATGAGTATTGATGTCATTTGCGCTTTACTCTCAAATGAGAGTCCCTATCATCGCAGCCCTGGCAGTGCCGGGGAAAGCTAAACACGTAGGTCCTTTCGAGGTCGTGCGTCAGCAATTACCAGCCTTTGGCCTGCTGAGCACACTCCATTGTTAAGGGATCAACTGGACATGTCGTCTCGATTCAACCGCAGTCATCTTTCACTGGCTCTCATGGCCGCTCTGGCTTCGCCCACCCTGCTTGCCGACGCACTTGAGCGTGAGCGTGACGAAGTACCGGTAGAGGCCACCGATTTGCCAGTGGATGGCACCCGCCAGGCGTTGCAACTCGAAGAAACCCGTGTATTGGGCACTGCTGCCCAGGAGCTGAAGCAGGCACCCGGCGTGTCGATCATCACCGCCGAAGACATCAAGAAGCGCCCGCCGGCCAATGACCTGTCCGACATCATTCGTCGCGAACCCGGGGTCAACCTCACCGGTAACAGTTCCAGCGGCGCCCGCGGCAATAACCGGCAGATCGACCTGCGTGGCATGGGCCCGGAAAACACCCTGATCCTCATCGACGGCAAGCCGTCTTCTTCGCGCAATGCCCAGCGCTATGGCTGGAGCGGCGACCGTGATACCCGTGGCGAAACCAACTGGGTACCGGCCGAAGAAGTCGAGCGCATCGAGATCCTGCGCGGCCCGGCAGCGGCGCGCTACGGTTCAGGGGCAATGGGCGGGGTGGTCAATATCATCACCAAGCGTCCATCGGACAAGCTAAAAGGCTCGTTGACCGCCTATTACCTGGCGCCGGAAGACGACGCCGAAGGTGTCAGCAAACGCACCAACTTCAACCTCAGCGGGCCGATCACGGATGATCTGGTGTTTCGTGTGTATGGCGGCCTGAACAAGACCGATGCTGACGATCCGGGCATCAATACCGCTGCCCAGGCCTCCCCCGACAGCGTCGTGGCGGGCCGCGAAGGCGTGCGCAACAAAGACATCAACGGCCTGCTCAGCTGGCAATTCACCCCTGAGCAGAGCCTGGACCTGGAAGCCAGTTACAGCCGCCAGGGCAATATTTTTGCCGGCGACACCATGCTCAACAGCGGGGGTGACTTCGTCAACAGCCTGACCGGCAAAGAGACCAGCGTGCTGCAGCGGAGCACCTTTTCGGCTACCCACAATGGTTCGTTTGACTGGGGCTCGACTTCGGCCTCGCTGACCCACGACCTGACCCGCAACGCGCGTCTCAACGAAGGCCTGGCCGGTTATGGTGAAGGTGCACCTTCTGCCAGCGCCGGCAGTTTTGAATCGCGTCTGCGCAATACCCGTGCTACAGGTGAGGTCAATCTGCCGCTGAACATGGGCACCGCCCAGGTACTGACTCTGGGTGGTGAATATCTCTACGAATCGCTCAATGACCCGGGCTCGTTGCGTCCGCAAAGCTGGGATCCGGGGGCTGACGGCACACCCGGCCTGCCGGGTACGGACCGTACACAAACCAAAACCACGGCCAACAGCTATGCGTTCTACGTCGAAGACAATATCGAAGTCGGCGCCAAAACCATCGTTACCCCCGGCGTGCGCTTCGATCACCACAGCGAATTTGGCGGCAACTGGAGCCCGAGCCTCAACGCCTCGCATCAGCTCACCGATGAGTTGAGCATCAAGGGCGGTATTGCCCGGGCCTACAAGACCCCGAACCTGTACCAGTCCAACCCCAACTACCTGCTGTACAGCCGCGGTGGTGGCTGCAGCTCGGTTGAAGTGAATATCGGTGGCTGCTACCTGGTGGGTAACCCGGATCTCAAACCGGAAATCAGCGTCAACAAAGAGATCGGTCTGGCGTTCGACAAGGGCACCTGGCGCACCAGCGCCACCTATTTCCGCAACGACTACCAGAACAAGATCAATGCCAGCAACGAATCGGCATTCCGCCTGCCCAACGGCCGTCGCGTGCTGCAATGGGAAAACAGCGGCAAGGCCATCGTCCAGGGGGTGGAAGGCAACCTGTTTGTCAGCTTGCGTGAGGATCTGGACTGGAACACCAACCTGACCTACATGATCGAAAGCAAGGACAAGGAAACCGGCGACCCGCTGAGCATCATTCCCAAGTACACCGTCAACACCATGCTCGACTGGTACGCCACCGAAAAACTGTCGTTCCAGGTCAGCGGGACTTACTACGGCAAGCAGGAAGCGCCCAAGCGCAACAACCGCGCCAATGAAGCACTGGACAAGTCGGTGCAGCAGCCCGTCGATCCTTATGGTCTGGTGGGCTTGAGCAGCGGCTATGAGTTCAACAAAAACTTCAGTGTGCGGGTGGGCATCAACAACCTGTTCGACAAGCAACTGTACCGCAAGGGCAACTCGGACGAGGCGGGCGCGCAAACCTACAACGAGGCAGGCCGTGCGTACTTTGCGTCTGTGACCAGTTCGTTCTGATAACACCGCGGCCCATGCAGGCGCGACATCCGTGAAAACGGGTGTCGCGCCGTTGTCGCATCTGGCGCAGGCAAAAACCGGAGCTCGATAGAGGATTGAACACATGAAACTTGCAACGTCGGCCTGGGCGCCGATCGTGTCTCGCACACTGGCAGCACTGGTCGGTGGTTATGTCTTTACCTATGCCTTTACTGCGGCATTGGCGCGGCTGCTGCCGCTGGACAATGTAGACGCGATGACCGTCGCCAGCCTGCTGTCGTTTGTGATCTACACCTTCGCCATTTTGTGGGCATTTGCTGCCCGCCACCAGTGGTCGGCCTGGATGGGCGCGGTGCTCGCCGTGCCCCTGGCCGCCATCGGTTTTTGGCCGCAACTGCTGGAGCGACTGGGATGAAACAGACCCTGACCCAATCCATGGCCTGGCTGCACACCTGGGGTGGCCTGATCGTCGGCTGGTTGTTGTTCGTGATCTTTTTGACCGGCAGCCTGGCCGTGTTCGATCAGGAGATCGACAACTGGATGACCCCCGAGCTGCCGGCCCACCACCTGACCGATGAGCAGGCAGCGCAACGCGCACTGAGCTACTTGCAGACGCACAAGGCTGACGCAAAACAGTGGGGTATCAGCCTGCCCTATGAGCGCTCGCCGCAATTGCAGGCTTCTACCGGCGGGCGCCGTGATGGCGTGTCGGTGACCCTGGACCCGGATACCGGCGAGGTGATGCCGGTTCGCGAAACGGTAGGAGGGCGGTTTTTCTTTCTGTTCCACTTCACCCTGCACATGCCGCGCATGATCGGCATTTACCTGGTGGGTGCGCTGGCCATGGGCATGCTCGCGGCCTTGGTCAGCGGCATCGTGATCCACAAGAAGTTCTTCAAGGAATTCTTCACCTTTCGTCCCGCCAAAGGCCAGCGCTCGTGGCTTGACGCGCACAACGCCAGTGCCGTGCTGTTGCTGCCTTTTCACTTGATGATCACCTACACCGGGCTGGCGATTTTTCTGGTGATCTATATGCCTGCGGCCATGGATGCATTGTTCGATGGTGACCGCGAGGCCTTTTTCAAGGCACAGGACAAGGCGCCGGCCAGCGTTGCCGTACAGCGCCCGGCAACCGCAGAGCCTGCACCGCTGGTGGCCCTGGGGCCGTTGCTGAGCCAGGCCCGGGCTGTCATGGGGCCGTTGGGCGGGATCAGCATCAGCAACCCCGGCATGAGCAATGCCGAAATCCAGATTCGTCCGATCCTGGGCAATCGCATTGCCCTGACCAAGGGCCAGGGCATGCGCTTTGACGGCGTCACCGGCGAGCAATTGGCCGGCCCCACAGAGATGCGCCCCACGGTGCTGACCCATCGGGTGATTTCCGGGCTGCACTTTGCCCAGTTCGGCGGTTACCCGATGCGCTGGCTGTACTTTATTTGCGGCCTGATCAGCAGCGCCATGATCGCCAGCGGGCTGGTGCTGTTCACGGTCAAGCGGCGGCGCAAGTACGCCAGCGAAGGTCGGGTTGCCCAGGTGCTCTACCGTTTAGTCGAGGCGATCAATGTCACCGTTATGGCGGGCTTGAGCCTGGCTTGTATCAGCCTGTTGTGGGGCAACCGGCTGTTGCCGTCGGGGATGACCGAACGGGCGGATGCTGAATTGAATGTGTTCTTTGGCATGTGGGCGTTGAGCTTTGCCCATGCCTTGCTGCGCCCGCGCATGCAGGCCTGGCGCGAGCAACTCGGGTTGGCGGGAGGGTTGTGCCTGGCCTTGCCGTTGTTGAGTGTCTTCACCGTCAACCGGCCTTGGGCACTGCACAGCTGCATGGGCGTCGAGCTGACTGCTATGGCCCTGGGCGCTTTGTTGCTGTGGGCCTGCTGGAAAGTCTCGCAACCGGCGGTTGAGCGGGTGCCACGTAAAAAAACCGCCGTCATGGCCGAGGTAAATTGAGATGCTGGCTGATTATTTTGCTGCACTGGCGTTCGCTTACATCGGCATGCTTACCTTGTGCCAGGGGTTGGAGCGTCATTACAAACAGGTGTGGGGAAAGCCGCCTGCGGCCCGCTTGCGGCGTGTGCTGCGGGTTGCCGGTTGGCTAAGCCTGGGGCTGAGTTTCTGGTTTTGCGGGTTGGCCTGGGGCTGGGCGATGGGGCCGGTTGGCTGGTTTGGCATGATCTCGTTGAGCGGTTTTAGCCTGCTGATGCTGTTGCCGTATCGGCCGCGACTGGCCGTGTGGCTGCCAATGGGCTTTGTGCCGGTTTGGGCGGTGATCGCAACCTTGCACTGATCGTTGTGGGAGCGGGCCTGCCCGCGATTTGGACAACGCGGTCTGCCAGGCAAACCGCAGTGATGCCATCGCGAGCAAGCCCGCTCCCACAGGTGAGAAGGTGGTTAGCGCTTGACCCACCGATTGGCCATCCAGTCCAGGCCACTGCACAACACAAAGTACACCAGCGCCACAAACAGGAAGATTTCCGTCGGGTGCACCATCACCCGGTTGCTGATCTGGGTGGCAACAAACGACAGCTCGCCGACCCCGATCACGTACGCCAGCGAGGTGTCCTTGATCAGTGAAATCCATTGGTTGAGGAAGGAGGGCAGCATCATCGGCAGGGCCTGCGGCAGAATGATCAGACGCAACACTTGCCAGCTACCCAGGCCGAGAGCCTTGCCCGCCGCCCATTGCCCGGCCGGCAGGCTGCTGATCCCGGCATACACCGAGTGGGCCAGGTACGCACCGCCGATCAACGACAGCGCACACACCACGGTGGCCAGCGCGGGTACATCGACCTTGAACAGGATGGGCAGCAGGAAATAACTCCAGAAAATCAGCATCACCACCGGAATTGCCCGCAAAAAACCCAGCACACCCAACAACAGCCAGCGCACCTTGCCGCGAATCATCACCAGGGCAATGCCCAGCACCAGCCCCAGCAGTGCCGAGATGATCCCCGACAACAGGCTGAGCAGCAGCGTCAGTGCTGCACCGCCCAAAGGTCCGTTGGGCCAGGCGCCGAGCATGAAATACGAAAAGTTGTCGCTGATAACCGAAAAATCCATGACTTACACCCCTCCCTGGCGATACCACTTGCTGCGTGCAATCAATTGGCCAAGTACTTCGAGCAAGGCAATGCTGGCCACATACAGCAGAGTGGCAAAACCGAAGGCCTGAAAGGTCTTGAAGGTTTCGGTCTCGACCTGACGCGAGGCGTAGGACAGCTCGGCCAAGCCAATGGCCATGGTCAGAGACGAGTTTTTCAGGGCGTTCATGTACTGGCCCAGCAACGGTCCCAACGCCGTGCGCAGCGCCTGCGGGAACACGATATAGCGCCACACCTGTGCCGGCCTCAAGCCCAGCGCCAGACCTGCCGCCCGTTGTTCCACCCGCACCGAACTGACACCGGCGCGAAACTCCTCGCAAATAAAAGCGGCGGTGTAGAGCATCAGCCCCCAGAACCCGGCGAGAAACTCAAACGACGGCCAGTCAACTTCAAACAGCCCCAGTGACAGGCTGCGCGGCTGGTTGAGCCACATCACCAGCCCTTCGGGCAGCATGGCGGTGACCCCGAAGTACCAGAAAAACAGCTGCACCAGCAGCGGCGTATTGCGAAACAGGGCCAGGTAGGCCCGTGCCGGCCACGACCACACACGCAAAGGCGAGATGCGTGCCAGGCACAGCAAAAACCCCAGCCCGGTAGCCACCAGGCAGGTCAGCAGGGAAAGGATCAGGGTGAGGACAAAACCATCGAGCAACCAGTGCAGGTATTGCGGGGCAAGCAGTTCACCGAACATAGAAACAGCGTCCATCCAGAAACGAGCAAACCCGTCCGGTTGACCGTGACGGGCTGAAGGAGACAGGAACTGTGAGAGCGAGCCTGCTCGCGAAAAGTCTTCGCGAGCAGGCTCGCTCCCACAGAGGCAGTGGCTTAGCTCTTGTCGCCAATCTTGTACAGGCGGGTCAGCGGGGTCTTGGTGGTCGGGCCGAACCAGGCGTCATAAATGCCCTGGGCCTTGCCCTGGGCTTCGAGGTCGGTGAGGGTCTGGTTAACCACCTCGGTCAGGCGCGCTTCGCCTTTAGGAATACCGACACCGATCAGGTCATTGGAAATGGTGAACGGCGGCACTTCGTATTTGTCCTTGTCCGGCACATTGGCCAGCAGGCCGATCAGCTTCGGGCCGTCCTGGGTGATGGCCTGGACGTTACCGTTGCGCAGGGCAGTGAAGGCGAACGGGGTGTCATCGTAGGCCACCACTTTGGCACCGGGGAATTTCTCGCGCAGCACGCCTTCATTGACCGTGCCCTTGTCCACCCCTACGCGCCATTTGTTCAGCTCCTCGGGGGATGTGAGGGTGCCTTTCTTGACGATAAATTGCTGGCCCGAAGCAAAGTACGGAATGCTGAAATTCACCTGCTCGGCGCGCTCGGGGGTGATGGTGAAGTTGGCCAGTACCAGGTCCACCTTGTTGGCCACCAGCAGCGGTACGCGGTTGGCCGGGTTGGTTGGCTGCAACTGCAACTTCACGCCCAGCTTGTCGGCGATGGCCTTGGCGTAGTCGACGTCGAGGCCTTCGATCTGCTTGCTGTTGGCATCGACAAAACCAAATGGCGGGTTGCTGTCAAAGGACGCCACGCGCAGCACACCGGATTTTTTGATGTCATCCAGACGATCGGCGTGGGCCAGGCCAGACAGGACAGCCAGGGTCAGGGCGGTGAGGGCAGTGAATTTTTTCATTTCGTTCTCATCATGAGTTGGAAGAGTTATGACGAGAGTCTTGCAGGAAAATTAGCTTTTAAAAAAGAATATAAAATGATTTATATATTCGATTTGGAGATATAAGGGCTTTGCAGTGCAATGGCCTTGAGCCTTACTCGCTAGATAGTGGCCATTGGCCAAAAACTGCTCTAGGCTGCACGGTTTTTCTGGACGGAACTACCTGTGATGCTGTTTTGTAAGACCAAAGCCTTGATTCATTATTCGAAGGTGCCGGTAACCGTCTTTGCCCAGCGACATTTCAAGGTCAACACCCAGGGTCGGGTTTATACACTCGACCTGTTCAAGCACAGCCGCTACGCCACTACCAGCGCAATCGCACCAAAATCGGCACTGGTTTTCACCGGAAAAGCACTTGAGAAATTCAAGCCGCACCCATTGTTCACCCTATTGTTTTTCAAGCGATTTATGGGGCAGTACTGGACGCGGGCGGTAGGCGACGTGATCTGGACCCCAGCCGATGAAACGGCCCACGGTGATGTACTGCATATCACGGATATACAGATCATTCCTGTCGTGGGAATGGAGCGAAATTGTAGGCAGTACGCAAAAATCTTTTTGCGATACCTGGGGGACATTTTCCCGTTCGCCCTTGGCGCAGGGATATATTTGCTGGTTCACAGCGACATGAACACGGCGATTGAGCTGCATTTAAATCAATATATCACCTGGTACAAGGTCGGTTTCTGGTTGTTTATCGCTTGTTTGGCGGTGTCCATGATTTTTGCTCTGATACAGCAAGCTAAACGCTGGGGGGCTGTCGCTGCGCCGTTTCAGGTTGACTTGCAGGCGCTGGGGTTGGTCAGCAGCAACCCCGTTTATGCTCCGGACACCAATTGTCTTTGCTACAAAACCAGAGCGTTGTGTAAACGTGCAGTGGGCTGGGTACGTAGCCTCTGGAGTTAACCGTCTCCCACAGGAAGGCCCTAGCACCAACATACAAGCAGCTGATGAGCGGAGCGAGGCTGCTACGGGGGCGGGCGTTTATGCAAACTCATGCTCCTGTGTCTTCAAGCTGCTGGCCTGCAGCAATTCCCGGGTATAGGGGTGTTGCGGGTTGTCGAAGATGGACTGCGCATCCCCTTGTTCCACCACCTTGCCGTCCTTGATCACGATCATGTCGTGGGCCAGGGCATACACCACCGCAAGGTCGTGGCTGATAAACAGGTAGGTCAGGCCATGCCGGGCCTGCAGGTCGCGCAGCAGGTCGACCACCTGTTTTTGCACCGTGCGGTCCAAGGCCGAGGTGGGTTCGTCGAGCAGTATCAGCTCCGGCTCCATGACCAGCGCCCTGGCAATGGAGATGCGCTGGCGCTGCCCGCCCGAGAACTCATGGGGGTAGCGATGACGGCTTTGCGGATCCAGGCCCACTTCCTGCAAGACCCGGATCACCGCCGCCTCGCGCTCTTGCTCAGTGCCAATGTCATGGGCCAGCAAGCCTTCGCTGATGATCTGCTGCACCGACATGCGCGGGCTCAGGCTGCCAAACGGGTCCTGGAACACCACCTGCATTTGCCGGCGCAACGGGCGCAACAGGTTCTGGCTGAGGATGTTCAGTTGTTTATTACCGAAGCGGATTTCGCCCTCTGAGTCCACCAGCCGCAAAATAGCCTGGCCAAGGGTCGATTTGCCCGAGCCGGACTCGCCGACGATGCCCAGGGTGCGGCCTTTTTTCAGTTCAAAACTGACCCCATCCACCGCCTTGATAAAGTGTCGCTCGCGACTGAACAGCGGTTTGGGCAGGGGGAACCAGACTTTCAGGTTGTCCACTTGCAGCAGGTTGTGACGGTGCTCTCCCGGTACCGGTCGGCCACTGGGCTCGGCCTCGATCAGCATGCGGCTGTAGGGGTGCTTCGGCTCGTTGAACAGGGCCTCGCAACTGGCCTGCTCGACAATCTCGCCACCGCGCATCACGCACACGCGCTGGGCAATCTTGCGCACCAGATTGAGGTCGTGGCTGATCAGCAGCAACGACATGCCCAGGCGCTGTTGCAGGTCGATCAGCAGTTCGAGGATTTTTTGCTGCACCGTCACATCCAGCGCCGTGGTCGGCTCATCGGCGATCAGCAGTTCCGGCTCATTGGCCAGGGCCATGGCGATCATCACCCGCTGGCGCTGCCCGCCAGACAGTTGGTGCGGATAGGCATTGAGGCGCTTGGCCGGTTCGCGGATGCCCACCAGTTCCAGCAGCTCCAGGGTGCGTTGCCGCGCAGCGCGGGTTTTCAGGCCCTTGTGGGTGATAAGGATTTCACTGATCTGTTTTTGCACGGTGTGCAGCGGATTGAGCGAGGTCATCGGCTCCTGGAAAATCATCGCAATGCGGTTGCCGCGCAAGCTGCGCAACTGGGCTTCGCTGGCATGCACCAGATCGACGCCGTCGTAGCGGATACTGCCTTGGGTCTCGACAGCCTTGCCCGGCAGCAGGCGCAGGATCGAATGCGCGGTCACCGATTTGCCCGAGCCCGACTCGCCCACCAGCGCCATACACTCGCCACGGCGGATATCGAGGTTGATGCCGTGAACCACTTCTGCCCCGGCAAAGCTCACGCGCAAGTCGCGGATTTCTATCAGTGTGTTGGTCATGTCAATTCTCAGGTCCGGGGATCGAAGGCGTCGCGGCAGGCTTCGCCGATAAACACCAGTAGCGACAGGATCAGCGCCAGCGCACAGAACGCGGTCAGGCCCAGCCACGGCGCCTGCAGATTGTGTTTGGCCTGGCCGATCAATTCGCCCAGCGATGCGCTGCCCGGGGGCATGCCAAAGCCGAGAAAGTCCAGGGCGGTGAGGGTGGCAATGGCACCGGTCAGGATAAACGGCAGGTAGGTCAGGGTGGAGGTCATGGCGTTGGGCAGGATATGCCGGCGCATCAGTGCGCCGTCAGTCAGGCCCAGGGCCCGCGCAGCCTTGACGTACTCCAGGCTGCGCCCGCGCAAGAACTCGGCGCGCACCACATCCACCAGGGCCAGCCAGCTGAACAGCGCCATGATGCCCAGCAACCACCAGAAACTCGGAGCGACAAAGCCGGACAAAATGATCAGCAGGTACAGCACCGGTAACCCGGCCCAGATTTCCTGTACGCGCTGGCCAAGCAGGTCGACCAGGCCTCCGTAGAAGCCTTGCAGGGCACCGGCGGTAATGCCCACCAGGGTGCTGATGGCGGTCAGGATCAAGGCAAAGAGGATGGAAATCCGTGCGCCGAAGATCACGCGGGCCAGTACATCCCGGGCCTGATCGTCAGTGCCCAGCCAGTTGGTGGCGCTCGGTGGGCTGGGTGAGGGCTCCTGGAGGTCGTAGTTGACGGTGTCGTAGCTGAACGGAATCGGCGCGAAGAGCATCCAGCCGCCCTGATCGGCAATCAGCTTGCGTACGTAGTCACTGCGGTAGTCGGGTTCAAAGGGCAACTCGCCGCCGAAATCGGTTTCGAGGTGACTGCTGACAATCGGAAAGTACCAGCTGTCCTTGTAGTGAATCGCCAGGGGCTTGTCGTTGGCAATCAGTTCACCGCCCAGACATACCACGAACAGCCCGATAAAAATCCACAGTGACCACCAGCCACGGCGGTTGGCCTTGAAATGTTTGAGGCGGCGACGGCCAAGAGGAGAGAGGTTGAACATCAGGCAGTCCTCGCCGAGAAATCAATACGGGGATCGAGCAGGGTGTAGCACAGGTCGCCGATCAGCTTGATCAGCAGGCCGAACAGGGTGAACAGAAACAGGGTGCCAAACACCACCGGGTAGTCCCGTGATACCGCCGCTTCGTAGCTCATGCGGCCGATGCCGTCGAGGTTGAAGATAGTTTCAATCAGCAGGGAGCCAGCAAAGAACACCTCGATCAACGCCTGGGGAATCCCGGCTACCACCAGCAGCATGGCGTTGCGCATCACATGGCCGTAAAGCACGCGGCGCTCGGTCAGGCCTTTGGCCCGCGCGGTAACCACATACTGTCGGCTGATTTCGTTGAGAAAGCTGTTTTTGGTGAGGATGGTCAGGGTGGCAAAACCGCCGATCACCAGCGCCGACACGGGCAGTACCATATGCCACAGATAATCGCCGATCTTGCCGAAGAAACTCAGGCTGTCGAAGTTGTCCGAGACGATGCCCTGCACCGGGAACCAGCTGACATAACTGCCGCCGGCAAACACCACGATCAACAGAATGGCGAACAGAAAGGCGGGCATGGCGTAGCCGATGATGATCGCCGTGCTGGTCCATACATCGAAGGCGCTGCCATTGTGTATGGCCTTGCGGATGCCCAGCGGAATGGAAATCAGGTAGGTGATCAGCGTCGCCCACAGGCCCAGCGAGATGGATACCGGCAGTTTCTCCACGATCAGGTCAGTGACCTTGGCCCCGCGAAAGAAACTGCTGCCGAAGTCCAGTTGCGCGTAGTTCTTGAGCATCAGCCAGAGACGCTCGTGCATGGGTTTGTCGAAGCCGTAATGCTTGGTGATTTCTTCGATCAATGCCGGGTCAAGGCCGCGACTGCTACGGCTGGCCCCGCCGGCGGCCGCGGCCATTTCGCCACCGCCGCCGCCGACCGCAGCGCCACCGAAGCCCTGCAGGCGGGCAATGGCCTGATCCACCGGACCACCGGGGGCAGCCTGCACGATCATAAAATTGACCACCAGAATGCACAGCAGGGTGGGGATGATGAGTAACAGGCGACGGCTGATGTAATGCAGCATCTCAATGACCCTCCGGCTGTGCGTTGGCCTGGCCATACGCAGCATTGGTTAATGGGGTTTTGCTGACTTCCCACCAGGTGTCCAGGCCTTCGTCGAATTTGGCCTCCCTGGCGGGCTGGCCGAAGCGGTTCAGGTACACCGTCGGGGTGCCGACCGAGTAGTAGTGAGGGATCATGTAGTAGTTCCACAGCAATACGCGGTCGAGGGCGCGGGTGTAATGCACCATCTCTTCGCGGCTGTTGGCCTGGACTACCCCGTCAATCAGCTTGTCGACGGCCGGGTTGCGCAGCACCATGTTGTTGGAAGCACCCGCCTGGGTGGCGCTGCGTGAGCCAAACATGTCGTACAACTCACGGCCGGGCGAGACGATCGGCTGGCCGCTGCGGGGGAACTGGCCGACCATCATGTCGTAGTCACGGGCATTGGTGCGGTTGATGTACTGCGCCGAGTCGACCTTGCGAATGTCCATGGTGATACCGATCTGCGCCAGCGTACGTTTCCAGGGCAAAACCATGCGATCGAAGCCGCTAGGGCTGTCGAGAAAGGTGAAGCGCAGCGGTTCGCCCTTGGCGTTGACCAGCAGGTTGTCTTTGGGTGTCCAGCCGGCTTCCTTGAGCAGCGCCAGGGCTTGCAGCTGTTTGTCGCGGATATAACCGCTGCCATCGGTTTTCGGCGCCTGGTACACCTGGGTGAACACTTCATCGGGGATCTGCCCGCGCAAGGGTTCGAGAATCTCCAGTTCACGGGCGTCGGGCAGTGCCGTGGCGGACATTTCGCTTTTCGGGAAGTAGCTCTGCGCGCGGACATAGAAGTTGCGCATCATCTGCTTGTTGGTCCATTCAAAATCCCACAGCAGGCTCAGCGCCTCGCGTACCCGGCGATCCTGGAAAAACGGGTTTTGCAGGTTGAAGGTAAACCCCTGAGCGGCACTGGGTTTTTCCTTGGCGAACACGCCTTTTTGCAAGCGGCCGTCGCTGAGCACCGGGCTGGCGTAGCCGATGCTGAAACCGGTGGCGGAGAACTCGCGGTTGTAATCGAATGCCCCGGCCTTGAGCATCTCGCGGGCCACGTCGATGTCACTGTAAAACATCACTTTCAAGCTATCGAAGTTGTACAGGCCCTTGCTGACGGGCAAGTCTTTGGCCCACCAGTTTTTGTTGCGCGCAAAGGTGACACTGCGCCCCGGGTCAACCCCGGAGACCGAATACGGACCGCTGCCCAGCGGTGGCTCGTAGCCGCCACCGGCGGTAAAGTCGCGGGTCTTCCACCAGTGTTCCGGGAGGATATGCAGACTGGCCAGATCCAGCGCCAGGGTGCGGTTCTGGTTGTTCTTGAAGTCGAAACGAATCTGCAGCGGGCCTTCGATGACCCTGTCCTTGACCTCGCCGTAGAGCATGCGATAGCTCAGGCTGCCTTTGGTCATCAGCGTGTCGTAGGTAAAGGCCACGTCTTGGGCGGTGATCGGCGTGTCGTCAGCGAAACGGGCCTTGGGGTTCAGGTAGAAACGCACCCACAGGCCGTCGGGGTCGCGCTCGATCTTCTGCGCGACAAGCCCGTAAACCGTATAGGGCTCGTCCAGCGAGCGGAAGGCCAGGGGGGCATTCACCCATTGATCGACCTGGGCGACACCGGTGCCCTGGTCGATATAGGGCGACAGGTAGGTAAACTGACCGATTTCCATCGATGTTCGACTGAGCGAACCGCCCTTGGGCGCGTTCGGGTTTACAAAATCGAAGTGCTGGAAGTCGGCCGGGTATTTGGGCGCTTCGCCATACACCGTCAGGGCATGGCCGGGCGCGGCGTTGACGCTCAGGCACACGCAGGACAGCACGGGCACCAGCAGCGAACGGAGCAGGGGCAGGAAAAATGCAGACATCATTGGGCTTCCTTGTACCGCGTGTTGAACCATCGACTGCCTGGAAAAATCCCCGCCGCATTGCGCGTTAAAATGCGGCGGGGTCGCGATTTCGCAGTTAACCCGCTACCAGCCGGAGTGAGCCGGCAGCGGTGGTTGCTCAGAAGTGATAGGTGGCACGGGCGAAGAACGTACGGCCCATCGGATCGGCATAACGCGGATCGAAGCCATTCTGGAAGTTGTAGGCCTGGTTGGAGAACGGCGGGTTACGGTCGAACATGTTCTTGATCCCCGCATCCAGGTCCACGGTCTTATTGAAAGTGTAGCCACCGGAGATATCCCACAAGGTGTAAGACGCTACACGGGAGTGGGTGTCCGGATCGGCGTCGTCATAGCCGCTGGTGAAGCGGTTGACCAGCGAGGCCCGGTAGGCGCCCAGGTTCCAGGTGCCGCTCAGCACGTGTTTCCAGCGCGCGACCATGCCGTCATCCTTGAACGCGCCCACTTTGTCGGTGTAGCTGCCGCCAATGGTGGTCTGGTAGTCATAGCGCGACACATAGGTGCCTTGCAGGCCAAGGCCGAACTGGCCGTAGGGAGTGTTGGGGAACTTGTAGTCCAGCGACACGTCAACACCGCTGGTCTTGACAGCACCCAGGTTGGCGAGGCCGGTCTGTACATAGTTGAGCGAACCGTCGGCATTGCGCACATAGCGGTCGGCATAGGCGTTCGGATCGTCAAAGACGGTGGATTCCGGGAACTCGGCAATCTGGTTGGCGATGTGGATCCACCAGAAATCCAGGCCCATCGACAGATTGCGCACCGGTTGGTAGACAAAACCGACGGTCACGTTGCGGGCTTTTTCAGGGGACAGTTCAGTGTTGCCGCCGGTGCGGTTATGGAACTGCTGGCCGCAATCGCGCCCGGCGTTGCCCCCCGGTTGCACTACGCCACCGGTGCACAGGCGCGGATCGTTGTAGTAGCCCTGGGTGTAAGTGGTGTACTGCGGGTTGTACAGCTCGTACAGCGACGGTGCGCGGAAGCCCTCACTGTAGGCACCGCGAACCACCAGCTCCTTGACCGGCTGGTAGCGGAACGAGTATTTCGGGTTGGTGGTGCTGCCAAAGTCGCTGTACTTGTCGTGACGCACGGCGGCTGACAGTTCGAGGCTGTCGAGTACGGGCACGTTCAGCTCGGTGTACACCGCCTTGACGTTACGGTCACCCGAGACACTGGCGTCGGGGTCGGCCCCGAGGCTGGAAATATCCGCGACAAAACCATCGAAGGTCTGGTGGAACTTCTCCTGACGATATTCACCGCCGATCGCCAGGCCCGACGGGCCTGCGCCGAACCAGTCGCCGATCTCACGGCTCATGCGCCCGTCGATACCGGTGACCCGGCCCACCGAGGACATGTACTGGCCATGGTATTGGTGATCGTCGATATAGGCCTGCCCGGCAGGTGTTTGCGGGCCAAACGGGTTGATGATGCCATCAGCAATGCCGTTGAGCATGGCCGCGTCGCTGGCGTAACCGCCAGTCACACTGGAGTTCACCTGATTCTGGTTGTACGAGGCACCGACATTGTAATCCCAGCCCTTGGCCACACCATCGAAGCTCAATACCAGGCGCTGGCTGGTATTCTGGTCTTTGCTCTGGCGGCCACCGGCAGCGGTTTCACGCCAGTTCAGGCCGATCGGTTGCGAGGGGTCGAAGGACGGATCGCTGGTGCCCGGGGTTATGCCGTTGCCCGGGTAGTAAGGCGAACTCGGGTCCATGCTGGCGCCAATCAGTGGTGCGGGGGCAACACCCACGGCATTGTTGTTACGGGCCCAGAAATACTCCAGGTTGACGTTGTCGTCATCGGTGATCTTGCCGGTCGCCTTGCCGAAAAAGGAGGTCTTCTCGGTTTCAGGCAGCAGGTCGATATAGTTGCGCGTGTCATAGCGGCATAGCCCCTGGCGCAGGACCAGGTTTGCCCCGTTGCAACCATTGGCCGCCAGCGGATTGGTATTGATATTGCCCTGGCTCCAGTTGGCGGGGTTGGACGTGCCGGAAGTCTGATCCAGGCCGCGGCCCGGTTCGTAGTTACTGGCGAACGTGCGGTCCTTGGCATGCAAGGCGTTTTGCTTGTTATAGCCGGCAACGGCCATGACGTTGAAACGGTCTTTTTCCAGATCGCCGTAGCCCCAGCTACCGCTGATATCGTGGCTGTCGCCACCACCACTGGCATCTGCACCTTCGCCGCCCAGTGACAGGGTGCCGTCGGTCATGGATTTTTTGGTGATGAAGTTGATCACGCCGCCAATCGCGTCAGTGCCGTACAAGGCCGATGCGCCGTCGCGCAATACCTCGACGCGGTCAATGGCGGCAAACGGGATGGTGTTCAGGTCTACCGCGGAACCGTCAATGGCGTTATTGCCCAAACGGCGGCCGTTGAGCAGCACCAGGGTCTTGTTGGCACCGATACCGCGCATGTCGGCAAAGGTCGACCCCCCGGTACCGGAACCCACGGAGCTGGCCGAGTTGCGAAGTGACTGGTTGCCCGTCACGCGCTGCATGATTTCGGCCGTGGTGGTCACGCCTTCGTTGCGCAACTGCTCGGCGCGCAGGATGGTGATCGGCACGGCGGTTTCGGCATCCACCCGGCGAATCGCCGAACCGGTCACTTCGACCCGGTCCAGTTGCGTGGTGGCCGGCGCTGCGGCGCTGTCGGTGCTGACCGTGGCCGCACTGACGGCAGCGGACGAATCATCCGTGGTGCTCACTTCGGCTGCCTGCAACTGGCCCGCGCTCATCCCCAGAGCGACCAGATACAACGGCACAAAACGGTGTCGCTGCAAGCTTGCAACGAGCGGCTTGAGGGTAAAACCTGAACTCTTCATCTGCATGGTTATTTCCGGCTTATTCAGACGTTTATTGGAATGGCCTTGTGAGCCCTCATGACTCCAGTTGGGTTGTGTCGACCCGGGCAAAACACTTTTTTCAAGCAAGCCGCTCCCCTGCAGGGGCCAAAAGCCCCTGCGCGGCGTGGGTGGTGCGTGGTTACATCAGGATCAAAAGCCCCTCACCCTGGCCTTCTCCCTATGGGAGAGGGTTGGGGTGAGGGCTTCATCTGGCGGTCATCACCGATATCTTGGTAATGCCCGAGCGTTCAATGGAGGCCATGGCCTTGGCCACCTGGCCGTAGTTGACACCTTCGTCCGCCTGCAACTGCACGCGCACTTCCGGGTCCTGGGCCTTCACGTCCTGCAGGCTTTTTTCCAGCAGTTCGGGGGCCACTTCGTTCTTGGCCAGGTAGAACTTGCCGTCCTGGTCAACGCTGACCACCACCGGGTCCTTTTTTTGCGCCGAGGCCACGGCGTCGGTCTTGGGCAGGTTGATCTTGATCGCGTTGGTCATCATCGGCGTGGTCACGATAAACACCACCAGCAGTACCAGCATCACGTCCACCAGCGGGGTGACGTTCATTTCGCTGAGTACTTCGTCACTGTCCTGGGTTGAGAAAGACATCAGCTTGCCTCCCGCACTGGGGTGCGCTTGTTGGAAATGGCCTGACGGTCGATGGCAAAGGCGCTGCGCTGGGCGAGGGCGTCGAAGTCATGGGCAAAGTCGTCCATGTTGGCCGAGGCCAGCTTGAGGCGACGCAGGAAGAAGTTGTAAATCAGCACTGCCGGTACCGCGACCGCGATCCCCACGCCGGTTGCGATCAGGGCATGACCGATGGGCCCGGCCACGGTCTCCAGGCTGGCGGAGCCGGTTGCGCCGATGGTTTGCAGCGCTTCCATGATTCCCCACACGGTGCCGAACAGACCGATAAAGGGCGCGGTGCTGCCGATACTGGCAAGAATCGCCTGACCGCTTTCCAGGGCGCGGCGCTCTTTTTGAATCTGCTGGCGCAGGTTGCGCTCCAGACGATCGGAGCGGTTGATGGTGTGGGCCAGTTGCTGGGTGGTGCGCGGGCTGTCATCAACAATCATGGCTTCAAAACCACTGTTGGCGATGCGGGCCAGGGCGCCGGGGTACTGGCTGGCATGTTCGGCCGCCGTCAGCAGGTCAGGGGCTGCCCAGAAGGCTTTGCTGAATTGCGAGTTTTGCGCTTTCTGGCGCAGGTATTGCGATGACTTGATGAGCAGCAAGGCCCAGCTCACCACCGAAAACAGCACCAGTGCCCAGAGCACCCCGGGGACAATCATGGAAGACATAGACTCGTTCATGGTTACACCTCACACGGCGGCTAAATAAAAGTTAGTGTCGGCACCCGGCTGGGTTATTCCGGCAATTTGAAAGAGATGGTCTGGGTGGCAAATCCTTCGATGGGGGTATCCCCTCGTTTGGCCGGGACAAACTTCCAGTTGCGTACGGCTTCTACAGCCGCGTCATCGAGTGCCTGTTTACCGCTGGATTTGGTGACCTCCACCGTCCCGGCGCGCCCGTTGGGCAGTACCTTGATTCGCAGCACCACAGTGCCTTCCCAACTGCGTCGCAAGGCCAGGGATGGGTACTCGGGCGGCGGGTTGCCAAGGCTGGCGAGCCCCGATACCGCCGCGGTTTCCTTGACCGGACCCGGTGCTGCGGCAGGCGCCGCGGGTGCTGCTGGCGCAGTCGGTGCCGCCGGAGCAGCTGGCGCCGGTGGGGCGGGCTTGACCGGCTGCGGTTTTTGCACCGGCTTGGGCTTGACCACCGGTTTGGGTTTTTCTATGGGCTTGGGTTTTTCCACCGGTTTTGGCGGCTCCTTCACCGCATCTTCGTCCTCGGGTGGAGCTTCGGGTTCTGGCGGCGGCGGTGGCGGTGGCGGCTCTTCCACGGGTGGCGCCGGTGGTGCCGGGCTGGTCAGTTCGACGGTCATTTCCGGAATTTC
Organism: Pseudomonas sp. TWR1-1-3; assembly: GCF_049896805.1. Classification (NCBI taxonomy): domain Bacteria; kingdom Pseudomonadati; phylum Pseudomonadota; class Gammaproteobacteria; order Pseudomonadales; family Pseudomonadaceae; genus Pseudomonas; species Pseudomonas sp. TWR1-1-3. The sequence continues at coordinate 1,295,706 of NZ_JAFCUZ010000001.1, read as the reverse complement.
GGGCGGCGTGACCACGGGCTCGGCCTTGGCCTGCTGCATGACCCACCAGGCGCCTGCGTGCAGCAGGGCAACCAGGCCCACCAGCAACAACGCCCGCGATGTAACCAGGCCTGCGGGTGTCGAGGTGTTGGCTACATGGGGAATATGGGTCCACTGCTGTACTCGTTCGGCGTCGAGCAGCGGGGCAGACCGCGTTTTATTCTTTACCTCGTCACTCATAAAAGTCCCTCGACTAAATGAAGGGCAATAAGGCTCCGTTCGCCCTTGCACGCAGGGACGAGAACTGTTTGTTTAACGGTTGTGTAATAAGTGCAGGAAAACACTTATTACGGTGTGTCAAAAGCGGGAGGGCAAGAATGTCATGTGTATTCCTTGTGTTGAATCAAGAGGTACGGTGTCTGGAGGTTTGTAAAGTTCCGTTAAGTTAGGTAAAGCAACAGCTATGCCAACAGCGCAGGAAATGTAGGGTGATGGCGGTTTATTTAATAAGGGTGTGACAGGTTTCATCCAGAGTAATAGTGCAAGGGATAATGACGGGGCATGAACTAAGGCGTCGCACAAAGTAAGGGGCTTAGTTGAATGAATGATACGGCGCTATTGTCTGACAATCAGGCAATCGCAGGCGGATGTAATAAAAGAGTGCACCAACGTGAACAGTGACTGCCAACTAACAGTGCAGTTGTCGGGTCCTATGGCTGGCAGGCTGGGAAGCGTGTGCCATCAGGGAGCGCACCCCCTCGATGTTACCGATGGCAAATAAAAAAGCACCGGCCAGCCGAATGTCGGTGGGCAGGTGCTTATAGGCAACTATCATCAAGTAATAACGTAAAACGTACCAGGCAGTTAGTGTTGCGGAAAAGCAACTGAATAATATGGGGGGAGGGGCTGTTACGCTTTTTCCGTGACTGGCAAGTCATCTTTCAGTTCATCTTGTTCACTCAATAATCCATCGGACTGATGTTGCCAAAGTCGGTAGTACAGGCCTTTACGTTCCAGTAGTTGGTGGTGAGTGCCATCTTCGGCAATCTGCCCTTTGTCCAATACAACAATGCGATCGAGATGGGCGATAGTTGAAAGGCGATGAGCTACTACCAGTACGGTTTTGTCCGACATGATGTCGTCGAGGCTGTTCTGAATCAGACTTTCGGTTTCTGAATCAAGACTGGCGGTGGCTTCGTCCAGTATCAGGATGGGCGCGTTCTTTAACAGTGCCCGGGCAATAGCGATACGCTGGCGCTGACCACCGGACAACTTGACCCCGCGCTCACCGACCAGGGCGTCATACCCTTCGGGCATTTGCAGAATGAACTCATGGGCATGGGCGCGCTTGGCGGCCAGGATAATTTGCGCGTCACCGGCATGCACATCGCCATAGCCAATATTCTCGCGCAAGGATCGATGAAACAGTCCGGGCTCCTGGGGGATCAAGCCGATATGGGTGTGCAGCGACTGCTGGGTCATGGCCTGTATATCGATGCCGTCCACTTCAATTTTGCCACCCTGGGGATCGTACGAACGCAACAGCAAACTTAGCAACGTTGATTTGCCCGAGCCGGACAAACCGACAATACCCACCCGTTGCCCGGCCCGAATATCCAGGTTGAAGTGCTTGAAGATCGGCCTGTCGGGGCTATAGCCGAAGTTGACATCGCGAAAGCGGATGGCGCCTTTCTCGATATTGACGGGTTGGGCGCTGTGCTGATCGGGCATTTCATGGGGTTGCAGCAGGGTATCGATACTGCTCTCGATATTGCCGATGCACTCGAAAAAATGCATGAACTGCATGCTCAAAAAGCTGCATTGCGCCACGATCATCAGGCCCAGGGTGGCCACCATCACAAACTGGCCCACATCGATCTTGCCCAGATGCCACAAGTACAGCGCCAGGGCTACCAGTCCCACGCGCAACACAATGGCCAGGCTGTCCTGCAGCATGCGGACCTTTTCCTGATAGAAGAAGGAACGTTGTCCGGCCTGTTTTTCCTCGATCTGGTAGCGGTTCAGGTAGTTGAGTTCGTAATCCTGGCGGGCGAACAGACGGATGCTGTTGAGGTTGCCCACCGCATCGACAATCTTGCCGGTGGTCAGGCTGCGCGCGCTGGCATGCCTGGCGGCGAGTTTTTGTGCCTTGAGCGACAACCGATACGCCAGCCAGGTGTACGCCGCTACCCAGACCAGCAGGCCCAGGCCCAACCAGGGCGAAGCCAGGGTCAGCATGACCAGGCTGGTGACCAGCACCGCGACAATCGGCAGCATTTCCACGATCAGCAGCCAGGTGATTTCCAGCAGGCCGATGGTGCCTTCATTGATCCGGTGGGCCAGGCTACCGGCAAAGTGTTCACCGAAATAACGGGCCGAGTGACGCTGCAGATAGGCAAACATGTCGCGCACGATACGAATTTTCTGCAGGGGCCTGACCATGATCATGCACAGCGTGGCACCCCTGGCACAGAGCAATTGCACCACTGCCAGGGCGAACAGCAGGCCCAGGGCGGGCAGGCTGGCCTGCAACAGGTCGCCTTGTTGCCAGGCGCCTTCACTGACCGCGCCGGTGATGCGGCCAATGGCGTAGGGCATCAACGTGGCAGCCATCGCCGCGCCGACTTGCAGTAGCGTAATACCCCAATACCAGCGCGGATACAGGCGGATGTAATGCCATACCAGGGCCCACGGCCGATTGGGAGGAACGGTTATAGCGTCAAATTCGGACATGACATACCTGTCTTGTAAACAATGCCAAAAGAGCCGCTTCTGCCGCACTTGCTTAAAGGGCGGCCAAGCAGGGGGTACGCAGAAAAACAGGAGGTGGCTATCCGTCGCCCGTACGCACAAGGCGGGGCTTCAGAGGCTGGGCAGACTAAGTGTCAGTGCCTGGACAGGCGTTCTGGCCGCGCAGGCGCAAGGCACAAAAATAGGGGGAATGCAGGGAGAGGGTTGGCGTGCACACATCAGACATCGTTGTTATTCCTTATGACAGCGGGTCATTGACGCGACTTTTGGTCGGTCTTTGCACTGAATATGGACGGCTATACCGCCCTTGTTCGCAACTGGTGCGGTTACACCCCCTGGAAGCTGTGATTCCAGAGAAAGAACTGCGAACGGCAAATAACAAGAAAAAAGTGTGCCAAGTTGTGTCTATCGAGCCAGAGGATTGTTTTTTTGCGGGAGCACCGTGGTGCCCCCCAATCGCGGGCAAGCCCGCTCCCACAGGATGTGCATCGTCCATGTGGGAGCGGGCTTGCTCGCGATTAAAGGCAACGCGGTCAGCCGGGATTGATCAGGCTCTGGCGACAATGCAGGGTCAGCCGGGCGCCGCCGCTCTCGCGGTTGTTCACCTCCAGGCTGAAGCCGTGCAGGTTGACGATGGCGGCGACGATGGACAGGCCAAGGCCAAAGCCGCTGTGCTTGTCATCAACCCGGTAAAAGCGCTGGAACACCGCCACCCGTTCGGCCTCGGGGATGCCGGGGCCGGTATCGAGCACTTCGATGAGCGGGCTGCCATTGTCGTCGGTCGCCCGCAGGATCACCTCGCCGCCGGGCGGGGTGAACTTGATCGAATTGCTCAGCAGGTTGGACAGGGCTTCGAACAACAAAGCCCGATCGCCCGTGAGGCCAGGCAAGGCCGCTGGCGTTTCGAGCGTCAACGTCACCTGACCCTCTTCAGCCAGCGGCAGGTAAAAATCGTACAGCTCCTGCAACAGAGGCAACGGGTCGAGTTGCAGGAAACCGGAACGACGCTGATGATCTTCCAGTTCCGAGATGCGCAACAAACCGCGAAAGCGTGCCATCAGGGTGTCGGTTTCGCCGATCACTTCGTCCAGCTGCAACGCCTCGGCCGAGCCCTCGACGGCTTGCTGGCGCATCCGGTACAGCTGGGCGCGCAAGCGGGTGAGCGGGGTGCGCAAATCGTGGGCAATGTTGTCGCACACACCCTTGACCTCGTGCATCAGCAGTTCGATGCGATCGAGCATGGCGTTGACGATGGCGGCCAGCATGTCCAGTTCGTCACGGCGGTTGGACAGCGGCAGACGGTAGGTCAGGTCGCCGGCGACAATTGCTTCGGCACTGGCCTGAATCGACCGGATGCGCTGCAGCGGGCGGCGGCGCAACAAATGCCAGCCGGCAATACCGGGGATGATGGTCAGCGACACACCCCAGAACAGCGCATGCAGAATAATCCGCGTTACGGCAAACAATGAGCCGTTATCGCGCACCAGCACCAGCCAGCGCCCGTCATTGGTGTGCGTGGCTACGGCATCGCAGCTGTCTTGCGGTAGATTGGGGTCGTCGGAGTCAATGCAGGTGCTCAAGGCATGGATCTGCCCGTCCAGAGGCAACCCGGCAGGGATGGTCTGGATCGGGCCGCTCAACGGCCTGTGTTGCGCATCGAACAGGCCATAGGCATCCACTGTACGCAAATCGAACGTCATGCTGGTGGCCAGCGCTTCGTCGAGTTGCTCACCCTCAAAGCGTGCAAACAGGTGTTGGCGCTGCATCAGGGAGTGTCTGGCCAGGTTGCCCAGGTAGTCCGAGACTTCGTAATACAGCACTCCCATCAGGATGCAGCTCCAGGCCACAAACAGAAAACTGTACAGCGCCAGCAGCCGGCTGCTGGAAGAACGCCAGCCCTTAGAGGGGTTCGGCAATGACATAACCCGAGCCTCGAACAGTGCGAATCAGAGGCACCTGGCCCGGCGGATCGATTTTTTTGCGCAGACGACCGATGTGCACATCGATCAGGTTGGTGCCCGGGTCGAAGTGATAGCCCCAGACTTCCTCGAAAATCATCATGCGCGAGAGGATCTGCCCGGTGTTGCGCATCAGGAATTCCAGCAACTTGTACTCGGTGGGCAGCAGGCTCAGCTGTTGTTCGCTGCGGCTGGCTTCGCGGGTAATCAGGTTGAGCTCCAGGTCGGAGACGCGCAGCGAGGTTTCGTATTTGTCGGCCGGGCTTTTGCGCCGCAGCAGTACTTCCACGCGGGCCGCCATCTCATCGCTGGCAAAGGGTTTGGTCAGGTAGTCATCGCCCCCGGCCCGCAGGCCGCGCACGCGCTCATCGACATCGGAGAGGGCGCTGATCATCAGGATCGGTGTGCTCACGCCAATGGTTCGCAAGGTGGTGACAATCGCCAGGCCGTCCAGTTCGGGAAGCATGCGGTCGAGGGTGATCAGGTCGTAGTCGCCACTGACTGCGCGCACCAGACCTTCCCGGCCATTGGCGACCCAATCGACCTCCAGGCCGTGGCTGGTCAGTTCCGCCACGATTTCTTTCGCCGTTACGGCATCGTCTTCAATGGTCAAAATACGGGTCATACCGCCACCTGATGGTCTTTTTTATCGGTGAGCACATTTTGCCTCGAAAAAGCTGAAACGTTTCTTAATATTTCTTCATGTTCAGCCAGCTGTTAGAAAAGTCAGATCTAAGGCCATTGCCCGGGGCTTTGGAGGAGGGCGGATTGGCTTCAATATTAAGTTACATATGCGGTATAACCCCACGTCGTTATTTTCCGGGACTCACTTTCCATGCAAACCCCTTCACAACGGCCGCTATGGCAGATCTACCTGATCTTCCTGGCGCCGATGGTCCTGTCCAATTTCCTGCAGAGCTTTTCCGGCACCCTCAACGGGATTTACGTTGGCCAATTGCTGGGCACCCAGGCCTTGGCTGCGGTGTCGGGGATGTTTCCCATCGTGTTTTTCTTTATCGCCCTGGTCATCGGTCTGGGCGCCGGTGCCTCGGTGCTGATCGGACAGGCCTGGGGCGCGCGGGAAACCGTACTGGTCAAGCAGATCACCGGGGCAACCCTGACCCTTGGCGCGGTGATCGGCCTGGTTGCCGCGGTGCTGGGCAGCCTGCTGGCGCGCCCGGCCCTGCTGGCGTTGGGCACCCCGGTTGACGTGCTGGAAGAGGCCGTCGGCTATGCCCGGGTGATGATGCTGATCATGCCGTTGTTGCTGGTCTTTATCCTCTTTACCCAGATTTTGCGTGGGGTCAGCGATACGGTTTCGCCGTTGCTGGCGCTGATGGTCTCCACGGTGGTGGGGTTGCTGCTGACCCCTGCGCTGATCCTGGGCTGGGCCGGTTTGCCAACCCTGGGCATTCAAAGTGCGGCCTATGCAGGGCTGGTGGGTAACGTACTGGCCATGCTGTTTTTGGTCCTGCGCTTGCGTCATAAAAAACATGTGATGGCGCCTGACCGTGAACTCTGGGCCGCGCTGCGCCTGAACCGCGAGATCCTGGGCAAGGTGCTGCGCATCGGCTTGCCAACCGGGGTGCAGATGGTGGTGCTGTCGCTGTCCGAACTGGTGATTCTGGCGCTGGTCAACAGTCACGGTTCCCAGGCTACGGCGGCCTATGGCGCAGTGACCCAGATCGTCAATTATGTGCAGTTTCCGGCGCTGTCGATTGCCATTACCGCCTCGATCCTCGGGGCCCAGGCCATTGGTGCCGGACGCATCGAGCGTATCGGGCCGATCCTGCGCACCGGTCTGCTGATCAATCTGTGCCTTACCGGTGCCCTGGTGGTGCTCGGTTATGTGCTGTCGCACTGGTTGCTGGGCCTGTTCATCACCGATGTCGAGGCGCGGGTACGGGCTGAGCACTTGCTGCATATCATGCTGTGGAGCGTGCTGGTGTTTGGCTTCCAGGCAGTGATCGGCGGGATCATGCGGGCCAGTGGCGTGGTGCTGGTGCCGATGGCGATCACGATTTTTTGCGTGCTGTGCATCGAGCTGCCAGCGGCTTATATGCTGGATGCGCACTTTGGCCTGCAAGGCGTATGGATGGCGTTCCCGGTGACCTATGTGGCCATGCTGGTGCTACAGACGGCTTATTACCGACTCGTGTGGCGGCATAAGCAGATACAACGGCTGGTTTGAGTTGTGGCCAAGCCGGATACCGGGTCTATATCCGGCGCTACCGGCATCCGTGCCGGTTCGGCGAGCCTGCCCGCAAAGCGCTTTCAGCCCATAACGTGGCACCGCACCCGCTGGTGCTCGCCGCCGCGCATCACCTGTGGTTGCTTGCAGCCTTCACGACTGGCGCTGCAACGCTCGAGAAAGAAACAGCCTTCGGGCAGTTTGCGGTTGCCCGGCAGTTCGGTGGGCGCCGCTACCTGCTCGGCCAGCAAGGGCACACCCAGGCGCGGTACCGCTTCAAACAACAGGCGCGTATAGGGATGGCGCGGTTGATCGAGCACCTGGGCGGCGTTGCCCAGTTCGACGATTTGCCCCAGATACATCACCGCCACGCGGTCGGCCATATGGCGTACCACCGATACGTTATGGGAAATCAGTATGTAGGTGAGGTTGCGTGCCTGCTGCAGTTCGGCCAGCAGGTTGAGGATTTGCGCCTGCACCGAGATATCCAGTGCAGATGTTGGCTCATCGAGAACGATAATGTCCGGGTCTGATGACAGTGCCCGGGCAATTGCGATGCGCTGACGTTGCCCGCCGGAAAACTGGTGGGCGAAACGGTCCAGATATTCCGGACGAATGCCCACTTGAGCCGCCACTTTGGCGGCAATGCTGCGCATTTGTTCGCGCGAGCGCATGCCGCGGGCGTACAGCGGTTCGGTGATGATGCGCCAGATCGGCAGGCGCGGGTTGAGCGACGATTGCGGGTCCTGGAACACGATCTGCACGTTGCTGCTGCCTTCGCCCTTGCTGCCGTTGGCCCAGCTCAGTTCGCCGCTGCTGGGTTTGAGCAGGCCCATGAGCAATTGTGCCAGGGTGCTTTTACCGCAACCCGACTCGCCGACGATGCCCAGGGTTTCACCGGCCCGTACCTGCAGGTCGATGCCATTGAGTGCGTGGGCATAGCCCCGGGGACGTCCCAGCCAGTCGTTGCTGACAGGGAAGCGCACGCGCACATCGGCAAGTTTCAGAATCTCGGGGCCGCTCTGCTTGACGGGGTAGATCAGTGCGCTGTTCATTGCGAAAGCTCCTGTTGCGGCAACCAGCACGCGGTTTTGCGTTGTTCGTCACGGTTGATGGCGCTCAGCACCGGGCGTTCACCGCACACCGGCATGGCATGCACGCAGCGTTCGGCGAACGTGCAGCCGGTGGGCAGGCGTGCCAGGTTGGGTACTTGCCCGGGGATGGTCAGCAGCGGTTGCCCCGGCTCGACCATCTCCGGCAGGCCGCTGAGCAGGCCACGGGTGTAAGGGTGTTGCGGGTGGCTCATGACATCGGCGGTGAGCCCCTGTTCCACCACCGCGCCGGTGTACATCACGTAGACCCGGTCGCAGAACTGTGACACCAGCGCCATGTCATGGGTAATCAGGAGAATGGCGGTGCCTTTTTGTCGGGCCTTTTCGCGCAGCAACAGCAGCACCTGGCGTTGCACGGTCACATCCAGCGCAGTGGTGGGTTCGTCGGCGATCAGCAGTTGTGGCTCACAAGAGAAAGCCAGGGCAATCATCACCCGCTGGCGCATGCCCCCCGACAGCTCGAAGGGGTAGCTTTCCAGCACCTGCTCGGGGCTGGCGATATGCATGTCGCGCAGCAGGGCGACAGCCTTGGCATGGGCCGCGGCAGCACTGATTTTCTGGTGGTGGATGATGACATCGAGCATTTGTCGGCCGATGCGGCGGGTCGGGTTCAGGGCGGTCATGGGCTCCTGGAAGATCATCGCCGCATCGCGGCCACGAATTTTCAGCAGGTCCTTTTCAGGGGCGCTGAGCATGTCACGGTTGAGCATGCTCAGGCTGCCGGAGGTGATGCGATAGCTGCGTTCGGGCAGCAGGCGCATGCTCAGCATGGCGGTCACCGATTTGCCCGAGCCGGACTCGCCGACCACACCGACAATCTCGCCGGGGTTGACGTGCAGCGACACGCCGTTCAACGCCTTGACGCTGCTCTTGTAGGCCGGGAACTCAAGGCTCAGGTTGTCGATGGCCAGTACCGGTTGCGAGTGAGTCATGGTCATTTCCCCTGTTGCCGCGGGTCGAGCAGATCGCGCACGCCATCGCCCAGCAAGTTGAAACCGGTGGCGGTGATCAGGATCGCCAGCCCCGGAAAGGTCGAGTACCACCAGTTGTCGAGGATGTAATTGCGCCCCGTGGCGACCATCGCGCCCCATTCCGCCGTGGGCTGTTGCGCGCCCAGGCCGATAAAGCCCAGGGCCGAAGCCATGAGAATGGCGCTGCCGATGTCCAGGCTCAGTTGCACCAGCAAGGGTGGCATGGCGTTGCGCGCCACATGCCAGTGGACCATGTGCCAGCGTTGGGCACCGAAGGTTTCGGCGGCTTTCACGTAGCCCATCTGGCGAATGCCAAGGGCCTGGCCGCGGGCCAGGCGCACATAGGACGGAATCCGCACCAGGGTGATGGCCAGCATGGCGTTGAACAGGCTGGCGCCCAGTGCGGCGGCCAGGGCCATGATCAACACCAGCGACGGCACCGACAGCATGATGTCCATCAGGCGCATGGTAAGGGCATCGAAGCGTCCGCCTATTACACCGGAAAAACAGCCCAGCAGGCCGCCGATAAAACATGAGGCAAAGGCCACGAACAGACCGACACCCACCGATTGCTGGCTGCCGTACAGTACCCGGCTGAACAGGTCGCGGCCCACTTCATCAGTGCCGAACCAGTGCTCGGCGGAAGGCGGCGCCAAGCGCTCGGCAAGGTTCAGGGCATTGGGGTCATGGCTGGCCAGCCAGGGGGCGAAAATCATGCACATCACCACCATCAGGGTGATCAGCAGACCTGCCATGGTCAGCGGGCTGCGGCGGATCTGCCAGGTCAGGTAAGTGAGCTTTTCACGCCATTGCGGGCGCGGTATTGCGGTCAAAGGCACGGACATTTCAATTCACCTCGCCGATGCGCGGGTCGATCACGCGGTACAGCAGATCGATGGCCATGTTCAGCAGTACATAGATAAACGACACCAGGATGGCGAAGCCCATCACCGCCGGGAAATCCAGGGACTGGATCGACTTGACCACATAGGCACCCATGCCCGGCCAGGCGAATACGGTTTCGGTCAGGACTGCACCGTAGAGCAGGTCGCCGAGGGTCAGCCCGAGCACCGTGACCGAAGGGATCAGTGCGTTGGGCAAGGCGTGGCGCAGGATCACGGTCCATTTCGACAAGCCATAGGCGCGGGCGGTGCGGATATAGTCCTCGCCCAGCTGGTCGAGCATGGCAGAACGAATTTGCCTCGAGATAACCCCAAGGGTCACAAAGCCCAGGGTGGCTGCGGGCAGGATCAGGTGCTTGAGTGCATCGACAAACAGGCTGAAGTTACCCGCCAGTAATGCGTCAATCAGGTAGAAGCCGGTAATTGTCGACGGTGGTGTCAGACCTTCGGACAAACGCCCGCCGCCAGGCAGCCAGCCGAGGTGGCCGTAAAACAGCACGATGGCGCCCAGGCCCAGCCAGAACGCCGGGGTCGAGATGCCGGTCACGGCCAGTGTGCGGGCGATCTGGTCAATGGCACGATTGTGATAGACCGCCGACAGCACACCCAGCGGCACGCCGACCAGGATGGCCAGAAACAGCGCCACCAGTGCCAGTTCCAGGGTGGCCGGGAAGAACGCCTGCAAGTCTTCCAGCACCGGACGATTGGTGCGGATCGAGGTGCCCAGGTCGCCCTGCACCAGGTCGAGCACGTAACGGCCGTATTGCTGGTACAGCGGCAAATCCAGGCCCAGTTGATGACGGATGCCGGCCACCAGCGCATCGCTGGCCCGGTCACCGGCGATCAGCCGGGCAGGGTCGCCGGGAATCAGGTGGGAAATGGTAAAGGTAATCAGCGAGACACCGAACACGACCAGTAACAGGCCAAGCAGGCGCTTGCGCAACAACGTCAGGAAGGCCATAGGGCACCTCAGTCACTCTAACGACAGAAATCCACAACCGTGCGCGCCATTGCCGGCGCGCACGCAGCAGCAGCTTTACTTGCTCATGCTGCCCAGGTTGAACACTTGCTCAAGCATGGGATTGAACACATAGCCTTTGACTGAATCACGCATTGGCAGGGTGTAGCTCTTTTGAAAGAGGTAAACGTAAGCGCTGTCGGCGAGCACTTGTTTTTGCGCCTGCTGGTACAGCTCGGTGCGCTTGCCCGTGTCGCTGGTGGTTGCCGCTTCACGGATAAGGGTGTCGACCTGGGGGTTGCTGTAGAACGAGCGGTTGCCCTGCAGACCCTGCATTTTTGAGTCGAACCAGAAGTTCATGAACATGTAGGGGTCGGCGAAGTCCGGGCTCCAGGTGCCGACGGCGATGTCATAGTCGGCCTGGCCGACACGTTCGCGCAGGGTGGCGTTGGCGGTCTTTTCCAGCTTGAGGTTGATGCCCAGGGGCATCAGCGCGGCTTGCAGGGTCAGGCCGATCGGTTCCCAGTTGGCGTCCTTGTCCGAGTACATGTAGCTCAGGTTGGTGATTTTCTTCGGCACTTTGGCCAGGCTGTCGGCGGCCGCCTGCATGTCCTGTTTCATGGCGGGCAGCGAGCTGTCGTAGGCCCACATGCCGTCCGGGATCGGCCCGTTGAGCAATTCGGCCTTGCCCTTGAGAATACCCTTGACGATACCGTTGTAGTCCACGGCCTCGGTGATGGCCCGGCGCGCATCGACGTTGGTCAACGGGCCCTGCTTGTTGTTCAGGTACAGGTAGGTGACCCGCAGCGACGGGTATTCCTTGACCACCACGCCTGGCTTGCTGGCCAGTGAGCCGAGCTGGTCTTCAGGCATGTCTTCGATGATGTCCAGGTCACCGCGCTCCAGTTGCAGGCGGCGTACCGAAGGCTCGGCGATGATTTTCAGTACCACGGTTTTCAACGCCGGCTTGGCCCCGGCGTAGTGGGGGTTGGGTTCCATGGTCAGGGACTGGCCTTTCTGCCAGCTGGCCAGACGGTATGGGCCCGAGCCTGCGGTATGGCTGGAGAGCCAGGCGTTGGCTTCAGCGCCCTTGTTGGCCACCAGCGGGTTGACGATGGACGCGCCATTGTGGGCCAGGGTAAACAGGAACGGTGCGAACGGGGTTTTGAGGGTAAAGCGGACGGTTTGCGGATCAACCACTGCGACCACCATGTCTTCCGGGAATGCACCCGACGGCCCTTGCTTGAGGGTCATCAGGCGATCGAAGGAAAACTTGACGGCGTTGGCGTCGACTTCAGTGCCGTCATCGAACTTGTTGCCGGTTTTGAGCTTGAACTCCCAGACCAGGTTGTCCGGCGACACAGTCCAGCTCTCGGCCAGGTCACCCTGGACTTCGGTGCTGCTTTTTTCGCCGTCGGTCTTGTAGCCCACCAGTCGCTGGTACGACGGGTAGGTGATGGTCCAGTCGTTGTTGTCGAAGGTCACGGCCGGATCCAGGGTCTGCGGGTCGGCAGGCTTGCCGATAATCAGCGTGTCCTGGGCGGTGGCCGCGGTTGCGGCTTGCCAGGCCCCTAGGCTCAGGGCGGCGCAGAGCAGGCCAGGCAGCAGTGAGCGGGTACGTGAAGCGGTGGTGCGGGTCACGGTATCAGTGAGGGTCATGCCGGTTTCCTTCAACATTTGATGTCTGGAAGTAGGTTTATTTTTGGAATCTATAACCGGGCAGTAGCAGGTCAAGCAGGTGTGCAGCGTTTTCTTGTTGTCTTCAAACAGTGGCGCTGGCCTCGAAACTCTGTGGTTTCGTGGGCCGTATCATTCGTTGATCAGGGGGTAGTCGTCGGCGTTGGGCAACTCGTAATGCCACCACTCAGTGGCAATTGCGTGGAACCCGGCGATCAGCATGATGCCCAGCAGCAGCAGGCGATTGCGCTGCACGTTGACCGGCAGGTCGGGGTAGAACTGATGGGACTGGTCTTGCATCGCGTCAAAGGCGGTGCCCATGTCCAGCGGCTGGCCGTCGCTGTCCACCAGGGTCAGGTCCACGGCGACGCCGCGGCTGTGATGGGAGCCCAGGTGCGGGTCGCGCACGTAGTCGCCATTGGGCAGGGCTTCCCATAACAAAAACTGTGCATAGGGCGGTCGGTAGGCGTCATAGATACGCAGGGTAAAACCCGCCAGGCTGGCCAGCTCGACGGCCTTGCGCAAGCACTGGGCGGCATCGCGATGCAGCTGGCAGCGGGCGTTGGGGTAGATCACTTTGCCGGCCAGGTTGTCGGCGGTGGCATAGATCATCTCGATCTGCACCTGGTACTGCTCGGCATCGATATCAACGAGCGGGCTCGGGCTTGCAACGCTTTGGTTCACACAAACACTCCAGTGCTGTTTTGTTTTGGGCGAGGGGCTCAGCCTTCGAACTGGCCGAAAGCTTTTTGCAACTGACGGTTTTTGGCCAGGCGTGCATCCAGATGCTCGCCGTATTTTTCCGCGACGGCCGACACCAACAGGTTAAGCAGGCACGCCAGGGGGGCCGGTGAATCCCAGAACTGGCCAACATCGGTCTTGATCTGCAACAGATCCAGGGTCGGGTAGTCCCGGGCCCATGGGCACTGCAGATCGGTGATCAGGGCCAGCGGTAAATCGTTGTCGATGGCGGCGTCACAGAAGGTCTGGGTGACGCTGGAATAGGCGCGAAAATCGGCAATGATCGCGTAGGGGTTGGCAAAGCCGGAGTTCAGGGTTTCGGCATAGATGCCGGAAAGGCCGTCAACGTAATAGACCTTGGGGCGGATGTATTCGAGGTGGCTGTGAAACGCGGTGAGAATCCCGCGGGTGGACTGGATGCCGAGGATAAACACCGCATCGGCTTGATGAATGCGCTGCACGATACGGGCAAAAGCGTCGCTGCGGGCCAGGCCGTAAACCTGCTGGATGGCCTCGACTTCGCGGTGCATGGAGCGTTCTAGGGCATCGTCGTTGGTGTTTTCGGCGCGAAAGGCGCCGATGCGGTCGGTGATCAGCCAGGAGCCGGGTGCGTCACCGCGCAGGCTCTGCTTGACCTCATCGAGGTTCTGATAACCCAGCGAGCGCAAGAACCGGCCTACGGAAATGCCGCTGGTGCTGGCCTGCTGGGCAATGCTGTCGGCAGACTCGAACGGCAACTGCTGCGGATTGCCCAGCAAATAACTGGCGATGCGCTTGCCGGTGGGGGTCAGGTTGGAGAACTCATGTTCCAGCAACTGAAGAAAACTGTTCTTTTCCGGGGACATAGGAGCACGCCAAGCATGTGATTGTTATCGGCGTGTCATTTTCTCGCCTTCTGTTAGCAACATAACATTTGTTTTCGAAACAACACAATGTCTTTTCTGCGGGTTGCGTTTTTTCAGTAATGGCGTGTTTTTAACGGTTGCAACGAGCACCCTCGGGGCTCGCCTGGCAGTCAGAGCGCGATGCCCCTTTGACCGGATGTAAATCTCGATCATCACGACCGTTGTATGCCCCAGCTGGCCACTGAGCCTGAGTCGTATCTCGGCGGTGTGCTTATTGTATTGCCGGTGATGAGCAGGGAGTCCAACTCTGGAGCTGAGTCCTAAGAGGATCGTGTTTGTAGCGATTTTTATCAGCCGTTCCTGGTGTGTGGTTTTATATTGTAAATGCATTTACAATTATTTTGACCCTACAGACGCAAGGCAAAGGCCATGGAAATCAAAGAGTCTATTGAAATCAGATCGACCCCCGCGCAAGTGTTCCGCTTGTATAGGGATGCGGGACGGTGGGCTGACTGGGACCCAGAAGTGAGTAGTGCCAGCTTGCCTGGCGGTCTCAAGTTGGGAGCCAAAGGTTGGCTTAAACCCAGGGTAGGGCCCAAGGCTGGCATTCAGATTGTTGAGATGACCGAAGAAAAGTCGTTTTCGGCGCAAAGCCGTTTGCCGTTATGTCGCATGGAATTCGGGCACCTGCTCATGGAAAAAGAGGGGGGCACTGTCGCAACTCACTGGGTTGAATTCTCCGGGCCATTGAGCTTTCTGTTTCGATACCTGATAGGTAGATCCATCCAGGCAGCGTTACCCAATACGATGCAGGGGCTTAAGAAGTCCAGTGAAGCCCGGGCAAGCTCCCTATGAGTGTGAGCAAGGACGGCGTCGAGGAGAACTGGAGTGGTTCTGCCTTCGTGGGGCCAAGCGACAGCCCAGGATTCAGACTCTGGCGCGACTTTTTGGACTGGCAGCGTCAACTTAATGTCCGCTTGAAGCCCTTGGGGCTTACCCAGCCACAGTTCGCTATCCTGGCTGTAAGTGGTTGGCTGACTAGAGAGGGCGAGCAGGTGACTCAGCATGGAATCGCCAGTTTTACCGGTATGGATCGCATGCATATTTCGCAAATCATATCCCGCCTGGGTAAGGACGGGCTTATTGAAAAGCAAGTGAACCCGCAAGATCATCGCGCAAATCTGGTGTCACTTAGCGAAGAGGGCCACCGACGATTGCGTGCTGCTATGCCGATTGTTGAAGGCTTCGACAAAGAGTTCTTTCTAACGCGCAACACCTGATTACCTGTCTGGAAATCAGGTGTGATAACCCCCGAGCCCGGCCTAGTGCTGGGCTTTGTGTTTGCGCAGGAGAATGACGCCCGTTTTGGCAGGAAGACAGAGAAGGGGTAAAAAACAGAATTGCGGAGCGGTCTGAATTTTTGCGGTGCAAAAAACAAAGGGCCCGCACGAAGAATCTCATGCAAGCCCTTGATTTGTTTGGTGCCCGAAGCCGGAATCGAACCGGCACGTCCTTACGAACGGGGGATTTTAAGTCCCATGCGTCTACCAATTTCGCCATTCGGGCGGTAGCGCTATAAAGCGGGTCACGAAGGAAGGTGCTTTAACAAAGAAAGTACTCAGAGCCTGCGCAACAGGTGGACGAATATATAGAGCCTGCGCTCATGAGGCAAGGTCGATAGTGTCCATTGTGGTACATTTTTTTTCTCCGTGCCTGGGTAAAACCGTCGAAAAATCATAGATATATGCACCACGCCGGGGGTGCCCCTGCTGTGTTGAGGGTATTTGCAGCGCTGCTGCGGCGCGTATTCCCGAGTAGGCTAGGCTGCTTGCACAGCTGGGACATGAGTGGGCGTGATGAATACGAGTGTGATTTACGCATTGGCAGCGGCAGCGCTGTTCGGGGCCAGTACGCCATTGGCCAAGCTGCTGGGTACCGAGGTCTCGCCGGTGATGCTGGCCGGGCTGTTGTACCTGGGCAGTGGCCTGGGTTTGCTGTTGGTGCGCTGTGTACGCGATCGGGGCTGGAAGCCCTCGGGTCTGGGTGCCGGTGAATGGCCCTGGCTGCTCGGCGCAATTGTATTTGGCGGGATCCTGGGCCCCGTGGCGTTGATGTTCGCTTTGACCCTCACCAGCGGGGCGACGGCTTCGTTGATGTTGAATCTTGAACCAGTGCTCACGGCACTGCTGGCCTGGGTGGTGTTCAAGGAAAACGCAGACCGGCGAATCGTGCTGGGGATGCTGGCAATCATTGCCGGCGGCGTTGTGTTGTCCTGGCCATCCGGGGCATCTGCGGCGGTGTCGCTTTCCTGGCTTGGGCCATTGGCGGTGGGGTTTGCCTGTTTCTGTTGGGCGGTCGATAACAATCTGACGCGCAAGGTATCTGCTTCTGATGCGCTGTATATCGCGGGCGCCAAGGGCCTTTTCGCGGGGTTGGTGAACTGTGCGATTGCATTGGCTTTGGGGGCGAAGGTTCCGTCGTTTGGGGTACTGAGCCCGACCCTGCTTATCGGTTTCCTGGGCTACGGTGTCAGTTTGGTGCTGTTTGTCCTGGCATTACGCGGCCTGGGGGCGGCGCGCACCGGGGCGTACTTTTCAACGGCACCTTTTCTGGGGGCGGCAATTTCCATTGTGCTGCTGGGCGAGTCGGTATCGCTGCTGTTCTGGCTGGCTGCTGGCTGCATGATTGTCGGGGTCTGGCTGCATCTGACCGAGCGCCATGAGCATGAGCATTTACATCAGCCGCTGGAGCACTCCCATCGCCATACCCACGATGAACATCACCAGCATGAGCATGCCGCAGATATTCCTGCGGGCAAGGCTCACAGTCATGCACATCAGCATTCGGTCATCAGCCATAACCATCCGCATTTCCCGGATATCCATCATCGCCACCGGCACTGAGCCATTGCGTTTTAAACCCTGATTTCAATGGAGCTATGGATCGCGCATGTTTGAACATATTGACTTCAATTACCTGCTGGCAACGTATGGTTACCTGGCCATTTTTATCGGCTGTTTGCTCGAAGGTGAAACCATTCTGATCCTCGGGGGGATGGCGGCACACCAGCATGTCCTCAAGCTGTTGCCGGTGATTGGTTATGCCAGCCTGGCGGGGATGCTGGGTGATCAGTTGTTGTTCTGGCTCGGGCGTTATTTCGGTGCTCGCCTGTTGCCCCGCCTGCACAAACAGCAGGCCGCTATTGATCGCGTGACGCAGTTGATTGGCCAGTATCCGACGGTGTCCATTTTTTCGGTGCGGTTTTTGTATGGCATGCGCCTGATCGGGCCCATGGTGATCGGTGCCAGCAAGGTCTCGCCATTGAAGTTTCTCTGCATCAATGCCGTGGGCGCGGCCGTGTGGGCAACGCTGTTTGCCAGTGGCGGCTATTGGGCCGGGGAGTTTCTCGAAGGCGTACTGGGCGACCTTAAGCCCTATCGCTTGCCGATCGCCCTGGGCGTGGTCGCATTGATGGTGGTGGTGGCCGTTGCCCGTCACTACAGGGCGAAAACCAGGGCGAAAACCAAAGCGGTCAAATCACTTTGACAGCCCGGCCGATAAACTGGATCGGCCCTGTCGGCTTGCCTGTTGTCGAACCGTTGGGGCCTTCCAGGGTCAGCTCGAAAAGTTGATTGGGCGACAGCGGCGGCAGGCGATCCAGTGGCAGTGACAGCACTTGTCCCGGCTTGACCAGCCCCAGGGACACCGGCCCGGCCCAGTCGTCGGCCTTGGTCCAGAACTCCAGGGCCTTGTCGCCGGGCACTTGCGCGACGCCAAGGGGGATCAGCTGGATGTGTTCACGATCGTTGGCCTGGATGACCCAACCGGGTGCCTGACTTTGTGGTGCCACCAGAACCACCACATAGGCGGGCGGTGAGATGGCTGGGGTCACGGACCACAATGCCACGCCCAGTGTCAGCGTTGCGGCCAGGCCTGCGGCCGTCAGGCCGCGCCACAATGGCAGACGGTTCCACCAACCAGTACGGGCCTGTGTTGGCGAGGCTGGGACATTCAGGGCGTTCAGGCTGCGCTCGATTCTCGGCCACAGCCGCTCTGAAGGCTGTTGCGCCGGGGCAAGGTCGTTGAGGGGCAACAGTCGCGCTTCCCAGCGATCGACTGCGGCCTGCAGATCAGGCTCATGGGGCAGGCGTTGCTCAAGCGCACGCCGTTGTTGCCCATTGAGCGTGCCCAGCACGTATTCGCCCGCCAAGGCATCGAGATCGGCCGGTTCGCTATTGTCAGGTGTAAAAGTCATCCCATGCACTCGCGCAAGGCGCTCAGGCTGCGTTTGATCCAGGCTTTTACGGTGCCCAGAGGGGTGTCCAGTTTGTTTGCAATTTCTGCATGGGTATAGCCGTCAACATAAGCATGCACAATGCAGGAGCGTCGGGCCGGGTCGAGTTGCTCAAGGCAGCCGTATATGCGCTCGCAGCCATCCGGCCATTGCAGTGGGTCCTGCATCTGGTGGCGACCGTCGAGAGTGGCCAGAGGTTGCAAGGCCAGTTCGCTGCTTTCGCTGACTTGAATTTCCAGGCGAGTGTCGCGCCTGCAGTTCAGGGCCAGATGCCGGGTCAGGCTGAAAATCCAGCCTCGTGCAGAACCGCGCCCGGGATCGAAGCTGGCGGCGCGCATCCAGATTTTGATAAAAGCGTCATGCACGATGTCCTCAGCCAGTGCGCTGTCGCGGGCAATGCGTTTGGCTACCCCCAGCAAGCGCGCGCTTTCCTGGGCATACAGGGCCACCAGCGCCTGCTGCTCGCCGCGGGCGCAGGCCAGCAGGCAGGCTTCATAGTCAAATAGTGGCTCAGGTAGTGTCACTGTGTTCCGCCGTTGCAGATGGGACATCTCCGGTCATTGCCCGGTCTCCATCGAAGCAGCGTAGACGATGTAACGCATTAGCGGCTGGCCCAGAAAATGTAATCGGCCTGGTATGGCACTACTTGTCGCTGGCCCTTGTTGGCGGCTGTGCAGGCGCTGGCAGGTGCCGCACCGCCCTTGAGTGCCACACGCTGGATGTAACTCACACCGTTCATGGCACCTTTGCCCTCGGCAGGATTGGCCTTGACCAGTTGATAGGGCAGGTTGCCAGCCCCGGCAGGGGCCACTGCGAGCTGGGTGCCGGTGACTTTGGAACCGTCCAGGGCTTGCCAGGTCGCGGGCGGGCCAAAGTAGCTACCAACTTGTTTACCAGTTGTGTCATTGAGCTGAGCTTTTGGGCCTACAAAAAACCACTCCATTTCGCCTGGAGTGCTGGCTTTTTCTTTGCACTCATATGTGATTTCGCCTACACCAACTGTTGTCATTGCCATCTTGTGGCCGTCGGGAACTCTAATGTTCTCGGGCAAATTCGACTGTGCCCAGGCGCCCTGGGCTGCCACCAGCAGCATGGCGGCAAGTGTCAGGCTGGCATGGCTGATCAAAGGTTTTGCGTTCATGTTCCGATCTCCTGATGGGATAACAGCACGCTGCTGTTACGGGTACTACCCGCAGCAGGAGGATTTGGATGCAGTTGCAAAAAATAAACTTGAAAGGCAAAGTCCGGGAACCCGGTTGCGTGACGGATCCCTTGGCCTAAGCTTGGGAATACAGGCTCAACGCCAAGGGTTTCAAGGCATTGGCAGCACGTTCGCGAAGCCGGTCCGATAATAAAAGGAGATCTGGATGTTTATCCGTTTATTGATCCTTGCTTCTGTGCTGGTTGCAGGCACGGTGCAGGCCGTTGAAGTTCCAAGCCCGCTTGAACAGGACCGCGGCAAGTTTCGCCCGCTGGTAGTGGTCGCCCGTGCAGATGCCGACCCAACCCTGGTCAACCTCAAAAAAGCCCTTGAAGATCCGGCCAGCAAGCAGGCTTTTGACCAGCGCAATATGGTGCTCTATACGATTGTGGGCATTACAGGCAAACGCGATGGCAAGGACCTTGAACCCCAGAGCACCATGTCGCTGATTCGCGGGCTCAAGCCGGGGATGATTATCGACAAGGCCAAAGTGATCCTGATCGGCAAGGATGGGGAAAAGAAAGTCGAGACAGTGGGGGATGTTGACCTGGCCGAGCTGTTTAAAACCATCGATGCCTTGCCCGCTGCTGAAAAGGAAACCCAGGCACCGGTTGCGGTGGAGACGCCGGCCAAGGGCGCAGCCGCTGGCAAATCGACAAAGCCCGCCAAACCGGCAAAAGCGGCTCAGACCCTGGATGACTGAACACCAGCCAAAAAAAGGCCCGCTGGGGGAAGCGGGCCTAAATGGGATTCACTAAAGGAGTGGATCCAATCTAGGCGCAGCGATGTGAAAGTGATGTGAAAATTGCGCAGTCAAATCATTTGATCGGACAAATGTGTGTGGTCAAAATAATGGCCATCTGTAGCGCAATTCCGGCTCGGTAATCCGATAGTGTGAACACACCGCTCACCAGACTGCCGGATAACAAGATGCCGTTTTCCCTCGAACTGATTTCTGCCTTCGCACTCTTTGCCTTTGTTTCGTCCATCACCCCCGGCCCCAATAACACCATGCTGCTGGCATCGGGGGTCAACTTCGGCTTCAGGCGCACCATCCCCCATGCTCTGGGCATCAGCTTCGGCTTTATGTTCCTGGTGCTTGCGGTTGGATTGGGGTTGGGGGGTGTATTCAAGGCCGTGCCCATGGCCTACACCGTTTTGCGTTATCTGGGGGCGGCGTACTTGCTGTATCTGGCGTGGAAAGTCGCCACTTCGGGGCCGGTGTCCGAGTCGGGTGCGGCCCAGGGCAGGCCACTGGGCTTCTGGGGCGCGGCGGCGTTTCAATGGGTCAATCCCAAGGCCTGGGTGATGGCCATTGGTGCAATCACCACCTACACGCCGTCTCAGGGTTATATCGCCAACGTGTTTGTCATCGCGCTGGTCTTCGCCATCATCAACTTGCCCAGTGTCTGCGTGTGGGCCGGTTGTGGCAGTGCGTTGCGCAATGTGCTGACCCGGCCCAAGTGGCTGCTGGCATTCAACCTGACGATGGCGATTCTGCTGGTGGTGTCGCTGTATCCGATTCTGTTTGAGGTTCATTGAGCCATTCCTGGCTCAGGGTGGCGGTGTCACCCAGGTACTCCAATAGCCAGCTCATGGCCGGGGAATGGTTATTCTGTGCCCAGGCAATGCACGAAGGGCTGGCCGGAAAGGGCCGCTGCAGGTTCAGTGCAAGCAGTTGGCCCTGGTCGATCAGTGGCTGGGCCAGATGGGCGGGCACCATGCCGACACACAGACCGTCGCTCAAACAGGCCAGCCCCGAAGCCCAGTCGGGCACCATCATGCGGCGCTGGTTATCCAGGGTCCAGGTGTCGCGTTTGGGCAGGCTGCGTGAAGTGTCATCCATGCACAGTGCAGGGTAGGGGCGCAGGTGCTCATCACCCAGCAATCCGCCAATGGACGCCAGCGGATGCCGCGGGCTGGCGACGCACAGCCAGTGCAGAAAACCCATGTCGCGAAAGGCAAAGCTCCCCGCCACGGGCACTGCACGGGTGGCTCCGATAACCAGATCGGTACGGCCGTCTACCAAGGCATCCCACACACCGTTGTACACCTCGTATTGAACAATCAGTTCCACGTCGGGGAAATGCCGGTAGAAGTCGATGACCATCTGCTGGCAGCGCGGTTTTTTGATGATTGAATCCACGGCCACCCGCAACTGGCCGCTCCAGCCATTGGCAACCTGCTGGCAAAGGCGGCGGGTGCCGAGCATTTTTTTCATGACGTCGCGGGCTTCTTTGACAAACATCCGCCCGGCAGGCGTGAGTTCCACATCCCGGTGACGACGTACAAACAGCGGTACCGCCAGCCATTGCTCCAGTTGGCGCACGGTGTAGCTGACGGCGGAGGGAACGCGGTGCAGTTCCTGGGCTGCGCCACTGAAACTGCCGTGGCGGGCGACTGCATCAATTACATCCAGGGAGTATTCAGACCACATGGTTTTGCCTTCAAAAAATTCGATGCCAGTTGGCAATTATTATCGCTTCACAAGCAAATCCTCAGCTGGATAATGCGCGGCAGTCAACAAATTGTTTGATGGCAAGTTTTTGGGTGCACATGAAAAACACTTTTGGTTTTACCTGTTATCTCGCCGGGCTGAGCATGCTGGGCTACCTGGCAATGGATATGTACTTACCGGCATTTGGCACGTTGCGCAGTGAACTGGGGCTTTCAGCCGGTGCGGTGGGCGCGAGCCTGAGCATCTTTCTGGCCGGGTTCGCGATCGGCCAGTTGCTCTGGGGGCCGTTATCGGACCGCCTGGGGCGCAAACCGGTGTTGTTGGCGGGGTTGTCGCTGTTTGCCCTGGGGTGCGCGGGCATGTTCTGGGTGCAGGACAGTGTGCTGCTGTTGAGCCTGCGGTTTATTCAGGCCATCGGCATTTGCGCGGCGGCAGTAACCTGGCAGGCGCTGGTCATCGACCGATACCCGCCTGACCAGGCCAACCGCGTGTTTGCCGGGATCATGCCGCTGATGGGACTGTCACCGGCACTGGCTCCTTTGCTGGGGGCCGTGGTGCTGAGTCACCTGGGCTGGCAAGCGATTTTTGCGGTATTGCTGGGCCTGGCGGTGTTACTGATCGTACCCACGTTGCTGCTCAAGGAAAAACCCCGTGTGGCGCCAAAGGCAGTTAAAACCGGGGTGAGCTATTGGCAACTGCTGTGCACGGCTAAATTCAGTGGCAACGTCATGATCTTCGCCGCATGTTCGGCCAGCTTTTTCGCCTGGTTGACGGCCTCACCCTTTATTTTGGGCGATATGGGTTATAGCCCAAGCGATATCGGTTTGAGCTACGCGCTGCCTACTGTGGCATTTATGGTGGGTGGTTACAGCTGTCGCAGCGCGTTGCAGCGGATCAGTGGGCGGGCGTTGTTACCCTGGTTGCTGGTGGCTTACTGCGCAAGCATGGTCGGGCTGTATGGGGTTGCGACCCAGACCGTGCCGACGCTGACCACCTTGCTGATCCCGTTTTGTTTGATGGCGCTGGTTAACGGTGCGAGTTATCCGATTGTTGTCGCGAGCGCACTGATGCCATTTTCGGAGAACTCCGGCAAGGCGGCAGGTTTGCAAAATACGTTGCAGCTTGGGTTGTGCTTTTTGGGCAGCCTGCTGGTGTCGACCTTTATCAGCCAGCCGCTGCACATCACGGTTGAAGTAATGCTGGCTACGGCGCCGCTGGCGGTGCTGGGGTATTTTATTCAGCGACGCAAGGTGAAGGCGCAGGCATTAGTGGCGTCTTGAGGGGCAGGTCGCCCCGGTGATTTCAGCTCAACGAAAGCGCCGGATATCTATCCGGCGCGTCAGTCAAACCCGGCTATACGCTTGCACCCCCCATTCCAGCTAGGCCATTTGGACGATGTGCCTGTGACTCACCAGTCCGATTATCGAAGGAAGGTTCTGGACGCCTCGCCGAGGAGGCAGCCAGAGCATCCACGATAATAAAAAGAGGACTGGCTGCATGAACTCTGCCCAGCAACTGAATCGTGCAGCGAGGCATCGACCATGCGCTCAATAATTGGCTATCTGGTTTGCCTGATCGTCGCTGTCACCATCGCGTTTACCTTCTCTCCACGTCATGCCTCCGATGTCGCTTCGGCCCAGTTGCGGCCCGATCGTCTGCAAATCAACGGTATGTTGTATCTGGATAAGCGGGTGGTGGCCGTCGGCGAGCGCGGCAATATTTTGCTCAGCGACGATCAGGGGGGCTCGTGGCAGCCAGCGACGGTCAAGCCGCAGCGTGATCTGACCCTTACCGCACTGGTGGCGCTGCCGGATAAAAGCCTGCTGGCGGTCGGCCATGATGGCTGGATTGTGCGCTCAGAAGATGAAGGCGCCAACTGGTCAGAAGTGCGCTTCGACGGCGAAATCGCCGAGCCTTTGCTGGGCATCTGGAGTGCCGGCGGCAATCGTGTCCTGGCGTTCGGCAGTTTCGGCAAATTTTACCAGTCCGGGGATGACGGTCGCACCTGGCAAGCCCAGCCGCTGGAGGTGGATAGCGCTCACCTCAATGGCATGGATGGCGGAACAGACGGTCGCCGCATGGTGGTCGGCGAGCAAGGGCTGGTGCTGCGCAGCGACGATGCCGGGCACAGCTGGCACAAGCTCGAGCCGTTCTATAACGGCTCGCTGTTTGGTGTGGTACGCCTGAGCCCCGATCGTTGGGTGACCTATGGCATGCGCGGCCATGTGTTTGTCAGCCAGAACTTCGGCCAGACCTGGGAACCGGTAAAAGTCGGCAATCAATTGCCGCTCTACGGCCATGTCCTATTGCCCAACGACGGTGGCCTGCTGATTGTCGGTGCTGGCAGCTCGGTGGTACGCCTGGACGGCAAGGGTGAACTGGTCAGCGCTACGCGCTTGCCGGGGCTGGGAACTTTGACTTCGGCGGTAATGGTGGGCTCACGGCTGCTGGTAGGCGGCGAGCGCGGTGTGTTCCAGGGGACTGATGGCGGTTTTGCTGCCCTTGGAGGTGCCCGGTGAACAGTGAAAACAGTGTTGTAAATCGCACGGTCGAGCGTATTGCCGATTTGCTGATCGTCTGGCGCAAGAGCCTGTTGGCGCTGTTTGTATTATTAACCCTGGCCCTGGGTTACAGCGCCACACACACGCAACTGGACCCGGGCTTTAACAAGCAGATCCCGGTGCGCAATGCCTTTATGGTCAACTTTCTCAACTTCAGCCAGTACTTCACGGGGGCCAACCGTTTTCTGGTCAGTGTGAAGTGGAAAGGCGAAGGCGATATCTATAACCGCCAGTACCTGGAAACCCTGCGCAAAGTCACGGATGACGTGTTTTTTATCAATGGTGTGAGCCGTGCCAGTGTGACGTCGCTGTTCACCGCCAATGTGCGCTATATCGAAATCACCGAGGACGGTTTTTTCGGCGATGTGGTGATGCCACCGCGCTTTACCGGCACGGCCGAAGACTTGTCCCAGGCCCGCAACAACGTCGCCCGCTCCGGACAGGTCGGGCGTCTGGTGGCCAATGATCTGACCTCGTCGATGGTGCGCGCCGACCTGCAGGACATGGACCCGCAAACCGGCAAATCGGTGTCCTATGCCGAGGTGGCCCAGCGGCTGGAAGATATCCGTGCCAAGTACAGCAATGATGATATCGAGATCAACATCGTCGGCTTCGCCAAGCTGGTGGGGGACGTGGTTGAAGGCCTGACGACGGTCATCGGCTTTTTTGTGATTGCCTTTGTCATCACCGCGTTGATGCTGTGGGTCTATTCACGCTCATGGCGCCTTACGGTGGTTGCGCTGGCCGTGGCGCTGCTGCCGGTGGTCTGGCTGTTGGGGTTGCTGCCGTTGCTGGGGCTGGGGATCGATCCGATGTCGATTCTGGTGCCGTTTCTGATCTTCTCGATCGGCGTCTCCCATGCGGTGCAAATGACCAATGCCTGGAAACAGGATGTACTGGCGGGCAGCTCTGCGGTGCAGGCTGCGCACGGCGCTTTTTGCAAGATCTTCATCCCGGGTTCGCTGGCGTTGCTGATGAACGCCCTGGGTTTCGGCGTCATCATGCTGATCGACATTCCCATCGTGCATGAACTGGGCGTGACCGCATGCATCGGGGTGATGCTGATGATCATCACCAACAAGCTGATGCTGCCGATCATCCTGTCGTATCTCAAGCTTGAGCCGGGGGCGATGGCCCAAGGGCTCAAGGTGCAGGGCAAGCACGCGCTGTGGTGGCGGCTGTCGGCGCTGGCCGAGCCAAAACCGGCGCTGGCGGTGTTTGTGGTCAGCCTGCTGCTGCTCGGTGTCGGTGCCTGGAAGGCCCGGGATCTGGCAGTGGGCGATATCGGCGTGGGTGCGCCGGAGCTGCGCGCCGATTCGCGCTACAACCAGGACAACCAGAAGATCATCAACAGTTATTCGATTGGCCTGGATGTGATGTCGGTGTTCGTGCAGGTCAAGGGCATCGAAGAAGGTTGCCTGGCGCCGCAAGTGATGCGCGCCATTGAATCTTTCGACTTCCAGATCCGAAGCGTGGCGGGTGTGCAGTCAGTGCAGAGCGTGGCGGGCATGGGTAAAGCCGTGATTGCCGGCAATAACGAAGGCAACCCGCGCTGGTCGGCGATCCCAGGTTCCGAGCGCGGCCTGAGCCAGGGCTCTCGCGCTTACATGCCGGACGACGGCCTGGTGACCGAAGGCTGCCAGCGCATGCAGATCCTGGTGTTCCTCACCGATCACGAAGGGTCGACCGTGAGCCATGTAGTGGACGAAACCCAGCGCATCATCGGCGGCTTGCAAGGGCCAAACGTGGAGTTTCTGCTGGCCGGTGGCAACGTGGGGGTGATGGCGGCGTCCAACGAAGCGGTCAAGCAGGCCGAGGTGGTGATGCTCGCGGCGCTGTTCGGTTCGGTGGCGCTGTTCTGCTGGCTGACCTTTGGTTCATTGCGCGCGGTGCTGTGCATTCTGGTGCCGCTGGCCATCGTCGCGATCCTGTGCAACGCCCTGATGGCGACCCTGGGCATCGGCCTGAAAGTCGCGACCTTGCCAGTGATGGCACTGGGCGTGGGGGTGGGAGTCGATTACGGGATCTATCTGTACGAGCGGATTGCCCATGAAATGGCTGACGGCAAGGATCTGCGCACGGCGTTCTACCAGGCCATGTGCCAACGGGGTACGGCGGCAGTGTTTACGGCGCTGACCATGTCCATCGGCGTGTGTACCTGGGCCTTTGCTCCCCTGAAGTTCCAGGCTGATATGGGTGTACTGCTGTCCTTCATGTTTCTCGTCAACGTGCTCGGCGCAATCTTTTTGCTACCGGCGCTGGCGGCCTGGTTCAATTTGGCACGACCGTTGGTCAAGGTCAAAACCCGCCCGGCGCAAGCGACCGCCGGGCATTATCCGCTCAAGCCGAGCGTTGCTGCGAAGGACTCTTCAAACCGCTGAAGCAGACAGCTTGCCGGGCTTGTATGACGGCAGGCATACAGACACACTGAGTCGCTTTTGCACAGCTTTACGGATGTGGTGCAAAGGTTAGCCGCTAGTCATAAGAACAATAAAAAGGGCCGGTCATGAACCTGGCCCGAAGCGAGGATAAGTCCGTGGATACAGTGACCTTGAATCACCAGACCCTGGCCGGTCTGGGGCTTGAACTGGCCGATTACGATCAGATGGTCGGCAGCTTTTATGACGGTGCCCTGGACCCCAAAATAATGGGTCGTACCTTGTGTACCGTGCGTGGCATGTTCCGGGCCAACTACGCAACCCTGATCCTGCGAGTGCCCGATCAGCCCGATCTGGGCTTGATGATCGTTGCCGGAGATATCGAAGGCGAGGGCGAGCTGACCTATCAAACCTATCCGCAAACCAATACCCCCTTTGTCGGGCAGGCGCTGGACCAGGTATTTACCGTCGAAGACCTGATGAGCGAGAGCGAGTGGGTGCAGTCGGCCTATTTCAAGGCCTACTGCGGTCCGCAGAATGTCTATCACGTGATGGGCGCCGACATTTCCACACCCGATGGCGGCAAGCTGCGGTTTCGCATCACCCGGCCAAAGTCTTCCCCGGCTTTCTCCAGTGCCGAGCGTGCCCTGTGCAGCAGTTTTCTGCCGCATTTGCGCCGCGCCCTGCATCTGCACAACCTGCTCGATCGCAGCGAGTCCATGAGCGAGTTGTACGCCCAGGCCATCAGCCGCCTGTCGGTGGCGACCATCGTGCTCGACGAAACCGGCAAGGTTCTGCGCCTCAACCCGGTGGCCGAAGAAATCCTCAAGAACGCTGATGGACTCAAGTTGGTGGGGGGCAGGCTGGAAGCCACTTACCCCAGCGACAACCGCGAGCTGCAACGCCTGGTCAAGCACGCTTTCAGCCAGGAAGTGCGTGAGGGCGGGGCGACAGCCGATGCGATGTCCGTGACCCGGCCTTCGGGTCAGGTCAGCCTGGGGCTGGTGGTCGAGGCCATTCCGTCGCTGGAGTGGGCCGAAGGCAAGAGCAAGCCGGCGGCAGTGATCTATATCCGCGACTCGGTAGGCAAATCGCTGGCCAGTGAAGTGGTGACCAAACAACTGTTCAACCTGACCAAGGCCGAGACGGCGCTGGCGATGGAACTGGCCAACGGCTTGTCCCTGGAGGAAGCGGCGGAAAATCTGAATATCCGGCGCAACACCGCGCGGGCGCATTTGCGTTCGATCTTCTCCAAGACCGGTGTGCGCCGCCAGACCGAGCTGGTGAGGATTTTGCTGAACAGCGTGGTCGCGTTGGGAAAGCCCAAGTGCGCCTTGCGAGCGGCTGAGTCCGTGGTGGTGCCGGCGCCACAACTGGCGCGTCCGGTTCGTAAAAGCGCTTAAGGATTTATGCCCGCCGGCGAGGGTGTTTGCGCCACCGCCGGTTTTTCGTCAGCCAGGCCGCCTGCGCCTGCATCATCAAGGAAAGTCTTATGCCAGTTACTGCTGTCAGCGGTTCCGCTTCCGGGATCGGCGCCGCCGTGTGCGCGCAATTACGAGCTGCGGGCCACCGGATAATCGGAATTGACCGTGGCAATGCCGAAGTGGTCGCTGACCTTTCGACCCGTGCCGGGCGCCAGGCGGCAGTGGCGCAGGTGCTTGAGCAATGCGGCGGGGTCCTCGACGGGCTGGTGTGCTGCGCCGGGATCGGGGTGACCGCTGCTTCCAGCGGCCTGGTGCTGGCCGTGAACTATTTTGGTGTCAGTGAGCTGCTTGATGGTCTGGCCGATGCGCTGGCCAAGGGGGAGAACCCGGCTGCACTGGTGATTGGTTCAGTGGCGGCCACCCATTCGGGTGCCGAGCAGGAACCAATGGTTGCCGCGATGCTCGCCGGTGACGAGGCGAAGGCGTTGGAACTGGCCAATGCCCTGGGTCAGACGCACCTGGCCTATGCCGGTTCCAAGTATGCGGTGACCTGTGCCGCGCGGCGCAAGGCGGTGCAATGGGCCCCGCAAGGTATCCGTTTGAACGTGGTTGCACCGGGCGCGGTGGAAACCCCGCTGCATCAGGCGGCCAAGGACGATGCGCGGTTTGGCAAGGCCGTACGTGAGTTTGTCGCACCACTGGGGCGCTCGGGCACTCCTGAAGAACTGGCCCGGGTTGTGGCTTTTGTGCAATCGGCGCAGGCCAGTTTCATGACCGGCAGCGTAGTGTTTGTCGACGGCGGCATGGACGCAATGGTGCGTACACAGCGCTTCTGACCGCTAAGGGGCTTTTATGAACAAAGTGGCATTTATTACCGGCGCCAGTCGCGGCATTGGTCGTGCAACCGCGCTGGCCTTTGCCCGTGCAGGTTTTGATCTGGCCATCAGTGCGCGCAGCCTGGACGAAGGTCAAAGCCATGCCCACGGCTTGCGCAACCCGGATGGCACGCCGCTGCCCGGCAGTTTGAATGCCACCGCAGCGGCAATCCGTGAGCTGGGACGCAAGGCGCTGGTGGTGCCCATGGACCTGCTCGACAGTGAGTCGGTACTGGCCGCCAGCCAGGCTGTGTTTACCGAATATGGCCGGGTGGATGTACTGGTCAACAATGCCATCTACCAGGGCAGCGACCTGAATGTACCTTTTATGCAGTTGCAGCCCGAGACCCTGGAGCGAGTCTTTCAGGGCTATGTGATGACACCGTTCTTGCTGACCCGGGCGGTGGTCAGCCAGATGCTCGAGCAGGGCGGCGGTGTGGTGATCAACGTCACCTCCGGTGCTGGAGAAACCGATCCGCCGGTGGCAGCGGGCAAGGGCGGCTGGGGTTACGCCTATGGTGCGGGCAAGGCGGCAGTGTCGAGGCTGTCGGGCATATTGTCGGTGGAACTGGGGGAGCAGGGGATTCGTGCCTACACCCTCAACCCGGGTGTGGTGACCACTGACGCATTGCGCGCCACCATTGGTGACAAAGGCGTCATTGCCCTGCGTGCAGGCTCTGCGCCGCCAGAGGTACCAGCAGCGGTGATGCTGTGGCTGGCCACCCATGAAGGGGCGGTTGATCACCAGCGCAAGACCATTCACTGCCAGCCGTTTGCCCGTGAACACGGGATTGTCGAGGATTGGCGCTAAGCGCTCCCTCACCCTGACCCTCTCCCATGGGGAGAGGGGACTGACCGCACGCGGCCCAAAGATCACCGCAAACCAGCTCCCTCTCCCTGCGGGAGAGGGTTGGGGTGAGGGCAGCCCCTCTAGTCCATCTGAACGATGAGCCCACCCCGAACCTCGGTGAAGATCATCGGGTAAAGCGCCCTGGCCCTTAACCTGAGGAATAATAAAAATGACTAAACTCGCACACATCCACGTCGAGAATGCTTTGTCGCCCCGCTATGGTCGCGGCTGGCATTGCCTGGGCGAGGCAGACGAGTACCGTGATGGCAAGCTGCATACCCTGAATGTGTTCGGCTCGCGACTGCTGGCATTTGCCACGTCAAAGGGCGAGATCAGTGTGCTCGACGCCCATTGCCCGCATATGGGCGCCGACCTGTCCCAGGGCACTATCGAGAACGACCGTGTGGTCTGCCCCTTTCACCACTGGCAGTACGAAGCCAGCGGCAAGTGTGTCGAGATCCCTTACTGCAAGCGCATTCCGCCCAAGGCCAAAACCCGTGCCTGGCAGACCTGCGAGGTCAACAATCTGCTGTTTGTGTGGAACAACCCTGAAGGCAAGCCGCCCGCCGAAGATGTGGTGATCCCCCATCTACCGGAGCTGGACAGCGATGAGTGGCTGCACAGCTGGCATATGGACAAGCTGATCATCGACACCAACCCGCGCGAGCTGGTCGACAACCTGGTGGACGCCCAGCATTTCGGTCCGGTACATGGCACGCCGACCAAGTACTTCCACAATGTGTTCGAGGGGCATATCGCTCAGCAGATCTTCCATGGCGACTCCGAGCGGCTGGGCGGTGACCTGGTGGCCGAGTCGGCCTATTACGGCCCCGCGACGCACCTGACACGCATGAGCGCGGTGTTTGAAGGGCTGGAAATAAAGTCCATCCTGCTCAATTGCCACGTGCCGATCGGCCCCAACAGCTTTGAACTGCGTTTTGGCTGCATGGTGAAAAAAGTGCCGGGCTGGACCCATGAACAGAACGAAGCGCTGGCCGTGGATTATGTGCAGCGTAACCGCGACTCGTTCTATCAGGACGTTGATATCTGGACGCACAAGGTGCGCATCAACAACCCGGTGCTGGCCGAGGGCGATGGTCCGGTCTATCAGCTACGCGAGTGGTACCAACAGTTTTTCACCGACGAAGAGGGTGTGCCGGCGAGCATGGCCGAGCGTCGAGAAATCACCACGGTGGATAACCGCTGATTGATTGCCTGAGCCACGGGCCGCGCCGCTGGCGCTGCCCGTCCAGCGGCAAGTTACTGCTGGCTTTTTGATCCGTGCTGCTTAAGATGGCCGTCATCGATACGTCATCGGGCATGGAACAGGGCCAATGCTGAACAAGGACACCATCTCCATTCATCTGGTGCGTGAGGCACTGCTGCAAAGCTGCGCGCCGGGCGGTGCCACGGATGAAGTGCTGCACAAGGTCGGCATCGCGCGCGAGTTGCTTGACCAGCCGGATGCCCGTGTACCGGCCATGGTCTATGCGCGGATGTGGCGGTTGCTGGCGCGGCGCCTGGACGACGAATTTTTTGGCATGGACCCGCGCAAGTTGCGGGCCGGCAGCCTGGAGTTCATGTGCCGCTCGGCCATGGCGCAGCCAACCCTGGCCCGGGGGCTGGAGGTGGTACTGGGGTTTCTGTCGTTGATGCTGGAGCGTTTGCCTGCACGCCTGGTGCGTCAGCAAAGCGTGGCCGAGATTGTCCTGCACGAGCCTGAGCAACAGGCCAGCCGTGGTTTTACCTACTTTGCCTACTGGATGATCGTGCACGGTGTGGCCTGCTGGCTGGCCGGGCGCAGGATTCCGATTCTGGCCATTGAGCTGCGTTGTGCTGCGCCCGATTACTGCGAAGACTACGAAGTGATGTTCTCCGAGAACCTGCGTTTTGAGCGGCCACGCACGCGGATGATTTTTGCCGCTGATTGCCTGGATGCACCGATCAAGCGCAGCGATCAGGAGTTGAAACGGTTTTTGGCCGAAGCACCGGCCAATATTCTGGTCAAGTACCGCGACCCGCAAAGCCTGGCCAGTCAGATAAAACAGAATCTGCGCCAGTTGCCGGCCGTGCAGTGGCCCGAGACCCAGGGCATGGCGCAGGGTCTGTGCATGTCGGCATCGACCTTGCGCCGTCGCCTGGCGGACGAAGGGCAAACCTTTCAGGGGCTCAAGGACAGTGTGCGCAAGGAGCTGGCAATCGGCTGGCTGGCCGAGCCTGAGCACAGCTATGCCGACATTGCCCAGCGCCTGGGCTTTGCCGATACCAGCTCATTCTACAAGGCCTTTCGCAAATGGTCGGGGACCAACCCCGGGCATTACCGCGGGTTGATTTTGGGCGCGGTTTGAAAACCATTGGCGCCTCTGACTCTTCTGTCCCTTGAAGAGACTCTGTTGCCGATCAAGCCTTTTTGTGGGAGCGAGTCTGCTCGCGAACGACCTTCGCGAGCAGGCTCGCTCCCACAGTCGTCGTATATACGGGCTACAGCGTCCTGATCGAGTTGCTGATCCCGCGGGCGCACTGAATCACTGTAGAGGCCAGTTTTTCTTCGGCTTCTTCCATGCTCCAGCGGCTGCTGGGCACCACCACATGCACCGCCGCGACCGGCAGGCCGTTACTGTTGAAAATCGGCGCGGCAATGGTCATGTCACCCAGAAACATCTCTTCCTTGTTGGTGGCATAGCCCTGTTTGCGGCTGATCTGCACCCGTTCAAATATGGCGTCGGCATCGGTAATTGTATGGCGTGTCAGTTCGATCAGCTGGCTGTCTTGCAGCACACCACGGATTTCATCATCTGCCAGGCCACTTAGGTA
The DNA here is from genome assembly GCF_049896805.1 of Pseudomonas sp. TWR1-1-3. Lineage (NCBI taxonomy): Bacteria > Pseudomonadati > Pseudomonadota > Gammaproteobacteria > Pseudomonadales > Pseudomonadaceae > Pseudomonas > Pseudomonas sp. TWR1-1-3. Next base: position 1,262,766 of record NZ_JAFCUZ010000001.1, on the reverse strand, counting down.
AGCACGCCCGCCACCTGTGCAGTACATGGGGATACGGCTGCCGATAGGCATATGGATCGGGATAAATTTCGGCGCGACGAAACGTGACACGTAAACCATGTCCAGTCCGTCGGGCTCGGTCAGGTTGACCGTCTCGCCGGTGATCTGGTTAAGCTCGGCCAAGTAGGGGTTTGCCACATCTACCAATATATCGGCGGCCAGATAGTTGTAGCCGATCTCCATAACTTTGGGCGTTAACTGGAAGCGCCGGCTTTGCGGGTGTTTGCGTACATACCCGAGTTCTTCAAGGGTATGCACCATGCGTTGGGCCGAGCTTTTGCTGATGCCTGCCACCAACGCTATATCTGCCAGGGTCATGGTGCGCCGCGCCGCGCCGAAACCGCGAAGTACGGCCAGGCCCTTTTCCAGTGACTGGTTGAAAAGAGGGTTGTTGTTATCGCTCATGGCGCATCCTTGGCTTGTTTCAGGTCTATAAGTATCGATATGCGATACTTATAAATCTCTTTACGATTTAAGTAAATTGGTTATAGTCGATGGCGGCATTTTGCACCAGAGGCTGCAGGGGTTGTTGAGTGCCGTATCGCAACAATAAAAGCGACCACAGGGAGATTCGCTATGCACAAACCTTTTCAAGTGCTGACGCTGGTATGCGCAATGGCTGCCGGGTTGATTGGATCAGCCAGCGCTGTTGCAGAGCCTGTCTATAAAGTCGGGGCGACAGCAACGGGCATCCCGTTCACCTTCCTCGATATCAAGAGCGGGAAAATCCAGGGCATGATGGTCGATGCGGCCGAGGCGGTGGGCAAGGCTGGCGGGTTCGACACCGAGATCCAGCAAACCACCTTTGCGGCTCTGATCCCTTCGTTGACCACCAACAAGATCGACCTGATTTCCGCCGCCATGCTCAAAACCCCAGAGCGTGAAAAGGTTGTGCAGTATTCCGATCCGATTTTCAGCTACGGCGAAGGCCTGATCGTCAAATCTGACGACCCGAAAGAATACAAAACCATGGATGACCTGGCCGGTGAAGTGGTCGGCGCCCAGGTTGGTACGGTCTTTCTCGATGCGCTGAACAAGCACGGCGGCTTCAAGGAAGTGCGCAGCTACGACTCCATTCCTGACCTGATGCGGGACCTCAAGCTGGGCCGTATCAAGGCGGCATTCGGTGATCGCCCGATCATCGCCTACCAGTTGGCCCAGGGTAAAAACCCGGACGTAAAACTGTCGAGCACCTATGTGCCGGTGGTGATGGGCGACGTATGCCTGGTGATGCGCCAGGGCGATGCCGAGAAGCTGGCGCAGGTCAACAAGGGCATTGCCGCCATCAAGGCCGACGGCTCGCTGCAACGCATCATCGAGAAGTGGCAACTGAACTGATGATCCTGTGGCCCCCGTGTTGCGGCGGGTCACTTCTTGTAGCGGTGCGCAGGTAGTTTATGTTTCTCCAGGACGCGTTGGACTTTCTTCCAATTCTGCTCAAAGGCGCAGTGGTCACTGTGCAGGTCACTGCAGGTTCGTTCCTGCTCAGTTCAGTGATTGGCCTGCTGTTTGCGCTGATGATGGTTTCCAAGATTCGCGCCATCGCATTGTTCGCCATCGGCGTGGTCAATGTGATTCGCGGGCTGCCGATCATCGTGCAGCTGTTTTATATCTATTTTGTGTTGCCCGACTTCGGTATCCAGCTCAGTGCCATGCAGGCTGGCGTGATCGGTTTGGGCATTGCCTATTCGGCCTATCAGGCCGAGAACTTTAGGGCGGGGATCCAGGCCATCGACCTGGGCCAGATCGAGGCCGCCGAGTCGTTTGGCATGCGCGGTCTGCTGATCATGCGCCGGATTGTGCTGCCCCAGGCATTTCGCATTGCCTTGCCGCCCTATGGCAACACGCTGGTGATGATGCTCAAGGACTCCTCGCTGGTGTCGACCATCACCGTGGCGGAAATGACCCGCCAAGGGCAACTGATTGCGTCTTCGACCTTTGAAAACATGACGGTCTACACCCTGGTTGCGTTGCTCTATCTGTCGATGAGCTTGCCGCTGTCCTATGGCTTGCGTCGTCTGGAAGGCCGCTTTGCGCTGCGGAGGCGTACATGAAAGCACCCTCGAAATTGATCTTGCCACCTTCCCTCTGGTCCGCTACGGCGCGCCCCGCGGCTCTGACCCAGGCACTGGCGGAAAACAAGCGGGTGGACGTGGCGATTGTCGGTGCCGGGTACACCGGGCTGGTGACTGCACTGCGCCTGGCAGAGTCGGGTGTCAGTGTCTGTGTGCTGGATGCGGGTGAGCCGGGTTGGGGCGCTTCGGGGCGCAACGGCGGGCAGGTCATCCCCGGCCTCAAATACGACCCCGATCAGTTGCTTGAGCGTTTTGGCGCTGAGCGTGGCGAGAAAATTATCGAAACCTGCGGCGGTGCCGCAGATGAAGTGTTTTCGCTGATTCGCGAATACGGCATTGCGTGTGATGCCACGCGCAAGGGCTGGATTCAGCCGGCCTTTTCCAGCGCGACGATGAAGACTCTGGAGGGTCGTGCCCGCCAGTGGCAACAGCGCGGTGTAGCCGCCGAGTTGCTGGACAGTGACAGCGTATGCCAGCGTATCGGTACGCACAATTACGTGGGTGGCTGGGTTGACCCGCGGGCTGGCAGCTTGCACCCGCTTAACTATGCTCGCGGCCTGGCCAGGTCGGCACTGGGGCGTGGCGTGATGATTCACAGCGATAGCCGGGTGACGGACTTGCGCCGCATCGGCACGCAGTGGCAACTGACCACCGCACAAGGTCATAGTGTGACGGCCGAGCGTGTGGTGCTGGCTACCAATGGCTATACCGATGGCTTGTGGCCAGGGCTGCGGCAAACCGTGCTGGCGGCCAACAGTTTCCTGATTGCTACCCGACCACTGTCGCCGGAGCTGCGCAAAACCATTTTGCCGGGCGGGGAAGTGTGCTCCGATGCGCGGCGCCTGCTGCTGTACTTCAAGCAGGATGCCCAGGGGCGTGTACTGCTGGGTGGGCGTGGGCCGTTTGCCGAACCGCGGCGTGCCGAAGACTGGGCACACCTTGAGCGCTCATTGATCAGCGTGTTTCCGCAGTTGGCAGGCGTGGCGATCGAATACCGCTGGAGCGGGCGTGTGGCGCTCAATCATAGTGTGTTGCCACAGTTGCATGAGCCGCAGCCAGGCCTGTCGATCCTGATGGGCTACAACGGCCGCGGCATTGCGATGGCGACAACCTTGGGCAAGCATCTGGCGGCGCGAGTTTCGGGGGCCAGCAATGACTTCCCGTTCCCTGTCACGCCGATGCGCAGAATTCCCTTCCACAGCTTGCAGCGCCTGTATGTGGCGGCGGGTATCAGTTACTACCGGTTGCTGGATGCCCTGAACGGGTAAAAGCAGGGGCAAGCGTCAACAGCCTTGGCGCTTGCCGCTGATCTTCAATCCGCCTTGATCGTTGATACATCCTCGGCCCTGACCTTTATGTGCTTGCCTGCTATATCGACGAACTCATAGAAACCGTCCTTGTTGGTGGTAGTGGGCAGGTCCTTGGTCAGGTATTGCGTGCCGTTTTGCAGGGTCACAACGCTCGGGGTCGCGCAGCCTGCCAGTCCCAGCAAGGCCACTAAAAGCAGGGGTAATCCGGTAACCTTGATCTTCATGCATGTACCTTGAGCTGTTCGCAAGTTGGAGATGGGTCGCGCCGGGGTTGTTCGAGCAGCCAGCGCTGGAAAGTCAGTGTGGCATCTGACAGCGTTTTTTGCCGAGAGTGCGCCGGATGATCGGCATTTGTGCTGAAAAATTCAACCGCGCCGTGATCCCGGTGCGGGTGGATCAGATCAGGTCGGGCACGCCCTGGAGCCATTGTTGAGGTCCTGTTTGTCGACGCGACTGAGCAGGCTGGCCTTGCCGTCTTTCCAGGTCAGGGTCAACACATACAACGAGTCAAAGTCGCCACCGGACCAGTCTTCGGTCAACGAGGTCTTCTTGCCCAGCGCCTGACTGGCGACACTGTTGATCAGTTCCGGCAAGTAGCCATGGGACCAGGCGGTGTAGATCGTTGAGCTGTGATACTGGTCGTCGGTCAGCTCTTTGGCCAGTTGGCGGGTATCGTTGGCCGAATACTCCAGATTGATCGGCAAGCCCAGTTTGATGGCGCTCGGGTTGATGGTCATCAACGGCCGTACGTAGCTGTAGGCATCATCATTGGCGCCTTCTTCAACCTGGCGCGAAGGGTTGGCTGCAAACACGTAGTCAGCCTTGCCATAGCGCTGTGGCAACAGGGTGGCCAGGTCAATCGCGCGGTTCAGTCCCTGGCAGGTGAGCTGGCCGAGGCCATCGGCGGGTTTTTCCGCATGGCGCAAAAACACCAGGGTTTGCACACCGTCTACCGGCTGGGCAAAGACGTCATCCGCATGTACCGCCAGCGCAACAGCGCCGGCAATCAGTAACAGCGGGATAGCCGCCAATGCATAGGGCTTGAGTCGAGGTTTAATCCAAACAGACTGGGTCATGGGATTCTTCTGCATACATCTGTTAAGGCTGACTGGCCTGGCACAGTGGGCATGGCAGCCCCTGTGTTGATCCTTGTCATTACTGCAAACCTGAGCCTCTTATCCTTGGCAGAAGCGTTTATTAGATGCCTTTTTCACAATTGGTTCGATTTTACCTGCGCTAGATCGGTAATTGTCCTGCAGGGTGAATGCTATGGTGGCTTTTTTGTATGACAAAATCGTTCACTCTTTAGTCTGGTATTCCTACAGAGGCTTGCGCCATGCTTCCAGCGCCACTGCGAAAACCGAGCAATCCCGTGCATCTTCGAGTACGTGCCTGGCGCGGCCGGGTAGGGCTGGCCATGGTGGCGAGCCTGTCGGTGCTGGCGGGCATGACGGACGCCATCGGCTTTTTGGCCACCGGTGATTTTGTCTCATTTATGAGTGGCAACACCACGCGCCTGGCGGTGGCCGTCGGTGACGGTGACCTGCATATGGCGTTGCGCCTGCTGCTTGCGGTACTGGCGTTTATTGTCGGTAACGCCCTGGGGGTATTGCTGGGGCGCTGGGGCGGACGGCGCGCCTTACCCTTGATGCTGGTGATTGCGGGGTTGTTGTGTGCGGCAGCTTTGCTGCCGTTTGCCAGCCAGGTGCCGGCGTTGCTGGCAGCCATCGTGGCAATGGGCATGCTCAATGCTGCGGTGGAGCAGGTCAATGGCCTGCCGGTGGGCCTGACCTACGTGACCGGGGCATTGTCGCGTTTTGGTCGCGGGCTGGGCCGCTGGTTGCTGGGTGAGCGGCGCAGTGGCTGGCGCGTGCAACTGGTGCCCTGGACCGGGATGTTGCTGGGTGCAGTGCTGGGTGCCTTGCTGGAGGCGCAGTTCGGCCTCCAGGCCCTGCTGTTCAGCGCCGGTTTTGCGGCTGTTTTGGGCGTGTTGTCGTTGCGCATACCTCGTCGTTGGCAACGGGATTACATGCCGCGTTAATCCCTCGTTTTGCTTGACCCGGGCTGCGCGTAAACTGGCGCAGCCCGGCTGCATGCCCAGCCCTACGAACAGGAGTCGTTGTGTCCAAGTCAGTCGATGACAATTCATCCCTTGCGCCATTTTCCATCGAAAGCCCGGCACCGCTATATGCCCGGGTCAAACAGGCCATAACGCAAAAAATCCGTTCAGGGGCCTGGCTGCCCAATGCCAAGTTGCCGTCTGAGAGTGAACTGCTTGCCCAGCTGGGGGTGAGTCGCATGACCATCAATCGCGCATTGCGTGAGCTGACCATCGAAGGGCTGCTGGTGCGCATGCAAGGGGTGGGCACCTTCGTCGCCGTGCCCAAGGGCAATGCGGCGTTGTTCGAGATTCGCAATATCGCCCAGGAAATCGCTGATCGTGGCCATGTGCACCGCTGCGAAGTGATTGTGCTCGAAGAGGTCCCGGCCAAGATCACGCCGGTGTTGCCCTTTGCCCTGGACGGGGTCAAACGCTTATTCCACTCTCTGATGGTGCACTACGAAAACGAGGTGCCGGTGCAGATCGAGGAGCGCTATATCAATGCCGAGATCGCCCCTGAGTACCTGCAACAGGACTTCACCCGCACCACAGCCTATGCCTACCTGATGAACCTGGCGCCACTGACCGGCGGCGAACATGAGGTGGAGGCGATTCATGCTACTTCCGCGCAATGCCGCCTGTTGAACGTAAAGCGCAACGAGCCATGCCTGCTGATTCGCCGCCGGACCTGGGCTGCACAGGGGTTGGTGGGGTGTGCCCGGCTGGTCTATCCGGGTTCGCGCTATCGCCTGCAAGGGCAGTGCGGTAACTGAGTGCTCGCGGGTGGCCCCGTGTTACTCGCGTTACTTTTGGTGCATTTTTGTTACCTTCCCGCCTGTTTATGCCCAAAGTTGCGGCAGTTTTCTGAATTTTTTCTGTGCGCTCATATTCCGTATTAAATAGTTATTATTTTTTAACTATTTGATTTAAATAGCTATTTATCTTGATTTTGTACGTACCTGGTTGATCTCGTTCAGGTGTTGGCCCTTCACTTGCATTCACTTGTACATACAGGTTGGTATAAGTGTGCACCTTTGTGCCGCTTGAGCATTTGAGGATGTGAAAATGAACGACAGTCCGTTTACCCGACAACTGCAAGGTGTGCGTGTGCTGGATGTCAGCCGCGTGCTGGCCGGGCCGCATTGCACCGCGATGCTGGCTGATCTGGGGGCCGACGTCATCAAGTTCGAAGTGCCCGAGGAGGGTGATGATGCCCGCCATCTGGGTCCGTTTCTGAACGGCGAAAGTGTCTACTTCGGGCTGATCAATCGCGGCAAACGCAGCGTTGAAATCGATTTTAAAAACCCGGCCGACCGCCAGCGTTTCTACGAACTGGTGGCCGATGCCGATGTCGTGGTCGAGAACTTCCGCCCCGGTGTCACTCAACGCCTGGGCATCGATTTCGACAGCCTCAAGCAGCACAACCCGCGGCTGATCTACGCCAGTATTTCCGGCTTTGGCCAACAAGGCCCGCTGTCCAGTCGCCCGGCTTATGACATCGTCGCGCAGGCCATGTCCGGGCTGATGAGCGTTACCGGTTTCGCTGCTACCGGGCCGACCCGCAGCGGCGAGGCCATCGGCGATCTGTGTGCCGGGGTGTATGCAGCCTGGGCAATCAGCTCGGCGCTGTTTGCCCGCGAGCGGCATGCCCCGGGGGCCCAGTACATCGATGTGGCCATGTTCGACGTGTTGTTCAGCCTGCAGATGACCGGTCTGTCCAACCTGTATGCAAACGGTGTGGCGCCGGGGCTGGTGGGTAACCGGCATCCGGTATCGACGCCGTTTGATAGCTATCGCGCGGCAGACGGTCAGGTGGTGATTGCAGTGGCCAGCAATCGCTTGTTCGAGCGCCTGTGCCAATGCATGGGCCAGCCGGAGCTGGCCACCGATGCGCGCTTTGTCAACGATACCCAGCGCACCCTGAATGAGCCGGCGTTACGCGCTGTTATCGAGGCCTGGACCACACAGCACAAGGTTGAACAGTTATGCGACGGCCTGCTCGATGCCGGAGTGCCGTCTTCACCGGTGTGGGATCTGGCCCAGGCTGCGGGCAGTGAACATGCCCGTGTACGCCAGTTGCAGTTCCAGCCCGAGGGCAGCGTATTGCCGCTGGTGCCGCAACCGGTGTTCTTCAATGGCCGTAAACCCCACGCCATCACCATTGCCCCCCGATTGGGCGCAGACAACGCCGCATTTGGCTTGAACAAAGCAGGAGAGAAAGCATGAACTTTGAAATGAGCGCAGAGGAAATGGCCGTAGTTGAAAGTGCCGAGCAAGTGGCGCGTGAGGTAATTCAGCCGCTGGCCCAGCACTACGATGAAACCGAAACTTTTTGCCTGGCCAGCATCCGGGCGTTGAGCGATCTGGGTTGCATGGGCGTCAACCTGCCAGAGCAATATGGCGGCCTGGGCATTGGCAGCCTGGCGATGAGCCGCGTGGTGGAAGCAGTAGCGGGTGCCTGTGCCTCTACCGCTTCGGCCATGACTGCGCATTTTCTGGCCACGGACTCGATCCTGCTGGGCGGCACCGAGGAACAGAAACATGAGTGGCTGCCACGGGCAGCCAGCGGCGAATTGCTCGGTGCCTTTGCCCTGACCGAGCCTGCGGCGGGCTCCAACCCGGCGGATATGCGCAGCCGCGCCGTACGTGAAGAAGGTGGTTGGCGGGTGCGCGGCAACAAGCACTACATCACCAATGCCAGGGAAGCCGATTTTATTGTGCTCTACGTCAAGACCGACGCAGATGCAGGCCACAAGGGCATCAGTGCCTTTATGGTGCCCCGGGGCACGGCGGGCATCAGCTTCTCCAGTCCGGAAAAAACCATGGGCCTGCGTGGCAGTACCATCTATGAACTGGCGCTGGACTGCTGGCTGCCCGAATCGGCACTGCTCGGCGTAGAAGGCCAGGGGTTCAACACGGCCATGGCGGTGCTGGACCGTGGGCGGGTGGAAGTGGCAGCCATGTCGCTGGGGATTGCCAATGCCGCCCTGCAAGCCAGCCTGAGCTGGGTGCGTGAACGGCAGATCGGGCCCAAACCGCTGGCCGCTTATCAGGGCACGCAATGGCGCCTGGCTGATATGTATGCGCAGCTCGAAAGCGCGCGCATGCTGACCATGAAAGCTGCTGCCCGGCGTGACAGCGGCGAGCGTTTCAGCCTCGACTCGGCCACCGCCAAACTGGTCGCTGCCGAATGCGCCGGGTTTATCACCGATGCTGCGCTGCAACTGCACGGTGGCTATGGCTACAGCCGGGATTTGCCGCTGGAACGCTATGTTCGTGATGCGCGGATCTTGCGGATTTTTGAAGGCACCTCCGAGGTGCAAAAAATCATTATCTCCCGTGCCCTGCTCGACGCAGCCAGATAATCCGCCGGCCAAGGATTGGAAAAGTCTTTCCCAAAACAACACGGCGCACCCCGGGTGCCAGCCTGAAGGAACTGCTTATGTCCACGCTCAACCAAGATTCACCGCGGGCCTCGCTGGTCGAACAGCGCTCTATCGATTACATCCCTGAGTCAGAGCGCCATGGGCGTCTGTTCAGCCAGTTCACCTTGTGGTTCGGGGCCAACCTGCAAGTCACTGCGATTGTCACCGGAGCCCTGGCCGTGGTGCTGGGAGGGGATGTGTTCTGGTCGCTGATCGGCCTGCTGATCGGGCAAGTGCTGGGCGGCACCATCATGGCGTTGCATGCGGCGCAGGGGCCCAAGCTGGGCCTGCCGCAGATGATCTCCAGCCGGGTGCAATTCGGCGTCTATGGCGCCGTGATCCCGATTGTGCTGGTGTGCCTGATGTATGTCGGTTTCTCGGCCAGCGGCTCGGTGCTGGCCGGGCAGGCGGTGGGGCAACTGGTGGGGGTGAGTGACTCGTGGGGCATCCTGATTTTTGCTGCCCTGATCGTGCTGCTGACCATTCTGGGCTATCGCACCATTCACATGATCGGCCGTGTGGCGAGCGTGGTCGGCGTGCTGGCGTTTTTCTACCTGTTCTACACCCTGATTGCTCAGAATGACATTGGCCTGTTGCTGAGCAATAAACACTTTACCCTGAGCAGTTTTCTGTTGGCGATATCGTTGTCAGCCTCCTGGCAGATCGCGTTCGGGCCTTATGTGGCGGACTACTCGCGTTACCTGCCGTCCAGCACCTCGTCGCTGAAAACTTTTCTGGCAGTGGGGCTGGGCTCTGTCGTCGGCTCGCAAATATCGATGGTTTTCGGTGTGTTTGTGGCTGCCCTGGCCGGTAGCCAGTTTGCCGGGCATGAGGTGGCCTACATCGTCGGCATGGGGGCGAGCGGGGCGATGGCGGCGCTGCTGTATTTTTGCGTGGTGTTCGGCAAGGTGACCATCACTACGCTCAATGCCTACGGCAGTTTCATGTCCCTGGCCACCATCGTCAGCGGCTTTCGCGGCAACCATGAAATCTCCAAGGTCTTACGCCTGTTTTACATCCTGCTGATGGTAGGTTTTGCCACTGCTCTGGCCTTGCTTGGGCAGCATTCGTTCCTCAAGGATTTTTCGGCGTTTATTCTGTTTTTACTGGCTTTTTTTACGCCGTGGAGCGCGATCAACCTGGTGGACTTTTACCTCATCAGTAAAGAGCGCTATGACGTACCGGCGCTGTCTAACCCGAATGGCCGATACGGGCGCTGGAACCTGCGCGGTATTCTGGTCTACGCCTTCGGGGTGGTGGTGCAGTTGCCGTTTATCGCCACCAGCTTTTACACCGGGCCTCTGGTGGAACACCTGGGGGGGACTGATATTTCCTGGATCATCGGCCTGACGCTGCCAGCGCTGGTGTACTACTTCGTGGCACGCAACTCGGGGCAGTCGGTGCCGGATCAACTGATTTTGCCTGTTGAGCCCGCGACGGTTTAAGAGGTTTCCAATCAAGTAGCCATAGAGGGAGCAACAATGAAGGTGCTGGCCTGTATCAAACGAGTGGTCGATTACAACGTTAAAGTGCGCGTCAAAGCGGACAACTCCGGCGTTGACCTCGCCAACGTCAAGATGTCGATGAACCCCTTCTGCGAAATCGCCGTGGAAGAAGCCGTACGCCTGAAAGAGAAAGGCGTTGCGACTGAAATCGTCGTCGTCTCCATCGGCCCGACCACCGCTCAGGAACAGCTGCGTACCGCGCTGGCGCTGGGTGCTGATCGCGCCATTCTGGTCGAGTCCGCCGAAGATCTGACCTCGCTGGCCGTGGCCAAGCTGCTCAAGGCCGTTGTCGACAAGGAACAGCCACAGCTGGTGATCCTGGGCAAACAGGCCATCGACAGCGACAACAACCAGACTGGCCAGATGCTGGCTGCGCTGACCGGTTTCGGTCAGGGTACGTTCGCGTCCAAGGTTGAAGTGGCAGGCGACAAGGTTGCCGTGACCCGTGAAGTAGACGGTGGCGCGCAAACCGTTTCGCTGAGCTTGCCGGCGATCATCACCACCGACCTGCGTTTGAACGAGCCGCGTTATGCGTCCCTGCCAAACATCATGAAAGCCAAGAAAAAGCCGCTTGAAGTACTGACGCCAGACGCGTTGGGTGTTTCGACTGCTTCGACCCACTCGACCCTGAAAGTGGAAGCCCCGGCTGCACGCAGCGCGGGTATCAAGGTCAAGTCGGTGGCTGAACTGGTCGAGAAACTGAAAAACGAAGCGAAGGTAATCTAATCATGACTATCTTGGTAATCGCAGAACACGACGGCAAGGCACTGGCTCCGGCCACGCTGAACACCGTAGCCGCTGCCGCCAAAATCGGTGGCGACATCCACGTTCTGGTTGCAGGCCAGGGCATTGGCGCTGTAGCCGAAGCAGCTGCGCAGATCGCTGGTGTGGCCAAAGTTCTGGTTGCTGATAACGCGGCTTACGCCCATCAGTTGCCGGAAAACGTTGCGCCATTGGTTGCAGAGCTGGGTGCTGGCTACAGCCATATCCTGGCCGCTGCCACCTCCAACGGCAAAAACATCCTGCCGCGCGTTGCTGCGCAACTGGACGTTGATCAGATCTCCGAGATCATTTCGGTGGTTAGCGCCGACACCTTCACTCGTCCGATTTACGCCGGTAACGCCATTGCCACCGTACAGTCCACTGCGCCGGTCAAAGTGATCACCGTACGCGCCACCGGTTTCGACCCGGTTGCTGCGCAAGGTGGTTCGGCAGCGGTTGAAGCGGTTGCAGCGGTTCACGATGCAGGCACTTCGTCGTTTGTTGGCGAAGCGCTGGCCAAATCGGACCGCCCGGAACTGACCGCTGCCAAAATCGTCGTCTCGGGCGGTCGTGGCATGCAGAACGGTGACAATTTCAAGTACCTGTATGCGCTGGCCGACAAGCTGGGCGCTGCTGTTGGCGCATCCCGCGCCGCTGTGGACGCAGGCTTTGTACCCAACGACATGCAGGTTGGCCAGACCGGCAAAATCGTTGCGCCACAGCTGTACATTGCGGTCGGTATTTCCGGCGCGATCCAGCATCTGGCCGGGATGAAAGATTCCAAGGTGATCGTTGCGATCAACAAGGACGAAGAAGCACCGATCTTCCAGGTGGCCGATTACGGCCTGGTAGCGGACTTGTTCGAAGCTGTGCCTGAGCTGGAACAGGCGATCTAACTTCTGTAGGGGGGCGGGTTCATCCGCTCCCGCAGGAATAAAGCCATCTGCTTGCAGCACAACTTTTGCCACAATCCGTTTTGTAGTTGCATAGATGCAAGTACAAGTTCGAGTGTAGATTCCCGACGGTAATATCCCATCCTTAATTACGTTGTATCGAGGGTAAGACTATGTCGGGTAACTTCTCCAGGAATGTAATGAATACTCTTGTGGTTGCGCTTAGTTTGGCGTTTACCGGTTCTGCACTGGCCGATACGGCAGTCAATGATCCGCTGTATATAACCGGCAACTATAAATGCACAGGGTTTGACAGTCATGACGGGGCCTTCAAGGGCGACCTGAGTGTCAAAGTGAATGATAAATCCAGCAACTTCAGCCAGAACTTCGGCGCTTATACCTTCACGCTTGAAGTGGATCTTGGAGGCGACAAGGCCACTTATTCAGGCTACGCCGCCGCCCAGGGTCAGCAATTGGCAATGTATTTTGCCAATGACAGCCAGGAGGCCGCCACGGATCGAGGCATCGGGCTTGCGACCATTACCCGTGACCAGGACAGCAAGGGGCAATACACTACCACGCTGCACAAGTCATACTATGCGCCCGACTACAATGGCGGTGGCCATGGTACGGAAACATGCATTAAAACCCCGCAAGTTTGAAATTGAAAAAGCCCCGGAGATTATCCGGGGCTTTTTTGTACGGCCCGGGTTATCAGCTGTAGCTGTTAACTTTTACCAGGGCAGGCTCGGTTTGAGCCTTTTGCCAGGTCAGGGTCAGGGTTTGCAGCACGCGCGCCATATAGTCGCTATCGGCCGCAGCCTTCTTGCCCACGTAGCCTTGGCCACGGCGGTACATTTTGAGGTGGGCGCGCATTTGTGGACGTTCCTCCTCGAATCTGGTTTCTTCCTTGCACGACGTCACAGGATCGATACGTACATCACCGGCTTCGCTGATCCACAGGATATGGTCGTTCAGCGTGTCTTTCTGGGCGGCGAAGAGTCGAGCCAGCTCGTTAACAGTCGGTTGGTTATTCAGGTTCATGGCTAACTCCTTGACTACTCGTTGATCTGTCTAATTGATTCGCGCAACTGCACATGCAGCGCTACGTAGTGTCCATCCAAAGCAGATCTGTCTTGAGTTCGTCATATGTAGTAGTAAAACCCGGCACTACATACAGAGCGTAAAGCGAAGGAGAGCAGCGTGAACCAGGATGCCTGAGTGACATGACGCATCAGCCACAAGCTTCTTGAGGACGTTTCGCTAGCCCCTGTCGTCTTTGACGCGGACGATCAAGCCAGGTCAGCTTCATCAATTCTGCCTTGTGGGCAGTACCTATCCCGGAACAGCCCGACAGCTCGTCGAGCATGCTTGCAACAACCCTTTCCAGCGCTTCCGGTGGGGAAGACGTCTGCATAATGCTGGGGGAAAATCGAGCCGTCAATACTTATGTAGTGATTATTTTTAGGCACTACATATGTGACTGGCGGGTCGATTTTCAGCATGCCGGTCATCCCCGACAAATGCCCCAACCGTAGCCGATACCCCCGTTATTTCAGCAGTTGCCAAGGTAGGCGAGCCCCGCTCAGTTGCTGTTGCGCACCCGCCCCGGGTAATTCATCACAAATTGCACATGAGCCTTTACGCCCGTGGCCAGGGTGGCATCGTCGGCGGTGAAGTAGGGGCTGTGGTTGTTCGCGACCTTGCTCATGTCCTGCCCTTCAGGCGTAGCGCCCAAAAATACGAACAAGCCCGGGACTTTTTCGGCGTAGTAGGAGAAGTCTTCGCTGGGCGACAGGGACGCCGGCAGCAACTGCACCTTGCCTGGCGCAGCCAGTTCCAGTGCCGGGACCATGGCGGCGGTAAGCTGCGGGTCGTTACTGGTGACCGGCGCATGATTGACCAGCAGCAGGCTGGCTTCAGTCTCGTAGGCACTGGCAATGCCTTGCACCAGGGGTGGCATCTTTTTCAGCAGGGTGTCGCGCACTGCCGCGCTGTTGCTGCGGATGGTGCCGGTCATTTCCACGCTTTCAGGAATGATATTGGCTGCAGAACCGGCATTGACGGTGCCAACACTGATCACGCCCATCCCCTGGGTCAGATCAGCCCGGCGGCTGACCAGGGTTTGCAGGCCGTTGATAATGCCTGCGCTGGCTACTACCGGGTCGACGCCGCTCCAGGGTGCCGAGCCATGGGTTTGCTGGCCTTTGACGATGATGCGAAAACCGTCGCTGCTATTGAGCACGGTACCGGCCTTGTAATACAGATGACCGGAGGGGTAACCCGCCATCACATGCACGCCGAATATGGCTTCGACCTTGGGGGAGTCCAGGGCGCCGTCGCGGATCATCGCCTGGGCACCCACCAGGGTTTCGGTTTCGAATTCGTCCAGGTCTGCCGCGCCTTCTTCAGCGGGCTGGAACAGGAATACCACGGTGCCGGCGACCTGCTCGCGATGCTCGGCCAGCACTCTGGCTGCACCCAGCAGCATGGCGGTGTGGGTGTCATGGCCGCAGGCGTGCATCACCGGTACGGTCTTGCCCAGGCGCACTCCCGTGGCCGTGCTGGCCCAGGGCAGGCCGGTCATTTCCTTGACCGGCAGGGCGTCCATATCGGCGCGCAGGGCCATCACCGGGCCAGGCAGGCCACCCTTGAGCACGGCCACTACACCGGTCTTGCCCACTTGGGTGCGCACCTGCAAGCCCAGGCTTTTGAGTTGCTCGGCGACCAGGGCGGCGGTCTTGAATTCCTGATTGCCCATCTCCGGGTTCTGGTGGAGGGTGTGGCGCAGGGAGATTACCTGCTCATTGACCGTCGCGACGGCGGGGTCGACCCAGCTCAGGTCAGCCGCATGGCCGGTGCTGGTCAGCGTGCTCAACAGTGCGAGGTACAAAGGGGCATGGCGAAGGCGGGGCAGCATTGAAGGTCTCTTGTTTGTTGTTTTTAGGGCGCTCAGGGTAAGCCAGTTTTTCGCACAGGCGGCGCAACCGCCGGGCTAAAAGCGTTCGATTACCGCCCATTAGCCGAGTGTCCAATTGCCCTGCCATTGCCGTCGTGCTTACTCTGGCGCAGACAACACCCATAATAATGACAACACCGAGTACCTTGCCGATGGATAGCCGCCTGCTGAGTGAACGCAGTAGCGTGTTCCGACACGCCGACCCACATGCCGTGTCCGACTATGTAAACCAGCATGTTGGCCAGCACTGCATCGGCCTTTCCAGAACCACCCGGCCGCTGGCCAGCCTCAATCACCGTAAATTCGCCGAGCTTGATCTGTGCCGCATCAGTTATGGCGGCAGTGTGCGCGTGACCTCACCCGCACTGGAGACCATCTTTCACTTGCAGGTGCTGCTCAGCGGCAATTGCCTGTGGCGCGGCCCGAACCGCGAGCAGCACCTGGTGCCGGGGGAGTTGCTGGTGATCAATCCGGATGATCCGGTCGATTTGACTTACTCTCAGGATTGCGAAAAGTTCATCCTCAAAATACCGGCCAAATTGCTCGAATCGGTGTGCGACGATCTGCGTTGGCGGCGGCCGTCAGGCGGTGTGCGCTTTATGCGCAATCACTACCGGCTCGATGAGCTGGAGGGATTTATCGGCTTGCTGGGCATGGTGTGCCAGGAGTCCGAGGCCAGCGATCCGCTGCTGCGGGTGCAGGAGCACTACACGCAGATTGTCGGCAGCAAGCTGTTGACCCTGATGCAGACCAATATCAGCCGTGAAAACCTGGCATCAGCCAGTGCCGGGCTTGAGCGCATACTCGATTACATCGAACGCAATCTCAAACAGGAACTCAACGGTGAAGACCTGGCAGCACAGGCCTGTATCAGCCAGCGCTCGTTGTACAGCCTGTTTGAGCGCCAGTTGGGCGTGACGCCCTTGCAGTACATTCGCCAGCGCAAACTTGCGCGGATTCATGCCTGCCTGAACGACCCGAGCTGCACGGTACGCAGCCTCACAGAGCTGGCGCTCGATTACGGTTTTATGCACTTGGGGCGTTTTTCCGAAAGCTACCGTTTGCAGTACGGCGAGCTGCCTTCAAGCACCTTCAAGCGCCGGCACTGAGCAACGGCTTTTGTGGGAGCGGGCTTGCTCGCGATGGGATCGCTGCGGTGTCAGCGGAACACCGCGCTGCCTGGATCGCGAGCAAGCCCGCTCCCACTGAAATACCCGTCTTGCCTGCACTAACCGGATAACGATCCGCAGTAAACGGATAGTGCCCCGGACATCGACTCCCTAACCTGACCCGGCCTGGATAATAACAACGGAGGCCCTGGCCATGTCCCTGGGTATCGATTACTTGAATGCCATGCTGGAAGACGACAAAGACAAGGGTATCTACCGCTGCAAGCGTGAGATGTTCACCGACCCCGACCTCTTTGAACTCGAAATGACCCATATCTTCGAGGGCAACTGGATCTACCTCGCCCACGAGAGCCAGATCCCCAACGTCAACGACTTCCTGACCACCACCATGGGCCGCCAGCCGATTTTTATCGCGCGTAACAAGGCCGGTGAACTCAACGCCTTTCTCAACGCCTGCAGCCATCGCGGCGCCATGCTGTGCCGGCACAAAACCGGCAATCGCGCCAGCTATACCTGTCCGTTTCACGGCTGGACCTTCAACAACAGCGGCAAGCTGCTCAAGGTCAAGGATCCGGGTGCCGCCGGTTACCCCGAAGGCTTCAACTGCGAAGGCTCCCATGATTTGACCAAAGTGGCCCGCTTCGAGTCCTATCGTGGCTTTCTGTTTGGCAGCCTCAACCCCGATGTGAAATCCCTGGCCGAGCATCTGGGTGAATCCGCCAAGATCATCGACATGATCGTCGACCAGTCCGCCGATGGCCTGGAGGTGCTGCGCGGTGCCAGTTCCTATATCTACGAAGGCAACTGGAAACTGACCGCCGAAAACGGCGCCGATGGTTATCACGTCAGCTCCGTGCACTGGAACTACGCGGCCACGCAAAACCAGCGCACCCTGCGTGAAGCGGGTGAAGAGATCAAAACCATGAGCGCCGGCAGCTGGGCCAAGGGCGGCGGCGGTTTCTACTCCTTCGACCATGGCCATCTGCTGCTGTGGACCCGCTGGGCCAACCCCGAAGATCGTCCGGCCTACGAGCGCCGCGACGAACTGGCTCGTGATTTCGGCCAGGCCCGTGCCGACTGGATGATCGAGAACTCGCGTAACCTGTGCCTGTACCCCAATGTGTACCTGATGGACCAGTTCAGCTCGCAAATCCGCATTGCCCGGCCCATCTCCGTGAATCAGACCGAGATCACCATCTACTGCATCGCGCCCAAAGGCGAAAGCAGTGAGGCGCGCACCAAGCGCATCCGTCAGTACGAAGATTTCTTCAACGTCAGCGGCATGGCCACTCCGGACGATCTGGAAGAGTTCCGCTCCTGCCAGACCGGTTACGGTGCAGGTCGCGGCTGGAATGACATGTCCCGCGGGGCCGAACACTGGGTCGAAGGCGCCGATGCCGCTGCCGCAGAAATCGACCTCAAGCCGCTGTTGTCCGGGGTGCGTACCGAAGACGAAGGCCTGTTTGTGCTGCAACATAAATACTGGCAGCAAACCATGCTCAAGGCGGCTGGTGGCGAGCCCGCGCTGATCCCCGTGGAGGCTGTGCAATGAATAGCCTTTACCCCATTGTGCGGGATTTTCTGTACCGCGAAGCGCGTTACCTGGACGACGGCCAGTGGGATCAGTGGCTTGAGCTGTACGCCGCCGATGCCAGTTTCTGGATGCCGTGCTGGGATGACAACGACCGCCTTACCGAAGACCCGCAAAGCGAAATCTCGCTGATCTGGTACGGCAGCCGCGGTGGCCTGGAAGATCGCGTGTTCCGCATCAAGACCGAGCGCTCCAGCGCGACCGTGCCCGACACCCGCACTTCGCACAACCTGAGCAATATCGAGATCGTCGACCAGGCCGACGGCCTGTGCCAAGTGCGTTTTAACTGGCACACCCTCAGCTTTCGCTACAAGACCACCGACAGCTACTTCGGCACCAGCTTTTACACCCTCGACATGCGCGGCCCACAGCCGCTGATCAAGGCCAAGAAAGTCGTGCTCAAGAATGACTACGTGCGTCAGGTCATCGACATCTACCACATCTGATCAAGGCTGTGATGCGTGCCTGAGAGTGCCTGTGGGTGCCCGGGCCGGGCATTGCCTGCGAGGTACATTATGAGTTTTCAAATTGCCCTCAACTTCGAAGACGGAGTTACCCGTTTTATCGAGACCAATGGCCAGGAAACCGTCGCTGACGCCGCTTACCGCCAGGGCATCAATATCCCGCTGGACTGCCGCGACGGTGCCTGCGGTACCTGCAAGTGCTTTGCCGAAGCTGGCCGCTACGAGCTGGGCGAGGACTATATCGAAGACGCCCTCAGCGCAGAGGAGGCCGGTCAGGGCTATGTGCTGACCTGCCAGATGCGCGCCGCCAGCGACTGCGTATTGCGGGTGCCTGCTTCTTCGACCTTGTGCAAGACCCAACAGGCCAGTTTTGATGCCGTTATCAGCAATGTGCAGCAGTTGTCCGAGAGCACCATCGCTCTGTCGATAAAGGGCGAGTCCCTGGGCAGCCTGGCGTTTTTGCCGGGCCAGTATGTCAACCTGCAGGTACCCGGCAGCGGGCAGAGCCGGGCCTATTCCTTCAGCACCCTGCAAAAGGATGGCGAGGTCAGCTTCCTGATCCGCAATGTCCCGGGCGGGCTGATGAGCAGCTTTTTGACAGGCATCGCCAAGGCTGGCGACAGCATGACCCTGGCGGGCCCTTTGGGCAGCTTTTACCTGCGTCAGATCCAGCGGCCCTTGTTGTTGCTGGCAGGTGGTACCGGGCTGGCGCCGTTCACCGCCATGCTGGAAAAAATCGCCGAGCAGGGCAGTGCCTACCCGGTTCATCTGATCTACGGCGTGAGCAACGACTTCGATCTGGTGGAGCTGGATCGCCTGCATGCCCTGAGCGAGCGCATCGCCAATTTCAGCTTCAGCGCCTGCGTGGCCAACCCGCAGAGCCAGCACCCGCTCAAGGGCTATGTGACCCAGCATATCGAGCCGGGCCACCTCAACCAGGGCGACGTCGATGTGTACCTGTGCGGCCCGCCGCCGATGGTGGAAGCGGTCAACCTGTATATCCGCGAGCAGGGCATTACCCCGGCCAATTTCTACTACGAGAAGTTTGCCGCTGCGGCCTGACACTTTGATTGGAGCTAGCCATGAACAACCGATTCCACAACAAGGTCGCGCTGGTTACCGGCGCCGCCCAGGGCATTGGCCGTCGCGTGTGCGAGCGTCTGCTGGGCGAGGGCGCGCAAGTGATTGCGGTGGACCGTTCCGAGCTGGTCTTTGAGTTGCAGGGCGAAGGCGTGCTGGCCCTGACTGCCGATCTGGAGCAATACACCGATTGTGTGCGGGTGATGGCTGCAGCGGTGAATACCTTTGGCCGCCTCGATGTGCTGGTCAACAACGTGGGCGGCACCATCTGGGCCAAACCGTTCGAGCATTACCGGGCCGAGGAAATCGAGGCCGAAGTTCGTCGCTCGCTGTTCCCCACTCTGTGGTGCTGCCATGCGGCGCTGCCCTACATGCTCGAACAGGGCAGCGGGGCGATTGTGAATGTTTCTTCAATCGCCACCCGCAGCGTCAACCGCGTTCCTTACGGCGCGGCCAAGGGCGGCGTGAATGCATTGACTGCCTGCCTGGCGTTCGAGAATGCCCAGCGCGGGATTCGCGTCAACGCCACTGCCCCCGGGGGCACTGAGGCACCACCGCGGCGGATTGCGCGCAATGAGAACGAGCAAAGCCCCGAGGAGCAGGTCTGGTACCGGCAAATCGTTGACCAGACCCTCGACAGCAGCCTGATGAAACGTTACGCCAGCCTCGATGAGCAGGTCGGCGCGATCCTGTTTCTGGCCAGCGACGAAGCCTCCTATATCACCGGCGTAACCCTGCCGGTGGGTGGCGGCGACCTCGGCTGACTTCTCTGATAAAAAAGGACAACTGCCATGAGCCAAATTCTGATTGAAAGCCTGACGACCCTGATCGTCGACCTGCCCACCATCCGCCCGCATACGCTGGCCATGCACACCATGCGCAAACAGACCCTGGTGATTGTGCGACTGCGTTGCAGCGACGGTATCGAAGGTGTCGGTGAAGCCACTACCATCGGCGGCCTGGCCTACGGTTACGAAAGCCCGGAAAGCATCAAGGCCAATATCGATGCGCATCTGGCACCGATGCTGGTGGGCAAGCCCGCGGCCAATATCAACGCCGCCATGCACAGCCTGGACAAGATTGCCAAGGGCAATACCTTTGCCAAATCGGGTATCGAAAGCGCGTTGCTCGACGCCCAGGGCAAGCGCCTGGGGCTGGCGGTCAGCGAGTTGCTGGGCGGGCGCGTGCGCGACAGTCTGGAAGTGGCCTGGACCCTGGCCAGCGGTGACACTGCCCGTGACATTGCCGAAGCCGAGCAGATGCTCGACCTGCGACGCCACCGCATCTTCAAATTGAAGATCGGTGCCAACCCGCTGGAGCAGGACCTCAAACATGTGCTGGCGATCAAAAAGGCCCTGGGTGAGCGCGCCAGTGTGCGGGTTGACGTCAACCAGTATTGGGACGAGTCCCAGGCCATTCGTGGTTGCCAGGTGCTCGGTGACCACGGTATCGACCTGATCGAACAGCCGATTTCCCGGGCTAATCGTTCAGGGCAGGTGCGTCTGAATCTGCGCAGCCCGGCGCCGATCATGGCCGACGAATCCATCGAAAGTGTCGAGGACGCCTTCAGTCTGGCGGCGGACGGTGCGGCCAGTGTCTTTGCCCTCAAGATCGCGAAAAACGGCGGGCCCCGTGCAGTGCTGCGCACTGCTCATATCGCCGAGGCCGCCGGTATCGCCCTGTATGGCGGCACCATGCTTGAAGGCTCGGTGGGCACCCTGGCCTCGGCCCATGTTTTCCTCACCCTCAAGCAACTGACCTGGGGCACCGAGCTGTTCGGGCCACTGCTGCTGACCGAAGACATCGTCACCGAGGCGCCGCAGTACCGTGATTTTGAGCTGCATATCCCGCGCACTCCAGGCCTGGGCCTGACGCTGGACGAAGAGCGCCTGGCCCGTTTTAGCCGCTGACACTCTGAAAAACCCCTGTGGCAGCGGGCTTGCTCGCGATGCAGACGACTCGGTGCATCCGCGCTGATGCTATCGCGAGCAAGCCCGCTCCCACAGCCACTTCCCCTATTTCTTCAAGGAGAGCCCCATGCTTTTCCACGTAAAAATGACCGTAAATCTGCCCTTGGACATGGACCCGACCAAGGCCGCAAAACTCAAAGCCGACGAAAAGCAACTGGCTCAACGGCTGCAGCAGGAAGGCACCTGGCGCCATCTGTGGCGCATCGCCGGGCACTACGCCAACTACAGCGTGTTCGACGTGGCCAGTGTCGAGGCCTTGCACGACACCCTGCTGCAATTGCCGCTCTTTCCCTACATGGATATCGAGATTGAAGGGCTGTGCCGCCACCCGTCCTCGATCCACAGCGACGACCGCTAACGCTTTCTATCCCTTGCACAAGAACAAGATGAGGTGAGCCCCATGACCGTGAAAATTTCCCACACCGAAGTCATCCAGCGCTTCTTCAAGGAAGCCGCAGGTTTTTCCAGCGATAACGGCAGCCCGCGCCTGAAAAGCATCATCCTGCGCATCTTGCAGGACAGCGCCAGAATCATCGAAGACCTGGACATCACTGAAGATGAATTCTGGAAGTCCGTGGACTATCTCAACCGCCTGGGCGGCCGCTCGGAAGCCGGGCTGCTGGTGGCCGGGCTGGGCATCGAGCATTTTATCGACCTGTTGCAGGACGCCAAGGACGAGCAGGCCGGTCAGACCGGCGGCACCCCGCGTACCATCGAAGGCCCGCTGTATGTGGCCGGTGCCCCGGTGTACGAAGGGTTGGCACGGATGGACGACGGCAGCGAGGAGGGTGTTGCCACCGTGATGTTCCTCGAAGGGCAGGTGTTCGATCTTTCGGGCCAACCGCTGGCCGGTGCCACGGTTGATCTGTGGCACGCCAACACCAAGGGTACCTACTCGTTCTTTGACCAGGGCCAGTCCGAGTACAATCTGCGCCGACGTATCATCACCGATGCCCAGGGCCGCTACCGTGCCCGCAGCATCGTGCCCTCGGGCTATGGCTGCGACCCGCAGGGACCGACCCAGGAATGCCTTGACCAACTGGGCCGTCACGGCCAGCGTCCGGCCCACGTGCACTTCTTTATCTCGGCTCCCGGTCACCGTCACCTGACCACCCAGATCAACCTGTCCGGGGACAAGTACCTGTGGGACGACTTTGCCTATGCCACCCGCGACGGCCTGGTGGGTGAAGTGCAGTTTCGCGACGACGGTGCCCGTGGTGTTGCCGGGCGATATGCCGAGTTGAGGTTTGACTTCCAGTTGCAACAGGCCGTCGCGCCTGCTGCCGAACAGCGCAGCCATCGTCCGCGGGCCTTGCAGCAGGTTTGACAGCAGGCTGCAGCGCGGCCTGAGAACCCGTGCCGGTCTGCAAGTGTTTGCCCGGCAACAGTGGTCCGACAGACTGTTGGCAAACAGGCAGCTCTGGGAACCGTGCCACAGCGCTGCCCGCCGGCGCCACA
This sequence comes from Pseudomonas sp. TWR1-1-3, assembly GCF_049896805.1. Taxonomy (NCBI): domain Bacteria; kingdom Pseudomonadati; phylum Pseudomonadota; class Gammaproteobacteria; order Pseudomonadales; family Pseudomonadaceae; genus Pseudomonas; species Pseudomonas sp. TWR1-1-3. The sequence goes on along the minus strand of NZ_JAFCUZ010000001.1, from coordinate 1,240,004 downwards.
GGCTCAAAGGGCTGCGGCATGGTCTGTGCAAAGCTCCTGGAAATACCCTTCAGGAACACTGTCATGCCTGCAGCCACCTCGCGCAAACCGCACTTTTTCCCTACACGCTTCTGGCAGGCCATGGCGCTGGCGGTGGTCAGCGTCGGGCTGGGCACACTGGCCCATGCCGACGACAACGATGTGCCTTCCCTGGCCGGCAAACGCATTGCCATCAGCATGACCGGCACCAGTCACTACTTTGATGTCAAAGCCTTCGACGCCCAGGTTGCCGAAGTCAGGCGCCTGGGCGGCACACCGATCACCCTGGATGCCGGGCGCAACGATAAAAACCTGGTGACCCAACTGCAAACCGTGGTCACCCAGAAACCCGATGCGGTGATCCAGACCCTGGGTACTCTGAGCGTAATCGATCCCTGGCTCAAGCGTATCAGCAAGGCCGGCATTCCTCTGTTTACGATTGATGCGCCGTCGCAATACAGCCTCAATAACACCACATCGGACAACGTCGCCACCGGCAAGCATCTGGCCGACCAGTTGGTGGCCGACAGCGACGGCAAGGGCAATATTCTGGTGTTCAACGGCTTTTACGGGGTGCCGGTGTGTGCGATCCGCTATGACCAGCTCAAACTGGCGCTCAAGGATCATCCCGAGCTGAAAATCATTGATCCCGAACTGCGTGATGTGATCCCCAATACCGTGCAGGACGCCTACAGTCAGGTCAGTGCACTGCTCAACAAATACCCCAAAGGCAGCGTGACCGCGATCTGGTCTGCCTGGGATATTCCGCAATTGGGCGCGAGCAAGGCGTTGGTGGATGCCGGGCGTACGGAGATCAAGACCTATGGCGTCGATGGCACGCCCGAAGTGCTGGAGTTGCTCAAACGCAGCGACTCGCCGGTCGGTGCGGTGATAGCCCAGCAACCGGCTTTGATCGGCAAAACCGCTGTGCAAAACGTGGCGCGCTATCTGGCCGGGCAACATGACCTGCCCAGGGAAACCCAGGTGCCGACCCTGCTGACCACTGCTGCGAACCTTGAGCAGGTGCAAAAGCTGCGAGGCGATCAGTGACGTCTCCCGCCCTGCATTTGCAGGGCATCACCAAGTCTTTCGGGGCCACCCGGGCGCTGGATGGCGTTGATCTGCGCGTCGAGCAAGGCTCCATTCACGGGCTGGTCGGTGAAAACGGTGCCGGTAAATCAACCCTGATCAAAGTGCTGGCAGGTATCCATCGGGCCGACAGTGGCACCCTGGCAGTGGACGGGCAGTCTTTTGCGGCGTTGAGCCCGCGGCAGATTGAGGCGCTGGGCGTGCATTTCATTCACCAGGAGCGCTTGTTGCCCGCCAGTTTTACCGTAGGTGAAGCGCTGTTCTTCGGCCGCGAACTCAGGTGCGGGCCTTTTATCCGCCGGCGTGCCCAGGACCGCGAGGCCGCACGGTTGTTGCGTGAGTATTTCGACCTGGAGTTCCCCGCCGGGGCGCTGGTCAGCGAGCTGGACAGCGCCCGGCGACAGATTCTGCAAATTACCCGGGCCTTGCTGGCCAAGCCGAAAGTCCTGGTGTTCGACGAGCCCAGCGTGTCACTGGTCAAGCGCGAGGTTGACCAGTTGCTGGCCATTATCCGCCGTCTGCGCGATCAGGGTCTGACGATTGTGTACATCTCCCATTATCTGCAAGAAATCCAAAGCCTGTGCGACCGGGTCACCGTGTTGCGCAATGGTCGTGCCGTGGCCGTGGTGGATCCGCGCAGTACTTCGACGGCACAGATTGCCCGGTTGATGGTCAATCGCGAGGTCGGCGAGATGTACCCCAAGGCCGTGGTAACGCCGGGTGAGGTGGTGCTCGAACTGAAGGGGCTCAGTGCTGGTCTGGCGTATCGCGATATTCACTTGAGCCTGCGCAAAGGTGAAGTGTTGGGGCTGACCGGGCTGGTGGGTTCTGGTGCCAAGGAACTGCTCAAGACTTTGTTTGGTCTGGTGCAGCCCGAGCAGGGCAGCGTGCATTTGCAGGGACGCCTTACGCGCCTCAAGTCGCCCCGCGATGCGGTGCGCAAAGGTATCGCGCTGGTGCCCGAAGAACGCCGCAGCCACGGGGTTGCACCACTGCTTTCGGTCATGGAAAACCTGACCCTGGCCGGCTTGTCGCGCTTTAGTCGCTGGGGGCTGTTGAGTTCTGCGGCACAGGTTCGGGAGAGCGATCGGCTGATTGCCGAGCTGGGGATCAAGACCGCCGGACATGACGCCAGGGTCTCGCAGTTGAGTGGCGGCAATCAGCAAAAAGTCGCGCTGGGTAAATGGCTAGGGAAGGGCTGTGCGGTGTATCTGCTCGACGAACCCAGTGTCGGTATCGATATCGGCGCCAAGGTCGAGATCTATCGCCTGATCGGCCGCTTGGCCAAGCAAGGTGCGGCGGTGCTGGTGCTGTCTTCTGATTTACCGGAGCTGATTGGCATTAGTGACCGGATTCTGGTGATGCACCGTGGTGCGCTGGCCGGTGAATTCGATGCCCGCGAGGTCGACAGCGATCGTTTGCTGGCCTGTGCCACGGGGGCGCGGGAATTAGCCACTGTGGCCCTTGAATGCGAGCGGGAGCCTGCACATGCCTTCGTCTGAAATCCTCGTCCAACCGCTGGCCCGACGGCTTGGCTTGCTGCTACTGCGGCGCGGCTCACTGCTGGCGCTTTTGCTGATCCTGGCGGTGTTCGCCGTGAGTGCGCCAAACTTCCTCAGCCCGGGCAATATCGCCAACGTGTTTGCCCAGTCGGCGATCCTCGGCATTCTCGCCTTCGGCCTTACCTGTGTAGTGATTGGTGGTGGTTCCAATGTGGTTTCGGGTGGCCTTGACCTGTCGCTGGCGGCCAATCTGGGCCTCTGTGCAGCGGTCTACAGCAGCCTGAACAATGCGGGGCTGAACCCCGCGCAAGCGATTGGCCTGACCTTGCTCTGCGGGCTGGCGGTGGGTGCCCTGAACGGTTTTACCGTAGTGGTGCTGCGTCTGCCGCCGTTGCTCGCAACATTGGCGAGCATGAACCTGATTGCCGGGCTGGAGCTGGTGCTGACCCAAAACAGCGTGCTGCCCACCGACTCGGCCTTGCTCGACATCCTGGCCACTGGTGAATGGCTGCGGGTACCCGTACTGGCCTGGGTGTTGCTGGGGGTTGCCTTGCTGCTGGGCTTGTTGATTCAGCACAGCCCTTATGGCTTGCGCCTGTATGCGGTGGGCGAATACCCCCAGGCGGCGCGGGCGGCCGGGCTGGGCGTAGGCCGCTATGTGTTTTCCAGCTACCTGATTGCCGGGCTGTGTGCAGCGGTTGCAGCATTTTGTTCGGCGGCATTTTTCAGCGGCAGCACCACCGGTTCCGGGGACATGCTGCTGTCGGTAGTGGCCATTGCTTTTCTCGGTGTGGTGTTCTCCCGGCGGCTGGTGGCGAATATCCCCGGCACCTTGTTGGCAACGTTGCTGCTGGGTTTCTTGATTAACGGTTTCCAACTGCTGAACATCGCCAGCTTCTGGGTCAACGGTGTGCAGGGGGTGCTGATTCTATTGGTGGTGGCCATGTCCAGTGCCTTGCGCAAAGAGGAGGGTGGACAATGACTACGCTCGCTGCAACGCCGGTATCCGCGGTGCTTATATCCCGCCTGCTGCGCGGTATTCTGCCGCTCTTGATCGTTGTGATCGTGGTGTTTTTCGCTGTGGCTGCGCCGGGATTTTTGACCCTGGGCAATTTGAGCAGCCTGCTGCTGAACAACTTCGTGCTGTTGGCGATTGTCGCCATTGGCATGACCTGGGCTGTGGCGGCAGGGGGGATCGACCTGTCGGTGGGCACCGCGGTGGATTTCGCCAGCCTGGCCTTTGTCGTGCTGTTAAATGGCGGTCATGGCCTGCCCGTTGCCATCCCCGGCGCCCTGCTGGCCGGGGCGCTGGTGGGTGGTTTTAATGCGGGGCTGATCGCGGGTCTTGGCATCACGCCATTTCTGGCGACACTGGGCACCTTGTTTATCGGCACCAGTGTTCAGCAGTTGCTGTCCGAGGGTGGGCAGCCGATCTATATCGCGCAGAACCTGTTGCCGGGGATTAGCGCGATGTCATGGTTGGGTGTGCCCTTGCCTTTGTGGCTGGTGCTGGGTGTGGCGACGGTATACGGGGTGATTCTGGCCCGAGGGCGGTTGGGGCGAGAAATTCTCGCGGTTGGCACTCAGGTGCAACTGGCGCGATATTCGGGCCTGTCGATCCGCCAGATCAGCCTCAAGGTGTTTATTGCCAGCGCGCTGGCCTGTGCCGTGGCCGGGGTTGTGCTCAGTTCCACGGTCAATGCTTATGTACCGATGTCGGGCAATGCGTTTTTGATCAATGCCATCGGTGCAGTGTTTATGGGCACTACCTTGAGTCGCAACGGACGCGCCAACATCCCCGGCACGTTGCTGGGGGTGTTGTTTATCAATGTGATTGCCAATGGGTTGCTGTTGATCGGCTGGAATTTCTATTGGCAGCAGGTGGCGACCGGGGCGCTGATTTTGCTGGTGCTGGCGTTCAGTTTTGGCAGTCGGCGATTGCAGGCGCAGCAGTAAGCCTGAAGGGGCTGGTTTGCCTGCGGTGGCAGCCCTGTGCTGGTGCGAATGCCCCGCGCTGTCTGCATCGCGAGGCCCGCGGCCACACCGCTGTCTAGCCTGCTTTGAGGCTATTGCCGATCTGCCAAACATACAGCGGCGCAGTACCGTTAACCGCCCAGTCCCCGACAATCCGCGCCTTGTAGATCCACGGGTTGTGGGAGGCCGCAGTGCGAGCATTGCGCCAGTGGCGATCCAGCGCCTTGCTGACGCTGACCCCGGAGGCTCCCAGCGCATTGAACAGATCGCTGGTGGCCCGCAGAATCAATTCCGACACCACTACCTGGGCTTTGGAAGTCTCGATTTCGGCGTCGATATTGGCCAGGCGCTCGGCCTCAATATCCTCGGCCAGGCGTGCGACATAGGCCCTCTGCAGCGGTTCGGCCGAGCGTAGGGTCAGCGCCTCGGCTGCGTAGACCTGAGCCGATATCTGCCCGACCACTTGCAGGATTTGCGCATCGCCACTGGCGGTCTCGGCATTGCCGTGGCTGAACACCCGCTTGCGTTCACGCACTTCTTGCGCAATATCGCGCTCCACCGCACGACCAATACCCGCGAGTACGGCCAGCAGCACCAGTTGGTAAAAAGCGGTCTGGTATTTGAAACGTGTTTCGAAGGGGATTACGTGTTCGGCGCTCAGCGGCACGTCGACATACACCGAGGTGCCGCTGCCCGTGGTGCGCTGGCCAAAGCCGTCCCAGTCATCGCTCTGGGTGACGCCGGGGTGATGGGCATGCACCAGGGCAATCACATCGGCGCCGTTGTCCGAACGCTGGGCATAGACATCTATCCAGTCGGCAAAGAGGCTGCCGGTACTGTAGTACTTGGCGCCGTTGAGGAGGTACTTGTCGCCGTGGGGGGTGATCCTGGTGAGGATTTCCCCCAGTTTTACCGCGCCCACTTCAGTCCAGCCATTGCCCACCAGCTCGCCCGCCACAAAACGTGCGAACCATGCCCCGCGTTCCGGGCTTGGCGAAGCGTTGAGACGGTCTTCGACAAAGGCAAAATGGCCGCGCAGGGCTTGCGGGATATTGGAGTCGGCCTCGGCCAGCTCGATCAGTAACTGGAACAATTGGCCGATGGACGCTCCGGAGCCGCCGTATTCAACCGGCACCCGCACTGCGCCAAAACCTGCCTGCTTGAGCCAGCGGATAGGTTCATGGGGCAACTCGCGGGCCTGTTCGCGTTCAAGCGTGCCGGCGGCGATTTTGCGAAACAGCGGGCGAAAACGATTGGCCAGGGTCTCGTAGTCGGTGCCCACGGACAGAGGTGATGCGGTCATGGCAGTTCTCCTGAAATGGAAGGTTCCTGTCGTGGGGGGTTGCAGGGTTTGTGCCGCAGGCGACGAGCCCGCAAAACCGGGAGTCAGGCCTTGGCAACTGACTGCTGAGCAACAGTTAACAATCAGGTTGTACGCAAATCGCACAGCAATGAGCACCAAGAATCCTTGCGCGGGCAAGCAGGCTCGTACTCGCAAGGCAGGGGCATGTCCGGCACGGCCTGTGCAATAGCGCTTTCAAAAGCCTTGCCGTGGAGTAATTGGATGTCCCGTGAAATCCGTCTCAATGCCTTCGATATGAACTGTGTCGGTCATCAATCCCCGGGCTTGTGGGCCCACCCCCGTGATCGCTCGTGGCAGTACAAGGACCTTGAATACTGGACAGACCTGGCCAGGATCCTTGAGCGTGGCAAGTTCGACGGACTGTTTATCGCCGATGTGCTGGGAATCTATGACGTGTATCGCGGCAATGGCGATGCGGCGATCCGCCAGGGCGTGCAGGTGCCGGTCAATGACCCGCTGCAACTGATCCCGCCGATGGCGCTGGTGACCGAGCACCTGGGGTTTGGCCTGACCGCCTCATTGTCGTTTGAGCATCCGTATCCGTTCGCTCGTCGGCTGTCGACCCTTGACCATCTGACCAAAGGCCGTGCAGGGTGGAATATTGTCACTTCGTATCTGGAAAGCGGCGCCAGGAACATCGGGCAGCAAGCGCTGACCGAGCACGATGCGCGCTATGACTATGCCCAGGAATATCTGGAAGTTTGCTACAAACTCTGGGAAGGCAGCTGGGAAGAGGGCGCCATCCTGCGCGACCGCGAGCGACGGGTGTTCAGCGACCCGGGCAAAATTCATGAAATCCACCACTACGGCAAACATTTCCAGGTGCCGGGCATTCACCTCTGTGAACCCTCGCCGCAGCGCACTCCGGTGCTCTATCAGGCAGGGGCGTCCGGCCGGGGCAAGCAGTTTGCCGCTGAACAGGCCGAGTGCGTGTTTGTCGCGGCGCCGTCCAAGGTGCTGTTGAAAAAAACCGTCGCCGATATCCGCCGCCGTGCGGCCGAAGCCGGGCGAGACCCTGCCAAAATCCTGATTTTCAATCTGCAGACAGTGATCCTCGGCGAGACCGATGCCCTGGCCAAGGCCAAGTTCGAAGAATACAAAAGCTACGTCAGCTACGAAGGCGCAATGGCCCTGATCAGCGGCTGGACCGGCATTGATTTCAGTCAGTTCAAGTCTGACGAGCCGCTCAAACATGTGCACACCAATGCCATTCAGTCGGCGGTCGAGACCTTTTCCACAGCGGATCCCAACACTGTCTGGACCCCCAATGCCCTGGCCGACTGGGTGGGCATCGGCGGCTTTGGCCCGCTGTTTGTCGGCAGCCCGGAAACCGTGGCTGACCTGCTCGAAGAATGGGTGGCCGAGACCGATGTGGACGGTTTCAACCTGGCTTACGCCATCACCCACGAGACCTTTATCGACGCCGTCGAGCTGTTGGTGCCGGAACTGCAAAAGCGCGGCGTGTACAAGAAGGACTACGCGCCGGGGACTCTGCGCGAGAAGCTGTTTGGCGAAGGTCCGCGTCTGGCACACGGGCATCCGGGGGCGGGCTACCGCAACCTGGGCGAACTCAACCGCAGCCGCGCAACAGAGCCTGCTTGAAACCAGGGGCTGGACACAGGCAGGGTCAGTGACTGACTCTGCGTTCAGCGCTCAATAAATCCAGGAACGAGTGAATGACCTCAAGTGATGTGCCAAGCGGACAGGCAACCCCTGCCATCCGCACGGCCGATATTCTGATTGTTGGCGGTGGCCTGAGCGGTACCTTGCTGGCCATGCAACTGCTGCGCTTGCCGGGTGCCCGGCATATCGTGGTGCTGGAACCCCGGGCCGAACTGGGCCGGGGCGAGGCCTACAGCGCCACCGAGCTGGGCCATACCCTTAACGGCAATGCCGCGCGCATGAGCGTCGAACCGGATGATGCCGACGACCTGACCCGCTGGCTGCAGGCTCATATCGCCGGGGGTGGCTGGCCCGAGTCCGGGGTGCAGCAGGTGCCGGTTGCCGAGCTGTTCCCGCCGCGAGGGCTGTTTGGTGTGTATGCCCGCCAGCGTCTGGCCGAAGCACAGGCCATCGGCGCAGCGCAGGGCTCAAGCCTGAGCCATGTGCGTGATGAAGTGATCGATCTGCAAACCCCGGAGCAGGGTGTTATCGCCACACTCAAGGACGGTAGCCAGTGGCAGGCCGGTGTTGCGGTCCTGGCCACCGGCATGTTCCCGGCGGCCCGCACGGCGCAGCGCCAGTCCAGTGGCCTCAACGCGGCAGCGCTGGACCCTTGGGATGTCCAGGCTTTGCGTGCGCTGCCGGTGGATGCCCGGGTACTGATTATCGGCTCGGGGCTGACCATGGTGGATGCCCTTGAGTCCCTGAACCAGGCGGGACACCGAGGGCCGATCGAGGTTTTTTCCCGGCATGGCCTGTTGCCCCATGTGCGACGCCAGCCGCCGGTATGGGAAGATTTTCTCAGCCTGGCCCCGGACCTTCGCAGTCCTTTGCAGCTGCTGCGTGAACTGCGCCGCCAATGTGCCCTGGCCCAGTCCCTCGGGATCGACTGGCAGGCACCGCTGGACACCGTGCGCGTGCATATCGCCAGGCTCTGGAGTCAGGCCGATGATACCCAGCGCCGTCAGTTTGTACGCCATGTGCGGCCCTGGTGGGAGAGCCATCATCACCGTTCGCCGCCTCAGGGTGATGCCTTGTTGCAGCGTCTGCTCGAGGAAGGGCGGCTGACCATCCATGCGGCGTCGCTGCAAGGGGTTGATAGCTCAGGGCCACGGATCCGGCTGCGTTATCGCGGGCAATCCGAAGCGGTATGGATTGAAGGTGATGGCCTGATCAACTCCACCGGCATCGAGTACGACTGGCGCCGGGTGGATAAACCCTTGCCACGCCAGCTGTTGCAGCGCGGGTTGATACGGCCCGGCAATCTGGGGCTGGGCATTGCCGCCGATGCGGGCGGGGCGGTTTTGAATGCGCAGGCCGAGCCCGCACAGCGGTTGTTTGCGATGGGCCCGCCATTGCGCGGCATGTGGTGGGAAAGTACCGCGGTAACCGATGTTGCCTTGCAGGCCAAGGCATTGGCTGAGCGATTGGCGTCGCTGTAATACCCCCCCGACCCTCTGCCGCAGTCAGGGGGTTGGGGGGGCTTTTGTTTGAAATGAATTAATTGCCCTCAAAGCGAGCCGCCCGTTTTTCAATAAACGCCTGCATGCCTTCTTTTTGATCCCTGGAGGCAAACAGCAGTGCATTGGCTTTGCGCTCCAGCGCCAGGCCCGTTTCCAGTGGCCCGTCAACCCCGGCCAAAATCACTTCTTTGATCTGTTCTGCTGCCAGCGGCGGCATGGCGGCGATCAGTTGCGCCATCTCCAGGGCATAGGCCTGGACCTCGGCATCGTCCACAACGTTGCTCACCAGTCCCGAAATCCAGGCCTCTTCAGCGGTAATCGGCTGCCCGGTGAGGGCCATGCGCATCGCCTTGGCCTTGCCGACCGCCCGCACCAGCCGTTGAGTGCCGCCGATACCCGGCATGATGCCGATGCGAATTTCCGGCTGGCAAAATTTGGCGCTGCGCCCCGCCACAATGATGTCCGCCAGCATCGCCAGTTCGCAGCCACCGCCATAGGCATAGCCGCACACCGCCGCAATCACCGGCTTGGGGCAATGCTGGATGGGTGCCCACAGCCGTTCGGTATGACGCTGGTAAATATCGATCGGGCCGACCCCGGCCATGCTGTTGATATCGCCACCGGCGGCAAACACTTTGTCGCCACCGGTCAACAGGATGCAGCGCACGTTCGGGTTCTCGGCCAGCTCGGTGAAGTGACGCGACAGCAGCGCTTGCAGCTCAAGGCTCAGGGCGTTGGTGGCCTGGGGGCGGTTCAGACGCAGCAGGGCCACGCCCGGGCTCGGGAATTCAAGTAGTACCGGCGCGGCAGATGGATCTGTCATGGGGTTCCTCATTGACGGGGGCTGTCACCACAGCATGCGCTGGATTGTTGCGTTCACCCGGTCGTGATTCATCGTCCGTTCAGACGACGAGCAGCCCCCGGATTGCCCCTAGAGTGGCTCCATCAGTAGAAAAGGAGCATGTCATGGGTCAACTCTCAGGGCTGGATTACAGCGCCAAGGTGGTGCTGGTCACCGGCGGCACCAAAGGCATCGGCGCCGGAATCGCCCGCAGCTTTCTGCAAGCCGGGGCACGGGTGATCGTATGTGGCAGGACAACCCCCGAGGTGTTGCCGCGGGCGGGGTCGGCACAGGCGGTGTTCATGGCCTGCGATGTGCGCGACCCGGACTCGCTCCAGGCACTGTTCGAAGGCATTCGCGCCGATTTCGGCCGCCTCGATGTGCTCATCAACAATGCCGGCGGCAGCCCGCCGGCCGATGCGGCCAGCGTCTCGCCGCGTTTTCACGAAAGCATTATCCGTCTCAACCTGATCGCCCCGCTGAACGTTGCCCAGCAGGCCAATGCCCTGATGCAGCAACAGGACGAGGGTGGTTGCATCGTGTTTATCGGCAGTATCAGTGCCTTGCGCGCATCGCCGGGCACCGCCGCGTATGGCGCGGCGAAGGCCGGGGTGCTGGCCCTGGTGCAGTCGTTGGCCGTGGAGTGGGCTCCCAAGGTGCGGGTAGTGGCGGTCAGTCCGGGGCTGGTACGCACCGAGCAGGCTCACCTGCATTTTGGCGACGAACAAGGCATCGCGGCGGTCAGCGCCGGGATCCCGGCCGGGCGCATGGCGCTGCCCGAAGACATCGGCAACGCCTGCCTGTTTATCGCATCACCCCTGGCCGGCTATGCCAGCGGCTGCAACCTGTTGTTGCACGGCGGCGGCGAACGCCCGGCTTTTTTGAGCGCTGCGCACTGACGACCTTCAGCGGCGACCACCCGGTTGCTGCACTTGACACGCAGGAGACGAACTTGGCTGATTCTCAATTGCTAACCGACGTGCGCGCCCTGGTGGGGCGTGAATATGGTCGCGTCTACGCCTGGGACGAAGTCAACGCCCCGATGATCCGCCAGTGGTGCGAGATCATGGGCGTCGACAACCCGCTTTACACCGACCCGGCCTTTGCCGCCAACAGCGCCCAGGATGGGCTGGTGGCGCCGCCTGCGATGTTGCAGGTGTGGTGCATGGAAGGTTTTCACATAAACAACTATGCGCCCGGCTCGACCACCGAAAACCCCTATGAAGTGCTCAAGCTGATTGAGTCCTACGGTTATCCGTCGGTGGTCGCGGTCAACTCCGAACTGACCTTCGAGCGCAACCTGCGTCCGGGTGAAAAGCTCTACTACACCACGCGGCTTGACTCGGTGGGCGACGAAAAAACCACCGGTCTGGGCACCGGCTTCTTTGTCACCCTGGTGATGGACTACTTCGTTGAACACAAAAGTGGCGACGAGGCCGTTGGCCAGTTGCTGTTTCGCGTATTCAAGTTTCGCCCGGCCAACAACCATGCGATCGAGGCCGCTCCGGCCAAGGCCGAAGCGGCTGCGGTGGTCAAACGGCCGAAGCCGGGCATGAGCGATGACACGCGGTTTTTCTGGGAAGGCTGTGACGCCGGCAAGCTGCTGATCCAGCGCTGCACCCAGTGCCAGACCTTGCGTCATCCGCCGGCGCCGGTGTGCATCGAATGCCACTCGTTTGATTGGGACAGTGTGCAGGCCAGCGGCCGCGCCAGCCTGTATTCGTTTGTGATCATGCATTACCCCGAAGTTGCCCCGTTCGACCATCCCAACCCGATCGGCCTGATCGAGCTGGAGGAGGGCGTGCGTCTGGTGGCGGGGCTTGCAGGCGCCAAGCGCGAGGATCTGCGTATTGGCCAGCCCTTGCAGCTTGAGTTCCAGACCTTCGATGGCGAGTTGACCTTGCCGCTATTCCGACCTGTGGTCGAGTAAGGGAGCCAGCATGGATTTCGACATTAGCGAAGACCAGGGCGCCATCGCCGAAATGGCCGGCAGCGTGTTTGCCGACTATTGCACCGATGACCGCCTGCGCCAGTTCGATACCAGTGAGCAGGCCTATATGCAGCCGCTGTGGGAACTGTGCGTGGAAACCGGCCTGCAAGCCCTGGCCATCCCTGAAGCACAGGGTGGCAGCGGCCTGGGCATGACCGAATTGATGCTGGTGTTACAGGCTCAGGGCCGTGCGTTGGGGCAGGTGCCGCTGTGGCGCCATCAACTGGCGGCTGCCACTGTCGCGCAGTTTGCCGATCCGTCATTGCAGGCGTGGGCTGAGGAGGCCGCCGCGGGCAGGGCGTTGCTGACCCTGGATTTGAGCGGCCTGTTCAACGCCCATGGCATTCAATTGCACGGGGTAGAGACTGACGGTGGCTGGCGTGTCAAAGGCCGGGTGGGCGCTCTGGCGCTGGCCGAGCAATCGCAGGCGGCGTTGCTGCTGGTCAGTGTTGACGGGCAGCCGCGGTTGGCGCTGGTCGAGCTGGGCGACAAGGCGATCACTCACGTGCCCGGGCGCATGACCCATGGTGAGGCCATTGCCGATGTACATATCGACGGGCTGCTGATCCGCGCCGAGTGCCTGCTCCCGCCAGCCGCGCTGGACTGGCTGGAGCCGCGCAGCATCGCCGCACTGGCGGCACTGCAGCTGGGCGTCAGTGCCGAGCAGATCCGCCGCACCGTGGAATACGTCACCGAGCGGCGCCAGTTCGAACGTAGCATTGGCAGTTTTCAGGCGGTGCAAATGAGCATGGCCAACGCCCATATCGCCCTCGAAGCGCTGCGCAGCACCCTGTGGCAGTTGTGCTACCGCCTGGACGCCGGTTTGCCGGCGCCCAGCGAAGCACTGGCCACAGCCTGGCAGGCCTGTGAAGCGGGGCATCTGATTGGGCACAACGCCCAGCACGTACATGGCGGCATAGGTGTCGACCTGACCTACCCGATACACCGCTTCCTCTACTGGAGCCGCGCCCTGGGTTGTGCCCTGGGTGGATCGGCAGCATGCCTTGAACGCCTCGGCGACTGGCTGAGCCATAACGACAAGCTGGGATGGAAATATGACCTTGCAGAACACCAAGCGCTTTGACGACGTGCGCCCCGGCGAAACCCTGCCGGAACTGGCGATCCCGATCACCGTGGGCCTGATCGCCGGTGGTGCCATCGCCACCCGCGACTACTTCCCCGGTCACCATGATGTTGAGGCGGCGCGCGAGTTGGGCTCGCCACATATCTTCATGAATATCCTCACCACCAACGGCCTGGTGCAACGCTATATCGAAGACTGGGCCGGCCCCGAGGCGCGTTTTGCCTCGCTGAAGATCAAGCTTGGCGCGCCGAATTATCCCGGCGACAGCATGACCTTCAATGGCGCGGTCACCCGTCAGGATGCCACTACCCGCACGGTGGAAATCACCCTCAGCGGCAAAAATTCCATGGGTAACCACGTGACCGGTACGGTCGCGCTGGTTCTGCCCTGATCGCGGAGACAGTACTCATGACGCAATCGTCACTTTCCGGCAGCGCGGCCATTGTTGGCCTGGGCGCGACCGAATTTTCGAAAAACTCCGGGCGCACCGAACTGCGTCTGGCGCTGGAGGCCACTCTGGCTGCGTTGAAAGACGCCGGTATTGACCCTTCCGAGGTCGAGGGCTTCAGCTCGTACTCGGTGGATAAAGTGCCGGAATATGAAATCGCCCGGTTGCTGGGGTGCAAGGACGTCAAGTTCTTCTCCCAGGTGCCCCACGGCGGCGGTGCTGCCTGCGGGCCGATCATGCACGCAGCCATGGCCGTGGCCACCGGTGTGGCCAAAGTGGTGGTGGTGTACCGTGCCATGAACGAGCGCTCGTGGTATCGCTTCGGCAGCGGCAGCTACGGCTTTGCCTCGACCCCGACGTTCGAGAACGTCAACTACGGCTGGTATATGCCCCACGGTCTGCACACGCCGGCATCCTGGGTCGGGATGTTTGCCCAGCGCTACATGCATACCTACGGGGCCACCTCCGAAGACTTTGGCCGCGTAGCGGTAGCCGTACGGGATTTTGCCGCCACCAACCCCCAGGCGTTTTTCTACGGCAAGCCGATCACCCTGGAAGAACACCAGGCTTCGCGCTGGATCTGCGAGCCGCTGCACCTGCTCGATTGCTGCCAGGAATCCGACGGTGCCGTGGCGATGGTGATCACCTCGGCCGAGCGCGCCAGGGACTTGCGCCAGAAGCCGGTGATGATCAAGGCCGGTTCCCAGGGCATTACCTCGGGCCAGCAGATCATGACCTCGTTCTACCGCGACGACATCACCGGACTGCCGGAAATGGGCGTTGTCGCCAAAGAGCTGTATCGCCAGTCGGGACTTGGCCCCGAGGCGCTGCAAACGGCGATCATTTATGACCACTTCACCCCGTTTGTACTGCCGCAACTGGAAGAATTCGGCCTGTGCGAACGCGGTGAGGCCAAGGAGTTTATTCGCGCCGGGCACCATGCCCGTGGCGGCAAATTCCCGATCAATACCCATGGCGGGCAACTGGGCGAGGCTTATATCCACGGCATGAACGGCGTGGCCGAAGCGGTGCGGCAGGTGCGCGGCAGCTCGGTCAACCAGGTCGACAATGTCGAGAACGTACTGGTGACGGCCGGCACCGGTGTGCCAACCAGCGGCCTGATTCTGGGAGCAGCCTGAATGTTCGTCGACCTGACGCCAGAACAACATGCCCTGCGTTTGAAGGTGCGGGACTACTTCCAGAACCTGATGACCCCGCAGTTGCGTGAGCAATTGCGCGGCAAAGAGGGCGGCCAGCTGTACCGCGACACCATCCGCCAGATGGGCCGTGACGGCTGGCTGGCGGTGGGTTGGCCCAAGGAACACGGCGGCCAGGGCTATGGCCCTACCGAGCAGTTTATTTTCTTTGAAGAGGCCAATATCGCCGGTGCGCCGTTGCCGTTCGTAACCATCAGCACCGTGGGGCCGGCGTTGATGGCCCACGGCACCGAGCAGCAAAAGGCGCGGTTTTTGCCGGGTATCGCGGCAGGGGAAATCATCTTCGCCATCGGCTACTCCGAGCCGGATGCAGGCAGCGATCTGGCTGCGCTGAAAACCACGGCGCGCCTCGAAGGCGATGCGTTCGTGGTCAACGGCAACAAGCTCTGGACCTCGGGTGCTGAGTCGGCTGACTACATCTGGCTGGCGGCGCGCACCGATGCCGAGCGGCCGCGGCACAAAGGCGTGTCGATCCTGATTCTCGACACCCGCGCGCCGGGCTTTGCCAGCACGGTGATCCCGACCACCAGCATCCCGACGGCGGCCACCTACTACGACAACGTGCGGGTGCCCACCGACATGCTGGTGGGCGAGTTGAATGGCGGCTGGAAACTCATCACGGCACAACTTAACCACGAGCGTCTGGGCCTGGGCGCCTGGTCGGACAAGGTCGTGGGGCTGTTTGGCCGGGTCTTGAAGTGGGCCAATGCAGCCGATGAACGTGGCGTGCGTGCCACCGACAAGGCCTGGGTGCGTGCGGGACTGGCGCAGTGCTACGCGCGGCTGGAAGCCATGCGCCTGATCAACCTGCGCATTGCCGCCGACCTCGAGCGCGACCGCATGGACGTGGCGCTGGCGTCGACCACCAAGGTCTACGGCTCGGAGTCGGGGATCGAGATATTGCGAGTCCTGAGCAACATGGTCGGTGCCGCGGGCTTGATACGCAGCGGTTCACCGGCGGCGCTGCTGCACGGCGAACTGGAGTACGAAGTGCGTGCTTCAGTGACCCTGACCTTTGGCGGTGGCACCAATGAAATCCAGCGCGAGCTGATCGCCCAGTTCGGTTTGGGCATGCCGCGTACCCAGCGTTAAACAATGCCGAAAACCTGTAGCCGCTGGCGAGGTACGAGGCTGCGACAAGGGGCGCAGGCCCTGCAGATCACCGGGGCTGCTGCTCATCCCGTCGCAGCCTCGTACCTCGTCAGCGGCTACAAGAACCGAAAGGTGAAACAACATGAACGCGATTGACCAGTTCAGAGAACAGACCCGCAGCTGGCTTGAGGCCAATTGCCCGCCATCGCAACGCAAGGCCATCCCTGAAGGCGAAATGGTGTGGGGGGCCCGCAAGATGGAGTTCCCCAGTGAAGATGCGCAATTGTGGTTCGAGCGCATGCGCGACAAAGGCTGGTTCTGCCCCGAGTGGCCCGTTGAATACGGTGGCGCCGGGCTGAGTGCGGAGTACAACGCCGTGCTCGAAAGCGAGCTGCGCCGCCTCAAATGCCGCCCGCCGCAAATCAACCTGGGCATCTGGATGCTGGGCCCGGTGCTGCTGGAGTTCGGTACCGAAGAGCAGAAAAAACAGCTGCTTACACCCATGACCCGCGGTGAGGTGCGCTGGTGCCAGGGCTTCTCCGAGCCCAATGCCGGTTCTGATCTGGCCAGCCTGAAAACATCGGCCCGGGATGCCGGCGATCACTTTGTGGTCGATGGCAGCAAAATCTGGACCTCCTACGGCGACAAGTCGGACTGGATGTACGCTCTGGTGCGCACCGATGCCAAGGCCAGCAAGCACACGGGCATCAGCCTGATCGTACTGGACATGAAGAGCCCCGGAGTCAGCGTTGCGCCGATTGATTTGATCAGCGGCAAGTCGGCGTTCTGTCAGGTATTTTTCGATGGCGTCAAAGTTCCGAAAAGCCAGTTGATCGGCCCGCTGCACGGCGGCTGGAACCTGGCCAAGCGTCTGTTGCAACACGAACGCAAGGCCATGTCCAAGTTTGGCGAGTTCAGCTTGCCGACCCATTTTCATTTGTTGCCCCTGGTCAAACAGTACTTGCCCGAGGCCACCGGCCAGAGCGAGTCGGCACTGGTTGCACGAGCGGTGGCCACGGCCATGAACGAGCACAGCTACAACCTGACCGTGCAGCGCATGGGCGAAGCCGCCCGCGTCGGGCAGGACGTCAGCGGGCTGATGTCGATCATGAAGCTGGTGCACACCGAACAGGAGCGCGACAAGTTCGAAGTGCTGCTCGATGTCATGGGCTATCAGGGACTGGGCTGGGACCCGGATGCTTTCAGCCCCCAGCAACAGGCAATCACCCGCGGCTGGTTGAACAGCTTCGCCCTGACCATCTCTGGCGGCTCGTCGGAAGTGCAGCTCAACGTTATTGCCAAGCGGGTCCTGGGCCTGCCTGACGTGAAGTAAGGAAACTCACCATGAACCTGCTTTACAACGAAGATCAACGACTGCTGGCCGACAGCGCCGGCGAATTTCTCGCCGCGCGCAGCCCGGTGTCCCGTCAGCGCGCCTTGCGGGATGAAGCGCAGGTGGACGGCTTTGACCCGCTACTGTGGCAAGACGCGGTGGCGTTGGGCTGGAGTGCAATTCCTTTCCCGGAAAACCTCGGCGGGCTGGATTTTGGCTGCATGGGCCTGGGGCCGATTTTTGAAGCCATCGGTTGTAATCTCAGTGCCACGCCGTTGCTTTCGAGTGTGGTGCTCAGCGGATCGCTGCTGCACCTGCAAGGCAATGCACAGCAGCAGGACCGCTGGCTGTCGGCGACCATCAGCGGGGGGCAGCGGGTGGCGCTGGCGCTGGACGAGCAGCCACGGCACAACCCGGCGAAAGTGGCGTTGCAAGCTGTGGCCAATGGCGACGGCTACAGCCTGAGCGGAGATAAATATTTCATTATCGACGGGGTGGGGGCCGACGCTTATCTGGTGGCGGCACGCACCGGCACGGCAGGCATCAGTCTGTTCCTGCTGCCGGCAGATGCCCCGGGCCTGACCGTCAGCCCGTTGCCGCTGATTGACTCGCGCAACCATGCGCGCTTGCAGCTGGATCAGGTACAGGTCGGGGCTGATGCCTTGCTGGGTGCCGCCGGGTCTGCCATGCCGGCCTTGAATATCGCCCTGGATCGCGGCCGCGTGTGTCTGGCTGCCGAGATGCTGGGCATGTCTGAAAAGCTGTTTGAACTGACCCTCGACTACCTCAAGACCCGTGTGCAGTTTGATGTGGCGATAGGCACCTTCCAGTCCCTGCAACATCGCGCGGCGCAGTTGTATGTGGATCTGGCGCTGGCACGCAGCGCCGTGATGGCCGGTCTGGCGGCGCTGGACGACAGCAGCCTGAGCGAGGCCGAGCGTCAGCGCCTGGCCAGCCTGGCCAAGTGGAAGGCCGGGCAGACGGCGATCAAGGTGGCCAACGAGGCGGTGCAGATGCACGGCGGCATCGGTGTCACCGACGAGCTGGATGTGGGCCTGTTTCTCAAGCGTATCCGGGTGGCCCAGGCAACCCTTGGCGATGCCGATTATCACTGCGAGCGCTATGGAGCCCTGGAGCTGGCGCACGCTTGAGCCTGTAGCGGGCAGTTCGAGTCAGGAGAATAACAAGATGAAACTTGAACAATGGCAGAGCGCCTGGCAGCAACTGATTGGTGCCGGCTCGCCTTTTGAAGTACAGACACCCGCCGATGGCGGGCCGAAATTTTTTCGTCATACCGCCGCCAGCGTCTGGGCCGCGATTGATAGCGGGCGCATCCACGGTGACCGTGAATTTCTGGTGTGGGAGCAGCAGCGCCTGACATTCAGCCAGTTTTTCGATCAGGTGGATCGCCTGGCGGGGCAACTGGTCGAGACCTTTGGCTTGCGCAAGGGTGATCGCGTGGCCATTGCCATGCGCAATCAGCCCGCCTGGCTGGTGGCGTTTGCCGCCATCCAGCGTTGCGGTGCGGTGTGTGTACCGCTCAACAGCTGGGGCCTGCGTGACGAACTGTTCCACGGTCTGCAAGACAGCGGCGCATCCCTGTTGCTGTGCGACGAGCCACGCTTGCAGTTGCTCGCCAATGACCTGCGCCAGCAGGGGCTGGCGACCGTGGTGGCGGGGCTGCGCGCAGGCGTGCCGCTGGAGGAGCATTGCCATCGGCTGGAGGACCTGCTGGCAGCCCCGGCGCTGAGCGTGCCGGTACAGTCGGTCAGTGCCAGTGATCCGGCGATGATCCTCTACACCTCGGGCACCACCAGCCTGGCCAAGGGCGTGTTGTCGACCCATGGCGCAGTCTGCCAGGCGCTGGTCGCCCTGGAGTTCCAGGGGGCATTCTGTGCGGTCAGTTCGCCGGAACGCATCAGTGTGGTAATCAATAGCGGCTATGCTCCCGCCACCCTGATGGCGGTGCCGCTGTTCCATGTCAGTGGCCTGCATGCCCAGTTTCTGCTGGCCTTGCGCAGTGGGCGGCGCTTGCTGCTGATGTACAAGTGGGACGTGGAAAAAGCCCTCGACCTGATCCGTGACGAGCAATGCACCCAGTTCAACGGTGCGCCGGTGATGATGCAGCAACTGCTGGCTTCGCCACGTTTTGGCAGCCCCGACACTGCGAGCCTGTTCGGGCTGGGCCTGGGCGGTGCGGCACCCTCCAGCAGCCTGCTGGACAACCTGACCCGGCGCAAGCCCGAAGCAATCGGTGGCAGCGGCTATGGCCTGACCGAAAGTAATGGCATCTGTGCGGCCCATGGTGGCGACCAGTTCGTCTACAAACCGGCATCGGCCGGGTGGCCCTTGCCGATTGTCGATGTGCGTATCGGTGACAGCCCGGATCGCCCCGTGCCGGCCGGGGTCAGCGGGCTGATCTGGATGCGCTCGCCAACCCTGATGAGCGAATACTGGAATCTGCCCGAAGCCAGTGCGCGGACCCTGTGCGATGGCTGGCTCGACACCGGCGATATCGGCTTGCTGGATGACGAAGGCTTCCTCTACATCACGGATCGCGCCAAGGATCTGATCAATCGCGGCGGCGAGAAAATAGCTGCTGCCGAAGTTGAGTCATGTGCCTGTGAAATGCCCGGGGTGATTGAAGCGGCAGCATTTGCCGTACCTGATGATGTGCTGGGTGAAGTGGTGTTTCTGGTGGTGCGGGGCGAGCCGGATGCAACCCCAGGCAGCGAAGCCGTGCGCAGTTTTATCGCCCAGCGCCTGGCCAGCTACAAGGTGCCGGCGCAGATCCATGTGCAGCACACACCCTTTGCCCGCAATGCCTCGGGCAAGACGCTAAAAAGTGTGCTCAAGGAACTGCTGGTAACGGCCTGAGTAGTCTCTGTGGACGATGTGCTCGCCGCTGATTGGCGAAGAATGGATGCACACCCCCAGCAAGCCTTATTCGCGTAGGAGGCAATACATGAAAATAACAAGAACAGGCGTAATGCTCGCAGCCGCCATGGCCGTCAACGTGGTCGCCATCGGCACGGCATCTGCTCAGGTATCGCCCGCAGAAGCGGCCAAACTGGGCAAGGAGCTGACCTGTGTAGGGGCAGAGCAGGCGGGTAACGCCGCGGGCACCATCCCTGCGTATACCGGCAAGTACCTGGGCGAAGTGCCGGGTTGGAACCATGTGAAGTTTTCCGGCGACCAGCCGGTTGACCCCTACGCTGCGGAGAAGCCGATTCTGGTGATTACCGCGCAGAACATGGCCCAGTACGAAGACAAACTGACCGAAGGCCAGAAGGCGCTGCTCAAGCGTTATCCGACCACCTACAAGATGAACATCTACACCGGTCACCGTGACTACCGCTACCCGGATTACGTGTGCCAGCGGGTCATGAACAACGCCTTGAACGCCAAGCTGGTCAATGATGGCATGGGCTTTGAAGGGCTGGGACAAGTGCCGTTCCCGATTCCTAAAAACGGCATGGAAGCGCTGTGGAACCACCAACTGCCGGCCCGTGCCTGGACCGAAGAAAAAACCAGTGACCTGGCCTCCGTGCTGCCCAACGGCAGCATTGGCTGGGGCCGTGCCTATGCCCGTAACCTGGCCATGGCCAACTCGCCTACGGTAGAACCCAGGACTGAAAACAAGCTCCAGGCCATGAGCAACAACATGACCCTCAAGCCGACCCGTGACAACGGCACGCTGAGCATCTCCCACGAACCCTACAACTTCGCCACCGACCCGCGCCAGGCCTGGAGCTACAGCCCTTCGACCCGTCGTGTGCGACTGTTGCCAGGCTACGGCTACGACCAGCCGATGATCGGTACCAATGGCACCATGACTGTGGACGAAGACCGTTTGTATAACGGCTCGCCGGAGCGCTACAACTGGAAGCTGCTGGGCAAGCGCGAAATCTACATCCCGGCCAACGCCTACAAGCCCAACGCAGGTACGGTGAAATACGCTGACATGCTGACGCCCAATCACCCCAATCCGGACTTGATGCGTTATGAGCTGCGCCGGGTGTGGGTGGTTGAAGCCGACCTCAAGGAAGGCTACCGCCACGTATACGGCAAGCGTGTACTGTTCCTCGACGAAGACACCTGGAACTCGGTGCTGGCGGACAACTACGACGCGCGTGGCCAGTTGTGGAAACACGCCATGATCAACTACTACTACCACCCGGACATGAGTGGCTGGCAGGCCGGTTCACAGTTCTTCATGGACTTGAACTCGGGGCAGTACACCGGCTACGGCATGACCAACGAAGCCAAGAAAGGCCCGATCCTCAACGAAGGCAAGTTCACCCCTGACCAGTACACCGCTGATGCGGCGCGGGCGATGGGGAGGTAAACCGCAGGGTTTAGCGCCACGCTGCAGGTAAAAGCCCCGTCGGTGTAACGCCTGCGGGGCTTTTTCATGGGCTCAGGTCAGTGAGGCAAACGTCATTCCGGTGGCATGGACGACCTGACGCATGGTGCGCAGTGTCGGGTTGCCCTTGGGCGAAAGGGCGCGGTACAGGCTTTCGCGGGAAAGCCCGGCCTTTTCGGCTATTTGTGCCATGCCGCCCCGTGCTTCGACAACATGGCGCAACGCGGTCAGAAAGCTGGCCTGGCCACCTTCTTCATCGAGCTCATCAATGGCGATACGCAGGTATTCAATGGCAAATTCGGGATCCTGGCGGATCATCTCGATAACGGATTCGTCGTGATTCTTGGTTTTGTTCATGGCTTCCTCTTCTGATACTCGTTCCAGCAGCGCACGGCTTTTTCGATATCGGCCTGTTGCTGGCGCTTGTCGCCACCCAGCAGCAACACCAGTTTTTTGCCGTCCCGAGCGTAATACAGCCGATAGCCTGGTCCGTGATCTATACGCAATTCCCATACGCCCTGGCACAGGGCTTTGCAATCACCAAAAGCGCCCGCTGAAAGCCGGTTGACCCGCACGGTGATGCGTGCCTTGGCCGTGCGATCCTTTAAGTGGTCCAGCCACTGCTGGTAAGGGTCGTTACCTGTTTCGCTGAGGTAGTGTCTTATCTCTAGCATTTGAAATGTAGCTTTTAAGCTACCCTTTGGTCAATTATTTTTAACCGCCAAGCACGGCTGTTCGTCAGTGCAGACCCACATTCAATGTGATTGAAGGTGGCCGTGGCAAAGCTAGGGCTGCGGTGTAGCGAGGGCAATTAGGATGGATCGCAAGGTTGTGCAGGTTTTATTACATAGGCGCAATTGCGGTGCAGCGGCAGACCCCGGTAATGCAACACGTCATTGCCGGGGCTGAGGGAGGGTTGTGTAGAAGGGGAGTGCGTAATTATGCCTGCGACCACACGGCCAGTTCGTAGCCATCCAGGTCGGTGAAGTGGAAGCGGCTGCCGCCGGGAAACTTGAATTCAGGTCGGCTGATGCGGCCTCCGGCAGCGCTGATGGCTTGCTGAGCCTGGGCCAGGTCGTCGGCGTACAGAATGATCAGCGGGCCACCGGGGCGTACAGGTTCGCCAGTGGTGAAGCCGCCGCTCAGGCGCCCATCGCTGAATTCGCTGTAGGTGGGGCCAAAGTCGGTGAAGGTCCAGCCGAACACGGCGCCATAAAAGACTTTGCTGCGCGCGATGTCATGGACGTTGAATTCGATGTTGTCGATTCTATTGTGGCGGTTGTCAGTGGTCACGGGCATCTCCTTATGAGGCTCAAATATAGATAAGTGACTGGCTGAATGCCATGCGGTTCTCATGAGCACATGAAGGTCGTAGCCATTGGCCAAAGCAGTCACCCAGCTTGAGTGTTTTGACCATTGTTGCAGAGCCTTCGCAGGGCGATTATCAGCAGGATTTTTCACGGTTCCCATCCTAAAAATAAAGACCGAGGGATTCTGCTGATGCGCGACTATCTGAGTTCGATGACTGATTTTGACTACCAACGCACGGTAGCCGGTGCGCTGGATGGCCATCTGGCAGCGATCAATGCCTGTGTCGAGTGCTGCGACCGTCATGCCTTGCCGGGCCGCATTGCGTTGTTCTGGGAGGGGCGCGATGCCAGCAGCGCGACTTATACCTTCACTCAGTTGCAGGAGCAGGCCGCGCGCTTTGCCAATTTTCTCCTCGCCCAGGGCGTCAAGCAGGGCGACAAGGTGGCAGGTTTGCTGCCACGCAATGTCGAGTTGTTGATCGTCGCATTCGCCGCCTGGCGCATTGGTGCCATCTACCAGCCCCTGTTCACTGCATTCGGGCCAAAGGCCATTGAACACCGGCTTAACAGCTCGGGGGCCGTGCTGGTGGTCACCGATGCGGTCAACCGCGTCAAGTTGGACGAGGTCAATGACTGTCCGGCCATTGTCACCGTGGCAGGAGCCAAGGGGCAGGGTCTGGTACGTGGCGACTTCAGTTTCTGGGCAGAGCTGGACAACTACCCGGCTAACTGCGAGCCGGTGATGCTGAGCGGTGAAGATCCGTTTCTGCTGATGTTTACCTCGGGCACTACCGGCCCGGCCAAGCCGCTGCTGGTACCGCTCAAGGCCATCGTTGCATTCCAGAGCTACACCCGTGATGCAGTGGGGCTGCGCCCCGAGGATTCGTTCTGGAACCTGGCAGATCCGGGCTGGGCCTATGGCATTTATTTCGGCATCACCGGGCCACTGTCGATGGGCCACCCGATCACCCTGTACGACGGCCCGTTCACGGTCGAAAGTACCTGCCGGGTCATCAGGAAATACGGTATTACCAACCTGACCGGTTCGCCCACCGCCTATCGCCTGTTGATTGCGGCCGGTGACGCCTTCGCCAGCAAGATCAAGGGCCAGTTGCGCGTGGTCAGCAGTGCCGGGGAGCCGCTCAACCCCGAAGTCATCCGCTGGTTTGCCGATGAACTCAACGTCACCATCCACGACCACTATGGCCAGACCGAAGTCGGCATGGTGCTGTGCAACCATCACGGGCTCGATCATCCGGTGCATATGGGCGCCGCCGGTTTTGCCTCGCCGGGCCACCGCATCGTGGTGCTCGATGACAATCATCAGGAGCTGCCCGTTGGCCAGCCAGGGATTCTGGCGGTTGATCGCAGCCAGTCGCCGATGTGCTGGTTTGGTGGCTACGAAGGCTTCAAGACCAAGGCTTTTGTCGGCAACTATTACCTGAGTGGCGATACCGTGGAGCTGAACCCGGACGGCAGCATCAGTTTTGTCGGGCGCAGCGACGACGTGATTACCACGTCCGGTTACCGCGTCGGGCCTTTTGATGTGGAAAGCGCCCTGATCGAACACCCGGCGGTGGTAGAGGCCGCCGTGGTGGGCAAGCCGGACCGTGAACGCACCGAGCTGGTCAAAGCCTTTGTGGTGTTGAACCCTCAGTATCTGGGGGATGCACAACTGGCTGAAACCCTGCGCCTGCACGTGCGTCAACGGCTGGCTGCCCACGCTTACCCCCGTGAAATCGAATTTGTCAGCGAATTGCCGAAGACACCCAGCGGCAAGTTGCAGCGCTTTATTTTGCGCAATCAGGAAATCGCCAAGGCTGAGCTGGCCGCAAGCGCCAGCGTCTAACTTTCAGGAATCATCATGCAAATCGAAAACAAGGTTTTTATCGTCACCGGTGGTGCATCGGGGCTGGGTGCCGCCACGGCGCACATGCTGGTCAAGGCAGGTGCCAAAGTGATGCTGGTGGACCTGAACGCCGAAGCAGTGGCCGCCCAGGCCCTGGCGTTGGGCGAGCAGGCGCGCAGCGCTGTGGCGGACATCAGCCAGGCAGATGCCGCCCAGGCGGCCGTGGCCGCTACAGTGGCCGCCTTTGGCGCGGTCAACGGGCTGGTCAACTGTGCCGGCATTGTGCGCGGTGAAAAGATCCTCGGTAAAAACGGCCCCCATGGGCTGGACACATTCAGCCAGGTGATCAACGTCAACCTGATTGGCAGCTTCAACATGTTGCGTCTGGCTGCAGCGGCGATTGCCGAAACCACTGCCGATGCCGAGGGCGAGCGCGGGGTGATCATCAACACGGCTTCGGTCGCGGCATTCGACGGTCAGATCGGTCAGGCAGCTTATGCCGCATCCAAGGGCGCGATTGCCAGCCTGACCTTGCCTGCAGCCCGTGAACTGGCACGCTTCGGCATTCGGGTAATGACCATCGCCCCGGGTATTTTTGAAACCCCGATGATGGCTGGCATGACGCCTGAAGTGCGTGCATCGCTGGCCGCCGGTGTGCCATTTCCACCACGCTTGGGCAAGCCTGACGAGTACGCCTCGCTGGTGCGTCACATTATTGAAAACAGCATGCTCAATGGTGAGGTGATCCGACTCGACGGTGCCTTGCGCATGGCCGCGAAATAAGAGGTGAGATATGACAATCAGCAATGATCCGGTTGTAATCGTAAGTGCTGCGCGTACGCCCATGGGCGGCTTTCAGGGGGACTTCAAGGGCCTGACCGCGCCGCAACTGGGCGCTGCGGCGATTCGTGCAGCGGTTGAACGCGCGGGTGTTGCTGCCGATGGTGTGCAAGAAGTGTTGTTTGGCTGTGTGCTGTCGGCAGGCATCGGCCAGGCACCTGCCCGTCAGGCCGCCCTGGGGGCCGGGCTGGACTATGGTACCCGTTGCACCACACTGAACAAGATGTGCGGCTCGGGCATGGAAGCGGCCATTCTTGGGCACGACAGGCTGCTGGCCGGCAGTGTCGATGTGGTGGTGGCAGGGGGCATGGAGAGCATGTCCAATGCGCCGTACCTGCTTGATCGCGCCCGCAGCGGTTACCGCATGGGCCATGGCCGGGTGCTGGATCACATGTTCCTTGACGGCCTGGAAGACGCCTATGACCGTGGCCGTCTGATGGGGACTTTTGCCGAAGACTGCGCCCAGAATCACGGTTTTACCCGTGAAGCTCAGGATGCCTTTGCCGTGGCCTCCCTGACCCGTGCGCAGCAGGCCATCAAGGACGGCAGTTTTAGCAGCGAGATCGTCCCGGTGCAGGTGACCGTGGGTAAAGAGCAGCGCCTGATCAGTGATGACGAGCAGCCGCCCAAGGCCAATCTGGCAAAAATTCCAACCCTGAAACCGGCGTTCCGCGAGGGCGGTACGGTGACGGCGGCCAACTCCAGCTCGATTTCCGACGGTGCGGCGGCGCTGGTACTGATGCGTCGCAGCGAAGCGCAAAGACGTGGCCTCAAGCCGTTGGCGGTTATCCACGGCCACGCCGCCTTTGCCGATGAGCCGGGGTTGTTTCCGACTGCACCGGTGGGGGCAATCAAGCGCCTGATGAGCAGCACTGGCTGGGATCTGAACCAGGTCGATCTGTTTGAAATCAACGAAGCCTTCGCCGTGGTCAGCCTGGTAACCATGACTGAGCTGGATATCCCCCACAGCAAGGTCAATATCTACGGCGGCGCCTGTGCCCTGGGGCATCCGATTGGGGCTTCGGGTGCGCGAATACTGGTGACTTTGCTCTCGGCATTGCGCCAGCAAAAGGCTACACGCGGTGTTGCCGCCATCTGCATCGGCGGCGGTGAAGCCACGGCCATTGCCGTGGAATGTCTGTATTAAGGATTTTGTATGCTGCCTACACCCGAACAATTACAAATACGCGAAGCAGCCCGAGAGTTTGCCCAGGAACGCCTCAAACCCTTTGCCGCCGAGTGGGACAAGCAGCATCGCTTCCCTCGTGAGGCAATTGCCGAGATGGCTCAATTAGGGTTTTTCGGCATGCTGGTGCCCGAGGAGTGGGGCGGTTGTGACACGGGTTATCAGGCCTATGCCATGGCCCTTGAAGAAGTCGCCGCCGGTGACGGCTCGTGCTCCACGATCATGAGCGTGCATAACTCGGTGGGTTGCGTGCCGATTCTCAAATACGGCAGCGAGGCGCAAAAACAGCAATTTCTGATCCCCCTGGCCAGCGGTGAAATGCTCGGCGCGTTTGCCCTCACCGAGCCGCAGGCCGGCTCCGATGCCAGTGACCTGAAAACCCGAGCCCGCCGCGAAGGCGATCATTACATTCTCAATGGCTGCAAGCAGTTCATTACCTCAGGGCAAAACGCCGGAGTGGTGATCGTGTTTGCGGTGACGGACCCGGCGGCGGGCAAGCGTGGCATTACCGCGTTTATCGTACCCACGGATACTCCGGGTTACAGCGTGGCCCGGGTTGAAGACAAACTGGGGCAGCATGCATCGGACACCTGCCAGATTCTGTTTACTGACCTGAAGATACCGGTGGCCAACCGCCTGGGCGAAGAGGGGCAAGGCTACAAGATTGCCCTGGGCAACCTGGAAGGCGGGCGCATCGGTATTGCTGCACAAGCCGTAGGCATGGCCCGTGCAGCCTTTGAAGCGGCCCGCGACTATGCCCGCGAACGCGTGACCTTTGGCCAGCCCCTGGTGGAGCATCAGGCGGTGGCGTTTCGCCTGGCCGATATGTCGACGGAAATCGCCGTCGCTCGGCAGATGGTCCATTACGCTGCGGCACTGCGTGACAGTGGGCAATCGGCGCTGGTCGAGGCCTCGCAAGCCAAGCTGTTTGCATCGGAAATGGCCGAGCGCGTGTGCTCCAAGGCGTTGCAAACCCTGGGCGGTTATGGCTATTTGAGCGACTTCCCGCTGGAACGGATCTACCGCGATGTGCGGGTGTGCCAGATCTATGAAGGCACCAGTGATATTCAGCGCATGGTCATTTCGCGCAATCTTTGAATCGAGGACATTAGCGATGAGCTACGAAACCATTCTGTTGGACATCCATGGGCAAGTGGGCCTGATTACCCTGAACCGGCCCCAGGCGCTGAATGCTCTGAATGCGCAATTGATCCGCGAAGTAAACCACGCGCTGGACAGGCTGGAAGCTGATAGCGGGATTGGCTGTATCGTTATCACCGGTTCGAAGAAATCCTTTGCTGCCGGTGCGGACATCAAGGAGATGGCCGACCTGAGCTACCCGCAAATTTATCTTGATGACCTGTTTTCCGACAGCGACCGTGTGGCGGCCAGGCGCAAGCCGATTATTGCTGCAGTTGCGGGTTTTGCCCTGGGTGGCGGTTGTGAGCTGGCAATGATGTGTGACTTTATTCTGGCCGGGGACAACGCCAAATTCGGCCAGCCTGAAATCAACCTGGGGGTGTTGCCGGGCATGGGCGGCACACAGCGCCTGACCCGTGCGGTGGGCAAGGCCAAGGCCATGGAAATGTGCCTGAGCGGGCGCCTGATAGGCGCAGAAGAGGCGGAACGTTCGGGGTTGGTGGCCCGTGTGGTGCCGGTGGATGAATTGCTCGACGAAGCGCTGAAGGTAGCGGCCACCATTGCCAAAAAGTCCCTGCCGGTGCTGATGCAGACCAAGGAATGCGTCAACCGTGCCTTTGAGGTGAACCTGGCTGAAGGTGTGCGTTTCGAGCGTCGGGTATTCCACGCCTTGTTCGCCACACAGGATCAGAAAGAAGGCATGGCGGCGTTTGTTGAAAAACGCGAGGCGCAGTTCAAGAACCAATAACTGCACATGCCTCTATGTGGGAGCGGGCTTGCTCGCGATAGCCTCAACGCGGTGTGTCAGCTGCACCGAGCCGACTGCATCGCGAGCAAGCCCGCTCCCACAGGTTGTGAATCAGTTTCTAAAGCAGATAATTCTTCAGCTCCCGCGCAATCACCATGCGCTGAATCTCGCTCGACCCTTCATAAATCTGGGTAATCCGCGCATCGCGGTAGTAGCGCTCCACCGGATAGTCTTCAAGGTAGCCATAGCCACCGTGGATCTGGATGGCTTTGGAACACACATACTCGGCCATTTCCGAAGCAAACAGTTTGGCTTGCGAAGCTTCTGACAGACAGGGCTTGCCCGCGCTGCGCAGGCGCGCCGCATGCAGGATCAGCAGGCGTGCCGCATTGATGCGGGTCTGCATGTCGGCGAGCATATTGGCCACGCTCTGGTGCTCAATGATCGCCTTGTCAAATTGCACCCGGTCACGGGCGTAACCCAGTGCTGCCTCGAAGGCCGCACGGGCGATGCCCAATGCCTGGGCGCCAATGCCGATTCGCCCGCCTTCCAGGTTGGCCAGGGCAATGGCCAGCCCCTTGCCGCGCTCGCCGAGCATATTGGCTTCAGGCACGCTGCAGCTGTTGAGGGTTACCGCGCAGGTGTCCGAGGCGCGGATGCCCATTTTGTGTTCGGTGCGGTCGACAATAAAACCGGGGGTGGCGGTGGGTACCAAAAACGCCGAAATGCCTTTTTTGCCCAGATCAGGGTCGGTTACCGCAAAGACAATGGCCAGTTTGGCGCGCTTGCCATTGCTGACAAACTGCTTGGCACCGGTAATCACCCATTGACCGTCACGCAACTCGGCGCGGGTGCGCAGGTTATGGGCTTCGGAGCCGGCCTGGGGTTCGGTCAGACAGAAGCAGGCGATGGTCTGCCCGCTGGCCAGCTCCGCCAGCCAGGTCTGTTTTTGTGCCTCGCTGCCGTATTTCAGTATCGGCCCGCAGCCCACCGAATTGTGGATGCTCATCAGGGCGCCGGTAGCGGCATCGCCCGCTGAGATTTCCTCCACGGCCAGGGCGTAGGCGACGTAATCGACATAAGTGCCACCCCATTCCTCCGGCACCACCATGCCCAGCAACCCCAGTTCGCCAAGCTTGGCCACCAGCGCGTCGTCGATCCAGCCGGCTTTTTCCCAGGCCTGGGCATGGGGAGCGATTTCACGCCGGGCAAAGTCGCGAGCCATGTCGCGGATCATCACTTGTTCTTCGCTCAGTTCGATGTCTTGCATGGCTCAGGCTCCCTTGGCGTTGAATGCGGTGAAGAAACTGGCGACATGGGCTGGATCCAGTGCATCCAGGCTGGGCGGGTTCCACTGCGGTTTCTTGTCCTTGTCGATAATCAATGCACGCACGCCTTCCATCAGGTCGCCGCGATCAAACCACTGGCGATCCAGGTGCAGTTCCAGGGCGAAGCACTGCTCAAGGGGCAGCGCTCGGCCACGGCGCAGCATTTCAAGGGTCACGGCCATCGCCAGCGGCGAGCGGGTTTGCAACAGGTCGGCGGTTTCATTGGCCCAGTCGCGAGTTTCCGGGGCTATGACAGCGCGCAGATGAGCGATAATCCGTGGCATGTCGACCTGGGCGAAAACGCTGTCAATCAGCGGGCGCAACCTGGCAAGCGGTGGGTCGGGCAATACGGTTACCGCGAATCGGGCTACCAGCGCGGTCAGGTCATCGATAGGGGATTTTTGCCAGTTGAGGCTGTCGAGACCCTTGTCCAGTTCAGGCAGTGCGGTGCTTTCCAGATAGCCGTCAGCAAGCCCGCAGTACAAGGCATCGGCAGCGCGGATTTGGACCCCGCTGACGCCCAGGTAAGTGCCCAACTGACCTGGCGTTCGGGTCAGGAAGTAGCTACCGCCAACGTCAGGAAAATAACCGATGCCCACTTCCGGCATCGCCAATTTGCTGCGCTCGGTGACCAGGCGCAGATCCGCGCCTTGCACCAGGCCCATGCCGCCGCCGAGAACGAAGCCGTCCATCAAGGCCACAACGGGTTTGGGGTAGCGGTGCAGGGTCAGGTCGAGGGCATATTCCTCTTCAAAGAACAGGGTATGCAGGGTGTCGTTGTTTTGATAGCTGTCGTACAGCGAGCGTATATCTCCGCCCGCGCAGAAGGCTTTTTCGCCCGCGCCACGCAGTACCACGGCCTTGACTTGCGGGTCTTCGACCCAGGCATCGAGTTGCTGCTGGAGGCTGCGGACCATTTCAAGATTGATGGCATTGAGTCCGCCTGGGCGGTTCAGGGTCAGGTGGCCAATATGGTTGCGGACCTCGGCCAGAACGGTGCTTTGCAGCTGCGCGATATCCGGTGTCGGTGAGGAGGAAACCTGAGCAGTCATCACTAACTCCCTGCTTTATATTATTTTTAAGGGGGTTCACGGGTGAACGATAACCGATGCTAACAGTGCAAATTTGCCCATTACAACCCTGATAAGTGCAGGGTTGCTGTGCATTTTTGCATATTGGGCGTGCAGCAATGCGCGATCTTATTGCGCCAGCCAGCCACCATCGACATTCCATGCCGCGCCCCGTACCTGACTGCCAGCCTCACTGCATAAAAACAGCACCAGCTCGCCCAGTTGCGGCGGGGTGACGAATTCCAGCGAAGGTTGTTTTTCGGCCAACAGGTCGTGCTGCGCCTGATAGGGGTCAATGCCCTGGCTGATGCGCTGATCAATCTGTTTTTGCACCAGCGGCGTCAGCACCCAGCCCGGGCAAATGGCGTTGCAGGTGATATTGCTGGTGGCGGTTTCCAGGCCCACCACTTTGCTCAAGCCGATTACCCCGTGCTTGGCGGCGACATAGGCGGCCTTGCCGACCGAGCCCACCAGGCCATGAACCGAGGCAATATTGACGATGCGCCCCCAGCCGCGCTTGCGCATGCCGGGCAGGGTGAGGCGGGTGCTGTGGAACACGCTGGACAGGTTGATGGCGATGATCGAATCCCAGCGCTCTACCGGGAACTCTTCGACGCTGGCTACATGCTGAATGCCTGCATTGTTGACCAGGATGTCGACGCCGCCGAATTCGCGCTCGGCATAATCGATCATGTCGGCGATCTGCGCCGGGTCGCTGACATCTGCGGGGTGGTGACCTACCCTGACGCCGAACTGTTCGACTTCGGCAATCACTTTGGCCGGATCGCCAAAACCGTTGAGGATCAGGTTGGCTCCGGCCTTGGCCAGGCTCAATGCGATACCCAGGCCGATGCCGCTGGTGGAGCCGGTAACCAATGCAGTTTTACCTGTAAGGCTCATGATCAATTCCTCGGATGAGTCACGACGGATTCGTGAATGAGGAAACGTAGCACGGGGATTTGCCGTTGCCCAAACGAAACGGCCCGCCAAAAGGCGGGCCGTCTTCACGCAGCGCGCAGAGGATCAGTCCTGGCGGCTGGTGACTTCCAGCAGGTGGTAGCCAAACTGGGTTTTAACCGGGCCTTGCACCACGTTGATTGGCGCGCTGAACACGACAGTGTCGAATTCTTTAACCATTTGGCCCGGGCCGAAAGAGCCCAGATCGCCGCCCTGACGGCTGGACGGGCAAGAAGAATTGGCCTTGGCAACTTCGGCGAAATCAGCGCCGCCTTCGATTTGGGCTTTCAGTTCGTTGCACTTGTCTTCGGTGGCAACCAGGATATGACGGGCAGTGGCTTTGGCCATGAGGGTGTACTCCATTCAAGAAAGTGCCGAGCCTACCGGATTCAGTAGGGTTTTTCTCGGCAAAAAGTGCGCTTAGCTATATTTCGTTGCGGGTTTGCCGGTGGGCTTATGCTCCCGCTGCCTTTAGCCGTCTGGCGTGATCGAGGTAATGGGCGACAGGGTCAATGCGTGTGCGGTTCATTCTGGCCAGATGATTGATGGTGTCCAGGTGGTCCATTGCATAGTCCGAGCCGATCACATGGCCCAGATGCGAGCTGAAACGTCCGACCAGCCCGTCGTTCTGTTTGCTCTCGCGGGTAAAGAAACTGCCAAAGATGCGGCAGGCATTGTGTAGAGGGTCGAGCAGATTTAGCGACTCCGACAACCGTGAGCCCTTGATGATGCCGCTCCATGAGTAATAAAGAACGTCATTGACCTGCTCGGGGCCCATGCCGCCCCATGTGGCGGGCAGGCCCTGGGGGTATTTCAGGTTGAAGGCGGCAACGCCTTCGGTGGTCAGCGCGTTGAGGGCTTCAAGGGCGTGTTGCGGTAATTGCCGGTGGCCGGTGATCGCGGACAGGAAACTGGAAAACGAGGTGGTCAGGGCGGCGGCGACGGTTTCGGGGAGCGATC
Organism: Pseudomonas sp. TWR1-1-3; assembly: GCF_049896805.1. Classification (NCBI taxonomy): domain Bacteria; kingdom Pseudomonadati; phylum Pseudomonadota; class Gammaproteobacteria; order Pseudomonadales; family Pseudomonadaceae; genus Pseudomonas; species Pseudomonas sp. TWR1-1-3. The sequence continues at coordinate 1,207,174 of NZ_JAFCUZ010000001.1, read as the reverse complement.
CGGGCACGAAGGCCTGGCGCAAGCGGTCTGCTGCTTCGGAGCCATGATTCGGTCCGCTGACGGAGGTGACGGAGGCGATCAGAAGGGGGGCCACGGCTGCCGCATAGCGGGCTGTCAGGGCACCCTGGCTGTGGCCGATCAGGTTGACCCGTGTTGCCCCGGTGCGCGAGCAAACCCCGCGTATGTATTCAAGCAGCTGCTCGCCCCGGGTCTCGTTGTTGTTGGCGGCCGAGATGATCGGTACGAAAACCCGGGCGCCCGATCCGCCGAGCGCTTGCTTGATGCCTTTGAAGTAGTTGAATGGGCCTATGCGGCCGAAACCGAAGAGGCCGTGTACCAGTAATATCGGATACTTGGTATTGGCTGAGTCGTCCATGGGCTATTTTCCAGGTGTTTTTTAACCATAAAAACACCTTAGTCGATACCGGCTTCGCGCAACCGTAGGCATTGTCCCTGGTTGCGCTGTGGTTTGCCGAACGCGTCTGTCAGGCGATGGCCTTGGCAGTGTGGCGCTGTGTTTGCAACTGATGTGCGGCGTTACGCAGCAGTTGCTCGGTCGCGTCCCAGCCCAGGCAGCCATCGGTCACCGAGACCCCGTAGCGCATGTTTGCACCCAGGGACTGGCAGCCTTCGAACAGATGGCTTTCGAGCATCATGCCGATCAGCGAGTGATCGCCGGCAAGACGTTGTTCAAGCACATCATTGAAGACTTGCGGCTGGCGCAGTGGGTCTTTGCCACTGTTGGCGTGGCTGCAATCGACCATCATGCGGGCCGGGATGGCGGACTTCTCAAGCCCTGCACGCGCCTTGGCGACGCTGGCGCGGTCGTAGTTGGGACCGCTGTGGCCGCCGCGCAACACCAGATGGGTGTCGGGGTTGCCACGGGTCTCGACGATTGCCGGGTGGCCCTGGCTGTCGACGCCGAAGTGACGATGGCTGTGGGCGGCGGAGCGCATGGCGTCGCAGGCAATGGCCACGCCGCCGTCGGTGCCGTTCTTGAAGCCCACCGGCAAATCAAGCCCGCTGGCCATTTCGCGGTGGATTTGCGATTCCGTGGTGCGGGCGCCAATAGCTACCCAGCCCAGCAAGTCGTCGAAGTAGCCGGCGGCGATGGGTTGCAACAGCTCGGTGGCGACCGGCAGGCCCATGCGCAGCATCTCCAGCATCAATTCGCGCGAAAGGGTCAGGCCGTGGGCCATGTCATCGCTGCCGTCCAGGTGCGGGTCGTAGGCCAGGCCTTTCCAGCCCACGGTGGTGCGCGGTTTTTCAATGTAAGCACGCATTACCAGCAGCATGTCGTCGCGCACATCATGGGCGAGGGCAGCCAGGTTGCTGGCGTATTCCAGGGCGGCGACGGGATCGTGGATGGAGCAAGGGCCGACCACCACCAGTAAACGGGAATCTTCACCGTCAAGGATGGCGCGAATGGCCTGGCGCTGGCTGCTGATCTGGACGCTCAGGGCATCGCTGAGGGGCAGTTGCTGTTTGAGTTGTGCTGCCGTGGGCAGGCGACGGGTCGTCACCGGGGCAGATACGGCGTGTACGGTTGGCAGGGCGGATACGGATGCGTTCATGGTTCGGGCTTCCTGGGCAGGCGGCGGGTTGTCCCGCGCGCTCAGCCCTAGTGGGGTGTTCGACAATTGGCCAGACTGGCTGTAAGTACGTGCGTGCCACCAATGTGGGTCCGTTCGGAGGCGGCAGGCTGTCCCGAACGGCGGCTGATAAATCGCCATGCAGTGCAAAGGTCGAAACGGTAATAAGTGGCGTAGTTCATGGGGTAAATCCTCAATTCAAGAAAATGTCAGGGGCCAAAAAAACAAAACCCCCGGTCGGGAAGCCGACCGGGGGTGAGAATTCTCTGTCAGGCGACCCCTAAGTAGTGGGCGCCGTGTGGGTATCAGGCGCGCCAGTGGCTAAACCAATACCCAAAATAAAATCGTGCTGTGGAGTGCATGTTGTTCGCGCACACAGCAGCAGCCAGACGCGATTGGCGTGTGGTCATGCAGATGGCGGTGGTGGCGTGATGCAACATGGGTGGTCTCCGATTGATGGTTTGCAGCTTACGCGAGGCGAACGGGCAGATTCAATAAGAAAATACTATCTGGAACTCCCACGATCACTATTGGCCTGTACGTGTGCAATGCCAGGGCAGGGCGCAGAGCCCTGTAATCGGGCCTCTGAGCCAGTATAAACACTAAATCGGGCCTGTCGCCCGATTAGGCGCATACTCAAGCTAACTCATCATCCTTAGCTTCTGTCAGATGCGTGCCCTGGGACGGAATGATCCCGTCCTTCATGCCCAGAAGAACCGCTACCTTGTGGGCTTCACCACGTTTCCCCTTTTTGCGCCCGGCGAGCACTTGATAAGTGGTAGCTGGGTCTATGCCATGTTCCCGAGCGAACTCTTGAACGGACTTTCCCTGGTGTTCCAGCCATGCCTTGGCTTGTGCAGCGGTACGAATTCCGGTCATAGTTCAAAACCGTTCAAAGTTGTTTAATATTTATCGATTATACCATCCTTGTGGGTGTTTAAAATGGGATCCTACATCCAAATGAGTGGAATTGGTTTGCGCTTGCGGCAGGAGCGAGAGCGGCTAGGTTTGTCGCAAAAAACTTTTGGCGAAATCGGTGGTGTCGAGGCTAATGCCCAGGGCAAATATGAAAATGGTGACCGCGCACCCAAGGCAGATTACTTGTCGCGCGTTGCTGCCCGGGGTGTTGACGTGCTTTACGTGTTGACCGGCAGTCCAACCCCGACCCTGCTCGATAATTTGAGTCATCTTGAAGAGAAGGTGCTGATCAGTTACAGGGTGCTGCACAAGGAGGATCAGGACGCCATTCGCCGCCTCACCACTACCCTGGCAGAATTATCGGCACCTCAAGCGGCAAAGGAACGCCGTGATCCTAAGGAGGTAGATCCCGTCAAGGAATGAATGTTTAAAAGGATTTAATGCTTTGGCAGGGATAGTTGACGCAAGTCGATAGGTTGGTGCTTTAGTTTTTGCTAAGGTGTCGGCAATCAACCAAGACCAATTTGCGAGGTGTCGACTTGATTCGGGTTCTAGTGGTCGATGACCACGATCTTGTGCGTACAGGGATCACACGAATGCTGGCCGATATCGAAGGTCTGCAGGTGGTCGGTCAGGCCGAGTCCGGCGAAGAGTCGTTGCTCAAGGCTCGTGAATTGAAGCCGGATGTGGTCCTGATGGATGTCAAAATGCCTGGCATTGGTGGTCTTGAGGCTACTCGCAAGATGATGCGCAGCCACCCGGATATCAAGGTTGTCGCTGTGACCGTGTGTGAAGAAGACCCTTTTCCTACGCGCTTGCTGCAAGCAGGCGCGGCGGGTTACATGACCAAAGGTGCCGGTCTGGCTGAAATGGTTCAGGCAATTCGCCAGGTGTTCGCAGGCCAGCGCTATATCAGTCCGCAAGTGGCACAGCAACTGGCGCTCAAATCTTTTCAGCCTGCCAGCGACTCTCCCTTCGATGCCTTGTCCGAGCGCGAAATCCAGATCACCCTGATGATTGTTGGCTGTCAGAAGGTTCAGGTTATTTCTGACAAGCTTTGTTTGTCGCCCAAGACGGTAAACACCTATCGCTACCGTATTTACGAGAAGCTCTCGGTCAAGAGCGATGTTGAGCTGGCCTTGCTGGCCGTTCGTCACGGCATGGTTGATGCTGGTTAGAGATGACAGACGTGTTTGATGCAAGTGCATTTCTTTCGACCTGCAGTGGTCGACCCGGCGTGTATCGCATGTTCGACAGCGATGCGCGGCTTCTCTATGTGGGCAAGGCCAAGCACCTGAAAAAACGCCTGGCCAGCTATTTTCGCAAAACCGGCCTGGCGCCCAAGACGGCTGCACTGGTTGCGCGTATCGCGCAAATTGAAACCACTATTACCGCCAACGAAACCGAAGCGCTGTTGCTTGAGCAGACGCTTATCAAAGAGTGGCGTCCGCCGTACAACATCCTGTTGCGCGACGACAAGTCCTACCCCTATGTGTTTTTGTCGGATGGTCAATACCCGCGGCTGAGTATTCACCGCGGTGCCAAAAAACTGAAAGGCAAGTATTTCGGGCCTTACCCCAGCGCCGGCGCCATCCGTGAAAGTCTGAGTATCCTGCAGAAGACTTTTCTGGTGCGTCAGTGCGACGACAGCTACTTCAAAAACAGAACGCGACCTTGCTTGCAGTACCAGATCAAGCGTTGCAAGGCGCCTTGCGTCGGCCTTGTTGACCCGCTGGAATATGCCGAGGACGTACGCCATTCGATCATGTTCCTTGAAGGGCGTAGCAGTGCCCTGACCGATGAGTTGAACGCAGCCATGGAACAGGCTGCCAGCACGCTGGACTTCGAGCGTGCCGCTGAGGTGCGTGACCAGATTTCCTTGCTGCGCCGGGTTCAGGACCAGCAAAGCATGGAGGGCGGTAACGGCGACGTGGACGTGATTGCCGCTTTCGTCAACCCGGGCGGCGCCTGTGTGCACCTGATCAACGTGCGCGGCGGGCGTGTGCTGGGCAGCAAGAATTTTTTCCCTCAGGTAGGTATTGAGGAAGATGTCGCCGAAGTCATGGCGGCCTTTCTTGGCCAGTACTACATCAGCAGCCCCGAGCGCGACCTGCCCAGCGAGTTGATCGTCAACGTGGAGCATGAGAGCTTCGGGGCGATTATCGATGCAATCGCCGAGCTGCGTGGCCGAGAGCTGGCGATCAGCTATCGTGTGCGCGGCACCCGGGCACGCTGGCAGCAGTTGGCGGTCACCAATGCCGAGCAAGCGCTGATGGCCCGCCTGACCAATCGCCTGCATGTGGCGGCGCGTTTTGAAGCCTTGGCCCAGGTATTGAAACTCGACGAGATTCCGCAGCGCCTGGAGTGCTATGACATCAGCCACTCCAGCGGCGAGGCCACTGTGGCGTCCTGCGTGGTGTTTGGCCCCGAGGGGCCGATCAAGTCCGACTACCGGCGCTTTAACATTGAAGGTGTCACGCCAGGCGACGACTATGCCGCCATGCACCAGGCACTGATGCGGCGCTTCAGTCGACTCAAGGAGGGAGAGGGCAAACTGCCGGACATTCTTCTGGTCGACGGTGGCAAGGGGCAGATGTCGATGGCCCGTGATGTGCTGAATGAATTGGCAGTACCCGACCTGATTTTGCTTGGCGTGGCCAAAGGTACGACGCGCAAGGCCGGTTTTGAAACGCTTTACCTGAATGATGCGGCCCATGAATTCACCCTCAAGGGTGACTCGCCGGCCTTGCATCTGATCCAGCAAATCCGTGACGAGGCCCACCGCTTTGCAATTACCGGGCACCGGGCGCGACGCGGAAAAACCCGTCGAACCTCAACGCTGGAAGGCATTGCAGGGGTAGGGCCGACCCGCCGCCGAGATTTATTGAAACATTTTGGTGGCTTACAGGAGCTATCTCGTGCAAGCATCGAGGAGATCGCCAAAGCACCCGGGATCAGTAAAAAGCTCGCTGAGTTGATTTATGCAAACCTGCACAGCGAGTAGAATGCCACCTCACCTCGTAGCCAGTTGTGCCGATGAATATCCCTAATTTGATCACCGTACTACGCGTTCTACTTATTCCTTTCTTCATTTTGTTGTTTTACCTGCCTTACAGCTGGAGTTATGCAGCCGCCAGCTCAGTCTTCGCCTTTGCGGCGGCGACCGACTGGCTTGACGGCTACCTGGCCCGCCGGCTGGAGCAGAGCACGCCTTTTGGTGCCTTTCTGGATCCGGTGGCCGACAAGTTGATGGTGGCTGTGGCTTTGGTGTTGCTGGTGCAAGAGCATCACAACGTGTGGCTGACCTTGCCGGCGGCGGTGATTATTGGCCGTGAGATCGTCATCTCCGCGTTGCGCGAGTGGATGGCGGAGCTGGGGGCACGGGCCCAGGTAGCGGTCTCGAACATGGGCAAATGGAAAACCGCAGCGCAAATGCTCGCTCTGGTCATACTGCTGGCCAATCCGTCGGACTTCAGCTTCTGGGTATTGGTAGGGTACGGGTTGCTGTTGGTAGCTGCCGGCTTGACCCTGTGGTCGATGCTCCAGTATTTGCGGGCTGCCTGGCCGCATCTGAAGACCACCTCGGTAAAATAAATAAAACTTTTTAAAACAAAGGCTTGACGCGTTATTAGATTTCTATAGAATGCGCATCACCAAGCGGGAATAGCTCAGTTGGTAGAGCACGACCTTGCCAAGGTCGGGGTCGCGAGTTCGAGTCTCGTTTCCCGCTCCAAACATGGCCCAGTGAATTCAATCGGATTCGCAAGGGCAGAACAAAGGACCTTCGGGTCCTTTTTTCGTTTCTGGCGTTTTATTCGGGGATGCTGAATCGCTCTTCTGAAGCCGCGGGCTGAAAATGATGTGCGCCCGACACAGCGTATTGATCTATTAAATGCCCAACCGTTTGCTATTCCCTGGCCTGTTTGATTGAGACGTTGAATATGGGTTTATTTAAAGTTCACAGCTCTTTCAAGAAAAGCGCACTTGCCCCGCCAGCGGCCCACTTCACTCAAGTCCGGCGCCATCAGCTCCCGGACAGCAGATTGCGATTTCATGTTTAGTGCATCATGTTTAATGATCTTTAGCGCTTTAATATGTTAGCGAAATCAATCAGTTGATCAGCTCTGCCCATCAGCGGGTATTCGCCCGCTGAATAACGGCGCGCTCTTGTTGTATTGTCCTACAAGGCAATTGATTTCTATATAACAGGCTCTGGCAACGGATCAGGAATATTGGTAGTTTGCGCCCCGTTGATCACTGGACCTCTAATAATGAAAAAACTATTCTTCAAGACCACCCTCGGTCTTGCCGTTGCACTTGCGTCGTCTCAGCTACTTGCCAGCGGTCTTGCAATCAATGAACAAAGTATCAGCGGTATGGGCACCGGTTTCGCCGGTCGATCGTCCTCCGCGGATGATGCCAGTACCGTTTACGGCAACCCTGCCGGCATGGCGCGCCTGAAACAGGAGCAGGTGAGTGCAGGTGCTGCCTTGCTCGTGGCGAAAACCGATATCAGCCATACCCGCAGTACCTTTGGCGGCAAGGAAGACGGCGATATGGTGCCGTTGACTGCGGTGCCAATGGGTTATTACGTCAAGCCGATTGATGAACACTGGGCTTTCGGTGTCGGTTTCTATGTGCCGTTTGGTTTGATTACGGACTATGGCAGTGGTTTCGCCGGCCGCTACTTCGCCAATAAAAGCAAGATTCAAGTCATGACGTTCCAGCCTACGGTCAGCTATGCCTTCAATGACAAGGTGTCGATCGGGTTTGGTCCGACCATCAACCGCATTGACGGTGAACTGACTTCACAAGTGCCAAATGCCCTTACCCCGGGCAGTAACGACGGCAAGGTGAAGATCAGCGGCGATGACACGGCCATCGGTTTCAACGCCGGTATCCTGGTACAGGCCACTGACAGCACCCGTGTGGGCCTGACGTATCACTCCAAGGTCAGTTACAACCTCAAGGGCACTACCAAGGTCACTGGCGGTACCTTCAGCCTGCTGGGCCTCAGCGGCCAGAGCTACGATGCCAAGCTGGACCTGGACACGCCGGAGTCCGTGGACTTCTCGGTCACTCACCAGCTCAATGATGACTGGACTCTGTATGCGGGGAGCACCTGGACCCGCTGGAGCCGCCTCAAGGACATTACCGCTCAGAACAGTGATGTCAGCCCGCGTCTTGGCGGCTCGTTGAGCACCATTACCGAGGAGCAGAACTGGCACGACACCTGGGCCCACGCCATTGGCGTCGCGTATCAGTTGAATCCGCAATGGGTGTTGCGCACGGGCTTGTCAGTCGATGAGTCGCCGACCAACAACAGCAACCGTTCGCCGCGTATCCCCACCGGTGACCGTACCGCCATCAGCTTCGGCGCTGGCTGGACGCCGGTGAGTAACATGACGATCGACCTGGCGTACTCCTACCTGTGGGAAGACAGTACCAAGGTCAACGACAGCTCGGCTTCCAAGGGCGCGTACAGCTCTACCTACAAAAACAGCGCGAGCGGTTTTGGTACTTCGATCACCTATCGTTTCTGATCTGCGGGTTTACGCAATATCACTGCAGTGATCTGAAGCAGAGTAGGGCCAGATATGTTTCGCATTTATTGCGGCGCATATCTGGCTCAAACCCTAGGGCGTGCTACTACAGATCAAATTTATGGCAGTGACAGTCAGCTGCTCTGAAGAGACGTTTCGCTATTGATATCGGAAGCGTCCTAACTCTTTTCATTCAAACATATCCAAGACTTACCCCACCCGGAGACGCGCCAAGGCTTTTGCCTGCGAATTGTCTCGTTGAAAAGACTTTGCCTCACTCATCAAGTTTGGCGAATCACGGATGGAGTAAGCATGTTTGGATGTTATCTCGGGATGAGGTCTTTATTTCCGGTTGTACCGGGCAGCCTGGCCAAGCTGGGTTTGTTATCCCCAGAAACCGACAGGGATGATCGGCATTCAGCCTTCTTGGCCCGCCAGTCTTCAGCAGCACTGCATGCCCGGGAATCTTTCCTGGGCATGCCTAAACGTGGCCTGGCCTTTATTTTGGCCAATGCGCTGTTCTGGCAACCACTGCTGGTGCAGGCCGAAGGCATCGTTGTCAGCGGGCCAGGCACCAGCCTGGGAGCGGCGGGTAATGGCGTTCCGATCGTCAATATTGCTGCACCCAATGGCAGCGGTCTGTCGCATAACCAGTTCAATGACTACAACGTCGGTGCCAATGGCCTGATCCTCAACAACGGCATTGACCGTACCCAGTCGACCCAACTGGGCGGCATCATCCTAGGCAACCCGAACCTGCAGGGCAACGCCGCCCATATCATTCTCAACGAAGTCAACGGCGGCAGTCCCAGCCAGTTGCGCGGTTATACCGAAGTGGCGGGGCAGTCGGCCAAGGTGATCGTGGCCAACCCCTACGGTATTACCTGTAATGGCTGCGGTTTTATCAATACTCCCAGTGTCACGCTTAGCACGGGCAAACCTCTGTTTGATAATGGTCGTCTGGATCGTTATCAGGTTGATGGCGGTACGGTGACCATTGACGGTCAGGGTTTGAACGCCAGTAATATCGATCGCTTCGACATCATCACCCGCTCGGCGAAGATCAACGCCCAGATCAATGCGCGTCACTTGACGGTGATTGCCGGTCGCAACGACGTCAATGCCCGGACCCTGCACGCCACTGCGCGCGCGGATGACGGCAGCGCCAAGCCGCAGTTGGCAATTGACTCCAGCGCCTTGGGCGGAATGTATGCGGGCGCCATCAGGCTGGTGGGTACCGAGGCCGGTGTCGGGGTCAAGCTGGACGGAACGCTGGCGGCCAGTGGCGGGGATATACAGCTCGATGCCAATGGGCATTTGCGTATGGCTCAAGTCACGGCCAGCAGTGCGATCACAGGCAAGGCTGGAAGTCTCGATGCCCAAGAGGCGATCTATGCTGGCAGCACACTGGATATGCAGGCTCAAGGCAACCTGAGCAGCCGTAAAAACCTTATCGCACGTGACAGCATAAAGCTCTCCAGCGGCGCGCAGTTGACCAATCACGGCATTATCGAGGCAGGGGTCAATGCCGACCATTCCCGCAACAGTCATGGCGATGTGTACATCGCCGCAAAAACGCTTGCGAACACACACGCCAGCATCATTGCCAGTCGTCACCTGACAGCTAGCGCCCAAATCCTGAGCAATCAGGGGGGCACGCTGAGCGCCAAACAGGCCGCCAGCATCCGTGCAGACACTCTGGATAACCAGAACAAAGGGCGGATTCTGAGTAGCGCCAGTCTCGACCTCAAAACTGATCGGTTACTTAACAGCCAAGGTCTGGTTTCAGCCAGCAGCATCGACGCCCGGATCGGCAGCCTGGACAACCGCACTGGCATGCTCAGCAGTCAGGGTGAGATGCGCCTGGCCGTTGATGGCACATTGCAGAACCGCAGTGGCGTAGTGATAGCCGACGGCAACGCAAGCGTAACTGCAACCCGCCTCGATAACAGCAGCGGCCGGATTTCCGGCAAGCAGAACCTCAAGGTTCAAGTGCAGGATCTAAACAACCAGCAAGGTCAACTGATCGGCCAAGGTGCCGTCCAACTGAGTAGTAATACCCTGGACAACCGTCATAAAGGCCTGGTCGGCGGCGCTCAAGGGCTGACGCTTGATGTGGCCGATATCGATAACCGTGAAGGCGAAGTGTCGAGCCAGGCTGGTTTGTCGTTGACGGGTTTTCGTCTGGACAACACGGGCGGCAGGCTTACCAGCGAAAAACACAGCCGTCTTGAGCTTAGTGCCGGCGTGGCAAACACCTTGGGCCTGATCAGCAGTGAAGGCGGGTTAAGCCTCTCTGCGACTGAGTTGTCCAACCACCAGGGCAGCATTTCCAGCGCTGGCCAACTTGCTATCAGCAGTGGTGGGTTGAACAACGAAAAGGGTTCGCTGCAGGGCAAGGCCATCACGCTCGACTTGGGTACTGCCACAGGCGATCTCAACAATATGGGTGGCCTGATCACCACAGCAGGCCCTTTGGCCCTCAAGCACCTGCGAGACCTGAACAACCGTGGCGGTGAGATTTCCACTACGCAAACCCTCCGCCTGAGTGTCCGCAACCTTGATAATACGGGCGGCAAGCTGATCAGCAATAACCTTTTGGACATCAATGGCGACAACCTGCTCAATCAGGGCGGGCTGATCTCCGGCTGGCAGGGTTTGAATGCCACCGGTACAACGCTCGACAATCGCAACAGCGGCAAACTGTCCAGCCTTTACGGCAACCTTGATGCCCATCTCAGCTCCAGCCTTCTCAATAGCGGTACAGGTATTCTGGTCAGCCAAAAAAACCTGACCGTCACAGCGGCCAACCTGGACAACAGCGCTCAGGGCAATATAACCAGTGCTGGCGCCCAAAGCCTTGATGTCAGTGGTTGGCTGAACAACGCCGAGGGCGGGGTGATTGACAGTGGTGCGGCTCTGTATCTGAGTGCGCGTGATCTCGACAACAGTGCTGGCAGTATCAAAGGTGCCGCCGCCACAACCCTCGACCTGCCTGGCACCTTGACCAACACCCGCGGCAAGCTGTCCAGCGGTGGCCCGCTATTGATCCAGCGGGCGGCGCAGATCGACAACCAGGGCGGTGAGCTGGTCAGCAGAAGCGTGCTGAGCCTGATGACCGCTGGCCTGGACAACCGCAATCGCGGCACAGTCGCGGCAGATGGCAAGTTGGACATTAGCGTCAGTGGCCTGGTGCAAAACAGCAATGACGGCCTGATCTACAGCCAGGACGGCGACCTCAAACTTACCGCTAGCCGGCTGGACAACGCCAAGGGCAAGGTGCAAGGCAAGACCGGCTTAGAACTGGACATTACTGAAAATATCGACAATCAGGGTGGCAAACTGATTGCCCAAAACGGTGATTTGGCGATCAAGGCCGCCAACCTGGATAACCGTGGTGGTGAGCTTGGCAGCCTCAAGCAAGCCCTCAATGCTCGCGTAGTCGGTGTACTGCGCAACGGTGTGGCAGGGATCATCCAGGGCCAGCGTCTGAATCTGATCGCGGGCAGTATCGATAACGTCGGCGGGAAAATCTCAGCGCAAGTGGGCGATGCCCTCGTGACCACCGACGCTTTTGACAATCGCGACGGCAATCTCTACGTCAAGCGTCTGCTGACAATAACCGGCAACGCCTTCGACAACAGCGGCGAAACAGGTGGGCGTGTGGCAGCAGAGCACGTCAGCCTCGATCTGAGCGACGCCCTGAATAACCATAAAGGCCTTATCGAAAGCACAGGAACCCTGAGTGTCAGCGCCGCCAGCGTGGATAACCGGACGGGGCAGTTGCGTACGCTGGGTACCAGCGGCGATACCTTGTTCCAGATTGGCGGGCTGCTGGACAACCGCAATGGCACCCTGGAAAGCGCCAATACTGAGTTGACGTTACTCGCGGGCAGCTTCCAGAACGCGGGTGGCAAGGTACTGCATTCCGGCAGCGGCACTTTCGCCATTGATCCGTCGATCCTCGACAACGTTGGCGGCAGTCTGGTGAGTCGAGGTGGCCTGACCCTCAACCAGGACAGCTGGACCAACAGCAGCGTGATTCAGGCCGCGCGCCTGACAGTCAACGTCAACAGCCTCAATCAAGTTGCGGGCGGCCAGTTACTGGCATCCAACAGTTTTGTTGGCGCAGGCGGGAACTGGTCCAACAACGGTTTGCTCGCCAGTGACGGCACTCTGAGTATCAACCTGGAGGGTACTTATTCGGCCAGTGGTCGGCTGAGCAGCCTCGGATCCCTGGATCTGCGCGCCGCGCAACTGCACTTCAGCGAAACCGCCACCCTGGCCGGTGGTGACGGCACCCGGGTCACAGTGGCAGGACAGTTGAACAACGCCGGGCGGATGACGTCTGCGACCGACCTCAACCTCATTGCCAATGAGGTGTCCAACACCGGCACACTGGGGGCTGGCGCGAACCTTGTGCTCACTGCCGACACAGCACTCAATCGCGATGGTCTGATTTTCAGCGGCGGTGACATGCAGCTGCTGACCACCACCTTCACCAATGCCTATGCGACGGTCTATGGCCTGGGCGATGTGCTGATCGCCAAAGATACAGATCACAACCAGGCCGATTTGCTGGATAACCGCTCCGGCACGGTGGAAAGCGCGCAGAACCTGAGCATCCGCGCCATGACCGTGAATAACGTGCGGGATGTGCTGGAATACACGGCCCAGGAAAAAAGCTCGGTGACCATCACTGAGCTCGATTGCAACTTGATACCTGGTGCCGGGTGTGACTTTCGTCGTAAAGGGCGGCGAAACGGCCTGTGGCAAATCGATGAAACCGATCGCCTGAACGTTACCCGAAGCACAGCGGCTTCGCTCTTGGGCAGTGGCGCGGACCTCCAGATCCACGCCGGGACGCTCAATAACCACAGCAGCACCATTGCCGCCACAGGCAACGTGACGGCCACCGCAGAGACCCTTAACAACCTGGGCGTGCAAGGGCAGGAGATCACCACCACCCGCACGTACTGGAACTATGTCACACAGATTTTTGCGGCCATCCCGGCGGCTGCCAATTTCAATGCCAAAAACAGCCCCACACCCTCGGCCACCGTTGAGTCTGACCTGAGTTACTTTATTGGCCTGCTGGGCGGTGGCAAGCTATCGCACACCACCCGCACCCAAAACATCGACGGGCAGGCCCATGACGCGGTGATCCAAGCCGGGGGCGACGTCAACCTCAGTGCCGGGCAAAGCCTTAACAACAGCGTGATCCGGCCGTACTACGGTTATGTCGCTGCCGGCCGTACGCCAACCGACACGGGCGCGGGAAGTGGCTACTCCACACCGATCCACATCAACGCCCAATTGCCAGCGGATGTGGCCCAGCAACAAGTGAACCCGGTAGAGCTGCCCGGCTTCAGCTTGCCTGAGGACCAGAACGGTCTGTTTCGCCTGAGCGGGCAGGGCAGCAGCACTGTGTCGGCCGTTCACTCTCCCTCCCTACCGGTCGACCTCTCAGGTGCAGCAGGTTCTGCAACAGCGATTGACGGCCTGACCATCAACCGTGTTCAGGGCTTGCCTGACACAAACGTTGTAACCAGCCCGCACAAATACCTGATCGAAACCAACCCGGCTCTGACCCACCTCAAACAATTTATGGGCTCGGACTACCTGCTGGCGAAGTTGGGTTACGAGCCGGACCAAAGCCAGAAGCGCCTGGGTGACGGCTTTTATGAACAGCGCCTGATTCAGCAAGCCCTCACCGCCCGTACTGGCCAGCGTTTTATCGACGGCCAAACCAGCGATGCGGCGACGTTTAAATACCTGATGGACAATGCTGTCGCCAGCAAGCAGGCGCTCAACCTCTCGGTGGGTATCACCCTGACAAGCGAACAGATCGCGGCCCTGACCCACGATATCGTCTGGTTGGAAAGCACCACGATCAACAACCAGCAAGTGCTGGTTCCGGTGTTGTACATGGCCCAGGCGAACAAACGCCTGGCCCCTAATGGCGCATTGATTGCCGGAAACAACGTCAACCTGATCACAGGTCAAGACCTCAAAAACGTCGGCACCTTGCGGGCCACAGAAAACCTGTCAGCCAACGCAGGTAACCACCTGATCAACAGCGGCCTGATCGACGCCGGCAACCGCCTCGACCTGCTGACGGGCAATAACCTGAGCAACAAGGCGGGCGGCATCCTTGCCGGGCGCGATATCAGCCTAACGGCCAGCAAGGGTGATCTACTCAATGAGCGCACCGTTATCCGTCATAACAGCAGCAACGGCTATCGCAGCGAACGCACCGACTTCATGGACAGCGCCGCTCGCATTGAAGCGGCGAACAACCTGTCTCTGCACGCGGGCCGCGACGTCCACAGTGTTGGTAGCGTAATCAAAAGCGGCGCAGACACCACCATTAAGGCAGGTCGTGACGTCAACCTTATTGCCACAGAACAACGCAACAGCCAGGTTGCCGGCACACTGTCGCGTGGCGAGAGCGTCACCCAATATGGCTCTGTCATTGAAGCGGGTCGCGACTTCCAGATTGTTGCCGCGCGGGATATCAGCGCTATCGCCAGCCAGATTGCAGCCACCCGCGACCTGGCCATGGCCGCATCGGGCGACCTGACCCTGGCCTCGGCTGCAAACGAGCAGCACAGCGCGCTCAACACCAAAAAAGTCAAAACCCGGGACGATCGCGTCAGTCAGGTCTCGAGCGTGGTCAAGGCCGGTGGCGATGTGACGCTGAGTGCCGGGCAGGATATGGCGGTAATTGGCAGTCGGGTGGAGGCGGGCGGTGAAGCATACCTGGTGGCTGGCGCAAGCCTTGAGCTCAAGTCCGCAGAGGAGCTGGATTACAGCTTCTATAGCAAGAGCAAAAAAAGCTCGTCCGGAAAATCCTTCCGCCTGAACGAAACTGACACTCTCACTAACGTTGGCAGTCTGGTCAACTCGGGGGGTAACAGCACCCTTGTGGCGGGTGATGACCTGCTCATGCAGGGCAGTGCGGTCAATGCCAGGCAAGGTGCTGCCAAGCTGCTTGCGGGCAACGATATTCAGATCCTCGCCGCCAGTGATTCCAGCAGTGTGCGCCACGAGAACAGTCAAAGTAAAAGCAGTTGGGGTGGCCTGAACTCGAGCAAGGCCAAGCGTCAGGTCAGTGAAGCCAGCACGACAGCTGTAGGAAGCATTGTCTCGGGTGACACGGTCAATGTGGCTGCCAGGCGAGACGTAAAAGTCACGGGTTCGGCGCTGGTCAGCACCGATGACCTTACTGTTCAAGCCGGGCGTGACCTGACTGTTGATGCGGCAATCAACACGTTTTCGCGAACTGAGATGCGCAAGGAGAAAAAGCGCGACCTCACAGGTGTGCTGACCGGGAACAACCTTGGGTTGGACGATATTAGCGGCAACCTGCATCTTTCCAACAGTGGCCAAAAGCACAACGGCACTGCACAGGAGAGCACCTTGCAGGGCAGCACCCTGGGCTCCAGCGTCGGTGACGTGATCCTGACTGCGGGTCGTGAGTTGAAGGTGATAGCCAGTGACTTGGTCAGTACCCAGGACATGGGCCTGAGCGGTTCCAATGTCACCATCGCCGCGGGTACTGAAACCGCGTACCAGACCACTCGAGACAGCTCCAGGAGTATGGGTGTGGGGCGGGTAGTGGGTGGCATGGTGGTCGATACGGTCACCAGCATTCGTAACGACGTGCGGGCTTCGCAGCAGGCTGACGACAGCCGTCTCAAGGCAGTCAAGGGCGCGCAGGCGTTGCTGTCTGCTTACAACGCCGCAGGCAATATGGATGCCAGTGCCGCGAATGTGTCAGAAGGTAAGCCAGCCAATAGCGGTGGCGCGCTGATAAAAATCGGTACCGAACTGGGCTCCACTAACAAGAAAAGCAGCAGTGAGTACAACGCTGAAACAGCCAGGCAATCCACCCTCAACAGTGGCGGCAGTCTGGCCATTGTGGCAACAGGCAATGCCCCCGACACCCAGGGCGATATTCATGTCATTGGCAGCAGCCTCAAGGCTAGAGACACCCTGTTGCGGGCAGAGCATGACATCACCCTGGAAAGCGCCCAAGACCGGAAAAGCTGGGACAACCAAAGTAAAAACGACAAAACCAGTATGGGTGTCAGCTTCAATGTGGGTGAACAAACGGGTTTCACCCTCGACCTTGGCGCACAACTGGCCAAGGGCATGGGTAAAGGGCGGGAAGTCAGCCAGGTCAACAGCACGTTAGACACTGGACTGCTGGTGCTCAAAAGCGGCCAGGACACTGCGTTGGCCGGTGCTCAAGTGCGGGCGGATGTCATCAAGGCTGATATCAGTGGCAATCTGAGCATGGCTTCACGTCAGGGTGAAGCCCGCCAGAAGAACAGGCAAACCAGCGGTGGCGTGGGCGGGAGCATTTGTGTGCCCCCGTTTTGTGTGGGCGCTCCGGTATCCGCTTCGGCCAATATCGCTGGCAGCAAAATGAACAGCGATTATCAGGCTGTGACCGATCAGACGGGCCTGTCTGCGGGCACAGGTGGTTACGACATCAACGTCGGAAAAACCACCGCGCTTCTAGGCGCCGTGATTGCCAGCGATGCGCCGGCTGACAAAAACCATCTCAGCACTGATCGCCTGTTGGTCAGTGACATCAAAAATAAAAGCGACATAACAAGTCAGGCCGGGAGTTTGAGCTATTCCGGGGCCTTGGCAGGGGACGTGGTGGATGCCCGCTCGGTCGCTGGCGGCACGCTGCCGGTGTTTCTCAAGGACTCTGAGAAGAGTAAAACCCAAAGCGCCATCAGTGAAGGCACCATCACCGTGCGCAACGCCGATGGCGGCAATGACCTGGTGGGGCTGAATCGCGACACTGTCAACGCCAATCAGCATCTGGATCGGCCTGATGAAAAGGCCATGCAAGCGCGCATCGACCTGATTCAAAGCTCGGCGCAGCTGTCCAGCAGCGTAATTAATAGCGTGGCCAAAGCCAAGGCTGATGCGGCAACCAAACAGGCCAATAAGGCAACTACCCCAGAGCAACAACAAGCGGCTGCGCTTGCGCTGGATGACGCCAGGAGTTGGCAGGTCGGGGGCGATAAACGGCTGATGGCCAATATTGCATCGGGCCTGATCGCGGCGGGCCTGGGAGGGGCAACGGGCAGTACGGCTGTGGGTGTTGTTGCGAACGTATCATCCAGTGAGATTTTTAAAAAAATCGGTGATTTCGCTACCGCGCAAAGAGATAAATCTACGGACAGTGCAGTAAAGGCAGCCTGGGATGAAGGCGGTGCAGCTCGTGTCTTGCTGCATGCGTTGGCGGGTGCGGCAATAGGTTTGTCCAGCGGCAATGCGCAGGCGGGTGCTCTGGGAGCTGGAGCCTCAGCGGCGTTGATGCCATCGGTGGGTCAGGCGCTGAAAGACAGTGGGCTGTCTCGTCAGGAACAAGATGCTATAGCTGCATTGATTGCGACAGGCGTTGGAGCCTCTGCGGGGGCTGGAAGTGGGCCCGGCGAGGCTGTGGTGGCAGGTGGGGCAGGGTTTGGTGTGGAAGCCTTCAATAGGCAGCTGCATAAGCAACAAGAAATTCCGGTTCTGGAGAAAAAGGCCGAAGAGCTTTACAAAACCCTGGGAGCGCCAAGATCCAGTGCCCTTTGGCTGGATTTGTTGATGATTGCTGCGGGTGGCGCCCTGGATGCTGCTGATGAAGCCCGTTTGAGCGGTTTGGTTGCGCAGTCCACAGGCAATGATCCGCAGTCCCGAAATTTTATCGATGACCTGAATATTGCCAAAGGGATTATTGGGCAACTGGCGGCACAGAAAATCCCTCTGAAGTGGGGAGATGGAAGCCAAATTGTTGCCAATGGCGAGAAAGTCTTCGCGTTCAGAGCAACCGAAAAACAGTTCAATGACTCAACCCTGTTCAATGCGTCAGTCTTGCATGGTCAAGGCGTGGTGTATGAGCAATGGCGGCAATACGGCCAGGAGCAAACCAGCGCGCATTCGAAAGAAATGGGTGCGTTGTCCAGTACTGAGTCAGGTATAAAATCGGCTACCCAGCGTTTGTCAGATTTGGCAGGCAAAGGGATTACAACCATAGCGCCCGAGCTTGATGCTGCTATGCTGGTGATGCCAGCAGGTAAGGGCGCCAAGGTCGTCGTTGAGGCGGTTCTTGCCAAAGTGGCGGCTGGTAAGGCTGCATCCGGTGTTGGTGCAAAAAGCATTAATAAGTTTTTTGAAGCCGGTCGAACGCCAAAAGCTAGTGAGTTGAGGCAATATGCGGAAGGCCAAGGTTGGAAGCCTGCTCAGACTGATGGTGGCCCTCTCAAATATCTTGACGAGAATGGCATTTCTCGTGTGACAATTAAACAAGGTAGTTCGCGGGCGCCAGGAAGTGCTGGTCCACATGTTGAGTTTAAAAGCGCGACAGGTCAAAGAATTGATGCCTTCGGTAATCCGGTAACAAGAAAAAACCCGGGTAATCACACGTCAATTGATTTTGATTTGTGAGGATAGCTATGGATTATTATGGAATTCCTTCACTTTCAAATATTTACCTCGAAGATAGCTATGTTTTGTCTGTTCGTGAGGCCGAGGGCTCTCTAGTCTTTGAGCTGGAAGCAGTTCTTACTGAAAACCATCCGAAATATAAAAAACCACAAGAAGGAGAGATGTATTGCTACAGGAAGATTTTGTTGCGCTTTCTAAATGTGGACTATTTCGAATGGCTTGATAGGAGTTTTGCGGTATATGCAGATGCTTCGGGCGATTTCGATTATGGGAATATAGACAGTTTTGTTTGTTGTGGTGGTGGTTATAAACTGGCTGGTGACTGGGGGCGAGTAGCTATCAAGGGGGGTGGGGTAAATGTAATTGTCGAAGATTAGTTGGTGCAAAAGGATCTGCAATTGCACTCCAGAATTTCGGTGGACGCACTAGCAACGAACTGATCGCAGCGGCAGGTGAACCAATCAACAAGGAAGGCTTGACTAAAGCTGCTAAAGCGATAACAAAGGATGCTTAGTGTGGAGGGCATGATGCTGGTGCTGATCAATGAGGTGTTGCGCGATGTCAGATTTTGCTCATTTTTATAGGCGGCAATCTGGCTTGTGAGTTCTTGATGCTTTTTTAGTTATCTGATTCTGGCTGGATCTCATTAACAGTTAGCGAGGGAGTGTAAAGTTTTTTAAAGCTGGATTCAGATCTGGAATTGCTTGAGGTGTCTGAGATAAATGATGAGTTTGCGTATCCGATTTAGTCACTAAGTGGAGTCAGTAAGTGCCTGGGGTTGAAAATATTGTCTGTATATGAGTATGGGGTAAGTGATATAGATGAAGGCTGTATTGGAGTTTATTTTGATTTTGGAGGCTCCGATCTTAGCGTGACTGAGTCTGATGAGTGTCTGTCAGTTACAAAAGGTGTGTTCAAATTTTCAGATAGTAAAATTTCACTGCATAAGCTAAGGGTTTAGATTATGCGTAATGCATGCCAAAGTGGCGACTGGTAGGGCTGCTGCGGGTGTTGGTGCAAAAGGAGTTTTAATTACGATTGAACCAAAGATTGCCGATCAAATGAGTAAGCGGGGGGTGGGCGGAATGGGACTGATTACAGTTGAAGTGTCCGTAGAAGATTTACCTATCACTCCTACATTGGTGTGGTGTGGGACTCCTTTGTTTGATGTTGATGATGCAATCAGGCTGGTCGATTACTGCAAAAAAAACAACATAGTAGTTCTTGGTGTTGAGGGTTTTAAAATTAAGGGGGGCAAAAGAATTCCAGATATGGATTGTATTGTTGACTTTTCCGCGTCATTAAATGAAGTATGCTTTGCTGTGAAATCCATAGAGGCGAGTCGGATAATTATTGTGGGCATAAGGGGTGGTGGTATTTTTATGGAGTTTGTGCTTGTTAGAGTTTAGGTGAGACGAAGTCGGCTAAACTGCATATTCCTACCTATCTTCCGAAAAATATCCATGCAAGACAGTAGGGGAAACATATCAAAGGTCACAGTAACTTTTAGGAATGACGTGGTGGTTTCAATAATGGTGTCGACTCGGCTGCGCTAATAAGTTGGTGCAAAAGGAATATCTATAGCAATCGAGTCAAAAAATTGCCGGTCAAATGGGTAAACGAGGATGGACGCAAAATGCTATCCAGTCTGTAATTGTAAATCCAGCAAAAACTATTGTGACGACAGATCCTCGTTTTGATTGCATTTCAGGCAGCTGCTTGAATGATTCCGCCACAGCGTATATTACTCTGCGGGCTGAAAATCCGCGTCAGTAGCAGCATTGCAACAACCGCCACAACCAGAACCCACCAGGCAGTAACAAAACTCCCCGTAAGTTCGCGAAGCCAACCCGTCAGCCATGGCGATACCGCATTGACAAGAAATCCCGCGCCTTGCACGAACCCTGCAAGCTGAGCGGCTTCGCTGGGTTTGCGGCAATGGTCCAGGGTCAGGATCAGGCTCAGGGCGAAACAGGCACCCAGGCCAAAACCAATCAAGGCCACCCACACATACGGCGATTCCAGCGGCCACATGACCAGTCCGCTATAGCCCAGTGCCTGCGCTCCCAGGCTGACCGCCAAGAGCGGGCGCCTGTCCGTGCTGCGGTGGGCCAGCGCAGGCATCACCAGCGCAGCCAGTACCTGAAAAATGGTCATGAACGCCAGAAGCGAGCCGCTTTGTGCTGCACTCCAGCCCATCTGCAAATAGTAGGCGGGCAACCACGCCACCATGCTCATATAGCCACAGTTGACGAGGCCGAAGTACAGCGCCAGTAACCACGCGCGCCGGTTGCGCCACGGGCGCATGGCTGGCTCGCCCGCCGTTCGGGCACCGCTGGCAAAGGGCAATAAGCCCCACAGCACCAGTGCGACCAGAGCAGGCGCAAGCCAAATCCCCAGTCCGGCCTGCCAATGGCCAAAATGGCCGGCCACCAGCGGGCTGACGAGTGCAGCCAGGCCGCCGCCGGCCATAAGGGAGGCGGAGTACACCCCTAAAGCCAGCGCAACCCGCTGCGCAAACTGGCGCTTGATCAGCGCCGGAACCAGCACCTGGATCAGCGCAACCCCGGCACCGCCCAACAAGGCCGTGGCCATCAGGGTTTCTGCCTGATCGGCAGACAAGCGCCACAGGCAGGCGCCCAGGATCATCGACAAGCCCAGGGCCACGCCACGGCGCTCACCCAGGCCTGCCTGCAGGCGTACGCCGAGCAAGGCCACCAGACCCATGCAGATCACTGGCAGGCTGGTCAGCCAGGCACTGCTCTGGAAACTCATGCCCGTGTCATGACGGATCTCAAGCAACAGCGGGCTGATGGAGCTGAGCAGCGGACGCAGGTTAAGCCCCAGCACCACCAGCAATGCCCAATTGGCGAACACCCGCGCAGGGTGTTTATCCAGGCTCATGGCAGGCTTTCCAGTCACTATAGATCTCGACCATGGCCGGTTGGGGTATGTGTTGTATCGCCAGTTTCTGTTCGCTCAACGGCAGCGCCAGTTGCTGATAAATAGCTGCCGTAGACAGCCCGAAGGGTTCCCCCTGCGGGTTGCTGGCGGCATACACCACTCGGGTTACGCCACACAGGTGCATGGCACTCAGGCACATGGGGCAAGGCTGGCCACTGGCATAGATCACGCAACCCTCCAGGCGCGGGCCCAGTTGCTGGCTGGCAGCCCGTATGGCCAAGAGTTCTGCGTGTGCAGTCGGATCCTGGCTGATATGGAGGGTGTTGACGGCCTCAACGATCACCTGGTCGTCTTTGACCAGTAGCGCAGCAAAAGGCCGGCCACCGCCGGCAACGTTGCTGGCGGCCAGGGCCACGGCGCGTTGCAGGTAAAACTCATCGCTATGCATAACAACTCCAGGGTGTGATTCAGTGCGCGCCGGCATCACGCAGCAATTGTGCGGTCACGCCCTGGCCGCGCTGCTGCGCTTGTTGCAGGGGGGTGTGGCCGTCGCTGTCCGGCAGGTTCAGGTCGGCACCGGCATTGATCAGCTGGGTGATGATCTGCTGATGCGCCGGGCCGCCGTCGGAGAGCACGATGGCTTCCATCAGGCAGGTCCAGCCCAGGCGATTGACATGGTTCAGATCAACCCCTGCTGCGATCAGCAGGCGTACCGTTTCAACATGTCCGCGCTCGCATGCCGGGATCAGGGCGGTGCCGCCATAGCGGTTGGTACTCTGCAGATCGGCACCGTGGGCCAGGGTCATTTGCAGGATTTCGTTACGCCCACTGGCGCCTGCCAACAGATAGGGGCTGTCACGCATCAGGTTCTTCTGGTTGACGTCGGCCCCGGCCTGGATCAAGGCCCGGGCGATTTCGATCTGGTTCGATCGGGTTGCCAGCAGCAGCGCGCTGCTGCCATCCAGCGCCTGTACGTTGAGGTCCGTGCCTTCACTGATCAGTTGCTGGACCCTGTCCAGTTCGCCGTCGCTGACGGCATTGAGGAGTGTCTTGTCGCTTGCCATCACCGCTCCCATTATCAACAGCGCGACCGTCAGCAGGCCGCATTTGCGTGTCAGGCTGCCCATGGTTGAGCCCTCTTTTACATCCCGTGAAAAGCCAGTATGGTCAGCGCATCAGGTATTCTGAAATTAAATATAGCCATGCCTTTAAGTGGCAATGTGAATGGTGAGGCGGATGCTTGATCCCATACTGTTACGCAGTTTTGTCGCGGTGGTGGACTGCGCCAATTTCACCCGGGCGGCGCAGCGTCTGCATCTCACCCAGTCGACGGTCAGCCAGCAGATCCGCCGTCTGGAGGACAGCCTTGGCTGCAAGCTGCTCGACCGCGAACAGCGCCGGGTGATTGCCACCCCTGAAGGTGAGCGCCTGCTGGCCTATGCGCGGCGCATTCTGGCGCTTGATCAGGAAGCCCGCGATGTGCTGTTCAACCAGGCCAGTGAGGGGGTGTTGCGCCTCGGCGTGCCTGAAGACTTTGCTGCCGAGCGCTTGATGCCGATCCTTTCGCGGTTCGGCCTGGAGCACCCGGGAGTGCGCCTGGAAGTCACCAGTGGGTTGGGGCCTGAACTGATGCGGCTTTATCGCCAGGATGAATTCGACCTGTTATTGGTCAAGCAGATGGGGCAGGGCGATGATTGCCTGGCTTGCTGGCCCGAACCCATGTGTTGGGTCGACAGCCGTTCAACGCCCGCACTGGGGCGCGAGCCCTTGCCGCTGGTGGCGTTTCCGGTGGGCGGTTTGTACCGCAATGAAATGCTCCATCACCTTGAAGTGGGGGGATGGCGCTGGCGCATCAACTACTCCAGCGCAAGTCTGGCCAGTGTCTGCGCCGCCGTGGCGGCGGGCCTGGGTATCAGCTTGTTGCCGTTGCGGGTGATCAGCCCGGAACACAGGGTGATTGATGCCGGCAGCGGCCTGCCGGATATCCAGGGGGTATTTCTGGCGTTGTATGGGCAAAACGGTCTGAGCCATGCGGGCAAATTGCTGCAATGCCAGTTGCTGGATCTGTGCCAGACGCTTGCTAACGATGAGCAGGCTGGTGAACGAGCCCTTCAAAACGCGGCCAGTTGAGTGAAAGAGAAAGAATTTGATCCTGTGATTCCAGAATGTTTGGAATTTATGGGTGATTATCTTGTGCTGGAACATGACTAAAGTAGAGGTTTTACAGGTCAGGAGCTGATTGTCCTGAGCAGGCCAGCGCCTTCACAGGCAAGCCAGTCACTACAGAGGTCACAGGTTATGGATACCAAACTCAAAGCGTTGCTTGATCGCGAAGAGATTCGCAATCTCAGAACCCTCTATGCACATCACCTGGACAGCAACACTATCGACGCCCTTGACGAAGTGTTCTCGGCAGATGCGGTGGTGGAGGTTACGGTCGGCAAAATGACGGGTATAGATGCCATCCGCAGTGGCCTCAATGATGCCTTCAAACTCTTCGATCGCGACCACCAGGGCAGTTATCCGTTTCTGCATGCGATCGCCAACCACTGGATCAAGTTGACCGGGCCCGATACCGCGCAAGGGCGTTGCTACCTGATTGATTTCGAGACCGCATCCAAGCCCGATCCGAACCCGCTGCTGTTGCTCGGGCTGTACGCCGACACGTACCGGCGTATCGATGGCGAGTGGCGTATCACCCATACCCGCCTTGAAGTGGTCTGGCCTGAGCGTGCAGCCTGATCCAGGGCCGGCTCCGAGGATTGAGCATGAGCGATGCGCCTTTATCCAGGGCGCATTTTTGTTTGTGCAGAAGGTAAGCCCCGGGGTTTTACCCCTCTATTACTGCATGGTTTTGCTATTGTTCAGCTGCAGATCCTTAAACTTTAGCCTTGGACGCCACAATGACGGGCAACCCATTTGACGGTATTCGTGAGTTTGTGTCTGCGGCCCAGTCACTGAGCTTTACAGCGGCAGCCCTGGAGCTTGGCGTGACCAGTTCCGCCGTTGGCAAGAGCGTGACTCGCCTGGAGGCGCGCCTTGGCGTCAAGCTTTTGCATCGCACCACCCGGCGCCTGAACCTCACCAGCGAGGGTGAGGCCTATCTGGCCAGCTGCCTGCGGGTAATGGATGAACTGGCCGAGACCCAGGGCTTTTTGACCACCGGCCAACAGGAACCTGTCGGTCGGTTGCGGATCGATCTGCCGGCGGCCTTTGGTCGCCGACATATTTTGCCGACCTTGATCGATATGGCGGTGCGATACCAGCAGCTCGATCTCTCCATCAGCTTCAGTGAGCGGCTGGTGGATATCGTCAATGAGGGTATCGATCTTGTGGTCCGAATCGGTTCATTGAAGGATGACGCTGAAATAGTGGCCCGCAGGCTGGGCAGCCAGAGCCTGTTGATTTGCGCGACCCGCGAATACCTGCACAGGCATGGCACGCCCCAGGCACCGGCTGATCTCCTGCAGCATGACTGCATTGTCGGCTGGCGCAACGGCACTCGCAAAAGCTGGATGCTGGTGGATGAAAAGGGGCAGACCAACGAGCACGACGTGCGGGTCAAGCATGAGATGGGAGACGGTGAAATGTTGCTGGACATGACACTGGCCGGGGGCGGCCTGGCCCAACTGCCCACCTGGCTGGTGCAGACGCCTATCCAGCAGGGGTTGCTGGTGCCCGTACTTGAGCAATATGCCGGTGCCGAGATGCCTATTCACGTGATCTGGCCACGCACTCGCTACATACAGCCCAAGATCAGAATGGTCGTCGATGAACTGCTGGCACTGGCCCGACGCGATGCCGGGATTTTTCGCCCGGATCAGGGCGTGCCCAACCCCCAGGGTTCATGAATGCAGCGCCTCAAGCTCCATGACGTGAAGCGCTGCAGCTGAATACCGTTACAGGTTCGGCGAGTGGAAGGGGTAATCGACATAGCCTTTTTCGCCGCTGTTGCCGTAGAACGTGGCGCGGTCCGGGGTTGCAATCGGCCAGTTATTTTTCATCCGCTCCACCAGATCCGGGTTGGCAATAAAAGGCCGCCCAAACGCGACCAGGTCCAGGGCGCCTGATTCCAGTGCGGCTTGCGCCGACTCGCGATCAAAGCCGCCAGCGGCAATCAGTGTGCCTTGATACGACTCGCGAAAAGTCTGCGCAAAGCCTTCGGGCATGCGCTCGGCGCCAATGGTTAATTGATCGCTCAAGTGCACGTAGGCAATGTCGCGTTGATGAATGGCGTGAGCCACCGCGACCCAGGTCTGGGCTTCGTCATCAAACGGCGCCATGTCGAACAGGCGGCCAAACGGCGAGATACGCACGCCAACCTTGCCACGCCCAATGGCGTCGGCAACCGCATCAATGGTTTCCAGCAGCAGGCGAATGCGGTTTTCGATTGAGCCGCCATAACGGTCGGTACGATCGTTTACACACGGATTGATAAACTGCTCGAACAGGTAGCCGTTGGCGCCATGAATTTCGACCCCGTCAAACCCCGCCTCGACAGCCCGGCGGGCAGCCTGAACAAAGTCATTTTTGATCGTCCCGACTTCTTCGGTCGACAGCGCGCGCGGCTGGCTGGCCTGGATCGGGCCCGGTTGACCGTGCTCGTCATAGGCATAGGTCATTGAGTTGGCCGCCACCTTGTTGCTGGATGACACCGGCGCACCGCCGTCCGGTTGCAGCGTGGTGTGGGATACCCGGCCGACATGCCAGAGCTGGGCGAAGATCTTGCCGCCGTCCTCATGCACGGCCCGGGTGACGTGCTTCCAGCCTTCCACTTGTTCCTGATTATAAAGGCCGGGGTTGAACAGATAGCCGCGGCCCTGGATGGAAACCGGCACACCTTCGCTGATGATCAGGCCGGCGCTTGCACGCTGGCGGTAGTAAAGAACCGTCAACTCGTCAGGAATATCGTTCAAGGCGCGGGCACGGGTCATGGGCGCCATCACGACACGATTGTTCAGTTCCATTCCCGACAAGGTGTATGGAGAAAACAGAATACTCATAGGGCAGGGACCTCCGGTGTGGGGCGCTGCGTGGCGCCAGTCCGGGTCAATATACGGTGATATTGATCCCGGATAATCGGTCCTGGATTCCAAACATTGCGGAGTTGAATTCCATAATTTGCGGGGTTAATTACTCCAGAACAGTCGGGTCGCGACGGATTTCTTCCCGTGCCATGGCTTCCCACAGAAACGGGAAACCGTTGGCATCGGTGCGCTCTCCAGTGGCGAGGGCGACATGGGCAGGAAGCGGCGCGCCGCCACCGA
Source organism: Pseudomonas sp. TWR1-1-3 (assembly GCF_049896805.1). Lineage (NCBI taxonomy): Bacteria > Pseudomonadati > Pseudomonadota > Gammaproteobacteria > Pseudomonadales > Pseudomonadaceae > Pseudomonas > Pseudomonas sp. TWR1-1-3. Next base: position 1,180,492 of record NZ_JAFCUZ010000001.1, on the reverse strand, counting down.
GTGCCTCGACATGCCAGGCCAGGCGGCTGCGCCACTCCAGTGTGATCGCGCGCAAATGGGCCTGGCGAATGCCATTGGCGACCACTAGCACACCGTGGTTGGCGAGCATGGCCCATTTCTGGGCTCCCAGTGCCGTCACTACGGCGCGGCCGAGGACGGTGTCCTCGACGGTACCGCGATATTCGTCGTAGAGCACCGGGTCGCTATCAACCAGGGCGGAGGTCTGGTCGTAAACCGGCGGGATGCGCCCCGCGGCTGACCAGACGCCTGCCCAGCGCGGGTGGTTATGGATGACCACCTCAACATCATGGCGCGCGGCATGTAAATCCATATGCAGGTTGATCGCCGGGGTGATGTTCCATTCGCCTTCGATGACCTTGCCGGTCTGGTCGAGGCGCAGGATGTCCGAGGCGGTTACTTCGCCCCAGGTGAGCTCCCAGGGGTTGGCCAAATAGGTGCCATCGTCCTGCTTGACGGTGACATGACCGGCAATATGGTCGTTATAACCCTCTCGATACAGCACCCGGCACAGCAGCGCCACGCGTTGGTGCGCAGTCAGTTCGGGCAACAGTGCATACCGGCCTGGCCTGGGAATGTAGCGGGCCAGGAGGTCGTGATTAAGTTCATCGTTCATCATTCTGGTGTGCTCCTCTGCAGCGGTTGTGATCCGTGAATGTTCCTTCAGAACTCACGCCTGCAAGGGTTCGCGGGCGAATACCGAGGTGCGCTGCATGCGCCGTTGATGGGGTTGGTAGTCCAGAATGGCGTTGTGCAACACGCTTCGGTTGTCCCAGAGCACCATGTCACCGACACGCCAGCGATGGCGAAACCCGAATTGCACGTGCTGGCAGTGCGCGTGGAGATAGTCCAGGATCGCGTCGCTTTCAGAGGGGGCCATACCTTCGATATGGGTGGTGTAGGTCGGGCTCAGATACAGGGCTTTGCGACCGGACACCGGGTGCTGGATCACCAGCGGGTGCAGGTGGCGGCGGTTCATCTGCACGACCTCGGCATAGCGCTCATGGCTGACGACGCTCTGGCGCAGCGCTGCCGTCATGGGCCCGTTCATGTCGTGCCAGGCGCTGAGCCCGTCGAGGTAGTGCTGCATACGCCCGGACAGGCTGTCATAGGCCGTGGTCATGCTGATCCAGCATGTATCGCCGCCACAGGGGGGAAGGATCTGGGCGTGGGTCATGGTGACAATCGGCGGGTCGGGCAGGAAGCTCTCGTCGTGGTGCCACATATCCGCCCGGTCACCCAGCCTGGAGTCGATCACGGTGATCTGTTCAAAGCCTGCGCCCAGGTTGGGATAGAACGTGTGAACTTCGGGCTCGCCGAAATATCGTGCAATGGCCAGGTGTTGTTCTGGCTGTAGCCATGGGGCGTGCAGTACCAGGGCTTCATGTTTGACCAGCGCAGCTTCCAGTGCCGCCAGGGTTTGCGGCTGAAAAACAGTGGCAGGATCCAGGTCAAGCACTTCGGCGCCCAGGTGTGGGCCAAGGGGCTGGAGTGTGAGTGGTGAAGGCATGGGCAATCTCCCGGCAGGCTGAAATATCCGATCTTATAGAGGGCGTATCACTACACGTTTGGACGATGTCCGAGCGTCTCCAAAGATCATACTGACGTCATCAGGGTTGAGATATTCGCATTCTGCAGGCATCTGATTGTGTATTTAACCTACTGATATAAAAGGAAAATATCTGAAATTAAGAACAGCAGTAAATACTCCGCTCGGGTTCCCATGAGCAAGCCAGCCGATGACAATACAAAGGGTCTGATGCCTGCGCTGCGCAAGCGGCCGGTGCAATCCCGCTCACGGGCACTGGTCGATGCTGTTGAGCAAGCCTGCCTGCAGATTCTGGATGAAGCAGGAGAGGCGGCGCTGACGGTCGCCCGCATCGCCGAGGTATCTGGTGTCGCGGTCGGCTCGATCTACCAGTATTTTCCCAGCAAGGACGCCATCGTGGCTTTGCTGTACGAGCGTGTGCTCGACGAAGAGTCCGAGCAGCTGCTGAAGGTGCGGGAAAAGTTGATTGGCGTGCCCCTGAAGTCGGCGTTGGAACAAATTCTGGCCAACATCATTCGCGTCGAAACACGCTTGTTCAGGCTGAACAAGGTGTTTCATTTGCGCTATCACTCGGCCTTGCATCTGGGCATGTGGCGCGGGCCATACACCACCACCGGGGAATTTATCGAAGCGACCTGGTTGCCGCTGCTGCAGTTGTATGAGGATGAAATATCCACCCAACACCCGGCCATGGCCGCTTACCTGCTCGGGCAGGGGCTGCGCAGTGTTATCCGCTCGGTACTGGAAGACATGCCAGACCAGCTTGAATCCAGGGCACTGCTCGATAGCCTGGTGGCCATGGCCATGGGGTGCCTGCGGCCTTGCACGCGGGAGTGATCTGGAGGTCGGCCCGCTGTGCGGCTTCGCACGCCGAGCAGTTGCGGGCGCTACACGGATCATCAGTCAGCTTGAAACAGCCAGTTGCACCTTGACCTTCTTTATCCTGCAACTAAGGTCGTGGTAGTGCACCCACCGCGCAGCGTCTGTTCTTGAGCGTGATCCGAAGGCAGGGATATGCAAATTAATCACCCATGTTCAGCACTACGCCCGTTTCTCCGGTACGCAGCCGTCAGCTTGCTGGCCCTGGCTATGGCAGCGCAAGCCCATGCCGAAGACACCTGCAGCGCCTTGGCCGTCAGGGCCTTGCCCGATGCGACCATCACCGTGGCCGAGGCCATTGCCCCCGGGCAGTACCCAATGCCGCAAAACCCGCTGACCCGATTGGCGAGTTTCTCCGGCATGAACCCGGCAGGGCGCCCCGCAGTCGGGCCAAACCCGGCCTTTTGCAGGGTTGCTGCCACACTCAGGCCCAGCAGCGATTCAGATATCAAGATCGAAGTCTGGTTACCGCTCAATGGCTGGAACGGCAAGTTACTGGGTGTCGGCAGTTTTGGCTGGGGCGGAGCGATGATGTACCCGGCCATGCTCGCCGGGCTTGAGCAGGGCTACGCCACGGCAGCGACCGATACCGGACACGACAGCAGTACTGAAGAAGGCAAGGGCGGGCAGTTCGCCCTGGGCCACCCGGAAAAACTGATCGATTATGCCTGGCGCGCCGATCACTTGATGACGGTACATGCCAAGGAACTGATCAAGGCCTATTACGGTAAACCCGCCAGCCGGGCGTACTGGATAGGCTGTTCGCTGGGCGGCCTTGAAGGTCTGATCGAAGCCAGGCGCTTTCCCGATGACTACGATGGTATCGTCGCCGGTGCGCCGCCCAACCCGCTGGTCAAGTTCAATGCCGCCCAGCTCTGGCCCGGCTGGTTGCTCGGTCGCCACCGCGATGTGAACATGACCAAGGCCAAGCTCGAGATGGTCAGCAAGGCGGCGCTCAAGGCCTGCGCCACGCCCATTGGCCTCAAGCAGGGGTTTATCGACGACCCGCAGCATTGCGATTTTGAGCCAGAACAATTGCAGTGCAAAGGCACCGAGACAGCCGACTGCCTGACGGCGGGGCAGGTAGAGCTGATGAAGCAGCTCTATCGAGGGCCGATCAACCCGCGTACCGGGGAAGTGATCTTTCCTGGCGTGGCCAAGGGCAATGAAAACCTGCTCGGTGATTTTGTCGATGGCCAAGCGTTCCCGGTGGCCCTGGACCTGTTCAAGTACGCGGCTTTCCAGGATCCGGACTGGGACTGGACGACCATGGACTGGGACAAGACCGTGAATGAGGCTGTGAACAGGCTCGGGCCCTTGTTGCACGTTGACTCCAACCTCACGGCATTTTTCGACCGGGGGGCAAAGCTACTGCTTTATGTGGGCTGGAACGATTTTCATAACGGCCAGGAGCTGATCGACTACTACCAGTCACTGCTGCGCGATTCGGGCAAGGCGGCCCGGGCTTCGGCCCGGCTGTTTCTGATCCCGGGCATGGGCCATTGTTACGGCGGTGCGGGCTGCGACACCTTTGACAAGTTGGCTATTATCGACAATTGGGTGGAGCACGGCGTAGCACCGCAGCGCATCGTCGCTTCGAAAATTGAAGACGGCAAGGTTGTGCGCACCCGCCCGCTATGTGCCTGGCCGCAGGCCGCCCGTTACGCGGGCAAGGGCGATATCGACAATGCCGACAGTTATGCCTGTGTCGAAGTAACGCAATAGTGGTGCAAAAAAACAAAGGCCTGCATGAGAAGTCTCATGCAGGCCTTTGTGTACCTTGCGCCGGCGCTATTGCGCTGGTTTCAGCGGCCTACCAGCAGTTCTGCGGCCTGATCCAGTAATGCCAACGGGTCCTTGGCCTTATGGATATCCACCGACAGCAGTTGACGAAAGCGCCTGGCGCCAGGGAACCCCTGGCCCAGCCCCAAAATATGACGCGTGATATGGTGCATTGAACCACCCGCGGCTATATGCGCTGCGATATAAGGCCGCAACAGCGTGAGCGCCTCTACCCGCGAAATGACAGGGGCAGAACTGCCAAACAGACGTTGATCGACCTCGGCCAGAATATACGGGTTGTGATAGGCCTCGCGACCGAGCATCACACCATCAAACACCTGTAAATGTTCCTGGCATTGCTCGAGGGTCTTGATCCCGCCGTTGAGAATGATCTCCAGTTCAGGGAAATCGGTTTTCAACTGCGCGGCAACGTCATAGCGCAGAGGCGGGATATCGCGGTTTTCTTTAGGCGACAGCCCTTCGAGAATGGCAATACGCGCATGCACGGTGAAACTGGTGCAGCCGGCATCACGAACCGTACCGACGAAATCGCACAGTTGTGCATAGCTATCGCGGCCGTTGATGCCGATACGATGCTTGACCGTGACAGGGATAGCGACCGCATCGCGCATGGCCTTGACACAATCGGCCACCAGCGTCGGATGCGCCATCAGGCAGGCGCCGATCATATTGTTCTGCACCCGATCGCTGGGGCAGCCGACATTCAGGTTCACCTCGTCATACCCTGCATCCTGAGCCATGCGTGCGCAAACGGCCAAGTCAGCCGGAACACTCCCTCCCAGTTGCAAGGCCAGCGGATGCTCAGACGCGTCATGACGCAAGAAGCGCTCGGCATCACCATTGATCAGCGCACCCGTAGTGACCATTTCGGTGTACAGCAAGGCGTTTTTGGATAGCAGACGCAGAAAAAACCGACAGTGGCGATCTGTCCAGTCCATCATGGGCGCAACAGAAAACCGCCGAGACAGCGCAGCCCCTGTGTTTACTGGCTTTGAAGCAATATTCTGTACCATTGTGCTCTACGTTTTTGCAGCGTTTTTAGGGGGTAAAAGGGCGTTTTTTTAAGGTCGGAGGTAAAATTTACCACCTCAAAACTGACGTGTACCACTTTTACTATGGCAACGATCAGATCCAGAAAACTCGCCGACGGCACGGTACGTTATACCGCGCAGATCCGTGTGAAGTGTGAAGGGGTGCAAGTCTACCAAGAGAGCCAGCCCTTCGCCCGAAAACAGGCCGCCCAAGCCTGGGTTCGCAAGCGGGAGGTGGAACTGGACCCGCCCGGCTCCAGCGACCTTCAGACCCGCCCGCTACTCATCAATGTCCGGATAAACCAGCTTGCCAACCAGCCAGGGCTCGACAATCTGGTTATGGATAGTGCGCAGATAAGAACCCCACTCCTTTCGGTTATGAGCGTCGGGGCCCACAATCGTCAGCAACAGGTACTCATCCCGATACTCATCATGGGCATAGATAAGCCATATATCGTTGTCTGGGTCATTGAGGCGGGTGGTGCGGTAGTACTGGCTTTTCTGTCTGGCCCATAGGTGCTGGATATCCAGCGTGTTGGCCAGGTGGATATGCCAGATGCTTGCCAGATCGAGTCTTTCATCGCGGCCGAAAATGCCGGGCAAGTCATCGCACACTTTATAGTTATAAAAGTGTGCGGCGTAATTTTCCCAATCATCCAGCGTTTTGAAAAGTGTCGAGACTTTGACAGCAGGCATCAGAACCTACTTGTCAGTAGTGGGGGCTACAGGTAGTTTGCCGGTAAGAACGAATGCATCGAATGCCTTTTGCCCGTCACGGGCGGCTTTGCGCACGTCGAGGTAAGTCAGCTCGTGGCTGATGACCTTTTTACGCGGCTTTTCGACTTTATGGGTGGTGGCCATGACTGCCTCCAAGTGGTGTGTGTTCATGCTTGATAGCTTATGTGATTAGGCTGTTGCCAGCAAACCCGTCAGTCCGTTACCAATTGTATCCGCGCCCACTCCCGATCCACCGCGTGTTTGCCGTTCACACCCTGCCAGTGGCAACACTCTGGTATTGCGAATTACTTGGTAACAAGCAGCCATTCCGACTTCCACTGAACATGCCACACTAACCTGCTCGATCATCACCTGCATTGATCAAGTAACCCAACATATTGCGAACATGATCGTGCACAACGCGCCGATATATTGCGAGGCTCGAGATATCCGTGGCAATCATCGGCTGACAGTCATGAAAACACCAGCAGGGTCTTTAGTATTGGAACCTCGGGAGGAGCGCAGTGGCTTTGGTTACTACATTGTGACGCGGTATCCAAAGCGTAAAGCGAGCGGGACACTGGTTGGGCAGGTCATTCGTGCGCAAATATAGCTCGCGCTGAAATAAAAAAGGCGTCCAGAGGACGCCTTTTAGGTGTAGTGGAGGAGTAGTCGCAGCGATTCTTTAGCTCCCGGCACGGATGCCCTGGGTTCAGAATCCGATCAGCAGGCTGATCGTCACTACTTCAGAGAAACCAGTTTTCTCTGCTGCCAAAATGCGGTGGGGATAAAACGGGTACCCAGTCCCGACGAATGCGCAGTTGCAGTCCTCGAGTGCAAGGTAATTCCCCTGCGATGGTCTCGTCAAGGCAGCATTGTGCCGCGTTGGGTGGCTGGTCATTAGCCGCAGGCGGTAGGCTACGGTCAGGTTAATAAGGCTTGTTATCAGCCGTTTCGTACGACGTTTCGCTTTCCATCTCGCGAATCATCCGAGAGAATCCCGTTCGCTTGCGCCTGCTCAAATCGGGGAATAGTCTCGGCCCATCGCTGCAAAATCAGCGATCGGGTTTAGTCGCCCGTAGTGAAATCAGGCGCACAGCGCCACCTCAGAGAGGCGTTTTTTTGCCTCCGGTTTTTGGTGGCCGTGCGCAGGGCGCCTTCGGGCGCGCCGGGTTCCTGGTTTCTCCGGTCGACTAACCTGCGTACGGCTGCCACCCATTCGTTTGGTCGCGATAAGTGACAGCTCCTCTTAGAAGCCAGGAGTTAACGGTATGAAAAAAATTGTCCCCGATCCCCCCTCATTGATCCTGCAAGATGCTGAACAGTGCGATTCACAGTCGCTGGACCGTGCGGCCGTCAGGCGTGCGCTCGATTATTACCTGCACGACCATAAGCCTGCTCGCCCCATAAGCACGGCTATATTTGCCATCCCGGACAGTGTCAATTCAGAAGCGGCTTTGGCCCAAGCGTCAGACTTGTTGCGCTGTGCGGTTGCTTCGGCGAGTGAGGCGGGGGATGGTTTGTGCGGGCTCGCGCGCGACCGGGTGTTGTCGGTCATGCATCTGGTGGAGCTGGCCAGGGCGTATGTCGATAAATCGCTGGACGGTGTGGCGATGCACTGATGCAGCACGCGCCTGGTTGGCGGCAGGCGCGTTATTGATCTCTGGGTATATTGGGTACTTTTCTAAAATCGCGGCAAGTTGATCGGAGCCTCCCTAGGTAGCTGACAAGCTGCCCAACAATACAAGGAAGTCAATGCTGAGTTCACTGGTATCAAATGGTCAGCAACCAACGTCGGATCAATCAGAACTGGTGGTGCCCTGGTGGAGCTTTACGAAGACCATCCTGGCTGTAACCGCCCTGTCATTAGTACGTGATGGGCGGATCGGACTGGACACCCCGATACCTGATCAGCCATTCACGTTGCGCCAACTGCTTAGGCATGAGGCAGGGCTCGCCGATTATGGTGAACTTGCAGATTATCACGCCGCCGTTGCCAACCATGAGGCTGCATGGTCAGCAGACGAAATGATGCAGCGTCTTGATGGCGCTCGGCTTCGATATACCCCCGGAACTGGATGGCGCTATTCCAATGTGGGTTACCTTCTCATAGGCCAGCTAATTGAACAGCTGACTGACTTGTCGCTTGAAGAGGCAGTGGGTCGATACGCACTGACGCCTTTGGGGCTCTCGAGGGTTCGCTTCGCTAAAACGCCAGCAGACTTACAAGATACCCACCTTGGAAATACATCAAATTATGACCCCGGCTGGGTGTATCACGGCTTGTTAATCGGCCCCATTTCGCAAGCCGCACTCTTCCTCGACCGACTTTTCGCTGGGCATCTGCTCCCCACAGGCTTGCTCCAGGACATGCAGATAGCAAAGGCATTGGGTGGTTCGATTCCAGGACGCCCATGGATTACACCGGGATACGGCCTGGGTTTAATGCGGGGTTCGATCGACGGTGGTTTTACCCTTTGCGGACACACAGGGTGCGGGCCTGGCAGCGTCATTGCCGTTTACCGTATCTGCGACGGCGACACATCGGCCTGTTGCGCTGTTTTCGGCGCAGGCACCCGTGAAGGCACCGTCGAAACCCTCGCCGCCGAGCAACTGATACAAGTTTTGCGGTCGGGGGGTAAAGTCGTCTGAGTCCTTCGATGTATTGACGCTATTGGTCACAGGCAGCGCTCGACCAAGAGCGGCCATCGAGCATCTACATCTTTTCAATCATGACGCGACCTGTGATCTTCGGGCTTGAGGGCATGCTATAAACACCGCCAAAAAAGGAGCTCCTCTGACCATGGATACAAAATGTTCGGTCTTTATCGCAGCAAGTGTTGACGGCTTCATTGCCAGGCCAGATGGAAATATTGAGTGGCTCCATCGGCCTGAGTACGAGTGCCCTGTACTAAGGGGGCTCACTTATGATGAGTTCATGACGACAGTCGATGCACTGGTTATGGGGCGCAAGACGCTGGACAAGGTGTTGTCCTTCCCTGAGTGGCCCTATGAGAACACGCGAGTCGTGGTGCTCTCACGTGGGGAGGTAGTGCTACCACCAGAGCTGCGAGATCATGTCGATGTATTGGCCGGCGATCCGCTACTTATCGTGGCGCAGCTCGCGGCTCAAGGTCTGAAGCATCTCTATATTGACGGAGGTCAGACCATCCAGGCTTTCCTCGCTGCGGGATTGATCAACGAGATCACTATTACGCGCATTCCAGTGTTGTTGGGCAAAGGAATTCCTTTGTTCAGCCAGTTGGGTGGCGAGCTAAATTTAAGCCTGATTGACTCCTCAGCGTCTGATAACGGATTTGTACAGAGTCGTTACCAAGTGCTCGCCCAGGCTTGCTCAGTTGACAAAACAGGATCTGATTGCAGGGCTCTAGAGATTTGATGACTGCCCGCACGTCATTTGGTGCATAGCGACGTTCAAAGTCAGGTCGTAGCTAACCGACCCACATTTGCAGGCGCTGGCCACCACTGGCTCGATGTCTCGAGGACGTTCTTGCTCGGCTGCCACATCAGTGGGGCACTGTTAAGTTATCGGAGATGGCAAAGTTTTAGAGTGGCTGAAACGAAATGACAAAAGAGACGGCACGTTACATCTTGATCACAGGCGCGGCAGGTACCGGCACCACGACTTTGGCGGATGCTTTAGCTAAGGATCTGAGCGCAACTCACCTGGAAGCAGATGATTTTTTGTGGCTGCCCAGTAACCCGCCCTATCTGCATCTGGCAGACAAAACGCTACGAGGAGAGCGCTTGCTACATGAAATGCGCTCTCATGACCGTGCAGTGGTTGCCGGATCAGTAATGGGCTGGGGTCAACCGCTTGAGAGCGAATTTGATCTTGTGGTGTTCCTTTATCTTCCGGTTGAACTCAGATTGGAGAGGCTAGAACGTCGAGAGGTAAAACGCTTCGGTCAAGCAAAGCCGGAGTTTCTGGCTTGGGCAGCTCAGTACGATGAGGGGGGCGTCCCTGGACGTAGCCTGGCCAGGCATCAGGAATGGCTATCTGCGCTTACCTGTACGGTCTTAAAGCTTGAAGGGGACATGTCTGTTACAGATCGGGTGCGGCAAATACGGGATGCAGTCGACGGACTGAAGCACACACCGTCAGTCATGTGAACGTGTGTTGGCTGTAGGCTTACGTCCAGCTTGCCAAGCGAGTGGAAGAGATGGGCCAGTCATTCAGCGGCACATTAAGGTAGTCAAAAAGCTCGAGGCAGTTATCCTGGATCGGCGCGTTCGCAATCAAAGCATGATGATTGCCGTGCTCTCGAGCAAGACGGGCCGCACCAGAATTTTGTAGCAGTCGGCATCGAATGCCTGCCCTGTCAGTCTGGGGGCCAGTCTGGCTTCAGACTCGCAGGTATAGGTGCCGATATAGCGCCAGCTGTCCACGACGTGGTACTCCTCGATCTCGCCATGCTGCTCGTGCAATGCGATTGCGCCTGGATAGGGCCAGTGATGCACGGCCCAGCGTTCCAAGGCACTCAACAAGCGTTGGGTATGCGCCTTAGGGCTTTCTGCCCCTTTGCAGGCACCGGCGCACTTGCCTATCTGAGCCCGAAAGCAGCCCCGTCCCGTTGATTTATCCAGGCCCAGCAGGGTGTGGCAGAGCCGGTGCTCGTCCGCAATCTGCATCAGGGCTTCGGTGGCCATCCGCCGGTTACGGAAAAGCCCGTACAACTGTGGCCCGTCGCAGATCGTGGTGGTGTCGATGATTTCCAGTACCCCGTCGACAATCCGCAATGAGCACAGACGCTGTTGACGACGAAGTCGCTTGTTCTTCAAGGGTTGCAGTTCTTTGATCAGGCGGGACTCCAACAGCAGGGCGCCGATTTCTCCTGCGGTTTGCTGGTACTCGATCCGTTGTGTCTGGCGCAGCATTCGGGCTTCTTCCGGTGCGCGCAGGTGGGAAAGCAGTCGGCTGCGTATATCGATGCTTTTACCGATATAGAGCGGCATGGACTCGCCAGCAGCGTAAAAGAAATACACCCCGGGTGCTCGCGGGGCGGCCTCGACCTGAGCGCGCAGGTGGGTCGGGTATGTATAAACAAGGTCGGGGCGAGCAGTAGGGACGGGCATGGGGTGCACCTTCAAGGTGGATCAGTAGGCCTATGTACCAAGCATGGCCAATTTCAGTTCGGGGCAATGCAATTGAATACCTCACCTCGCAGCTTTTACCAATAGTCCAGGCGTGATGTGCCAGAAGCTCGCTCAATGCCTGCGCGTCAGGGTATTCAGTGTCACGTATTACTGCTGTTTTGTACCACGGGAGTGCTACAAAACACATCGCAAGAACGCCTTGCTCTACGAGGATTGATCAACGGGAACAGTTATTGCTTGAAGGGCTGAGGGCGGAGGGAAATGCAGACCGCGCAGATTTGTGTGCGCTGTAAGGGTGCGTAAGTTAATCAGGAATTGCGTGTTTTCGAGCGCAAGCAGTTGACCTACTCAGAACAGTTTATAGGGAGCTATCGCTTGGAAAACCTGGTCATTCGTCATGCGCAACTAACGGATGCGACGCAGCTCTGCAATGCCGAGCGTGAAACGGCCAAAACCCCCGGTTTGCTTGTCTCGCGGCCAAGTGAGTTTAACACTGCAGCCTTTGAGCGAAAAATTCTTGCCCTGAAGGATGATGGCCTTTACCTGGTGGTTGAATGGAATGACCAGATTGTCGGGCATGCTTTGCTTGAGCCAATGGGGCTTGAGGCCTTTAAGCACGTTATGAGCCTGACTATCGTTGTGCATCCCGACTATGTGGGGCAGGGTATCGGCCATGTGTTGATGACGCGCTTGTTGCAGTGGGCCGGGGATCGCCCGGGGCTGGTAAAAGTCGAACTGCGGGTGCGTGAGGTCAATCGCCGTGCGAGGCACCTTTATCTGAAGTTCGGCTTTGTGGAAGAAGGTCGTCTTGAAAAGCGTATACGCCTACCCGATGGCAGTCTGATCGCGGATATCACCATGGCCTGGTTCGCACCGGAGCACAGCTGAAGCAGCACTGGGTGGCAGCTTGATGCCCTGACGAACTTAAGCTGTCGTCTATAGTCAGAGGACCACCCTTATTCTGAGTCCTCGACCATGTTAACGCCTCGTTCACTGATTACAGCCATTACGTGTGTTGCGCTTGTTTGTGGCCCGGTCACTGCCTCGGCCGATCCAGGTAACGGGAACGGGAACGGTAAAGGCAATGACAAAGGCGGTCAGCACTATGACCAGGATCATGGCAAGCAAGGTGGCCAGGGCAATAAAGGTAAAAAGTCAGGCGGTGACGACAGGGCGCATGGCCCGAGTATCAATCGTGCAGCCACGCTTGAAATCATTCACGGGCATAGAGATTACTGGAGCCGAAGCCAGGCGCTGCCGCCCGGCATCCAGAAGAATCTGGCGCGGGGCAAGCCGCTGCCGCCGGGTATTGCCAAAAAGCTGGATGGCCGACTGGCCAGCAGGCTGCCTCATTACGAGGGGTACGAATGGCAGCAGGTGGGCACGGAGTTGATTCTGGTCTCCATTGCCACCGGGTTGGTTTATGAGATTCTCAATGGTGCCTTTGATTGATGTGACGCCGTTGTGTCGATCAGTGCCTGAATCTCCGGGCTTATCCCTCGCCTAGACCCGGGAAAAGCCCGGCCAGCCGGGGCAATGTGCCAGTGTTTATCACTAAGTGGCTGTTTTTGAATAAATTTATTTAAAAAGTGCTTCCCATATCCTCAGAGTGCGGGTATATTTGCGCTCGTTCTCACAGCGAACCCTTTCAGGTTCACGGCGATTGGCAACATTCGCAAGCTGCAAGGACGTTAAATGAATGCCAGGCATTCATCGCAACAACTACAGGGGCGTCGCCAAGCGGTAAGGCAGCAGGTTTTGATCCTGCCATGCGTTGGTTCAAATCCAGCCGCCCCTGCCATTTTTCAGATCTTGTCCAGCATCGGGCAAGACTCTCCAAGCACAGCGTCAACGCCGTTCGGCCTGACGCAACCTCGCTAGTCACCCATCCCATACCAATTAATACCACTGTCTTTTTCTTGCCCATCCGGTTTGTGGCGGATCAGTCCTGCGCGTTTCTGCAGCTCAACCCATTGCCTGTGAAAGCAGTGCGTACTGGTGAACACCTTCAGTGGATTGCGGGGGTGTGCCGAGGGCCATTTGGGTCACCCGGTCTACTGGGCCCAGGCCGGCCCGCGTCAGCCATTCACACAGACCGCTGTTATGTGGCACATCGATACGCACAAACTGGCCAGGGATCCGTGAGAGCAGGGTGGCGATCAGGTGCCTGGCCTGCCGGGGATTTTGGGCAATCACCGGGCCAATGCAATGGCCCTTTCCGGCGCGGCGCAACAGGGCAAACGCCTGTAACTGGCCACCGCACTCGATACCGGCCGTGTGTTCGATAGTGTCGTGCAGATGCGCGAAAATGGCACTGCGATCCAGCCCGCTGCCAGCGTTGGCCAGTGCCAGTTGCCGTGCCTGATCCTCTGCGTTGAGGCTGCGGCAGTGTTCGTCTGCGGCCAGCGGTTCAAGGGCCATACATTGTGCCGGGCCCTGGCGCTGCTCGAGGGTGCCGAACTCGATAAAGCCCTGGCTCAGATACAGCGGTGCGCCTGCCGCCGAGGCATTGAGGATCGCCGTGGCCGGCTTGCAGGCCTCGAGCGCCAGCTCCATCAATCGGCGGCCAACACCCTGGCCCTGATAATCGGGGCTGACCACCACCAGGCCAATGGTTGCAAACGCACCTTGTGGGCAGGCGAACGCCGTGCCGATCAAGCGCTCACCTTCGCAGGCCGCAAAGCCTTTGCACAACCGGTGCAACAACGCCCAGTCTTCCAGGCGATGGGGCCAGTTCAGTTGCGCGGACAACCTGTGGGCGGCGGGCAAGTCGGCCCGGATCATGGCGCGGTAAGTGAAGGCAGCCTGTTGCTGCGCGGGCATGATGAAACTCCTGGAACATGTGCGCACTATCTACAGGTATTGCCGCCGCGCTTTCAACCCCCGTGTGCGACCTCATGCCTGGCCGACATGATGCTCGCCACCTGACGTGGCTGGCAGTTGAGGTAGGCCGAGGATTGCAGCCATTGCTGGTCGGGGTACCAGGCAAACATGAACTGGCCATTTTTGAGTTTATCTACGACCTGACGCGCCACTTGCGGGCGGACCGCCGGGCAGCCGAGGCTGCGGCCGATGCGGCCCTGGGTTTTGCTCCACAGCGGGTTCACGTAATTGGCGGGGTGGATCACGATCGCCCGTTCACGGGCCTGGTCATTGATGCCGGGCTCAAGGCCGTCCATGCGCAATGAGTAACCATGGCTGCCCACATAGCTTTCCTGGGTGCTGAACAGGCCGAGACTGGACTGGTTGCTGCCTTCGGTATTGGAGAAGCTGGTGGCGAAGTTCTCGCCGGATTGTTTTCCGTGGGCCACCAGATCACGCAGAACCAATGTCTTGCGGGTCAGGTCAAAGATCCAGAGACGGCGAGAGGTTGAAGGTTGCGAGAAGTCGATTACCGCCAGATGCCGAGCCTGTTTGGCTCCGTTATTGACCGCACACTGCATGGCGCTGAGGGCGCTTTTCAGGGCTTGGGGGTTGAGTTCCGGGGCGGCATGGCTGAGCTTGTTGAGCAAGAGCGGATTAGCAGCGTAGGCAGTAGTGCAGGTTGCGCTTAAGGCGATGGCTGCAAAGCAAAAACGGCGTAAAAAGTTGAGCATGATTTGCGTATTCTCGATGTAGTCAGACCAGTAATGCTGCGCCGATAACTTGGCGCTTGGGTTTTAACTGCTAGCCTGTGGGTTTGCCGTGACCGCTGATTGAGCTGAAGTTAAAGATGACGGCCCATAATTGGAGTAAAGCAGTTGTTCAAAAAACGCGCATTTTACTTGAGCATTGCCTTGCTGACTGTGCCACTGGTCGCTGTAGCAGATACCCTGCAGCCAGACACCGCAAGCCCGGTACAGCAGGCGCTTGGCCAATTGCCGCAAACCTGCCCGGGGCTGGCGCCACGGGTCAGCGAACCGATGCTGCGCATGCTGCAGGGGTTTTATCAGGGGCAGAATGACCAGCCGGTTTGGTCGGTCAATGGCCGTTTGAGCGCCCTGCAAGGGGAGCTTGCGCAGTTGGCGGATGACGGTCTGGACCCCGACACCTACAAACTGCCTGTCGCTGGTGATCTGTGTGCCGATATCGGGATCAGCCAGCAGTATCTGCAAGCCTTGCAGGACCTGCACTATGGTCGCCTGCAGCAGTCGCGGTTCGAGCCGGTATGGCATGCCAGTGAGGTTGCACAAGACCGCCAGGCCCGCATCCTGGCCTTTGCCGGCCCGGGTCTGGCGGACTTGCCCCGGGCTTTTGAACAGGCGCGCCCGCAAAACGAGCTGTATCAAAACCTGCGCCGGGTTTATGCCCGCCAGCGCCAGCAACCCCTGCCACAATGGCAACCGCTGCCCAGCGGTCCGTTGCTGCGCCCTGGCACTGAGGATGCGCGGGTGCCCGAACTGGCCCGGCGGCTGGTCAGTGAAGGCTATCTCAACGCGATGCCGTTGACGGTCGATCATCATTACAGCAATGAGCTGGTGGCAGCGGTGAAGAGCTTTCAGCTCGATCACTCCTTGCAGGCTGATGGCGTCGTCGGTGCGGGCACCTTGAAAGAACTGAATATCAGCCCCCGTGAGCGGCGCGAACAGCTGCGCATCAATCTGGAGCGCTTTCGCTGGATAGCCCAGGATCTGGAGCCCGATGTCCTGCTGGTCAATGTGCCCGCAGCGCAACTGACCGTGTACCGCAACGGTGTGCCGGTGTGGCAGACACGCACCCAGGTCGGCCGTGCCGAGCGCCAGACCCCGCTGCTCAAGTCCCGGGTCAATCGCCTTACGCTCAACCCGACCTGGACCATTCCGCCGACCATCTTTCGTGAAGACAAACTGCCGCAGATCCGTCGCGACCCGTCTTTCCTCAGCCGTCAGGACCTGCAGATTGTGGACAGCAACGGCCAGCCGCTGGCGGCTCAGGATATCGACTGGGATCGACCGGGCAACATCCTGCTGCGCCAGGGCGCGGGGCCGAGGAACCCGTTGGGCCGTATTGCCATCCGCTTCCCCAATCCGTTCTCGGTGTACCTCCACGACACCCCTAGCCAGGCCTTGTTCAGCAAGGGGCCACGGGCCTTCAGTTCGGGTTGCGTGCGGGTTGAAGCGGTGTTCCAGCTGCGTGACTTGCTGGTGACACCTGCCGAAAAAGTCCGTAGCGAGGAGCTGTTGGGTACCGGGCTGACCCATGAGTTCAGGCTGTCGAACCCGACACCGATCCTGATGACCTACTGGACCGCCCAGGCAAACAAGGACGGCAAGGTGACCTATGCACCGGATATCTACAATCATGACCCGGCATTGATTGCGGCACTGGCCAGCAAAAAATAATTCGGCTATTGCGGACTTTCGTAGCAGCTGACGAACGCAGCCTCGCTCCGCTCGTCAGCTGCTACATAGTCTTGGGCAACTTGCCTCATCTGCAGGCGAGCCACTAGTATCCAGCTCCCGATTGTCGACCCTGAGAGCCCCCATGAGCTGCTGGCCCGATTCGCGTTTCACCGATCTGCTGGGTATCGCCCACCCCCTGATTCAGGCACCGATGCTGGGCGCTGGCGCCGATATCATGATCGGCGTGGCACAGGCCGGGGGGCTGGCCTCACTGGCCTGTGCCACGTTGAGCCTGGAGGCCATCCGCAGCGAGGTGGCAACCTTTCGGGCTGCCTGCGACCAGCCGCTCAACCTGAACTTTTTCTGCCATCAGCCTCCGGAGTACGACGAGGCTGCCATCGAGCAGTGGAAGTCGCTGTTCAAGGCCTATTACAGCGAGCTCGGCGCCGATTATGACGCGCCCACTCCGATATCCAGCCGCGCGCCTTTCGATGAAGCCACCTGCGCCCTGGTCGAGGAATTGCGCCCCGAAGTGGTGAGTTTTCACTTTGCCCTGCCGGCACCGGAGCTGGTGGCCAGGGTCAAGGCCTGTGGGGCCAGGGTGCTCAGTTCGGCCACGACGGTTGACGAGGCGCAATGGCTGGAACACCACGGCTGTGACGCAATTATCGCCATGGGCTATGAAGCGGGCGGTCATCGGGCGATGTTCCTGCATCGTGAGCTGACCACGCAAATCGGCACCTTCGCTCTGGTGCCGCAAATCGTCGATGCCGTGTCGGTGCCGGTGATTGCTGCAGGCGGCATCGCCGATGCGCGAGGGATCGCGGCGGCGTTTGCACTTGGCGCCAGTGCCGTGCAAATCGGCACTGCTTACCTGTTTTGCCCTGAAGCAAAGCTGGCCAGGGCTCATCACCGTGCGTTGCGCGAGGCTCAGGCCAGTGATACCGCGCTGACCAATCTGTTTACCGGGCGGCCAGCACGGGGCATCGTCAATCGGGTCATGCGCGAACTGGGCCCGATCAACTCCCAGGCGCCGGCTTTTCCGTTGGCCGGTGGCGTGCTGCTGCCGCTCAAGGCCAAATCCGGGGCTGACAGCGGCGACTTTATCAACCTGTGGGCGGGCCAGGCTTTCCCCCTGAGCCCCGGGCGCATGGCCGAGCTGACGTCGTATGAGCTGACACGCAAATTTATCGACGATTATGCCGCCCGCTCTACATGCCTATAGCAATTTTGCCCGGCATGGCTGGCGGTGCGAATCAGCAACATGATTGCACCTGCCACCGGCAGGCTTACCAGCAGTAATGCATAGCGCAGCGATTCAATACCGAAAGCCGGCTGCAGGGCATCGCTGAGCAAACCGGCCAGCAACGGCCCCAGGCCAATCCCCAGCAGGGTCGAAATAATGGTCTGCAAGGCCATCGCCGTACCCCGGCGGTTGGCCGGGACCAGTTGGGTGATCAGATTGAACGACGGCGCGACCCACCACACCGAAAAAAAGCTGTAGAGCGCGCACAGCAGCATCGCACTGGGCACCGGTACGCTGCCCACCTGCAGCCACACTGTGTTTGGCCACAGCAGGTAGGCGAACAGCGCACTGAGCGCTGTCACATGCCCTATGACCGGAATGCCCACTTGCCAGTGCGGGTTGCGCCGGGTCAGGTGGTCACTCAGCCAGCCGCTGAACAAGGCGCCGATCCCGGCAAAGCCGCCGCAGATAAAACCCGCCAGCAACCCGGCATGTTGCAGTGACAAACCGTGGGAGCGCACCAGAAAGCTGGTGTTCCACATGCCGATTGCATACGAGCCCAGGGTGGTCAAACCACCCGCCATCACCAGGCAACGGTAAGCGGGCAGGGCCCAGAGTTTGCGTGCCTCGCTGCCCATGCTCTGCAGGGGGTGGGCCGCGTGGGCGCTGGCCAGGTCCCAGCGGCCACGCGCCGGGTCCTTTACCACAAAGGCCAGCAGCGTGGAGAACATCAGCGCCGGCATGCCGATCACGATAAACGCGGTGCGCCAGCCATAGTGCTCAACCACCCAGGCGCCAAGGCTGAGGCCGATCACTGCGGAGAAGGTCGGTGCCGCCGTGAAGCAACTGATGGCAAACGATCGGCGATGGGGCGGGTAGAGGTCGGCAATGATCGACATCGATGTCGAGGTGGTCGGCGACTCGCTCACCGCCACAGCCATGCGTGCCAGGGCGAGCATCCAGAAGCTCACTGCCAGCCCGCACAACATGGTTGCCACGGCCCACAGCAAACAGGCGATGGCCAATAAGCGGGTGCGTACCATACGGTCGGCCAGGCGACCGGCAGGCAGGGCAAGCAGGGCGAACACCGCGGCAAAGGCCAGGCCGGAAATCAGCCCCATCGCTGTGTCACTGACGCCGAACTCGGCTTTGATCGGCTCAATCATCACTGCCAGAATCTGGCGCCCGACAAAGTTGTCGGCAAACACCGCTGCCAGCAATAACAGCAAAGCATGGCTGCGCCAGCCGACATGAGTGTTGGACATGGTGGGTTTCCTGTTGGGTAAAAACGCCGAAGGCGCTGACCCGGTCAGCGCCTCCGTCAAGGTGCGACGCCTCAGGCCCGCTGGCGCGCCAGGGTCATGGCGGTGTCTTCGATCATGTCTTCCTGGCCGCCAACCATGCCGCGGCGACCCATCTCCACCAGAATCTCCCGTGCTGGCACGCCGTACTTTTTCTCGGCGCGCTTGGCAAACAGCAGGAACGAGCCATACACCCCGGCGTAGCCCATGGTCAGGGCATCGCGGTCGCTGCGGATCGGGAAGTCCATGATCGGCACCACCAGATCCTCGGCCACGTCCTGAATGCCAAACACACTGACCCCGGTTTCTATGCCCATGCGGTCGCAAACGGCCACCAGGATTTCCATCGGCGTATTCCCCGCGCCCGCGCCGAGCCCGGCCGCCGCAGCGTCGATGCGGGTGGCTCCGGCCTCGATGGCCGCGATGGAGTTGGACACGCCCATCGACAGGTTGTGATGGCCGTGAAAGCCGATCTCGGTATCCGGGTGCAGGGCCGCACGCAGGGCTGCAACCCGCGCCTTGATATCGTGGGGCAGCATATAGCCGGCCGAATCGGTGAGGTAGACGCAGTTGGCGCCGAAGCTCTCCATCAACTTGCCCTGTTTGACCAGCCCCTCGGGACTGTTCATATGGGCCATCATCAAGAAGCCCACGGTGTCCATGCCCAGCTTGCGGGCATAGGAGATGTGTTGCTCGGACACGTCCGCCTCGGTGCAGTGGGTCGCCACACGGATGGTATTGACCCCCAGTTCATGGGCCATTTGCAGATGGTCCACGGTGCCGATACCCGGCAGCAGCAGGGCTGACACCCTGGCCTTTTTCATCATCGGGATCACGGCCGACAGGTACTGCTCATCGGTGTGCGCCGGGAAGCCGTAGTTCACCGAGCTGCCACCCAGGCCGTCGCCATGGGTGACCTCAATCAGCGGCACGCCGGCTGCGTCCAGGCCGCAGGCGATGTCTTTCATCTGCTGCAGGCTGATCTGGTGACGCTTGGGGTGCATGCCGTCGCGCAGGCACATGTCATGCACGGTAATTTTTTTGCCGCGAAGATCCATGATCGGCTCCTTAAGCGAGGGCAGGTTGGGGGGCTGATGCCTTGAGTTGCAGCTCGCCCTTGAGGATTTCCTCGGCGAACATCTCGGCGGTGCGGGCGGCGGCGGCGGTCATGATGTCCAGGTTGCCGGCGTACTTGGGCAAGTAGTCGCCCAGGCCTTCGACCTCCATGAAAATCGAGACCCGGTTGCCGTCAAACACCGGGCCGTTGACCAGCTTGTAGCCGGGCACATACTGCTGCACCTGCTCGATCATGCTGGCGATGGCCAGGCTGATAGCGGCTTGATCCGGTTCGGTTTCAGTCAGGCAATGCACGGTATCGCGCATGATCAGCGGCGGCTCGGCAGGGTTGACGATAATGATCGCCTTGCCCTTTTTCGCCCCGCCCACCTGCTCGATGGCACTGGCCGTGGTGCGGGTGAATTCGTCGATATTCTTGCGCGTGCCCGGGCCCACCGATTTTGACGCGGCAGTAGCGACGATTTCGGCGTAAGCCACCGGCTGGACGCTGGACACGGCCGCCACCAGGGGAATGGTGGCCTGGCCGCCGCAGGTGACCATATTGACGTTCATGGCGCCGCGCTTGAGGTTGGCCTTGAGGTTGACCGGCGGTACGCAATACGGGCCAACGGCAGCCGGTGTCAGGTCGATCATCAGCACGCCCAGCTCGTTGAGCTTGCGGCTGTTTTCAGCATGGACATAAGCCGAGGTGGCATCGAAGGCGATCTGGATATTGTCTGCCAGCACGTGTGGCAACAGACCGTCGACCCCGTCACTGGTGGTCTTCAGGCCCATCTCGCGGGCGCGGCTCAGGCCTTCGGAGGTGGCATCGATGCCCACCATCCACACGGGCTCCAGCACTTCGCTGCGCAGCAGCTTGTAAAGCAGATCGGTGCCGATATTGCCCGGCCCGATCAGGGCACATTTGATCTTTTTGCTCATGGCTAAGGTCTCGAAGGGGGGTTAGGGCACAAAGCGCAGGTTGGCAGAGCCCAGGCCGCTGAGAGTCAGGCTGACCTCATCGCCGGGTTGTACCGGAACCAGCGGCGCCAGTGCGCCGGAAAGGATGATTTCGCCCTTGCGAAACGGGATGTCGAACTTGCCCAGGGTATTGGCCAGCCAGGCCACGGCCTCGCAGGGGTGGCCCTGTACCGCCGAGCCAAAACCATGACCGGCGGGCTGGCCGTTTTTCAGCAAGTGCAACTCGACCTTGGCCAGATCCAGCTCGCGCGGGTTGATGCGCTGTTCGCCCAGGGCGAACACACCGCAGGAAGCGTTGTCGGCCACGGTGTCCTGAATGCGGATTTTCCAGTCGGCAATGCGCGAGTCGACAATTTCGAAACACGGCACCACCCATTGGCTGGCTGCCATTACGTCTTCGGCGGTGATGCCGGGGCCGTGCAGGTCTTCGCCGAGGATAAAGGCGATTTCGCCTTCAGCCCGTGGCTGCACCAGGTGGTGGGCGGCAAAGCTCACATCGCTGTTGTCGGCGACTTGCATGCGGTCGGTCAAGAAGCCGAAATCGGGCTGGTGCACATCAAGCATGTCCTGCACGGCACGGCTGGTAACGCCAATTTTTTTGCCGACCACCTGCTCGCCCAGCGCCTGGCGGCGTTGCAAGAAACGCAGGGAAATCCGGTAGGCCGTGTCCAGGGTCAAATCCGGGTAACGGGCGGTCAATGGCTCAAGGCTGCGCCGCTCCAGCAGGGCGTGAAACAACTCGTCGCCCAGGGCTTCAATCAACTGTGTGTCCATAAATACGCTCTCTAAAACGCCAGAAAACTCCTTGTGGGAGCGGGCTTGCCCGCGATTCAGGCGCTGCAATGTTTCAGGCAGACCGCGTTGATTCCATCGCGAGCAAGCCCGCTCCCACAGTTTTTGTGTCAGGTGGCTCAACCCGGCCAGACGCTCGATTCGGCGCCACCGTCTACTTCCAGGATCTTGCCGGTGACCCAGCGTGAAGCCGGGCTGGCCAGGTACAGCGCTGCAGCCGCGATATCTTCAACTTCGCCCAGGCTTTGCAGCGGCGTGGCCTTGATCATGCCGTCGCGCATGGCCACCGGCAGCACGCCATTGAGGGCGGCAGTCAGTACCGGGCCGGGAGCAATGCCGTTGACCCGTACCTGCGGCGCAAAGTCCTGGGCCAGCAGGCGGGTCATATGGCTCAGCGCCGCCTTGGCGGTGCCGTAGGCGCTGAATTGGGTTTGCGCATAACGCGCCGCGCCCGAGGTGATATTGATGATGTTGCCGCTGCCGGCTTCGCGCATATGCGGCACGCACAGCTGGCTAAGGTGATAGGCCGAAGACACGTTGAAGCGCATGATTTCTTCAAAACGCTCCACGCTCAGGGTCAACGGGTCGTTGGGCCCGGCGCCGCCAGCATTGTTTACCAGGTGGGTGATGCGGCCCATCTGCTCGCGGGCCTGGGTGACCAGAGCGCTGCGCTGTTCGCTGTCATTGACGTCGCAGCTCAGGGCCAGGGCCCGACGGCCGAGGCTGCGTACTTCTTCGGCTACGGCTTCAACGTCGGCCAGGGTGCGGGCAGCCAGAACCACGTCGGCGCCTGCTTCAGCATAGGCCAGGGCGATGCCGCGCCCGATGCCGCGGCCGCCGCCGGTGATCACCGCCACGCTGCCGGTCAGGTTGAAGCGCTGAATAATATTCATAAAAGTCCTTTTCCTTTTTAGGTACAAAGCTAGCGGGGCGCCCACAGGTCGGGCAAGCCGGGATCACTGGCGGCAATCAGGCGCTTGAGCAGCACCTTGAGCGCCTGGGCATCACCGGGAGCGAGACGGGCCGACACGTTCTCTTCCACCGCCTTGGCCAGCGCCACCTGTTGCAGCGAGGCCTCGCGGCCGGTGGCGGTCAGCACATAGCGTGGCGCCTGCTGGCTGCCTTCGAGGGCGACCAGGTTCTGCTTTTCAAGAAAGCGCATGCTTGCCACGCTTACCACATGCCCGGTATAGCTGACGAAGTGATTGATTTCATCCAGGGTCAGGTTGTCGCGAATACACAGCACTGACAGGATAAAAAAGGCATGTTCGTCCAGCTGCTGGTTGCTCAGCAGGCGATGCAGGGCGTCGAGCAGCTGATAATGGGCGCGGCCCAGCAAGTAACCGAGCAGGTCTTCGGTGTAACTGCATTCCGGCGGTGGCGGGGTGGTTGCCAGGCGCAGCTCGCTGCGCGGCTTGCGGGTTGCCAGGGCATATTGGCCACTTTGAAAGGCCAGCGGTGCACGGTCACTGTGATCGAAGGCGAGTACTTCCCCGACGAATATCACATGGTCGCCGCCTTCATACTGAAAAGCCGTGCGGCACTGAAACCTCGCGGTGCAGTCCTGCAACAGCGGCGCGGGGCTGATGCCGTTATCGAGTTCGATTTCGGCAAACTTGTTCTCGCCCTGCATGGCAAAGCGTCCGGACAGCGGCTCCTGCTCTGTCGACAGCACATGCACGTTCCAGTGCGAACCGGCACTGAATACCGGCAGGCTGCGGGCGGACTTGGCCAGGCTCCACAGCACCAGCGGCGGGTTGAGCGATACCGAGTTGAAACTGTTGGCCGTAATGCCAATGGGCGAGCCATCTTCGGCCTGGGTGGTGATGATCGTCACCCCGGTGGTGAAGGTGCCCAGCGCGGTACGGAATGCCTGCGGGTCAAAACTGCTTTGCACTGCCATGACGAACCTCATGGATTGAATTTTCGTGCTGGCAGTATTCCCCTGGCTTGCGGGGGCTACATCGTCTTAATGGACTAACGGATATGGCCGATTATCGTCCGATCGGACGAGGCATTGCGGGGCGCAGTTCGCTAGCGTCGGTTGATCGAACCGGTGTATCAGAGGACTTATCCATGACGTTCAGCAGCACTGCTCCAGAACAGCTGACCAGCCTGTTGGCGGCGCAGAAAAAAGCCTTTGTCGGCGCAGGCCACGTCAGTGCCGAGCTGCGTCGGGAGCGCATCCAGCGGGTGATCGAGTTGCTGGTGCGCTTCCAGCAGCCGCTGGTCGAGGCCATGGATGCCGACTTTGGCGGCAGGCCCCAGGGCTTTTCGTTGATGAATGACGTGCTGGGTTCCCTGGCTTCGCTCAAATACGCCCGCGACCATCTCGAGCACTGGGTTGCAGACGAGCCGCGCCAGGTGTTTGCGCCCTATGACCAGTTGGGCGCCAAGGCCTGGGTGATGCACCAGCCCAAGGGCAGTATCGGCATTCTCGGCACCTGGAATGCGCCGCTGTTCACCTTGCTCAGCCCCTTGGCCTGCGTGCTGGCGGCGGGTAACCGGGCGATTCTCAAGCCCTCTGAAGTGGTGCCGCGTACCGCCGATGTGCTTGCCGGGGCTTTTGCCGAGCTGTTCGATCCGCTGGAAATCGCCGTGGTCACCGGCGACGCCGAACTGGCGCAAGTGTTTACTGCGCAAGCCTTCGACCATCTGGTGTTTACCGGCAGCACTGCGGTGGCGCGCTCGGTGATGCGCAATGCGGCGCAACACCTGGTGCCGTTGACCCTGGAGCTGGGCGGCAAGTCGCCAGTGATTATTTCCCGCAGCGCCGATCTGGCCAAGGCGGCCTTCAGCATTGCCGTGGCCAAGGCCAATAACGGCGGGCAAATCTGCATCAACCCGGACGTGGTGTATGTGCCCCGCGAACAGATGGAAGATTTCCTTGGCCTGCTGGGCGCGGCCTACAGTGAGCTGCTGCCCGCCACCGACGCCAATCCTGACGTGGTTGCGGTGGTCAACGACCGGCATCTGCAGCGTATCGAAGGCTATGTGCAGGACGCCCTCCAGCGTGGCGCGCGTGTCGAGCGCTTCCCTCGGGCTCTTGAGGTTGACGCGCTCACACGCAGGCGCCCGTTGCAGGTGGTGATCAATCCGCCCCGCGACAGCCTGATCCTGCAAGAAGAAATTTTCGGTCCGGCACTGGTGCTGTTGCCCTATGAGCAGCTTGACCGTGCGCTGGCCGATATCCATTCACGCGAGCGCCCGCTGGCGCTGTACTACTTCGGGCAAAGTGAAGAAGAGCAGCGTCATGTGCTGCAAAACACGATTTCCGGTGGGGTCAGCATCAACGACGTGATGATGCATGCGGCTTTGCACGATGCGCCTTTTGGCGGTATTGGCGCCTCGGGCATGGGCCATTACCACGGCCGCGAAGGGTTCCTGGAGTTCAGCCATATGCGCACCGTGTACAAGGCTGCGGCCCACGACCCGCGCCGCGAGTGGGGCCTGTTGCCGCCTTATGGCGAGCACTTTTTACCCGCCATGCAGGCGATGGTCACCGCCGATTGAAACCCGAAATGCCCTTGTGGGAGCGAGCAGGCTCGCTCCCACAAGGGGCGTTGCTCTTTAAATAAAAACAAGATTTGCTCTGGAGATAGACCTTGCAAAACCCTGCCGAAACACCTGAACAATCCACTGGCTGGCCCCGTCGCCACGTCCTCAAAGCGGGCGCGCTGGCCGTGGGTGCCGGGCTGCTGGGGCGTTTTGCCAATGCCGCTGAAGGCACCGCCATTTCGCCCGCCGAGTACCTGGCAATGGATGCCACCGACATGGCCCGCGCCGTACAAAAGGGCGAACTCAGCCCGCACGCTCTGCTGGCAGCGGCCATGGCCCGCTGTGATGCCGTCAACCCCAAGGTCAATGCCGTCAATATGCGCCATGACGACTACGCCCAGGCACTGCTCAAGGCCCGCAGTGCCAGCGGGACTGCGAATACCGGCGCACTGGCCGGGGTGCCGATCCTGATCAAGGACCTCAACACCTACCTGCAAGGTACCCGCACCACCAATGGCAGCAGGTTGTACAAGGACGCGCCACCAGCGCCCCACACCAGTACCCTGATTGACCGCTATCAGGCAGCCGGGGCCGTGCCGTTTGGCAAGACCACCTGCCCGGAATTCGGCCTGACCACCACCACCGAATCCCTGCTGTGGGGCCAGACCCGCAACCCCTGGAACCTGGCCAAAAGCGCCGGCGGCTCGTCCGGCGGAGCTGCTTCGGCGGTTGCCGCAGGTATTGTGCCGGTGGCCCATGCCACCGACGGCGGCGGCTCGATCCGCATTCCGGCGTCTTATTGCGGGCTGGTCGGGCTCAAGCCGACGCGTTACCGCACACCAAGCGGCCCGGGCAAGTACGAGGGTTGGTTCGGTGCCAGCGTGGGCAACGTGGTGTCGCGCAATATGCGCGATATGGCGCTGTTTATGGACGTGGGGCAGGGGCATGAGGCGGGCAGCCCGTATTGGGCAAAACCGCTGGTACGTCCTTACGTTGAAGAGCTGCGCACTGCACCGGGCCGTCTGCGTATCGGTGTGGTGCGTGACTCGTTGACCGGCTCGCCGCTGGACCCCGCTGTGGTCCGTGTGCTGGACGACACTGCCAAACGCCTGGCCGCCCAGGGCCATGAAGTTGAAGAATTGCGCCTGAGCATCGACCCGCGGCAGTTGTTCGGAGCCCACGGCTCGGTGGTTGGCGATGCCTTGCTGACCATGGTGCACGATCGCGAGCAAGTGCTGGGGCGCAGCGCCACGGCCGATGACTATGAACGCATCACCCAGGTGGTACTGGGCAATGCCCAAAAAGTCACTGGAGAGGGTCTGTACCGGGCGCGGCAGTCGTTCGAAAGTATTGGCGGTTATATGGAAGAGCAGTTCCAGAAGTACGACGTGATCCTGTCGCCGGTAACGGCCAACATTACCCCGGACCTGGGCCTGCTGAGCCTCAACCAGCCGTGGGACAGCTATGCCCACAACGCCATGGGCAGCGCGGCCTTTACCGTGCTGGCCAACGTCAGCGGGCAGCCGGCGTTGTCGTTGCCGGTGGGCATGAGCGACAACGGCCTGCCCATCGGCATGATGTTCACCGCGCCATTGGGTGGTGAAGACGTGTTGCTGCGTTTGGGCGCGCAGATCGAGCAGGATCGGCCTTTTGCGAAATTGCCGGTGGTTTAAAAAGCGCCCTGAACCTCTCCCTCAGGGAGAGGGGATTGATTGGCGTTTGCCCTGCGGCTAGCTCCCTCTGCCTTTGGCAGAGGGTTGGGGTGAGGGCCAGCCTTCACCCGATATCCCGACTAGTCCGCTTTGACGATGATCCACAACCCCGCTGGCGGGATTATTCGTCACACACCGCCCGCGCATTCGCGCAGCGAGAGACTGACGGAGAACACACGGATGGATCAGATACGAGAGAAAAGTCCGATTGAGCTTGAGCTGCTGCAACGCGCGCGCAATTTGATACCTGCGCTTAAAAGCCGTTCAGCCCAGGCGGACAAGGACTGCAAGCTACCTGACGAAACCGTTCGCGAAATGCAGGAAGCCGGGCTGTTTCGTGCCCTGCAACCGAAAAAGTGGGGCGGCCATGAAATCGACTTGCGCACCTTTTTTGAAATCCAGATGACCCTGGCCGAAGGCTGCATGTCCACCGCCTGGGTTTATGGCGTAGTGGGTGTGCATCCGTGGCAACTGGCGCGTTACCCGGTAGAGGCGCAGCGTGATGTGTGGGGCGAGGACAGCTCGGTGCTGGTGGCCTCGACCTATATGCCCGTGGCCAAGGTCACGCCGGTCAAGGGCGGCTATCAGGTCAGCGGGCGCTGGGGCTTCTCCAGTGGCAGCCAGCATGCGCAGTGGTGTCTGCTTGGCGGCATCGTGCCGCAAGATGAAACCGGCCCTACCGAACACGGCACCTTCCTGATCCCGGCCAGCGACTACCGTATCGAGCAGAACTGGGACGTGTTGGGCCTGCGCGGCAGCGGCAGCCACGATATCGTCGTTGAAGACGCTTTTGTTCCGGCCCATCGAGTACAGCGCACCAACAATTACGGCATCGAAGCCACACCGGGGCGGCTGGTCAACACCAACCCGATGTACGCCATCCCGTTTGCCCAGGTGTTTGCCCGTGCCGTCTCTACCTCGGCCCTCGGCGCCCTGCAAGGCGCGATCAACGAGTTCCGTGACAACGCTGCCAAGCACATCGGCAAGCATGGCGCCAAAACCGCCGAAGACCCGGCCGCTCAGGCTGCCGTGGCCGAAGCCATCATCACCGTCGACTCGCTCAAACTGGTGCTGATGCGCAACTACGCCAACCTGATGGCGCTGGCCGCCGCCGGGGAATACCCGGATGTGGAAACCCGCTTGCTGTATCGCTACCAGTCTTCCCATGTGACCAATGTGTGCGCCGACCGGGTCAGTGACCTGCTGCGCTGCATGGCCGCATCGGGCTTGTACAACACCAACCCGGTGGCGCGCTTCTTCCGTGACCTGCATCAGGCTCGCGGGCATATCGCCAATAACGAGGCGGCTTACCGGCGCAGTTACGGCCTGGTGCAATTGGGCCTGCCCAACGCGGATCCGTTTGTGTGATCGGCTGATCTACATCCGGCAAAACACCTCTGACCTCAGCGCAAGGCATAACAATAATGACGGCTCACGATCAGTCTCAGTCCAGCTATGACGTAATTGTTGTCGGCTCCGGCGCCGGCGCCATGACCTCAGCCCTGTTTGCGGCTGATCAGGGCCTGTCGGTCCTGATTGTCGAAAAAAGCGATAAATACGGTGGCACTTCGGCGATTTCCGGTGGCGGTATCTGGATCCCCAACAACCACTACTTTGCCGCGCTCGGCGGGCAGGACAGCCCCGAGCTGTCGATGCAGTACCTCAAGGCGGCCACTGGCGAGCATGGCGACCCGGTGCGCCTGAAGGCGTATCTGGATCACGCCGCGCCGATGATCAAAAAGCTCACTGCCAACAGCCACGTGCGTTATGCGGTGGCCGACAAATACCCCGATTACTACCCGCAACTGCCCGGCGCCTTGCCGGGTGGTCGCACCCTGGACCCGGAGCTGTTCGACACCAGCCTGCTGGCCGAAGAGCTGCCCAACCTGCGCAAGCCTTCACCCTCCACCCTGTTGATGGGGCGCATTGCCTGGACGGCCCGCGACGCGCACAAGGCCATGGCGCGCAGCTTTGGCTGGCAATGGCTGATCTTCAAGTTGATGGCGCGCTACAAGCTCGACTTCAAATGGCGGCGCAAAAGCAAGTACGACCGCCGCGCTGCGTTGGGCAGTTCGCTGGTGGCGTCGTTGCGTCGTTCGCTGATGGATCGCAACGTGCCGCTGTGGCTCAACACCGACTTTCAGGATGTGGTGCTCGACGGTGACCGGGTGTGCGGCATCAAGGTCGCCACCGGCGGCAAGGTGCTTGAACTCAAGGCCCGTCGCGCCGTGATTTTCGGCTCTGGCGGTTTCGAACAGAACCAGACGCTGCGTGAGAAGTTCCTGCCGCAGCCGACCCGCGCCAGCTGGAGCGCCACGCCACCGGGCAACAATACCGGGGCAGCGCTTGAGGCCGGCATGCACATTGGCGCGGCCACCGCGCTGATGGACTGGGCCTGGTGGGCACCGACCATTGCCGTACCCGGCGAAGAAAAACCCCGCGGCGTATTTGCCGAACGGGCGTTCCCGGGGGCTATTGTGGTCAACAGCCTGGGTCAGCGCTTCGTCAATGAAGCGGCGCCGTACCTGGAATTCGTCGACGCCATGTACCAGGACAATCGCAAGACTGATGGCCGATCAGTGCCTTCGTGGGTGATCTTCGACGGGCACTTTCGCTTCAACTACGCCATGGGCCCGTTGATGCCGGCCCAGGTGATGCCCGACAGCCGGCTGCGCAAGGAGTGGCTCAACACCGTGAACTGGAAGGCCGACAGCCTTGAAGCCCTGGCCATGCAGATCGGCGTGGATGCGCAGGGGCTGGACAGCACCGTGCAGAAGGTCAATGGCTACGCCCAAACGGGTGTCGACCTGGACTTCGATCGCGGCGGTAACGTCTTCGATCGCTACTACGGCGACAGTAATATCAAACCCAACCCGTGCCTGGCGCCGTTGCGCAAGGGGCCGTACTACGCCATGCGCCTGGATGCCGGTGATATCGGCACCAAGGGCGGGTTACTGACCAACCAGCATGCCCAGGTGGTGCGTGAGGGCGGCCAGCCGATCCCCGGCCTGTATGCGATCGGCAATTGCTCGGCATCGGTGATGGGCACCAGCTACCCGGGCGCCGGTGGCACCCTGGGCCCGGCCATGACCTTTGGTTATATCGCCGCCAATCATATCGCCAGCAGCGTGCCGGCTACGGCCAGCAGCAAGGTGCGGGCACTGTCATGAGCCGAGCACAGCATACGTCCAGCAACAGCAAAATTCTCGCGCCCTTGCAGGCCGAGCGCCTGAGTGCAGGGGACTGGCATGACACCTGTGACGTGCTGGTAATAGGTTGGGGGGCGGCCGGTGCCTGCGCTGCGCTGGAGGCCAGCAGCAATGGCGCCAGGGTGATTGTGGCGGACCGCTTTACCGGCGGTGGCGCCAGTGCCAAAAGCGGTGGTGTGGTTTACGCCGGTGGCGGCACCCGGCATCAACAGGCCGCAGGTTTCACCGACAGCACCCAAGCGATGTTTGACTACCTCAAGCACGAAACCCAGGGCGTAGTCAGCGATGCAACCCTGCAAAAATTCTGCGATGACAGTGTCAGCAATCTTGACTGGCTTGAAAGCCACGGCGCGCGTTATGCCCATAGCGTGCCGCCGGGAGGGAAGACCTCATACCCGTCCGATGGCCATTTTTTGTATTACTCGGGCAATGAGCTGGTGCCTTCCCATGCCGGCACCCGGCCACCGGCCCCCCGCGGCCATCGTACGGTGGGCAAGGGCCAGTGTGGCGCGGTGCTGTATGGACATCTGAAAGCCGCGTGTCTGCGGGCCGGGGTGCAGCCGTTGTTGCAATCGGCGGCACGTCGGCTGGTGGTGGATGCCAGCGGGCGGGTAGTGGGTGCCGAGTTCTGCAGCCTGCCCGAGGGCAGCCGCGAAGCGCGCTTGCATGCACGCCTGGCGGCACGGGCCGAGCGCCTGCAAAACTTCGCCCCCGGTTACTGCGACCGCCTGCGCCTCAAAGTCAGCCAGTTGGAGCGTGACCATGGCCAGCCGTTGCTGATCCGGGCCCGGCGCGCGGTTATCCTCAGCACCGGGGGCTTTATCTTCAATCGCGGGCTGATTCGCGATCATGCGCCCAACTTCAGGCGCAATTTCAAGGTGGGCGCTACCGGTTGCGATGGCAGCGGTCTGCTGCTGGGGCAGTCGGTGGGGGCCCGAAGCGAGCGGTTGAGCCGGGTGTCGGCCTGGCGCTTTATCAACCCGCCGCACTGCTGGCCCAAGGGCATTGTGGTCAACAGCAATGGCCAGCGTTTTTGCAACGAAGAAGTCTACGGCGCCACCCTTGGCCAGCCGCTGTGCGATGAGCAGGGCGGGCAGGCGTGGCTGGTGCTGGATGCGCGTTTGCGCAAACAGGCAATCCGTCAGGCGCTGTTCGGGGGCTATTGGTGGTTCCAGAGCCTGCCGGCACTGGCCTTGATGCTGCTCAAGGTGCGCAAGGGTGACAACCCGGACCGGTTGGCCAGCGTTTGCGGCATGCAGGCGGGGGAGCTGAGTGGTGCCCTGCGCGCTTACAACGCCGGTGCCCGGGGCGATGGGCCGGATGCTTTCGGCAAGTCTGAAGGCAGCCGCCAGGTGTTGGATAAGGGGCCGTTTTACGCTTGCGATATCAGCGTCGGTAACCCGATCTTTCCGCTGGGGGCGCTGACCCTGGGCGGGCTTAAAGTTGATGAAAGCAACGGCGCTGTACTCGATACCGATGGCCAGCCGATTGCCGGCCTGTTCAGCGCCGGGCGCACCGCTATTGGCGTGGCGTCGCACCTGTATATCAGTGGCTTGTCCCTGGCCGACTGCGTGTTTTCGGGGCGGCGTGCCGGCCTTGCCGCCTCAGGCAGGAACGAGCCTGGCACAACAATCGCGAGCAGGCTCGCTCCCACAGACAGTGCAAGGGTGACCTTATGAGCGCACGTGTTGCAGGCAAGGTGGCGTTGATTACCGGTGGGGCCAGTGGCGTGGGCAGGGCAACGGCGCTGCTGCTCGCCCGTGAAGGTGCCCGTGTGGTGATCAGCGATATCGATGTGGCGGGTGGCCTGGCCCTGGCTGAAGAGATCGGTGCGCAAGCATTGTTTATTGAGCATGACGCGGGCAGCGAAGCAGATTGGGCGCGGGTGATCGACACCGTTCGCGAGCACCACGGGCGGCTGGATATCCTGTTCAACAACGCCGGGATCCTGCTCAAGGGCGATATTGAAAATACCGCCTATAGTGATTGGCAACGGGTGCAGCGCATCAACTCCGACAGTGTCTTCCTGGGTTGTCGCGCCGCCATAAGCCTGATGAAAGAAAGCGAGGGCGGCTCCATTATCAACATGTCTTCGATTGCGGCGGTGGCCGGACGCGATGATTACGTTGCCTACAGCGCCTCCAAAGGCGCCGTCGCCGCCCTGTCGCGTACCGTGGCGGTGTTGTGCCGCCGGCGCAAATACCGCATTCGCTGCAATTCCCTGCACCCTGACGGCATCCTCACACCGATGACCACCGCGGGCTTGCCCGCCGGGCTCGACCCGTGGAGCCTGACCATCGATGCCGACCCCATGGGGCGCATGTGCCTGCCCGAAGATGTCGCCGCCAGCGTGCTGTTTTTGGCCAGTGACGAGTCCCGCGCCATCAGTGGTATCGAGCTGCGGATCGACAGCGGCCAGTTTGTGATGAGTATCTGATATGAGCCAACCGGCGTATTTCTCCCTGCGCGTAGCGCAAATTGTGACTGAAACCGCGGACTCCCGTTCCCTGGTGTTCGATGTCCCTGCGGCCTTGCGTGAGCAGTTCACCTATAAGTCAGGGCAGTTTCTGACCCTGCGCGTGCCCTTTGAAGGCGGCTGGTTGCCGCGCTGTTATTCGCTCTCCAGCACCCCGCTGGAGGACGAGCCCCTGCGCGTCACCATCAAGCAAGTACGTGACGGTCGTGCCTCCAACTGGCTGTGTGAGCAGTTGCGTGAGGGCGACCAGCTGGAAGTGCTGGCGCCGGCCGGGGTATTTGTACCGCGGCATTTTGACAATGACTTTGTGCTGTTTGGCGGTGGCAGCGGGGTCACACCGGTGCTGTCGATCCTGCGTTCGGCGCTGATTGCCGGCACGGGCCGGATCCTGCTGATTTACGCCAATCGCGATGAAGCGTCGGTGATCTTTGCCGCCGAGCTTAAAGCCCTGGCCAGCGCCTACCCGCAACGATTGCAAGTGATCCACTGGCTGGACTCGGTCCAGGGCATACCGGCGGTGGCACAACTGGCGCAGATGGCACAGCCTTTTGTGCATGCCCAGGCCTATATCTGTGGCCCCGGCCCGTTTATGGATGCGGCCGTCAGCGCCTTGCACGACATCGGCATGGAGCACGGGCACATCCACGTCGAGCGTTTTGTCTCGCTGCCGGAAGAGGGCAGTGTGGCCGCTCCGGCACCGGTCAACACCGATGTGATCGGCAGCCAGCTGTCGGTGCGCCTGGACGGGGAGGAGTACGAAGTGCCCTGTGCCGAAGGCGAAACCCTGCTCAATGCCATGCACCGCGCCGGCCTGAAACCGCCCAGCTCCTGCCTGGTGGGCTCCTGCGCGACCTGCATGTGTACGGTTGAGCGCGGCAGTGTCGAGATGCTGCGCAATGATGCCCTGGACCCACAAGAACTCAATGACGGCTGGGTGCTGGCGTGCCAATCGGTGCCCAGCAGCGAACAGCTGCGCGTGTGCTTTCCCGAATAACCTGCCAGACGAGTGACCGATGACTTCCAGCCTGCAACAGAGCCTGCCGCGCTCGATCCCGCAACTGCTGTTCAACGCCTCGGTGCAGCATGCCGGGCGCACGGCCATTGAAGAACATGGCCAATGCATCGACTACAGCGAACTGCCGCGCCTGGCCCTGGGCGTCACCCGCAGTCTGATGGCCCAGGGCATTGGCAAGGGCGACCGGGTGGCGATCTGGGCACCCAACGGCCGGGACTGGATCATTGCCGCGCTGGGCATTCATTGCGCGGGGGCGGTCATGGTGCCGATCAACACCCGAATGAAAGGCCCTGAAGCGGCCGATATTTTGCTGCGCAGCGGCAGCCGTCTGCTGTTTGTGCAGCCGAGTTTTCTGGGCACCGATTACCTGGCTTTGCTCGCGCCCTATCGACCGGCCAGCCTCAAGTGCCTGGTGTTGCTGGGCGAAACCCCGGCGGCCAGTTCCGCCGGCCTGGACTGGGACGGCTTTGTGGCCCTGGGCGCGGCCACCAGCGAATCTGCCGCGCTGTTGCGTGCTGCCGGCGTGAACTCCGATGACCTCAGTGACCTGCTGTTTACCTCCGGCACCACCGGCAAGCCCAAGGGCGTGATGAGCGCCCATGGTCAAACGATTCGGGCTTTTAGCGAATACGTGTCGGTGATCGGTTTACAGGCCGGTGACCGTTATCTGGTGATCAACCCGTTTTTTCATGCCTTTGGCTACAAGGCGGGGTGGCTGACCTGCCTGCTGGCGGGGGCGACCATCCTGCCGCACCCGGTGTTCGACGCCGAAGCGGTGTTCCAGCGCATTGCCGCAGAGCGCATCACCGTGTTGCCGGGGCCGCCGACCCTGTACCTGTCGATGCTGGCCCATCCCAAGCTGGCCGAAACCGACCTGTCGAGCCTGCGCATTGCCGTGACCGGCGCGGCGACGGTGCCGCCGATCCTGATCGAACGCATGCGCAGCGAACTGGGCTTTGCGGTGGTGACCACGGCCTATGGCCTGACCGAATGCGGCGGCTTGGCCACTATTTGCGACCCTGCTGACTCGGCGACGATCATCGCCAGCACCAGCGGGCGGCCGATTCCGGGCACCGAGGTGAGCATCCGTGACCCGCAAAACCGGGCTTTACCGGCGGGCAGCACGGGGGAGATCTGCCTGCGCGGTTTTCATGTGATGCAGGGCTACTTTGAAGACCCGCAGGCCACCGCTGAAACCATCGACAGTGAAGGTTGGTTGCACACCGGGGATATAGGCCAGCAGGATGCCGCGGGCAATCTGCGCATCACCGACCGGCTTAAAGACATGTTTATCGTCGGTGGTTTCAACTGTTACCCGGCTGAGATAGAAGCTGGCCTGATGGAGCATCCGGGCATTGCCCAGGTGGCGGTAATCGGTATACCCGACGCGCGTATGGGCGAGGTAGGGTGTGCGTGCGTGGTGTTGCGTCATGGTGTGCAACTGGATGAGGCAGGATTGATCCAGTGGGCGCGTGAACATATGGCCAATTACAAGGTACCGCGTGTGGTGCGCTTCCATGACGCGCTGCCGGTGAATGCATCGAACAAGGTGGCGAAGAATGAGTTGCGGGCGGGATTCATGTAACGGGCCACCTGTGCGCTCGCCCTCACTCTGGCCTCCAGGGCCGGGGTGAGGGGGGCTTTTCCGGACATAGAACCGGACATCGACAATGGCCATAACTGTCCCCTTTTGGCCTGCCTCCCTCTGTGATCGTGCCGGGCTCTCGGCAAGAATCAACCCCGTCACTCAATAACAACAAACCACTTCGTCCTTGCCCTTGGCCTTTTGCAGGCCGCTGCCGTGTACAGAACATAACAACGATCGATCTCACGCCGAATCCGGGGAACTGAGCCATGGACACTCTGAAACGCTTGATGAGCGCCACTGTTTGTGGGCTGACGCTGCTGGCCAGTGCCGTACAGGCCGAACAGCGCGAGCTGCGGGTGTATAACTGGGCGGACTATATCCTGCCGTCCGTGCCCAAGGACTTCGCCAGACAGACCGGCATCAAGGTCACCTGGGACTCCTTCGACACCAACGAAGCCCTGGAAGCCAAACTCCTCACCGGCAATTCGGGCTATGACCTGGTGGTGCCGTCCAACCAGTTCCTCGATACCCAGATCAAGGCCGGGGTGTTCCAGAAGCTGGACAAGAGCAAGCTGCCCAACTGGCAGCACCAGGACCCGGCGCTGCTCAAGCTGCTGGACACCAATGACCCTGGCAATCAGTACGCTGTGCCCTACATGTACGGTACGGTGCTGATCGGTTTCAACCCGGCCAAGGTCAAGGCTGCGCTGGGTGAGGATGCGCCGGTGGACAGCTGGGACCTGGTGTTCAAACCCGAAAACATGGCCAAACTCAAATCCTGCGGCGTGGCGATGCTCGATTCGCCTTCGGAAATCCTGCCCTTGGCCCTGCACTATCTGGGGCTGGACCCCAACAGCCAGAACCCCGCCGACTATGAAAAAGCCAAGGCGCTGATGCTCAAGGTCCGCCCCTATGTGACCTACTTCAACTCGGCCAAGTACATGACGGATATCGCCAATGGTGACATCTGCGTGGCCATTGGTTATTCCGGCAGCTTCTACCAGTTTGGCAACCGCGCCAAAGAGTCAGGCAACGGCGTGGTGGTGGACTGGCGCTTGCCCAAGGAGGGCGCGCCGATCTGGTTTGACACCTTCGCCATCCCTAAAAGTGCAAAAAATGTCGAAGAGGCCCACGAATTTCTCAACCACCTGCTGGAGCCCAAGGTCATTGCCGGGATCAGTGATTTTCTGGGTTACCCCAATGCCAACAAGGACTCGCTGGCACTGATCAACAAGGACATCACCGGTAACCCCAACCTGACCCCGACCAGCGAGGCGCTCAAGTCGCTGTATGTGGTGCAACCGTTGCCGCAAAAAATGGAGCGCGTGCGCACCCGGGTGTGGACCAGCATCAAGTCGGACAAGTAACCCCTCGGAGGTAGTGCATGGGGGTTATCGTCAAGTGCCGGCCAGGTTCTTACACTGGCTGCACTTAATCGAACGACGAGAAAGCACCATGCGTATCCGTGAGCTTGGCATCACCATCGGTTCGGGCACCCCGGGGGCGTACAACGCCATCACCGACGTACCGGGTGTGCGAGTGGGTCATCACACCCTCAACGTTGAAAACGGCGATGTTTCCATCCATTCCGGTGTCACCGTGATTGAGCCGCGTGCGGGAGCCACCCACCTGCAACCCTGCTTCGCCGGCGTGCATGTGCTCAATGGCAACGGCGACGCCACGGGGCTGGAGTGGATTCGCGAAGCCGGTTTGCTGACTTCGCCGATTGCCTATACCAATACTCACAGTGTTGGCGTGGTGCGCGATGCGCTGGTGGCAGCCGAGCGTGAGCTGGGCAAGCAGCACACCTACTGGTGCATGCCGGTGGTGCTGGAAACCTACGACGGCACGCTGAACGATATCTGGGGCCAGCATGTCACGGCCGAGCATGTGCAACTTGCCCTGCAGGATGCCAGGACAGGCCCTGTGCAGGAGGGCAATGTGGGCGGTGGCACAGGGATGATCTGCCACGAGTTCAAGGGTGGCATTGGCACTTCCTCGCGAGTGTTGAGCCCGGAGCAGGGGGGCTGGACCGTCGGTGCGCTGGTGCAAGCCAACTATGGTGTGCGCGAAGCCTTGCGGGTGGGGGGTTACCCGGTGGGTACCGTGCTGGATGACGTACCGTCCCCGTTTAAGAGCGAGAAAAATGTGGGCGTGCCGGGCATGGGTTCGATCGTGATAACCATCGCTACCGATGCGCCGCTGTTGCCGCACCAGTGTACCCGTCTGGCGCAGCGTGCCAGTGTCGGGCTGGCGCGAGTGGGGGGCGGCACTGAAGACTCCAGCGGTGATATTTTTATTGCCTTTGCGGTGGGCAACAGCAATTTGCCGGCGGCCAACTTCGGCCATCCGGGTGAGCCGACCACGGCATTGCAGATGGTCAACAACGATTACATCTCGGCGCTGTTTGTGGCGGCGGCGGATGCGGTAGAGGAGGCGATACTCAATGCCATGCTCGGTGCGGATGACCTGAGCGGATGTGGCAATACCGTGCTGGCGCTCAAGCCCGAGCGGTTGCTGGCAGCGTTGCAGCAGGTGGGCTGGAAAGCCTCCTGAGGGCTGCCTCAACCTTGCGTAGCAGCTGCCATAGGAACGAGGCTGCGTTCCTCGGCAGCTGCTACGGGGATTTGCCCTTACAGTTTCGGCAACTGCCCCACCCGGGCCATCATCTCGGTGACGATCTGCAGGTCCAGCATGAACTGCTCTACGGTCTTGAACTCGTTATCGGTATGCCCGGTGTATTTCACATCCGGCATGGCCAGGCCGAATTGCACGCCATTAGGCAGTTCATGCACCGAGGTTGCACCCGCCGAAGTACCGTACGTGTGCTCCATGCCCAGGTTTTCGCTGGCTACCGCCAACAGCGCCTTGACCCACTCACCCTCGGGGTTGCGGTACATCGGCTCGGCAATCGAGTACTCGAAACTCACCGGTACCTGCTGACTCTTGCTCCAGACTGTCAGCTTCTCGGCAATCTGCGCTTTCAGCGCCTCCGGCGACTTGCCCTTGGGCACGCGCAGGTTGACCGCCAGCTTGAGCGCTTTGTCGTCCAGCCCCACAAAGGTCAGTGAGGTGGTCAGCGGCCCCATAAAGTCATCGGCAAAACCGACCCCCAGCTTGCCGCCCTTGTAGTCCAGGCCCCAGTTGTCGGCAGCATAGTGCGCTGCGTCGGTAATGTGGTTGTGCTTGAGGGCGATAGGGCCGTCGACGCTACTGATAAAGTCGAGCATCCGTGCCACCGGGTTGACCCCCGACTCGGGCTCTGAGGAGTGGGCAGAAACCCCGGTTACGGTCAGCACGACATCCTTGCCAACCACCTTGGCATTGACCTCGAAATCACCGCCATTGCGTTTGGCATATTCTGCACCGGCCTTGTTCAGGCTGGCCGCCAGTTCGGCGGGTTTGTCGGTCACCAGGGTTGCTACCGACGTCGACGGGATCTGGTTGGTCGCCATGCCGCCGGTCAGCGAGACGATTTCGGCGCCCTGGCCTTCGCCCTTGCGCCGGGCAAAGGTGGCCATAACGGTGCCGTAGCCTTTTTCGGCAATCACCACCGGGTAGCCGCCATCCAGCGCCAGGTTGTAGTTGGGCACCGGGTTGTGTTCGAAGTAATAAGGAATGGCATCACCGCTGGTTTCTTCGGTGGTGTCGATCAGCAACTTGAAGTTCCTGGCCAGTGGCAGTTGTTCTTCCTTGATGACTTTCATGGCGTACATCGCCACCACGATGCCGTTTTTGTCATCCTCCGTACCGCGCCCGTACATACGGTCACCGATCAGTGTGACCTTGAACGGGTCAAGTTGGGTGCCGTCCTTGAGTACCCAGTTTTCCGGGGTTACCGGCACTACGTCGGCGTGGGCATGAATACCGACCACTTCATCGCCACTGCCTTCGAGGGAGACTTCATAGACACGGTTGTCGATATTGCGAAAGTTCAGGTTAAAGGCCTTGGCCAGATCCTTGATCTTGTCGGCGATCTTGAGAAATTGCGGGTTCTCGTACTGGGGCACGTCGTCCAGGTTGACGGTGGGGATGGCCACCAGTTCACGCAGGGTGTCGGTAGCCGCCTTGCCGTATTTGAGCCGGGTATACAGGCCCAGCAGGCGATAGATCTCGTTCTGTTGCTCGGGGGCCAGTGCCTTGTTGTCGAGAAAGGCGCTGATGGTCGGGCCGAGATTATCTTTTTGCGCCAGCTCACTCTTGGCCAACGCCCCCAGAAACTGACGGAAGTCAGTGACATGGGTGTCGCTGAACGTCTTGAGGATGACAGCACTCTGTTGCGGGGTGATGGTGGCGTGGGCTGCAGTGCTGAACGCAGCGAGGCTGGCCATCATCATGGTTGCAGCGGCCAGTTGTTTAAGTGAAAAGTCCATTTTGCAGGGCGTTCCTGTACAGGTCGTTGGATGGAAACATGAAGTAAGTGAAACAAAACATTTCCAAACTTACACTGCGAGGCGCTGCCACGTTAAGCGCTTTTTATTCTTGCGCCTGCAAAAACAGCGAGAACAGTTCGGACTGTGACTTGATTCCCAACTTGCCGTACATGTGCTTGCGATGGACCTTGACGGTCTCCGCAGAGATTGCCAGTTTTCGGGCGATTTCCTTGTTCGAACAACCACTTAGCAGCAACAGGGCGACTTCCATTTCGCGTGCGGTCAACGGCGAGGTCAACTGCTCGGCAGCCGCTTCAAGGCGGCTTTGCCAGTTGGGCGTGAGCTCCGGTGCCTCCTTGGGGTCGCGCTCAAAAACCAGGCGCTGGCGCATCAAGGCGGCCACCCACGGCTGCACCAACCCCAGCAATGCACTCTGTTCCAGGCTGAAACGGCACTGGCTGCCCAGTGACAGGCTCAGGGTGCGTTGATTGTCGAGTTGCACATTGATATGCACCTCGTCGGTAACGATATTCAGGCGGAAATAACGCTGGTAGTAGTCGGTCTGTTCAAAGCATTCGGGGGCCACGTCCTGCAGGCGGAACAAGCCGCTTTGCGGTGCTTCACGGTTGGCGATATAAAACGGGTCCAGCAGGTAAAGCCCCTTGAGGTAGTCCTGGAACAGCGAATCCATGCCACCGTCTGCACCGGGGGACTCGGCCAGAACCTGTGGCTTGCCGGCGCTGTAGATCAGCACCACCCAGTTGTCCACGGGTACATAGCGGCCCAGCAAACGTACCAGCGCAGTCCAGAAATTGGGCCGGTCCAGGGTTTCGATCACGCGGCCCATCGCGTCATGCCAGGCCACATCCTGCAAGGTCAGATTCATCTCACTACCCACCGGGTGTTACCCCATCGAAGTCATTTATTGGCGCGGTGCCGCGCACCATACTCGGCTCATCCCACCCTGCAAGGATCCGAGATGAACATTGAACTGGTGCAACTGGCAGGCCGTGACGGCGACACCGCTTATAACCTGTCGCGTACATTGAGCGCCATCGCCAGCTGCGCTGACGATACTGCGCTGCTGGTATTCCCGGAGACCCACCTGACCGGCTTTGTCGGCGGCCAGCAACTGGCGCAGGTGGCGGAGCCATTGACCGGCCCGACCCTGGGTGCGGTATTGCAGGCCGTACGCGAACGTGGAGTCAGTGTGGTGGTGGGGCTGGCGGAAAATCATCACGGCACCTTCTATAACACCTCGGTACTGGTCACGCCCGAGGGGATCGCCTTGCAGTACCGCAAGACCCATTTGTGGCCAAGTGAACGCGGCGACTTTACCCCCGGCGACCGTTTTACCACCGTGCTCTGGCAGGGTGTGCAGGTTGGCCTGCTGATCTGTTATGACATTGAGCTGCCGGAAACCGGCCGAGCACTGGCGCAACTGGGGGCTGAACTGATCATTGTCACCAACGGCAATATGGACCCCTACGGCCCGGTGCATCGTACCTCGATCATGGCCCGTGCCCAGGAGAACCAGGCGTTTGCGGTGATGGTCAATCGCGTCGGTAGCGGGGATGACGGGCTGGTGTTCGCGGGTGGCAGCATGGTGGTCGATCCGTTCGGGCGGGTGTTGCTCGAGGCCGGGCGCGATGAGATTCGCCATGTTGTAGCGCTGGATCTGGATCAGCTCAAGGCTGCCCGGCGTGACTACGACTACCTCAAGGATCGTCGCTTGCTGCTGTCGGGTGAACAGATTGAGCACTCGGACGGGCGTCGCGAACTGTTGATCGGAGCCAGCCAATGAAGACTAAAAACACGACGGGACTTGCCCTGGCTGCGCTATTGGGTTGCAGCCTGGTTCACGCCGCCGAACCTCAGGTGAATATCTACAACTGGTACGACTTTATCGCTCCGGACACGATGAAAAACTTCCAGGCCGAAACCGGCACAGGCTCGATGTACGACGTGTTCGACAACAGCGATGTGATGCAAAGCAAGCTGATGGCCGGTCGCAGCGGGTATGACGTGGTTGTGGCCACCGGTGACCTGCTACCCAACCTGATCAAGGCCGGGGTGCTCAAGGAACTCGATCGGGGGCAGTTGCCCAACCTCGCACACCTGGACCCGGCCATCCTTGCCAAGATGCAGAGCAATGACCCCGGCAATCGTTATGCCGTGCCGTATTTGTGGGGCACTACCGGGGTGGGTTATGACGTCGACAAGGTCAGGGCGATACTTGGGCCGGATGCGCCGGTGGATTCCTGGGACCTGATCTTCAAGCCCGAGAACCTGAGCAAATTGAGCCAGTGCGGTGTAGCCATGCTCGATGCCCCCGGTGAAATCATTCCAATCGCCTTGCACTACCTCGGCTTGCCATACAACAGCAGCGACCCCCGGGACTATGCCAAGGCCGAAGCGTTGCTGCTGACGTTACGTCCTTATATCCGCTATTTTGACTCGTCGAAATTCATTACCGACCTGGCCAATGGCAACGTCTGCGTGGTGCTGGGTTGGGCGGGCGGGGTGCAAGACGCCAAAACCGCCTCGCAGGTGGCCGGCAATGGGCGCAACATCCGCTACAGCATCCCCCGTGAAGGGGCGCCGATCTGGGTTGAGAGCATGGTGTTGCTCAACGACGCGCCCAACCCGCAGCAGGGGCTGGCCTTTATCGACTACATGCTGCGCCCGCAGGTGATAGCCCGGACTTCGGCCTACCTCAAATATCCGAATGCGAACCAGGACGCCAGGCCACTGATGGACCCGTCGTTGCGCGACAACCCGGATATCTACCCTGACGAGAAAGTCATGGCCACTTTGTTCCCGCTGGAGCCGTTGCCGCTCAAGCTTGAACGGGTGCGCACGCGGGTGTGGAGCAAGGTTAAAAGCGGAACGTGAAGCAAAACTTTGTCGATACTCTGTTACAGGTCAAGCCCTATTGTGGGAGCGAGCCTGCTCGCTCCCACAGTTGCAGTTTCCTGTAGCCGCTGTCGAAGGAACGAGGCAACTGCTACGGTTTGTGGGTGTTAGCCGTTTCAGGCCTGCAACTGCGGCTCACGAACGCTCCTGGCCCTGGGCATCGCCGGCAACACCGCCTCCTGCAAGGTTCGCGCAGCCGGGTGAGTAAAGCGCATCTGCGCCGTGACCGGCAGGTCTTCCACCAGCTTGCCGTCTGCCAGTACTACCACCCGTTGGCAAAAACGCTGCACCAGGCTCAGGTCATGGGTGATCAGCAAAAAACCGGTGCCCGACTCGCGCCGTACCTGTGCGAGCAAATCCAGAATCTGCACTTGCAGCACCCGGTCAAGGTTGGACAGGGCTTCGTCGAGGATAATCAGCTGCGGGCCGATCGCCATGGCCCGGGCAATACCGGCGCGCTGCAGTTGCCCGCCGCTCAGTT
This sequence comes from Pseudomonas sp. TWR1-1-3, assembly GCF_049896805.1. NCBI lineage: Bacteria > Pseudomonadati > Pseudomonadota > Gammaproteobacteria > Pseudomonadales > Pseudomonadaceae > Pseudomonas > Pseudomonas sp. TWR1-1-3. The sequence goes on along the minus strand of NZ_JAFCUZ010000001.1, from coordinate 1,137,433 downwards.
GTGCCGGAAGCTTGTCGATGTCACGGGCCTCAAGCTGTACTTGCTGGAGCAATTGCTCAACCCGGGCCCTGCACGCCGAGGCGTCCATGTCTGAAAGATGGCGCAAAGGCTCGGCAATGCTCCAGCCAATGCTGCGCTGGGGATTGAAAGCGCTGAGGGCATCCTGAAAGACCATCTGCACACGCTGTAAAAACGGAGGCTGACCCTTGAACACAATGCTGCCCTGGTCGGCGCTTTCCAGCCCCATCAGCAGGCGCGCCAGGGTGCTTTTACCGCTGCCGCTACCTCCCAGCAGGCCAAGGCTTTGACCTTCGTGCAGGTCCAGATTCAAGCCGCTCAGCACCTGTACCCGATGCCGTTTGCTGAACAGCCCGCCAGCGCTGTAACCGTGCTCAAGGTCGCGTACCTGAATAAAACTCATGGCGCGCAGCTCTCCATTGTCAATGAGTGGTGTGCTGCCAGCAGCGTGCGTGCTTCCTGGCTTTGCGGTGAATTGAACAGCCGGTGAACATCGGCCTGTTCGACAATACGGCCGTGGGCCATGACGCTGACCTGATCGGCGCAGCGCGCCACCACGCCCATGTCATGGGTGATCAGCAGCACGCCAAGGTTGCGCTGCGCTACCAGCCGTTCCAGCAGGTCGAGAAAACGTGCCTGCGCCACAACATCCAGATCGCTGGTAGGTTCGTCAGCCAGCAAAAAACGGCTGTCGGCGAGCAGAGCCAGGGCGATCATCATCCGTTGCAGCATGCCGCCGCTCAGTTGAAAGGCAAATGAGTCGAGCACCCGTTGAGCATCGTGCAGGCCCACTTCCTGCAAGGTGCTCTGAATCAGCTGCTCGGCCTCGGCACCGTGCAGGTCGCGGGTCTGGAGGGTTTCAAGGGCATGCTGGCGCAGGGAACGCACCGGGTTGAAGGCGCTGCGCGGGTTCTGCAGCACCAATGCCACTTCGCGCCCGCGTAATTGCGCAGCATCCACCACCTGGCCATCCAGCAACAGGGTGGCGCCGCTGCTGTGTACGCCAGGAGGCAACAAGTCGAGGATGCCCAGGCTGGTTAGCGATTTTCCTGAACCGCTGGCACCGACCAGCGCATGCACCTGGCCGGCCCTGAGGGTCAGTTCGGCCCGGTCGACCAGGGTGCGTTGCCGGTGTTTGAGGGTCAGGTCGCGAATCACCAATGTGTGTTTCATTCCTTGATCTCCGCCAGTACGCTGGGGTCAAGGCGGTCGCGCAAGGCGTCGCCCAGCAGGTTGAAGGCCATCACCGAGATAAAGATCATCAGGCCCGCCCACAGCAGCAACTGCGGCTGGGTCCAGATAAACTCCTTGGCATCGTTGATCATCACGCCCCACTCGGGGGTTGGCGGGCTGACGCCCAGACCCAGAAAGGACAAGCCCGAGACGTGCAGCATCATGTGGCCAATGTCCATCGACGCCAGCACCAGCAGTTGCCCCACGACGTTGGGCATCACATGCTGGCGCAGCCGGGTCAGGCGCGAGGCACCGGCCAGTCGTGAAGCCAGCACATAATCCCGGTTACGCTGGGCCAGCACCATGCCGCGAACCATCCGCGCATACCAGGCCCAGTGGGACAGCGCGATGGCGATGATCACATTGGTCAGGCCGGTACCCAGCAAGGCGATCAGGAAAAACGCCAGCACCAGGGTCGGGAAGGTCAGGAACATGTCGCACAGGCGCATCAGGAACATGTCGAGCTTGCCGCCGACTATCCCGGCGATACCGCCAATCACCACGCCCAGCACCAGTACCAGACCCAGCACCAGCACCACGCTGCCCAGGGACAGTTGCGTACCGACGATCAGGCGCGAGAGCACGTCGCGCCCCAGGTGGTCGGTGCCCAGCCAATGGCTGGTACTGGCGGGCAGCAAACGCTCGTCCAGATTCACCAGAGTGGCGTCGTAGGGTGCCAGCCAGGGGCCGAACAGCGCCATCAGCAACAGCAGGGCAACCAGCCCGTAGCCGATGCGCGCGCCGTATTTTTTGCCGGTATAGACCGCCGCTATTGCGCTCATGCCATCACCCCCGAGAAACGTGTGCGCGGGTCTAGCCAGGCGTAGCAGATGTCCACCACCAGATTGCACAGCACCAGCAGTGTGGTCAGCAGCAGGGTGAAGCATTGCATCACCGGGAAGTCACGGTTGAGCACGGCGCTGACCGCGAAGCGGCCAACACCGGGCCAGGCGAAGATGGTTTCGATCACCAGGGCACCTCCGAGCAACTCGCCAATGTGCATGCCGGTGGCGGTCACCAGCGGCATCCAGGCATTGCGCAGGATATGGTCGCGCCATACACGCTTTTCGTTCAGGCCACGGGCCCGGGCATAGAACACGTGTCGATGCTCACGCACATCCAGCAGGCTGGCGCGCAGCAGGCGGGCGTTGATCGACATCGACATCAGGGCAATCGCCAGTACCGGCATCAGCAGATGCTGCGGACCACCACGGCCCATCGGCGGCAGCCAGCCCAGCCACAGCGAGAACAATGCAATCAGCAAAAAAGCCAACCAGAAATTGGGCATGGAAACACCGATAAAGGTGATGAAACGCACCACCTGGTCGGGCCAGCGACCTTTCCAGCGGGCCGCCGCCAGACCCAGCGGAATGCTCATTACCAGCGTGGCAAGCAGCGCCAGACCACCCAGCTGAAGGGTGGCGGGCAGGTAATAGAGGATGTCATCGAGCACCGGGCGCCCGGTGATATAGGAGGTGCCGAAGTCCAGGTGCACGGCGTTCCACAGCCAGGTGAGGTACTGCTCGGGCAGTGGCCGGTCCAGGCCCAGTGCGTGGCGTGCCTCGGCCAGCGCGGCGTCGGTTGGAGGGATCTGCGACAGGCGCAGGTAGTCCAGGGCCGGGTCGCCATTGCCCAGGTGCAGCAGGACAAAGACGATCAGTGACACCCCCAGCAGCACCGGGATCAGCAGCACAAGCCGCAGGATAATATAGCGCAGCATGGTTTATGGCTTCCCTGTGGTGGGGTGCATCACTTCGAACGGCACATCAAACAGCGTGCTGCCGAATTGAACATTGTCGACGTTTTTTCCGCTGACACTGATGGCCGTCAGGTGTGAGATCGGCAGGTACACGGCCTGATCGTGCAGTGTGGTGAGAATCTCGCGGTAATCGTCAGCGCGCTTGCCCTCGTCGGTTTCGCCCAGTACTTCGGCGATTTTCCGGTCGATGGCCGCCTTCATCGGCAGGCCGAGCTGGGCCATGTAGTCGGCGTGTCCGGCGTAGCGCATGGAGCTGACAAACGAGTGCGGGTCATAGGGAGCGCCCCAGGTATCGGCGAAGATCATGCCGAACTTGCCCTCGCGCTGGCGCTGCACCAGGGCACCGTCTTCTTCGGCGCGCAACTTGACGTCGATGCCGACCTTGGCCAGTTCGCCCTGAATGATTTCGGCGAGGTTTTTTTGCAGGGCACTGGGGCCCAGAAACACCAGTTCGATACTTAGCGGCTGGCCGTTTTTTTCACGAATGCGTTTGCCTTCAGGGACTTTCCAGCCTGCCGCTTCCAGGTTTTTTTTGGCCTGTTCGGGATCGTAGGGCAGTGCCTTGAGGCCCAGGTCGGCATACGGCATGTTGCTGGCGAACAGCGCATCGGCCCGCGGCTCCTGGCCATGCAGCACCTTGGCAATGATAGTGTCCTTGTCCACGGCCTGATTAATCGCCTGGCGCACGGCCAGTTCATTGGTCGGAGCCAGGCCGGTATTCATTGCCACGGTACGGGTGGCCAGCGGTGCGGATATGGCCGTCTTGAAACCCGAATCGCGCAGGCGCACAAAGGTACCGGGGGAGATTTCGCCGTCGGCACCCTGAATCAGATCGATTTCACCGGTTTGCAGGGCTATGGCGCGGCTGTCCGGGTCGGAGATGACTTTCACCAGTACCGAACCATAGCCCGGTTTGGGCCCCCAGTAGTGCGGGTTGCGCTCGAAGCGGTCGAACTCGCCACGGCGGGTTTGCGTCAGTACCCAGGGCCCGGTGCCCACCGGCACGCCGGGCTTTGCCTCGGGGGCGGCAAAGCGCAACGGGCGAACCTGCGCCAGTTCCATCAGGGTCGGGTAGTAGGGGTGTTTAAGCACCAGCACCAGGGTGTGCTCGTCCGGTGCTTCGACACGCTCCAGGGTGGAGACCAGCTCCATCCACTGATGACGCTTGCTGTTGGCGAGCACCGCGTCGAGGTTGGCCTTGGCTGCGGCTGCGTTGAACGAACTGCCGTCACTGAAGGTCACACCGTCGCGCAGGGTGAAGGTGTAGGTCTTGCCATCTGCTGACACTGTCCATGACGTGGCCAGCCAGGGTTCCAGAGTGCCTTGGGCGGTGTAACGCACCAGCGGTTCATAGACCATGGCCTGGGCATACATCTGGTTCGGCGAATAGCCGCGAGGGTCCAGCGGCCCGGCATTGGTTGGCCACGAGTAGGTCAGTGTGGGGGCCGCATCGCCCGCCCATGCAGTCGGCAAGCCTGCGCTCAGGCAGGCTCCAATCATCCATAAGGTCAGCTGTTTTTTAGTCCATGACTGCTTCACACTGCGTCTCCCTCAGTTGATGGCCAGTGGCCTGATCAGATGCTGGGTATGAAGTCTATGTCAAAAGTTCATAACTGCGAGGCCGATTAGATGCAGAGGGTCACTATTTCGCTGGACGATGCTTTATTGGCCGAAATTGATGAGCGCGTTGGCACCCACGGCTACCAGGGGCGCTCCGAGGCCATCCGCGATCTGTTGCGCGCCGGCCTGCTGGAACCGGAGCAGGGCGACCCGCAAAGTGCCTGCGTGGCAACCTTGAGTTACGTCTATGACCACGCCACCCGGGAGCTGTCCAAGCGTCTGAACACGGCCTTTCACGAGCACCATGACCTGACCCTGTCGACGCTGCATGTGCATCTGGACCAGGGCAAGTGCATGGAAGTCTCGGTGCTCAAGGGCACGGTCGGCGAGGTGGCGCAACTGACGCGCCAGGTGATGGCCGAGCGCGGAGTGCGCCATGGCAGCGCGCAGATTATTCCATTGGGAGATCTCGAGTAGCGCTGGGCCAGTGCTTGAGTGTCCAGCGGGCGCAAAGAGTGCGCCTTAGAAATCCCAGCGGGTATTGACCATTACATTGCGCGGGTCACCGTAATACGCCGTGTTGTAGAAGCCGATATTGGTGTAGTACTGCTTGTCGAACAGGTTGTTGACGTTGAGTGTGGTGGACAGGTGCTCGCTGACCTGGTACTTGGCCATTGCATCGACCAGCCAGTAAGCGTCCTGGCTGAAGTCCTGGTACTGGTCCTTGGCGCGGTTGTAGATGTTCTGCCAGCTGCGGTTCTGCCAGCGCGCGCCGCCACCGATGGTCAAGCGGTCCAGCGGCCCCTTGAATTTATAGGTGGTGTAGAGGCTCAACTGGTCCTCGGGCTCCCAGGTCGAGATTTTTTCGTCGTCGCTGCCGCGAATGACCTTGTGAGTAAAGCCGGCCTGGGCCTGCCAGCCCGGTGCCAGTTCGCCGGACATCTCGGCTTCGAAGCCCTTGGCCTTGGCCTTGGTGCCGACTGATGCATAGAGGATCGACGGGTTGGTCGGATCGGCGTTGTACTCGGCGTCCGGTTCGGCGCGGTTGCTTTCATGTACCTCGAAATAGGCCAGGCTGGTGTTCAACCTGCCGCCATAAAACTCGCCCTTGATTCCCACTTCGTAGTTTTTGCCTTCATCGGGCTCAAGCACTTTGTTGTTGCGATCGCGGTTGTAGGTTTGCGGCATGAAAATGTCGGTATAGCTGGCATACGCGGTGAAGTTGTCGTTCAGGTCGTAGGTAACACCCACGTAAGGCACGAGGCGGCCGGTCTCGGTGGTGTGGTAATCCCCGGTCAGCCAGTAGTTGGCCAGCCGTGTGCCCAACAGCAGGTTAAGGTCGTCGGTCAGGTTGAAGCGTGCGCTGATGTAGCCTGCGGTCTGGCGTGTGGTGGTGTCGTTGTATTGGGTCGGTGCGCCCCAGTCCGGCTCGGTGGTCTTGCCGTCGAAGTTCCAGAAATCAATGACGTTGGCGCTGAGGAAGGTCGGGTTGCCGTAGTCCTTGCCTTGCCAGTGGGCGCTGGAGGCCGATGCGCCGATCACCAGTTCATGCTCGCGGCCAGCCAGGCTGAAGGGGCCGCTGAAGTAGGCATCGGCGGCGTCGGTGCGGGTGTTCCCGGTGAATTTGTTGGCATAGATCGACGACAGGCCGGTGGCCGGGAAGGGGCCGCTCATGACCGAACCCAGCGGCGCATCGTAGCTGTTGACCTGATGGGTCAACTGGCCCTTGCCGACCCAGCCGTTGGCGAAGCTGTGCTCCAGGGTCGCGAACACGCTCTGGGTGGTCTGCTCCCAACGGCTCCAGTTGGCGCCGTTGTTGTACGAGCGCTTGACGTCGATACGCTCGCCGTTGCGGTCGAACAGCGGGCGACTGCCCGACCAGCCCGAGGCGTGGGGGTCGTTGTTCTGGTAATCAAAGCCCAGGGTCAGGAGGGTGTCATCGCTGAGGTCGGCTTCGAGGGTGCCGAAATAGACCCCGGTCTTGCGCTCATAGCGGTCCATGAACGAGTGCTTGTCCTGGTAAGCCGCCACGGCACGGCCGCGAATGTTGCCGCTGTCGGTCAGCGGGCCGCTGACGTCAACCTGGGTGCGGTAGTTATCCCAACTGCCGGCACCGACATCGATGCTGGCCTTGAATTCGCGGGTCGGCTTTTTGCGGATCAGGTTGATCGTCGCCCCCGGGGCTCCGGCACCGGTCAAGAGGCCCGTGGCGCCCTTGAGGATTTCCACGCGGTCGTAGATGGCCATGTCACTCAGGGTCTGGCCCGAGGAGTACGCCGAGTTGCGCAGGGTGGGAATGCCGTCGTACTGGAAGTTCTCCACCGAGAAACCGCGGGCATAGTAGTTGGTGCGCTCGCTGTCGAAGGTCGAGACGGTGATGCCAGGGGTATGGCGCATCACCTCGTCGATGGAGTTGAGGCCGAAATCATCCATATGCTGGCGGGTAATCACGGTGATCGACTGCGGCGTTTGCCGTGGCGTCAGTACCATGCGTGTGGCCGTGGCGATGGTGCCGGGGGTATACGAGCCGCTGCCTTCGGTAATGGTCCCAAGCTGGTTGGAGGTAACCTGGGTGGCCTGCAATTGCAGTTCACCGTTGCCTTGCGCTGGTCTGGCAATAACCCGGTAACCGTCGCCGTCAGTGACCGCCTGCAGGCCCAGCGGGGCGAGCAGCCGTTGCAGGCCTTCGTCGACGGCAAAGTTGCCGCTCAAGCCACTGCTGCGCATACCGGTTGTCAGGCTCGAATCCACCGCGATCATTACCCCGGACTGTTGGCCAAAACTGCCCAGCACCGCGTCCAGGCTGCCCGGCGCAATGCTGTAGGCATGCTCGCTGCCTGAGGCTGCGAATGCGCCTTGGCTGGCCGTGGCAATGGATAAACCGAATACAAAGGTGCGCAAGGCACCGGCGAGGGGGGTAAGTCGGCTGTGCATAAAGACTGTCCATGTGTGAAAAGGGTCGGCGTTGCGCTGTTAATCAGCGTCTTCCCTGAACTTGATGCACCAGATAAGAAAAACTGCCGGCGGTATTGAAAATAATTATTTTCAGGCCGCGACCACGTTGGCCCAGTAGCCAAACACTCGCTTCACGCGGATTGGCAGCACCCGCGTGAGCAGGTCGAGGCTGGCATCGGGGCGGTCGATGGAGAACGATCCCGACACCCGCAATGCCGCGACTTGCGGGTCGCAGCGCACCACGCCACGGCGGTAGAGGTTGAGCTGGGCAATCACCTGGCCCAGTGGCATGCGTTCGGCGATCAGCAGGCCGTTGACCCAGGCATCGGCACCGACCGTGACCGGGCGCGGTGTGCTGTCTGTCTGGCTGTCGAACGTTACCTGCTGGCCGGCATCCAGACTCAAGCTGTCGCCCCGTGCCAGCTTGATCGATGCACTGCCGCTCAGCACCTGGACCTGGGTGCCTGCCTGCCACGGCAGGTTGTGGCTGATCACCAGGCGTGAGCGGGGCGCGGGCAGCACCTGGCCATTGGCGGTGCTGAGCCTGATATCGCCAGCGCTGACCAGCACGCGGCCCAGGCTCAGGAACAGTTCCGTGCCAGCGGCGGTGGTGCGGGTATCGAGGGCGGTGTGGGTGTCGAGGGTCAGGTCGACACCCTCTGCCAGAGTTAACTGGCGCCGCTCGCCGGTGGCGGTGCGATAGTCACTGAACAGCTCTGGCAGCAGCACCCGTTCCCGCACCCCATAGCCGGTGGCCAGCATCACGCCCAGGCCGGCAAAGCCCTTGAGCAGCGTGCGTCTGCCCGGGGCATTGCGCGAGCGCAGCAACGTCCGGGCACCGGCGGCAGGCAGCATGCGGGTGCTGTCGCGAATGTCGGTATTAAGCCCGGTGAGGCGCTGCCAGGCCAGTTCATGTTGCGCGGATTGCGCGCGCCAATGCTGGCAGGCCAGAAGCTCGGCCTCGGTGCTGACGCCCGATTGCACGGTGACCATCCACTGCAAGGCTTGCTCGACCACATCCTGGTCGAGGCGCTGGGTGTTGGCGGGCTCGAACAGACTCACCCGGTGTAGACCGCGCTGTAGCAGTGTCGGTAAGCCTTGAGCATGGCTTTTTGCACCACATTGACGGTCAGGCCCATGCGTTCGGCGATTTGCGGGTAGGTCAGGCCGTCCAGTTGCGACAGTAAAAAAATCTCCCGCACTTTTGCGCCCAGGCCATCGAGCACCTGGCCGACGGCGTCCAGTGCCTCCAACACCAGCAGGCGAGATTCCGGGGAGGGCACAAGCTGCGGCTCCAGGAGCGCCAGGGACTCCATATAGGCCCGCTCCAGCGCCTGACGACGGAAGTATTGGCCGCACAGGCGGCTGGCAATGGTGGTGAGATAGGCCCGGGGTTCGCGCAGCGGCGCGGGTGTGTCGGTACGCAGCATGCGTACAAACGTGTCCTGGGCCAGATCCAGAGCCTGCTCCTGATTGCCCAGCTTGCGGCGCAGCAACTGCACCACCCAGCCGTGATGCTGAACATAGAGTTCACCCACGGCACGGCGTGAGGAAGGGGAGGACGTGAGCATCGATTGCAATCCCGGAGCAGACACTGACAAGGATCGCAATGATAGCGCTTCTCATTAACGTATGCTCGGGAATGTTTCGCGCTGTGTCAGATGTGGGAGCGAGCCTGCTCGCGAAGTCGTTCGCGAGCAGGCTCGCTCCCACACTAGGGCTTGACCTGCAACAGAGTCTCTACAAGCTCTATGCAGGCCCTACTTCTCGACCAGGATCTTCGGGTTGGAGTTGCCCCACACCGTATACAGGTCGGCCAGCAATGCACCGTTGATGTCTTCAACTTCCGCCTGGCTGATTTCGGCCTTGCCCTGTTGCCCGAACAACACCACTTCGTCGCCGCTTTTGACATCCGGCGCGTCTGTAACGTCGACCATGAGGGTATTCATCGAGACCTTGCCCACCACCGGCACGCGATGGCCGTTGATCAGCACGATACCCTTGTTGGTAAAGGCACGGCGGTAACCGTCGGAGTAACCCACGGTGATATTGGCCAGTTTCGAGTCGCGCCCCAGCGTCCAGGTGCGGTCATAGCCCACGGTGTTGCCCTTGGGGTAGCTGTTGACCGAGGCGACATGGGACTTGAATTGCATCACGCGCTTGTAGTCGGTGTGCGACGGCACCGTGTCGCCGAACAACGCACCGCCCGGGCGAACCATGTCCAGATGCGATTCCGGCACTTCCAGGGTGGCGAACGAGTTGGCCGCATGCAGGGTGATTTTGCTGCGGTCGAGTTCTGCAACATTGATCAGCCATTGTGCCTGCTCGTTGAACGCCTTGAGCCCTGCACGCACATCGTCGGCGTCTTCTACCGCGAAGTGGGTCATGATCGCGCGCACTTCCAGGTTCGGCACCTTGGTGATGGCGACCGCGTCGCGGCGGCCCTCGGCGGTGGTCATTTCCACGCCGTTGCGGCTCATGCCGCTGGAGTTCAGGCCCAGGTGCACCACCAGCGGACGGCCGTGTTTTTCGGCAATCAGGCTGGCCTTGACGGCGAAATCAAGGTTGCCTACCAACTCTTCCATATTGTACGGCAGCGCCGCTTCCAGCTCGCTGAGTGCTGCCGTACGCACACGGATCAGTTGGCCCTTGAAGCCGCTTTCACGTACCACGCGAGCCTCTTCATTGCTCGCCACGCCAACGCAAGGCACACCGGTAGCGATGATTGAAGGCATCAGCAGGCCGATGCCGTGGCCGTAGGCATCGGCCTTGAGCACGGCGCAGATTTTCGATTTGTCGCCCACAGTCGCTTGCAACACGCCAATGTTGTGGACGAACGCGGCTCTGTTGATCTCGACCCAGGCATTGCTGTCCTGTGTATTGACCTGGGCAACGCCATCGACCATCGACAGCGGCGGGGCGGCGAAGGCCGGGTTGTGCATTAAAGCCATGCCCAAAGACAGGGCAAGAAGGGTACGGGTGAAGGGCATTTGCTGAGTTTCCATACGTTATTTTTTTTGCGGCAGGGTGACGCGCGGCAATACTAGGATTGGCTTGCAGGAAAAGTCACTCCCCGGGCCGCGTATCTGTCTGAAAGTGTCGTGGTGCCAAAGGGCACCTATCGCCGCCACGCCAGCAACACCACACCCACGGTAATCAGGCTGATCCCCGCCCATTGGCGAATATCGAGCTTTTCACCCAGCAGCGTCACGCCCAGCACGGCCACGATCACCACGCTGAGTTTGTCCACCGGCGCCACCAGTGACGCCTGGCCCAGTTGCAGGGCTCGGTAATAGCAGATCCACGAGGCCCCGGTGGCCAGCCCCGAGAGCACCAGAAACACATAGCTGCGCGCCGAAATCGAGCCCAGCGACTGATACTGGCCGGTTGCGTAGAGGATCAGTGCCAGGCTCACCAGCACGACGACGGTACGCAGCAAGGTGGCGAAATCGGAGTTGATGCCGGTAATGCCAATTTTGCCGAAAATCGCCGTCATGGCAGCGAACACCGCCGATAGCAATGCCCAGAATGTCCAGCTTGAATAGAAAGTCGAGCCCATGGATTTGCCTGAGTGATCGCTGAAGGTGCTTTCAAGCATATGTCATGCAGGGGCGTTGAGGCTGTAACCCGGTGCAGGGCTTGTGTACTATCGGCACTGGCCGATGCTGCCCGCCGCTCGCTCCCCATGGGAAGGTGAAAGCATGATTATCTGCCTTTTCCCCTCTCTCTTGACGGTCGAGGTTTGGCAACGCGAGCACCAAAAGCCTTCGCCCCCGGGAGCACTGATGCTGTCAATCGAGCAAGCCAAACAGATGGCCAAGAGCCTGCGAACCTCGCTGCAGGCGCGCAATCTGGAAGTCACCCATGCCATCGCCCTTGAACTGGTTGCCAGGCAACTGGGTTACAAGGACTGGAATACGGCCAGCGCACGGCTGCCTGTGCAGAGTGCTGCGCCGGCAATTAGCTTCGACAGGCCGATTCCGATATTGCGGATGTTTGATGAGGCCAAGGCCCGAGAGTTCTATCTGGATTTCCTGGGTTTCAGCGTTGAGTTCGAGCACCGCTTCGAAGCAGGTTTGCCGCTCTATCTGGGCATCAGCCGCAGCGGCTTGCAACTGCATCTTTCCGAGCATCATGGCGATGCCAGCCCCGGCTCCACGGTATTCGTACCCATGGACAATATCGAGTTGCTGCACGACGAGCTAATGGCCAAGCGCTACGGTTATGGCCGCCCGCAGATTGTCCAGCAGGGCTGGGGGCGGGTGCTGGAGGTTCATGACCCGTTTGGCAACCGCATCCGTTTTTGCCAGGACTGACGGATTTTCAGCCCCGTGAGCGCTCATAAGCCGCTGTCATGATCTGCCAGGTTTGTGCATCCGCCGGGATCAGATGCTCGATACGCATTGAGGTTACGGTGATATCGAGCGGCATGCCGAATGTGGTGAAGGTGGACATGAAGTTCAGCTCGCCATGGGCGCAGGCAATGCGGGTCAAGACCAGTGGCGGCAGTTCCCGGGGCAGGGCCGCGAGGGTGTCCGGGGCGCTGAGGGTTTGCATAAGACTGGCCAGTACGGGGTTGGACAGGGCCTCGCGTGTCGCCCGTTGCCAGGCCAGGGTTCTTATTTCTTCGGGGTTGATCAGGTAATCACCCAGGCCGCCGGGTTGCAGCAGTGTGGTCAGCAGGTTCAAGTCCCGGGCCGCGTCTGCGGGCAGTCCGACCAGGCTGAACAGGGCTGCGGTGCTGGCGTTGGCATCCAGCACCTGCCAGTGGCTGCCCAACACAATCGCCGGGGCGGGGTTGTTGGCGTGCAACACATGGCTGATGGCCTCACGTACGGCCTCCATGGCCGGCGAAGAGAGCGGCGTTGTCTCGTAGCGCGGCGCATAACCCGAGGCCAGAAACAGGCTGTTGCACTGCTCCAGCGGTACCTCGAGGGCCATCAGCAGGTTATGCAAGGTGCCGGGGCCGGGTTTGGCGCGCCCGGTTTCGATGCAGCTCAAATGGCGTTGGGAAATACCCGTGATCAAGGCCAGCTCCAGCTGGCTCATACCGGCCTGACGGCGCAGCAGACGCAGCTGCGGGCCAGCGGTTGTCGGGGTGTTGATGCGGGGAAAGGTCAGGTTGTTCATCCATAAACTCTGGCAGGGGCAAAAGGCTGAGTCCATGACCTGTGAGGTCATTGCCGGTGGGGGAAAAGTATCACTAACTGGAGCCTTGTCCACTTCGTCGATTCGGAAATGCTAATGAAAAAATCCTGTCTCGCCCTTGCCGCGTTGCTCGGGTTCTCTGCTTACACAATCTTCACGATGTTGACCGCCCACCAGTCCCTTGCAGCTTTCGGACTGGAACTGATGGCCAGCCCGGACACGGCTCAAGTGGTGATCGACCTGTACCTGATGGCGGCGCTGGCTTGCGTGTGGATGTACCGCGATGCACGCGGTAAAGGCCGCTCGCTGGCCAGTGTGCTGCCGTACCTGCTGCTGACCGCGGTCTTCGTCGCCATCGGCCCGCTGCTGTATATCGTGGTCGAGGGGTTCGTACGCAACCCGGGCACAAATAGCCGGGCCTGTCTGAAAACGCCGCGCCAACCCTGACATTGCGACACCTTTCACACCTGCGCACTGTTGTGCATTAGATTCAGCCCCGCATAATGCGGGCATAAAAACAGTGTGGCGTAGCGCAGAAGGGGTGGTGTGTTGTCGAGCAGTGATAAAAGCGTGGTCGAGCTGAACTGGGCCGAGGTAGGGGATGGTTTCAAGCAGCTGTTGCCCATTTCCATGTTTGTGGTGGTGTTCGGTGTGGCCTTCGGTCTGGCTGCCGCGCAGACCGGTCTGGACAACAGCGCCAGTTTGTTGATGAGCGCTTTGGTATTTGCCGGGGCCTCGCAGTTTGGTGCCCTTGATCTCTGGGGGGCGCAGGTCCCGGTTGTGCCCCTGATCGTCACGGTGTTTGCCATCAATGCCCGCCATCTGCTGATGGGTGCGACCTTGTATCCCTGGCTGCGCGAGCTGCCTGCGGCCAAGCGCTACGGAGTGATGATGGTGATCTCGGATGCCAACTGGGCAATGTCGATGCAGGCATTCAACAGCGGCAAATCGGGCATCGGCCTGATCCTGGGCGGTGGCATAGCCCTGTGGGCGGCCTGGGTGCTGGGCAGTTGGCTGGGCGTGTACTTCGGCAGCGCAATTGAAGACCCGGTCAGCCTGGGCCTGGACATGGTGATGGGCTGTTTTCTGCTGGCGATGGTAATCGGCGGGCAAAAAAACCTGCGCATGCTGATTATCTGGTGCGTGGCGGGCGCCTCGTCGCTGTTGGCGTACCGCTACTTGCCTGAAAACAGCCATGTGGTGGTCGGCGCATTGGCGGGCGGGGTGTTGGGTGCGGTGTGGATGGAGAAGAAAAAATGAGCATCGATACCGCCGGTTACGGCACCTTCATCATTGTTCTGATTATGGCTGTGGTCACGTTGATTACGCGTTTGGGGGGCGTTTTCGTGATGTCCTTCGTGCCCATCAACTACCGGGTGCAGCAATTTATCAGCGCCATGTCGGGCTCGGTGCTGGTCGCCTTGCTCGCGCCCCTGGCCCTCAACGGCGATAACGGCGCACGACTGGCCTTGCTGACCACCGCAGCAGTGATGCTGCTGCTCAAGAAGCCGCTGCCGGCAATTGCCGCAGGGGTGATCGCGGCTGCGGTGTTCAGGCATCTGTAAATGACCAGGTTGAAGAAGTCGAGGCGCGCGTCGACTTCTTCAACAACAGCCACTGTTCAAATTGAGCGCTGATTGACCCGCTGGCTCAGTTCTTGCGCCGACTCCTTGCGTTCGGAATACCGGTCAACCAGGTCCGGGCGATCGCGCAGCAATACGGTGAACTTCACCAGTTCCTCCATGACATCAACCACGCGGTCATACAGCGCAGACGGTTTCATGCGGTTATGCTGGTCAAACTCCAGATAGGCCTTGGGCACCGAGGATTGGTTGGGGATGGTGAACATGCGCATCCAGCGACCCAGCACGCGTAACTGGTTGACCACATTAAATGACTGGGAGCCGCCGCACACCTGCATCACCGCGAGGGTTTTGCCCTGAGTCGGGCGTACCGCGCCCAATGCCAGAGGCACCCAGTCGATTTGCGCCTTGAACACAGCTGACATCGCGCCATGCCGTTCCGGCGAGCACCACACTTGCCCTTCAGACCACTGCATCAGTTCCAGCAGTTCCTGGACTTTGGGGTGATCATTCGGGGCGTCATCGGGCAGCGGCAGGCCCGAGGGGTTGAAGATCCGAGTCTGGGCGCCAAAGTGTTCGAGCAATCTGGCCGCTTCCTCTACCAGCAGGCGGCTGAACGAGCGCTCCCGCGTCGAACCGTATAACAACAGGATGCGTGGTTTGTGCGGGCTAGCGGGTTGCACGGTTTTGGCAGAAATCAATGTGGTGTCGAGATTGGGCAGTGTGTCGCTCATGGTGGCTCCGGTTACAGGGTGCTGATACGGTCGAGTTCGCGTTTAAGTGCCGCGGGCTCAAGCCGGGTAAAGGGCAGGGCGAAAAAGGCCCGGCAGCGCGTTTCGATATGCGCCAGGGTGGCGTGGAACGCGGCGGTTACGGTCGCCTCGTCACCCTTGACCTCTGAAGGGTCTGCCAACCCCCAGTGGGCTTTGATGGCCGGGCCGAAATACACCGGGCACGCCTCAGCGGCGGCCTTGTCGCAGACGGTGATGACAATATCCGGCGGGTTGTCTTCGTAGGCGTCATTGCCCTTGCTGCTCAGGCCGTCTATGCCGATACCGGCTTCTTGCAGGGTGAGCAGGCTGCGGGGCAACACCTGCCCCCGGGGAAAACTGCCCGCACTGATGGCCTGGAACCTTGGCGGCGCCAGATGGTTGAACATGGCTTCGGACAGAATGCTGCGACAGCTATTGGCGGTACACATAAACAGAACACGCATGGTAGTTGCTCTTTGCGGTGGTATTAAAGGCTCAGGCGCAAAGCCAGGGCAGACAGGGTGACAAGCAGAATCGGCAGGGTCAGGATCAGCCCCACCTTGAAGTAGTAACCCCAAGTGATGCGAATACCCTTGCGTGCCAGCACATGCAACCACAGAAGGGTGGCCAGACTGCCGATGGGGGTGATTTTCGGGCCCAGGTCGGAGCCGATGACATTGGCGTAGATCATCGCCTCGCGGATCACCCCGCTGGCATCACTGGCCTGGATTGACAGCGCGCCGAGCAAGACCCCGGGCATATTGTTCATCACCGAAGACAGCAGTGCGGCGAGCACGCCGGTGCCCAGGGTGGCGGCCCAAAGGCCGGACTCGGCCAACTGATTGAGAACCAGCGTCAGGTGGTGGGTCAGCCCGGCATTTTTCAGCCCGTACACCACCAGGTACATGCCCAGTGAGAACGTCACCACCTGCCAGGGAGCTTCGCGCAACACCCGTCGCGTTGAAATGACGTGGCTGCGCGCAGCCACAGCGAATAGCAGGGCGGCGCACACTGCAGCAATCGCGCTGACTGGAATGCCCAGTGGTTCCAGTGCAAACAGGCCTGTGAGCAGCAAGACCAGAACCCCCCAGCCGACAGCAAACGTCAACGGGTCGCGTATGGCCTTTCGTGGTTCGGGCAGCTCATCAAGACAATAGTGGCGTGGAATATCGCGGCGGAAAAACCCGTACAACACCAGCAGCGTGGCGGCGACTGCAACGCAGTTGACCGGTACCATGACCGCGGCATAGGCGCTGAAACCCAGGCCGAAGTAGTCGGCCGAGACAATATTGACCAGGTTCGACACCACCAGCGGCAGGCTGGCAGTATCGGCAATAAAGCCTGCGGCCATGACAAACGCCAGGGTTGAGGCGGCAGAAAAGCGCAAGGCGAGCAGTATCGAGATCACGATGGGGGTCAGGATCAGTGCCGCGCCGTCATTGGCAAACAGTGCCGATACACCGGCCCCCAGCAGCACGGTAAACACAAACAGGCGGCGGCCATCACCCTTGGCCCAGCGGGCCACATGCAGGGCCGCCCACTGAAAGAAACCTGCTTCGTCGAGCAACAGGCTGATGATGATCACGGCGATAAAAGTGGCCGTGGCATTCCATACAATGGCCCACACTTGGGCAATATCGTGCAGTGATACCGCCCCCGCAAGCAGTGCCACAACCGCACCCAGTGAGGCACTCCAGCCCACCCCCAGGCCCTTGGGCTGCCAGATGACCAGAACCAGAGTGACCAAAAAAATTGCGAAGGCGATAAGCATCGGACGTCTCAGCAGCAGGCAGTGGTGTTGAGCGGGCGTTCGCCCATGGCAGTGAGCCGGGCACTGTCGTGCGCAAGCCACTCGGTGTTGGCCAGCAGGGTGGTTTCAAGAACGCTGCGCACCCAGTCCGGCAGTTGCGGGTTGAGACGGTAATACACCCACTGCCCCTGGCGGCGGTCGAGCAGCAACCCGCAGCCTCGAAGCTGGGCCAGATGGCGGGAAACTTTCGGTTGGCTTTCATCCAGGGCACAGACCAGTTCGCATACACAGAGCTCGCCCTCACGGGCGATCAGCAAGGTGGCCCTGGCGCGGGTTTCATCGGACAGGCATTTGAACAGTGCGGCGGGACTGAGCATGGTGACTCTCTGTCTATACATATGGAAATTCGAATATACGGATATCCATATGTAATATCAACCTTGATCCCCCGCAAGACGTGCCCGGTAAAGCTGGGAGCCGGGCTTGCCGGCGGTATCGCGAGCAAGCCCGCTCCCACAGGGGCAGCGTGTGCCGGTGCTTTACCCGGGCCTGCTCACCGCGCATCATGTGCCGCCCCCCACACTGGCGGGCATCCGTGGTGAAAAGGAACAGCAGTTGAACGAACACACATTGTCCATGCGTCTGGAGCGCGTGGCAGCCCATATGCCGGCAGGTGCGCGGCTGGCCGATATCGGCTCGGACCACGGCTACCTGCCGGTGGCGTTGCTGCGTCGGGGGGCCATTGCCGCCGCCGTGGCGGGCGAGGTGGCCCTGACGCCCTTTCAGGCGGCCCGGCGTACCGTGCGCGAAAACGGCTTCGAGCAACGCATTAGCGTGCGCCATGCCAGTGGCCTGGCAGCGATCAGGCCGCAGGACGAGATTACGGCGATCAGCATCTGCGGCATGGGCGGCGAGACCATCCGCGATATTCTTGCAAGTGGCAAGGCACACCTGAGCGGACGGGAGCGCCTGATCCTGCAACCCAACGGCGGCGAGCAGCCTTTACGGCAATGGCTGATGGAAAACCACTACCACATCCTTTGCGAAGAACTGCTGCGGGAAAACCGTTTCTACTACGAAATCATCGTCGCCGAACGCATCGGACCGGTGAGCTATACCGCCGAGCAATTGTACTTTGGCCCCTTCCAGATGCAGGCGCGCAGCCCGCTGTTTCTGGGTAAGTGGCAACGTATGCTGGGTGAAAAACGCAAGGTTCTGAGCAATCTTGCCCTGGCGCGCCAGGCCGTGCCCGAAGCCCGGGTGGAGGAAATTGCCCGACAGGTCAGATGGATCAGCGAACTGCTGGCTTGAGTCTCGACTCATGCGGCGCAGCCATGCCAGCAAGTTTACTTGAAGGGGTTCGCTGAGCCTGTTCAGGGTTGAGTGTTGCCATCGAGCATGGCAATAAAGTGCTGTATCAGCGGTGACGGGTTATGGGCATGCCAGTTCATGTACAGGCCGATGGTCGGGTTGGCAGCGCCTGTCAGCGGCCGGATCGGACGGAACGCTACCTTGTCGCGCAGCGTCGAGCCGGCGAGGGATTGCGGCACCAGGGCCACGCCAAAACCGCAACTTACCAGGCCGATCAGGGTATGCAGCTGTGCGGCCTCCTGTACCACCCTGGGGTAGAACCCGGCGTTTTCGCACAGGCCGATCAACTGGCCGTGATAGCCGCTGCCCAGGGCTTGTGGAGTAAAGACAAAGTCTTCGTCAGCAAAATCGCGCAGCTCGATGGGCCCTGACTGCGCCTTGGGATGATCCAGGGGCAGGGCCATGACAATGGCCTCGTCGAGCAACAGGCGCGATTCGATGTCGGCTGCGATGAAGGGCAGTTTGCGCATAAAGGCGATATCGGTCTCGGCAGCCAGCAGCGCCTCGGCCTGGCTGGAGGAAGGCATTTCCTTGATCACCAGCTGGACCTGGGGAAAGGTTTGGCGAAACTGCCTGAGGCTGTTGAGCAACGGCTCGTAGTACGCGATAGACACCGCGCTGACAGTGAGCACACCGGCTACCCCTTGCGCCACCTGGCGGGCGTACTCCACCCCCTGTTCCAGTTCCTTGAGTGTGCGACAGGCCGCCTGCAAAAAGGCCTGGCCTGCGGGCGTCAGCTTGACCTCGCGCCTGCTGCGGGTGAACAGGGCTAACCCCAGCTTGTCTTCCAGTCGGCTGATCGCCTGGCTCAGGGGTGGCTGGGCCATGTGCAGGCGCACGGCGGCCTTGTGGAAATGCAGTTCCTCAGCCACCGCGATGAACTGACGGAGCAGTCGGGTTTCGATCATGTGCAGTGTTCCTTCCTTTGAACGGGGTTATCTGCGAACACCGCCGCTCTCACAGAGGGGCTGATAGGCAGCGGGTATCAACGGGCCTGTTGAACGGTATTAAACAACGCGCCTTTTGATTGTTACGGTGAAGTATCAATCAAGAGGGCATCCTTATGGACTTTAACGGCAAAACCGCAATTGTAACGGGTGCTGGCCGGGGCCTGGGCTTGAGTTATGCCAGGGAGCTGGCACGGCTGGGCGCCCATGTGCTGATCAGTGATATTGGCGCAGACAGGCAAGGCGCAGCAGCAGATGCATCCGTTGCCCATGACGCCGCGCAAGCGCTGGCAGCCCAGGGCTACAGCGTGATCGGTCATCACGGTGAGTTGGTCAGCGAGACGGGTTGCCGGCAGTTGGTCGAAACGGCCGTCGAAGCGTTCGGGCGGCTGGATATTGTGATCCACAACGCGGGCTGGGTCGGTTACCAGGCTATTGAAGAAGCGCAGCCTGAGTTTGTCGAGCGCGCGCTGGGGATCAATGTGTATAGCCCGATCTGGCTGTGCAAACATGCCTGGCCGTACTTGCGCCAATCATCGGCGGCGCGGGTGGTGCTGACCTCTTCGGACCGGGCCATGTACCAGCCCTATGCCCAGCCGGGCCTGACCGCCTACGCCGCCGGCAAGATGGCACAATTGGGCATCATGAATGCCCTGAGCAGGGAGGGTGCCGCCGATGGCATCCTGGTGAACGCAGTAGCGCCGGTGGCCAAGACCCGGATGTGGGGCGTTAACGGCGAACCGGACAACCTCAAGCCCCAGTGGGTGACCCCCGGTGTGATCTTTCTGGCCTCGGCTCAGTGCCAGGACAGCGGCTATATTCTGCGGGCCAGCAATGGTCAGTTCACGGCAACGCGGTTTGTCGAGAATCCCGGGGTGGACTACCCCCTGGATCTGGCCCGAATCAGGGCCGACAGCGCCGAGCAGGTCGCCCGCTTGTGGGAGCAGATCAAGGAATGCTGATGCTGGGGTCGATCTTGTTAATTGTGCTTACCACTTAAGTAGGGGGCGCTGCGGCCATTGCGTGAAAAAGCCCTGTGCAAGTTGATATGCAGCGCTTTTTATAACCTGAGCATTAGTCCTTAAGTCGAGTCGCGGCAGCCTTATAGAGAGTATTAATACCAAGGAGTGAGTTGTGGGTTCGAGCCCGTGGCGTTGTCATGTTCCCCAGGATGGAAACTCCCTCTGATGCGAGTGCTGGGAGCTTTCGAACTCAGGCATGACAGATTCAAGGGAGCTGATTATGAACACCCAACTCTGGTTGAAAACAAGCACGGCCCTGTTGTTGGTCATGAGCGCCAGCCTGGCGGGCTGCCACAGTGGTGGTGGCGGGCATCACAGCAGTGACAGCGCAAGCACGCCGACGCCGCCGACCAATCCGACCACGCCAACTGATCCCACTACACCGACAGATCCAACTGATCCGACTGATCCAACCAATCCAACCAATCCAACCAATCCGCCTAACCCGGCAGTTACCCCGCCTCTGGTCACGGGGCAGGTCGCCGGTGAAGTCGGCACCGGACTGGGCGGTGTCGGCACCCTGGTCAGCGGCGTGGGCACCACCCTGACCACCGTTCCTGTGGTCGGCGCAGCAGGCGGGTTGGTGGTCAATACCGGTAATGCCGTGACTTCCATTACCGATGGCGTGACCAATGGCCTGGGCTCGCTGGGCACTGACAAAAACTCGCTGGGCATTACCGTGGCTGGTGTTACCAATGGCGTCAGCGATGTGGGTAAAGGCGTTTCGTCTCTCGGCACAGGTGTCAGCGCTCTGGTCGACAACACACCGATCAGTCAGGTCCCGCTGGTAGGCGGTGTAGTGGGCAAGGTCACCGGCACCGCGGGCGGGCTGGTGGACAAGGTCGGCACCACTGTCACCATGCTTGGCAACACACTGACCACCCATGTGACCAGCGGGCAATTGGGCAAGGCTACCGGTGGTTTGAATGACAAGGTCGTGGTCCCCGTGATCTCAATGGTGGAAAACGTCACAGGCAAGGTAGGCACCACCACCGGGTTGGGGCAGCCGGTGGACGGGTTGTTGACGAAGGTTGGCGGCGTGGTCGGCGGGCTGGGTGACAAGGTAGTCGATACCGGCAAGAACCCGCTCACCAATGTGGTGAGCGGTGTGCTAGGCGGTGTGGGTGGGGCACTGGATAAATCCGGCGGTTACCTGAACCCGACGACAACCACCGGCACCGGCACAAGCACAAGCACAACTACCGGCGGGCTGGGCGGTTTGCTGGGCGGGCTGGGCACGGCCACAGGTTCAACCGGTACTCAGACAACCACCGGCGGCACAGGTGGTTTACTGGGTGGCAGCACTGGCTTGCTTGGCAGCCTGGGCGGCACGACCGGTACCCAGACAAACACCGGCACCTCGGGTGGCGCAAGTGCTTCCGGCGGGCTGGGTGGTCTGCTTGGCGGCCTGCTAAACAAAAACTGACTGGCCGCGCGCGGACGCTGTTGTACGGTTCGGTCTGTACCCCTGAAGTTCAGGTGCAGACCGGGCTGTTTTTCGTTCACCCTTGGCTGGTTTTATTG
Organism: Pseudomonas sp. TWR1-1-3; assembly: GCF_049896805.1. NCBI lineage: Bacteria > Pseudomonadati > Pseudomonadota > Gammaproteobacteria > Pseudomonadales > Pseudomonadaceae > Pseudomonas > Pseudomonas sp. TWR1-1-3. The sequence goes on along the minus strand of NZ_JAFCUZ010000001.1, from coordinate 1,115,811 downwards.
GCAATTGCGTTCACTGCCAGCGCTGGGCATCATCCAATGTCCGCACTCAAGGAAGCGTCCCATGGTCACTGCGACACTGCATCTGATGTGCGGCAAGATCGCATCAGGCAAATCAACCCTGGCCAGAACGCTTGCGGTGGAGCACAGCGCGATATTGCTGAGCGAAGATAAATGGCTCTCATCGCTTTATCCCGGTGCGATCAATTCGGTAACCGATTACGCAGCCTACAGCCTGAGGATTCGCGGTGTGCTGGGGCCTCTGGTGATCGACCTGCTGGAGTCCGGTGTGGATGTGGTGCTGGATTTTCCTGCCAATACCATTGCCGGCCGTGAATGGTTGCTCGGCCTGGCAGAAACCGCGCGTGTGCCGCACTGCCTGCATTATCTCGCTGTGGACGACGACACCTGCCGTGCGCGCCTGCATGTACGCAACCAGCTTGCCGAGCATGACTTTGCCGCATCGGATGCCGAGTTTGATCTGATCACCACCTACTTTCGTTCCCCGGATGCAGACGAGGGGCTGGTGATTGTTACTTACCCCCGGCCTCTTGCATGATCCAGTGCATAAATGCCCTGACCTCATCCCGTTGCATTGCCTCCACCCGTGTTACGGCGTAGTAGGCAAAGCGCGCCGGCCAGGGCTTGTCCATGACTTGTACCAGGCGGCCTGCAGCGATTTCTTCGGTTGCGTACTCCTGGGGCACCAAGGCCAGCCCCTGGCCTGCTTCGGCTGCGCGGATCAATAAAAAATCGTCCTCAAAAGCTGTCCCGCGTTCGGCGCGCGGGTCTTTGCCCACGCCATGGGCGCTGAGCCACAACAGCCAGTCGGCACGGTCAGCGTCATGCAGCAGGGGGAAGTCGAGGCAGTCCTGCGGCTGTGCCGGCCCCGGGTTGCCAGCCAGCAGGGCGGGGCTGGCGACGGGGATCAGCACAGGCGCCATCAAACGGGTCACGTGCAGGCCGGGATAGACCCCAAGCCCATGGCGCAAGGCAATATCGACACGCCCGCGGTGCATGTCCACCAGCGTGGAAGTGGCCTCCACCCGCACCTCGATATCCGGGTGCAGGCGGTTGAATCGTCCCAGGCGCGGCACCAGCCATGAGGCGGCAAAGGTTGCCACCGTACTGATCGTCAGGGTCTGGCGAGTCGTACTTTCGTGCAGTGACTGCATGGCTTTTTCGATTGCCCCGAAGGCTTGCTGCAGGGTGGGGTGCACAGCTGCGCCAGCCTCTGTAAGCCGCAAGCCGCTGCGTTCGCGGGTAAACAGCGGCATGCCGACCCGGTCTTCCAGCAGACGGATCTGCTGGCTGACGGCACCTGAGGTGACATTCAGCGTTTGCGCGGCCGCCTTGATGCTGCCTTGCTGGCCAACTTCGACGAAAGCACGCAAGGCGAGAAGGGGCAGTGAAGCTGCCATAGGCTTTAGTTTTCCTGAATCTGGTGTGCAGAAATGATCGTTTCCGCTGACACACAGCGAAAGCGATGATGTTCCGAGTTTAGAGATGCTGTGCAAGTTTAGTAAAACTATATCTAACCGGACGCCCTGCATGAACCCCATGATCACGTTGTATACCGACAGCTCGCCCAATGGTTTCAAGATCACCATTGCCCTGGAGGAACTCGGTTTAACCTACCACCTGCGGCACGTAAACATTGACCAGGGCGAGAACCGCAGCCCGGCGTTTTTGCGCCTCAACCCGCACGGGCGTATCCCGGTGCTGGTCGACGAAAGCAGTGGCATCACATTGTTTGAATCGGCAGCCATCCTCCTGTATCTGGCTGATATCAGTGGTCAGCTCTTGCCCGTCGAACCCGCCAAACGCTGGGAAGCCATCCAGTGGCTGATGTTTCATGCTGCCAGCGTGGGGCCTGTGATGGGCCAGCGCGTTCACTTCGAGCTGTTTGCCGCAGACAAAATTCCCCAGGCCATTTCGCGCTATCGGCGCTTGATGGATGAAGCCTTTACCACCCTGGACAACCGCCTGGCCGAGCACCCCTATCTGGCCGGTGACGAGTACTCGATTGCCGATATTGCCCAGTTTGGCTGGACCCATATCGCGCAAGTCATCGATTTCGATTTCAGCGCCTATAAGCACCTGAGCGCCTGGTACCAGCGCATTGGCACCAGACCCGCCGTGCAGCGCGGTATCGCTCTGCCTACTCGCGCCACCGGCGCTTGAACCAGGGGATCAATATGAACACTACAGATCAGGTCACAGGCCAGTCGTCGCCCGCATTTGCCAGCCACCGCGGTTATCGGCGCATGTTCGCGGCCAATCAGCTGACCCTCGGGATTTTTCTGCCATTGCGCTTTTACAAGGGCGACATGGCGGTACTGGCCGGGCAGGCCGAGCGGGTTCGCGACATCGACCGATATGGTTTTGCCGCAGTCTGGGTGCGCGACGTACCGCTGTTCGATCCTGCCTTCGGTGATGCGGGGCAAGTATTCGATCCCTTTACCTACCTGGCGTTTCTGGCGGCTCACACCCGCACAATTGCGCTGGCAACCGGCAGTGCAATCTTTTCCTTGCGCCATCCCATTGATCTGGCCAAGGCCAGCGCCACCATCGATCAGTTGTCGAACGGGCGCCTGGTCATGGGGATCGCCTCGGGAGACCGGGCCATTGAGTTTCCCGCCTATGGTCTGGAGCACGCCCGGCGGGGTGAGCGGTTTGCCCAGAGCGTGACGTATTTCCGCCAACTGATGCAGGCCCGTGCGCCGGTTATCGATTCGGCACTGGGGCATATGGCCGGAGCCGAGTTTCTGCCCCGGCCCGTGGCGGGAGCCATCCCCCTGATGGTCACCGGTTCATCCCGTCAGTCACTGGCCTGGATTGGCGAGCATGCCGATGGCTGGCTGACCTTTCCCGAATCGACCCACGACCGCGCAGGGCCGCAACGCCTGGGCGAAAAGATCCGGGCCTGGCGCCAGTTGATCCCGGACGGCGGGTTCAGGCCGCACATGACCAATGAATGGCTCGACCTGGTTGATGACCCCGATTATCCCCGCACCTCTTTACAGGGCGGTTATGTGTTGCGCACCGGGCGCAATGGCCTGATTGACCTGCTGGGTGAATGGCAAGCAGCATGGGTCAACCATGCGGCCCTGGGTATCCAGTTTTCGGCGCGGCCTGCGGCAGAGGTCATACAGGAGCTGGCAGAGCACGTGTTGCCGCATTTTCGTTCCCATCAGGGGCCGGGCCGTGTCGGGCCAGCATGGTGAAGGCACCTGTCAGGCCACTGCCTTGATCTCAACAACCGGGTCACTGCGCGTGCGTGACACACTCAGGCCCAGCAGCCCGCCGAGCACCAGCGCGGCGGCCATAAAGTACATTGCCGCCTGGGTGTTGCCGGTCAACTGCGTCAACCAGCCGACCACAATGGTGCTGAAAAATCCGGCGACATTGCCCAGGGAGTTGATCAGCGCGATCCCCGCAGCGGCGGCTGCACCGCCCACCACCGCGGTAGGCATGCCCCAGAACACCGGCAAGCTGCTGATCATAGCTGCTGTGCCGACGGTCAGGCCGATCATTGACAGCCACAGGCTGGCGCCGAACAGGGTGCCAAATACCACCCCGCCAGCGCCGATAAAGGCGCAGATTGCCAGGTGCCAGCGATACTCGCGAACACGGTCGCTGCTGCGTCCCACCAGCACCATGCTCACCGCGGCCACGGAATAGGGAATAGCACTCAACACGCCAATGGCCCAGGGTTCGGCGACACCGCTGTTGCGGATAATGGTCGGCATCCAGAAACTGATCACGTACTGGCCCAGCACCAGGCAAAAGTACACCGCCCCCAGCAGCCAGATTTTCGGGTTGAGCAGACCATCGCGTACGGAGTGGTGGGATTTGGCACGGGTTTCGCGATCCAGCGCCGCCTGCATGCCGCGTTTTTCTTCGGCGCTGAGCCAGCGGGCGTCGGCAATCCGGTCGCGCAGCAGAAAGAACACGGCGGCGCCCAGGGCCACCGCCGGCAAGCCTTCGATCACGAACAGCCATTGCCAGCCGGCGTACCCTGCCACGCCATCGAGGGTTTGCATGATCAAGCCGGAAATCAGCGAGCCCAGCATGCTGGAGATCGGCAGGGCGGCGATAAACAGTGAAATCATCACGCCCCGGCGATGGCTCGGAAACCAGGTGGTGAGATAGAAAATAATCCCCGGGAAAAAGCCTGCTTCGGCAATGCCGATCAAAAAGCGCAGCAGGTAGAAGCTCATGGGGGTTTCGACAAACATCATGGCCGCTGACAGCAGGCCCCAGGTCATCATGATCCGCGCGATCCAGCGCCGGGCGCCAAACCTGTGCAGGGCGATATTGCTGGGGATTTCGAACATCAGGTAGCCGACAAAAAACACCCCGGCACCGAGCCCGTACACCGCCTCGCTGAACTTGAGGTCATCAAGCATCTGCAGTTTGGCAAAGCCCACATTGACCCGGTCCAGGTAGGCGACCAGATAACAGACCATCAGCAACGGAATGACTCGCCAGGCGGTTTTGCGGTAGGCCGAATGCAGTGCATGGTCCGGCATGTCAGCAGGGGGTGGCGGTAGGGTGTTCATCTGGAGCCTCTTTTTTGTTGTTGTAGGGGCAGGTGTGCAATCACCGATCAGCGCGCACGGCCTCCCGGCCATTCGCCGCACGCGCACATGGCGTGCACGACTTCGCGGATCAACTCACTGATCAGGGTTTTAAGATGGCTGGCGGGCATCGAAGCGCAACTGCAGATACCCAGGGTTCGGGTCAAGCCGTCAGCGGCAATGCGGTGGGCCACCAGCCGACCGTCATCGATTTCACGCACGGCCAGGTTCAACGGCATGATGGTGTGACCGATACCGGCCTCGACCGCGCTTTTGAGGATATGCACGGAGTTGACCTCCATGACGATTTCGCCCACGGCCAGCCCGTGCTGTTTTACCGCGTGCTCGACCAGCGTGCGGGTGCAGTGACCGTGGGCCTGACTGGGAAATACCAGCGGCCGGGCCAGCGCCTGCGCCAGGCAAACCTCACCGGCAGCGGGGGCGTCGGCGGCATCGGCACGGTGGATCAGGTAAAAATCTTCTTCGATCAATGCGCTGAACAACACTTGCGGGGGCAGGTCGATGGCGCTGAACAGGGCCAGGTCAATGCGCCCGTGCAGTAACTGGTCCATGACGTTGCCGGTCAGCTCTTCGTTGAGATGGAATGCCACCTGCGGGTAACGGGCGGCCACGGCGCGCATCAGCGGCATGGCAAGGAGGGTGGCGACGCTTTGCGGCAGCGCCACGATAATCGAGCCGCTGACCGAGTCGGGGCTGCTGCTGACGGCAGCCCGGGCATCGCTCAGATGCTTGAGCATGCCCTGGGCGTATTCGTAGAAGACCTTGCCGGCCTCGCTGGCGACTACGCCGTTGTGGCTGCGATGGAACAGCTGAACCCCCAGATCGTCCTCCAGCGCCGACATTTGCTTGCTCAAGGCCGATTGCGCCACATGCACCTGGCGGGCGGCTTTGGACAGGCTGCCGCAATCGATCACGGCGACAAAATATTTGATCTGGCGGATTTCCATTGCGGTGCTTCCTGCAGGACTCGGATATGCGGGCCGGTGATGGTACCGCGGGTCAGCCTGCAGAGCGCCCTCGAGGGAATATCTTGCCGGGGTTCATCAGCTGTTTCGGGTCGAGCGCCGCCTTGATCGACTGCATGACGTCCACGGCGTTTTGCCCGTGTTCAACGGCCATGAAGTGCTGTTTGGTCAAGCCGATGCCGTGCTCGCCGGTGCAACTGCCCTGCAGGGCAATGGCCCGCTCGGCCAGGCGATGGGCCACGCCTTCGGCGCGTTCGATTTCGTCGGGGTTGTGCGGGTCGACCAGGATCACGGCATGGAAGTTACCATCGCCCACATGACCGAAAATCGGTGCGAGAAAGCCGTTTTGCGCAAGGTCCGCTGCCGTCGCTTCAATGCACTCGGCCAGTCGTGAAATCGGTACCACGGCATCGGTGGTCAGGGCGCGGCAACCGGGGCGCAGGGCGAGGGCGGCGAAGTAGCCGTCATGCCGGGCCTGCCACAGACGGCTGCGATCCTCCGGATGCACGGCCCACTCGAAGTCCATGCCCTGATGTTCATCGGCAACCATGCGCACGGTCTCGATCTGTTCTTTCACGCCGGCTTCAGAGCCATGCAGTTCAAAGAGCAGCGACGGCGCCTCGCGCAACTGCGTGCTGCTGTAGGCGTTGAGGGCGCGCATGGTCAAGGCATCGAGCAGTTCAATGCGGGCGACCGGCACACCGAGCTGGATGATCTGGATCACGGCGCGTACGGCCAGATCCACGCTGGGAAAGCGGCACACGGCAGCTGAAATGGCTTCAGGAATCGGGTGCAACTTGACGGTCAGTTCGGCGATGGTCGCCAGCGTCCCGCCCGAGCCGACCAGTAAATGGGTCAAGTCATAGCCGGCGGAAGACTTGCGCGCCCGCCCGCCGGTGTTGATCACCCGGCCGTCGGCCAACACTGCCGTCATGGCCAGCACGTTTTCGCGCATGGTGCCGTAGCGCACGGCGTTGGTCCCGGAAGCACGGGTCGCCGCCATGCCGCCCAGTGACGCATCGGCCCCGGGGTCGATAGGGAAAAACAGCCCGGTGCCGTGCAACGCTGCATTCAACTGTTTGCGGGTCACCCCCGGTTGTACAGTGGCGTCCATATCGTCAACGCGAATGGCAAGCACCTGGTTCATGCCCGAGACATCAATGCTGACGCCACCGTGGGAGGCTTGCAGCCAGCCTTCCAGCGAGGTGCCGCTGCCATAGGCGATCATCGGCGTATCGTGGCGATAACAGGCGCTGCTGATACTGACGATATCCTCAAGGCTGTTGGCATAGGCCACGGCATCCGGCGGCATGGGGTCTAGTGCGGAAATATCGCTGCCGTGGTGCTCGCGCACGCTGGCCGAGGTGGAGAAGCGGGTGCCGAGCAATTGGCCCAGCTCCTCGCGCAAGGATTCGGCCAGGGGCGGGTGTTCGCAGGCAGCAGGATGGGTCATCAGACAATCTCCGGTTGTTGTGCACCGCGTAAAACGGGCGGCATTATCAGGGAGTTATGACTTATCTTAGGCAGCCTTGGGTACACACTCGTAGTGCTGAATTCAGATGGATCCATCTGTTTTTGAGATGGCCTGTGACAGACGTAATGATCAAGAAGGAACTTGAGTTGAGTGACTGGGAAGCCTATTACCAGGCAAGTGAACAGCGCGGGCAATCGCCCTTGCTGAGTAGGGCCTTGAACCTGATCAGCGCGAATGAGGGTTCACGTCAGGCCGTGGACCTGGGTTGTGGGGCCGGAATGGAAACCCGGCAATTGCTGGCCGCAGGCTGGGACGTACTGGCCATTGACCGCGAAGCCGGCGCCATTGCGCGAACATCTGCATTGTCACAAGGTGTCAGCGGTGGGCGGCTGGCGACCCTGGCCTGCGATTTTGAACAGCTGACGCAGTTACCTGCATCCAGATTGATCCATGCCGGTCTCGCCTTGCCGTTCTGTCGGCCAGAATATTTTGAGACCCTTTGGCGGCTTGTTACTGCGGCGCTTGAACCGGGTGGTGTATTTGTCGGCCATCTGTTTGGCGAACGGCACGGCTGGGCGGCACTTGCCCATATGACCTTTCAGACCGAAGCGCAGGCGCGCTTGCTGTGCGGTAATCTTGAGCTGCATCTGTTGCGCGAATTCGAGCAACCGGGTGCCAGTTTGCAGGGGGACATCGCCTGGCACCGCTTCGATATCATTGCCAGCAAGCCGCAAGGCGACGATAAATACCGTACTGAACAAAGGAGCCTGTGATGAAGGGAAGTTGCGCCTGCGGTGCCGTTGGCTATGAAATTGATCGTATCGACCTGCCTGTAAGCCATTGTCATTGCCAGTCGTGCCGCAAAACCCATGCTGCTGCGTTTGTCACCACGGCCGGTGTTTTGCGTGAGCACTTCCATTGGACGAGGGGGCAGGAAAAGCTCAGCAACTACGAGTCTTCCCCCGGCAAGCTGCGGCGCTTTTGCTCGCTGTGCGGTTGTCACCTTGTGGCTGAACGTGACACAGCCGCGGCTGTGATTGTTCGTGTTGCGACCCTGGAAGAGGACCCGGGCGATCGCCCGCAATACCATATCTGGGCTGAGCATGATGTCCCATGGCTTGAACATGAAGACCTTGCGGTCTACCCGCAATGGCAGCCGGGGCGCTAGGGCTTCAGTGGCATTATTTAACTTTTATCAGGGAGATAACCGTTAGTGACCCGTGCATCTGTGCATACCCTGCGTCCGCTGCCCGAGCTTGATTACCATGACAGCAGATCGGTGCTGCTGCCTGTGCAGATCACGGCGCTGCAAGCCTGGAACCTGATGACGGCCGGGCAGGGGCCGCTGATGCGCCTGGCGTTTCGAACCCGAGACGGGATTTCTTCGTTATTTGGCGTAAAGCGCATTGGCGGTTTCTCCGGTACCCGGCGCGAGGCCGTGCAGGCAGGTGACTATCTGGATTTCTTTCTGGTAGAGCACAGCGCCCCCGAGGTATTGGTGCTGACCGAGCGTGACCGGCATCTGGATGTGATGACCTGTGTGTCGATGGCTGATCGGGTACTGACAATCACCTCCTCTGTGGTCACCCATAACACCTTTGGCCGTCTGTATATGCTGCCGGTGGGGCCGGCGCACAAACTTATTGTCAACAGCTACCTCAAGCGCCTGAAGCGCAAGCTGCAAGGGATGGAGCCCTGAATTTATGAACATAGCCATAAGACTTGCCAATCAGGCAGATATCCCGACAATTTTTGTCATCCGTACCCGCGTCAGGGAGAACCCTCTTTCTCACCAACAGTTAACTGAAATGGGCATTACCCCTGACGTCATAGGCCAGGCGATGGAAGCCGCTCCCTGTATCTGGGTGGCCGAGGTCGAGGGTGTTACGGTGGGGTTTGCCATGGCCGATGCCGAGGATGGCTGTGTCTTTGCCGCATTTGTCCTGGCCGAATTCGAGGGGCTCGGGCTGGGTCGCAGACTGATGGCGAAGGCCGAGGCGTTTCTGTTTCAGCATCACCCCACGATTTGGCTGGAGACCGCTGAAAACAGCCGTGCCAGCGGTTTTTATCGGCACCTTGGCTGGCAGGCGGTGGCGAATTTGCCTGAAGGTGATGTTCGTTTTGAAAAATCACGGACGTAGCAGGGAAGGGTATGCACATTCGATTGACGCAAGCCAGTGACTGGATGCTGTTGAAGCAGGTTCGCCTGGCAGCGCTTCTGGATGCCCCGACGGCATTTGGCGTGAGCTATCAAACGGCGGCCAGTTACACCGACGAGCAGTGGCAAGAGCGCGCTGATTCAGGGGCGGGGACGCAATTCTGGCTGGCCATCGAGGACAGCAAGGCGGTGGGCATGATCGGTGCCGGGGTGAGCGAAAACCGGCGCTATAACTTGATCGGCATGTGGGTCGAGCCCGGCGTGCGCGGCGCCGATGTGGCCGCCCGGCTGGTTGGCGCAGTCAAGGCCCGGGCGCTGCAGGGCGGGCATGAGTACGTTTATCTCGAGGTAGCCCCGGACAACGCAAGAGCTGCCAGCTTCTACCTGAAGCAAGGGTTCAGGTTCAGGGATGAATGGGAACCCTTGGCAAGTCATCCCTCTATCAGGTTGCAGACGATGTGCTGGGTTGTGACTCCAGACAGCCCCTGAAATCGGCTACACACTCCTCTCGTCGAAATATCTGTCAGAAAAATTGACCAGAATGATCCTACGCAGTTTACTGTATGTTCATACAGTTATCGTAAGGCGTGCGTCATGAGCTTCACTTCCCTGGGTCCCATTGCTGAAGATGGCGTTCGCCTGCCACTTTGCTCCTTCAAAGTCCCCGCCGGGTTTCCGTCACCGGCGGCGGATCATATCGAGAAGGAAATTTCCCTCGATGAACTGCTCGGTATCCGTGCGCCCCATGTGTATCTGGTGCGCATCGACGGCGACAGCATGCAGGGTGTGGGGATTTTTTCCGGGGATCTGGCGGTGGTGGACCGTGCTATCGAGCCCGGGCATGGCCATGTGGTGGTGGCGCTGCTCAATAACGAGCCGATATGCAAACGCCTGTGCCTGCGTGGCAAGAGCGTTGTGCTGCAATCCGAAAACCCGAAGTATCCGGACCGGTATGTACTCGAAGGTGATGAACTGACAGTCTGGGGCGTGATTACCTATACCGTGCGCAGCCATGGCCACTAAGCCTGCGCCGGTTTTTGCCCTGATCGATTGCAACAGTTTTTACGCCAGCTGTGAGCGTGTGTTCAGGCCCGACCTGGCCAAGGTGCCCATTGTGGTGCTGAGCAACAACGACGGCTGCGTGATCGCCCGCAGTTATGACGCCAAGCCTCACGTGAAAATGGGCGAGCCGTATTTCCAGATCAAGGATCGGCTCGAGCAACTGGGGATTGTGGCGTTTTCGTCCAACTATGCGTTGTATGGCGACATGAGCGAGCGTGTCATGAGCCTGATCGAGGCGATGTTGCCGGCTGTCGAGGTCTACAGCATCGACGAGTCCTTTGCCGACCTGAGCGGTATCGTTGACGCCACCGCCATGGGCCGTCAGTTGCGCAGTCGCATCCTGCAATGCACGGGCATTCCGGTGGGGGTCGGTATCGCGCATACCAAGACCCTGGCCAAGCTGGCGAATCACACCGCCAAGCGCTTGCAGGCCCACACGGGGGGCGTGGTGAACCTGTGTGGCGACCATGAACGTGACTGGGTACTGCGCAATACCGCGGTGTCGGAGGTCTGGGGCGTTGGCCGACGCATGACCGCGCATCTTGAAGCTATGGGGATTCGCACAGCGATGGACCTGGCCAAAGCGGACCCGTGGTCGCTGCGCAAAAAATTCAGCGTGGTGATCGAAAAAACGGCCCGTGAATTGAACGGTACATCCTGCCTGGCCCTGGACGAGCCCGATCCGCCCAAGCAGGAGATCTGCTGCAGCCGCATGTTTGGCAAGCGCCTGACCGAGCTGGCACCGATCAAGGAGGCCGTAGCCACCTATATGATGCGTGCCTCGGAAAAGCTCAGGGCACAAAAGTCGTACTGCCAAAAAGTCCGGGTCAGCATTCGTACCGGCATGTTCAACCCGGACGAGGCGAAGTACGCCAAGGGCGTGGTGGTGACCTTGCCCTATCCTACCGATGATGTGCGGTTACTCACCAGAGCAGCGGTGGATGCTCTGGAGCATGTGTTTCAGCCCGGTTTCAGATACAGCAAGGCCGAAGTGTTGTTGCTCGACCTGCGCCAGCCGGGGGAGTTTTCCGACGATCTGTTTGCCGTCAATCAACCGGCAGAAGCTTCACGGGTGATGGCGGTACTGGATGCCATCAATGGCCGCTGGGGCAGGGGCACGTTACGGGCCGCCAGCGTGCCGGGCAAACCCGACTGGGGGATGCGCCGGGAGATGATGAGCCAGAGCTATACGACGCGGGTGGATCAGCTTTGGCAGGTTTCGTGCCGATAAATACGGCCGTTGATTGTGCAGAACTGTGGGCAATGAACTGTACGCGCAAAGTGGAGATCCGGTGTGTGAAGTTCAAACATATGGCCTGCTCAGAACACTGGGCTGTCGTGTGCTGCTGGTTTGCTTGTTGAAGACTCAAGAAAAATCAAGGTAGGAAAACCCTGAATTAATAGTGGGGTTATTCTTGCGCTTGCTCCTGGCAGTTGAATGTTAGTACTGATGCTGTACTAATGGTGTTGCCCTGTTATACCCATTGCCGAACAGGCACTGGTTTTAATTGCAAGAGTGGCGGGCTATCAAGAAAAGTCAAAAAAGCAGATGCAGGTACGTGCCTGCTATCAGGCAAGGTCAGGATTAAAGATGATAAACACAGTTGCATTGTATTGGTTGCTCACTTATGCGATTTAAATGGATTGTTTTTGTTGTCGGGCTGGTCGCATTATCTTCTTTTGCATTTTATGGATTGTTTGATCGATCTGATGAAGTGAGCCATATCGTTGCGCCAGTAACGAAAATCGACATGGAAAGTCTGGTTTTGGCAACAGGCCCGATAGTCGCAACGGGCTTGGTCGATGTCGGAGCACAGGTTAATGGTCAAGTTAAAACAATCCATGTGCGACTGGGTGACAAGGTCAAAAAAGGCCAGGTATTAGTGGAGATTGATCCGGAGCTTCAGGAAAATGCCTTGAGCAAGGCGAAAGCCAGCCGCGATCTTGTACTGGCACAGCAAAAGGCCAAGGAAAAAGCGCGCCAGCGCGCAGAGAGGGTATTTACCCGCCAGCAAGCGCTGTATCAGGCAGATGCCAGCGCAAAAAGAGACCTTGAGCAAGCCGAGGTGGAGCTGGAAAATGCCCGGGCTGAAGTCTTCGTTCTAAAAAGCCAGATTCATTTGGCTCAAATCGAGATGGATAGCGCAGTGGCTAATCTCGGGTATACGAAAATCAAGGCGCCTGCCGATGGCGAAATCATCGCTATTGTGACTAAAGAGGGCCAGACAATTGTGTCCGCCCAGACATCACCGACCATTCTGATTATGGGCAATATGGACAGGATGACAGTCAAGGCCAGAATATCCGAGTCAGATATTGTACGAGTGCAGGAGGGGCAAAAGGTTGTTTTTACCGTGACCGGTGCACCGGAGCTGTCTTTCGAATCGAACATTCTTGCCGTTGAACTTCTGCCGGAGTCCGTCGTTACTGACAGCAAAGAACTCTCAAAGCCCAATGCAACGTCCAATGTTCCTGTTTACTACAATGCTACGTTTGAAGTTGATAACCCTGATCGTCTGCTCAAGCCTTTGATGACAGCCAACGTTAAAATCACTCAGGAAAGCGTTGGTCAGGTGATGGCAATTCCTTTGGCCGCTCTCGGAAAAAAGCAGTCTGCGGGCAATCTTTATGAAGTGCGTATATTGACGGAGCAGAAAGAAGTGATTGCAAGGTCCATTGCGATCGGTCTGCGAAACAATACGCATGTGCAAGTTAAGTCGGGGCTTGAGCTAGGCGACAATGTCATTATCGAATAGGCGTTGATTGACGTTGTGCTGTGGGAGTCATTGTTAATATTTATTTGTCGGGTAGTGTATGGAATGTCTCAGGAAAATAAAGTTTCGAACTCGGCCCACGAAGGATGCCGTAAAGCCTGGCAACCTGCCAGAGGAAAACCTGAGCTTATCCGCGCCATTAATCCAATTGATAAATGTCAGCAGGAGCTATTTCAATGGTCATTCATCTACAGAGGCTTTACGAGACGTCAACCTGAATATCCGTGCAGGTGAGATGGTTGCAATTGTCGGGACATCGGGCTCGGGAAAGTCGACCCTTCTCAATATTCTGGGGTGCCTTGTCCCGCCTTCGCAAGGGCAATACATCCTGCACGGGCGGAGTGTGACCCGTCTGACGAATAATGAGTTGGCAGATTTGCGCAGGGGCACTTTCGGATTCGTATTCCAGCGCTACCATTTGCTGGGCCACCTGAATGCTGAAGAAAACGTTTTGTCTCCAGGCCTTTATGTCGAAGGGGAGAAGAAAACACTGCGTGCACGCGCACAAATGCTGTTGAGCAGTCTTGGGTTGAGCGACCGCTTGCACTTCTTTCCGGGACAGTTGTCAGGTGGGCAGCAACAGCGTGTCAGCATTGCGCGTGCACTGATGAATGGCGGCGACATCATATTGGCCGATGAGCCGACCGGTGCGCTGGATACCAAGAGCGGTGAGGAGGTGATGGCCGCCTTATGTGAACTGAATGCAAAAGGGCATACCGTCATTATTGTTACGCACAATAATGACATCGCTTCATATGCGCAGCGGCTGATTCATATTCAGGATGGCTGCATCTCTTCGGATACAGGCAATCACCCTGCCTCGTCAACGGCAGGGCCGCGAGGGGGCCCCGGGTTGAAACCTGCACAGGGCTCCTCGATAAACATGCTGTCAGGCTGGGTGGAGGCAATTAAAATTGCTTTTTCGTGGCTGGTCAGAAAGCCCTTGCATGCGGGATTGACGGTACTGGGAATCGTCATCGGCATTGCTGCGGTTTCATCGGTTATTGCCCTGGGTGAGGGGGCGCGCGACCGCATAGTTCAAGAGATCAGCGCCATGGGTGCTGACACCATCGATATTTACTCCGGGAAGGACTGGGGTGATATCTACAAGGGTTCAAACAAAGCGCTGAGTGAATCTGATGTGGACTATCTGCGATCACTTCCCTACGTTGACAGCATCTCCCCGGTCTCTTCTGCGACAGCCACCATTACATCAAAAAACGCCAACCTTTCAGCTCAGGTATTGGGTGTCGGTGAAGCGTTTGCCAGGGTGAGAGGCGAGGTATTTGCGCAAGGTACTTTTTTTTCCAGTGATGATGTTAAACGGCAGGCGCAAGTTGCAGTCATTGATGAAAATATGCGCAAAAGACTTTTCCCGAGCTGGGAGGACCCGATTGGAAAAGTCATATTGGTAGGCCCGATGCCGGCAATCGTCATAGCGGTTATCAAGAATACACCGTCTTCATTTGGTGAGGCGCCTGTTCTGCAGATGTATATGCCTTATACCACGTTGATGTCACGTATTTCGGGCCAGTCATTTCTTGAGAGCATTGTAGTGCGCGTGGCTGACGGGATTTCAAACGAACTGGCCGAAAGTAATATCAATCGTCTTTTGGAACTCAAACGCGGCAGCAAAGACTTTTTCACAAGTTCTGCAGACTCAATACTCCGGTCGGTGACCAGTGCTACCAGAGTCTTGAACGTGCTGAGCATATCGGTCGCATCGATTTCTCTCCTGGTTGGAGGAATTGGCTTGATGAATATGATGCTTTACTCAGTAGCAGAGCGAACCTATGAAGTAGGCGTTCGTATGGCGTTCGGTGCCCGGCGACGAGATATCATGCAGCAGTTTCTCAGCGAATCCTGTTTGCTGTGCATATTTGGCGGTGGTTTTGGGTTTTTGCTGGCCCTGCTTGCCGGGGAAATTTTAGGCGGATTACAAACTGATTTTCCGCTTAAATTTTCTTATTGGTCGTTCATGGTAGCGTTTGCAAGTTCTACCGTTATTGGTCTTGTATTTGGTTATATACCTGCTCGAAATGCCGCCAGGCTGGATCCTGTCGAGGCTTTGTCCCGGGCGTAAGTCAATGGGTTTGCCATCGTAATCATTCAACATGAAGTCGATGCCTTGCTGGACCCAGTCAACACTGCGCTCCAATGTTCTTGAGAATATCATTGTGATGACTAGATATTACCCTGCTCTGTTTTTTAGCGTGATGCTGTTGGCAGGTTGTAGCACTCATCTGCCCGATGTGAACGCTGTCAAATCACAACTGGCGCTGCCTACAAAATGGCGTAATGCATTACCTGAGGGTAAAGATATAAAGCAGACACAGCATTGGTGGCGCTCATTTCAGGACCCTGACCTGGACGCTCTGGTGGAACGTGTACTGCGCAATAATAATAACCTGGCAGCGGCTGCATACAGGGTCAAAAAGGCAGAGGCACAAGCGGGTATTGTCAGGACGAATTTAACACCAGGTGTATCAAGTGGATTCAAACTGAGCAGTAGCAAGGAACTGAACAGAGGAAGTTCGGAACAAAAGGCTTTTACCAGCACATTCTCCTTGAGCTACGAGCTGGATTTATGGGGGCGTCTTGCAAAGGCTCGCGATATCTCGGCCTGGGAAGCCATGGCGACCCGGGAGGATCGTGAGCACATCGCGATGCAACTGATCGGTACAACAATGGAGCTGTACTGGCGATTAGCGTTTTTGAATGAAAGCATTGAAATTAACGACACCAGCATTGCCAGCGCCCGTTCAATCCTTGAGCTGGCACGCCTGGGTGAATCCGTTGGGCAGGAGGGGCGTCTTCAGTCGATTCAGGCAGAGCAACAGTTAAGTGTACTGCTGGCCGATAAAACAGGGCGGCTTCAACAGCGTGAAGAAAGCCGCAATGCCTTGTTGGTTTTATTGGCGTCGCCTATGGGGTGGGATGACACGATCAAGATTCGTCCAGTTCCGACTCAACCGTCTAGAGCGCTACGGTCGGAGATACCTGCCCACATTCTGAGCCAGCGACCCGACATGAGGGCTGCTGAACTCAGGTTGCGCGCTCATTTCAGCAATATTGAGATCCAGCAAAGAAACCTCTATCCGGCAGTGAATCTTACGGCAGGTATCACTGGAGGAGGGACACGCGAACTGTCAAATATTCTGCGCAATCCGGTGGGTTTTTTTACGGCAGATTTACTGCTTCCGTTTTTTGAGTTCAATAAAGGCAAGTTGCAAGTTGAAATCGCCGAAGCAACGTACCAGGAGAGTATCGAGTTATACAAAAAGCAGTTGCTTGATGCACTGCAGGATGTTGAGAACGCACTGTCGGCCTATAAACAGCTCACCGATGAGGGGCTCTACCTGGCCCGTGCCCATGAATCTTCATCCCGGGCAGAGCGCATTGCTGAAATACGCTATCGCCTTGGGCAGTCGAATATAAAAGAATGGCTGGATCAACAGGATGCGAAGCGCAGTATCGAACTGCGACTGGGTAAGAGTCGCACTGATCGGTTGATTGCCATGGTCAAATTTCATCAGTCTATCGGTGGCGGCTGCGGTGATGGATGCGCTGATGCCTTGCCATGAAAGGTACCTGGTCAGGTGCTTCAGGTTTATTTGCCGGCTGTGTGTTTTTAGTGCTCGCAGGCCTGGTTGATGTGTGAGTTTCAACTCAAGCCATGCGTTTAATGGAATTTAATGTTTTCCGGGGCCGGCCAATCCTGCTGCACGTCAACGCACAGCCATGCAAAACCTCCTGATCGCCTCGCAGGCCCGGCGCAACACGGCGTCATCCAGGGCATAGGCAATACGGATATAGGGCCCCAGGCCAAAGGCGCTGCCATGCACCACGGCTACACCGGCTTCGTCGAGCAGGGCCAGGGCCACGTCTTCATCGGTGGACAGCACCCTGCCTGCGGGCGAGGTGCGGCCGATCAGTCCGGCGCAGCAGGCGAACGCGTAGAAGGCGCCTGCCGGGCTGGTGCATTCAAGGCCCGGTATGCTGTTGAGCTGGTCGACCATCAGGTCGCGGCGCTTCTGGAACGCGATACGGCTGCTGTGGATAAAGTCCTTGGGGCCTTCCAGAGCGGCGAGAGCGGCCTGCTGCGAGATTGAGCCGGCTCCCGAAGTCTGCTGGCCTTGCAATGTTTCCATGGCTTGCAACAGCCAGCGCGGGCCTGTGGCAAAACCGATACGCCAGCCGGTCATGGCGTAGGCCTTGGACACGCCGTTCATGGTCAGGGTGCGCGCTGCCAGGCGTGGTTCAACCTGGGCCAGGGTATGGAACAGCTGATCATCGAAGATCAGGTGTTCGTAGATATCATCCGCCAGGATCAATACATGAGGATGGGCCAGCAGCACATCGGCCAGTGCCGCCAGCTCGTCGCGGCTGTACACCGCCCCCGTCGGGTTGGAGGGCGAGTTGAGGATCAGCCAGCGCGTTTGCGGGGTGATTGCCGCTGCCAGTGCCGCTGCGGTCAGCTTGAAACCGGACGCTGCGTGGCAGGTCACGAAGCAGCTTTGTGCGCCGCATAACTGAACCATCTCGGGATAACTGACCCAGTAAGGCGCCGGGATGATGACCTGATCTCCCTCATTGAGGGTCGCGGCCAGGGCATTGTAGATCACCTGTTTGCCACCGTTGCAGACCAGGGTGTCCTGCCAGCCGACATCCAGGCCGTTTTCACCACGGAATTTGGCCGCCACCGCTTCTCGCAGTGAACGTGCGCCAGCGACCTGGGTGTAGCGGGTGTGGCCCTGGCCTATGGCGCGGATTGCAGCGTCGCGCACAGGCTCGGGCGTATCGAAGTCCGGTTCGCCAGCGCACAGTGAAATGATCGTGGCGCCTTGGGCGCGGCGCTCTGCAACACGGTCGATGATCCGATAGGTGGCCGAGGGCAGGGCGCTTGCCAGGTGCCGGTTGAGCCGCTGGATATCGCTGCTCATGGGCGGTGTCTCCAGTGAGTCAGGTTCATCAGTTCGAGCGTGGAGCGGCCTTCAGTCAGTGCCTGCATCATATGGGCTTCCTTGTCGGCACGGGATTCGCCTTCGGCGAAGGTACGTGCGGCGTGTGCCTTGGGGATGATGATCACACCATCATCGTCAGCCACCAGCAGATCCCCCGGCGCCACCTCTGCGCCGTTGAAATTGAAAGCCTGACCGACCGAGGTGGCGCTGGCCTTGACGGTGCCTCTGACCGAGATGCCGCGGGCAAATACCGGAAACCGGCGCGCCTTCAAGGCCGCGATATCACGTACCCCGCCGTCGATGACCAGGCCGACCACACCGGCTGCCTGTGCCGCAACGGTAAGGACTTCGCCCCAGTAACCGGCAATAAAATTACCGGTACCCACTACCAGCACACTGCCGCGGGGCACTTGTTCAAGGGCCAGGTGCAGGGCCAGGTTATCGCCAGGAGCGCATTGCAGCGGGTACGCCGGCGCGGCGATAAAGGCGTCATCCCAGATCGGGCGGATGCCGCTATCCACGGCACAGGCCAGGTGTGATGCCTCATACAGGGTCGAACTGCCGAGGATTCTGGCCCGTTCGTGGTAGTTCAGGGGCAGGGCGAGTGTGCTCATCAGGCTTTCCTCTGCAGGCTGTGGTAGCCCAGTGCAGCGCGGGCGCTTGCAAGGGTCTGGCCTTGAGTGATCAAGGTACGGATTTGCGCTTCGACGGTTTCAATCTGCCGCGCACAGGCGGCCACTTGTGCGGCATGGGCGCGGGGTACGATCACTACGCCATTGGCGTCGGCCACCACGATGTCACGGGCACAGACGCGGGCGGTGCCAATGGAAACGGGCTGGTTGATCGACTGCACCTGGACACGGTCCTTGCCGGTGCGCATAAAGCGGCCCTTGCTGAAGATCGGATAACCGTCTCCCAGCGCCTTGTTCACGTCACGGCAAACACCGTCGATAACCGTGGCAGCGATGTTTCGGCTGCCGGCGTACTGGGTCATGATGTCGCCCCATACGGTGCAGTCGGTGCGCCCGGCATTGTCGATCACCACTACGTCACCGGGCAGAACTTGCTCGATAAAGTCGCCCACGGTCCCGGCAGGCACACTGGCCGGGACGTACTGCACCGTGAATGCCGGCCCGACAATAACCGTGCTGTAGTTGCCCAGCGGCATCACGCCCAGGCATTGGCCGGGCAGGCCGAGCTTGTCCAGGGCATCGGAAACCCCCGGGGTGTCCAGGCCCTCAAACAGGGCGACCAGTGCTTGATCTTCAGGGTTCATCAGGCGTGCTCCGTGCGGATGGCTTCAAACTGGCTGTCATGCATGACTACGGCTACGGAGCGACCGCTGCGTACTGCGTCGAGCATGACTTGCTGACGCCGGGCGATACGTTCGCCAAGATCGACGACCTGAGCGATATGGGCCTGGGGCACAAACACCGTGCCGCAGTTGTCGGCGATCACATAGTCGTCTTCGCTGACATTGACCCCGGCGACTTCGATGGTCACGGCGGCCGCTATCTGCATCACGCGATTGCGCGCACTGATCATGGTGACGCCACGGCCGTAAACCGGATAACCGATTGCCGCACTGCCATCAATATCGCGGCTGCAACCGTCAATGATGGTGCCTCGCACCTGTTTGGCGAGCGCCGCATTGGCAAGGATATCGCCCCAGCAAGAGATGCCCTCGATACCGCCGGCGATCACCAGCACCCGATCATTCGTGTTGATGTGTTCGACCACCGGGGTGATCAGGTGGGCGCTGGGCACCGTGTCGGTCTTTGCGGCCAACAGTACGGTACTGGCACGGCCAACGATCGGCGGGCAGTTCCACAGCGGCCGCAGCCCCACAGTGGCCCCTGCCAGACCAAGAAAATCCAGCGCATCGGACACGGTATTACTGTCCAGTGCCGCCAGACGCTGGAGTACAGTCCTGTCGGTCGTGCTTTTGAGCGTCATCGCGCAGCCTCAGTGGTGGTGTAGGTGCTCAGTGTCGGCGAGGCTGTTTGATAGGTATATTCCTGTTCACGTAAGCTTTGGATACGTTAAACCTATGGAAAAACCATGATCAATTTCCGTCTGATCCGTCACCTCTGGCTCTTTCTGGCCGTCGCCGAAGAGCAGAACTTCGGCCGCGCCGCCAAGCGCCTAGGCATGTCCCAGCCGCCGCTGAGCGAGCAGATCCAGGTGCTGGAGCAAGCGCTCAAGGTCAAACTGTTCGAGCGCTCGCGGCGCGGTGCCAAGCTGACGCCGGTGGGGGCGGCAATTCTGCCGGCCGTACGCAAGTTCGCCGAGCAGTTGGAGCGTCTGGAGCTGGCCGTGGATGAAGCGCTGGCGGGGCAGTCGGGGATGCTGACCATTGGCGCAATTTCCACGGCCATGTTTGATGTACTGCCGGGCCTGATCGAGCGGTTGAAGGAGGATTACCCGCACTTGACCGTCTCGGTGCGGGAAATTGACAGCGTCGAAGCGGTGCCGGCGCTGGAGGCGGGGGATATTGATCTGGCGTTTGCCCGTCTGGACGGTGATCTGGGGGACTCAATCCAGTCACTGCCGCTGCTGGAGGACCGCCTGATGCTGGCCCTGCCCAGTGATCACCCGCTGGCAGCGCGCACGCGCATCAGCCTGGCCAGCCTGTCCAATGAGCCTCTGGTGATGTTTTCGCGCAAGGTCAGCCCGGTGTATTTCGACAATCTGATTGCCACCTGCCGGGCTAGCGGCTTTTCCCCGCGGGTGTTGCACGAAGTGCGTTCCGTGGCCTCACAAATCGCCTTTGTCAGCTATGGCCAGGGTATTGCGCTGGTGCCTGCGTCCCTGAAAAAGCTGGCTCCCGCCAATGTGGTATTCCGTGCACTGAGCGAAAAGCTCAACGTGGTGACCACTGCCGTGGCGTGGAATGCCAATCGGTCGAACCCGCTGATAGAGGCGATCATTGCTCGTTTAAGCGCCAAGGCATGATGTTTTTGATAGGTTTGGCCTATGTAAACCTTCTGGCCTTAGGCATTTACACCAGGGCCGATGTGCCTGACATTGGTCCGCCGCCTTAACGCTTCAGGAGTCATGCCCGTGCCCGTACCCGCAACCTTTGCCCATACCCAAGTGCCGCTGGAGGTAGAGGGTGTGCACTTGACTATTGCCGCTCTTCACCGAGAAGGGGAACTGGCACCGATTGTCTTTCTGCATGGCTTCGGTTCGAGCAAGGAAGACTATGCCGATATCGCGCTGCGTGCGGAGTTCGCCGGGCATGCCTTTCTGGCCTACGATGCGCCGGGGTGTGGTGACAGCGGGTGCAGTGATCTTGCCCGGGTTTCCATCCCTTTTTTGCAGCAAACGGCGCTGCAAGTGCTCGAGCATTTCGGCATCGAACGCTTCCATCTGGTGGGCCATTCCATGGGCGGGTTGACCGCCCTGATGCTGGCCCATCAGTTCCCGCAGCGGGTACTCAGTTTTGTCGATATCGAAGGCAATATTGCCCCCGAGGACTGCTTTCTCAGCCGTCAGATCATCGACTGCCCGAGTGATGATCCTGAGCTGTTTTTTACGGCCTTTATCGAGCGTGCCCGCCATGCCCCGGCCTATGCCAGTGCCCTGTATGCCGCGAACCTGAGGCACAAGGTGCGTGTGCAAGCGGTGCGGGGGATTTTCGAGTCGATGGTCGAGCTGTCCGATAACGCCAACCTGATGGGCAAGTTTCTCGGCTTGCCGTGCCCGAAGATGTTTATGTTTGGCGACCAGAACGCGTCACTGTCCTACCTGCCGCATATCGCGGCTCACGGCGTACGCCTGGGGCAGATCCCGGCTTGCGGCCACTTCCCGATGTATTCCAACCCGATTGCGATGTGGCAGCACATGGCGGATTTTTATGGGGCAATTTCAGGCTAGGGCAACGCCGCCTCCACCAGCTCGATCCAGTGCCGCACCGGGGTTCTGCCTGCACTGTCGAGGTGTGCCTGGCAGCCGATATTGGCCGTGACAATAACCTCGGGGTGCGCGCTTTCCAGTGCGTTGAGTTTGTTGTCGCGCAGTTGCCGGGACAGTTCGGGCTGGGTCAGCGAATAAGTGCCTGCCGAGCCGCAGCACAAGTGGCTGTCGGGCACCGCGGTCAGGTTGAACCCCAACCGGGTGAGAATGCCTTCAACCGCGCCGCCGAGTTTTTGCCCGTGCTGCAAGGTGCAGGGGCAGTGGAACGCCAGCCGTTGATTGCTGTGCACACCGAGGGTGTGCAGTGGCTCGTCGCGCAGCACTTCAACCAGATCCCTGGCCAGCGCACTGACCTTGGCAGCTTTTTCGGCATAGGCCGGGTCGTTGCCGAGCAGGTGGCCGTACTCCTTGATAAAGGCACCGCAGCCGCTGGCGGTTTGCACGATTGCTTCGGCCCCTTGTTCAATCCCCGGCCACCAGGCATCGATATTGCGCCGGGCGCGATCAAGTCCTGCGGCCTGGGCGTCCAGATGGTAGTCCACTGCACCGCAGCAAGCGGCTTCTCGGGCAGGAATCACGCTGATGCCCAATCGGTCCAGCACTCGGGTCGCTGCTGCGTTGGTGTTGGGTGACAAGCTCGGTTGCACGCAGCCTTCGAGCAGCAGGACTTGCCGGGCATGGCGGGTGGTCGGTCGCAGCCCGGGCGCGGGGACCTGGCCTGGCAGTTTGTCTTGCAGGCCTGCGGGCAGCCAGGGGCGCAAGATCTGACCACTGCGCAGTAGCCACCTGAACCGACCCGCATTGGGTATGACGCTGCGCAGCCTTTGACGCAGCAAGCGTTGCCCGAGCGATCTGGGTACCTGGGCGTCAACCATTGCCCGGCCAATGTCCAGCAGGTTGTGGTAGTCGACGCCCGAGGGGCAGGTGGTTTCGCAATTGCGGCAAGACAGGCAACGGTCCAGATGCTGTCGGGTTTTCTGCGTCACCTGATTGCCTTCCAGTACCTGTTTGATCAAGTAAATACGCCCCCTCGGGCCGTCCAGTTCATCTCCGAGCAACTGATAGGTCGGACAGGTGGCGTTACAGAAACCACAGTGCACGCAACTGCGCAGGATGCGTTCAGCTTCCCCGGCGCGGGGCAATTGGCGGGCCTGTTCGCTCAACGTGGTCTGCATGGTTCAAAGCTCCGCGTACAGGCGCCCGGGGTTGAAAATACCCTGCGGGTCGAGTTGTTGTTTGAGGCTACGCTGGTAGCGCATCAGAGCCTCCGGCAACGGCTGGAACGGGCTGTCGACAAGACCGTGGCTGTAGCAGGTGGCATGGCCGCCGACCTCGGTTACAACCGTGCGGATAAAGCTCGCCTCAGCATCCGACTTGAGCCAGCGCTGGGCACCGCCCCAATCGATCAACTGCTCACCGGGCAGCTCAAGTTCCGGGGTGTTGTTGGGCAAGGACAGGCGCCAGAGGGGCTGGCCCTCATCGAAGAAGCTCAATTGGTGTTCGTTGAGCCGTGTCCAGAACGAAGCGTCCAGGCGCTCGCCGCCCAGGCGTTCGTGAGCCGCCATCACCGAGCCTTCGCCACCCTCCAGGCGCAGGTGCAGGCGCTGGCCATCGTGGCAGGCAGCGCTGATCGGCAGCGGTTGCCGGCCCCATTCGGCGAGGCGCAGCAGGGCTCGCGCCGTGTCCAGTTCCAGGCTGATACTCAGGGATTGCCGCGGCTTGGGCAGCACCTTGAGTGACACTTCGGTGATGACTCCCAGTGCGCCGTAGCTGCCGGCCATCAATCGGGACAGGTCATAGCCAGCGACGTTTTTCATGACTTCGCCGCCAAAACGCAAATGCTTGCCGTGCCCGGTGATCACCCGGGTGCCGAGGACAAAGTCCCTGAGCGAACCTGACCAGGGCCGGCGCGGCCCCGACAGGCCGCTGGCAACCATGCCACCGACCGTGGCGGCACCGAAAGAGGGCGGTTCGCAGGCCAGCATTTGCCCGGCTTTATCCAGCACCTGCGCCAGCTCCATCAGAGGCGTACCGCAGCGTGCGGTGATCACCAGCTCGGTGGGGTCATAGCTGACAATGCCCCGATGGCCGCGGGTGTCGAGCACTTCACCGGGCACACTGCGGCCAAGGAAGGCTTTGCTGTTGGCGCCCTGGATACGTAGCGGGGTGGCGTATTGCAGCGCCTGACTGACCTGCTCCAGCAACAGGGCGCTGGTATCGACATTGTCTGCACTGCGCATCAGAACCGCTCCAGTTCGGGGAAGGGCAGTTGCCCCATATGCACGTGCATGGCGCCCAACTCGGCGCAGCGATGCAGGGTGGGGATGTTCTTGCCGGGGTTGAGCAAGCCGCCGGGGTCGAAGGCGGCCTTGACGGCATGAAACAGGGTCAGTTCATCGCTGTTGAACTGCGCGCACATCTGATTGATCTTCTCGCGGCCTACGCCGTGTTCGCCGGTAATGCTGCCACCGACCTTGACGCAGAGCTCAAGGATCTGGCCGCCCAGGGCTTCGGCGCGCTCAAGTTCCCCGGGCTGATTGGCATCGAACAGAATAAGCGGGTGCATATTGCCGTCACCGGCATGAAACACATTGGCCACTCTCAGGTTGTAGTGGGTCGATAATCCGGCAATGGCCTGCAGTACACCGGGCAACTCACGGCGCGGAATGGTGCCGTCCATGCAGTAGTAATCCGGCGCAAGGCGACCTACGGCGGGAAAAGCGTTCTTGCGCCCGGCCCAGAAGCGCACCCGCTCAGCTTCGTCCCTGGCCTGGCGCACGGAGCTGGCGCCAGCCCGTTCAAGCACCTGGCGCACGCGCGCGCAATCGTCATGTACATCGGCTTCGACGCCGTCGAGTTCGCACAACAAGATGGCGTGGGCCTCGACCGGGTAACCAGCATGAATAAAATCTTCGGCGGCGCGGATGGCCAGGTTGTCCATCATCTCCAGCCCTGCGGGTATGATGCCGGCGGCGATGATGTCAGCCACGGCGCGACCGGCTTTTTCAACCGAGTCGAAGGCTGCCAGCAACACTTTGGCGGTTTGCGGTTTGGGCAACAGTTTGACCGTGACCTCGGTAATGACCCCGAGCATGCCTTCGGAACCGGTAAACAGTGCCAACAGATCGAAACCGGGGGAGTCGAGGGCATCCGCCCCCAGGGTCAGGTGCTCGCCGTCAACGGTCAGTATTTCGATCTTTAGCAGGTTGTGCACGGTCAAACCGTACTTGAGGCAATGCACGCCACCGGCGTTTTCAGCGACGTTGCCACCGATCGAGCAGGCAATCTGCGAGGACGGATCCGGCGCGTAGTACAGGTCATACGGCGCCGCTGCCTGGGAAATGGCCAGGTTGCGCACACCGGGCTGAACCCGTGCAGTGCGGGCGTCGGGGTCGATATGAAGGATAGAGTTGAAGCGCGCCATTACCAGCAGCACGCCTTTTTCCAGGGGCAATGCCCCTGCGGACAAGCCGGTACCGGCCCCGCGTGCGACCACCGGCACGCGCAACTCATGGCAGATGCGCAACACGCCCTGTACCTCGTCCAGTTGGCGTGGCAGCACTACCAGCAGGGGCGTGGTGCGATAGGCGCTAAGCCCGTCGCATTCGTAGGGCTTGAGTTCTTCACGCTGATGCAGGACTTCAAGGTTTGGCAAGCGTGTGCGCAAGGTGCGCAGTAATACGGCTTTATCGACGTCCGGCAGGACGCCGTCGACGCGTTCATCGTAGAGAATGTTCATGGCGGCTCACGACACTCGATTGTTCTTATTGGAGGTCTGTTCCGTATGCAGCCTAGTCGCAAAGTGCGCCCTATATCACTTGCAGGGTGATATCGGTAGCGCCGGTGTTGAAACCGGGGGTGATAAAAAGCGCTGTGCTACTGGCCCTTGAGGTATAAGGGCCCGCTTGCGGGGCAAAAGGTCAATAGGCCTTGGCGCTTTTGATATCGGCAATGATTTGCCGGGCGATGGCTTCGACCTGCTCCTGGGTCATGGCCGACATGACGCCTTCCCAGGCCGATGATGACGTATCGTAGGTCCGGGTCCCCAGCAACTGGCCGGTCTTCAGGTCGGTGAAGTCTGCACTTGAGTTGACCCAGGCATTCCCCACCATGATGCCTGCGCCATACCGTGCACCCGGCGTGATGTAGCGGAAGTTGCTTACATTGATCTTGATGCCCACACCGTCTTTTCCATCAAGGCTGAGCAGTTGGGACTCAGCAAGGCGGTAGCCCTCTGCAGAGGCTTCGGCATGCAAGGCCTCCTTCCATTCTTGCTTCAGCAGGGGCCAGTCCTCGTTCTGTTGAACCTTGCTGTTGCCTTCAAAGTTGACGCGCAGGTTTTGCTTGGCCGTTGCCTGGATCGGCAGCATGGGGCTGCCACCGCTTTTAACCGAGGCCGCGCAGCCGCTCAACAGTGAAATGGCCACGGCACAGTACAGCGCAGACGAGAGTTTGGAAGCGTTCATTGAATGTCCATATTCTGGGGATGAACGCTATCTATACCGCAACGCCTCAGATTTTTCACCGGGGTTAATGGCTCTTAGCCAGTATCGGCATCAGTGAAGCGTCGCCGCCCGGCCGATTTCGCCAATCCGGATCCGGTCCAGCGCCCGATTTAGAGCATCAAGCGCGTCGATCAGGGCCTTGGCCTCGGCTTCGCGGCCATCACCCCACAGGCGTTCGGCCATTTTGTTGAGGGCCTGGATCGATTGTTCTATGCCAGCTGCCGTAGCTGCCGGGTTTTCTGCGGTTTGCTTCTTGGACATGTCAAAAATTGCGCCATAAGTAATGGCTGCATACTAGCGCCGGATGCGGTTTTTTTGCCAACTGGCATCGCTGTGGAAGGTGCCTGTATCGCCACGCAGCACATAAAGGGTGGCCCTGTAGGCCGATGTCACCCGTGTGCATTGCAGGCCGCGAATCTTGTGGTACGCCCAGGCCCAGCCGTGGTTGGTTTTACTGCTCATCGGTGTGCCTGCGTTTTCATCATCTAGATCCTGAACGACATGAACCTGATTGGACTCGATTTCGCTCAGTAGTTCCCTGGCAATGACGGCGCAAACAAAATGATTTACATGAACAATCATATGCAAGTTATTGATTTACATGATGTCAAACCTATGGCTTTGCCTGGAATTCCTCTTCATCCATGAGCACCAGTGCGCCAACGATCAGTGCACGCATGCCGCGGTCCAGCTCGGCCTCCATCTCGATTTCTTCGGCCAGGCGCTGGGCTTCTTCAACGGGCTGGCCGGTGACTGAATACACCGTGTCGGCTACGGCAATTCCGTGGAAGGCCACGGTTGCCAGCAGCCAGCGGGCCTGCGCCTTGGTAATGCCGTAGACCTGGGCGATATGGCTCTGATGCTCGTCGATCTTGGCGAGCATCGGTTGGGTCGCCGCCAAGCGGCGAATCACGTAGGGCGTCAGGCCGGGGTGGGCTTTTACAAACAGGCGCACCGAGGTGGCAAACACCGTCAGGTAGTCCTTGAGTTCACCACGCTGATCGGCGTCGACCCGCGGTATCTGCCAGCGGGTGAAGATCTCTTCGGCGATCAGATTCTTCAGCGCCTCCAGATTGGCAACATGCTTGTAAAGCGCCATATGACTGACCCCCAAAGCGGCAGCAACGCCGACAAAAGTGATACCCGGCAGGCCGATCTCGATGCCTGCTTCGACGATGCGCTCGCGGGTGATGGTGCGAGGACGCCCGCGGGTCGCGGGTGGTTGTGAGGCGTTCATGGCCGTTCCTTGATCGGTGAGGAGTGTCTTGTAGCTGTCTTGTCAGCATTTCGCAAATTAGTTTATAGTCATGCAACTAATTAAGGTTCTCATTTGCGAGCCACTATCAGTTGCGCACACACCCCCCTTGTTTGCGCTTAACCGGAATGCCAGTGGCCTTCCATTCTTATGACATTGCGGATGTTTGACTGGCATGGAAACTCCTCACACGGCTGCGGCCACACCCAAGATGCGTGGCCCTGTCAGCCAGGTGCTTCACCCGATTCGTGGGCGGCTGCTGATTGCCGCCCTGCTTGCGGGCGTTGGCGCCATGCTGACGCTGGTACCGCTGGCAGGTATTGCGCATGTCGCCGGGCTGGTTCTGGGTGACAACGCAATCACTGCTCATGAGGTGTGGCGGGCAGTAGGTGTCGGCGTGGCGAGTCTGTGCGCGGGCATGTTGTTGATATCCACCGGGGAGCTGCTGGCCCATCTGGCGGATAACCGTATTACCCACCACCTGCGCCTGGCCATTGTGCAGCGCCTGAGCCGCGTGCCCTTGGGCTGGTTCACCAGCCGGGGCTCGGGTGAGGTCAAGCAGGCGATGCAGGATGACATCAATACCCTGCACAGTCTGACGGCGCATTTCTACACCACCGTGGGGCGAGCGGTCGGCGCCATTGTGTTCTCGCTGGTCTACCTGTTTGTAATGGACTGGCGCATGGCAATTGTCTCGATCCTGCCGTTCCCGGGGTTCTTCCTGTTTTTTACCCGCGCCATGAAAGCCAGCGAGAGCAACATGCAGGCGTTTGTCGAGGGCATGGGGCGTATCGACAATGCCGTGGTCGAGTTCGTCAATGGCATCCCGGTAGTGAAGTCGTTCGGGGCTGTCGGCAAGGCACACGGCAGTTACCGTGAGGCCGTCGATGCCTTCGCCCGGGCTTTTGTCGGTTTCACTCGCCCGCTGGTGGGTTCGATGGCCAATGCCAACGCAATGATCGCGCCGGTCGCGGTGCTGGGCGGCGTACTGGCGTTCGGCACCCTGTTCGTGGCATTGGGCTGGATCGCTGCGCTGGATGTGCTGCCGTTCGCCCTGGTGACTCCGGGCCTGTGTGGCCCCTTGCTGTTGCTGCACTACATCACCCATGACCTCAACAATGCAGTGGGTGCGGCCCGGCGTGTGCAGGCCCTGCTCGATACACCGGTGCTGGAGCAACCGGCACCGGGCATGCAGCAGATGCCCCGGGGCAGCGAAATTGGTTTTGAGCACGTTGGCTACTGCTATGAAAGCGCGGGCCGGGGGCTGGCGGACATCAACCTGGTTCTCAAACCCGGCACGACCACCGCTGTGGTGGGGTGCTCCGGCGCCGGCAAGTCAACCCTGGCGCGCCTGCTGCTGCGTTTTTTTGACCCGACGCAAGGGCGTATCACCCTGGGGGGTGTGGATCTGCGTCAGATTGAGACGGCAACCCTGTACCGGCATATCGGTTTTGTATTGCAGGAGGTGCGGCTGATCCACGCCAGTGTGCACGACAACATTGCCCTGGGCAGACCAACGGCCACCCGCCAGCAGATTGAGGATGCTGCGCGCACGGCCAATATCCATGCGCGCATTGTTGCCCTGCCGCGTGGCTATGACTCGGTGGTGGGTGAGGATGCGCAGTTTTCCGGCGGTGAGTTGCAGCGGGTGAGCATCGCCCGTGCCGTGTTGCTCGATCCGCCCGTGCTGGTGCTCGACGAAGCCACGGCGGCGGCGGATGCCGAAAGTGAAGTGGCCATCCAGGATGCACTCTCGCGTTTTGCCGGCGGCCGCACCTTGCTGGTCATCGCGCACCGGCTCGACACCGTGATGCATGCCGACCAGATCATCGTGCTCGACAACGGCACGATTCACGAGCAGGGCAGCCACGGCGAACTGCTTGCCCGCAAGGGCCTTTATGCCCGCCTGTGGGCGCAGGGCGACTACTCATTCTCTGCAGAACTGGCGGTGCCGTCATGCTGAAACCCTTGGTAGAACTGTTGGGCGACGACGCGCCCGTGCTGCATCGTTATGTCTGGATGGCAGTGTTTTATGGTTTGCTCAGCGGGCTGACACTTACCACCCTGGTACCGGTGCTGGGGCATTTGCTCGCTAACGATCTACGAGGTGCAGCATTGTGGCTGCTGTTGACGCTTGCCGGCATGGCTGTGTGCTGGGCCTGCCGGCGCCGGGTGGAGCGCGCCGGTGTCGCGGTGGGCGTGGCCCTTTTGCAGGGGGCGCGCCAGCGCATCGGCGACCATGTGGCGCGATTGCCCCTGGGCTGGTTTACGACGCAGAACACCGGCCATCTGGGGCATGTAATTACCCAGGGCATGATGGCGGTGGCGCAGTTGCCGGCGCACGTTTTTACCCCTGTGATCAGTGGCGCGGTGACGCCTTTGGTGATCGTCGCCGCACTGTTTGCCGTGCATTGGCCACTGGGGCTGATTGCGCTGCTGGGGCTTGCGGTACTGGCAGGGGCGCTGCTGTTGAGCGCGCGCCTGGGGCAGCGTACTGACCGGGCTTTCCAGCGGCACTTCGCGGATGCCAGCCAGCGCATGGTCGAGTTTGCCCAGGCGCAATCGGTACTGCGCGCGTTCAATGGCGAAGGGGGCGGGACGCAGTTGCTGGAACAGGCGCTCGAGCGCCAGCGCCAGTCCGGGCTGCGCCTGATCTATCAGTCATCGCTTTCGGTGGTACTCAATACCTGGGTCGTGCAGGTGATCTTTGCGGCCCTGTTGATCGCAGCCGCCTTGTGGCTTAACGGCCTGATGGGCGACACGCGGGATAACGCTTCGGTGATTGCGGTAGTCGTTGCGCTGTTGTTGAGCAGCCGCTATATCGAGCCGTTGCTGGACGTGGCCGGTTATGCCGAGATCCTGCGCAGTGCCAGCGGTCAACTTGACGCGGTGCAGGCCATCTTTGCCGCCCGGCCCTTGCCGGAGCCGGATCAGCCACAACCGCCACGGGATGGCTCTATAGAGTTGCGCGCAGTGAGCATGGCTTACGCGCCCGATCAGGCCGATGTGCTGCATGATGTCAGCCTGCGTATTGAGCCGGGCAGCATGACAGCGTTGATCGGTGCTTCGGGCTCGGGCAAGACCACGCTGGTACGGCTGATCGCACGGTTTTTCGATGCGCGCGAAGGGTGCGTGCTCGTGGGTGGTGTGGATGTGCGGCACATGTCCGACAGCCAGTTGGCGGGTCAGATCAGTCAGATATTCCAGGACTGTTACCTGTTTCAGGGCAGCATTGCCGACAACATCCGCATCGGCAAACCCACCGCCAATGCTGACGAAATCCTCGAAGCGGCGCAGCAGGCCGGGCTTGGCGAACTTGTCGGGCGCTTGCCGCAAGGCCTCGACACACCGGTGGGCGAGGGTGGTGCACGGCTGTCGGGCGGTGAGCGCCAGCGTATTGCAATTGCACGCGCACTGATCAAGGAGGCGGCCATCTTGCTGGTGGATGAAGCCACTGCGGCGCTGGATGCCGAGAATCAGCACGTGATCGCCCGGACACTGGCCAGGTTGCGCGGGCAGCGCACGCTGGTGGTCATTGCGCATCAACTGTCTACGGTGTCGATGGCCGACCGGATCGTGGTGCTCGATCACGGCCGGGTGGTCGAGCAGGGCACGCCCGCGGCACTGCTTGCCGCCAAGGGGCGTTACGCGAAGTTTCTTGAACAGCGTCGGGCTGCCAAGGGTTGGCGGGTGGCAAGCGGCAGTGAGCTGCAATGATGCGGGCACGATGGCTAGGGGTATTTGCCATGCTCTGCGTCACATCACTGCTGGTGGGGGCCCGGCAACTGGAGTGGTCGCAGCTGTGGTCCTTGTCGGGCGATGCCTGGCTGACGCTCACGGCCAGCCGCTTGCCGCGCCTGGCGGCGCTGGTGCTGACCGGGGCTGGCCTGGCAGTGTGCGGGGTGATCCTGCAACACATCGTGCACAACAAGTTCGTCGAGCCAGGCACTTCGGGCGGGCTGGATGCGGCCAGGCTCGGCATCCTGGTATCGCTGGCAGCGATGCCCGGCGCCGGCATGACAGGGCGCATGCTGTTTGCGCTGGTGTTTTGTTTCGCCTCGGGGCTGATATTTGTCGTGATCATCCGCCGGATCCGATTCAAAAACACGGTGCTGGTGCCGGTCATCGGCCTGATGTATGGCGGCGTGCTGAGCGCCATTGCCGAGTTCTACGCCTACCACCACAACATCATGCAAAGCATGCAGGGCTGGCTGCTGGGCGACTTTTCCAGGGTGGTGCAGGGCAGCTACGAGATCATCTACCTGATCTTGCCGATTGTTGCCCTGGCCTATCTGTATGCCCACCGTTTCACCGTGCTGGGCATGGGTGAGGGCATGGCTACAAGCCTGGGCCTGAACTACTCGGCAAACGTTGCCCTGGGCTTGCTGCTGGTGGCGGTCACGGTATCAGCCACAGTCATCACGGTAGGGGCGATTCCTTTTGTCGGGCTGGTCATTCCCAACCTGGTGGCGCTGCGTTATGGCGACCACCTGGGCCGTACGCTGCCCATCGTTGCCCTGGGCGGCGCGTCAATGCTGCTGGTGTGCGACATCCTCGGACGGCTGCTGATTTACCCGTTTGAAGTGCCTATCGGCTTGATGGCAGGCAGCGTGGGCGGTGTGCTGTTCCTGGCGCTGATCATCTGGAGGCACCGATGAGGCGTCTGCAACCCCGGCATGGGGTGTGGGTTCTGGTGGCGGCCCTGGCGCTGACCTTCGTGTTGTTGGGGGCGGGCATGGATTTTGATTATGTAATCCCCAAGCGGATCGCCCGGCTTATGGCCATGGTGATTGGCGGTGTGTGCATCGCCTGGTCGTCGATCACGTTCCAGACCCTCACCGGCAACCGGATACTGACCCCGGCAATCATGGGCTACGAGGCCATTTACCTGCTCTTGCAAGCCTTGCTGGTGCTGTTGCTGGGCACCGACAGTGCGGTGTTACTGGGCAGTAACGGCAACTTTATGGTGTCTGTGCTGCTGTTGCTTGGCTACTCGTGGCTTATCCATCGTTACCTGCTGCGCAACGGCAAGAGCAACGTGTATTTCCTGCTGTTGGTCGGGCTGGTGCTGACGATGGTGATAGGCACGTTCACCCAGTTTGTCCAGCTCAAGGTCAGCCCCGGCGAGTTTTCGGTTTTGCAGGGCTTCAGCCTGGCTTCGTTCAACCGCGTCCAGCCGCAGCAGTTGCTGATTGCGGGGCTGCTGGTGGGCGCTGTGTGCCTGGTGGGCAGCAGAACCTTGGTAACCCTCGATGTGCTGGCGCTGGGGCGCGACCAGGCCATGTCCCTGGGGGTCGATTACCGGCGCAGCGTGCGCCTGCACCTGGCGCTGATTGCGGCACTGGTGGCGGTCTCAACCAGCCTGCTGGGGCCCACGGCGTTTATGGGCATCTTCGTGGCGAACATCACCTATGCGCTGGCCCGCACCTTCAGGCACCGGGTCACGCTGGCGCTGGGCAGCGTGATTGCCATCGGCATTTTCATCGTTGCGCAACTGCTGGTCGAGCATGTCTTCAACTACAAAACCACCGTCGGCATTCTCGTCAACCTGGTCTGCGGCGGGTATTTCCTGGTGTTGATGGTGCGTACCCGAGGAGCTCCATGATCACTGTTCACGACATCCATAAAACCTATGGCAGCAAGACCGTACTACGCGGTGTCGACGCGAGTTTCCCGCCCCGGCAACTGACGGCGCTGATCGGCCCCAACGGCGCGGGCAAAACCACGCTGTTGATGATGATAGCGCGGCTGATGGAGCCCACGGCCGGTGAAGTACGCATCGAGGGGCGTGGGGTCGCGGGTATCGCGATTGGCGATTACGCCAGGCGCGTGGCCACTTTGCGCCAGTCACCGGACTTCAACCTGCGCCTTCGGGTGGAGGAACTGGTTGCCTTCGGGCGCTTCCCATACAGCCGTGGTGTGTTGACCGGCGAAGATCAACGGATCATCGACGAGGCCATCGCCTTTCTGTCGCTGCAAGCGCTGCGCCATGCCTACCTCGACGAACTCAGCGGCGGGCAGCGGCAGATGGCCTTTCTGGCCATGACCATCGCCCAGCAAACCGATTGCCTGCTGCTCGATGAGCCGCTGAACAACCTCGATATCAAGCACGCCGTACAGATTATGCGGGCGCTGCGCCGCTTGTGCGACGAACAGGGGCGCACGGTGATTCTGGTGGTGCATGACATCAACTTTGCCGCCAGCTACTGCGATCACTTCGTTGCGATGAAGGCGGGCGCGGTGCATTGCGCCGGCAGCGTTGACGAGGTGATCACCGAAGCGCGGCTGGGCGAACTCTACGGGCTGGACTTCGAGATCACCCACAGCCCGCGCGGTCGCCTGTGCAACTACTTCAACCCCCTGGAAAGAGACGCGAAATGATAATCCACAACAAAGATCGGTTATGGCCGTTGGCCCTGCTGCTCGGCGCGGCCGTGGCAGTGCAGGGCTGCAATGACAAACCGGCAGAGCCCCCACGGGCCGCCACCGCTGTGCAAGCCGTGCAGACGCCTTTTGCGCCGCTTACGGTGCAACACCAGTTGGGCACCACGGTCATTGAACGTGTACCGCAGCGGGTGGTTGCACTGGACATGAATGAAGTCGACTTCCTCGATCAACTGGGTGTCCCCGTGGCGGGCATGCCCAAGGATTTCATCCCGCACTTTCTCGCCCGCTATCGGGATGCACCGGGTGTCGAGGATCTGGGGTCGATTGTGCAGCCCAACCTGGAACGGGTACATGCCGCCAGGCCGGACCTGATCCTGATCACCTCACTGCAGGCCAACCACTATCAAGCCTTGAGCGAGATGGCCGCGACCGTTCATTTCGATGTCGATTATCGTGACAGCGAGACCCGCCATATCGAGGTGATCAGGCAGCACCTGCTGACCCTGGGGCAGATGTTCGCCAAACAGGGGCTCGCGGAGGAAAAAGCCCGGGCACTGGACGCGAAAGTCGAGGAGGCGAGAGGCATCACCCGCGGGCGCCCTGAAAAAGCGCTGGTGGTGCTGCATAACAACGGCGCGTTCAGCTCCTTCGGCGTGCAGTCGCGCTACGGCTTTATTTTCACCGGCCTGGGTGTCAAACCCGCCAGCCCTACGGCAGAGGCGGGGCTGCATGGGCAACCGGTATCCAGCGAATTTATCCAGCAGGCCAACCCCGACATCATCTACATCGTGGACCGTACGGCGGTAATGGAACACCGCCCGGCAATGGCTATCGAGAGCCTGGGCAACCCGTTGCTGCGCCAGACCAACGCCTGGAAAAACGGCCGGGTGATCGTTGTCGATCCCCAGGCCTGGTACGTCACAGGTGCCAGTCCGACCGCCCTGAAACTGGTAATCGACGATGTGATCAAGGGCTATCAGGGCTAACGCCTGAAGGCGGCTGCCAGGCATTTTTCTGGTCATATAACGATTCTCATTAAAACCATTCCTTAGATTCAGATTAACAAAAACCATTCCCTGCCAGTCCAACGGAGTCTTCACGTGAGTCACTGTCATTTTCCTACCCGCATTGCGCCCCCGCGCGCAGTTTTTGCCCTGAACCGTACCGCCACGGCGGTACATGCCGTGTTGCTGACGCTGGCCATGACAAGCCTGGCAGCCCATGCCGAGACCATCCCCGACGAGAAAGAACCCGGCGCATCAACGCTGCCTGCCACGATGGTTGAGGGCCATATGGCCACCCCGGCCGACTTGCCGCCCGGTTACGCAGGCGGGCAGGTGGCCTATGGCAGCCGGGTTGGGCTGCTGGGCAACAAGGACTTTATGGAAACCCCGTTCAGTACCATCAGCTATACGGAGCAGTACATTGCCGACCGTCAGGCACAGAACATCACCCAGGTGATTGCCGCGACCGATCCCTCGGTGTTCAGCAACGGCCTGACCGGGACCTTCAGTGAGAACTACTCTATCCGTGGCTTCGCCAGCAATATCAGCGACGTGATGATGGGCGGGCTGTTTGGGGTGGCCCCGTATTACCGGATTTCACCGGAAATGTATGAGCGTATCGAAGTGCTCAAGGGCCCGTCGGCCTTGCTCAATGGCATGCCGCCGGGAGGCTCGGTCGGAGGGGCGGTCAACCTGGTACCCAAACGGGCCGGCGACGAACCGCTGACACGGCTGACGGGCACCTATATGTCCGATGCGCAGTTCGGTGGCCATCTCGATGTGGGCCGGCGCTTCGGTGAAGACCAGCAATTCGGCGTACGCTTCAACGGTGTGTACCGTGACGGTGACGGCGCAATCAACCACCAGCGGCAGAAAGCCGAGCTCACGTCCCTGGGCCTGGACTGGCGCGGTGAACGCGTGCGGCTGTCTGCCGACCTGTATCAAAGTGAAGACCGTGTGCGCGGGCAGAACCGCGGTATCAACCTGGCTTCCGGCGTGGCCGTGCCCAAACCGCCCAAGGCCGACACCCTGCTCAACCCTGACTGGGCCTATGTGCAAACCACGGACCGGGGGGCCATCGTGCGCGGTGAGTTCGACCTGAGCGACAACCTGATGGCTTATGCGGCGTATGGCATGAGCACAACCCATTACGAGTACAGCGGCACCATGATGGCGACGGTGTTCAACGACGCGGGTGACTTCAAGACCTCCATGGGCCAGCTGAAAATGGACCTGGAGAAAACCTCCGGCGAGGTCGGCCTCAAGGGCAACCTGCACACTGGCGCGATCAAGCATCAATGGACCCTCAATGCCACACACTACGGCGACACTCAAAAGGACTACGGGCGCCGCTCGGTGCCGGGCGCGGACTGGGTCACCAACATCTACCACCCACAGTGGGGGCCAGCTGCGGCCAAGAGCTTCCCGTACATTGCCCATACCAAGAGCCGCCTGACCAGCTATGGCCTGGCCGATACACTGTCGGTTCTCGAAGACCGGGTGCAACTGACCCTGGGTGTACGTCGCCAGCAAGTGCTGACCGACAGCTTCAGCACATCCACCGGCGCACGCACCAACCGCTATGACGAAGGCGCCACCACCCCGGCAGCGGCACTGCTGGTCAAGATCACCGACCAGGTGTCGGTGTATGCCAACTACATCGAAGGCCTGAGCGAGGGCGCGGCGGCACCGATGACGGCGAAAAACTTCGGTGACGTGTTCGCCCCCTACAAGTCCAAGCAGAAGGAAGTAGGCCTCAAGGTAGACCTCGGTGACTTCACCCACACCCTGAGTCTGTATGAAATTACCCGCCCCAGCAGCTACCTGGACCCGGATACCAATATCTTTTCCTTTGGTGGCGAGCAGCGTAACCGAGGGGTCGAGTGGGGCTTTTTCGGCTCGCCGCTGCACGACGTACGCCTGATGGGCGGTGTGGCCCATGTCGACCCGAAAATCACCAAGGCCCCGGGCGGCACCAACGAGGGCAAGACCGCCATTGGCCAGCCCCGGCTGCAGGGCAAGCTGGGTGTGGAATGGGACACCCCGGTCATCGAAGGCCTGACACTGACGGCCAACACCACCTCGGTGTCCAAGCAATACATCAGCGCCGATAATACCCAGTCGATACCGGGCTACACGGTCTACGACCTGGGCACACGCTACAGCACCCGGGTGGCCAGCCAACCGGTGACGTTGCGTGGGAGTGTGAACAACGTGACCAACAAGGCCTATTGGGGGACGCCGCTGTTGTCCAGCCTGGGCCTGGGTGCGCCGCGTACCTTTGAGTTGTCCGCGACCATTGACTTCTAAAGGCGGGCCGCCAGATATCGAATAAAAAAGCCCGACACGAAGTCGGGCTCTTGGCCATTGGACACTGGAAAGTCAACGGTGCTTATGTTTGTGCTTGTGCTTACCCTTGCCGCCGGAGCTGTGTCTGTCGCCGTCGTCGCCAAGGTTATTGCCCACTGCACCACCTACTGCGCCACCCAGCCCGGCACCAATGGTAGAGCCGGTGGAACCGCCCAGTTGACCGCCGATAAGCGAGCCGCCAGCGCCACCGACGCCGCCACCGATGGCGGCTTCGGTTTTACTGCCTCTGGGTGCACCCACTGCACTACCGGCAGCGGCGCCCACACCTGCACCGATGGCCGCTCCTGAAGAGCCGCCCAGCTGTTGACCGACAATATTGCCCAGTGCGCCGCCAACACCGCCTCCGACCGCGGCAGATCCATCCCCGGCAGCCATTGCTCCCTGCGAAATCACGATGCCCAGCACCAGGGCGGGTAATGTAATACGCATGTCATTCACCTGAATCGAAAGTGATCAAGAGATGTATGCAGGAGAGTAAGAATCCTGCCTGTACAGAATTTGACGGCTTACCTGGCATAAAGTTCGATAACGGCATAGCGTCCTCTATGTGCAGGAAGCAAATAGATTTTCCGCAGCAAAAGGCTCATTGAGTGATGCCTGAATCAGGCAGGGGCAGCCGCGGTGATGCGGCCGATGCAGGCCCCGACAGCTGAAGGGGCCTGCCAGAAGCGATTAGAATGCCAGGCCGACCTTCACGCCGAACTCGTCACGCTTGAGTTTGGTGTTGTCGGCAATCGGCGAATCTTCGTCGATTTTGTACTCCGTACGGGTGTAGTACACGCCTGCATTGATCGGCATATCGCCGTTCTGGTTCATCAGCAGCGAAACTTCAGCGTAGGGGTTGGTGCGGTCTTTCATGTCGACGTTGCCGCTGCCGAAGCCGTCGACTTTCAGCCGTGCGCGACCATCCATAGCGTGACGGGCGCCTACTTCTACACGCAGGGTCGAGGTGTCGAACTGGTGGTTGTAACCCAGTGCGGCCTTGGCAAACGGCGATTTGAAGGTCAACGTTGTGTCCAGGTCGTTGATTTCAGGTTCGAAACGGGTCCAGCTGTAACCGCCACCGACGATAACGTCGACGAAGTTGCGGGCATCCAGCGCTGCGCGCCAGCCAAGGTCGAGGTCGGCCTGGGCTTCCTTGAGCTTGTTGTCGTTTTTCTTGCTGTATTTGGCTTCACCACCGATCTGGTAGATGAAACCGGATTCGGCGGTCATCTTGTTGCCAAAGTTGGCGAACACACCGGCCTGACCCATATCCTCCTTGTCGGATTTGCTACCCCCTTCGAATTTGAACTTGGTGTAGGAGCCCAGTAAACCGACGGTGAAGAGCGGGTCAGTGCTTGGGGCTGCCATCACTGCCAATGGTGCGCCGAACAGCGCCAGGGCACAGGTGTGACGCAGCAGTTTTGCGGTAAGCATTCGTGAATGTCTCCATGACGTAGATAAAAATGTTTACGGCTATTTAGATATAACGACTCTGATAAGTTCAGAGCGAATCGATAAGAAGCTAAAACCCGCTCCGAATCAAGTTTTGCTGCTCCATGCCCGCCGGGGTCTTTTTTGACCTTGAGCCGTTGTGGCTGCTCACCGCTATTGCAGGTTTGAGGGCTGTAAACCCCTGGCCATAGATCCCGGAGGAGCAAACACATGAAAGAAATAACGCGCCTGTCGCCAATCAGGCGCGTGCTGCTTTAGTGCGTTACCAGCGTGTCCAGCGACTTGTCGACATACCCCTTGGCCAGCTCCACCAGGTGCAGGGTCGACAACACCAGGTCGCGCGCAGGGCCGCTCAAGCCATTCCCCGCCTCATTCGCGCAGGCACCCGCACAGCGCAACAAGTCTGACGCCTGGGCCAGGGCCGCTTCTGAATTGACACTGGACGGGATGGCAAACAGGGCCGTGCCCGAAGCGCGAACGGGCCTATGGCCTTGCAGGTAGAAATTGAGCGCACGGTCGGTGGCGGCACGGTCCAGCAACGGGTCGTTACCGTCAGCAGCATCGAGGGGTAAAACGGGTGGGTCGGGGGTGATCTTTTTCATGGCTTAACTCCAAACACGTTAAGGGAGCTGCCACTTTTCGCGACTAAACGAATGGGGTGGCAGCCGTGCGCAGGTTAGTCGTCCGGCGTGTTTGGGAACCGGTGTGCCCGAGGGCACCCTGCGCACGGCCACCATAAAACGCAGGCCGTAAAAAGCGCCTCACGGAGGTGGCGCCTTGCGCCAAACACAAAGACCGGGCGACTAAACCCGACCGCTGATTTTGCAGCGATGGGACGAGACTATTCCCCGATTTTAGGCGGCGCAAGCGAGCAAGATTTTCTAGGATGTTTCATTGGAATGAAAGCGAAACGTCGTACGAAACGGCTGATGTTAAAGGCCCAAAGCCTGCCACGATCCTGTCGCCGCTGCCGGCAACGAAGGCTGCGTTCCTCGGCAGCGGCGACAGGAGATTACGCAGCGCACTCTTGCTTCTAACAGGCTGGTCGACCGCCGCAACAGGCGAATCAGGCCACATCCACCAGCACAATCTCGCTGTCTTCAATCGCGGTGACCCGTAGCAGGGTCTCATCGACAACGGCCACACCATCCCGTGCGCTGGCCCGAAGACCATTAACCTCGATCACCCCGGTGGCAGGCACCAGGTAGGCTCGCCGGCCGCTGTCCAGACGGTACTCGGCGGTTTCCCCGGCCTTCAGGTTCGCCGCTACCAGTCGCGCATCGGCACGAATGCGCAGGCTTTCAGGGTCACCCTCCTTGCCGCTGGCCAGGGTCACAAAACCCTCACGGCCGCCCTTGGGAAAAGGCTTGGCGCCCCACGCCGGAGCATCACCCTGCTGGTTGGGTACGATCCAGATCTGGAAGATCCGGGTCGGTGTGGACTCCAGGTTGTATTCGCTATGCGCAATCCCGGTACCGGCGCTCATCACCTGTACATCCCCGGCTTCGGTACGACCCTTGTTGCCCAGATTGTCTTCGTGGCTGATAGCACCTTCGCGGACATAAGTGATGATTTCCATGTCGCGGTGCGGGTGTTTCGGGAAGCCGGTGCCGGGGGCGATCACGTCATCATTCCAGACCCGCAGGTTGCCCCAGTTCATCCGCTGCGGGTCGTAGTATTCGGCAAACGAAAAGTGATGATGGGCGTCCAGCCAGCCGTGGTTTGCTCCGCCCAGCGTATTGAAAGGTCTGAGTTCAAGCATGATGCTTCTCCTGAGAAGGGTGCCAAGGGTTGACCGGTTGGCGATGAGGTGATTCTCCATCAGCAACATATCGATAAAAAGCTGAAAAAATGCGTTAAACCAATCGGTTTAATAGATGCATTGGCAAGCCAGTCAATCGCTATTTACCTTTAAAACAGGCTCTAAACGGCTGATGCCCAAGCAATTAGCTAGAAATCGGCGCGCAATGGGGTGACCATAGCCCCTCCACCCGGACAGCCTCACACCCTGGAGTCAGCGTGCCGCAACACAATCCCGAACTGCCTGAAGACCTTGCCCCCATTACCCGATTGCCCTTGCTCAAGCGCCTTGCCGCGCGTGTGTTTGGCAGTGGCTTGAGCCGTTTGCGCGCGCAACATGCGCCGTCCTGGCTGCAGGGCCAGGCAGACGGGTTCCGCAGCGGGCACAGTGCCGGGGTGGATTACGGTTTCAAGGAGGGGCATGCCGAAGGGCTCGAAGAGGGTCGCCAGGTGCTGTTTATCAGCGATATGCGCCCGCAGGAGCTGCGTGCTCCCGGGATCGACGAGAACCTGTTCGATGACTGGCGCCTGCCGCTGGGCCCGGAACTGAAAAAGCTGATCAAGGCCGACGTGGCTGCCAACCTGCCCGAGCATGCCCAGCCCAGTGCCGCACAGTGGAAGATGATTTTCAGTGATACCCCGTCGACCTCGGTGGTTGCAGGCGCCGGAGCCGGCAAGTCGACCTCGCTGGTGTTGCGCATTCTGCTACTGACCCATTACCTGGGCTTTGAACTCGATTCGATGACCGTGGTGACCTTTACCCGGGAGTCGCGCAAGGACTTTATCAAGAAGCTGCAGGAAATCTTCGCCTTGTGGGGGCGCAATCTGTCGCTCAAGGAAGCCCGGGATGTGGTGCGTACCTTTCACTCGCGGATTTTGCCCATGGTGCGCAGCTTGCCCGGCTATAGCCAGTTACAGGCCTTCGAGACCCTGAATAGCCGCAGCCTGCTCAACGACGACGAGACCGACAGCAACCCGTTTGACCTGCGGATCAACGATGCCCAGCGTCAGCAACTGAATGCCTGTTATCACGGGCTATATAACCGCGATGAGCGCTTCCGTCAGACCCTGGCACCACTGCGACTGCATGCCTTGCAGCTCAAGGAGCTGGAGCGCGACCATCCAGATGTGCAAAAGCGCATGGCGGTGACCGAACTGGCCGCCAGGCGCGACGAAGAACTCTGCGACACCCTGGAAGACCTCTGGTTTGCCGCCGGCGCCTGGCCGATCAAAGGCATTGAGCCCAACCGCGAAACCATCGAGATCAATGGCGCGCAGTTCCATTGCCACGGCTATATTGCCGAGCTGGATGCCTGGGTGGTACTGGGCTTCGATCCCCGTGAAAACCCGCAGATCTGCCGCCCCGGGGCCAAGCTCAGCGTGCGCGCCGAGTGGGCAGTCAAGCGCACCCTGTTTCAAGCTTTTTGCAGCAAACCATTGATATGGCTGGAAAACTACGAGTCTGCGAAGCGTGTAGTCAGTGCCCTCGCCGGGGATGCCAGCGCAGGCCCCGGCTTTGATTACAAGCTCAAAGGTGAGTTGGGCTCGGCGCCTTTGCTCGACAGTTTTGTCGCCGCCGCCAGTTTTATTGAAAACCTGGGGCTGGACGTGGCCGCCGCAGTGGGCGATATGCGCTTTGCCAAGGATGATCCGGACCGTTTCTTTTTTGAGGCCTTGAGCCTGTTCTGGCGGGCGCTGGAAGACCACCTGGTGGCACAGACCCCGCCGGTGATGACCTATAACCGCATGTTCTCCCTGTTTGGCGAGAACACCCCGCAGAACTTCAAGCTGCTCAGCCATGAGCAACTGCGGCCGTTGTCGCATTTGATGATTGATGAGTTTCAGGATGTCTCACCACAGATCGTGTCCTGGCTACGCGCCAGCTTGCGCGAGATCCGCAGCCGTGGCCCGGCC
This sequence comes from Pseudomonas sp. TWR1-1-3, assembly GCF_049896805.1. NCBI lineage: Bacteria > Pseudomonadati > Pseudomonadota > Gammaproteobacteria > Pseudomonadales > Pseudomonadaceae > Pseudomonas > Pseudomonas sp. TWR1-1-3. The sequence continues at coordinate 1,073,223 of NZ_JAFCUZ010000001.1, read as the reverse complement.
ATGCATGTAGGCCGTGGAGCCCAGCGTTCATCGTTGTTGTGTGTGGGCGATGACTGGCAATCGATCTACGGCTGGCGGGGCAGTTCGCCCAAATACTTCATGGAGTTCAACAAGGAATTTCCGTCACCTGCCACCACCCGGGTGATGCTCAGTGACAACTTTCGCAGCCATCAACACATCATCGATGCCGCCGAACATATCGTGCGTGCCGCGCCGTCCATTGCCGGCAAGCGGGCCAAGGCCAGCGGTGAGCCCAAGGTGGCAGTCCCGGTCAATGTGTTGCATCGCGATGACCAGGGGTTGGCCGCGCAGTTGATCGAGCATTACAACGCCGGGGACAGTATCTTGATGTTGTTTCGAAAAAGCAGCGATAAGTTACTGATAGAAAAGGATATTCAATCAGTAGTTAATGTTGATTCTAGGTTGGCGCCGGAAGATCGCAGGCTCAAGCAGCTGACCTATCACAGCTCCAAGGGCTTGCAGGCGGATGCTGTTTTCCTGCTTGGGGATTGTCAGCATCTGACAACCTCACCTTATAAGAACCAGGTTTACCGCATGGCCGGTCTGGGTAAGGAGGGTGACCCCGAGCCGTATGACAATGCCCAGAAAGATGAAATCCTGCGTCTGGCCTATGTCGGTATTACCCGGGCAGTGAAGCATTGTTACTGGTATGTGGAAAACCAGGATGCCCAGGGTCCGAATATCCCCAGGGCCTCGGACCGTGTGCCCCAGGGCAAGGCGTTCTTTCAGGACTTGCGACTCACTGACAATAATTGAAGGAATACCTTTTGATTGATCTCCTGTTTGCCAAAAACAACAGTCTGCGCGTATTCGCCTTGTCAGCCATGGCCCTGTGGACGGCCGGATGCAGTACCGGGGAGTCCGAGCAGCACAAGCCCTCCGAGTTGCCGCCTGCGCCCGAAATAGCCTCGGGTTTGCGTACCGATATGGCCCCGGTACACGCCACCCGGCATATGGCTGCTGCAGCCAACCCGCTGGCCACTGAGGCGGGGCAGCAAATACTGCGCAAGGGCGGCTCGGCAATCGATGCAGCAATCGCCATGCAAGCCGTACTTGCACTGGTTGAACCCCAGTCCAGTGGCCTCGGCGGCGGTGCGTTTATTCTGTACTGGGACGGCAAGCGGGTGCAGGCCTATGATGGCCGCGAAACTGCTCCGGCAGGTGCCACCCCGGGGATGTTCATGGGGGCAGATGGTCAACCGATGCCTTTCTCCGAGGCCCAGATAGGCGGACGTTCAGTCGGCGTGCCCGGGGTGCTCAGGGCGCTGGAAATGGCCCATCAGCAGCATGGCAAACTGCCCTGGAGTGATCTGTTCCTACCGGCAATCAAACTGGCCAGCGAAGGTTTTCCTGTTTCCCAGCGCTTGCATACGCAAATCGCCGCCGACAGGTTTATCGCCGGCTCGGCGGAAATGGCCCGGTATTTCCTTACACCTCAAGGGCAAGCGTTGCCGGTTGGCACCTTGCTGAAAAACCCGGAACTTGCACGCACCTTGCAAAAAATTGCCAGCCGTGGCGCCGATGGGTTTTACCAGGGGGCCGTCGCGCAGGCGATGGTCGACAACGTTCGATCCCACCCTCGTGCCGGGACCCTGTCCCTGGCGGATATCAGTGGTTACCAGGCCAGGGAGCGCACACCGGTGTGTGCGGACTACAAGCAGTGGCAAGTCTGCGGTATGCCACCACCGTCTTCGGGCGGTGTCGCGGTGTTGCAGACCCTGGGGATTCTTGAGGCCCTGCAAGATAAATCCCCGGCCCTCGATCTCGCCAGCATGCCCCCCGTACCGAGCAGCTCCGGTGCAGGTCTTGAGCCTTCGCCTTCAGCGGTACACCTGATCGCAGAAGCCGAGCGCCTGGCTTACGCTGACAGGGCACAGTACCTGGCGGACAGCGACTTCGTACCAGTCAATGTGAAAGGGCTGACGGATAAAGCCTATTTCAGGACGCGGGCCGCTCTGATCGGTGACAAGAGCATGGGCCGTGCCGAGGCCGGTGTTCCGGCAGGCATTAACCTTGCCCTGGCCCCTGATCGCTCGCCACTGCGCATTTCGACCTCCCACATCTCCGCTGTCGATGACCAGGGCGGGGCGATCGCCATGACCACTTCGGTTGAGGCTGCGTTTGGTTCGCACGTAATGACCCAGGGTTTTATCCTCAACAATCAGCTCACCGACTTCTCGTTTATTCCCGAAGAAAACGGCAAGCCGGTGGCCAACCGCATCGAGCCGGGCAAGCGCCCGCGCTCTTCAATGGCCCCGACCCTGGTGTTCGAACGCAAAAGTGGCGAATTGGTCGCAACTATTGGTTCACCGGGTGGCTCGCAAATCATCGAGTACGTCAACAAGTCGGTGGTTGGCCTGCTGGACTGGAAGCTGAACCCCCAGGACGCAATCAGCCTGCCCAACTTTGGCAGCCGCAATGTGGACACTGAGCTTGAGGCTGGCCGGTTCAGCCCGGCGCTGGTGCAACAGTTACAAGACCGCGGGCACAAGGTGGCGCTGATCGAAATGACCAGTGGCACGCAGATTATTGTGCGTGACAACAACGGCTGGGTGGGTGGTGCCGATCCGCGACGTGAAGGTACAGCATCAGGGGATTGATACGCAGTCAAAAGCCCCTTAGCCCAACCCTCTCCCGCACGGAGAGGGTACTGATCTGCCACAGAGCATCTACAGGCGCTGCAAAATCAGGCCTGTGCCTGCCATGCCAGCGGCGGCACAAAACTCTCGAGTTCGTCTTCTACGCATTGAATGAGGCGCCCCACTTGACCGGGGGTCATGACCGCCGAGCAGGGGATACCGGCGACGGTAATCACGGTTTCACCACTGGCACGGTCAAACAAGCGGGCGACCATGCTGCCTGGTGCGTCCATGGTTGCCTCGAAGCCCATCGGGTGGAAATGCCAGCGCATCAGTTGGCAGGCATTGGGGAAGGTGACTTTGTTGATGTTGTCCATGGGGTACATAGAGCAATTCCTTTAGCTCAAGATAAGGGGCGGTTGTTTCTGACCGCATAGGTTTTCAAGTATTTCGTGATCAAACCTACCACCCGGGAGAGTTGCTGCTAAGCCTTATTTTTCCCGCAACCCGGTTGTTTGCCCGTACTTTGATGTGAATCATGCACTTAGGTTATTTATCCGCAGCCAGTACCCATTGAAGCCCATGGGCAAACTCGGCACTCTGTGTTTTTTTACCTTCGAGCCCCCCATGCCAGCTCCAGACGACGGTCCCGAAAATACCCGCGCCACCGGCGAAACCGTGCTGCGTTACCACCTGTGCTGGAAGCATCGGGATCTGGACGGGGTAATGGCGTTGTATCACCCCGATGTGACCTACAACGACTTCTTCCAGAATCGGGTCATGGTGTTCAATGAACTGCGCGAGTATGTGCAGTCGTCCATGCCCAGAGAACCGGATGAAGCCCTTGAGCACAGTGATCGCATCCGTCTGGATGGCAATACCGCCTTTATTCAGTACCGCATGACCTTGCGCGGCAGCCAGGGGTTGGTGTCATTTCGTGCCAGTGAAGCCATTACCGTGCGCGATGGTTTGATCTGGCGCGTCAACGAGTACGCCTCGCTGGTTCATGAGTCAGCCGTCAATCCGGCACGGCAGGGCTCAACACGCCCCGCGGTCAGCCGCCTGGGGCTTTCGGCGCGGCAGCTGGGCTTTATGGCCCGTGACCTGCAAACCTACTTCGAACGACAGCAACCCTGGCTCGACCCCGAGCTGGACTTGCAACAAGTGGCCAAAGCCTGTGGCTATACACGCAATCAGCTGTCGTATCTGTTCAATCAGGTGCTGGGGCAAAGCTTTTACCGCTATCTCAATCACGCACGATTACGCCATGTACTGGCTGCGATGGATGCCGCCGAGACGTCGGTCAAGGTTGATGAGTTGGCCTTTTCGGCAGGCTTCAACTCGATTTCGGCGTTTTACAGCTGTTTTCGCCAGCACACCGGGCAATCGCCCAAGGCTTATGCCAAACAAATTTCTTTGCGGGCACGCACGCAAGACGCGCCCTGATGCCTGCGACTAGGATCGAGCCATTCCTGGATCGGTGTGGAGTCGGCAATGCCAGCATGGTGCTCAATCAGTTTATGGATGGACCAGCTTGGGGAGGAACTCGCACCCCGACCGTCCCTTGAGCACGATCTGGATGTCGATGTGGCTATCATCGGCGCCGGATATACCGGGCTGTGGACCGCGTACTACCTCAAGCGCCATGCGCCTGAACTGAGCATTGCCATCGTCGAGGCACAAACAGCGGGCTTTGGTGCCTCCGGACGCAACGGCGGCTGGCTGATGGGCAACCTGCTGGGCGAAGACCGCTTGCTTGCAGGGTTGCCTGGGGAGCAGCGCCGGGAATCCTTCGACTTGTTGCACGGTATTCCTGATGAAGTGAAGAATGTTATCGATCGTGAGGGTATCGACTGCGATTACCGTAAAGGGGGCGCCTTGTATTGCGCGGCGCGCTACCCGGAGCAGGAGGCCAGCTTGCGCAGTTATCTGGCCAGCCTGTATGCCCAAGGCCTGAACGAATCCGACTACCGCTGGCTCACCCCGGCCGAACTGGCGCAGCAGATCCGTATCAACCGGCCATATGGCGGGATTTTCACACCGCACATCGCCACCCTTCACCCGGCCAAACTGGTGCGTGGTTTGGCCCGCGCCGTTGAGCGCATGGGTGTACAGATCTACGAACAAAGCCCGGTATCCGAGTGGCAGGCAGGGTTCCTACGCACGGCCAGGGCGCAGGTGCGCAGCCGCTGGGTGGTGCCTGCCGTGGAAGGTTATGCCAACACCCTGGCGCCTTTGGGCCGCTATCAACTGCCGGTACAGAGTCTGATCGTGGCAACAGAGCCATTGCCTCAAGCCACGTGGGACGAGATTGGCCTGTGCAAGGGCCAGGCCTTCAGTGAGAGCAGCCGTCAGGTCACTTACGGCCAGCGCACGGCCGACAACCGCCTGGTATTTGGTGCCCGGGGCGGATATCAGTTTGGCGGGCGCCTGCGTGAGAACTTTGACCTCAGCCGCGATGAAATCGAACTGCGTCGCTATTTGTTCAGCGAACTGTTCCCGCAACTGAAAAACGTCGAAATCAGCCATGCATGGGGTGGCAACCTGGGGATGTCGCGACGTTTTCAGCCGCACATGCTGTGTGATCGGCAGCAGGGCATTGCCCTGGCCGGCGGCTACGGTGGCGAGGGCGTGGGGGCCAGCCATCTGGGCGGGCGCACCCTGGCCGACCTGATCCTGCAGCGCGACACCCTGGAAGTCCGCCAGCCCTGGGTCTTGACCGAAGGCGGGTTGGGTGCGCTGAAGAGCTGGGAGCCAGAGCCGTGCCGCTGGCTGGGCTACAACGCAATCATTCGCAGCTTTGTGTACGAAGACAAAACCCTGGCCAACCCCAACAGCCCGCCTTGGCGTCGGCAATTTGCCCGCCGCCTGGCCGGGGTGATGGAAGGCTTTATGAAGTAATCCGACATTTGCGTTCAACAGGAAGCACGCCATGAGCATTACCCAGTTCAAAAACACCGCCCAGGTGACGTTGCAGGAGTCTTTCCCCGTGGCCGCGCCCCTCGGTACACCGGTGGCGGTGACCTCGGTGACCTGCGTGGAACGTAACGACGGCGTCGAAACCGGTATCTGGGAATGCACCCCGGGCCGATGGCGCCGGCAGATCATGGAGCAGGAGTTCTGCCACTTCATTCAAGGACGCTGCACCTTTACCCCGGACAACGGTGAAACCCTGACCATAGAAGCGGGCGATGCACTGATGTTGCCTGCCAACAGCACCGGTATCTGGGATATCCAGGAAACCGTGCGCAAGACCTATGTATTGATCCTTTGATCGCCGAAACCTGCCTATAAAAACAGCTGCCCAAAACATGCAAGGAATCGAATCATGATCCGTATAAGCCTGTTGCCCCTGATGCTGGCCACTACCTTGTGTCAGGCCGGTGAAACCGTAAAAGTCTATAACTGGTCGGATTACATTGCCCCTGACACGATGAAGAACTTTCAGCGCGATACCGGCATTGCTTTCAGCTATGACCTGTTTGACAGCAACGAAACGCTGGACGGCAAGTTGATGACGGGCTCATCCGGTTATGACGTGGTGTTTCCGTCCAACCACTTTATGGCGCGGCAGATCCAGGGCAAGGCGCTGAAGAAGCTCGACAAGAGCCAGTTGCCAAACTGGAAGAATCTCAACCCGGTGCTGCTCAAGGCACTGCAGGTCAATGATCCGGGCAACGAACATGGTTTTCCTTACCTGTGGGGCAGCACCGGCATTGGCTATAACATCGCCAAAGTAAAAGCCGTGCTGGGGGATGACGCGCCGGTGGATTCCTGGGATCTGATCTTCAAGCCCGAGAATATGGAGAAACTCAAATCCTGCGGCGTGGCGATTCTGGATAATGGCCCGGAGATCTTGCCAGCGGCACTCAACTACCTGGGGTTGCCTCATCACAGCAAAAACCCGGCTGACTACAAGAAAGCTGAAGAGATGCTGCTCAAGGTCCGACCTTATATCAGCTACTTTCACTCATCGAAGTACACCAGCGACCTGGCCAACGGCAATATTTGCGTGGCCGTAGGCTTCTCTGGCGATATCTTGCAGGCCGAAACCCGCGCTAAAGAGGCCGGAAATGGCGTCGAAATCGGTTATTCGATTCCCAGGGAAGGTGCCGCCATCTGGTTTGACATGGTTGCCATGCCCGCCGATGCACCTGACGAAAAAGCTGCTTACAGCTTTATGAACTACCTGCTGCGCCCGGATGTAATGGCCGGGATCACCAACTACGTGCACTACGCCAATGGCAACGAGCAGGCCGATGCCTTGGTCAGCCCTGAAATCAAGGCTGACACCAAGGTCTATCCAACCCCCGCCATGATGGACAAGCTGTTTGCCCTGGAGGCCATGCCGCTGAATATTGACCGGGTACGCACGCGTGTCTGGACCAATATCAAAAGCGGCAAGTAACTAGCGCAATGCTTGCGGGTTGACCAGATTGGCCGGGCGTTCACCGGCCAATGCCGCCAGCAGGTTTTCGACCGCGCAACGGGCCATGGCCTCGCGCGTTTCGAAGGTGGCCGAACCGATATGTGGCGTGGCCACCACGTTATCCAGCTTCAGCAAGGGCGAGGTCAGTTCCAGCGGTTCGCGCTCGAACACATCCAGCCCGGCAGCGCGGATCTGGCCTTGTTGCAGGGCGTTGATCAGCTCCGCTTCGTCCACCACTTTGCCTCGGGAGATATTGATAAAAATGCTCTCGCGGCGCATCAGGGCAAATTGCTCGGCGCCGATCAAACCCTCGGTTTGTGCGGTCAGGGGCAAGGTCAGGCAGATAAAGTCGGCTTCTTGCAGCAGCTCGTCGAGGCTGCGGTACTGCGCATTGAAACGCGCCTCTACTGCGGGTTTGGGCGAGTTGCTGTGGTAAATCACCGGCATGCCGAAGCCAAAATGGCCGCGCTGGGCCAGGGCTTCGCCGATGCGGCCCATGCCGATAATACCCAGGGTCTTGCCGTGAACGTCGGTGCCGAAATGCTCGGGGCCAACGTTTTTCACCCATTGACCATTGCGCACCATATTGGCCAGTTCCACCACCCGCCGGGCGCTGGCCAGAACCAGGGCAAAGCCGGTGTCTGCAGTGGTTTCGGTGAGCACGTCAGGCGTGTTGGTGAGCTGGATCTTGCGCTCGGTCATATAGTCGATGTCGTAGTTGTCGACACCCACCGACACACTGGCGACTGCTTCAAGGTTCGGTGCCAGGTCCAGCAGTTGCGCATCCAGCTTCAGGCTTGCGCCCAGAATGCCTTGCGCCCGGGGCAGGGCGGCACGCAGTTGGTCCATGCCTGCGGCGTCAAGCTTCTTGATCAGCGTGATATCGGCCTGGGCTTGCAGGCGCTGCATCAGTTCCGGGGACAGTTCTTTGTAGAGCACTACATTCTTTTTCAAGGGATTCACCGACATTGAATTCAAGAGTGGGCCAGACGTTGCGAGGTGCTGTGTTGCGGCGCAGCAGGGTCTTTGGCAGCGGGTTTGAGCATGAGGGTCAGCAGTACCGAGATCAGCAGCGCGCCGCTCATGAGCAGAAAGGACGGCCCCGTCGAGCCGGTGGAGCTGTTCAGGTAACCCACCAGGTATGAACCGGCAAACGAGCCCAGTGCGCCCATGCTGTTGATCAGCGCCATTGCGCCACCGGCCACGTTGGAGGGCAGGATTTCCGGAATGATGGCGAAAAACGGACCATAAGGGGCGTACATGCAGCCCCCGGCAATGACCAGGAGCGCGTAGGACCACCAAAAGTGTTCAGCGCCCAGCATGTAGGAAGCGTAGAACGCCACAGACGCGATCAGCAGCGGTGGCCAGACGAAGCGTTTGCGCTTTTGCATTTTGTCCGAGCCCCAGGACACCACCAGCATCGCAATCACGGCTGCCAAATAGGGCAGGGCCGAGAGCCAGCCAGCTTCGATCATGTCCATCTGCGCGCCTTGCTTGAGAATCGAAGGCAGCCACAGGACAAAGCCGTAGACGCCGATGCTCCAGCAGAAAAACTGCAAGGCCAGCAGGATAACGGCGGGCGTACGGAACGCTGCAGCGTAGTTTTTCACCGGCTTGAGGCCCACTTGCTCGGCATCCAGTGCGCTTTGCAGGTCTTGTTTCTCCTGATTGCTCAGCCATTTGGCTTCGCTTGGACGGTCATCGGCCAGGCGCCACCAGATAAAGGCCCAAAGCACTGCAGGCAGACCTTCGACGATAAACATCCAGCGCCAGCTGTAATGCTGCACCAGATAACCCGATACCACTGACATCCACAACATGGTCACCGGGTTGCCCAGGATCAGGAAGGTGTTGGCCCGCGAGCGTTCGGCACGGGTGAACCAGTGGCACAGGTACACCAGCATGGCCGGCATTACGGCGGCTTCAACCACTCCGAGGGTAAAACGGATAACAATCAGCCAGTAGGCGTTGGACACCACGCCGGTCAATGTGGCCAGGCTGCCCCAGAGGATCAGGCTGACAAAAATCAGCTTTTTCACACTGTTTCTCTGGGCGTAGATCGCCCCGGGTACCTGGAAGAAGAAATAGCCAAGAAAGAACAGCGCGCCCAGCAACGACGACAGCCCGGGAGTGATGTTCAGGTCTTCGGCCATTCCTGAGGCAGCTGCGAAACCGTAGTTGGCACGGTCAAGGTACGCCAGGCTGTAGGTGATAAACACGATCGGCATGATGTACCACCAACGACGGGCGGCGAGTTTTAGGGATTGCATAGAGGGTGCTCCTGAGCTTGTTTTTGTTTTTTCGCAGCAGGTGACAGGTCAAGCAGATAGCGGTGTTTCAAGAGGCGCGTGCAGCGCGTTGTAGTGGTTCAGTTCGTCGCGGGTGGGCAGGCCTTCCATATCGCCGCGGCTCTGTACGGCGCGACTGCCAATCCAGTTGCCGCGCTGTACGGCCTCGGCAAAACCGAGATTTTCCAGCAAGGCACTGACTACCCCGACGGCAAAGCCATCACCGGCACCCACGGTGTCGATAACGTTGGCCACCGGCACAGCCGGGACAAACTGCTCAACCTGGGCGGTGCGATAAAACGCGCCTTTGGCCCCCAGTTTGATAATCACGGCTTCAGCACCCTGATCGAGATAGAAGGCGGCGATATCGGACGGGTCTTCAAAACCTGTCAGTAGCCGGCCCTCACTCAAGCCCGGCAGAACCCAGTCGGCGTGGGCAGCAAGCGCATTGATGTCGCGAATCATCTGTTGTTCGCTGGCCCACAACGATGGGCGCAGATTCGGATCGAACGACACACTGTTACCTGCTGCGCGCATCGACTTCATCAGCTCAAAGGACAGTTCATTGCAGCTGGCCGACAGCGCAGGCGGTATGCCGGTGGCGTGCAGGTGGCGGGCGCCGAACAACTGCGGGTTGAGCACGGAGCGGTCCATATGGCTGGCGGCCGAGCCCCGGCGGAAGTACTCCACCTGTGGGTCGCTGCCGTCGTCAACGCGGGATTTGAACTGAAAGCCCGTGGGATGTTGCGTATCAGTGGTCACGTACTGGCAGTTCAGCCCTTCGGCTTGCAGTGCATGGCGTACAAAGCGCCCCAGGGAGTCTGCGCCCACTCGGCTCAACCAGGCGACATTGAAGCCCAGTCGCGCAAGGCCAATGGCCACGTTGCTGTCCGCCCCGGCGATGCGTTTGTGGAACCGTTCGACCAGGGCCAGATCGCCAGTTTCTTCAGCCACCAGCATGGCCATGGTTTCGCCAAACGACAGCACATCGACCTTAGACATGGCTCAACTCCTGTTGTTTTTGGCTCAAGCGCGCCAGTACGGCGACGTGTTCCTGGGTCAAGCCGTCCAGATCCGAGCCCTGCAGCGGATATTCGATGGCCCGGGTCAGGCCGTGGGGCATATGGGTCATCAGGTGCTGCCAGTGCTGCAGGTCGGTGTCGGTTGGCGGTGTGGCGACCAGTTTGCCGTCCGGGCGACGGCTCACGCCTTTACAGTGCAGGTAGGTGACGTAGCGGCCCAGCAGGCGGGCTGCGGTACTGGCCGACTGATCCTGCCAGTGCCAGTTGCCTATATCGAAGGTCATGCTGATTGGCGCTTGCTGTTGTTCAACCTGATCGAAAAAACGCTGCATGGGCTCAATGCGCCCGCCGTAGGACGTCTGGTCGTTTTCTACCAGCAGGCGTACAGGTTGCTGGTTGAGCAGGGCAGCGAGGTTTTGCAGGTCACAGTGTTCGGTGAAATAGCCCAGTGACACTTTCAGCCATTGGGCGCCGAAAGCGTGGGCGCGCTGCAAGGTGGCCAGCAGTTGGGTATTGGGCCGCGATTGCCCGGCTTCCCACAGTTCCAGTGGCGATGAGAACACGCATTCAAGCCCGTTATCCTGCACGGCTTGGCTGAATGTGGTCGGATCTTCTGTGGTCAGCAGTTCTTCGCGCAGTTCGATGCGTGACACACCGGCGTTGGCCAACACTTCAATAAAGCTGGCCTGGCCGCGCTGGCGAACCAGATCGGCACCGTAGCTCGACAAACTGATGGAAACGGGAAATGTAGTCATTGTCATTATTCTCTGAAACCGGTTTCATTTTGTTGTGCATCAAACGGCCGGTAACCGGGTCAAGGTTGTCAGCCGGTAATGTGTCAGGCAGTCATGGGTGATCGGGTTGAGCCGCGAACAATCAATTGAGGGGCAAAATCCAGTGCCAGGGGTGCAGATTTGTCACCGCCCAGGCGTTTAAGCAGGCAGTCAAAAGCGCTGGCACCGATCTGTTGCGTAGGCTGGGCCAGGGCAGTGATGCCGTTACCCACCAGCGGGAACCATTCCAGGTCATCCAGGGCAATCAGGCCCACGTCTTCAAACAAGCGGCAATTCAAGTCGCGCAGCACTTGGGTACAAGCCAGCGCAGCCAGGCCGTTGGCACAAAATATGGCCTTGGGGCCGTGGCCGGGTGCTTGCATGAAGGACTGGATGGCAGCACGAAGGCCTGTACCGGTTTTTACTACGGCGCCGTGCAGGGCAGGGCGCGCGGCCAACTGGCGGGTAAAACTGTCGATGCGCTCGATTCGCGAACTGGTGCCATCGACCGGCTCACTGACCATCAGCACATCGCGATAGCCCTGCTGCTCAAGATGCTCCACAGCCATGCGCACCGCGTCAGCGTTATCGAGGCCGACCAGATCGGTATGCAGTTGCTCGACTTTGCGGTCGATCAGCACGATGGGCATTTCCTGATGCAGTTCTTGCAGTGCGTCAGGGTCATGGCCAAGGGTGTTAAGGATCAATCCTTCGATATTGTAGGAGCGTAGCGCTGCCAGATGCTGACGCTCTTGCTCGTCATTACGGTCGGTATTGCACACCACCAGGTTGTAGCCGTGCAGGCGGCAGGCGGTTTCGACGCCGTGCATGACGGCAATGGAGTAGGGGTTGCGGATATCGGCCACCAGCATGCCGATCAGCCGTGTGCGTCCGCGTTTCAGGCCACGGGCCATTTGATTTGGGCGATAGCCCAGGTCATTGATGGCGCGCTCGATCCGTTCGGCGATGGCTACGGAGAGCAAGGCGCGGTCTTCGCCGATAAAGCGTGACACGCTGGCCTTGGAGACGCCGGCGCGCTGGGCAACATCGAGCATGGTTACGCGGGAGCGTTGAGCTGCGGAAAAACTGTTCACGGCCTGAAACCTTTTATTGGTGTTATCGCAGGCGATTTCGCGGGTGGGCGCTGAAACCGGTTTCATGGAAACCCAAATACCCTGATGACGTCAAGTGACAATGGTTTTAGGGATACCCGGACCTGTAGCCGCTGAGGAGCGAAGCGAGGCTGCGATCGGCTGCGCAGCAGTCGTAAAACCAGGCCGCTCGACCTCTCAAGCATACCGAAATTGCCGGTTTTACGAGCGCTTCGCGCCTCAGCGGCTACAACGATCAGGCAACTTGCTAGTTGCGACGCAAACTTGTCAGTTAGCGACGTTGCACATATAAAAAACGAGAAGTTGCCGTGGCGAGAAAGTTATATGACGAGTGCTATATCAATCTGCTTTCGGCCCAGGTTAGAGACGAGCGGGAAGCCGTTTAATTTAACTTTTTATAATTAGACCAGGCAGTCAGTTAGTGGCCGATAACGGATAAAAAAATACTGCCGGTCAAGTATTCAATGTTTCCGGGAACTTGCGCCGTTTGCGCAAATAAGCCGTAAAAAAGTACTGGACTAAATATTTCAGGTTGTGTCAGTTTTGCTCCGCCATAAACGGCGAGTGATAGGACGATCTCGCCAAGGGGTCGTCGTGGTCTGTCAATAAACTTTCTACTGCTAAACAAGGAAATGTTTACATGTCGAAACTTAAAGAGAAAGCGGCACTGTCCGTTGGCCAGGTACAAGCGGCAAGCGCCAGCAGTTCTGCCTTCACTCAGATTGATAACTTTAGCCATTTCTATGATCGTGGTGATCATCTGGTCAATGGCAAACCTTCGCTCACTACCGACCAGGCCGCCGATCAGCTCACGCGTTCCGGCGCCAGTTGGCACGACCTCAACGGCGACGGTGTGATCAACCTTACCTACACGTTCCTCACGGCACCGCCGGTGGGTTACGCGACCCGTGGCCTGGGCACTTTCAGCCAGTTTTCCTCGCTGCAGAAAGACCAGGCCAAGCTGTCGCTGGAATCCTGGGCCGATGTGGCCAAGGTGACCTTCACTGAAGGCGCTGCAGTCCGTGGCGGTGATGGCCACATGACCTTTGCCAATTTCAGTGCAAGTAACGGCGGTGCGGCGTTTGCCTATCTACCCAGCAGTTCGCGCAAGGGTGAGTCGTGGTACTTGATCAACAAGGACTATGAGGTCAACAAGACCCCGGGTGAAGGCAACTATGGTCGCCAGACCCTGACCCATGAAATCGGCCATACACTGGGCCTGTCGCACCCGGGTGACTACAACGCCGGCAATGGCAACCCGACCTACCGGGATGCGGTGTATGGCGAAGACACCCGTGCCTACAGCGTTATGAGCTACTGGAGTGAAAGCAACACCGGCCAGCATTTCACCAATAGTGGCGAAGGTGCTTACGCCTCTGCGCCATTGCTGGATGATATTGCGGCGGTGCAGAAACTCTATGGCGCCAACCTCGAAACCCGCGCTGGCGATACGGTCTATGGTTTCAACTCCACCGCCGATCGTGATTTCTACAGCGCGACGTCTGCCAGTTCCAAGCTGATTTTCTCGGTGTGGGACGGTGGCGGCAACGACACCCTGGACTTCTCCGGCTTTAGCCAGAACCAGAAGATCAACCTGACTGCAGGCTCGTTCTCCGATGTTGGCGGCATGACCGGCAACGTGTCGATTGCCCAGGGCGTCACCGTGGAAAACGCCATTGGCGGTTCGGGCAACGATCTGCTGATCGGCAACAGCGCTGACAATGTGCTCAAGGGCGGCGCCGGCAACGACATTATCTATGGCGGCGGCGGTGCTGATACCTTGTGGGGCGGTACGGGTTCAGATGTGTTTGTGTTTGGCGCGGTGTCTGACTCTGCGCCGGGTGCAGCCGATATCATCATGGACTTCCAGTCCGGTATCGACAAAATTGATGTATCGGCCATCACCAAGCTGGCCGGGCTTAACTTTGTCGAGGCCTTTACCGGCCGTGCCGGTGAAGCGATTGTCAGCTATGACACGGCCAGCAACCTGGGCCACTTTGCGGTCGATTTCAGCGGTCATGCCGTTGCCGACTTCCTGGTGAACACTGTGGGCCAAGTGGCAACTTACGACATCGTTGTCTAAGCCTGCCGGTACACGGGCAGCGCGCAAGCGCTGCCCTCTGCCAGGAAGCCTGAAATCATGAGTCATTTGGCATACCGTTTATTCAGGGCAGTGGGGTGTATCGCCGCACTGCTGACTTTTACCACAGAGAGCGCCATGGCCAATTCCTTGCTGTTGATGAGCCCCGCACAACTGGCGGGCAGTTGGACGTTTTACCTGCAGGGCGATGCAAAAGAGGCCTGCAAGGTGCAGTTGATTGCCGAACATAAAACCTTCAGTGCGCAAGTGAAGTGTTTGAAAACATGGTTGGGCGAAGTGCCAAAAAGTTGGTCGCCAACACCGGACGGTCTGTTTCTGATGGGCGAGGATGGAACAGCACTGGTGCATATGAACCGGATTGAGCCCGGTCACTATGAAGCAAAGATCAAACCCAAAACAGTGTTGGTGATGGTGCGTGGCAATCATTAAGTTGTACTGAAATTGTAACTTCAATCGCGCGAGGCTGGGCGCCCCCTGTTAGGAGCGGCGCAAGTGCGCCTGTCAGTTTTATTTATGTGCGAAAGCCGTACTTATCGATCAAGGACGATTCATGAGGCGATTGAAAAACAGCACCGTTGCGCCGTTGATACATGCACTGGCTGACTATAAGAGCATTCTGGTCAGCGTGGGCTGCTTTACTGCCCTGATCAATATATTGATGCTGGTGCCATCGATTTACATGCTCCAGGTGTATGACCGGGTACTGTCGTCACAGAACACAACAACGCTGGCCATGCTGTCATTCATGGTGGTGGGTTTTTTCATCTTTATCGGGATGCTTGAAACGGTCCGCAGTTTTATTGTGATCCGCATCGGCAGCCAGCTGGAGCGCAGGTTCAACCAACAGGTGTACCGCGCCGCGTTTGAGCGCAACCTGTTCAGCGGCCAGGCCCACGCCGGGCAGGCATTGGGGGATTTGACCCTGATCCGCCAGTTTGTCACCGGTCCGGCGCTGTTCGCCTTCTTTGATGCTCCGTGGTTTCCCGTCTATTTGTGCGTGATCTTTCTGTTCAGTCCCTGGCTCGGTCTTATGGCGACGGCTGGGGCACTGCTGCTCATAGCCCTGGCGTGCATCAATGAAGTGATGACGCGCAAGCCCCTGAGCCAGGCCAGCCTGTACTCCCAACAATCCAGCCAATTGGCTACCAGCCACCTGCACAATGCCGAGACCATTCAGGCCATGGGCATGCTGGGAGTGTTGCGCCAACGCTGGTTTAACCTGCATTCGCGATTTCTGGCCGAGCAAAACAAGGCCAGTGACACCGGCGCAGTGATTGGTTCGGTGAGCAAAACCTTGCGCTTGTGCCTGCAGTCACTGGTGCTCGGCCTGGGTGCCTTGCTGGTGATCAACGGTGATATGAGCGCGGGCATGATGATTGCCGGTTCGATTTTGATGGGCCGTGTGCTGAGCCCCATCGATCAGTTGATCGCTGTCTGGAAGCAATGGAGCTCGGCAAAGTTGGCCTATCAACGCCTGGACAGTCTGTTGCGCGAGCATCCGCCCAGTGAAGACAACATGCAGCTGCCAGCCCCCATGGGTCAGGTGAGCTTTGAACAGGTCAGTGCGGCACCGCCGGGACAGCGCCTGCCCACCTTGCATCAGGTCAGCTTTAGCCTCAATGCAGGCGAGGTGCTCGGTGTGCTGGGTGCGTCGGGTTCGGGCAAGTCGACCCTGGCGCGGGTACTGGTAGGCGTCTGGCCGACGCTGGCGGGCACGGTGCGTTTGGATGGCGCGGACATTCACCAGTGGAACCGCGATCAATTGGGCCCACATATCGGCTACCTGCCCCAGGACATCGAGCTGTTCAGCGGCAGCATTGCCGAGAATATCGCCCGCTTTCGTGAGGCAGATCCCCGGCAGGTGGTCGCTGCGGCGCAGCAGGCCGGGGTTCACGAGATGATTTTGCGTTTGGCGCAAGGTTACGACACGGTTCTGGGGGACGAGGGCAGTGGCCTGTCGGGCGGGCAAAAGCAGCGGGTCGCTCTGGCGCGTGCCTTGTATGGCAATCCGCGGCTGGTGGTGCTGGATGAACCCAACTCCAACCTCGATGCCGTCGGTGACGCAGCCCTGACCCGGGCCATTGCTCACCTCAAGGCGCAGGGCTGCACCGTGGTGCTGGTGACGCACCGTTCGGCGTCGCTGGCCCAGGCCGACAAACTGCTGGTACTCAATGAAGGTCGCTGCCAGGTGTTCGGGCCAAGTGCCGAGGTGCTCAAAGCCTTGTCCGGGGCCCAGCAGCAACACGCCGCGCCGCAGGCGGCCAGTATCAACCGTCAGAGTGCTGAAGCATGAGCAAGGACGCTGGATTGATGAATGACCACAATCAACCGCCCGTGCGCGAGCGCGGGGCGGGATTTTACGTGCGGGCAGGCTGGGTGCTGACCCTGGTCGGAGCGGGCAGCTTTTTTCTCTGGGCCAGCCTTGCACCGCTGGACGAAGGCATACCGGTACAGGGTACGGTGGTGGTCTCGGGCAAGCGCAAGGCAGTGCAGTCGTTGGGTGCCGGAGTGATGAGCCAGATTCTGGTGCGCGAGGGCCAGACAGTACGTCAGGGCGAGGTATTGTTTCGACTGGACCAGACCCAGGTTGAAGCTGACGTGCAATCCTTGCGCGCGCAGTACCGCATGGCCTGGGCCAGCCAGGCGCGCTGGCAAAGCGAGCGTGACAACCTGGCACGGGTGAGTTTTGCGCCGGAATTGAGTCTGGACCCTGACCCTCGGCTGGCCCTGGTACTGGAGGGGCAGCAGCAGTTGTTCAGTAGCCGGCGCGAAGCCTTTGCCCGTGAACAGGCCGGGCTCAAGGCCAGTGTCGAAGGCGCAACCCGGCAACTGGACGGTATGCGTCGTGCGCGCAGCGATCAAATAGCGCAGGCCGACTCCCTGCGCCAGCAGTTGAGCAACCTGCGCCCCCTGGCTGAAAAAGGGTATATCCCGCGCAATCGCCTGATGGAATACGAGCGGCAGCTGTCACAGGTGCAGCAGGATTTGGCGCAGAACGCCGGTGAAAGCGGGCGTATCGAGCAGGGTATTGTGGAGTCGCGGCTCAAACTGGCGCAGCACATCGATGAATATCAGAAGGAAGTGCGTAGCCAACTGGCCGATGCCCAGCTCAAAACCCTGACCCTGGAGCAGCAACTGACTTCGGCCGGGTTTGACCTGCAGCACAGTGAAATCTCTGCGCCAGCTGATGGCATCGCAGTCAACCTCAGCGTGCATACCGAAGGCGCGGTGGTGCGGGCGGGCGAAACCCTGCTGGAGATCGTGCCGCAGGGCACCCGCCTTGAGGTCGAGGGACGCCTGCCGGTGCATCTGGTGGACAGGGTGGGCAGCCAGTTGCCAGTGGATATTCTGTTTACGGCATTCAATCAAAGCAGCACACCGCGTGTGTCGGGGCAGGTCAACCTGGTTTCCGCCGACCAGTTGCTCGATGAAAAAACCGGCATGCCGTACTACGTGCTGCGCAGTTCGGTGAGTGATCAGGCGCTGGAGAAACTCAACGGGTTGGTGATTAAACCTGGCATGCCGGCCGAGATGTTTGTACGCACGGGCGAGCGCTCGCTGCTCAATTACCTGTTTAAACCGCTGCTGGATCGCGCAGGGTCTGCGTTGACTGAGCGCTAGGATGCTGCCATTTATGAAAACAGCTTCGATGTTGGGCCTGGGCCTCGCGCTGTGGGCGGGCCTCGCAGCCAGCGCACAGGCACTGGGGCCGTTTCAGGTATATGAACAGGCCTTGCGCAATGATCCCGAGTTCCTCGCCGCCATCAAGGCGCGGGACGCGGGCCTGGAGAGTCGCAATATTGGTCGTGCCGGGCTGCTGCCCAAACTCTCGTACAACTACAACAAAGGCCGCAATAACTCCCAGGCCACCTATTTGAATGAGCGTGGCAATACCCACGACGACCGCAACTACAACAGTTATGGTTCGACCTTGACCTTGCAGCAGCCATTGATCGATTACGAGGCGTACGCCAATTACCGTAAAGGCGTGGCCCAGTCGCTGTTTGCCGATGAGACATTTCGCAGCAAAAGTCAGGAACTGCTGGTGCGGGTGCTGACCCATTACACCCAGGCGTTGTTTGCGCAAGACCAGATCGACAATGCCCGGGCCAAGAAAAAAGCCTATGAGCAGCAGTTTCGGCAAAACGAGCATATGTTTCGCCAGGGCGAGGGCACCCGCACCGACATTCTGGAGGCCGAGTCGCGTTACGAGCTGGCCACTGCCGAGGAAATCCAGGCCCATGACGAGCAGGATGCGGCCTTGCGCGAGCTGGGCGCGTTGATTGGCGTGGCCACCCTGGATATCGATGAGCTGACGCCATTGACCCGCAGTTTCAGCTCATTGCCGCTGGAACCGGGGAGTTTCTCGAGCTGGCATGAAATGGCACTGGAGAGTAATCCGTTACTGGCGTCGCAGCGTGAGGCGCTGGAAGTGGCAAGGTACGAAGTTGAACGCAACCGGGCAGGGCATCTGCCCAAACTCAATGCCTATGCCAGCGTGCGAAAGATGGAATCCGACAGTGGCAACACCTACAACCAGCGCTACGACACCAACACCATCGGCATTGAGATCAGTGTGCCGCTGTATGCAGGGGGCGGGGTGTCGGCCTCGGTGCGTCAAGCCAGCAGCAATCTGGCCCAAGTGGAGTACGAGCTGGAAGGCAAAACCCGTGAAACCCTTATCGAACTGCGACGCCAGTTCAATGCCTGCCAGTCGGGCGTGAGCAAACTACGGGCTTATCAAAAAGCGCTGATTTCAGCCGAGGCGCTGGTCGTATCGACCCGTCAGAGCATTCTGGGCGGGGAGCGGGTCAACCTCGATGCGCTAAACGCCGAGCAGCAGCTGTACAGCACGCGGCGTGACCTTGCGCAAACCCGTTACGACTATCTGCTGGCCTGGACCAAGCTGCATTTTTACGCAGGCACCCTGGGCGCGCAGGACCTGGCACGGGTCGATGAAGCGTTTATCGCGCCGGGGCAAGCATATTGATTTGATCAACGAAGAGAGAAAAACCATGGCAGTGTTTGACTACAAGGATGTGGGTTCCAGCGTATCGGCAACACAGTTCAAGGATGCGATGGCAATCATGCTGTACAGCTATCACAACCTGGACAACGGCTTTGCCGTGGGTTACCAGCAACATGGCCTTGGCACCGGGCTGCCTGCCACACTGGTCAAGGCCTTGCTCGGCGGTACCGATGCCCAAGGGGTAGTGCCGGGGATTCCCTGGAACCCCGATTCGGAAAAGCTTGCCCGCGAGGCGGTCGAAAAAGCCGGGTGGACCCCTATCAGTGCAGAACAGTTGGGCTACACAGGCAAAGTCGATCAGCGCGGGACTTTTTTTGGTGAAAAAGCCGGCTACGGCACTGCCCAGGTGGAGATCCTCGGCAAGTACGCAGCCGATGGCCAACTGACTTCCATCGGTATCGGTTTTCGCGGCACCAGCGGACCGCGTGAGTCGCTGATCAGCGATTCCATCGGCGATGCCATCAGCGATTTGCTGGCAGCGATCGGGCCTGCCGATTACGCTAAAAACTACAGCGCCAACGCGTTTGACATGCTCCTGGGCAAAGTGGCGACCTTTGCCAGCGCGCAAGGGTTGAGCGGCAGCGACGTACTGGTCAGTGGCCACAGCCTTGGCGGCCTGGCCGTCAACAGCCTGGCAGACCTGAGTGGCGATCATTGGGCGGGGTTTTATCGCGACTCAAAGTACATAGCCTTTGCTTCACCCACCCAGAGCGAAAGCACCGACAACGTGCTCAATATCGGCTACGAGAACGACCCGGTGTTCCGTGCCCTCAATGGTTCGGATTTCAATCTGTCGTCGCTGGGCGTGCATGACGCGCATCAGCCATCCGCCACCAACAATATTGTCAGTTTCAATGATCACTACGCTTCCACCGCGTGGAATCTGATGCCCTTTTCGATTGCCAATATTTCGACCTGGATCACCCACTTGCCCAGTGGCTATGAAAGCGGCATGACGCGGATTTTCGACTCGGCGTTTTATGACCTGACCGAAAAGGACTCGACCATTGTGGTCGCCAACTTGTCCAGTCCGGCACGGGAAAACACCTGGGTGCAGGACCTCAATCGCAACGCCGAACCGCACAAGGGCAGCACCTTTATCATAGGCAGCGACGGTAATGACTTGATTCAGGGGGGACGCGGCAATGATTTCCTGGAAGGTCGCGACGGCAATGACACCTTCCGTGACAGTGGCGGCTACAACATCATTCTGGGTGGCAAAGGCGTCAATACGCTGGACTTGCAACAATCGTTGAGCCGCGTGGATGTGGTCAATGACGGGCAGGGCGCCTTGTATGTGCGCGATAGCCACGGCGGGATCACTATTGCCCGTGATATCAGTTTCCTGATAACCGAAGAGCCCGCCTGGCTGGGCCTGACCCACCGCGAAGTCAGCCATCGAGTTGATGATCAGGGGCTGTGGGCCGGCAAAGACCGCACTGATTACACTCACTCGGTCAAGGCAGGGGCTGCGGACAGTACCCTCACGGCCGGTGAGCAGGGTGACTGGCTGCTGGGGCAGGGCGGCAACGATCACTTGATCGGTTTGCACGGCAATACGGTGTTTGTTGGCGGCGCAGGCAATGACCTGCTGGAGTCGGCAGGCGGTAATAACACCTTTGTGTTCAGCGGCCATTTTGGCAACGACACGCTGCTGGGCTACCAGCCCAGTGACAAGTTGGTATTCCTGGGGGTGGATGGTGGCTACAACGCGGACTACCGGGTCCATGCCAGCGCGACGGGGCATGACACCGTGCTCAGCTTTGGCAGCGACTCGGTGACCCTGGTGGGTGTAGGGCTGGCCTCCCTGGCGAGCACGGACATTGTCATCGCCTGACGGCGAGTTGCAAGGGGCAAGCTTCAAGCGTGCTGCTTGTCACTTGCCGCTTGCGGTTGCCTCTAAACCTTAAACTGACGTAACAGCCCATTGAGCTGCACGCTGAGCTCCTTGAGGTGGGCACTGGCAGCGCTTGATTGCTCTGCCGCCAGGGCGGTGCCTTGGGACAGTTCGGCGGCCTGGGTCACATTCAGGTTGATGTCTTCCACGACATGGGCCTGTTGCAGGGTGGCGCTGGCTATCGAGGCATTGAGGTCGTTGAGGTTGCTCAGGGCCTGGCCGATGCTGGTCAGGCTCTGCCCGGCCTGGGTGGCCTGTTCGATGGTCAGCTGGGAGGCGCGACTGCTGCTGCCGATCACGTTGACGGCGGCTTCCGAGTGTTTTTGCAGGCCTTCGATCATGGTCTGGATTTCGGCCGTGGATTTTTGCGTGCGCTGGGCCAGTAGTCGAACCTCGTCCGCCACCACCGCAAAACCCCGACCCTGCTCACCGGCGCGGGCTGCTTCGATCGCAGCGTTGAGGGCCAGCAGGTTGGTTTGCTCGGCAATCGAGCGGATCACTTCAAGCACGCTGCCAATTTCGCTGCTTTGCGTGGCCAGGGTGCGGATCACCTCGACGGCCTGATGGATGGTGGCGGACAGCTGGCCGATCTGTTCCAGGCTGGTATCGATATTCTGCTGTCCAAGCTCGGCTTGTGACTGCGCACCGCGCATTTCGCTGGCTGCGTGCTCGGCGTTTTTCGCCACATCTTGCACGGCATAGGTGACTTCGTTGATCGCCGTGGCCACCTGATCCATTTGCAGGGCTTGCTGCTGGCTGCGCTGTTGCGCGGCGCTGGCGTCACTGCCCAGTTCCGTGGAGGACTGGTCGAGTGCCGTGGCAGTGGCCTGTAAATGGCTGATCACATTGCGCAGCTTGGCGGTAAAGGCATTGAAATGATGGGCCAGTAAAGTGACCTCATCACGGCCGTGGGTATCCAGGCTTCGGGTCAGGTCGCTTTCACCACTGGCGATATTGGCCATGGCCTGCACGGCCTCTTGCAGCGGTCGCACGATGCTGCGAGCAATCAGGGTCACCAGCAGCGCCATGATCAACGCGATGCCAAGGCCAGCCCAACTGGCTTTCCAGGCTTGAGCGCGGAACTCGGCCTGCATGTCGTCGATATACACGCCCGAGCCTATTACCCAGCCCCACGGCTCGAACAGTTGTACATAAGAGGTTTTTTGCACAGGCGCTTCGGCGCCCGGTTTTGGCCAGCGGTAGTCCACCATGCCTGAACCTTTGCTTTTGGCCAGGCTGGCCATCTCGTTGAAAATCGCAAAGCCGTCCGGGTCCTTGATGGCCGACAGGTCTTTGCCATCGAGTTTGGGGTTGGTGGGGTGCATGACCATATAAGGGCGCAGGTCATTGATCCAGAAATAGTCATCGTGGTCATAGCGCAGCTGGCTGATCACGGTCAGCGCCTGCTGTTGCGCGGCTTCACGGCTCAAGCTGCCGGCAGCTTCCAGGCCCTGGTAATAGTTGAGTACCCCGCTGGCCGCTTGTACCACGTGCCGGGTTTTCTGGGCTTTACCTTCATACAAATCGTCATGTATCTGTTTTAGCATCAGCAATCCCAACGCCAGCAGCATGGCCATGGCCACAATCAAGATCAGCCATAAACGTCGGCTGATGGATAACCCGCGCAGGGTATTCATAAAGGCTCACTCCTGGTTTTTCTTCTTGTGGTGATTCACAGAACAACTTTTTTCAGACTTGCCTGTCAGACGAGACCGAGCTCATGTCATAGCAGCGAAAGTGGAACGTGTCTGATAGGATCTCGGCCGAAATTGGCAAAGCTTCATCTTTATTGATTTCTGACAGTTTTTTCACAGCGCGTCGGGGCGCATGTCGCACTTTTATCCTGCTCCGGGGCCGTGGCTGCAACACCTTAATCAAGACTAATCAGCTCTGCATGAGGCAGGGCTTTATGGGGGAATAATGGATCTTTGGACTGCCGCTCAGGCGTTGATTTTGGGCGTCGTTGAAGGCTTGACGGAGTTTTTGCCGATCTCGAGTACGGGCCACCAGATTATTGTGGCCGACTTGCTCAACTTTGGCGGCGAGCGGGCGATGGCATTCAACATCATCATCCAGCTGGGTGCGATTTTGGCTGTGGTCTGGGAGTTTCGCCGCAAGATCATCGATGTTGTCGTTGGTTTGCCCACCAAGCCCGAGGCACGTCGTTTCACCACCAACCTGATTATCGCGGTGATGCCGGCGGTGGTGCTGGGGGTGATTTTTGCCGATGTGATCCACGAGTACCTGTTCAACCCGATTACCGTGGCCACGGCCCTGGTGATTGGCGGTGTGATCATGCTGTGGGCCGAGCGCCGCCAGCATGTGATTCGCGCTGAAACCGTGGACGACATGACCTGGAAAGACGCGGTGAAAATCGGCTTTGCCCAGTGTCTGGCGATGATTCCCGGCACTTCGCGCTCGGGTTCGACCATTATCGGCGGCCTGCTGTTTGGTCTGTCGCGCAAGGCGGCCACCGAGTTCTCATTCTTCCTGGCCATGCCGACCATGGTCGGTGCTGCGGTTTACTCCGGCTACAAGTACCGTCATCTGTTCCAGCCTGACGACCTGCCGGTCTTCGCGATCGGTTTTGTCACCTCGTTTATCTTCGCCATGATCGCAGTACGCGCCTTGCTGAAGTTTATTTCCAATCACAGCTATGCCGCTTTTGCCTGGTATCGTATTGGTTTTGGCCTGTTGATCCTGGCCACCTGGCAGTTCGGCTGGATTGACTGGACGGCAGCTGCAGCGTGAGGAATGGGCATAACGGCGCACCGGTGCGTGGCTTGAAGCTCAAGTTGCTGGTATTGCTAGTGCTGTGCGCCTTGCCGATGGGTGGCTCGGTGAGCGTGTTGCTCACCGGGGGCAGCCCGCTGCCGTTGCTGGCCTATGCAGTGGCCAGCCTGCTGGCGTTCGGCCTGTACCGCTACGACAAGCAACAGGCCGCGGCTGGCCAGTGGCGCACGCCGGAGAAAGTCTTGCACGGGGTTGAGCTGCTGGGCGGTTGGCCAGGGGCACTGGTGGCGCAACAAATGTTTCGCCACAAAACCCGCAAATTGTCTTATCAGCTGTTGTTCTGGTTGATTGTAGCTGTGCATCAGGTGGTATGGATCGACGTCCTGTTCCTGAACAGGTCGTTTCTCCAGTTGTTGCGGTTACAGCAGTAAACCGATCTGACGTTTTTTCGCCAGTTTTCCCACCACCAGTTGGTGGGAACGGCGCAACAGGTCCTGCAGTTCTTCAGCGCCCATCGGATAAGGTGCTTGCATATTGATCCAGTACGCTCGCGCCAGATAAGGCGACGGGCGTATACCCGGCCGATCGATGTAGCCCAGAAACAGTTCTTTCTCGACCTTGAATGAAAGCCCGTTGCTGTTGAGGTTGAACAGGGCAAACATCTTGCTGTCGTCGATAAAAAAAACCTCGACCCCACCCCATTTCACTGCTTCCTGAGCGCCCGGCAGGTTTCGGCAGAATTCGGCTACATCCTGTTTGGTCATTGCGGTCATAGCAGTTTGTCTCCACAGCTTTCGAATGACTCAACCAGGTGGTCGATCCAGGCCCGCACGGCCGGTATCACCCCGCGTCTGTGGGGATACACTGCGTGCAGCCAGCCACCCGGCAGGGTCCATTTGGGCAATAGTTGAACAAGCTGGCCGTCTTGCAGCTCCTGCTCGCAATACATCATGGGCAACACGGTGAAACCCAGGCCGGCCAAGGTGCAAGCTTTGCGCACGATAAAATCGTCAACCCCCAGGCGTGCTTCAAGCACCAGGTTGCAACCCTTGCCGTGCTCGTCGAGCATGCGCAAGTGAACCATGCGATCGGCCTCGAGCGCTCCCAGCAGCGGGATTTTTTTCAGGTCTTCAGGGCTATCAACCGGCCAATTACGGGCAAACTCGGGGGTGGCTACCATCACGGTGCGGGCCTGACGCAGGCGCCGCGTGACCAGCGACGGGTCTTCATCGCCTTCTTCGCGCACCCGTAAGGCCACATCGATGCCGTCGGTGACCAGATCGACGCGACGGTTGAGCAGGTTGACCTCCAGCTGCACCAGGGGATAGGCCTGCAGAAAGGAACTGATCACCCCGGGCATAAACTCATGGGCCAGCCCCACGGGGCACGACACTCGTAAGGGGCCGCGTGGCTCGCTGGACATGCTGGCAACGGCTTCGTCGGCCATTTCGGCTTCCAGCAACATGGCCTGGCAATGGCGCAGATAACGCTCGCCCACAGCGGTCAGCTTGAGCTGACGTGTGGTGCGCTGCAGCAAGCGGGCGCCCAGACGCTCTTCAAGTTCGGCCACGCGCCGCGACAGACGTGACTTGGGGATGCCCAGCAATCGTCCGGCAGCAGCGAAGCCACCGGATTCGACCACCTTGGCGAAATAGTAAAGGTCGTTAAGGTCTTGCATGGCGTGCTCACTGTCCTGCAGGTGGGACGAACTATCGCATAATGGCCAACTTATCGTCGATTGCTTTCATTGGTAGTATCCCCTCCATCGAGATCGCCCAGAGGCGGTCATCATCTGGAGATCACCATGAAACTGTTGCATATCGATTCGAGCATTCTGGGCGACAACTCGGCATCCCGTCAGTTGAGCAGCGAAGTGGTCAAGGCATGGCAGGCTGCTGATCCACAAGTAGAGGTCAGCTACCGCGACCTGGCCGCTGAAGCCATTGAGCATTTCTCGGCCGCCACCCTGGTGGCTGCCGGTACTCCGGCCGAGCTGCGTGATGCGGCACAAAAACACGAAGCCCAGTTGAGTGCTGACACCCTGGCCCAGTTTCTCGCGGCTGACGCGGTGGTGATTGCAGCGCCGATGTACAATTTCACCATTCCAACCCAGCTCAAGGCCTGGATTGACCGCATCGCAGTTGCTGGCCAGACCTTTCGTTATACCGAAGCCGGCCCTGTAGGGCTGTGCGGCAACAAGAAAGTAGTAGTGGTATCGACCTCCGGTGGCCTGCATGCGGGTCAGGAAACCGGCGTAGCTCACGAAGATTACTTGAAAGTGATGCTGGGCTTCATGGGCATTACCGATGTCGAATTTGTCCGCGCCCACGGCCTGGCCTATGGCGACGAGGTACGCAGCAAAGCCATGAGCGATGCACATGCGCATATCAAGCAGGATCTGTTCAGCGCAGCGTAAGCAATCTCAGGCGCAGCACTGTCTAAACTCTGTATTCTGGTCTTTGTAAAAGGATCGGGGTACGGAGTTTTTTGCGTCTGGCCCGGGTTGTGCAGAGTGTGATGCTGTCGAGCAATGCACCGTTGAAGGTGAGCCTCCATGATGCGTCTGTGTGCGGTACTGGTGTTGTTGATCGCAGGTTGCCCTGTCATGGTGCAAGCTGAGCCCGTATACCACTGGAGCGTGGGTTTTCACCGCCTGAGCTTTCTCGATCCGCTGGACGATCAGCCCATGCGCGCCATTGCCTTTTATCCTTCCACGGATCCCGAAGGCGTCAGCAAGATGGGCAGCTACGAAGTGCAAGCCACCGAAGACGCGAAAATCGCCATGGGCCGTTATCCGCTGCTGATGCTGTCCCATGGAAACACCGGCACGCCACTGGCGTTGCATGACCTGGCCACCTCATTGGCGCGCAAGGGGTTTGTAGTAGTCGCCGTGCTGCACCCTGGCGACAATTACAAGGATCACAGCCGTCTGGGCACACTGAGTAACCTTTATGGGCGGCCGATGCAAATATCTGCTGCGATCAGCGCGACTCTGGCCGATCACGATTTGTCACCCTATGTGCAAGACGATCAAGCAGGGGTCATCGGTTACTCGGCAGGGGGCGAAACGGCGTTGATCCTGGCCGGCGCCCAGCCTGACCTGGATCGACTGCGCCGCTATTGCCAGGAACGCCCTGAAGACCGTGATGCCTGTACTACCAAGGGCGAGTTGATCGCCGATCGTGATGACTTGGTCGCTGTCTCGGACCCTCGCGTAAAAGCCCTGTTGCTGATGGCGCCTTTGAGCCTGATGTTCGGCCGGCAAACCCTGGCTGATGTGAATGTGCCTGTGCTGCTGTACAGCGGTGACAACGATCAGTTGGTGTTTCCCGATAAGAATGCCGATGCCCTGGCGCGCAAGCTGCCCGTGGAACCTGAGTTCAAGATGATCCCCGGTGCCGGGCACTTCGTCTTCATGGCGCCCTGCAGCGACGAGCAAATGGCGGTTATGCCCGGTTTATGCACGGATGCTCAAGGGGTTGATCGAGAAGACATCCATCGTGACCTGATTTATGAGGCGGGGAGGTTTTTCAGCAAGGTCCTGGAACCTGCAGCACAGGGCAGAACCGCTTCAACCGACCACCAGACTTGCCCTGTTGGCCGGTTGGGCGCTCGCCACTGTTAGTTCTATTTTTGCGCGGCTTCAAGTTGTTTGATACGCGCATCCATTTCGCGCACTGATTCGATCAGGGGGGCGACAAGTTTCTCGTAGTCGACGCGTAACTGATTGTTATCCTCGCGCACCAACTGCGGATAAACTTTTTGTACGTTTTGGGCAAGAACGCCGATATCTTTACGGCCACCGTCCTTCCAGTCGAAAGTTACGCCCTGAATTTGCAGTAACGTATCAGTGGCATTTTTCATTGGCTGAATATTGGTTTTAAGGTTCGCATCACTGAACGGGCAGCACGGCCATCCCGGCGGGAAGTCATAAAAATCTTTGGACTCCGCGTGGGCTGTTGCTTGCAGGCCCATGAACAAAAAAGGTACTGCCATTATCGTTAGATACTTTTTCATATGATACTCTGCAGTGTTATCCAAAATAATTGGTATTACAGCGCAGAAAATAATATCCCTAAGTGCTCTTCGCACAATGGTGGCTAAACGATTTAACTTTTTCCGATTATTACTGAGCGTAATCAGTTCGCCATGTCAGAAGAAGTTTTAACGCGTTTTTCGGTTTGACAACCAAACGCTCAACAGTAATCCCAGAATGCACATCACCGCTGCACTGAAGAATATCCACGGGTACCCCATGTTCAGCGCAATAACCCCCATGATCGGCCCTGCGATGGCCAGAGCCAGGTCAAAAAACACGGCATAGGCACTTAGCCCGGCGCCGCGGCTGGAAACAGGCACTTGCTTGACCGCTTCGACACCCAGGGCCGGGTACACCAGGGACAAGCCAAAGCCGGTCAACCCTGCCCCTGCCAGGGCAAATGCGGTGCTGGGTGCCAGCCACAGCATGACCAGCCCCAGCGTTTCGATGCTCATGCAGGCAATCGCCACGTTGTAGCCACCAAAGCGGCTGATGCTGTTGGTAAAGATCAGGCGGCCCAGGATAAAACACACACCAAATACTGACAGGCAATACGCAGCCCCGTCCCAGCCCTGGTCAATATAAAACAGGGTGATAAAGGTGGTCAGCGTGCCATAGCCAATAGAGGCCAGGGTCAGGCTGATGCCATAGGGAGCAATCAGGCCAAACACTGACCAAAAGGGCAGGCGCACGCCAGCGACCGCCGGGATTGCCGGTTTTTTGCGAATCAGCCCCAAGGCTGCCAGCGCCAGCAGCAACAGGGTCACACCCAGCATGGCAAAGCCCAGCCGGTCGACCATCACCACGCCCAGAGGCGCGCCAATGGCGATCGCGCCATAGGACGCAATGCCATTCCAGCCGATGGCCCTGGCGGTATGTTGAGATCCCACCTGGGCAATGCCCCAGGTGATGGTGCCGACACCGATCAGGCCCTGGGCAATGCCGAGAAATACCCGGCCGACAATCAAAACGCCCAGGCTCAGCAGTGGCCAGTCTTGCAGCGCTACGGCCAGGGACGTGAGCACGCCGCTGATGGCGATGCCGGTCAAGCCATACACGATGGCGGGCTTGGTGCCGATGCTGTCGACCAGTCGCCCGGCTGAGGGGCGGCTCAGCAGGGTGGCCAGATACTGCGACGCAATGGCCAGCCCTGCGACGATCGCACTGAAGCCCAGTTGGTCATGCACATAGCTCGGCAAAACGGCTATCGGCAAGCCAATACAGATAAAGGCAATAAAGGTGTAGAACACGATCGACAGGATCTGCAGGGTGATCGACAGGGAGCTTGCAGGGGAAGGGTGTTGCGCGGGCATTAGCGGGGAGTCCGGCTGGCGATCGGTAACCGACATGATGGCGCGGCCCCGGGATAAAAGAAAGCAGGCTAACGGTAATATTGGCCCACGCACACAGCCTGTGGGAGCGGTCTTGCTCGCGATAAAGGCGCTGCGCTGTATCAGGCCTCACGCGAGTGGCTAAAGGCCAGAAACGAAAAACCCCGTCACCAGGACGGGGTTTTCGTTATAGCTGATCAGGCAGTGCCTGAATCAGAACGTAACGCCCTGGCTGCGCAGGTAGTCATCGTAGGTGCCGCTGAAGTCGATCACGCCGCTTGGGCTCAGCTCGATAATACGAGTGGCCAGGGAGGATACGAACTCACGGTCATGGCTGACGAATACCAGGGTGCCCGGGTAGTTCTCGAGTGCCAGGTTCAGCGCCTCGATGGATTCCATGTCCAAGTGGTTGGTCGGTTCGTCCATGACCAGCACGTTGGCCTTTTGCAGGATCAACTTGCCGAACAGCATGCGACCTTGCTCACCACCGGAAATAACCTTGACCGACTTGAGGATGTCATCGTTGGAAAACAGCATGCGGCCCAAAGTACCGCGCACCATTTGTTCGCCCTGGGTCCATTGGCCCATCCAGTCGAACAGGGTCATGTCGTCTTCGAAATCGTGAGCGTGATCCTGGGCGTAGTAGCCCAGTTCGGCGGCTTCAGTCCACTTCACCGTACCGGCATCCGGGGTCAGTTCGTTGACCAGGGTGCGCAGCAGGGTGGTTTTGCCAATACCGTTCGGGCCAATGATCGCAACGCGCTCGCCGGCTTCAACGGTGAAGCTGAAGTCCTTGAACAGAGTCTTGCCATCAAAGCCTTTGGCCATTTGCTCGACAATCACAGCCTGACGGTGCAGCTTCTTGTTCTGCTCGAAGCGAATGAACGGGCTGACACGGCTCGAAGGCTTGACCTCGGCCAGGGTGATCTTGTCGATTGCCTTGGCGCGGGAGCTGGCCTGCTTGGATTTCGAGGCGTTGGCCGAGAAGCGGCTGACGAACGCTTGCAGTTCGTTGATCTGCGCTTTCTTCTTGGCGTTTTCCGACAGCAGTTGCTCGCGCGACTGGGTCGCGACGGTCATGTACTCATCATAGTTGCCCGGGAACAGACGCAACTCGCCGTAGTCCAGGTCAGCCATGTGGGTGCACACGCTGTTCAGGAAGTGACGGTCGTGGGAGATGATGATCATCAGGCTGTTGCGCTGGGTCAGAATGTTTTCCAGCCAGCGGATGGTGTTGATATCCAGGTGGTTGGTGGGTTCGTCGAGCAGCAGTACTTCAGGATCGGAGAACAGCGCCTGAGCCAGCAATACGCGCAGTTTCCAGCCTGGCGACACTTCGCTCATCGGGCCGAAATGCTGCTCGATACCGATACCCAGACCCAGCAACAGCTCGCCGGCACGGGATTCGGCGGTGTAACCGTCCATTTCAGCGAACTCGGTTTCGAGTTCGGCTACGGCCATGCCGTCTTCTTCAGTCATTTCCGGCAGCGAATAAATGCGATCGCGCTCGGCCTTGACCTTCCACAGCTCTTCGTGACCCATGATCACGGTATCGATCACGGTGAATTCTTCGTAGGCGAACTGGTCCTGGCGCAATTTACCCAGACGCACGTTCGGCTCCAGCATGACCTGGCCGCCGGACGGCTCAAGGTCATCACCGAGGATCTTCATGAAGGTGGACTTGCCGCAACCGTTGGCACCGATCAGGCCGTAGCGGTTACCGGCGCCAAATTTTACTGAAACGTTCTCGAATAGCGGCTTTGCGCCGAACTGCATCGTGATATTTGCTGTGGAGATCAATTACTTTACCTATCAATAGCTTAGAGTTCGCTGGTTTCAGCCGGTACCCATATGGGACCAATTTGGAGCTTTTCCAGCTCGCTCCAATCTGAGCTTGAGTCGAACCAATGCGCATACGTTGACAGCAACATTTGGACGCTATGGCCAAGCTGCTGGGAAATGAAGGCGGGATTCAAACCGGACATTGAGCGTATTGTCTCATAGGTATGGCTACAGTTGTATGGCACCGGGCATCTGATTCAGTGTGTTTGCTGGCTGACTGCACAAAACCCTGGTTTGGTATGACAGGTACCTCTCTTTGAAGCGCAAGCGGCCCAAGGATTTCGCCTGGCCCGTGAGAAGCCTGCTTTTAATGGAGGCTATGAGAAGCCGTCAGCGGCAAATACGAATTTGCATAGGGTTTTTTTGCAGGCAAATCTGCCGGTATTTCCGCGTATGGCCTACAGGGTTGCCCTGTAGAAAGCCGATGTGAATGAGCGGCGCATCTTGCGAAAGGCCCATATTCAATCATGGTGGGCAGCGTCACTCATAGGGTGCTTTATGCACACCTTGGAACTGCAAGCCCCGGTAGTCGGGCGAAGTTCGTGCAGAGGTCAATCATTCAAAGAGACAATCAATGCCTTTGATTTGTAGGGGTGAACAATTTAAAAGCCATGCCCTGAATTGCAGTGTTAGTAAGCAATGCTGCAAGTTTATAAAGTGGGCAGCATCAGCGGCTGATGCGGATTTTTTTACGGGTGAGTTCACACATAAAGGTCCCCGTATCGCCGCGCAGTACGTACAAGGTCGCTCGGTAGAAGGCCGAAGGCCGCGTGCAGTGCAGGTCGCGCATCTTGCGATAAGCCCATTTCCAGCCGCGCTTAGTTGCAGTACTCATCTTATTCATCCTTGAAAGATTTTATATTTTGAGTGTATCAGCACTTTTGGATAAATGGACTACTCCGTATGAGGGTGTTTTTCTGGCAAGGAATGTCGCCATGCTCAAGTTTTAGCTGCACTAAATTGTTTCGAATGTATTAAATTTAGATGGTCATCTAAACGAGTTTTGCACTTTTTTAGTGCGCAGCTGATAGTGAGTGCAAGTTGGCGGTTGTTATTGGGGTAGTAGCACTAAGCCATCTCTTGTCCAGGTTCTCCGTCAAATAATCCATGAACGCTTTGACCTTGGCCGTCAGGGCAGAGCGATCCTGTACGCAGGCATAAATATCCAGTGGCTCGACGCAAGACTGGCTCGAGTCGTGACTGTGTTTGAGCAGTGCAATCAGCCGGCCTGAATCGACATGGGGGGCAGCCACGAACTCTGCCAGGCGGGCAATCCCGGCACCGTAAATGGCCATTTGGGTCAGTGCGTCGATATCGTCACTGATAGCCGTGAAGTTCAGCGCTACATAGTAATGCTCCCCCTCGCGGAAAAACCCCCAGCGCAACAAGCGCCCGTCAAGCGGATAGCGAAAGGCCAGGCAGGCATGCCTCTGAAGATCTTCAGGGCTGCGCGGGATACCGGCCCGCTCCAGATAGGCAGGGGAGGCGCACACCACAAAAGGTACTGAAGCGATCTTTCGCGCAACAATGCCTTCTTCCAGCTGCGGCTTGATCCGCAGGCTCAGGTCAATACCGTCCTGGATATGGTTTATTTTGCCGTCAGTGGTGCACAGTTCAAGGCGCAGGCGCGGGTGGCGTGCCGCAAAACCGGCAATCAAGGGAGCCAGTACATGGCGGCCGAACGCGGAGGTCGATGCAATGCACAAACGCCCTTGCAGTTCTGTCTCGCCAGCGCTGATGGCCATTTGTGCAGACTCAAGGTCTGCAGCGACGCGTCTGACTCTTGCGTAGTACAACGCACCGCTTTCTGTCAGCGCCATACTGCGCGTGGTGCGGTGCAGCAACCGAGCGCCAAGGTGCTCCTCCAGGCGGTTGATGGTCTGGCTGACGGCGGCGGCACTGAGCCCCAGATTTTTTGCCGCGCCCACGATGGACCCCGTTTCGACCACTTTAATAAAGCTGGCAATCGCCGCGAGCAGATTCATGAGGGGCTCTACAGGTTATTCGTAAGATTTTCTTTATAAAGTAAGTGTCCTAGAACGTCTAGTTGACCGTTTTTGATCTTGCTAAGGTGCGTCATCTCTTTATTACATGCTCAAAAAAGGCCTTTTATGACCTCCAAAACATCCAGCGCCGTACTTTCGTCGAAGCGCATGAAGCTCTCCGCGCGGGCTACGCCTTATGTCTTTGCTTTCTACATGTCGACGATCATGGCCTTTCTGATGTCGTTGGTAATCACCGCAGCCAACTCCGGCATTGAGGAAGATTACCTGAGCAATGCGCTGCATGCTTATCAGCTGGCAATGCCGGTTGCGTTCCTGTGCATCCTGGTGGTGCGGCCCATTGTAGTGAAACTGGTGTCATTTACCGTGCACCCGCACCGTTAGTCCGAAAACCCTTTTTGTGACCTGTGGCAAGGGCGCAGCAGAAAAAGGCTGCTTAACTGCATCAGTGATTTTGGCGGCTGCCAGACAGGGGTACCTGAGTGGCAGCCACGGATGATTTTTGATCAGGTAAAGGAAGGCCATCATGAAAGCGCTCACCTACCAGGGGCCCGGCGAAAAAGCCTGGGCCGAGATCCCCGATCCGGTCATCGACAAGCCGACCGATGCCATTGTGCGCATCCTGCACACCACCATTTGCGGCACCGACCTGCACATTCTCAAGGGCGATGTTCCCGAAGTGACCCGCGGCACGGTTTTGGGGCATGAAGGTGTGGGGGTGGTTGAAGCGGTCGGCTCGGCCGTGCGCAATTTCAAGCCCGGCGATCATGTATTGATATCCTGCATCACCTCGTGTGGCAGCTGCGCCAATTGTCGACGTCAGATGTATTCCCACTGTGCGGATGGCGGCTGGATTCTGGGGCACTTGATTAACGGAACCCAGGCCGAAAAAGTACGCATTCCCCACGCAGATAACAGTCTGTACCCGGTTCCCGCCGGGGCTGATGAAGAAGCCCTGGTGATGCTCAGTGACATCTTGCCCACCGGTTTTGAAATTGGCGTGCTCGCGGGCAAGGTCAAGCCCGGCGACAGTGTAGTGATCGTGGGGGCAGGGCCGGTTGGTATGGCAGCGCTGTTGACCGCGCAATTTTACTCGCCGGCCCAATTGATCATGGTGGATGGTGATACAAACCGGCTTGAGGTCGCCAAGCGTTTTGGGGCCACGGATATCATCGATATCAATACGCAAAACGCGGTTGAACGTATTTTTGAGCTGACCCATGGCGTCGGGGTGGATGTTGCGATTGAAGCGGTGGGTATTCCTGCCTCGTTTGACACCTGCCAATCAGTGATAGCCCCGGGCGGCAGCATCGCCAACGTGGGCGTACATGGCAAAAGTGTCGAGTTGCACCTTGAAAAATTGTGGATCCAGAACGTCACCATTTCAACCGGGCTGGTCAATACCAATACCACCCCTCTGCTCCTGAAAACCGTGCAGTCCGGAAAAATCGATGCGGGCAAGCTGATTACGCACCGCTTTGCGCTCACAGACATCCTCCAGGCTTACGAGGTGTTCGGGAACGCAGCCAAGGAGAAGGCAATGAAGGTGATTCTGTCGCAACAATAGACAGATACACCATCCACTACTATGTTGTTTGCGGCAGAACTAATGTTACTTAATCGTTGATAATAGGGATATTGGCATATGAAAAAGCACATTTTGTTAGTTGGCGTTGTGGGTTTGGCGGCACTTTCCACACTTGCACAAGCTGAAACCAAACAACCCGTCGCAAAATGGACGTGCGCGGATTTCCTGGCCGTGGATGAGAGCTTCCAGCCGACCGCCGTTGGCCTGGGCGAAGCCATCAACAAACAGGGCAAAGTTGAAGATGCGGTGCTGGATGTAGACGGTATCGCCAAAATCACTCCTTTGGTGGTGACGGCCTGCAAGGAAACCCCTAAAGAATCCTTCGTCTCCAAGCTCAAGGCTGAGTGGGCAAAAGTCAAAAAAGACGTTTAACCCAAACCCGGCCTGTACTTCACGCGAGTACAGGCCTCTGCGGTGCAATCCTGGCCCGTATGCGGCCAATAACCTCCTCGCCGTTGTGAATTTCCTGCGCTGTAACCCCTCTACATAAAGACAGGCCTGCCTTACTGGTCAAAAGGGCGTAGTAGACTAGGCTTTTTTTATCTCTATCTGTCGGGGAACCCTATGTTAATCAAGTCATTAGCTGAGCTTGACCGTATTCGTGACGAGTGCCGTTCCATGGTCACCAAGCGCTCGGCCGTCTCGGCAGGTGCGGCTGCGATCCCCATCCCGGGGCTTGATATCGGTACGGATGTCGCGTTGCTGGTTGAAATGCTGCCGGCCATCAACAGCAAGTTCGGCCTTACCCCACATCAGATCGAACAGATGGACTCACGTTCCAAGCGTCTGATCGTGGTGGCTGTCAGTGGTATTGGCAGTGAAGTGATCGGTAAATTCATCAGCCGTACGCTGGTCATGTCCCTGGTCCGCAAGATGGGCACCAAAGTTGCGACCAAATCCGTGGTTCGCTTTGTCCCTTTTGTGGGGCAGGCCGTGGCGGCAACCATCAGTTTTGGTGTGATGAAACTGGTGGGCAATGGCCATATCGAAGATTGTTATCAGGTTTGCCGCGAGGCATTGCTGGCGCAAGCCAGAGACTCGACGGTGATTGTGATCGGCCCTGAAACCGATAGCTGACACGTTTTGTACACCTTGCAATCGAACCTGTTACGCGCAGGGCCCTCAAAGGTTCAAGGCCGATCAAAAACGGAGGGCGTGATGAACACGTTCAGAACCAGTTTTGCATTCCTGCTGCTGGGAGGTGTACTCGCCACCCAGCTACAGGCGCAACCCCTTTCAGAACCTTTGCCGGCTCAGTATCAGCAGCTGGCGCAAAACACCCCGATCACCAACACCCCGCCGGTTAACAACCCCATCCGCCGTATCAACCCCAACAGCCGACAGGGCACCGATGCTTCCGTGCCGGGGGCAAGTGGCCCGGGTATTGCGCCTGCGGTGCAGCCCCAGGGCATTGATAGCGGCAAAATAGGCAATGGTTACCCGCGTAACCCGCCAGTGCCACCGACAATCAAGCCGACCGCACCCTCATTGCAGCCGCGGGACAAACCTTAAACGAACAAGGAATAGTTGATGTTGAGAAAAACCCTGCTGGCCACAATGTGTGCCACTTCGCTGCTCGGTATGGCGTTCACGGCCCATGCCGATGGGCAGAATACGTTTGTTTCCGAGTCCGGGGCCGTTACCGTCACGCCGGTGGTCGAAGGGCTCGATCATCCCTGGGCACTGGCCTTTTTGCCCGACAGGCAAGGCATGCTGATTACCGAGCGGGCGGGCAATCTGCGAGTTGTGAGCCCTGACGGTAAATTGTCCGCACCGCTTTCAGGTGTGCCGCAAGTGTGGGCCAAGGGGCAGGGTGGCCTGCTCGATGTGGTGTTGTCGCCCAGCTTCGGTGAAGACCGGTTGGTGTATCTGTCGTACGCCGAAGGTGGTGCAGACGGCAAGGCCGGTACCACGGTGGGGCGTGGGCGCTTGTCGGATGATTTGACCCGATTGAGCAATTTTGAAGTGATCTTTCGCCAGCAACCGAAGCTCTCTACCGGTAACCACTTCGGCTCACGGCTGGTGTTCGATCGCGATGGCTACTTGTTTATCGCCCTTGGGGAAAACAACCAGCGTCCGACCTCACAGGATCTGGACAAGCTGCAAGGCAAGATTGCGCGCATTTACCCTGATGGGCGTGTGCCCAAGGACAACCCTTTCACAGGGCAGCAGGGGGTAAGGCCGGAAATCTGGTCATACGGCCATCGCAATCAGCAAGGTGCGGCGCTGAATCCCTGGACCGGGACCCTGTGGACCCACGAACACGGGCCAAAGGGGGGCGACGAAATCAACCTGATCGAGCGCGGTAAAAACTACGGTTGGCCGCTGGCAACCCACGGGATTGACTACTCTTCCAAGCCGATTCCAGAAGCTCAGGGCAAAATCGTGGAAGGCACTGTGGTTCCGCACCACATATGGGAAAAATCCCCGGGTATCAGCGGCATGGCTTTTTATGATTCAGATCGCTTCAAACCCTGGCAGCACAGTCTGTTTATTGGCGCCCTGGCAGACAAGGACCTGATACGCCTGCAACTGAGCGGTGACAAGGTGGTGCATGAAGAGCGCATGCTCGGCGATCTCAATGCCCGTATCCGCGATGTGCGCCAAGGCCCTGATGGCTATTTATATGTATTGACCGATGAGGATGACGGCGTGCTGTATCGCGTGGGGTTGCAATAACACTCATCAATGTGGGAGCGGGCTTGCCCGCGATGGCATCAACGCGGTCTGACCGTTCAGCCGCGTCGTCTGCATCGCAGGCAAGCCAGCTCTCACAATGAAAAATAAAAGCGCTTACTCGCTCACAGCCTGCTTGATCTGCTTGGAGGCCGACCAGATACGGTAGCGCACTTCAATATCCTTGGGCACATACACCACGATCGGCAGTTTGCTGTTGTAACGCAGCATAAAGCCTTCACCGACCACCGGCACAAACTCGGGATGCGCCTTGCCTTCAGGGCAGGCCATCATTGTGCTCATGGGCCCGCTGACCTTGTTCAGGCGATACATCGGGTAGCCCCAACCCTTGAGGGTTTTTTCTTCCAGCTTACCGCCAAGACGCTGCTGGTTGCAGTCAACCTGCAGGGTCTTGCCCGCGATGATCTGTACCTTGTAGTCGTCTTCATTCTTTTGCTTTGGTAAATGAATGACCTGACGGCTAAAGCCTGCTTCGGCTTTTGGATAGGGAGCGACATCTTCCAGTTTGGCGGCGTTGGCCACGCTGCACAGCGTACTCAAAGACAGTAATACGGCTGCGCTGATCACCAGTGATTTCATGGTGCTTTCCTTATTTCAGAGCTAAAAATATACCTACAGTTGAATTAAACAACCTGCCCGGGATCAACTTCAGACAACTAACAGTCGATTAAAGTGCCCGTTCGGCCACCGGGTACGGATAGATTACTTCGCACCAGGGTCGAACAGCCAGTAAACTGCTTTTTTTCCTGCGAATCATTAATTTACCGAGGTTTTGCATGACACTCAGTCCTCTTGCGGGCAAGCCGGCCCCGGCTCAGTTGCTGGTCGATATTCCGCGACTGGTGACCGCTTATTACACCGGTCAACCCGATGCAGCCATTACGACCCAGCGTGTCGCCTTTGGTACTTCAGGGCACCGCGGCAGTTCATTTGAACTGAGCTTCAATGAGTGGCATGTACTTGCTATCAGCCAGGCCATTTGCCTGTATCGTCAAATGAAGGGAATCAACGGGCCGCTGTTTGTCGGTATCGACACCCATGCGCTGTCTACCCCTGCCGGCGCCAGTGCTCTGGAAGTATTTGCCGCCAATGGCGTCGAAACCATGATAGCCGCTGACGACGAATACACCCCGACGCCAGCGATTTCCCACGCAATCATTTGCTACAACCGTGGCCGCACCAGCGGGCTGGCTGATGGCGTGGTGATTACGCCTTCACACAATCCGCCAGAAAGCGGCGGTTTCAAGTACAACCCGCCCAATGGCGGCCCGGCTGATACCGATGTCACCAAGTGGATTGAAGCCAAGGCCAATGAACTGCTCGCGGCCCGGCTGGCCGGGGTCAAGCGCATAAGCTACGAGCAGGCCCTTAAAGCCAGCACTACCCATCGTCATGATTACTTGAATACCTATGTTGCCGATCTGAAAAACGTGATCGACATGGACACCCTGCGCGGCGCCAATCTGCGCCTGGGCGTAGATCCGCTGGGTGGCGCAGGTGTGCGCTACTGGTCGGCGATCGGCGAACACTACGGCCTTGATCTGGACGTGGTGAACACCTCGGTCGACCCGACGTTCCGCTTTATGTGCGTGGACTGGGATGGCCGGATCCGCATGGACCCGTCTTCCAGCTACGCCATGCAGGGCCTGATCGGCCTGAAAGAACGCTTCGACGTGGCGTTTGCCTGTGACCCGGATCACGACCGTCACGGCATTGTTACGCCATCGGGCGGTCTTTTGGCCCCGAACAACTACCTGGCTGTGTCCATCGACTACCTGTTCCGCAACCGGCCGCAATGGCGCGCCGATGCCGCCGTGGGCAAAACCGTGGTTAGCAGCGGCCTGATTGACCGGGTAGCCGCGCGTCTGGATCGTCGCCTGTATGAAGTGCCGGTAGGCTTCAAGTGGTTTGCCGATGGTCTGTTTGAAGGCTCGCTGGGGTTTGGCGGCGAAGAAAGTGCCGGCGCCTCGTTCTTGCGTCTGGACGGCAGCGTCTGGTCGACCGACAAGGACGGCCTGATTCCGTCGTTGCTGGCTGCTGAAATGACGGCGCGTACCGGTCGCGACCCTTCCCAGCTGTACCAGAAAATGACCGAAGAGCTGGGCCAGCCATTCTCCACCCGTGTCGATGCCAAGGCCACCCCGCAGCAAAAAGCGCTGTTGGGCAAGCTGTCGCCCGGGCAGGTCAAGTCGACCACGCTGGCAGGTGAGCCGATCACTCAAATCCTCAGCCATGCACCGGGCAACAATCAGGCCATCGGCGGGCTCAAGGTCATGACTGAAAACGGCTGGTTTGCTGCACGCCCTTCGGGCACTGAAGATATCTACAAGATCTACGCCGAGAGCTTTATCGGCGACGAGCACCTCAGCCGTCTGGTTGAGGAAGCGCAGGTACTGGTCGATACCGCCATCGCCTAAGCCAATAAAAAGCCCGACCCCGCAATGGGGTCGGGCTTTTTTGTGGCTCAGCGCAAAGCACTCAGCTGCGGGTGACCAGTTGCACCACTTGCTGCATGTTTTCGTTGCAGGCACGGGCTTGCTGGAGCATTGCTTCGAATGGCGCGCTCATGATTTCGTCATGGCTCAACCAGCTGTGCTTTTGCGTCATGGAGTACAGGTAACGGTACTCCTCTTTGCTGCGCTTGCTGCTCAGCTCCATATCAAACCACGGCGAGTTCACCTTGCAGGTCTTGATCTCCTTGCCAACCTCGGCCCCTGACAGGGTGATGTCGTAGGTGACTGTCTCCGGATCGGCCATGTACAAATCCGCCAGCTGACCGGTGCGGCGATAGTTCATCAGGCTGTCCCAGCGCTCGCTCGCAAAGGCGGGTTTGTATACCTGCTGCCCGGAGAGGTTTTCCAGTGGCCGAAGGTTGGTCAGCGTGGCCTGCACCTTGTAACGCTCGGGTACGACAAAGCCGGTTTTCTCGCGACTGATCTTGCAGTCGCCGATTTCCTTGCCGAAATGGTTGCACAGGTTCA
This sequence comes from Pseudomonas sp. TWR1-1-3, assembly GCF_049896805.1. Classification (NCBI taxonomy): domain Bacteria; kingdom Pseudomonadati; phylum Pseudomonadota; class Gammaproteobacteria; order Pseudomonadales; family Pseudomonadaceae; genus Pseudomonas; species Pseudomonas sp. TWR1-1-3. The sequence goes on along the minus strand of NZ_JAFCUZ010000001.1, from coordinate 1,032,758 downwards.
GGTCGGTGGCACTGACCCCGGAGTCTGTGTCGGCGTAGCTGAGCTGCATCAGCGTCATTTGCCCCATCTGTACTTCAGCCGTGGTGCGGGCCTGGCCATCACGATTGAAGTGTTCGAACTTCTTCACGCCCATGCTCAGGCTCGGCTGTTCTTCCGGAATATGATCCTGGTACACCTTGCCTTCGGCATCGATGACCAGTGCCCAGCGATTCTGGATATCGGGCATGCTGCGCCCCGGCATAAACACCGGGTTGGTAGGGTCCAGCCACCAGACCTGACCGTTGACTTGAGCCTTGACGATGGCGTGATTGGCTGCGCCTGTGCCAGGCAGCAACAGACCAAGCGGGTTGCTGCCACGGCTGACCCAGGCGGTTTGCGCGTTTATGTCGCTGGCCTTCAACATCGCAGTCAGCAATACGGACAGGTCTTTGCAATCGCCGTAACCGCGCTCTTCGATCTCGCTCAAGGTAAAGGGTACATAGCCACGATCTGTGGCTCGCCAGTCACCCATATAACGGTATTGCTCGTGGATGTACTGCATCACGCCTGACACTCGCCCGGCGGCAGGCAAACCCTTGAGGCCCGAAACAACCTTGGCGGCGCCCGCAGGCAGGCTGGCGCCGAGGATTTGCTGATACCGCGCGGCGAGGTTGCCGAAGTGATCCTGCACCTGGCTGGAACTGGCGATTTCAACCCGTGGCATCTGGCGGATATAGGCGTTGCCGGCTTCGTTGATGTAGTTCACGAAGCGCGGTTTTTGCTGCTCGATCACCAGGGTCTTGTTGTCGGAAGAGGGGTTGAAGGTAAAGTCCTCCATCAACTCACTGCGCCAGACCATCGGCTGCTCAGCGGTGAACGTGCTTTTGAAGGCATCCGAGCGCACGGGGGCAGGGCCGAACATCATCGGGTAGTGGAAGTGCTCCATCAGCGGTTTCGCCACCGTATGCTCACGCACGGTGTACATGATACGGGTGCCGATGCGCAGGTTGGGGAAAGCGATCGATGTTTGCCGCGCTCGCTGAAAACCCTGGTCGGGGTTGGGGGCCATGCGCGTATCGATTTGCGAGGGGGCCAGCGCGACCGGTTTGCCACCGGGTTGTGTCGACTGGGCGTCAATGATCTCCAGCCGATCCGTTTCGGGGAAGCTGAAGTCGATGCGCGACAGCATCTCGCGGCCATTGTTGGTCAGGATGGTATAGCGGTACGTGGTAGTGCAGTCGGTGCTGGTGTCTTTGTTGAAATGGCAGTTTTTTGCTGTTTCGCCAGCCAGAGCAGCCTCTGACGCCGGTTGCAATGCCGCGTAAGACGGCAGGCTGACGATCCCCAGTGTTGCGCAAATCAATGATTTGCTGAAAGTAAAGCGGTGCATGAGCGCCTCAGGTCGTTCCCTTGAAACAGCACCCTGCGACGTTTTAGTTATGTTGATAGACGGTTGCAGGATGCTGCGCGAACAGCGGATGATAATCGATCGCAACTGTATTTTCTACATTGTCAGACAATCAACCTCGCGCAGATGCCCGTTCCAGAGCCTTTTCCTGGAATTCAGGCGGCAGGTAGGGGCTGACACACATCGACCCATTGCGCGTTAACCAGATCCGCCATGCGTGTCGGGCAAATTTTCACCGCCGTATGCGTGGCCCCGGCTGCAGGCATGACTTCGCTAAAGCTTTGCAGGGAAATATCGCAGTACACGGCAAGATCGGTGGCCAAGCCGAATGGGCAAACACCCCCCACCGGATGGCTGGTCAAGGCAACGACGGTTTCGGCATCGAGCATTTTGGCTTTGCTGCCCAGGGCATCCTTGATTTTTTTGTTATCGATACGTGCATCGCCGCGGGCCACCAGCAGAACGTTGCGTTCGCCGACGCGAAAGGCCAGGGTTTTGGCGATTTGACCAGGTTCCACCCCATGGGCCTCGGCCGCCAGAGCAACCGTCGCGGTGCTGGTGGCCAATTCGATAATGTGCAGGTCAGGGGCGTTGGCGTGAAAAAATGCGCGTACGGATTCAAGGCTCATCAGGCTCGGCTCTCTGGGCAAAAGCCTGAATCTAGAGAAGCCGATGACGCACTGTCAATGCGCCATCGGCGATGTCGCGGTTAGATGTCCAGAATGATCTTGCCGAAATGCTGGTTGGTTTCCTGGTACTTGAAAGCCTCGACAATGTCCGTCAGGGGGAAGTGGCGATCTATTACAGGGCGCATGCCGTTGGCATTGATGGCGCGAATCATGTCTTGCTGCTGGCTGCGGCTACCGACCAGCACGCCTTGCAGGCGGGCTTGCTTGACCAGCATCGGGACAAAGTTCATTGCGCCGCTAACGCCGCTGAGGATGCCGATGATCGAGATATGCCCGGCCACACGGATGGCAATCATCGACTGTTCAAGTGTCGCAGGGCCGCCGACTTCAATAATGTGGTCAACACCGCGCCCGCCGGTGAGGGCCAGGGCGGTTTCACCCCAGTGGGTGTCCTTGCGGTAGTTGATCACGTGGTCTGCGCCCAGCGCTTTGAGGCGCTCCAGTTTTTCATCGCTGGAGGAGGTGGCAATGACCGTTGCACCGGCCATCTTGGCGAACTGCAGGGCGAAAATCGAAACACCGCCGGTGCCTTGCACCAATACCGTGTCGCCCGGCTTGAGCGAATCGTCGGCCATCAATGCGCGCCATGCGGTCAGGCCGGCTGTAGTCAGGGTTGACGCTTCGGCATGGCTCCAGCGGGTGGGTGCCAGGGTGAAGGACGTGGCTTTGGCGGTTACCTGCTCGCGGGCATAACCGTCGATGCCATCACCGGGTACGGTAACAAAACCTTCAACCAGAGGGGTGCCGTCGATCCAGTCCGGGAAGAAGGTGCTGACCACCGAATCTCCCACCTTGAATTCGCTGACATCGGCGCCAACGGCAATTACTTCGCCAGCGCCATCGGCCATGGGGATGCGATTTTCGCTCGGACCCCACATGCCGCTTACGACAGCAAAATCATGGTAGTTCAGTGAGTTGGCGTGCAAACGTACAGTGATTTCGCCGTTCCGGGGGGCGCGCGCTTCACTGCTGCCAACCACTACATTGTCATAACCGCCGCCAGGTTGGACGAAAATTGCTTTGGTGCTCATGGGGCTTCCTCATATTTTTACATTGCGCGAAATAACGAAATGTATAATTAAAAATTACAACTCGATTTTCAGCCTAGCCGCAAAGTCATCGATCGCCTGTTCATTGCGTCGGTAGTAGGTCCACTTGCCGATGCGGGTGGTCAGGACGAAGCCGGCGCGCTGCAAGATAGCCAAATGCGCCGAAGCAGTAGAAGGCGACAACCCGGCCTTGTGCTGCAGATGGGTCACGCACACGCCGATGGCAGGATCACCGTGATCCTGAGGCGGGAAATTGCTGAGCGGGTCTTTGAGCCACTCCATCATTTGCATGCGAGTGTCATTGCCCAGGGCTTTGAGCTGTTCGAGTATCATGGTCGGCAATGTTACGCTTTTTAACGAAATGTTCAAGCATATGACCGATTGCCCTGGCCTGTGCGCGGGCTTGCTCGCGATACAGGTAATGAGGTGTAGCTGTCAGCCCCGGCATTTCCCTCAAGAAACACCCCGCGACCACCGGCCGCAGGCCGGGCGGATGTTTTGCAATTGCAGGATCAATCCTGTATTTGTTGCGCCATTGAGCCAAGGCTCGTCTGTTTTTTGAATCTGCCCATCAGGAACCATGATGCCTAACCAGTTCCCCGCTGTACGTCCGCGCCGCCTGCGCCGCTCCCAGACCCTTCGCGACATGTTTCAGGAAACCGAATTCAGCCTGAATGATCTGGTGCTGCCGATTTTTGTCGAAGAAGAAATCGACGATTTTGTGCCGATCACCAGCATGCCCGGTGTAATGCGTATTCCCGAGTCAAAACTGGCCGGTGAAATCGAGCGTTACGCCCGTGCGGGTATCAAGTCGGTGATGCTGTTCGGTGTTTCCCATCATCTGGACGCAACCGGCAGCGATGCCATGCGTGAAGATGGCCTGGTGTCGCGCATGGTGCGTATCAGCAAGGATGCCGCGCCGGACATGGTGGTGATGAGCGACACCTGCTTTTGTGAATACACCTCCCACGGCCATTGCGGCGTGATGCATGACCACGGCGTCGACAATGACGCGACCCTGATCAACCTGGGCAAGCAGGCAGTTGCCGCCGCAGCGGCCGGTGCCGACTTTATCTCGCCATCAGCGGCCATGGACGGCCAGGTGCAGGCCATCCGCAGCGCCCTGGACGGTGCAGGGTTTACCGACACCTCGATCATGGCGTACTCCACCAAGTTTGCCTCGGCCCTCTATGGCCCGTTCCGTGAAGCTGGGGGCAGCGCGCTCAAGGGCGACCGCAAGTCTTATCAGATGAACCCGATGAACCGCCGTGAAGCAATCCGTGAGTCATTGCTGGACGAGCAGGAAGGCGCAGATGTGCTGATGGTCAAGCCTGCCGGTGCCTATCTGGACATTATTCGCGATATCCGCCAGGCCTCGCATCTGCCATTGGCGGCTTACCAGGTGAGCGGCGAATACGCGATGATCAAGTTTGGCGCCCAGGCCGGGGCCATCGACGAGGCCCGCGTCGTTCGCGAGAGCCTTGGGTCGATCAAGCGTGCCGGTGCCGACATGATCCTGACTTATTTCGCGATGGATCTGGCCCTGCAGGGAATTTAAGGGATAGTTGCAAGCTGCAAGCATCAAGCTAGTTTTATCTGATAGCTTGCAGCTGCTTCATCCCACACAAGGAGCCCCCTCATGCCAGACGCTCGACTCGAACGAATCTTGATCACCAACGACGACGGGATCGACGCACCAGGCCTTGCAGTGCTGGAAGCGGTGGCCCGTGAGTTGGCGGACGAAGTGTGGGTCGTGGCGCCTGACCATGACCAGAGCGGTATATCCACGGCAATCAGTATTCACCACCCCTTGCGCGTCACAAAACGTGGCGAGCGGCGTTTTTCGGTTTCAGGAACACCGGCAGACTGTGTCGCGATGGCCTTGCAGCAGTTGTTGGATAAACCCCCGCAGCTGTTGCTCTCCGGCATCAACAAAGGTGCCAACCTTGGGGTTGAAACCCTGTTTTCAGGAACCGTGGGTGCTGCCATGACGGGCTTGTTGATGGGCGTTCCATCCATCGCCTTGAGCCAGTACTTTACCCGCCGCAGCTCGGTACGCTGGGAAACGGCCCGTGCACTGGCTCCTGGTGTTATCCGGCAACTATTGGGCAAGGGCTGGGAGCAGTCGGCGTGCCTGAACATCAACTTCCCTGACGTGCCTGCCGATGAGGCCGGCCCGATCCAGATCACCCGCCAGGGCGCCGGTCGCATGGACGGGGTGGAAGCCATCGAGCGTACCGACTTTCGCGAAGCCAAGTATTACTGGCTCAGCATCACTCGCCACCAGCACCCGGAAGCGCTGGATACCGAAACCTGCGTGGTCACCCAGGGTGGTATTTCAGTGACACCACTGGAGTTTGATCGCACCGCCATCGCCTTGCGCGAGCATCTGCGCACGGCGGTTCAAGTCGTCTAAGCCCAGTGCGCCGGGTCATCGACGATGGCCTGGTGTCTTTCAAGCACTTTGGGTATCTCCTCTTTCAAAAACTCGACCCAGGTCTTGACCTTGGCATCCAGAAATCGCCGGGAAGGGTAGAGTGCATAGATGTTTTTTTCATGCAGCCGATAATGCGGCAGCAGGCGCACCAGTGAGCCGCGCTGGTAAGAACCCACCGCCACATAATCAGGCAGCAGGCAGATTCCAAGCCCGGCCTCGGCGGCCTTCGCCATGGCCTCGGCCACGTTGACCTGAAATACGTTACCAGGGCGGATGACTTGCTCGCCCTCATCATCACGAAAGGTCCAGCTGTCGGTAAACAATGGGTCAACCAGATGCAGGCAGCGGTGTTGGTGCAGATCCTCAGGAACCTTCGGGATGTTCCGACCCTCGAGGTAGGAAGGCGCAGCACTGATGACACTGAAGATGCTGCCCAGCGGTTGGCCGATCAATTCCGAGTCCGGCAGGTGGGCCGACAGGGTAATCACCAGATCATGGCCCTCCTCAAGCAGATCGGGCTGGCGTTGTGACAGTGTGAGATCGACATGGACTTGCGGATACAGCTCCGTGTAACGGGCTACCAGCGGTGCCAGTAGCTGGATCCCCAGGCCTGTAGTTGATTGCACACGCAAATGGCCACGGGGGATCAAGTGCGCCCCCGCTGCTTCAGCATTTGCATCTTCAATCTCGCCCAGTATCAACCGGCAGCGTTCCAGGTAACGCGCACCCACTTCGGTCAAGGCCAGGCGCCGTGTGCTGCGCTGCAGCAACCGTGCTTGCAGCGAGGACTCAAGCTCTGACAGCAACCGTGAGGTTTGCGCCGTTGAATAACCCAGAGCCTGCGCCGCAGCGGTAAAGCTGCCGGTTTCGACTACGCGGACAAACACCCGCATCGCCTGAAAAATATCCATTCTGATTATTACCCCACACGTAAGCGTGCTTTCTTGTGGCGGCAATAATTACACAGTCCAGGAAGCTGTGCCGTCCTGGCGTGGAGATTCGATGAAAACGGCACAGACACATTGTTATTTTGCCTTTATTTTTTGTGAGGCAATTCTCATTAGAAACTAGGGTGCATCCTATTTTTAATAAAGATGTTGGATATCATTTTCTAATTACTTGCTTTTGTTGTTCTATGTGCTTGATTTATAAAGATGCGAATTTTTCTAGGAATTGCCTGTCAAACACATTGCGTCATCATGTGATCGATACGCCCTCAGTAGCCAGCTTGACTAAGCTTTATTTACAAGGTGCATTCATTTGACTATTCATCAGTACCCACAAGGACGTAAAGTCGACGCTGAGATCGATTTTTTTGACTTGATCCATTCTTTTTGGCGACAAAAAAAACTGATTGGCAGCACCGTAGTCATTGCCGGATTGATGGCACTTGGCTATGTGTCGTTTGCGCAACAGGTCTATCAAACCAGCAGCCTGCTGCGCCCTGCAGCTATCAATGAGCTTGATGCCCTTAACCGCTCCCAGGTTTATACCCTGCCTGCTGCTGATGCCTTGCTTAAAGTTGGCCTGGCACTTGAGTCTTATGAAAACCGGTTGAGTTTTTTTCGCGACCACCAGGACTTGTTCAAACCTTTGGTACAGCCTGGCAGAAGTCTCGAGCAAAGCTTCGAAGTGTTTAACCGGGATGCATTCAATCTGGTTCAGCCTGCGCCCAATAAGGCCAGTTCAGATAATCCTTATCTCAAGCTGGAGCTAACATACCCGGCCTCCCTTGATGGGGTTGCGATTCTCAATGGTTTTGTTGACTACGCGATCACCAAGCAGCGCGAGCAAATCAGTGCCGATCTCAAGGTTATTATTGGTAACCGGCTCAGAGAGCTGGACGCCCAGATAAATGCCGCACGCTCAAGCTATACATCTGATAAAGAAGAAAAAATTGCCACATTCCTTGAAACTGACAGCCTCCAAAAGGCGCAGTTGGAGGATGAGCTGAAGGCCTTGCGCCTGCAGCTGAAAATCGAGCGGGAAGCGCGCATACAGCAGCTTGACGAAGCTATCGCCATTGCCAAATCCCTGGGTATTACCCGTCCGACCACACCGTCGGCGATGGCTGATGCGGCGCAGGGCTCATCGGCCAGGCTGGTGCGCACCGAAATCACTTCGCAAAGTATCCCCTTGTACTTTATGGGGTCCCAGGCCTTGGAGGCCGAGCGTGCAGCCTTGCTCAAGCGAACCACGGACGATTTTACCGATAACCGTATCTCGCAGATCCGCAAAAAGATTCAATTGCTTGAGGTCAATCGCCAGGTCGAAATGCTTGGTAAACGCTCAAATGAGGATGTATTCCTCAATGACATCGAGCCCTTGCGTGCCGAAGCCGTGCGCCTTGGCCGCCTGAATACGGATATGAGCCAGCTTGGGTTGGTCAGTATTGATCGCAAGGCACAGATGCCGACTGATCCGATCAAGCCGAAAAAGGCCCTGATAGTCGCTCTGGCACTGGTTCTGGGCCTGTTGGCGGGGCTGACGATTGCGACCGTGCGCTTCCTGCTCCAGCGGCGCAAGCAAGGCATCAGGCCAGAACAGCCACCGATTTGATCTGCGCCCATAGTAATTGCCCGGGGTGCAGGCCCAATTGGTCCCGGGAGTAACGGGTTATCCGGGCGAGCAGGGGAGTGCCGTCGGCATCCAGGCGTATCAGCACATGAGCCTGGTTGTCGGCGGCCGTTTCGCTGACCACCCTTGCATGCAAGCTATTAAGGATGCTGCTGTGCTCCGACGGGGCCAGGGTCAGGCTGATATCCCGGGCTTGCACTTTGACGCGCAACGGCTGGCCGATGGCCATTGAGGCATGGGCAACCCTCAGCTGCTGGGCGCTGCAGGGCAGGTGCAGAGTCAACAGCTGGTAGTTTAGGTTGTAATCGCTGACCCGGCCCTCAATCACCACTGCGGCATCATTCCCGCGCGCCAGTGGCAGGTCGAGCCTGGCAAGGGTTTCACTGACAGGGCCGCTGGCCAATACCTTGCCCTCGCTGAGCAACACAATATGATCGGCCAGGCGCGCAACTTCGTCCAGAGAATGACTGACGTAGAGCACGGGGATATCCAGTTCGGCGTGCAGGCGCTCAAGGTAGGGCAGTATTTCGCCTTTGCGCTGGTTGTCCAGTGCGGCCAGGGGCTCGTCCATCAACAGCAGTTGCGGGCTGGTGAGCAAGGCCCGGGCGATACCGACCCGCTGGCGTTCGCCGCCGGACAAGTTGTGCGGCGCCCGCGTCAACAGGTGGGTGATGCCCAGTAGTTCGGTGGCATGGGCAAGATCCACTCGACGTTCCTGATGGGCAATGCGCTTGAGGCCGAATTCAAGATTGGCCCGCACCGACAGGTGGGGGAACAGGCTCGCTTCTTGAAAGATATAGCCCAGCGCCCGCTGGTGCACCGGTACGAAGTGATTGCGCTGGCTGTCTTGCCAGATGTGATCATTGACCTGTACATAGGCCTGGCTGGCCCGTTCGAGACCGGCGATACAGCGCAGACAGGTGGTCTTGCCCGAGCCGGAGTGACCGTAGAGGGCGGTGACCCCCTTGCCCGGCAGTTGCAGGTCCAGGTCGAGAGCAAAACCGGGGTAGCGGTGCTGCAACCGAAGGTTGATCTGCGACGTCATCTTCAGCTCCAGCCGGTTTGGGATTTGCGGCTTGAATACAACGCCAGCAGCACCAGAAAGGAAAACACCACCATCGCCCCTGCCAGCCAGTGTGCTTGAGCATACTCCAGAGCCTCGACATGGTCGTAGATCTGCACCGACACCACACGGGTTTTTTCCGGGATATTGCCGCCGATCATCAGTACCACGCCAAACTCACCGACCGTATGGGCAAACCCTAAAATAGAGGCCGTTATAAAGCCGGGTCGGGCCAGAGGCACAATGACGCTGAAGAAGGTATCCCACGGGTTGGCCCGCAGAGTCGCGGCGACTTCAAGCGGTCTAGGGCCAATGGCCGTAAATGCATTCTGCAAAGGCTGCACGACAAAGGGCATGGAGTAGATCACCGAACCGATCACCAGCCCGGCGAAACTGAAAGTCAGTGTGCCCAGACCCAGGTACTGGGTGAGCTGGCCAACATAACCATTGGGCCCCATCGCCAGCAGCAGATAGAAACCTATGACAGTGGGCGGTAAAACCAGTGGCAGGGCCACAATCGCCCCGATGGGGCCGCGCAACCGCGAGCGGGTGTGCGCTAACCACAGGGCGATGGGAGTGCCGACCAGCAACAAAATGAGGGTGGTCAGCGACGCCAGTTGCAGAGTCAGCCAGATGGCTGCGAAGTCAGCACTCGTGAGCGGCATTTACAGGTGGTAACCATAGGATTTGATAATGGCGGTGGCCTTAGGACCTTTAAGGTAGTCGGCAAGGGCCTTGGCAGCAGGGTTGTTTTCGCCTTTTTTGAGGATAACGGCATCTTGCCGGATCGGGTCGTGCATCGCCTCGGGCACAATCCAGGCCGAGCCGTCGCTGACTTTGCCGTTTTTGTAGATCTGCGACAGGGCGACAAAGCCCAGCTCGGCATTGCCCGTGGAAACGAACTGGTAGGCCTGGGTAATGTTCTGGCCTTCAACGATCTTGTTCTTGACCTTGTCAGTCAGGTCCAGTTTGGCCAGCACTTGCGTTGCTGCCAGGCCGTAGGGCGCGGCTTTGGGGTTGGCGATCGACAGATGCGTGTACTGATTGGCCAGCAGCGCTTTGTCGGTGCCGTCGATATAACCCTCTTTGGCTGACCACAGCGCCAGGGTGCCAATGGCGTAGGTGAAGCGTGAACCGGGCACGGTATCGCCTTCTGTTTCAAGTCTCTCGGGGGTGGTGTCATCTGCGGCCAGAAACACTTCGAATGGTGCACCGTTCTTGATCTGGGTATAGAACTGGCCTGTTGCGCCATAGGCCGCTATCAACTTGTGCCCGGTGTCTTTTTCAAAGTCGCTGGCAATGGCCTGGATTGGCGCCGTGAAGTTGGCTGCCACGGCAACCTGCACTTCATCGGCCTGGACCGAAGTGAATGCGGTACATCCGATCAGAACAGCCAGCGCGGCAGGGATAAAGGGGCGGGCACGAACATTCATGGCAAAACTCCGTTTTTATTAGGCCGTGTCAGGCGTTGGCAAGATATCCGCTATATAGAAATATTTACAGCGCTTTGTCAGCGTGCGTGCGAGGAAAGGGGGAAGTGAAGCAGGTAACTGCGGTTCAGCCTGCCTGACGCAGGGTGATATTGATCCGCTGTTCGCCCAACAGTGAGTGATGCCCGGGCTTGATGGGCATTACTCCGTGAAACCGCAGGCGGTCAACGCCGCCCCAGACCATGATGTCGCCGTGAAACAATGCTATTCGTTGAGTCGGGTCACTTCGTTCGAAACCGCCAAACTGAAAAATCGCCGGCAGCCCCAGAGAAATGGAAACAATCGGTGCGGTATGGGAGCGCTCGTTTTTATCCTGATGCAGCGACATTTTTGCGCCTGGCGCATAGGCATTGATCAAGCAGGAATCAGGGACAAAACCGCTAAAGCCTGCGCTGCTGGCCGCCGCTGCAGCCAGCGCCAGGAAGACGCCGGGCATGGCTGGCCAGGGTCGGGCACTTAGCGGATCGAGCGGACTGTAATGGTAACCATCGCGGTCAGTGGTCCAGCCCAGAGCACCGCAACTGCTCAGTCGGGCGGACATGGTGTAGCCACCGGGCGTCTGCATCTGGCGCAAGGGTGCCTGCAGCAGAACGCTATCAAGGGCTGCCAGCAGCTCCTTGGCCTTGGGCAAGGCAAACCCGCGAAGCGCAAACGCCTGGTCGCTGATACGCTCGACACGGGCGGGCTGCTGCAGGTCCTGCTCGGCAAACAAGTCCACGGCTTAAAGTGCCTTGCTTGCCTTGATGTCGGTAATTACTTCGTCAGCATCGCCATGGATCTTTTCAAGTGCTGCGCGAGCTTCTTGTTCCGATCCCGACTGGAGCTGGGCAAACTCGAAACGACGCTCGCCGTTGAGCTTGTACTTGATCACGTACTTGGTGGTTTGCACGGTAATTCCTGCTTTGGGTTTAGCGAAGTTTGGAGCTTGAGCGACGCACGATTTTAATGGTCGGCTTGAAGCTTGGCTTGCGGGTTACGCTGATGGCACGGCTGGTCACGGTATCGATGGTGATGTTCCAGAAACCGGTGCTCGGCGCGGTGATGCGGGCCGGGAAGTCCTTGAAGGCGCCGCCATGGTAGGAGTGGCGGCCACCATTTTTAAAACTGCGGAAGTGCGCATCGCTCATCAGGCGGATGTTGCAAGGCTGGGAGCACTCAATGACGACGATGTCGTCTTCGTTGAGGTGCTCGCGCTGGTGAATAAATTTCATGGTGTCTCCAAAAACGTGAATCTGCTGAATAATCAGCACGATAGCATGTGCTTCAGCCCTATCAGGGGGCTAAAGCCGAGTATTATGCCGTGATGCGGGTGAGTTTGACGTAAAACGTGGATAATCCGCCACTATTGAGTATTTATTCACTATGGCCCGGGAGAAATTCCGCATATCCATTGTCGTAGTGTCTTTAACGGAGAATGTCTATGAAGTGGGGCGTATTAGCGGTGTTGCTGGCCTTGGGTGGCTGTGCATCCGTTACCGATATTGAGCAGACGCTGCCCACCATGAGTGTGATTTCGGGCAAGAAGCCCGACGCCTATGCTCAATGTGTGGTGCAACAACTGTCCAGCACACGCAGGGCACCTCAGATTGAACCGCATAAAGACGGTTTTCGGATTATCGTCCTGCAAAAGCTGACCTCCAATCCAACGGCGGTCATTGATATTGAAGAGCGCTCCGGCGGCAGCAGTATCAAGGTGTACGAAAGCATGTCCAATGTGCCGGTGCGCCCGGGCGATATTCGCAAAGCCGCCACTCACTGTATTTCCGGTGACTGACGCCTTATCTCAGTCAACCGGCGGCAAGACCCCAACCTGACGTTTGCCTTGCGCACGTCAGGTTTTTTTTGTCCTGCTTTACCATTGGATCCGAAGCAGTGTTGTGACCAGGTAAGAATTCTCCTAGGATCTGCAGGCTTATATTTTATAGGCCTAAGCATATAACAATAATGGAGCTGGTCATGATTCCACTCAAGCGAACGCTATTGAGCAGCCTCATGCTGCTCGCCGTGAGCAATACCCAGGCACAACCGACCCCCAACATCTACCTGCAGGGCGGTGCCCAACCGGGTGCCACGGCCTGCGTGGCGTGCCACGGTGCGGATGGCATGGGGCTGGCACCTGCCGGGTTTCCGCGATTAGCCGGTCTTTCTGCCGATTACCTGAGCAAGCAACTGCACGACTTTCAAAGTGGCAAACGGGTCAGCCCGGTGATGCAACCCCTGGCCAAGGCCCTGAGCGACCAGGAAATTGCCGCGGTCACCGCCAGCATTGCCGCCATGCCGGCCCCTGCGGTGCCTGCCATCAACCGCAGCACCATGCCTTCAGGCCCTGGAGAAAAGTTGGCCTTGCGCGGCGCCTGGGAGCGTCAGATACCCGAGTGCGTCAGCTGTCATGGCCCGGGTGGGGCGGGGGTGGGAAGTGCCTTCCCGCCCCTGGCCAATCAACCGGCGCTGTACCTGACGGCGCAGCTCAATGCCTGGCGCGATGGCACCCGGCGCAACGATCCCAATGACCTGATGGGTCATATCGCCAAGGCCATGAGCGAAGACGAAATCAAGGCGGTTGCCGACTATTTCAGCACTGTAGGGCACAAGGAGGTCAAACCATGAAGCGTCTGATATCAACCTGTGCGGCATCCTTCCTCCTTGGCAGCGCGGTCCATGCAGCGCCCATTGCGATGGAAGACCAGTCGCAGATCAAGGTGCCTGCACCTGCCGATAACATCACCTACTTTCAGCCGCCGCAACAAAGCGATTTGCCCGACAACGCCTACGGCAAAATGGTGATGGACGGCTATGCCCTGTTTGTTGACACCAAACGCCAGGCCCCGAAGTTTGTCGGCAATGGCCTTAACTGTACGAACTGCCATCTTGATCAGGGGCGTCTGGCCAACTCAGCCCCGCTGTGGGGGGCGTACCCCATGTACCCGGCGTACCGCAAGAAAAACGACAAGGTCAATACCTTTGCCGAACGCCTGCAGGGCTGCTTTCAGTTCAGCATGAATGGCGGTACGCCACCGGCTGCCGATAGCCGCGAGATCACGGCGCTCTCAACCTATGCCTATTGGTTGTCGACCAAGGCTCCTACGGGGGTTGAGTTGCCGGGACGGGGCTATCCCGATGTGCCCGAGCCCAAGGCTGGGTACAACCTGAGCCGTGGTGCTGCGCTGTACAAGGACCAATGTGCCGTTTGTCATGGTGACAACGGGCAGGGGCAAAAGGTGGGGGAGGACTATGTGATGCCGCCATTGTGGGGCAAGGATTCCTACAACTGGGGAGCCGGCATGCACCGGATCAATACCGCGGCATCGTTTATCAAGCACAACATGCCACTGGGCAAGGCCAACAGCTTGAGCGACGAGCAGGCCTGGGATGTGGCGGCGTACATCAACACCCACGAACGGCCACAGGACCCTCGACTGGTCGAAGGTTCAGTGGAAAAAACCCGGTTGAAGTTCCATGCCAATGACGGCGTCAACGTTTATGGGCAAACCGTGAATGGCGTTTTGGTCGGCCAGGGCACCCGGTAATTGCAGTTACCGCTAAAGTCATGCGCTTTAGCGGTATCCCTTACTTGCAGGCCACTACGACAGTGCGACTTTTAAAATTACCTACATCTGCGCCCAGGGTTTTCTCGCTTTGCGCAAGCGCAGGCGAACCATCCGTGGCAATGATGGTATAGCCAGTACCGGCACATGAGGCCTCGGCTTTCTCATAGCACTTGGCCCAGGACATGGCCTCGCCAGAACAGTCTATGCTCAACCCTTGTTTGCCATCGGCCAGGTAAGTGCTGGATGCCGTCGCGCACCCACCCAGAGTCACCAATGCGAGCAGTGTCAGAACTTTCTTCATCCGGGTAACCATCACATAAGTGGAGTTGCTGTTATTTTTTGCTGCGGCGGGCTGCTGGCTCAGGTTGGTCCTGAAATACCGAGGCGACTTCTGCTGCGGCCTGTTGCGAGCTGAATGGTCCGGCAACGTTTTCACCCGAGGCAGCAAACACGCACCATTGGCCCGATTCATCGGGTTTGATCTCATAACCGTTAACGCTGATTGTTGCTGACATCGAAAAGCTGCCTGATTGGCTGGATTAATGGCGTGATAATAGCGCAAGGGCATCACGGGTAGTGGTAAACACGATGGGTGCCAATCAAATTCAATCGCAAAGGAACTAACGGGCTAAATATTTATCTAGGTTGGCATCAGTTTGCTATCGAGAAGCATTGTAACGTCGATGCTGCCTGATTAGACTGCGCCAAATTTGGAACGTACAGCCCTTTAAAGGACTCATATGATCAAGAAATGCTTGTTCCCAGCAGCCGGTTACGGCACTCGCTTTTTGCCAGCGACCAAGGCCATGCCAAAAGAAATGCTGCCGGTGGTGAACAAGCCACTGATCCAGTACGGGGTTGAAGAAGCACTGGACGCTGGCTTGACTGAAATTTCCATCGTGACGGGCCGCGGCAAGCGCGCCCTGGAAGACCACTTTGACATCAGCTACGAGCTGGAAAACCAGATCAAGGGTACTGATAAAGAGAAGTACCTGGTCGGTATCCGCCGCCTGCTGAGCGAATGCTCGTTCTCGTACACCCGTCAAACCGAAATGAAGGGCCTGGGCCACGCAATTCTGACTGGCCGCCCGCTGATCGGCGACGAACCCTTTGCCGTGGTTCTGGCAGACGACCTGTGCGTCAACCTGGAAGGCGACGGCGTCCTGACACAAATGGTCAAGCTGTACAATCAGTACCGCTGCACCATTATCGCGATCCAGGAAGTTGATCCGGCAGAAACCAACAAGTACGGCGTGATCGCTGGCGACCTGATTGGTGACGACCTCTACCGCGTGCGCAACATGGTTGAAAAACCAGCTCCGGAAGATGCACCTTCCAACCTGGCCATCATCGGCCGTTACATCCTGACTCCGGATATCTTCGATCTGATCAAACAGACCGAACCGGGCAAAGGCGGTGAAATCCAGATCACCGACGCGCTGATGAAGCAGGCGCAAAACGGTTGCGTGATTGCTTACAAGTTCAAGGGCAAGCGCTTTGACTGCGGTGGCGCCGAAGGCTACATCGAAGCAACCAACTTCTGCTTTGAAAACTTCTACAAAACCGGCAAAGCTTACTGATAGCGGCCCGTTGTAGATCGCTTCAAGAGAAAGCCACCCTCGGGTGGCTTTTTCGTTTTTTTGCTGTCGGCAACTTCCAGCGCTGGTCAATCGCGCAGGAGCGATTATGCTGATGGCCTGCCTAGGAGAGAGAAATGGCCTACGAATTTGATCTATTTGTCATTGGTGCGGGTTCTGGTGGCGTGCGTGCTGCACGTTTTGCCGCAGGTTTTGGCGCAAAAGTGGCTGTAGCAGAAAGCCGCTATCTGGGCGGTACCTGCGTGAACGTTGGCTGTGTGCCGAAAAAGCTGCTGGTGTACGGCGCGCACTTTGCTGAAGATTTCGAGCAAGCCTCGGGGTTTGGCTGGAGCCTGGGTGAGGCAGACTTTGACTGGGCGACCCTGATCGCCAACAAAGACCGCGAGATCAATCGTCTCAACGGTATTTATCGCAACTTGCTGGTCAACAGCGGTGTGACCCTGATCGAAGGTCACGCGAAAATAACCGGCCCCAATGAAGTTGAAATCAACGGTCAGCGTCATACCGCCAAACATATTCTGATCGCCACCGGCGGCTGGCCGCAGATTCCCGACATCCCGGGCCATGAACATGCAATCAGTTCCAACGAGGCATTCTTCCTCAAAGAGCTGCCCAAGCGTGTGCTGGTGGTGGGCGGTGGCTATATCGCCGTCGAGTTTGCGGGGATTTTCCACGGTTTGGGTGCGAAAACGTCCTTACTCTATCGTGGCGAGATGTTCCTGCGCGGTTTTGATGGTGCAGTGCGCAAGCACTTGCACGAAGAACTGATCAAGCGCGGCATGGACGTACAGTTCAATGCCGATATCGAGCGGATCGACAAGCAGGCCGATGGCAGCCTCAAAGCCACACTCAAGGACGGTCGCGAGCTGATCGCCGATTGTGTGTTCTACGCCACGGGCCGTCGGCCGATGCTCGATAACCTGGGCCTGGAGAACACCGGGGTCAAACTCGACAAGCGCGGTTTTGTCGAAGTGGATGATCTGTACCAGAGTGCCGAGCCATCGATCCTGGCCATTGGCGATGTGATCGGTCGCGTGCAGTTGACGCCCGTGGCGCTGGCCGAAGGCATGGCCGTGGCGCGCCGCCTGTTCAAGCCCGAGCAATATCGGCCGGTGGATTACCAAATGATCCCGACGGCTGTGTTCAGCCTGCCTAACATCGGCACGGTGGGTTTGAGTGAAGAACAGGCCATTGAGGCGGGACACAAGGTGCAGATTTTCGAAAGCAGCTTTCGCCCGATGAAACTGACACTCACCGAGTGCCAGGAGCGTACGTTGATGAAGCTGGTGGTGGATGCCGACACCGACAAGGTGCTCGGTTGCCATATGGTCGGGCCGGAGGCGGGGGAGATCGTGCAGGGACTGGCGATTGCCTTGAAAGCCGGAGCGACCAAACAGCACTTTGACGAAACCATCGGCGTACACCCGACGGCTGCTGAAGAGTTTGTGACCATGCGCACGCCGGTAAAACGCTGATTTTCACTGTGGGAGCGGTCTTGCTCGCGATGCAGGCGGCGCGGTCTATCTGTTAAACCGCGTCGCTCCGATCGCGAGCAAGCCCGCTCCCACACTGATTTGCCAATTACCTGAAATCGGCATACGGAATCAACGGTTGCACCGGCATCGGCAAGTTGCCCTGCCACACGTCGAAGGTATAACGCAGGTAGAGCATCGCCCGGCTCGGGGCATAGTCATCGCTGTGTTGATAGAGCACTCCGCCGCCCAGTACCAGATGATCCGACAGCCTGCGCTCTACCAGCCCCTGTACGCGGTAACCGATGCCAGTGCTGCTGCCGCCCGAGGTCTGCCCCAGACCGTCGGCAAGCTGGTAGCCAGCATCATCGAGCCGCTGCAGCAGTTTGCTGTTCAGTCCGTCCAGCGGGTAAAGGTCATTGGCATCGGTTTTCGCATACGACCAGCTCACCGAGCTTTCCAATGCCACCGACCAGTTGGCGGTACGGAAGGCGTAGTTCAGCGGCACACCAATCGAATAGTACTTCTGCGGGCTGTAGTAACCGCCCTGGCCGAGAGTGTATTCACTCGAGTCCTTGTCATACCCCCAATACATCAGTGTCAGACCGGTGCGTAAACGTTCGTCGGCGCGCTCCACCAGACGGTAGTAATAACCGGCCATGGCCGTGCTCTTGTGGTTGTCTTCGACGTTTTTGCCGCGCAACCAGTGCTGGCCGAAACTGGCCCATACACCGTCTACGCCCCCTTCGTCGTGGCTCAGGCTCAAGGTCACACCGTTGGACGTGACGCCGCCCCAGGTCACACCGGTGTTGGGATCGGTAGCCCCGGCATAGGACAGGATCGAGTTGCTCAGGGGGCGACGTGAACCGGTCAGGGTCCAGCCCAGTGAGCCGATCTTGCTGCTGTAGGCCACGCCGCCCAGCCAGTTGGGTACCTTGAAGTTATCCGGTGTACGACCGATATCGATGTTCCACACCTCGTTTTTCCAGCCCGCCGCCATCATCGTGCCGTTGACCGATTGCGAGCGGTCATCGCAGCCAGAGAAGTCAGGGCCATTGGTACCCTTGCGATTGACCTCCACAGCACAGGTGCCGTAGTTCTCGCGCACGAGTCCGTCCGGGTCGGCATCGAATTTTCCTGCATCCATATTCAACTGTTCTGCGCGCAGAAAACCGCTGCCATCGGCCACCGGCAGGTCCAGTTGCAGGATGGTGGTTCGGGTGTCGGTGTCCGAAGTGCCGGCGGAAGCATCGTCCGAACGCCAGCCGTAGTCGGTATACAGATGAACTGTCGGATTTTGCCGCTGGTAGAGTTCGTCCACATCACTGCGCAAGCTACGGGCCAGCCACTCGTCATCGTCCTTTTCACGACTGGCCATGGTCATGGCGCGATTGTCCCGGGGGTTGCCTTGCTCAGGGGTAATCAGCCCTGCGGCGGCCATGCTTTTGGCATAGTAGTCCAGTGCCTTTTGCGGCTCCCTGGCCGACATCAGCCGCGCCGCGTCGCGATACATCAGCGGGTCAGCCTGCGGTGATTGCAACAATTGGGCATAGATGGCCTGGGCCTTTTCAGGCTCACCCACGGCGGCCCAGGCATTGGCTACCCGACGTTGCTGTGAAGGGGTCAATGGCGTGCCGGGGGCAGGGGTAAACTGTGTCAGTTGCTGACGAGCCGAAGGCAGCTGTTTGCTGGCAATCAGGGTTTCGATCTGGCCCAGGCGCGCATCAGTGTTGCCCGGTTCTTTTTTCAGCACCTGGCTGTAGAGGTTTTGCGCCTGTTCATAGTCACCACGCTCCTGGGCCCAGCCAGCGATGGTCATCAGATCGTCGTTGTCCGAGTTCTGCATCAACAGGGCAATCGCTTGCGGCTCTTGCCCGGCGGCGCGCAGACTTTCAGCCCGGGCCACCAGTACATTGCGTTGCAGCCGCGTATCAAGCTCACGCATGGAGTCGCTCCATTGCGCCTTGGGCAGTTGTTCCAGAACGCTCAAGGCACTGGCATCGCGCTCGGTACTTGATAGGTACAACGCGTAGGCATAAAGCGCTTCAGGGTTGCGACCCTGACGAGTCATCAGCTGTTTGAAGCTGTCATCAGCGGCGCCCGGCTGGTTGATTTCGCGCTGGGCGTTGGCCAGACGATAAGTGACCCAAGGCTCATCGGGGCTGAGGTTACGGATTTTGCTGAGCAAGGCGACCACTTGCGGCCAGTCCTTGCGCTCGGTAGCGGCATCGGCCTGACGGTTCAGTTCGTCAAGTTCGATGCTCTGGCGCAGGCTGGCAAATTCCTTCTGGCTGGCAGGCGGCAGGCGATCAAGGAAAGCCTTGGCCTTTTGCGGGTCTTGCGCGCTGTACAGACGCATCAGCCCACGCACCGCACTGCCATTGCCGGGCTCAAGACGACGGGCCTGCAACAGCAAGGCTTCGGCCTGGATATCGTCGTGCTCGGCCTGGGCCACGCTGGCCAGGCCTATGAGTGGGTCGGCATCGCCGGGCTTGGCCTTGCGTGCCTGGGTAAAGGCCGTGCGCGCCGCTGCCGGGTTATTTTGTTCAAGGGCCTTGTCGCCCTGACTGAGCAGCATGCGGTAGCGGCTGGCGTCCATCAGGTCTTGCCACTTGCTGATATTGGATGTGTCCTGTTCTTTGCTGCGAGCGGTGGCAAAGTTGCTGTTGGCTTCGGCATAGCGGCCCTGGCGAAACTGCGCCATGCCCAGGGCACCGTAAAGGGTCGGGTCGTCCGGGTATTGTTTGAGAGCGCGGCGCAGCAGGCCTTCGGCGGCTGCCGGGTTGCGCGACTGGTCGATCATTTGCTTGCCCTGGGCGCCGGCGGTCCATGCCGGGTCATTCAGCAGGCTTTGCTGCTTTTGCAGGTTTTTATTGGCCTCGCCAATCAGCGGCGAATTTGGATAGCGCGCAATAAAGCCCTGCCAGGCCTGTGCCGATGTGCGATCCACCGGCAATGTGCTGAGGTAGGTGTATTCACGCTCAGCCGCAGCATTACTGGCGACCGGGTCTTTGGCCAGTTGCTGCAGGACGATCAGGGCTTCTGGCGCACGGTCTTCGCGGAACAACAGGTCGGCCAGGGTTTGACGCAGGCCGGGGTTGCCCGGGTACTGTTTGTCCAGGCTGCGCAGTTGCTCGATGACCTGTGCACGCTGGCCCTGGATATTGCTGCGGATGCGCAGGTATTCCAGTGCCGTGGCAAAATCCGGCGGGGCATTGCCAAACAGTCGCTCGAAAATCGCCACGGCTTCTTCAGGACGACCGGCCGCAGCAAACAGGCGCGCCTGTTGCAGGTCTTTCTGGCTTTGTGGGTCTTGCAGCTTCATCAGGCTCTGGGCCTGACGCAGTGCCGCTGAATCAGGGGCAACATTTTGCAACTGGGCCAGACGCTGCCTGGCCAGCTCCGGGTTTTTCTCCAGCAATGCCTGGCGTATCGACGCCACCAACGCTTGCGGGTTGTTGGGTGAGATCAATTGCAGCCGTGCCAGAGAGTCACGCACCAGGTCTTCGCGGTACATGGCTTCGCCGATCCGAACCTGCTCCAGCAGCCATTGTTGCTGCTCCTGCACCGTGCTCGGCTGTGCAATGGCTGCAGTGGACAACCCACCGAGCAGGAACGCCCACGTTGTTATTTTTGGCATGTTTTGATCCACGAAGGTAAAAGCTGCCCATCCTTGTCAAAGCGATAGCGTTGTTCATCCCAGCCCTGGCCGAACAGCAGCAGTGACTGGTTGTAATAGGCATCGGCCGCAGGCGGCTGTTGCTTGATCCGTTCCTGTTGAACCGCCAGCGCGGGGGAGTCCAGGCTGGACAGTAACGGCAGCATGGCGGCGGAAAACCCTACCGGCCCCGTGCCGGTGTATTTGCCGGTAACGGCATTGACGCTTTCTGGCACATAGCTCAGGGTTTGGGTGAGGTTGGCCATGGGCGCAAAATGTTGTTGCAGTGGCTGGCGACCGGCCGCGTCCCGGGCCAGCATGCCAACCCACAGGTAGACGCGAATGGCATCGTAGTCCCCCAGCGAACCCTCCTTGCTGTCCGGTGCCCAACCGCCACCGGCTTTCCACTGCAGCCAGTCCGGGGCAAAGCCTTTGGGCGAAGTCTCTATCAGCATGCGTTGCTGGTTGCTCGCCAGTTCGGCCCAGATCGGTGATATACGCGCAAAACGGGCCAACAGTTGCGGTGGCAAATAGCTGGGGTTCAGGCGCCATCCCTTGGCGCTGTCAAAACCCACATCCCCGGGCAATAGCATCAGGCCCAGCCCGGGCAGCTTGCGCAGGCTTTGCGCAGCGCTGCGCCAGAGCATGTTCTGCCCAAGCGCGACATACTCGGGCCACTGCCACAGCCTGCCGGCTTCGAGCAGGCTGTAGGCGATCCACAGGTCGGCATCGCTGGCATTGTTGCTGTCCAGGATCTGCCACTTGCCGTTTTTTGCCAGACCCCATTGCCAGGCTGGTAAATGAGCCTCAAGGCTGCCACCGGCGAGGTTATTGCGGGTCCACTCGAGAATCCTCGCAAAACTCTTTTTGTCGTTGCCCAGCAAGGCAAAAAACAACCCGTAGCTCTGACCTTCCGAGGTGGTGATCATTTGCGCCGACGAGCCATCGATAATGCGCCCGTCGCTGCTCATCATGGCCTTCTTGTAACTGTCCCAGGCGGGCCAGTCACAGGATTGCGCACTCGCCACCTGAGGCAATAGCCCCAGGGTCGAGCTCAGGGTAAGTGCCGCCAGTCGCTTCATGGCGTTAGTCATGCTTGTTCAGGCGACGGTTGGCCGCCCAGCTCAAGGCACGCCACAGCAGGAAGGCGCTGAGCAGAACGCTGATCACGGCCAGCACGGTCAGTAGCACCGGGTGCTCGGAGAGCTGGTACCACAGCAACAGGTACCATGGCAGGTTGCCAACAAAGTACTGGTCCCCCACCAGTTGGCTGTAAACACCGCTGCTGCGGATCAGTGCCGCGGAGCCCGCTACTGCGTCCAGCTTGCCGCTGTCACCGAGGACTTCGCGCAACAAGTTGTAGTCTGCATCGTCATTGGCCAAGAGTGCCACGACACTGCGCTGGTTATGGGTCGGAGACTGCATGCCCAGGATAGCTGCAATCGGGGCCTGCGCTGTGACTTCCACTTTGTTGGCTGGCACGTTGCGTGCGTCGGTCGACGGCGTGCGACGAATGTTGGCATCAATACCGGTGGTGCCATGTGGCTGAACCAGCATGTCACGCTGGCGTTGCAGCAATACGCTCAAGTCCGGGTTATCGCGCAGGTCTGGTGCCATTTGTCCCAGTACCAGCAGGTCGGCATCTTCCTTGGAGGCGGATTGCCAGTCATCGGTCAGGCGCAAGCCGAACGCCGGGTAGCCGGAACGCGCAGAAATGCTGGCCACAGTTTCAAGCAGGGTGCTGATTTGTGTCGGTGTGGTGTCTTTGGGTACGACAACGATGGATTCGGACATGTCGGCCATGCGGCTGAACGGGAAACCACTGCGGGCAAAGGCCTTGAGGTCCGGCATACTGATGTAGTGGTAGTAGCCGGACATATCGATGGTGGAGTCCTCATCGATAATTGCCTGGGTGTTGGCCGGCAGGATGGTCTGGCAGCGATCTTTCTGTGAACTGCCCATGGTGCTGGCAAAGTTGAAGTCGAAACGCAGACGGTTACGGTCGCCAATTTTCAGCGAAGGCACGATCAGCTTGTCATTGACGTTGGCTGAGTCGTTGGACAGCACCGACAGGCGCAGTTCTTCGAGGTTGCTGGTGTCTTTGCGCAGCAATGGCAGGCTGGTGAGGAACTGGTCATTGAGGCTGATATTCAAACGCGAATCATCATTGGCCGACGGCGCGGTGTAGCGGTACTGGGTGCGTAGCGGGATACCCTGGTTGCGCCAGACAAACAGGTCAGGCGGCAGGTTGACGTCCAGGGTAATGGCGCGAGGCACCAGCCCGCTGACTTGCAGTTGTTGCGGGTAACTGACCAGTTCGGCAAAACGCACAGGGCGGTCGGTACGCATCCACGCCGGAGCATCGTAGGGTTTGCGCGGTTGCAGTTCCTGGACCTTGTCGATGGTCACGCGCGAACCGCGCATCAGGTTGCCGCCCAGGGCCAGGGCCTTGGCGGCTGTAGCCAGGTCTTCTTCGTTGCGACCCATGACCAGCAGGATTTTGCTGTAGGGCGCATCCGGGTGATTGATCATTTCGACCACAGGCGCGGTCACGGCCGGGAATTTCTCCAGATCGCTCATAAAAGCAGGGCGGTGATCGTTGGTGGCAAACACCACGGTGGGCTGGACGGCATCCTTGTCTTGCACGCCTGGCAGGGTATCGAACACGACCGGGAAATTGGCCCCGCGCCAGTTGGACTGGCTACCGAAGTAGGAAGCCAGAATCGCGGCAGCTTTCTGTTCGCCCAGGGTCGGGTTGGCCGCGAAGACAAACGGCAGTTCCAGCTTGCCGCTGTTGCGCGGGTCGAAAAACGGTAGCGGGAAAAACGCCAGATCGTTTTGCAGGCTCAGCGCCTGTTCCTGCAGGGTAATGCTGCTGCCACGGCTGATATTGACCCACAGGGTGCTGTTGGCCGGGTCTTCGCAGAATTCGGTATAATGGCCGACAAACTCCAGGCGTACGCGGTTGAAGTCCGAAATCAGTCGCGGATCAAGGGCCATCTTTTGCGTGGTTTTACGCCCCAACTGGTCTTTCTCGATCGGCAGCACGCCCATCAGCACATCGTTGAGGTAAACCCGGATATGGGAAACCGTCGGGATCAGCGAAGGCGAGGGCGTGTATTCCAGCTGCAGGCTGGCGTCGCTGGCAATGCGGTCCCGGCGCATGCCGAATTCCACCTGGTCGGCGCTGTTGATACCCAGCAGCAGGGAGTCACCGGGACGCCCCAGTTGCTCAAAGGTATAGGTCACCGGCCAGCTTGGCAGTACCTGATCGGTTTGTGCAAATGCAGGTTTTGGCAGCGTTTCGGCCACTGGTGAGCTCCCCGGCAAAGGCAGGGGGGCCGACATCAGCTGTGAGGCGAAGGTCATCAGCGCTAGGCTGGCGAAAATGGTTTTTTTGGTTATACGACTCATGATCTGCTCACTGGCCGGGAAATAAGAGGGGTGGAGGTGGGCATGCGCGGCAAAAAGCTGCCCAGCCACTGAAAGATGTGCAGGAAAGGTTTTGCCAACACGCGGACCCACGCCGGCAGGTATTCATACAGGCGGTAATAACCCTTGATGCCCAGGGCCAGGATCTCCTTGAGACTCTGGATCGGCTTGTCGGCTTCAAAACCGCTGTTGTGATCAAGCCAGGCATCGGCGCGGCCAAAGGTGCATTGCACGAAGGCAATTTTTTCTTCGGCCGGTAACCGGGCAAAGCTGAGACCAATAAAACGTTCGCTGGAACGGGTCAGGGTGCCGGTGAATACAAACTCGCGGTTGCCGCGTTGCAGAATCAGTGACACCGGCGTGCCGACGGGCAATTGCAGAGCCTGGCTCAGTTGCAGGCCGACGCCACCGTCGGAGTAGTCCACCAGCTCACAAGGGTAGCTGTGCCCGTCAGCCAGTTTCACCGCCCCCGGCAAGCGCGCGAGTACCCGGTGGGTGTTGCGCACCTGGCGTACTTCCGCGGCAACTGCAACCGCAGCCCCGATGATCAGCAGGTTGTAGATCACCCACAGGACGCTGACGATCACGGTGAAGATTTCATCCCTGGGGCCATAGAACAGGCGCCAGACGGCAAAGCCCAGGCCGAGGATGTTCAACACCGACAAAATCAGATAGGGCTTGGCGGTCTGCCAGTCGAACTGGTTTTCCTCCATCATGCCGCCCTTGGCCGTGACGTTGAATTTGCCCCGTGACGGGCTGAACAAGGCCACCGTGGTGGGCCGTGCGATGTACCAGGCCAGCACGGTTTCATACACCTCGCCCCAGAATGTCTGGCGGTAGGCGCCTTGCATCCGCGAGTTGGTCAGGCTGGCGTGGATCATGTGCGGCAGCACGTACAACAGGATCATCGCCGCCGGGGCGTAGATGATGTAAGCGTGGAAGAACAGGAATGCCAGGGGCGCAGTGAGGAACACCAGCCGCGGCAGCCCCACCAGAAAGTGCATCATGGCGTTGGTGTAGCAGATGCGCTGGAAGATCGTCAGGCCCTTGCCCAACAGCGGGTTGTCAGTGCGGAAAATCTGCACCATGCCCCGCGCCCAACGGATGCGCTGGCCGATATGCGCCGACAGGCTTTCGGTCGCCAGCCCCGCCGCCTGCGGAATACGCAGATAGGCCGAGGTCCAGCCATTGCGGTGCAGGCGCAAGGCGGTATGGGCATCTTCGGTCACGGTTTCGACAGCAAAACCGCCGATGGAGTCAATTGCGGTACGCCGCAGTATGGCGCAGGAGCCGCAGAAGAACGCGGCGTTCCACATGTCGTTGCCGTCCTGGATCAGGCCGTAGAACAGTTCGCCTTCGTTGGGGCGGTTACGGAAAGTACCCAGGTTGCGCTCGAACGGATCCGGCGAGAGGAAGTGGTGCGGGGTTTGCACCAGCGCCAGTTTCGGATCGCGCAGAAACCAGCCAACCGTCAATTGCAGGAAGGAGCGGGCAGGCATGTGGTCGCAGTCGAAAATCGCCACCAGATCGCCGTCGAGCAATTTCAGGGCATGGTTGAGGTTACCCGCCTTGGCGTGACGGTTGTCGGTGCGGGCGATGTAGTTGATACCCACTTCCTCGGCGAAGGTCTTGAAACTTGGGCGGTTACCGTCATCGAGCAAATGGATGCGCAGCTTGTCTTTCGGCCAGTCGATACCCAGCGCCGCATACACCGTGCCACGGGTAACCGACAATTCTTCGTTGTAGGTGGGAATCAGCAGATCCACTACCGGCCACTGATCGGTGTCTGCCGGCAGCTGTGCCGGTTTGCGATTGAGCGGCCATGAGGTTTGCACATAACCCAGCAACAGGATCAGCCAGGTATAGGTTTCGGCCACCAGCAAGGTCAGGCCGCAGACCAGATCGAAGGTGTCGTTCCAGTTCAGGGTCGAGGTATAGCGCCACCACAGATAACGGCACGACACGATGACCGAGAGCACGATCAGCAATAATGTAGGGAAGCGCCCCGGCATGCGCCGGACCAGCATGGCCAGCATCCACAGCAAGACGACAAACACCAGTTGCGCAAGGAAACCGAACGGTTCGGTAATGCACAGCACAATCAACGCAAGGGCCAGTACGCCCATGGCGATATACAGGCCCTTGCGCAGCGGCCATTGAATGTTGTCCCACCAGTGCGAGCCTTTGGTGACTTGCGGGCTGAGGGTGGTGGGCAAGCGGGCAAAGGCATTGGACAGCAGGTTCCATGGCCGTTGCACGATCATCAGCAAGGCCGAGAAAAAGCTGGCCGTGCGCTGGCGGAAGCGTTGCCGGCCGATCTGGTCCTGGTTGGGCGTTCGCACCAGCAGTAGCCACAGGGTTTGCACCGTGTAGCGCAGCGGGTCACCGATGGTCGAGGGCTTGTCCGCCAGGTGCGGATACAGGCGCCGGTGCTGTTCGCGCAAGGCTTGCCAGCGGGGTGATTCAAGGCGCAGGAAGATCCAGCCCAGCGCTTGAATCAGCGCCAGGGTGAAGGCGGTAAAACGGGTGCAGTTCTGCTCCCGCCGCAATCGTGTATAGGGGAACCAACGCCTGATCATTCAAGCCTCCTGCCACGCAGCAGGCACCAACTGGCCAGGCTGATAATGTCCAGGGCAATCAGGCTGGAAGGCGCATAGCGCCCGGCAGGCTCGCTTCTGGCCAGGGCCTCGGCCATGGCTTCATCGGCATGCAGGTTGACTGGCACCAGTGCATGGGCATAACGCTGTTGCCAGATCAGCAGCAGATCGCGCTGCAACTGGCTGGCGGCATCGAAGCGATTGACCAGAAACAGCGGGGTCTGCGTCAGCTGCGGTTGCAACAGCACATGGCAGGCAGCATCGGCGTTGGTAACCATCATCGAGAGTGCGCAGTGCGGGTTGGTCATATGCCCAGGCAAGCGTTGCGGCAGGTCGAAGAGTATCCAGTCAAACGCGTTCGCCAGCGCAGCCTGGCGCTGGCTCCAGAGCTTTGGCTGTTCAATCAGCAGGGCATCGAGGGCAAAAAGCTCGCTCGGCTTCAATTGGCCATAGGGCAGCACGCACAGGCCTGGCTCTACCACCCAGGCGTGTTCGTGCCAGGGTTGCCGGTCAAGGGTCGCCCGCGCCCAGCCTTCACGCGGGGCAAGGTCCATATTGAAGTGCAGGCCCAGGGAGTTCTCCGGGCACATGTCCACCAGCAGCACTTTCTGCCCCAGCTCATGCAGCGCATGGCCCAGGGCCGCCAGGGTTGAGCTGGTGCCCACGCCACCCCGCACGCCACGCAAACTCATGCTGATCATGGGGTTTGCTCCGTGTCCTTGGCCAGCAACGGGGGCTGCTTGTACTGCGCCTCTAGATAGGCCAGCAACGGCCAGCGCTCAAAGGCCTGCAACAGCTCCATATGTGCCGACACATCGACATATTCCAGGGCATGCAGCTCCATCATGGATTTAAGCCGGGCAATATCATCGGCCCGTTCTTTGCGCGAAAGGATATCGGCGCTTATTTGAACCGCTGTGGGTAAGGCAGCCATCCGCCGTTCTCCTTGATTCGCACATAAGGTTTGCCGTTGTAGTCGAGTACTACGGTCCCTGAGTTTTCCGATACTTTCGCGGTTTTCGGCAGATCGGTGAGCAGCCTGGACCAGTCCACGGTCTGGCCATTGCTCAGCGCCGGATCGGCGTACAGGCGAGCTATGATTTCTGCCACGGCCAGGTAGCTGCTGGGTTCACTGACGTGGATAGGCTGGGTTTGCGCGTTGTCGCCCATATTGATCAGCTTGATACCCACCGGTACATGGGTGATGGAGTCACTGGGGATTTCGCGCATGCCGGCTATCTGCATGCGGTCACCGTGCAGCGCTGCGCCATGCTCAGGGACGATGGCTACCACGACGCGACGGCCACTTTTTTCCAGCTCTTTAAGGAAGGCATTAAGATCGTCGAGAAGGATCTGCGCCCGGCTGCGGTAGTCAGCGGCCTGGGTGCCGCCATCGGACTGCACCTGGCGGTTACCGTCGTGCAGGCTGGTGGTGTTGTAGAACAGCGCCATATTGGGTGAGTCTTCAGTCATGCGGTGCTGCCACCACTTGCTCAGCACATCACGGTCGCGCCAGATCGGCGAGCCGTCAAAACCGACATAGGTACGCGGCAGGCCTGCGGGTACAACACCCAGAGCCGGAGGAGGCAACTGGCCCTGTTCACGCACTTCCTGCAGGAAACCGTCGAATTCACCGGTGTGGTTAAGCATCAGCTCATTGGAAAAGCCCAGCTTGCGCAGGTCATCGAACAACAGGCACTGATCCGCCGGTTGTTTGTACAGCTGCGCATGGGAGGTCTGGCCGCAACTGGCGCGCAGCAAGCGAATGGCTGCGGGGCCGCTGTAGGCGGTGGCCGAGTTGAAGTTGTCGAATATCACGTCCATCTGGCTGAACAACGGGTTGTCACGCAAGCCCACGGCATCCAGGTCGTCCCAGGCCATGGAACAAATATTGATCACCAGCAGATCGAACGGGGGCGGCTTGACTGCCGGTTCCTTGAACTCGACCTTGCGCGTGGATTCGTTGAGATAGAACTTCTCCAGGTAGCCATTGAGCGTCGCGTCGTCGGGCTCGCCTGCGCTGACGGTCGGCGCGCCCGTGGCAGTCTGTGCGCCGGCCATTTGCGGTTGCACGGAAGGTGGCAACAGCCACTGCAGATTGCCCATGCCCAACCAGGCAAAGCCCAGCAGGGTGAGGGTGGTCAGGCGCAGCCACTGGTTCAGGAACAGGTAGCCGACAAACAGCAACAGTAACAGGGCGCACACTTGCCAGTCGATAAAGCGCCCCAGCAGCTCGACGATATAGTCGAACGAAAAGTTCAACACCCCGGGTTGTGCCAGCAGGCGGCTGAAGGGCGGGAACCAGGTGTCCTGGTACAGAAGGGCCACGGCCACCGGAATGGCAATCAGGGTGCGCAAACGGCGTAGCGCCGGGTTGGCGATCGGAATCAGCAAAACGGCAGCAAAGATCAGGTTGGGCAAAATCTGGATGTTCAGATGCCCCGTCCAGGCCAGCAGGAACTTGGCCAGGAAATACAGGTTCCAGGCGCCCAGGCCGCTCCAGGATCCGGCAATTTTGTGCGCCGGTGCGTCAGACTTAAACAGACTCATCAGGCGTTCTCTGAGCAGGGCTGGCTGGCATGCGACGGCGAACGCCGCACGATTTCAAATAGCGGGGAGAGAGGTACTGCTCGAAATGACTTTTCAAGTACATCCGCATGCGCTGCCAGAACAGCGTCAGCAGTACGGTCACCACACAGGTCAATGCAATGACATCGATTAGCTCAAGGAACGTCATGACTGTGGCTCACTGATAGGCAGGGTGAATCTTTGCGGATTTAACGGAGCACGTTCACCCGTAGCAGATACCGCTTGCGTCGCATGGGTCTCGACGGGGATATGCAAGTGTGCAGGCACGGCGCCAGCTTTCATAAAGGCGTCAGCCGGCAGATCGGACAACCCGCTGAGCATGCGGCGCTGGCTGAACATGTCGCGCCAGGGCAGGCGGCAAACATTGCCCAGTGCCGGTTCCAGTCCGTCAGCGCGGCAGGCAAACAGAAAGAGGTAAAGCTCGCCATCCAGCAGGCAGGCAAAGTCGCCGAATCGACGCAGGCACATCTGATTGAGGAACAGTTCCTCACCAATGCCGGGCACCGGTTCGAACTTCATCAACTGGTGGGTTACCTCACCCGAACTGTCCTGGTAGATCTGCGCAACGGCTTCGAAAAAATCACGGGGGCTCACCAGCCCGCGAATTTGCGGCGGGCGCTGACGTTCCAGAAGGGTCTTGAAATCAATGTTCTGCGTGTACTGCCAGCGCTGCCCCTGAATGCTTTCAATCATGCTCAGAAAACGTGAGAGCAGGGTGCCGTCGGGAACGATCAGGTTGGCCCCGCAGGCCAGCAACAGACGTTCATCGCGGTAGCGCACCGACGGTTCCATTTCGCGCACAACGATCTTCAACTGCGGCCCGCAATGTTCGCGCAAGTCGTGCAACTGCTGTGCAAGCTCAAGTAACTGGTAGCTGTTGTCGATGCCGACAATTACGGTCGCGGCGCTGGCTGACTGGGCTGCTTCGAGCAATGCATCACGGTTTTCGAACAGGTACCAGTGCTTGGACATTGACGGCGCACCCTCCAGCACGGAGCGCTCGGCAAGATAAACGTGCTGATCGTCCGCTACCCGGGGCTGGGTATCGACCTCGGTTTGCGGGATCAGGCGCAAGGTCGCGTCCTGGTCCGACAACTTGAACTCCTGCCCGGCGCTAACGCCCAGATCGCTGTGCCAAAAGTGCAACTGATAGCGCAGGTCGCCGTTGTAGCGGTACAAGCGACTTAAACCGGAGAGGGTTTGATTGAGTTGCAGCAACTGCGCATGCAGCAGCGCTGCCTCGCCATGGGTAATCACCAGCAATGTGGCGTTGCGCTCCAGCAGCCAGGAACGCATGCGCTCGAACCAGCGTTGCAATTGGACCGCTGTGGTGGTCTCAGCCCAACTGTTGGCAGGCAGCACCAGCAGGATCTGGCTTGAAGGGGCGGTACCGGCACGCGCAAGGTCGCGGTTCAACGTGGCCAGCCCAGGCACGATGACTCTTGGTGCGATCTCGAACAGCTTGAGTTTTTCCGGCCCGCGATCGGGCGCCATGTCGTTGACCAGGCCTTGTGCGTAGCCGGTGCTGGCAATCAAGGTTGCCGGCACGCTTTCGGGTATGTTTTCAAGAAATTGCCGAGCAAGCAGTTTTGCGTCAGCGGAGTGATCGACCGTGACCCAATACAAGCCGCCTGCGCGCAACACAATGTGTTGATCCGGCAATCCGCCTATGGCCAAACTGATATGAACCAAGCGTAACGTCCCCCAAGGATGAACAGGTGTTAAGGCGTTCGGGTACTGCCAGCCATCACCTGTCTATTTCTTTAGGTGTCAATAGAATGACTGTCAACATTTAACCCGTTACGTCTCAGTTGTTTCTTCTTGTACTGTGTGCTGTGCATCATTTATGACAAGCGTAGTACTACACTCGAATGAGTGTAAGAAAGCGCGTACTTTATCATCTGAAACATCTGGTTGAGTGGCTTGAGACTGAGGATCGTCAAAAAAATAACGGCAATATGATTGTAGTCATTAAATTGGCTACTCGCCTGGAAAGGCTGATATTCGAGGGCTCCGCACCTTAGGCCAAGGTATTTGTAGGTAACGCTCGCGAGAAAACCGGCTAAAGGGAGAGGAAAGTACGCGCCCGGCTTTCTGAGAGTCCCATTGCGTGCTATTGCTTACGCGGGTTCATTGTGAACAGAGCCATTGTGATCAGGTTCGCCCTCTGAACCTGAACCTGCCACTGAAATAGCCATGAGGTGCAGATATGCCAGTCAAGCACGACTTGTTACAGGACTTGGGGCTCACTAAAGAGGCCGTCAGCAAGTTTCGCAGCGAAAACCCGCATCTGAATCAGCTGTTTGTACAGTACGGCGAAAAAGATGCCGAGGTCGTTGAAGCTGAAGCCAACGACGCCATAGGCGTCCCTGATGATGTACTGCGCACGCTCAAGGAGCAGCGCTTGCAGATCAAGGATAAAATCGCGCAGATCCTCAGCGCTTAAGTCACCGCAAGCTGCAGGAAGTAGATATGTCCCGAATCATCAAAATTGTTGCCACATTGCGTGCCAAGCCTGGTCATGGCAAAACTGTCGAGCAGGCACTGCGCGCCTGTGTCGAAGGCTCACGGGCCGAACCGGGCTGCCGTTTCTATGACTTGCACGTGGATCGTACCGACCCCGAGCGTTTTGTCTTTATTGAAGGTTGGGCGGACATGGAGGCGATCGAGCATCATAAAACCACCCCGCACTACCAGGCGATGGCCCAGGCCGTGGGCGATCTATTGGCGCATCGCGAAGTGTTGTTGCTGGACGAACTGAGCGTTTAGGCCCGGTTCAAGTGCGCAACAGCCTGCGGCGGCCCTGAACAGGCCGCCGTTTTTATTGGCTGGCGTTTAAAAATGTGCGGCATCGATCTCGAACAGTGATTCGCTGCCAGCTCGTATTCCTTGCTCCAGGCT
The DNA here is from genome assembly GCF_049896805.1 of Pseudomonas sp. TWR1-1-3. NCBI lineage: Bacteria > Pseudomonadati > Pseudomonadota > Gammaproteobacteria > Pseudomonadales > Pseudomonadaceae > Pseudomonas > Pseudomonas sp. TWR1-1-3. The sequence continues at coordinate 1,000,271 of NZ_JAFCUZ010000001.1, read as the reverse complement.
CAGTGTGCGAGGCAACAAGCGGGAGAAATAGAACTGTGCGGTCGCCAGCTTGGTGTCATAAAACCCGGGGTCGGTACTGCGCGAGCGCTGCGCCACATCGGCCATGCGTGCCCATAGCCAGGCATACGCCACATAACCGAACAGGTGCAGATATTCGACGCAGGCGGCGCCTGTTTCATTGGGGTTGGCCCTGGCCCGTGCCTGCAGCCAGTCACTGACATCCTCAAGACGCTGCACTGCGTCCAGCAGTTCGCTGGCATAAGGCTTGCCGGGCCGGGTCGCGAAGTCACGGATGTGTGCGGTAAACAGGCGCAGGCTTGCACCGCCATTGGCGATCACTTTTCGGCCCAGCAAATCCAGCGCCTGGATGCCGTTGGTGCCTTCATAAATCTGCGCAATGCGCACATCGCGAACCAGCTGTTCCTGGCCCCATTCGCGGATATAGCCATGACCACCAAAGACTTGCTGGCCCAGCACGCAACTGTCGAAACCGGTATCGGTAAAGAAGGCCTTGGCCACTGGGGTCAGCAAGGCTACCAGCGCAGTGGCTTGCTGCTGCTCCTGCGGCTCGGTAGAGAACTTGGCCAGATCCAGTTGTTGGCCCACATAGCTGGCAAATGCCCGTCCACCTTCGGTCATGGCCTTCATGCTCAGCAACATGCGTCGCACATCGGGGTGGACGATAATCGGGTCGGCAATCTTCTCCGGTGCCACGGCTCCGGTCGGGGCACGACTTTGCAGGCGCTCGCGGGCATAGGTGCGGGCATTCTGGTAGGAGGCCTCTGCGCAGCCAATGCCCTGGATGCCGATCGACAGACGTTCGTAGTTCATCATGGTAAACATCGCGGCCAGGCCCTTGTTGGCTTCACCGATCAACCAGCCCTGTGCGCCGTCAAAGTTGATCACGCAGGTTGCCGAAGCCTTGATCCCCATCTTGTGCTCGATGGAGCCGCAGCTCACCGCATTGCCTTGTCCGAGTGAGCCATCGTCATTTACCAGCACCTTGGGAACCAGAAACAACGAAATGCCCCTGGGTCCTGCTGGCGCATCCGGCAGCTTGGCCAGCACCAGATGGATGATGTTTGCGGTCAGGTCCTGATCGCCGCCGGTGATGAATATCTTGCTGCCGGTGAGGCTGAAACTGCCGTCAGACTGCGGTTCGGCGCGGGTGCGGATAATCCCCAGATCGGTGCCGGAATGGGCCTCGGTCAGGCACATGGAACCGGCCCAGCGGCCTTCGTACATCGGTGACAGGTAACGGCTTTTGAGGGGTTCGCTGGCGTGGGCATCGATGGCAAGGCAAGCACCGCTGGTGAGCGCCGAATAAAGGGCAAAACTGGAGTTTGCGCCGTAGAGCATTTCTTCAAATTGCACGGCGAGCATTTTCGGCATGCCCAGGCCACCAAATTCAGGATTGCCCGACAGGCCTACCCAGCCGCCTTCGATGTAGGTGTTGTAGGCTGACTTGAAGCCTTCAGGTGTGGTGACCTGGCCCGCCAGCCAGTGTGCGCCTTCTTCGTCGCCACTGCGGTTGAGCGGGGCGATCAGTTGGCCGGTGACCTTGGCGGCTTCCTCAAGTATGGCGTCGGCGGTATCGGCGTCGACGTGGTCGGCCAGGGCTGGCAGCCTGGCCCAGAGTGCGGGGGCTTCGAAGACTTCGTGCAGGACAAAGCGCATATCGCGCAGGGGGGCGTTGAATTCAGGCATGAAAAACCTCGTTTTTTGCAGCTGAAGGCATTCTGTGGGAGCGGGCTTGCTCGCGATTTGGGCGCCGCGGCCTGTCTGGGTAACCGAAGCGACACCTTCGCGAGCAAGCTCGCTCCCACAGTGGGTCTATAGGGGGCAGTTACAGTGCTTTGGCCATATCACGCAGCACGAACTTCTGGATCTTGCCCGTGGAGGTCTTGGGCAGCAGGGTGAACACCACCGTACGGGGCACTTTGAACCCGGCCAGGTGATCGCGGCAAAAGGCAATGATCTCGGCCTCGCGCACCTGCTGATGATCGGCCTTGAGAGTGATAAAGGCGCAAGGCGTTTCACCCCACTTTTCACAGGGCCGCGCCACCACGGCCGCCTCCATGACGCCCGGGTGTCGGTAGAGCACACCCTCGACCTCGATGGTGGAAATGTTCTCGCCACCTGAAATGATAATGTCCTTGAGCCGGTCGCGAATTTCGACGTAGCCGTCCGGGTGGCACACGGCAAGGTCACCGGTGTGGAACCAGCCGCCTTCGAAGGCTTCGGCCGTGGCGCTGGGGTTCTTCAGATAGCCCTTCATTACCGTATTGCCGCGCATGAAAATCTCGCCCATGGTCTCGCCGTCACGGGGCGTCGGTACCAGGGTTTTCGGGTCGGCCACCATCACGCCTTCCAGCGTCGGGTAGCGCACGCCCTGGCGGGACTTGATCTGTGCGCGTTCGGCCAGAGGCTGCGCATCCCACTTTTCATGCCAGGCACAAATCGTCACCGGACCATACACCTCGGTCAGGCCATAGACGTGGGTGACCTTGATGCCCATTTCTTCCACGGCACCAATCACCTTGGCCGGTGGCGCAGCGCCTGCGACCATCGCATGCACCGGGTGGTCGATGGCAGCCTTGGCGGACTCGGGCATATTGACCAGGGCGTTGAGCACAATCGGTGCACCACACAGATGGGTGACCTGATGCTCGCGAATCAACGTGAGGATCTTTTGCGGGTCAACCCGGCGCAGGAACACATGCACGCCAGCCAGCGCGGTGATGATCCATGGGTAGCACCAGCCGTTACAGTGGAACATCGGCAAGGTCCACAAATACACCGGGTGATTGCCGATGGCCCAGACCATCTGGTTGCCCAGGGAATTGAGGTAAGCACCGCGATGGTGATACACCACGCCCTTGGGGTTGCCGGTGGTGCCGGAGGTGTAATTGAGGGCAATGGCCTGCCATTCATCTGCGGGCCATTGCCAATCAAACTCGGGATCGCCTTCGGCCAGCAGCGCTTCATAGTCCAACTGGCTGACCGGCTGGCCTTCACCGTATTCGGGGTCATCCACATCAATGATCAGCGGGGGGTGATCGAGCATGGCCACGGCCGCATGCACTACGTCATGGAACTCGCGATCGGCAATCAGTACCTTGGCTTCGCCGTGGGCGAGCATAAAGGCGATGGCTTCAGCATCGAGGCGAACATTGAGGGCATTGAGCACCGCGCCGATCATGGGCACGGCAAAGTGCGCTTCAAGCATCGCCGGGATATTGGGCAGCATCACCGCTACCGTATCGCCCTGGCCAATCCCGCGCCCGGCCAGGGCACAAGCCAGGCGGCGGCAACGACTGTAGGTCTGCGCCCAGGTGCGGCGGATGGCGCCGTGAATCACGGCAGGGTAATCGGGGTAGACGCTGGCTGTACGTTCGATAAAACTCAGCGGAGACAGGGCAATATGGTTTACGGCAGTCGGCTCAAGGCCGTGCTCAAAAATCGACATGAAGGTCATTCCGGTGGCTGATTGTTAGCTCTATGGCTGCCTGCTCTGCCGATGGCGAGCGGGTCAGTTTTATGTCCGGTCTGACTTATAGCTCACTCCGGGTTTGATATGGAAGTAATACCTAAGCAATATAGTAGTTGTACTATATAAAGAAAAATTCGCTCAAGTCCTGGATGCCCAATGCCGATCGCGCTGCTTCCCCATGACCCTCAACCCTCTGTAGTGCTTGATAGAGACGGCTTGGCGCTGGCAGCCAACGACGCACTGATCCGCCTGCTGGCGGGCAAGGCGTTGAGCCAGGCGCGCGCTCTGTTGCCGGGCAATCTGCCGGAGCTGGTACGCGCCTGCCTCAAGCAGGGCAGAGCCATCGAGCAGGTAGAGGCGCAAAGTGCTCAGCAGGTCTGGCTCTGGACGCTTATTCCCGACCCCGACAGCCAGTGTGTGCTGGCCCGCGGGCGTGAAGCGAGTACAGAACTGCTGGCCGGGCGAGAGGCGGCCAAAGCCCGACGCCTGTACCGGCTGATTACCGAAAACACCACGGACCTTATCTCGCGCCATACGCCTGATGGGCGTTTTCTGGATGCCTCGCCGGCGTCCTGGACCCTGCTTGGCTACTGGCCCGAAACGCTGCGCGGGACCCTGGCCCAGCGCCTGTTTCATGCTCACGACCTGAAGCTGGCGCTGCGTCAGGCCCGTGATGCCCTGCAACTCGACGGCTATCACACCATGACCTACCGCATTCGCCATCAGGCAGGGCATTACCTGTGGTTTGAAACAGCCAGCCGGGCAATTCGTGAAACCTACACCGGGGCGGTCGTCGAAGTGGTCAGTGTGTCGCGGGATATCACGGCCCGCGTCCAGGCTGAAGAGAACAAGCGGCGACTGGCTGAAGTGGTGGAAGCCAACCCTGATCCGGTGCTGTTTATCGACCCGGCTGGCGGGGTGTCGTATCTCAACCCGGCAGCACGGCGTCTGCTGGGTCTGCTGCCCGCAGAAGGCATGCCCGCATTGGCTGATTTTTTGACCGCGCAAGTCTTGGCTACCCTGGAGAGCAACGGTTGGCACAGTGCAGAGGCGCAGGGTTTGTGGAGTCACGAGACCCGTTTGTTGCCCTTGAATGGCGAGCCTTCGGTGCCGGTGTCGTTACTGCTGCTGGCTCATCGCTCGACTGCCGGAGAGCGGTTTTTCTCGCTGGTGGCACGGGATATGCGCGAGCGTGAACTGCGCGAAGCCCAGCAGCGCCATCATCAGGATGAAATGGCCCATACCGCGCGCCTGATCACACTGGGCGAACTGGCATCGGGGATTGCCCACGAAATCAATCAACCGCTGGCGGCAGTGGTCAATTACGCCAATGCCAGCCAACGTTACCTGCAAAGCCTGGACAGTAATCCTGCCGCAGTCGAGCGTGTGGCCCAGGGACTGGAGCGGATCAACCTGCATGCCAATCACGCCGCGCAAGTGATCAAGCGCCTGCGCGGTTTTTTGCGCAAGGGGCGGCGTAACCTGCAAGCGCTGGATATCAGTGAGGTGGCGCGCCAGGCCGTCAGCCTGTGTGCCTGGGAGGCCGGGGAACGAAATGTCACTATCGAGCTGCAGTTGCCGGAGTCCCTGCCATGGGTGTACGCCGACCGGGTGTTGCTGGAGCAGGTGCTGCTCAACCTGTTGCGCAATGCCATAGATGCCAACAACGAGCAATTACCGGGTCAGCTTTCGCGGATCATCCTGCAGGCTCAAATCCTTGATGGCGCCACTCTGCAAATCAGCGTGCAGGATCAGGGCCCGGGGGTAAGCACCGGGGAGCTTGAGCAGTTGTTCACACCGTTTTACACCAGCAAGGCAGAAGGTCTCGGGCTGGGTTTGTCGATGAGCCGCAGCATCGTCGAAGGCTTTGGCGGTGAACTCAATGCCCGACCACAAACCAGCGGCTTGCTGATGTGCTGCTGCCTGCCATTGATGGCTTCACTCAACACGACAAGAGAGTAACGATGACAACCCAAACCCGGCCTGTGGTGTATGTGGTGGATGACGATCAGGGCATGCTCGACTCGACGGTCTGGTTGCTCGAGTCCGTTGGCCTCAATGCGCTGGCGTTTACAAGCGGGCAGGCCTTTCTTGACGCTTGCGACCCGACCCTGTGTGCCTGTGTGGTACTGGATATCCGCATGCCGGCCATGGGCGGCCTGAATGTTCAGCAGGCATTGCGTGAACGAGGGATCAGGATGCCGGTGATCTTTGTCAGCGGGCATGCTGATGTGCCCATTGTGGTACGGGCTTTCAAGGCCGGTGCCCATGATTTTATCGAGAAGCCCTATAACCAGCAGTTGTTGCTCGACAGCGTACAGCAGGCCCTGAGTGGCGATACCGCGCAGCAAAGCGCCAGCCAGGAACAGACCGAACTTGAGGCCCGTCTGCAAAGCCTGACACCGCGTGAGCAAGATGTATTCATGCCTTTGGTCAAGGGCTGCACCACCCGTGAGATTGCCGCGCTGCTGGGGGTGAGTGCCAAGACTATCGACCTGTATCGCTCCCGGGTGATGAAGCGCATGCAGGCCCGGCATTTGCCCGATCTGGTGGGCATGGCCATTGCTGCCGGGCTGGTTGATCCGCTCAGGTTGGGTTAGTCAGTAATGCCTCGACGCCAGCCATGACGGCAGGCGTGTCGGTGTGGGCGACGTTGAAGCGCATGCAGCGGCGCAGTTGCGGATCAAAACCGAACAGGATCCCGGGCGCGAGCACCAGGCCACGGGCAAGCGCCTGCTGGGCGAGGGTTTCGCCATCCAGCCCGGCAGGCAATGTGGCCCAGATAAACATGCCGCCGGCATAGGGCACGCTCAACCTGAAGCCCAGGCCCTGCAACCAGCCCGAAACCCGTACACCACTGGCCTGCAGGCCTTGCACCACGCGCTTGCGGTGTTTGTGATAAGTGCCGTCATTGAGCATCGAGCACACCAGTTGCTCAAGCATTTCCGAAGTAATCCCGCCGCACATCAGTTTCATCTGGGTCAGCTCGGCGGCCATCTGCGCAGAGGCCACGACAAAGCTCACCCGCAGGTTGGCACTGAGGGTTTTCGAAAAACCGCTCAGGTAGGTCACTTGCTCCACGCCTGCCAGCGCCACCAGTCGGGGGGGCGGTTCTGGGTGCAGGTCGCCATAAAGATCATCTTCGATAATGGCGCACTCATAACGCTTGGCCAGCTCGAGCAGTCCGTAGGCCTGCCCGGGTGTGAAGGAGTGCCCGGTGGGGTTATGCAGCAGCCCGGTGGTGAGGTAAAGCGTTGGCCGGTGCTGGCTGAACAGGGTTTGCAGCGCTTGCAGGTCCAGCCCTTGGGCGGTGCGCTCCACAGTGATCACGCGCACGCCATGCAAGGCCAGGTTGGCGTGAAAATTGAAATAACAGGGCATGTCCAACAGCACGGTATCGCCGGGGCGCACGCGCAAGCGCAGCAGCATGTCGAGCCCCAGCACGGTATTGGCCGTGGTGATAATCTGCTCGACCCCCACATTCAGGCCCTGGCTCAACAGTTTCTGCTGCAAGGCCTGACGCAGCGGCAAATAGCCCGCCGGGTCACCATAACCGGTCAGTCGCAGGGCTGGCGAGCGACTGAGCTGGCGCATGTTGCCACGCAGGGCGCTGGCTTCCAGCCAGCTTTCCGGTAAATGCCCGCTGCCGGGGCGCAGGGCACCGCTGGCACCGGTCAGGGAGCGGCGCAAGACGCTGTGCAAGTCTTGCGGCAGCAGGTCAAGGGCAGTGGCGCGTCCGCTTTGCAGCGTTTTCGTCGCAACAAAGTAGCCCAGGCCCTGACTGGATGTGATTCTGTCCTGCCCGCGCAAGCGATCCAGGGCTTCGATCAGGGTGAATTTGCTGACGCCCCAGTGAGCAGTCATCTCGCGCGCCGAAGGCAGTTTGCTGCCGGGGTTGAGCAGACCCTGATCAATGGCCTGGCTCAAGGCATCAACAATCTGCTGGACCTTGGACAGGCCGGGTTGAAACGCAACGGTAGGTAAGTGCATGCAGGGCCTCGTACTTTACCGGTCATGCTACCAGTAAAGGTCGGTAAAGTTTGTCAGCGCTTGATCTGCCAATAGCCGGCAGGGCCTGCCTAGACTGCGCGACCGTAACTTCTGGATTCAACCACCGTCATGGCCACGCAACTGACACTCGCTTCATTTCTGTATTTTCTGATGTTTTGCGCCACCATGACCTTCAGCCCCGGGCCCATGACCCTGCTCTTGATGGGGTTCGGCATGCAGCAGGGGCTCAAGCGTTCCATGCCGGTACAACTGGGAGCCAGCGCAGCGTATCTGGTGTCGATTCTTGTATTTGCCGTAGGCTTCGCCGAACTGATCAAGGGCAACCCGTTAATCAGTCGCGGGATCCAGTATGTGGGGGTTACGTACTTGCTGTACCTGGCGTACCGGCAGTGGACCAGCACCGGGTTGAAACTGGACAGTCCTGACACACTGCACAACGATTTTACAGGGCGCTTTGGCAAGGGCCTGCTCACCGGTTTCTCCAACCCGAAAACCATCGTCATGTTCAGCGCCGTATTCCCGCAGTTCGCCGGGCAGGGCAGTGATTCCCGAATGCTGGATCTGGCGGTACTGGGGCTGGCTTTTTTGCTGCTGCAGTTTGCCAGTGGTTGCCTGTATTGTTACTTCGGTCAACGTATTCGCCGGGTGCTGCAAAGCCCGTCGCGACAAGTGTTGTTGCAACGGGCTACAGCCTGCATGTTGCTGGGGGTTGCAGTGATGCTGGCGCGAGGTTTTACCCAGGGCTGAGCCTGCCGGGCGCTGGCGCCATCACGCCGCCAGGGGCTTGCTGTTCAGGGACTTTTTGTATTCGGCTTTCATCGCTTCCATCTGTTTTCCCAGCTCATCGAGCACCGCTTTACCGAGCAACTTGCGGGCCTGGGGAAACATCTCGGTTTCTTCCTCTTCGATATGGTGCTCGAGGAGTTCCTTGACCACCTTTGCACGACCGGAGAATTCCAGAGAATCGGGGGCAGTTTTCTTAAGGTCAGGCAATACCAGGGAGTCCACAGTGCGGTGTTCTTCCTTCGCTTCGTGGTACATGACGGCTTGCTCTTTACCACCGGCTTTCTTGAAGACCGGGTAGAGGATTTCCTCTTCAAGGCGGGTGTGGATAGTAATTTCCATTTCCAGTTTGTTGAGCAGTTCAGTGCGTTTTTTCACAGCGCGCTCGGTGGAATCGCTGAGCTGGTTCAAGATGGCCTTGACTCGTTTGTGATCTTCCAGCAGCAAATCGATGGCATTCATATTCACTCACCTGTCTCTTTCACGGATAGGGATGGGCCTTTATGCATGCGACCCTCAGGGGTGAATATTGCATTAGCTGTACCAACTTGAACGGACGATATAAAATTAATAAAAATCAATTAGTTAAGTTTTAAAGCTGACGTTTCTATTCGTGCAGAATGCACGCATGCCGCGACCAGGTCATGCAATTCGCGAGTGGGTTGGTGTTAATGCGCTAAACGCGGAAATCCCCGCCGCATGGGGTATATTGCGAACCGTTTCTGCCTGTAATGAGATTGGTTTTGTCTACGATTGACTCCCCGCTATCGCCGCTTTCTTCCTTGGTGTTAAACCCGGTGCAAACGCCTGTGGCGCTTTATCTTCAGCGGCTGGCGCCGTCCAGCCGCCAGACCATGCGTTATGTCTTGCAGGAAGCGGCAGACCGCCTGGGCGCTGAAGACGTGGCGATTGATGAATTCCCCTGGCATCAACTGCAACCGGGGCATATCACCGCACTGGTGGCGGCGTTGCGTGAAGACGGTTACGCGCCCAATACCTCATCGCTGCACGTCAACGCCATTCGCGGCGTGATGAATCAGGCCTGGCAACAAAACCTGATCACTCAGGATCATTTGCTCAAGATACGCGCGGTCAAGGCGGGAGGCGGTTCGCGGCTGGTCAAGGGGCGTAATCTGCGGCGCAATCTGATTCGCGAGCTGATGGATGTATGTGCCGCAGACCCCCGTCCGCAAGGGCTCAGGGACGCGGCGATCATCGCAATTCTGTATGGCTCGGGGATGCGCAAGTCCGAGTCGGTGAATATGGACCTGTGGCAGGTCGATGTAGAACAGCGCAGCTTGCAGGTGCTGGGCAAGGGCAACAAGGAACTGATCAAGTTTGCACCGGCCTGGGCTTTCGAAAAACTGGAAGAGTGGCTGGCATTCCGCCGGGCGAACCTGCCGGACGGGGTCAGTGATGACACCTTTTTGTTCAATCGCATCCGCCGCGGCAACCACATCACTCGTGATCGCCTGACCAAACATGCGATCTATTACATCGCCAAGCAGCGGGGCAGGCAGGCAGGGGTCGACATCATGCCCCATGATTTTCGTCGCTCGTTCATTACCCGGGTGATTGAAGAGTACGACGTGTCGATCGCACAGAAGCTGGCGCACCACGCCAACATTGCCACCACCGTCAGCTATGACGTGCGCGATGACAACGAGCGGCGCAATGTGACCGACCGCTTCCTGTTGTAAGCGCAAGGGTTGGCGGTTTTAAGAATTAATGAACCCTCGCGCCATCTCCCCGCCTAACGTTTAACAACCACAGGAGGTCGCGCATGCAAATCGAAACCATATGGGTGGTACTGGCAATTATTCTGGTGCTGCTGGAGCTCTGGGCAATCCGCGGGGTGATGAAAAGCGGGGCACGGTCAAGCAGCCGGCTGATGTGGATTGCCATTATCATCTTCGCGCCGTTGCTGGGCATGCTGGCGTGGCTGGTTGCCGGGCCAAGGCAGCCGAGCACACACCATTGAATATCACGTAATGGTCTTGAGCTTGGTCCACAAACGGGTGCTCAGACGGGCGATTTTGGCCGGCAGGTCTTCCACGGTGAACAGGGTGTCGATCACTTCACTGGACGGGTAGATCGCCGGGTCCTGTTTCACGTCCGGCGCCAGGTACGGGTCTGCCGCCTGGTTGGGGTTGGCGTAGTGGATATGGTTGCTGATAGTGGCAATCACTTGCGGGGTCAGCAGGTAGTTCATGTAGGTGTAGGCATTTTTTTCATGGGGCGCGCTCTTGGGCATGACCACCATGTCCAGCCATAACGTCGAACCTTCCTTTGGGATCGAATACGCAATGTCGATCCCGTTCCCGGCTTCCCGCGCACTTGCCGCAGCCTGTACCACATCACCGTTGAAGCCGATGACCGCACAGATATTGCCGTTGGCCAGATCACTGATGTATTTCGATGCATGAAAATACTGAACATAAGGTCGTATTTTCAGCAGCGCCGCTTCGGCTTTCTTGTAGTCCTCAGGCTCATGACTATGGTGCGGCAAGCCCAGGTAGTTGAGAGTGATCGGCAACACTTGCGTCGGATTGTCGATAATCGCCACACCGCACTGGCTCAGTTTTTTGATGTTGTTTTCATCGAAAAACAGGCTCCAGGAGCGGGTGACATCCGTGGTACCAAAAATCGCCTTGATCTTCTCGACGTTGTAGCCGATCCCCGCCGTGCCCCACATGTAGGGGTAGCCGTACTGATTGCCGGGATCGTTGGCTTCCAGTTTGTTCATTAACACCGGATCCAGGTTCTTCCAGTTTGGCAACTGGCTCCTGTCCAGTTTCTGGATGGCACCGGCCTTGATCAGGCGGGACATAAAGTGGTTCGAAGGGCTGACCACGTCATAGCCGGTATTACCGGTCATCAACTTGGATTCCAGCACTTCGTTGCTGTCGTGAATATCGTAGGTCGCCTTGATCCCTGTTTCCTTGGTGAAGGTGGTCAGGGTGTCGTCGGCAATATAGCCGTTCCAGTTGGAAATATTCACGCTCTCGTCGGCTTGGCTGACGGCCGAAAACGCGGCGAGCATGACCGCAAGGGAGACCGGGCTGATGTTCATGTTCAATCACCTTTTCAAGGAGCTTTTATTCTTTTGTGGTGTGAGGGTGTTCAGATTTCTGTTTTGGCTCTGAGGGCTTCCATGCGCATGCGCAGCGCTGCACCGACGTTAAAAAATGGCCGTGGCGGCAACCAGCCCGGCTGCGCTCTGTCCATGACCGACTGCAGCAGGGGCGAGCTGGCGCCACAGGCCAGCTCTGCGAGCAGACGGCCCCACAGCGTGCCGCGGGCAACCCCGGAGCCATTGCAGCCCGCCACGGCATAGATGCCTTCCTCGACCTTGGCAAAGTACGGCTGGCCACTGCGGGTAGCGCTCAGATGGCCGGTCCAGGTGTAGCGGATGTCTTGCTCACCGAGCCCGGGGAAGCGACGTTGCAGGCCCAGTGCATGGTGTTTTCGACGCAGTGACAAGTCACTGCCGGACAAATCGCGCGTACGGTATTCCGCGGTATTGCGGATCATTACCCGCCGATCCGGAGTCAGTCGCACCGTCGCGCCCAGCGGCCTCGTCGACAGCACGCCCCAGGGCTCGACACTGCCGATGGCCTGATACTCCTTGTCGCTCAGGGGGCGGGTGAGGCTGGCGCTGAGCTCCATCGGGAAGGTTGCGCTGTTGTCGATCCCGGCGCGGGGGATAAAGGCATTCAGGCATACCAGTACCTGTGCGGCTTCAATGCTGCCCTGGATACCCTTGGCCCGAATGCGTCCGCCACTCAGGCGTTCAAGCCCGATGATGTCGGTGTTTTCAAAAAGGCTGACATTGGCCGGCAAGGCATCCAGCAGACCCTTGACGTATTTCGCCGGCTGCAACAACGCATTGCCATTGCCGCACCAGATGGCCGCCTGGTAATGGCGGGTGCCGAGTGTCTGCGCCAGTTGCGCGCCTTCCAGAAAGTGTGCAGATGCGCCGACTGCATGCAGGGTCTTGAGCTTGGCCTCAACCTGGGTCAATTTGCCCGGGTCGTTGACGGCGAAGTAGTAACCCGAATCCCGGTACTCGCAGTCGATGCCGTGGCGCGCAATGCGCATGCGTACTTCATCACCGGCCGCCTGGCCGATTGTCGAGTCCACGGCATAGCCGGCAAATCCACCCTTGCCGATCAGATCGTCATCCGCCGGGTTTTCATGGGCCACCGCGTAACCGGAGTTGCGTGCCGATGCACCTTGGGCTGCACGTTGCCTGTCGACAATCAGAATGCGAGCTTGCGGGTGCAATTGCGCCAGGGAATGGGCCGCACTGAGGCCGGTAATGCCCGCACCGATAATCAACCAGTCGGCTTTCTCGATGCCTTTGAGGTGATCACGGAGGGGGGAGCTTCCTGCCAGGGCAATCCAGCCACATTCATTCTTCACGTTTCACCTCATTTGCCGGTCAGGGGGCTGCCCGGCCTTTGAATACATGCGCTAATTGCATGGCTGGCCGTTTCTGGCGCTGGTTATGGATGGAATTTAGGCGGTACCAAGTGATATAACCAACGCTATTAATTCATTGATTGATGCAAAAAACACATGGATAAGGTTCGTCACGTACCCTCGTTGCAGGGTTTGCAGGCACTGGTAGAGGTGGCTGAATCGGGCAGCTTCACACAGGCGGCGCAGACGCTGTGTCTGACCCAAAGCGCTATCAGCCGGAAAATCCAGCAACTGGAAGCTCACTTTGGTGTGACGTTGTTTGTCAGAACCAGTCGCAGCGTGCGCATGACCGTCGAAGGCGAACAGGTGCTGGCCAGTGCCCGCGGCATTCTTGAACAGTTAAAGCTGCTGGAAGATCGTTTGTCGCCGCAAACGCGACCGTTCCGTATCCGCATGCATGTATCGCTGGCCGTGCGCTGGTTACTGCCCAAACTCAGTGACTTTTACTTGCAGCACCCGGACATAGCCTTGTCGATTGAAACGGTCGCCACCGAGGTTGTCGAACCGGCCAGCGACAGCGATGCCTACATCCTGTACTTGCCCCGACCCTCTACTGACCCGGCCTGCATGGCTTTATTCGATGAGGCTCTGGTGCCAGTGTGTGCACCCAGCCTGGGGCCGCTGGCGTCGATGGAAGATCTGCTGCGCTTTGCGCTGTTGCATCGCTCGGCCGACCAGCAAGCCTGGCACGACTGGCTAGCCGCCAATGACGGCAAGCCGCTGCACAGCTATCGGCATATCCCGTTCAATCTCGATGAGCTGGCCCTCGATGCTGCCGCGCGTGGCTTGGGGGTGGCGGTCACGGACATGACCCTGGCGGCGGAGTCCATTCAACGCGGGGCACTGGTGATTCCGTTTGGTGAGCCGTTGAAAACCGGTGGTAACTATTCGTTGTGCCTGCAACCTGCTGCAGACTTGCACTCGGCGTGTCCGGCGGTGCTGCAATGGTTCGCCAGTCAGGTCGAGCAAGGCGGAGGAGGGAGAACTTGTTAAATTTTGTAATAAGTCCGCTAGCAGGAAATGAGTTTAATCGCTGTAGGATTGCATCCCCAATTCACTAAAGGCTTGTATGAACACCCTTCAGGAACCACCCAGTCGCAGTTTTGAATCTGCGCTTGCCCCAGGCTTGATCCTCGCAATCGAGCACGCGTTACCCATTCCCCGCCCTCTGTTTAGCGCCAGCACCTCTGCTGCTGCGCTTGTCTGTGCGCGCTCGCCGTTAACCCAGCACCTTCGTGAGATTGACTGATACCTATGGAATGGATTGCAGATCCCACGGCCTGGCTCGGCCTGTTGACCCTGATTGTGCTGGAACTGGTACTGGGTATTGATAACCTGGTGTTTATCGCCATCCTCGCCGACAAACTGCCGCCGGAGCAGCGCGACCGTGCCCGGGTCATCGGCCTGACGCTGGCCCTGGTCATGCGCCTGGGCCTGCTGGCCAGCATCTCGTGGATGGTCACGCTGACGCAGCCTTTGTTCGAAGTCTTCGACAAAGCGTTCTCGGGGCGCGACCTGATCATGCTGTTCGGCGGCTTGTTCCTGTTGTTCAAGGCCACGATGGAGTTGCATGAGCGCCTGGAAGGGCATGTGGCCGAGCGCTCATCGGCGCTGGGCTATGCCATGTTCTGGCCGATTGTGGCGCAGATTGTCGTGCTCGACGCGGTGTTTTCCCTGGACGCGGTGATTACCGCGGTAGGCATGGTTGAACATCTGTCGGTGATGATGATTGCCGTGGTGTTCTCGATCGGCCTGATGATCATCGCCAGCAAACCGTTGACCCACTTCGTCAACAGTCACCCTACGGTGATCATGCTGTGCCTGGGCTTCTTGATGATGATCGGCTTCAGCCTGACTGCCGAGGGCCTGGGCTTTCATATCCCGAAAGGTTATCTGTACGCCGCCATCGGCTTCTCGATCCTGATCGAAGTACTCAACCAGATTGCCCGTGCGCGCCGCAAGAAAAGCGTGCAGGGCCTGCGGCCCATGCGCGAGCGCACCGCCCATGCGGTGATGCGCTTGCTTGGCGGGCGTACCCTGAGTGCTGATGAAGTGGGCGAAGAGATTGCCGACATGCTTGACGGTGGCAGTCATCAGAACGTCTTCCATCGACGCGAGCGCGTGATGATCAGTGGCGTATTGCAACTGGCGGAACGGTCGATTCGCACGGTGATGACGCCCCGTGCCGAGATCGATCATATCGATCTGGCTGATTCGGCAGAGATCATTCGTACAAAGCTGATGCATTCATCGTATTCCCGACTGCCCCTGATCCGGGATGGCCGGGTAGATGAACCCTTGGGCTTTGTGCATAAAAAGGAACTGCTCAAGGAGCTGTTGGCGGGGCATGAACCGGATCTGGAGGCGATGGCGCGCAAGGCTATCAATCTGCTGGACAGCTTCACGATTCTCAATGCTCTGGAGCAGATGCGTAAAGAGTCGACGCACATTGCGTTTGTCATCAACGAGTTCGGTGACTTCATCGGCCTGCTGACCATGACTGACATTCTCGAGTCGATCGCTGGTGAACTGCCGGATGCCAGCGAGATAGAGGGGCCCAATATCGTTGCCCAGGAAGAGGGTTATCTGGTCAGCGGCGCCTTGAACCTGAGCCAGATTCGCCAGCACATCGGCTTTGCAGCCAAGGCCACGGATGACTATCAGACACTTGCAGGTATGGTCATGAGTTTACTGGATCGTCTGCCGATGATTGGCGACAAGCTGACGTGGGAAGGCTGGACCTTGACCGTAGTCGAGGTAGAAGAGCGGAGGGTGACGCGGGTGTTGCTGAGCAAATCCGCTCCCACAGTAAAAAGTTAGCGCGGTCATTGTGGGAACCGGGCTTGCCCGCGATGCAGGCGACCCGGTCTGTCTGAAGGATCGAGGCGCTGCCATCGCGAGCAAGCCCGCTCCCACAGTAAAAAGTTAGCGCGGTCATTGTGGGAGTCGGGCTTGCCCGCGATGAAGGCAGCCCGGTCTGTCTGAAGGATCGAGGCGCTGCTATCGCGAGCAAGCCCGCTCCCACAGTAAAAAGTTAGCGCGGTCATTGTGGGAACCGGGCTTGCCCGCGATGCAGGTAAACCGGTCTGTCTGAAGGATCGAGGCGCTGCCATCGCGAGCAAGCCCGCTCCCACAGTAAAAAGTTAGCGCGGTCAGTGTGGGAGTCGGGCTTGCCCGCGATGCAGGCAACCCGGTTTGTCTGAAGGACATAGGCGCTGCTATCGCGAGCAAGCCCGCTCCCACAGTAAAAGGTTAGCGCGGTCATTGTGGGAGCCGGGCTTGCCCGCGATGCAGGCAACCCGGTTTGTCTGAAGAACCGAGGCGCTGCCATCGCGAGCAAGCCCGATCCCACAGGGGAGGGCAGTGCTTAGTTGCTGTCAGGCAGTGCGTAAGCGATCACGTAGTCACCGCGATCCGGCGACTGACGGGCACCACCAGCGGTGATCACGATGTATTGCTTGCCGGTTTTAGGCGAAACAAAGGTCATCGGACCGCCCTGGCTGCCAACAGGCAAACGGGCTTTCCAGGCTTCTTCACCGTTGGCCGAGTTAAAAGCGCGCAGGTAGAAGTCTTGAGTGCCAGCGATGAATACCAGGCCACCTTGTGTCGACAGGGTACCGCCCAGTGTCGGCATGCCGATCGGCAGTTGCAGACCCATCTTGATCCCCATCGGGCCGGTGTCCTGCACGGTACCGACCGGTACTTGCCAGGCGACCTTCTGAGTCTTCATGTCAATGGCGGTCAGCGTACCGAAAGGCGGGGCCTGGCACGGAATACCGGCTACCGACAGGAAGCGGTTTTTGTTCACCGCATAAGGCGTGCCCTTGAGCGGTACGGCACCCATGCCGGTGTTCAAGGCTTCACCGCCAGAAGAGGCCTTGGCGTCTTTTTGCTGCGGAACCATCTGCACCCACAAGCCCAGGCGCATGTCGTTGACGAAAATAAAGCCGTGAACCGGGTCAGTCGACAGGCTGCCCCAGTTCATGCCACCCAGCGAACCCGGGAAGCTCAACGACACATCAGTGCCCGGCGCGGCGTACAGACCTTCGTAACGCATCTTCTTGAAGGAAATACGGCACAGCATCTGATCAAACGGGGTTGCACCCCACATGTCCGATTCAGTCAGGGTCTGCGCACCAATCTGTGGCATGCCCACGGATTTTGGCTGGGTCAGCGAGTAGGGCTCGTCCGGAATGTTCGAGGTCTTGACCGGTACTTCTTCAACCTTGGTCAGCGGCTGGCCGGTGTGGCGATCGAGGACAAAAATCTGCCCGGCCTTGGTGCCGATCACTACCGCCGGGACCTTGCTGCCGTCCGCTTTGGCGAAGTCGATCAGGCTTGGTTGCATCGGCAGATCGAAGTCCCACAAGTCATTGTGGACGGTCTGGTACACCCATTTTTCTTCGCCAGTGGTGGCGTTCAGTGCCAGTACCGATGCGCCGTACTTGTGGTTCAGCTCGGTACGTTCGACACCATAGATGTCGGTGGACGAGCTGCCCATCGGCAAGAATACGGTGTTCATCAGCGGGTCATAGGACATCGGTGCCCAGCTGTTCGGCGTGCTGCGAACGTAGGTCTTGCCTTCTGCCGGTGCTTGCTTGTCCTGCGGGTTGCCCGGGTCGAAGGCCCAGCGCATGGCGCCGGTCACTACGTCGAAACCACGGATCACGCCACCTGGCATATCGGTCTGGACGTTGTCAGCCACGCGACCGCCAACCACCACCGTGGTACCTGCCATCAACGGTGCCGACGACAACTGGTAGTAGGAATCGGGCACATTGCCCAGGCCGGCCTTCAGATCAACCTGGCCATTGCTGCCGAAATCCGGGCAGAACTGGCCGGTGTCGGCATCTACCGCGATCAGGCGTGCATCGATGGTATTGGTCAGCAGGCGACGCTGGCACGCCGCGCCCGGGGCAACGGTGACAGCTGCGGCCGGGGTGCTGCCATCGGTGGGTGCTGCGACTGGGGCGCTGGCATCAAAGTACGCCAGGCCACGGCAACGCTGCCAGACGGCGGCCTTGGCATTGATGTTGTTCTTCCACAACTCTTTACCGGTATCGGCGTCCAGCGCGATCAGGTTGTTGTGTGGCGTACAGATAAACACTTTGTCGCCCACTTGCAGCGGGGTCATCTGGTCTTCTGCGCCATTGCCATCACTGATGGCCACATCGCCGGTCTGGTAGGTCCAGGCCGGTACCAGCTTGGACACGTTGCTACGGTTGATCTGATCCAGAGCAGCAAAGCGGCTGCCACCTTCGTCATTGCCGTAGTGTGCCCAGTCTTTCTGGGCTTTGGCCGGGTCAACCTTGGTCAGGCCCGGGCCGTCACCGGTCGGTGCGATCGAGGCGTGAGGCTGGAACATCCCCCAGAAGCCGGCGGCGATGGCCACGGCCAGCACTGCACCCAGCGCATAACCGGCGTTGCCGCTCAGGCCATTGGCCTTGCGCAGCGAAGGGTAAGCCAGCGCCACGACCAGGCTGAGCACAGCCAGGGCAAACAGACGTGAAACCAGCGGCCAGAACACCAGCCCGGCATCAGCCAGGGCCCAGATAACACTGGCGCCCATGATGGCAGCAAACAGCCAGGCACCTGCCAGGCGTCGCTTGAACAGCAACACGGACGAAGCGACCATGCCCAGGCCTGCAAGCAGGAAGTACAGGCTGCCACCGAGCGTGGCCAGGTAGCCGCCACCGGCGACATAGAGCAAACCGAAAACCAGCACGCCTAAAGCGGCGACCCAGATGGGCCAACGGCTTGCGGCTGCCGAAGGTTGAGCGTTATTCATTGTGCATGACCCTATTGATGCATGAACGGTTGGGAGGAGGGCATAGCTTTTAACTGTAGCGGCTTGCAAGGCAGGCGCAGACATGTCGGCGTTTCTGCACGTCGTCGAGGCCTTGAACAGGCCAGGTCGACAGACCGGGAAACGTCCGAAACAGTTATGTACTAAACGGTTAGTTTTATAACTTTAACAAAAACCCGGGCCTGCGACAAATTGTCAGTGTCGAGAGTCCGATAAGAGGGGATGTCAGGGGGAGGGCAAAGGGCGCGCAGATGCCCTTCAGCCATAGGGGCTGCCATCTTTATGGACGAAGTGCCATGTGCCGTCGACTGCCGTCACCGCCTGTATATCGTCAGACGGGTAAGTCACGCTGTCTCCGACACTACGGTCGCCTACTTCAAGAACCACGCAGAGGGTGTCAGTTCTATTCTCCAGATGGTGGGCAAGCCCTTTGGCGGGGAAGCCCGCAATCATCCCCGGAGCCAGTTGCACGGTTTCATCACCTCTGAACAAGGTCGGATGACCCTCCAGGACATAGATAAATTCGTCCTGTAATGAGTGCGAGTGATGAAGGGCGGAGAGACTGCCTGGCGGCAGGTGTACAAGGTTGACGCCAAAATTCTTCAAGTTGAACAGATCACCCAGAGGCCGTTTGGTGCGGCCCTGCATCAGGGACGCGAAAGGCTCGGGGTAGTTGCTGGGGCGGGTTCTCTGCGCTGCATCGCAAGCATTGATCGGGCCTTGCTCAGTGGGGCTGATCATGGTGCGTCCCTCAAGATCAACAGACAAACACAGAGGGGCAGTGCAACCGCCTTGGCAATCTGCACTGCCTGAAAGTGCCATCAGACATCCAGCATAGCCGGCACATGGCTGTGCTGCTCTGAAACATGGCTGTCATTGGCAGGGGCTTAAATAGTGACTCCTTCCACTTGAGAAGATCATCCATGTCACAGTTTCCAGTCCGCCGTCGCAGCCTGATCCAAACGCTTTCTGCGGGACTTGTGTTGCCCAGCCTCGCGCCGGCTATCCTGGCGAATGTCCAGGACAGGCCCCAGATGACAGACGGCGTGCAATCCGGGGATCTACTGGGTGACCGCGCGATGGTCTGGAGCCGTAGTGACAGACCAGCCAAACTGGTGGTTGAGTGGGACACCACCAGCACTTTTGCTCAGCCCCGGCGCGCCGCTTCGGCGCAGGCACATGCAGGCACTGACTACACCGCCCGGGTGGAACTCAGAGGGCTGCCCGCCGATCAATCTATCTTTTATCGCGCCTGGTTCGAGGACGCCCGCACCGGAACAGCGGGCGAACCGTGGTTCGGGCACCTGCGTAGTGTGCCAGGGCTGCCGCGGGACATTCGTTTTGTATGGAGTGGTGATACGGTCGGTCAAGGGTTCGGCATCAACCCTGACATAGGCGGCATGCGCATCTACGACGCCATGCGTCGACGCTTGCCGGATTTTTTCTTGCACAGTGGCGACACTATCTACGCAGACGGCCCGGTTCCGGCCCAACAGGTCGTGGAAAATGGTCGCGTCTGGCGCAACCTGACCACCGAAGCCAAAAGCCATGTCGCGGTGACTGTCGACGACTTTCGGGGTAACTACCGATACAACCTGATGGACGAGAACGTGCGGCGGTTTAATGCCGAGGTGCCGCAGATATGGCAGTGGGACGACCATGAAACGACCAACAACTGGTCGTCAGGCAAACAGCTTGACTCACGCTATGGCGGTGCCGCCATCAGGGATCTGCTCGGTCCGGCACGGCAAGCCTGGCTCGAGTACTCCCCGATGCGTCCTCAGCCTGGCGATAAGGGCGGTCGCATCTACCGGAGCCTCCCTTATGGACCTTTACTGGAGCTCTTTGTGCTGGACATGCGCAGTTACCGAGGGAGCAATGACGCCAACTTGTCCGCTGTCCCGGGCCCACAGACGGCGTTTCTCGGGCGTACGCAACTCGACTG
The DNA here is from genome assembly GCF_049896805.1 of Pseudomonas sp. TWR1-1-3. Lineage (NCBI taxonomy): Bacteria > Pseudomonadati > Pseudomonadota > Gammaproteobacteria > Pseudomonadales > Pseudomonadaceae > Pseudomonas > Pseudomonas sp. TWR1-1-3. The sequence goes on along the minus strand of NZ_JAFCUZ010000001.1, from coordinate 979,748 downwards.
GCTCAAGCAGGCGCTGGCACATTCAACGGCCCAGTGGAAAGTCATCGCTGCCGATATGCCGCTTAGCCTGGCCGTGGCGGATGGCGAAATGTCGCCCGGAGTGCCGCGCTGGGAGGCAATAGCCAACGGCGACAATGGCAAACCGTTGGGACGAGAAATGGAGATTGCCGAGTTACTGGATTTCCTGCGCCAACGACAGGTCCGTGATGTTGTGTGGCTAACTGCCGATGTGCACTACTGTGCAGCTCACCACTATCATCCTGATCGAGCAGCGTTCCAGCAATTTGAGCCGTTCTGGGAATTTGTCGCCGGACCTTTAAATGCGGGCAGTTTTCCGTCTTGTGCTCTGGACATGACGTTTGGCCCGCAGGTGGTCTTCGAGAAGGCACCGACTGAACCGAACATCTCGCCCCTGGCAGGGCTGCAGTTCTTCGGCGAGGTCAACATTGATGCTCGTGACAAGAGTCTCACGGTAACCCTTCGCGACCTGGACGGTGTAGCGGTGTTTGAGCAGCAGTTGAAGCCTTTCGGGCATGAGGTCTAGGCAGGATTAAGAGTGGAGCCAGTCGTAAATCCGGGCGAGTGGAGGGTAGTCCTGATCCGCTGAGCCTGCCGGAGCGGGCATTTCACCATGCGCCAGTAGCAGTCCGGAGGGGTAAGCATGGGGAGGATAAATGCTCGAACCGGCTGGATTCGCCGTTGTTCGGTCTGGGCATCAGGTCGATTCGCCAGCCAGCTTTCAGAGGGATACTTTCCGGGCGGGACGGGCGTTTTATTCTGAGATTCAAAAACTCCTATTATAACTAAACTAAACAACCATTTAGTAGAGTTATAACTGGATCATCTTAAAAGAGCGATAGTAGCAGGATTGACCTCTCATTTACCCAGTTTCGCGCCCGCGAAACTCTTGTCCTGGTGGAGTTTCTCAAGGTATTCCATCAGATCCGCCTCCCGATAGGCATGAAAGTGCCCGTGTAGAAGCTCTTTCAGATCTGATTCACTGAGCCCCAAGATGCCCACAGCCCTTGAGATTCGGTCTTCTGAGTAGGTAATCACCTGGCTGATTTGCGCAACAATTAGGGCTTTCCTGAGCATCTGTTCAGGGTTGGCCACGCCGATATCTGCGTAAACATTGCCAGAGCTTTTCTCTATTTTCATGGCTGATTAACCTTGAGTGGCTTGAGAAATATTGGTCAGCGTTAACGAACCGTCAGGCTGTTTTTCTACGGTCAACGTGTCACCAATGACAAGGCCCATTTGGCTGAGCAGATCATCGGGCAACGGCACGATCATGTCGCCAGTGCCATCGGCAGCGTCTTGGCATGTGACTGTCCAACGTTTACTTTTGAGGTCATGTGTTGGGTTCATATTTTTCCCCAGGTATTCAAATGACAGAGCCAATTCCTGATTACGATCCGGCAGACTCGCTGGTTGATACTGACACCATAAACATCTTTTTAGCTGATGCTAACGACACTGGCGACGCGGCTTATATTGCCGAAGCGATGGCCGTTGTTGCACGCGCAAAAATGCGCATTGAAGCACTGGAGATTTTGCAGCGTGTCCGCCAAGGTCAAGAAGCTGTGCATTCAGCGGCGGACGTAAGGAAGGATCTGGACTTGGACGACTGAGTGCCTGTTGAAAAGCAGCCTCCACTGGCCCTGACATCCCAATACGCAGTTTCGCATAATGTATATTATGTTAAATTCTGGATGGTCTTATAAATACTCTTGAGCATCCAAATGGCATTTGCGCCAATCGCGATTTGAGTGGACATCCCAAACGGTTTTTACATTCAAAGATTTAAATGGAAAAACCGTAAGATACCAATGGCGCGCTCATGGACGCGTTTCTGACCGCTCAATAGTTTATCCCTTCACGGTTTTGCCTGGGGCTTCAGGGCGACACCATGCAACGAATTTACAACGATGGGAAAGAACACCTGGAGCGGGCTATTCCCAATGACTGGGCTATCCCCGAAAAAACCGTAAACCGCCGATGCCCCACGAGGGTCGTTGAACTCATCAATGTCATTCGCAGCGCTGCCGATGATCATCAACTGAATCCATCAACCCTTCTGTCAGTGCGCTGGATGGATCTTCTCCCTGACCGTAGAAACGCATGACGCGTCGGATGAGACATGCTTGTTTCTTTTCAGGAAGGCGTGCCAGCAGGTCATGTGTGAAAACCTTCAGCTCACTACGAAAGGGATGAAGCTCTTGCATGATCGCGGCGTTACTCAATGGCGGTTGATCAGGAGGTGGCTGGGTGAAGCGGCCAACGAATAATTTATCTAGAATTCCCATACACCTCACTTCTGTGGACTCAAGGCTTGCGCCCTGCCCCATCGATAATCAGCTCTTGCTAGGTTAAAGCATTAAGTGCCGGATCGTTTGGGCGTGGCCTCCGGCACGGCTGTCGTGAACCAAGCCGCCGGATTATGCGGTGGAGATAACTTTTGTACCGTGCTGCTCGCTACCAGCGTATTCCCTCTCCCACCATGCCTTTCTTGCTGTAGCGTCTGGCCTGCTTGCGGAGCGCTTGGAAGTGTCCTCTGAGCTGCTTGACGTAGAGGATATCTACAATGGCGCCCTGAGTAGCCGCGATCATCACTGCCGTACCTACCGCGACCGAAGGGGCTGCCATATAGAGAGTTTCAGATTTTTCGTCGCTCGACTATCAAGAAACTGCACCTGTTTAGCACAGGTGCATTTATTACTAGAAAGAATGGTCGCCAATGGCTCCTACAGCACGCCAAACACTAACCATGTCATGTTCATCTGTAAGGTCACAATGCCGCGAGCCATAGACTCGTTTCAGCCAACGCCGTCCTTCAACAGCGCCACGACCATGTACGCACCGATAGTTGTTGAATACGAGAAGATCTCCCGGCTCCAAGACGATGTCTATTGCAACTGCTTCAGCAGCCTCTATCCAAGCTGACACAGCTTTTTCTGCTTCATGATTTTCTGCCAGGGTGTAGATTGCACAACGAGACTCTTCGTATCCATCTATCTGTTTCAAGAATGGAGAAGGCGGCGTATGAAGCGTATATCCGTTCAGAGCAAATGAATCATCGTGTTTATAAGTGAACAGTGGGCGCCGCAGAGTGCTGATAATTTCATCTGGCAGAAGTTTATTTACCTCGTCGACTACCGCGATGCGAGTAGTTGCTCCTGCTTCGTTATTAAGTGCAATAAGTGCCGCTGCCTCTGGCCGCGCCTGCCGAGGAAGAAAAGGGCTTTCTACATGTAGATTGAATTTAACCCTACCTGCATTAGACAGGGTCTTTTCCCAACCTGCGATAGGGTGAACGTCTTGTAGAATGGCACCCTCCTTTTCCTCAGGATAACCGAAGTGCCGGAGACCCATTGCATGAGTGATGCCTACTAGAACCGCATCAGTCAGTTCAGCGCTTCCGACCTCCCATCCATCAGCCAAGATATTGACTGGCAGATTCTTTAAAACTGCTAAAGGGCGGCGCGACTTGAAAATTCGCTCATATAATAAATCAACCGGGACGCCGGAGCGCAGAACAATCTCTGCATAACGTTTGTCACGTCTGTCAAAACCGGACTTTAGCGCAGATGAGAGTTCCGCTCTCAATTCGTCGCGAACAGTGCCGCTAATTGTAGAAATTACAATGTCAGTGGTGTCCATGTCAGTCCCTTAACGGTCAATATGTCACAATGGCTGCGTATATTAATGTTGAGCTACAGGCAGTGAGCATCAACCCGGCGCGTGTAAAAAAGGTGGCAAAGGCAGCGACCAAAATGCTTGCTATTGCCGCCGTCGCCACAATATTTACCTCGACCCATATCAGATATACAGCGAAGTTTATAAATACGGCCATTGGAAGCGCCTGTTCGGTGGTTTTTCTTCCTGATGGTGATAGTTTCAGATTAATAAAGGCCGGCGCTACTCGAACCAGCAGGCTCGTTGTGATGAGTGCGGCAATCACTAAAACATGATCATTAAGGTTCATAGGTCAACCTGCCAAGTCTCCAGGTACTGAACGCAATACTTGGTAGCCAGAACCAAGATTTACCTAGTAGTGCAATAAAGACCAGGGCCGCCGCAACACAAAGTGTTAGCTCAATGAGGCGCCATTCCCAGGGCGCAGATATACGGGGTATGCGACTTTTTAGCTGCTCGAACGAAAGCACTAAAAGAACTATGCTTGCCGGAAAACCTAGATTCATTTCAGGGCTGAACCAGTTTGCGGGAATTAGCGTGGCAAACAATGCACCTGCAAAGGTAGACGATACCCACGCGAGATAAATTGTTAGCCGCGTGCTGAAAATTGCCGCGAATTGATCGCGCTCACGTTCCAGTGCGTAGGCTTCGTCACCAACTAAATGTGCCATAAATGCACGGGGTATGGGCCGTTTTGGAAGGCGCGTTAGCGTTGTGATAACTATTGGTATGTATCGGCAGTTAATAGATATCGCAACGATAAGCATTGTAAGAAATCCTATTCCTTGCTCGGCAAGGGGCAGCAAGGCGAACTGCCCACTGCCTGAGTAGCCCATAGCACTGAGCAACAAGACTTCGAATGGAGTCCAGTCGGATTGGGATGCCAGAACCCCGAACAACATGCCTGTAGGAGCAACAGCTAAGGCGGTTGGCAGGGCTCTACGAAATGCCATCCAGGCATATAGCGTTGGTGACGATTGGACTTGAATGGTCATGGTTTTTTCAGTAATGAACTTGTGGCTAAGGCTAGGCGTTCGTGAGTTGGCCCATAGGAGCGTTTATGCCACGGACTGATTTCGATCACCCAAATATCTCTGTAACCATCATTGCCTTCGACGGGTGTAATATTTGAGGCATAATGAATGTAACGCTCATCATCAATCAGCACAGCCTGATTTTCTTCAAGCACGGCGCGATGAACAATTTCATTGGACGCAGGATCAATAACTTGTGTTTCTCCCCCTTCAACATTATGGCGCTTCGCTACAACAATAACGCTGAATAGGTGACCATCACGATGCGGGCCCTCGGGAACCGTGACCCCATTAAACTCGGAGTTCACAATGACCCTGATTTGGTTCACGTTGATGTGATAACTTTCTGAAAAATCAACAGGCAAGCTATCGAGAACTGCGGTTACCAGGGGAGTGGGGTCGCACTCTAGCTGTTCTCTGTGGCGTAAGACACCTCCGGCCTCGGCAAGGCGTATAAATTCAGCCGATTGGATGTATTTCCTTTTTGGAAGCAGTGCGTAAATCCACTGGCCTTCCTCCCAGTAGGCGAAGTATTGGTTCAACCGGATGTTTCGCAGCCTTTTCAAACTGTGGCCGTCGCGTGGCATAGAGTTGAAAGACTCAATCACTTGTGCAGACATCTCTGGTGTGTTGATGATGTCATAGCCATATTTAGAAAATTGGCTGTCGCTAGCAAAAACTTTGGCTTCAGATGCGATACCCATGATTTCTCTCAATTTATGCAGGTTGGAGATCGAAAGTAGCTATTTCAAAAGGCTGAAGAGCATCAATGTGCTTTCGAGTAATTCCTCGATAGAAATCGCACGCTGCTGGTTCTACTACGTCAATGGCCGCGTACTTCTTCTCTAAGGGGCCTAGGCAAAGACCAGCGCAGAAACCTTCGATCTCACAGCCCCTGCAAAATTCAGGGTTCTCATGGCGTAACTGTGCATGCTCTAAATAGGCAGGAGCGTCCAAAAGCGCTGGGCCTAACTCAATTGAACCTAACAATGTAGACCCGGCTTTGCAGGCGAACACGGATCCATTCGGCTCAATACTAAATTGTGCACCTTTTGCTGAGCAGTTCTTGAAGCCTCGCTCGGCCACAGCATCATGTCCCAAGAGAACTTGGAATATCTGATGCCAATAACCAGTTAAGACCACGCCCTTTTGGCGTCCATACTCAACAACCTTCCAGAGGCGATCTACGATATTACCTGTTCCAAAGGAGCTATAGAAAGTCGGATCGAAATCTACAACAACGCCAATCTCACCAGCCCCAACATCGACCGCCAAGTCAACGATAGACTCATTAAAGTCATCCCACGTTGCAGATGTCAGCGCTGCATTGATCGCGATGCGGTTTCCTTTAGCTTGAAGTAGGCGCAGGCCTTGCATGACAACTGGCGTGCTGTCCTCGCCACTTTTCAGCGGCCTGCTTGGACTAGTAGGTGAATCGAAACTTACGCAGACTGCTACCTGATGGCGGGCAAATTTATCCGCTACTTCTTCAGTTATGAGCGACCCATTAGTCACAGTGGAATAAGAAATATGCATTCCATCTTTGGAGCCGTCACCGAAACGATCCAGAACTGCATCAATTGCTTTCCAATTTAATAATGGCTCGCCACCGAAAAACTGAACCATTACGCTATACATGCCACCTGCTCGGGAGGCAGCCAGTGCCTTTTCTACATAATGTACGGCATCTTGAGGTTTCATATGCCGATTTTTTTTGTCAAATTGATGTTCGAACCTTTCCTTGGAGGCATACATCGAGTTATTGATGTCGACTTTGATTTCGTCTTGAGCAACAACGCGGATCAGCTCTATTTTTGCCACCTCTTCTTCAATAGACATCTCCTTGCCTTGAATACCTTCAAAACAATAGGTGCACCCAAAGTTGCAAGCATTCGCAAGAATCAACTGAATAATATTAACTTTTTTCTCAACTGGCTTGCTCTGAGATAAGTTGAGTGCTTCTTCATTGATCAAGAATCCACGAGCGGCGAGCTGCTGAATCAGCTCAGCCTCCCTTGTGGGGGCTTCTAGTTCAATCCATGAGTTAGGGATCACGCGTCCATTCTTGAAGCTCTCCAGAACGTCGACTGCTGCTTTATCCAGCATACATAGCCCGCCCCTTTGCCGATGGTAGACCGAAGTACGGTCATCCATTCGTCTTAGAACTACATCTCTAGAAAGGGTATATTTATTTTTTTCCATCAGTCAGGCCCTGATTTATTCCCTTAAACTTGGAAAGCACGTCGCGCTGGGCGCGACGTGCAAAACCTTACTTGCTCAAGCAGTCTTTGAGGCGGCTGTGTTGGCTGGTGGTGAGCGTACCGCCAACGGTGCCACCGACAGTACCACCGACAGTACCACCGACAGTCCCGCCAACAGTCCCACCAATAGTGGAAATGCTAATGGAGTTTTTCATTGGTAATTCCTCTTTACGCTGATAATGGGCCGAACTTGACCCGTTGAATGCACTCTCGATATCGATCATGCAAACTCTGGTCACGAAGTTGGTAGCCAATCGAACGCAGCGAGGGTAGAGGCGTTCGCACATGTTCGAGGGGTGATCGAACATTGTCCTTGTGCGCTACTTTGAGCATCTGACATTGTGAGTCAGCATTGCTCAGGTCGTGAAAATCCTTTAAGCACTAAGCAACAATACCCTGAGAGAGAATGTCACTACTGACAAGTGATAAACAGTAAGAAAATTTTGCCGGATAATCGAAATATCTTTTGGGGTTTCTTGAGGGAGAGGTGAGACAGGGGCAAGTCAAAAAGCCAGACGTTACGCTATATAGGTCTTGATAGGGCATCAGGCTTCGTCCGTTGAATTATTTACATCCAGCGCCAATCATAAAGCTCACTATTTGTTGATGTCAACCTATAATGGGCTGGTATTTTTCATAAACATCAACTTTGAAAGTTTGGTTTTTTATCATTTAAAAACAAACACTTATAAATATATACCCTGTTCTGGCGCGGTGATTTTCTCTGTTATAAAGCGCGCTTCACTAAAAAGCGAGACGAAACAGAACACCAGCGCTTCGACCGTCAAACAGTAGGAATCGGGTGATAAGCGACCCGGCGGAATGGCACTGAAGCTGCTGACCATTGTGCAGAAGCATGGGATCGAAATATTGGCGTGATTTTTACAGGCCCTGACTCCCTTGATTGAAGGCGAGACCTGGCTCTATATGGGCGGGTTTTCCCGGATTATTACTTCGCTGCGATGACTGCCAGTAGCCTCAGAAGAGAATGGAAACGTCGCTGGCTCTTTCAACACGCGGCGATCCGCGCCAGGCGCAACGACCAGCGGTGAATCCATCTCCCCCCTAGAATCCGCCGTAGTGGCTTGTCCTGGCCATTAAGCGTAAACAGGAAAGCTTTTGTTCCCGTGCAGACGACTTTTTCAATTGGCTGCACGGGAATGTGCCGACCTGTTTTTGTGGTGCTTCAACACAAACCAGACCAACAGGCTCAATGCGCCGACCAGTGCAGCCGCCGTCAGTAAAACCATGCTGTGGGAGGCACTAAAAGCTTTTTGCCCCGCTGCAGCAAGCTGCTGGCCTTGAATGCCTCCAAGTGTTTTGGCCGCAATCATCGTTTCACCAATAGACCGGACGGCTGTCTCGGCCATGGCAGATGGAATGCCGTCAGGCAGCTGTATGGATTTTTCATAGGTGGATACGAGAAGAATACCGAAAACGGTTATGCCCAATCCGGTGCCAAGGTCGTAACTCGTGGCCTCAAGGGCTCCGGCAGAGCCCGCTTTTTCCATTGAAATACTGTTCATGATCGCCACTGACGAGGCGGTCAAACCAATGCTCAGGGAAAGCCCCAGAGCCACCAGCATCACAATAACGGCTACCCCGCCGCTGCCCAGGTGTATCTGGGCCAACCCGACCAGACTTACCGCGGACACCAGCAACGAGCAACTCGCAACCCACCGCAGGCCAATCGCCTTCAGGATGACCCCGGCAAGAGGCCCACCGATTGCAGCCGCAATCATCAGCGGCATCATGAAAATACCGGCCTCCAGGGGCGTACGCTCCATGACGAACTGCAGTTCTTGAGCCAGCAGCAATTCGAATCCGGCAAGCGCACCCATGGTTACCAGTGCCATGACGATACCCGTGCTGACCGCCGGAATGGAAAAAAGGCTCAGATCCAGCATCGGGGTCGTGGTGTGAAGCTGCTTGCGTACAAACCAGACAAGCATCAGTGCTCCGAAGACAAAACAGGCACCTGTTACGAAAACAGAGCTGTTGGTTTTGAAGCCCGATTTGAGGGCGTAAACACTTGCCATGACACCCAGGATCAGAATCAAGGACTGTCCGATGGTCCAGTTTCCATCGCCGACCACACTTCGTCGCGGGATGTAGGCGATCACTAAGGGTATGACCAGCAGCATCACGGGCACATTGATCAGGAACACCGACCCCCACCAGAAATGCTCAAGCAATGCACCACCGACCAAGGGCCCGATGGCGGCTCCGGTGGAGGCAACAGCGCCCCAGATACCCAGCGCTACTGCTTGATCGCTCTGATCTTCAAAGGTTTGTCGAATAATCGCGAGGACGCTGGGCATGACCATGGCGCCGCCGAAGGCCATGAACGCCCGTGCGCCGATCAACGATCCGACATTGGGAGAAAAGGCGGCCAATACCGAACCTGCGCAGAAGATACCCAGCCCGGCCAGCAGCATTCGGCGATGGCCGACCCTGTCCGCAAGCGTGCCCATGGGAATCAGCAGGCTGGCCATCAACAACGGGTAGATGTCGATGATCCACAGAATCTCGGTGCCCGTTGCTTGCAACGCAAGGGTCAGTGACGGAACCGCGACATGAAGAATGGTGTAATCCAGGACAATCGGCATAAAAGCCAGAATGACCGACATGAGGACTAACCAACGGTTTGAGTTGCCATTAGACACAATAAAGAGACCTTTTTACCGGGATCCCGGTCTTCAAACGGTTGTGAGCCGTTTTAAGCCGTTGTTGTTACCACGCTTGCGCCCCAAGGCTGCGCCGCGATGCTAACCCATATCCCCCGGCTTTCCCGCCGTGCAAATGTGAAGCTTTGTGAAGTCCAGGGTTTGAACCAGGACGATCCAGCCCTGCCCTGGAAACTGTAATCTGGCCTGATGAAAAGACACTATCGGCACCCAGGCAGCGCCCTGCTCGACCTCTATCGGTTCGGTCAAATGCTGTCGGGGTAAAAACACTCAACGCTACGAGTTTGCGCAGTCAAGTACAGCGCATGGCCCTTGGTTGGGCGCCGTTCCAGGTCGAACCAGGCTCGCTGGTATCTACCGCCCTCACCCCTGGCTCAACACCACATCCAGCGCCATGCGCGCGTCTTCGAGCTGTACCAGTGTGGCCTGACGCGCGCCCAAAGCGTCGCGACTTTCGATCGCGGTCAAAATTGCCTTGTGCCGTGGCAGTGCAAGCTCGTGCAGGTTGGGTCGCCGGTTGGAGTGCTTCATGGCTTCGCGCAAGGCCAATGACAGCATGTTGCACAAGTTGGCCAGTAAGTCGTTATGGGTTGCGTCGGCAATCCGGCTGTGAAAGTCCAGGTCGGGTTGCAGTAGCTCTTCAGGGCTGGAAGCGCTTTCCATGCGTTGGTAGGCTTCATGAATCGATGCCACATCTTCTGCAGTTGCATGCTGGGCTGCGAGAGCTGCCACCGCGGGCTCAATAATGCTGCGCACAGTGGTCAGCAAGCCAAAAAATTCATTTTGGGGTGAGGCCTGCAGCAACCAGTGCAACACATCAGGGTCGAGCATGTGCCACTCGCGGCGCGGTTTGACCACGGTACCCACGCGCGGCTTGGAGTACACCAGGCCTTTGGCAACCAGGACCCGGGTGGCTTCGCGCAATACCGGACGGCTGACCGCATATTCTGTACAGAGCAATGCTTCGGCCGGCAGTTTGTCGTCGGATTTGAAGCGCCCGGAGACAATCTGTAGGCCGAGTTCCTGAACGATGCGCGTATGCATGCTTTTGCGGTCGGAGGGCTGACGATAATCCATGGGGCGCTGGTCGATCCTTTCGGTTGAAAGCGCGGATCATAGCAGGCGCGGGTTGAATTGCGCCTGCTCTGATTGTCATGCGGGCTCGCTTTGCGGGTGTCGAAACTTAGTGGGAGTGACGAGGCACTTCCGATCCTCGGCAGCCCACCAAAAAATCGAAATCGCAGCCTTGGTCGGCCTGCATGACATGGTCGATGTAGAGTTGGCGATAGCCGCCAATCAACAGGTTTGTTGGCGGTTCGATATCGGCCAGGCGGGCGGTCAGTTCGGCATCGGAGATATCCAGGTGCAAGCGTCCACTGACACAATCCAGTTCAATCCAGTCACCTTCCTGCACGGCCGCCAGTGGCCCGCCGGCTGCGGCTTCCGGAGCAACGTGCAGCACCACTGTGCCGTACGCCGTTCCGCTCATGCGGGCATCGGAAATGCGCACCATATCGGTCACGCCCTGAGCCAGCAGCTTGGCGGGTAGACCCATGTTGCCGACTTCGGCCATGCCCGGGTAACCCTTTGGACCACAGTTCTTCATCACCAGAATCGAGTCGGCAGTGACCGCCAGCTCAGGGTCATTGATGCGGGCCTTGTACATGTCGAAGTTCTCGAATACCACGGCCTGTCCGCGATGCTTCATCAGGGCCGGGGTCGCAGCGGATGGCTTGAGTACCGCACCCAGAGGCGCCAGGTTGCCCCGCAATACACAGATCCCGCCGTCGGCGACCAGCGGGTTATCGATGGCCCGGATGACTTCGTCGTCACCATAGATCGGTGAGTTTTTAACGTTCTCCCACAAACTTTTGCCGTTGACGGTCAACGCTTGCGGATTCGGAATCAGGCCGTTCTCACCCAGGCGCCGCAGCACGGCCGGCAGGCCCCCGGCATAGTAGAACTCTTCCATCAGGAAGCGTCCCGAAGGCTGCAAGTCCACCAGGGTCGGGGTGCCCTGCCCTATGCGGGTCCAATCATCCAGCTCCAGATCCACGCCTATCCGCCCGGCGATGGCCTTTAGGTGAATCACGGCGTTGGTCGAACCGCCAATAGCGGCATTGACCCTGATGGCATTTTCAAAGGCTTCCCGGGTCAACACCTTGGACAGGCGCAAATCCTCGCGGACCATCTCGACGGCACGCATGCCCGACATATGGGCCAGCACGTAGCGGCGCGAATCCACCGCCGGGATGGCCGCGTTATGAGGCAGCGAGGTGCCCAGGGCTTCAGCCATGCAGGCCATAGTCGAGGCCGTGCCCATGGTGTTGCAGGTGCCCGCCGAGCGCGACATCCCGGCCTCGGCCGAGAGGAATTCGTCGAGGCTGATGGTGCCGGCTTTGTAGGACTCGTGCATCTGCCAGACGATGGTGCCGGCGCCGATGTCCTTGCCTTTGTGCTTGCCGTTCAGCATCGGTCCACCGGTAACCACAATGGCCGGGACGTCACAGCTGGCAGCGCCCATCAACAGCGCCGGGGTAGTTTTGTCGCAGCCGGTCAATAGCACCACTCCATCGATCGGGTTACCGCGAATGGCTTCTTCCACATCCATGCTCGCCAGATTGCGCGTCAGCATGGCGGTAGGTCGCAGATTGGATTCGCCGTTGGAAAACACCGGGAACTCGACCGGAAAGCCACCGGCCTCAATGACACCGCGTTTGACGTGCTCGGCGATGGTCCGAAAGTGAGCATTGCAAGGCGTCAGTTCCGACCAGGTGTTGCAGATACCGATGATGGGCTTGCCCTGGAACTGATGATCGGCAATGCCCTGGTTCTTCATCCAGCTGCGGTACATGAAACCGTTTTTATCAGCGCTGCCAAACCATTGGGCAGAACGCAGGGGAGGAAATTTGTCTGACATGATGGAGGGCTCTTATTGTATGACTAATTATTTTCCGTGCCGCTAAATTAGCCGTAAAAAAGCCATTGTGGAAGAGTTGTTGGTTAAATAGTAATACTATATAGTCGTTTTCACTGAGAGTTGATCCTGGCGAAAACCCGCTTGAGGCCACTCCAGAGGTGCCATAACAAAAACAATGGGAGACCGTCTCATGAGCCAGGAACTCCGGCTTATTCGTCGCATTACGCTTAAACTCATTCCGTTCCTGATCCTGCTGTACCTGATTGCTTACGTAGATCGTTCGGCAGTGGGCTTTGCCAAGCTGCACATGGGCGCTGATATCGGCATTGGCGATGCAGCCTATGGCCTTGGCGCCGGGCTGTTTTTCATTGGTTATTTCCTGATGGAAATCCCCAGCAACCTGATGCTCGAGCGTTTCGGCGCCCGGCGCTGGTTTGCGCGGATCATGGTCACCTGGGGCGCCATCACCATTGGCATGGCCTTTGTACAGGGACCGCACAGCTTCTATGTCATGCGCTTCCTGTTGGGGGTCGCCGAAGCGGGATTCTTTCCTGGCGTGCTGTACTACATCACCCAATGGTTCCCGGTCCGTCATCGCGGCAAGATCCTGGGCCTGTTTATCCTGTCGCAACCTATCGCAATGATGATCACCGGGCCCGTGTCCGGCGGCTTGCTTGGCATGGATGGCATTCTAGGTCTGCATGGCTGGCAATGGCTGTTCATTGTGATCGGCATGCCCGCCATTCTGTTGACCTGGCCCGTACTGCGTTACTTGCCGGACGGTCCACAGCAGGTCAAGTGGATGGATCAGGGTGAGAAGGACTGGCTGCAAGGCGAGCTGGAAAAGGACTTGCAGGCTTACGGCCAAACCCGCCATGGCAACCCGTTGCATGCGTTGAAAGACAAGCGCGTGTTGCTGCTTGCCCTGTTCTATCTGCCCGTCACCCTGAGTATTTACGGACTGGGGTTGTGGCTGCCTACGTTGATAAAACAGTTTGGCGGCAGTGACCTGAGCACCGGGTTCGTGTCTTCAGTGCCCTATGTATTCGGCATTATCGGCTTGCTTATCATTCCTCGCAGTTCCGACCGCCTCAATGATCGCTATGGACACTTGGCAGTGCTCTATGTGCTGGGCGCCACTGGCCTGTTCTTCAGCGCCTGGCTGACGGCTCCGATGCTGCAACTGGCGGCCTTGAGCCTGGTGGCGTTTTCGTTGTTTTCCTGTACCGCCATCTTCTGGACATTGCCGGGACGCTTCTTCGCCGGTGCCAGTGCCGCCGCTGGCATTGCCCTGATCAACTCGGTGGGCAACCTGGGTGGCTACATCGGACCGTTTGTGATCGGTGCGCTCAAGGAATACACCGGCAACCTGGCCTCGGGCTTGTACTTTCTGTCCGGGGTGATGCTGTTCGGGCTACTCCTGACGCTCGTGGTGTATCGCACCCTCGAACGTAAACACGTGCTGCAGTCGAGCGAATTTGCCGCCAGCGCCCGTGCGGCGACTCATCTTTAATCAAGGGACACCTCATATGCGATTAGTACAATTTGAACTCAACACCGGTGAGCGCCGCGTCGGCCTGGTAGACGGTGATCTGGTACGTGAAGTGCTGGGTGCCAACAGCGTGCGTGATTTGGCTCTCGCCGCCATCGAAGCGGGTGTGAGCCTGGCACAGCAGGTCGACCAACGCGGTCTGGGCATTGCCCATGACTACCCGGCGTTATTGGCCGAGTTGCGCATCCTGCCTCCTCTGGATCATCCGGACCCGGCCCATATGCTGATTAGCGGTACGGGCCTGACCCACCTGGGTAGTGCCTCTGCGCGAGATAAAATGCACCAGCAGGCTGGTGACGAGGCGGCTTTGACCGACACCATGAAAATTTTCAAATGGGGTGTGGAAGGCGGAAAGCCCGCCGCCGGTCAGGCGGGCGTGCAACCGGAATGGTTCTACAAGGGCGATGGCAGCATCGTCGTACGGCCTGGAGCTGCATTCCCACTGCCACCGTATGCCGAAGATGCAGGCGAGGAGCCGGAAATCGGCGGCCTGTATGTCATCGGCCATGACGCAAAACCCTATCGACTGGGGTTTGCGGTGGGTAATGAATTCTCCGATCACGTCATGGAACGCAAAAACTACCTGTACCTGGCTCATTCCAAATTGCGCAGCTGCTCTTTTGGCCCTGAACTGCGGGTCGGTGCATTGCCCCAGCATTTGTCGGGCTGCAGCCGCATCCTGCGCGATGACGAGGTGCTGTGGGAAAACGAGTTTTTGAGTGGCGAAGCCAACATGTGCCACAGTCTGGAAAACCTTGAATATCATCACTTCAAGTACAGCCAATTTCTGCGTCCAGGTGATGTGCACATCCACTTTTTCGGCACGGCGACCTTGTCGTTCGCCGACGGCATTCGCACACAGCCGGGTGACCGTTTCGAGATCAGCCAGGCCGATTTCGGCGCGCCATTGATCAACGGTATCACCCCGGTCGATGGGGTGTTCGCGCCCGGCGGCATGAGCACACTTTAAAGGAGACCCTCAATGACTCAGATTCTCGGTCACAACTACATCGGTGGCCAACGCAGCGCCCTGGGCAGCGTCATCGTCAAGAGTGTCGACGCCAGTACCGGCGAGGCCCTCGCCTACGACTTTCACCAGGCCACCCCCGAGGAAGTTGACCACGCAGCCACAGCTGCCGCGTCGGCATACCCGGCCTACCGCGCGTTGAGTGCGGAACGCCGCGCCAGGTTCCTGGACGCGATTGCCGATGAGCTGGATGCCTTGGGTGATGACTTCGTGGCGGTTGTCTGCCGGGAAACTGCATTGCCTGCGGGTCGTATTCTGGGTGAGCGTGGACGCACCAGCGGACAAATGCGCTTGTTCGCCAAGGTGCTGCGCCGTGGTAATTTTTATGGCGCACGCATCGATCAGGCACTACCGGATCGCACTCCGCTGCCTCGTCCCGACTTGCGCCAGTACCGCATTGGCCTGGGGCCAGTGGCGGTGTTTGGCGCCAGCAACTTTCCTTTGGCGTTCTCCACAGCGGGTGGTGACACCGCCTCGGCGTTGGCAGCCGGCTGCCCGGTAGTGTTCAAGGCCCATAGCGGGCACATGGCTACTGCAGAATGGGTCGCCGATGCCTTGATGCGTGCCGCCGAACGCACCGGCATGCCTGCCGGAGTCTTTAACATGATCTACGGCGCCGGCGTTGGTGAGGCACTGGTCAAGCATCCGGCGATTCATGCCGTAGGTTTTACCGGCTCGCTCAAGGGCGGCCGCGCGTTGTGTGACATGGCGGCGGCACGCCCGCGGCCTATCCCTGTGTTTGCCGAGATGTCCAGCATCAACCCGGTGATCGTCCTGCCCCAGGCCCTTGTCGTACGCGGCGCCACTATCGCCCGCGAACTTTCCGCCTCGGTTGTGCAGGGTTGCGGGCAGTTCTGTACCAATCCTGGGCTGGTCATTGGCCTGCGCTCGGCTGCGTTCACGACTTTTATTGAACAGCTGGCCGGGCAGATCAGCGAGCAACCCGCGCAGACCATGCTTAACCCCGGCACATTACGCAGCTACGGCCAAGGCCTGGATAAGCTGCTTGCCCATGACGCTATCCAGCGCCTGGCCGGGCAAGCGCAGCAGGGCAATCAGGCATGGCCGCAGCTGTTCAAGGCTGATGTCAGCCTATTGCTCGAAGGGGATGAGGTGTTACAGGATGAAGTCTTCGGCCCAAGCACTGTGGTGGTTGAAGTTGAGGATCAGGCTCAGCTCAGCGCCGCGATAAACAGCTTGCATGGCCAACTGACGGCCACCTTGATCGGCGAAGTGTCTGACATTGATCAGTTTGGCGAATTGACTGCGCTGCTGGAGCAGAAAGTCGGACGCATCCTGCTCAATGGTTACCCGACCGGCGTGGAAGTCTGCGACTCGATGGTCCATGGCGGTCCGTACCCCGCCACCTCCGATGCCAGGGGCACTTCAGTGGGCACCTTGGCGATCGATCGTTTCCTGCGCCCGGTGTGTTTCCAGAACTACCCTGACAACCTGTTGCCTGACGCATTGAAAAACGCCAACCCTCTGGGCCTTCACCGCCTGGTGGATGGTCAGTTGTCAGACCGCTCGCTGGGTTGATCCTGCCGTCATAGAGGGAAATTCCCGAAACTACGCGATGATATGCGCAGATACCAAGGTGTCTGCGTTACATCTGCGTGCCTACCTGGGGCCAGAGTCTCTTCTCCGTCCCCCCTATGACCAGCCGCCTCTCAACTATTCGTCGAGTTCATGCTCAAGCTTCAATGCTCGCTTCCAGCTGTCCAGTGCTGCCAGACGTTGCAGGTAAGCCTGCAGATGTGGGTACTGCGCCCCGCACTTCATCTGCTCGACCACCGTGATGGCAACAAAAGCCAGCATGAAGTCAGCCCCTGACAAAGTGTCCCCCACAATGAAGGTTCTGTTCGCAAGCGTACTGTCCAGAAACCCCAGTACTTTATCGAACTCAGTCCGGGTATAGCCGTCCAGGAACTTGAGCTGAGTCCCTGCATTGATTTCAAACTGGGTGAACAGCTTGAGTAGCACCGGCACCATCGCCGAGCTTTCTGCAAAATGAATCCATTGCAGGTACTGAAGATAATCCGGTGAGCTGAACGCGGGCTCCAGCCGGGGCGCAAAGCGGCGAATCAAGTATTCGACGATGGCGCCGGATTCAACCAGCACTTGTCCGTCGAGCTCAATCACCGGTGACTTGCCCAGCGGGTGAATATCTTTCAGTGAGGCAGGGGCGAGATGAGTGGCAGGATCACGCTGATAGCGAATCAGGGTGTAAGGCTCTCCCATTTCTTCAAGCAGCCAAAGAATACGCAGTGATCGGGACGCGTTGAGGTGGTGAAGTGTGATCATGAAGACTCTCTCTGTTTATGATGGATGATTAGAAGTTCTTCTTATATATTTTCCCGCCTTTCATAATCATGCTGAGAGTTGCATCCGGGGCCTCCAGAAACCCCAGGCTCACCGTGGGATCTCCCTCGACAACCAACAGATCGGCCAATGCACCTGCTTCTATCCGGCCAATTTTACCGGGATATGGATTGCGGGCTCCCGACAGCCCCAACAGTTCCCCATTCATCTTTGTCGCCATGTTCACGACGTCGTGTGCAGCGTAAAACCGGGTCAACTTTGCAAGCTGTCTTCCCTGAGTGGATGTCTTTTGCGGATTAAATAAAACATCAGTCCCCCAGGCCGTTTTTATATTGAAACGCTGAGCAAATTCATAAGCCCTCGCGGTGCCCTCAGCCACCACGCGCTGGCGCTCACGCCGTACAGGATCAGGATAAACATTGGCATCTTCATCTTGCAGAAAAGGCTGAAGACTCCACCAGATATCGTTGTCTGCCATCATGCGCGCGGTTTCTTCATCCGCCAGTTGGCCATGCTCGATCGATTTCACACCGGCGCGAATGGCACGCTGGATACTTCTGGGCGTGTACGCATGCACCATCACATAGGTGCCCCAATCGGCAGCGGCTTCAACCGCCATTCTTAATTCTGACTCCATAAACTGGGTGCTATCGAGATGGTCATACGTAGACGCAACGCCGCCACCGGCCATTAATTTTAGCTGTGATGCCCCAAGCATAAGCTGTTCTCTGGCCCGTCGGAGCACTTCGGCATCGCCATCAGCTATGGCTGCAGCACCCAGTTGCTCAGTCACGCTCAGTGGTCTGAGTGAGCTGCGGGGAATCTCTGATCGCATCCTGAAATCACCGTGGCCAGAGGTCTGTGAAATCATTGCGCCGGAAGGATAAATACGAGGCCCTGCAATAACACCCTCATCAATGGCACGCTTCAATGCGAACGAAGGTCCTCCAGGATCGCGAACCGTCGTAAAGCCGCGCATCAAGGTGCTTTCTGCTTCGCGGGCGGCGACTAAATGGATATAGCCCGGGTCTGCGCTCATCGCGTCAAGTTGTGTGATGCCCGCTAACGTAGTGTGCCAGTGGGCATCAATCAATCCCGGCATCACCACTCTTCGCCCGCAATCGATAACCACGGCGCCTTCAACCTCTGTATTGGCGGGTAGCAGTGAGTCGATCACGCCACCCTTGATCAGGATGCAGACGTTATCGTCAAGCACAGCGCTACCGTTGAATAAGCGAAGATTCTTGAGCAACAGCGTGCTCGCGCTGGATTCAGCGTTTGTACCTTGTCCTGAGGCACTCGATGCGCGCACTGCAGAAAGTTGTGCACCTTTGGGTTTGATACCGCTATAGACGTCACGCCGAGACAGATCAAGCATCATTCTCGCGTGAAAGTCCTGTATATCCGGCGAGCTACAGGTGCACAGGTCATGTACTTCACGTTCAACATGATGACTGGGTGTAAAACGCGTATTGGACCTGGCAGATTTAAGCCTCATATCGAACGTTCCGTAAGCATTTTCAGGAACAGAGACTATAGATCGAATTAAAAACGCTGATCGAGGGGAAAGCTCGAGAACATTTATCGTTTCTATCCCCGGTGCAGGTACACAGTGACAGGAAGCGCGGCACTGTCGCTTTCCTTTCAACCAGGCCGTGAAATACCGTGGTGTCGCAATTTGCGATAGAGCGTATTTCGGCTAATCCCCAGGCGGGCTGCAACATGGGCGATATGCCAATGTTCTGCCTCGATCAATGCCAGTAGCGTCTGCCGTTCGGATACGCCAAGTGGATCTTCGGCCAACGCGACTGGCACTGCTACTGCCGGCAGCAACTCCGCCAAATCGTCCAGAGTGACACGCCCCTCCAATGACAACGCTACCAGCGTGCGCAGGCACGTACGCAGCTGCCGGACATTGCCCGGCCAGGGTTGCTTCAGCAAGCGCTCTCTGACGCCGGCCTCCAGCCGGATTCTTGTACCTTTTGTCTCTTCGAGCAGCAGAAGGTCGAGCACACTGCCCTTGTCTGATCGTTCACGCAACGGTGGGAGCTGCACGGTGAACCCGGCAATGCGATAAAACAGATCTTCGCGAAAGCGCCCCCCGACCACACCGGCGTTCAGATCCTGGTGACTGGCACTGATAAGGCGTACGTCGAGCGGACGTGCTGTCGCGCCACCTAGCGGCATCACCTGACGCTCCTCCAGCACTCGCAGCAGTCGGGTCTGAAGCGCCAGGGGCATATCGGCGATTTCATCGAGAAATAGAATGCCGCCATGGGCCTGCTCAAGTTTACCGACCATCCCGTCCTTGCGTGCGCCGGTGAAGCTGCCACCACGATAGCCGAACAGCTCGCTTTCGATCAGCGTTTCCGGAATGGCCGCGCAATTGATCGCCACAAACGGCTGGCCCGCTCTGGAGCTGGCACGATGCAGCGCTGCCGCAAAAGCTTCTTTGCCGGTACCGGTTTCGCCCTGTAAAAATACGGGAACGTCTCGCTCCAAAACCCGTAATGCGCGGGCAAAGCCGCGTTGCAGACGCGGGTCTTCCAGGCATACATGCACGTCGTTGATGATGGGCGCTGGCGGCGTTAGCAAAGGCGGCCGGTGCACGGGTTCCCGCAACTGTCCGTAGATCAGGCGCCCGTCCACCAGCCGCATTGGCCAACAGACACTCGTCTGAGCGCTGGCCTGACTCATTATCTGATCCACAGGTGTTTCCAGCAGCATTGTCAGAGGCTGCCCAACCGCCTGGTCACGGCTGAGGCCCAGCAGATCCAGCGCAGCATGATTGATTGAACAGATACGGGCACTCTCGTCGAAACTGAGCAGACCTTCACCCAGCAGCCCGACGAAACCAGCCTCAGGGTGCAAGCGCAGCAAGTAGCGATGCGGGTCATGCCCCAGGAAAAACGAGCTCTCGATCAGCCTGGCTGACAAGCTGGTCAATGCCATGGCCTGGAAGTGTTGCTGAAGGCTGTGGTCATCCCTCACGGATGAAAGGTTGAGTACGGCTAGCAGCTCTCCACTCGCATCGAATATCGGGCTCGCCGAACAGGTAAGTCCGACGTGCTTGCCACGGAAATGCTCATCACGGCGGATGGTGACGTGCTGTCGCTCGACCAGGCAGGTACCGACACCGTTGGTGCCCTCACAATCTTCACTCCATACCGAGCCGAGCCACAACCCGGAACGCTGAACCTCTGCTCGCTCGGATTCGTTGAACACGCTGTCGATGGCCACACCCCGTGCATCGGTGAGTAGTACCACATGGCCGTCACGCCCGAGTTGTTGGTGCAAGTTGCTCATCTGCCAATGCGCCACGGCGATGATGTGCTCCAGTGGCGCGCGGTGATCCTGCAAGCGTGGATGCTCAACCACGTTAGGTGCGCGGCGACTGGCAGGGTCGAGCTGATACTGGTCCAGGCAGCGGCGCCAGGAGCGTGTAATGGCCAGGTCAGCACCAGGGCTGTGGCTGGCGACAGTGCCCTGCACGGCTTGTAGCACTTGTTGTGCATGGGCGTTGATCAAGGCCGGCTTCATTATTCTTGTTCTCCGTTACGGTCAGGACACGGGTCTGTTGGCAGCTTATATGAAAAGATTGCAACGAGCGCTTTTTGCACCGGGTGACACTCTGTCATCAGCATTTCCAGAAACGTGACAGAGATCCGGATCAAGATCTGAGCCGTATTGCCGCAACGGCTCTGCAACGGGGTTTTGATAGAGATGGCCCGGGCCTTGCTCTGGGTAAGTTGTTACTAAAACAACAAGATCGGGAGAAGCCCCATGAACATCGCTGTCGAAACCCCCCTGCACACGCCTACGGCTCAGCTTGCCGCTTGGGTCGAGAGCCTCAACGAACGTCTCGCCCAGCGTGATCTGGACGGCACGCTGGCATTGTTTGCCAGCGAGTGTCACTGGCGCGACCTGCTGCTTTTCAGTTGGAACCTGGTGACCTTGGAAGGCAAACCTGCCATTCGCGACCTGCTTGAAACACGCCTCGACCAGACTCGCCCCGAGCGGTGGAAAGTGGAAGGTGAAGCGGCGCTGAATAACGGTGTGCTCGAAGGCTGGATCAGCCTGGAAACACAAGCGGCGCGAGGTAAAGGCTATGTGCGGCTGAAGGATGGTTTGTGCTGGACGCTGCTGACGGCCATGCGCGAGCTCAAAGGTTTTGAAGAACCCAGTGGTCGCCGTCGTCCGATGGGTGCCAGTCATGGTCACGCCCACGCTGACAAGCGCAACTGGCTGGAGCGCCGCCGCGATGAAGAAGCATCGCTGGGGATCACCACTCAACCCTATTGCCTGATCGTGGGCGGCGGTCAGGGGGGGTTGGGGCTCGCTGCGCGGCTCAAGCGAATGGGCGTGCCTACCCTGATCATCGACAAGGCTGACCGACCCGGCGATCAGTGGCGTGGTCGCTACAAGTCGCTGTGTCTGCACGACCCTGTCTGGTACGACCATATGCCTTACCTGCCCTTCCCCGATCATTGGCCGGTTTTCACCCCAAAAGACCAGATTGGCGACTGGCTGGAAATGTACAGCAAAGTCATGGAGCTCAATTACTGGCCGCGTACGGAATGCGTGAGCGCCAGCTTTGACGAGCAAAGTGGCACCTGGAAGGTTGAAGTACAGCGTGATGGCGAACCTGTGACGCTACAACCGACCCAGTTGATTCTCGCCACCGGCATGTCTGGCGTACCCAATGTGCCACGTTATCCGGGTGCCGAGGTTTTCAATGGCCAGCAGTATCATTCCAGCCGCCATCTCGGTGGCGACGCCTGGAGCGGCAAGCGCGCGGTGGTCATCGGTGCGAACAATTCGGCTCACGACATCTGCGCCGACCTGGTGGAGAACGGCGCCGAGGTGACCATGGTGCAGCGCTCCAGCACCCACATCGTGCGTTCCGACAGTCTGATGGAGCTGGTCTTCGGCGGGCTCTACTCGGAAGACGCCCTGGAGACGGGTTTGACCACGGACAAGGCCGACATGCTGTTCGCCTCGATCCCGTACAAGGTGATGCCAGGCTTTCATCAACCCATCTTTGCGGCGATCAAGGAGCGTGACAAGGACTTCTACGAGCGCCTGGCCAAGGCTGGCTTCATGCTCGATTTCGGTGACGACGAGTCTGGCCTCTTCATGAAGTATGTACGCCGTGGTTCGGGTTACTACATCGATGTCGGCGCCAGCGAACTGATCGCTAACGGCACGATCAAGCTCAAGAGCGCACCTGGCCTTGGTGTCGAATGTATCGAAGCCGATGCCGTCGTACTCAACGATGGCAGCCGCCTACCGGCAGATCTGATCGTCTACGCCACAGGCTATGGCTCAATGAATGGTTGGGCGGCAAAGCTGATTTCCCAGGAAGTAGCTGACAAAGTCGGGCGCTGCTGGGGTCTGGGTTCTGGCACCACGAATGATCCTGGCCCCTACGAGGGTGAGCTGCGCAACATGTGGAAGCCGACACAGCAGGAAAACCTCTGGTTCCACGGTGGCAACCTGCATCAGTCGCGGCATTATTCGCTGTATCTGGCGCTGCAGCTAAAAGCGCGCTTCGAAGGGATCAATACCTCCGTCTACGGCCTTGCAAAGAGTCACCACACTGGCTGATTCAAATGGCGCCCAGCCGTGGTTGGGCGCCTTTACACAATACCCCGGATACATTCCGGGCTAAAAGCTGCAGGCATTCGAGTACAATGTGTTTCCTTTCAATCGCTTAAGCTGTCCAATGAAAAAACTGCTTTCTGTAGTAGCGCTGACCCTCTCGGTAATTACCCCCGCCTTTTCAAGCCCTCCATCGACATTTTCCGAAGCAAAGGTCATCGCAAAGCAGAAGATCTACCTCGACCAGGCGAACAGTGCCATGGGCGAGCTGTATTGCGGCTGCAAATGGACATGGGTAGGCAAGTCGGGGGGCCGTATTGATGCGGAGTCTTGCGGCCTTCAAACCAGGAAACAACAGAGTCGCGCGCAACGCACTGAATGGGAACACATCGTTCCTGCCTGGACATTCGGTAACCAACGTCAATGCTGGAAGAACGGTGGTCGAGAACATTGTGTGGATGACGATCCCGTATTCCGGGTGATGGAAGCCGATCTGTTCAACCTCTACCCCTCTGTTGGCGAGGTGAACGGCGACCGAAGTAATTTCAACTACGGCATGGCCACCGGGGTAGCGCCGCAATATGGGCAATGCAAGACGCGGGTTGATTTCAATCAACGTGCTGCGGAGCCGCGTGACGAGGTCAAAGGCCTGGTCGCGAGGACAACTTTTTACATGTTCGACAGATATAAACTGAACATGTCTCGTCAGCAGCAACAGCTACTGATGGCCTGGGACAAGCAATATCCGGTTTCGCCCTGGGAGAAAGAGCGAGATCGCCGCATTGCAGCAATCATGGGGCACTCCAATCCTTTCGTAACCGGTGATCGTCGCTGGACGCAAGGGTACAAGACCGTCGGTGAGGGGGTAGTCGGTGCCATTCCTGTTCAACCTACTCGTGTACCCGCACAGCCGATCCTGGCGAGCGCGAGTGGCGTGAGTTCGATCATCGGTAACCGCAAAAGCCAGCTTTACCACCTCTCGATGGGGTGCCCTGGTTATGGCCAGGTGTCAGCGAAAAACCAAGTAACCTTTGACTCCGAATCTGAGGCTCAGGCAGCAGGATATCGAAAGGCAGGCAACTGCAAATAGTTGCTTTCGGTGAATACCGGGCTATCGAAGCACTCTATGGATCTGCGAAATCACCTGCATCGTTGCGTCTTCGATGGTTCCTTCATTACGGCATAAAACCCAGCCGTGATCTGCAATCGCCCGCTCGAACGCCTGGGTACAGGCAATATGTTCTTCCAGCTTATGGATCACCGTACTGTTCAGCCCTCGCGAGCGGGCCGCTGCCCTCGCCCATGAAATATCAGGGTCGGTGACAACCCCGACATGCAGGTCCGGGACTTGCACGTTTCGCTCAATGTTCAACTGCAGAATCTCTGCAAACGGGATTATCCGGCGAAATGCGGCATCAGAGGGGTACCAGCGATCAATCAGGATGATGCTGTCGGGTGGCTGCTTAGCCAATACGTGCCGGGATATCCAGGTACGGCTGTCAGCAAGGCGTTCACAAACCCGCAACTCTAATTCCCGGCCGGGATTTCTGACGAGTTTGTTGACGAGGGCCATTGTTTCACCTCGATAGGGATCGCTTTTTTTCTCGCAAAGCCGGATCACCTTTTTGTTGTCTGCCCTCAGAGCTTTGGTGACGGCCTCCAGCAGTGTGGTTTTTCCAGCGCCCTTGGGCCCATCCAGAGAAACAAACAGCGCACGGTTCATTCTTCACTTAACAATTGATTCATTGATGAGCACTCTAACCTGAATAGGTACCAACGGGCCTGAAAATTACAGGCTTACAGCCGCTGCAGCCAAAGCCGCCAACCAGCAATCATCGCGTTTCACACCGCCACCACCACCCGCTCGACCGCAACACCCTCCCCATCCAAGCGTCGGGCCAGCAAACAGGTGAACGCCAGTACCGGAATCACGGCACAGGCAGCGGCTATCCACAACAGCATCGTGTAACCCTGACCCACCAGTTGCCCGGCCAGTGCCGGCCCGGCCATGGAGCTCAAGGCAAACGCGCCGGGGATCAGCATGATCGAGCGGCCACTACGGTCCAGCCGTGCAATTGCTGCTGTCTGATAAACGCAGCCCCAGGTGAAACCTACTTCCCAGATCCATGCGCCCGCGGCATACATCACAAAGCCTTCGGCATTGCCCAGCAACAACAGCCCGGTGCCCAGCACCAGCATGACGATGAGATGCGGCACGCGTACGCCCAGGCGGTCACCGACCGCGGCCAGAGTTAGTGCTGCGGCCCCTCCCAGCAGTTTCAATACGGCAAAAACGATACCCAGTTCGCCCGGTTGCAGTGCCAGGCCATGGCCCAGTCGCTCCAGGAAAGCCCACAGGCCGATTTGCCCGGCGCCGAACAGGAAGAAAAACCCCAGCGCGGCATAAGCCGCTGGCGGTAATTGAAAACGTGACAACACCGAACCATCCCGCGGTGGTGTGTCTCTACCGATAAAGTCCTCGCGCCTGGGCAATGCCAGGGCACTGAGGCTCAGCAGCAGGATGATCGCTGCGAGCATTACTACGGCACCGGTGTAGTGGAAATACGCGATGACCAGCGAAGGCAGCGCGAATAACACGGCTGCCACCAACCCCAATTCAATGCCCAGGCGCAAGCCCAGGGCGCGCTCTTTGTTGGCCATTTCGCCCATGATACGCATGCCCAGGCAGGTCATGAGTGCGGCAAAAAAGCCAATCAGCGCCCACAACGGCAACTGCGCCGTGGCGGGCAGCCATGACGTCATCCAGTACGCTGCAGCCGCGCCAGTGGCGCAGCCCAGCGTCAGCCAGCGCCAGTTCAAACGGTCGATCAGCACGACGGCCATCAGGGTGCCCAGCAGGTAGCCGGCAAAACAAACAGCACCCAGCAGGCCGACCCGTTCGACACTGAAGCCCAGGCTGTCAACCATCGAGCCAAGCAGGATCGGCAAGGTATTGAACGGCAAGCCGCCAATGGTCGAGGCGAAGCTGGCGGCCAGCATGATCGCCATTGTCTTGCGGCCACTCATGTTCATTGCGCGTTCCTGCCCGGAGTTGATCAGCGATGGTCGACGGTGATGATTTCACTGCGCCCGGCAGTCGATGCCGGCACGCTGTCTTCGTCCATAAAGAACTGGGCGTACCAGTCGCGCAGTTGATAGACCGGACCATCACCTTCAGCCAGCACCGGTTTGTCGACCCGGATCTTGTGTTGCCAGATCACCACGTCCTGATAGAAAGCATCGCGATTACGCAGCACATAATCCTGGGCCAGCGCCCTGCTCTGCTCTTCGCTCCAGCCCGGGATCTTTTTCACCATGCAACCAAAACGCAGCTCGAAACTGTTGGCGTCGATCGGGACGTGGCAGTTGAGCAGGATCGAGTGAATTTCCATGCCCTCGAACACTGCGCGCATGCGGGTAAAATGCGTCGCCGGGCCGTAATAGGCAGACTCGGCAACCAGGTCTCCGCCCAGCCGGTCCGAGTCGCCGTGGAAAATCTGCTGGGCAATATGGCCTTCGAAAATATTCGCAAAGTACTTGGTCGGCGTGCCATGCACCGGGCCGAAGTGCTGGGCGTCCGCGAGGTTGTCGACCAGTTCCCGGGGGTTGGTCTCAATGACCAGTTTGTCCATGTGCCAGTCATGCAGCCATTCGTCGCTGTCCTGCTCCGGCAAATGCGGGATCACCACATTGTCTGCCGGGGCCTTGCCCTCAGGGTTGTTCCACACGAACAGCAGGTTGTTTTCTTCACAGGTCAACCAGCGGCGGGTTTTGGCCTTGGGCGGGATGCGCTTGCAATATGGAATCTCGACGCACTTGCCACTGGCGTCGTATTGCCAATGGTGAAAGGGGCACACAACCCGGTCGTTTTCCAGGGTGCCTTGTGACAGGTCGGCGCCCATGTGCGGGCAATGGGCATCGATCACGCTGATCTCGCCACTGGCCGTGGCAAACGCCAGCAAGCGTGTGCCGAAAATATTCAGTGTATGGAGCTGGCCATCACGGTAGTCGGCCGCATCACCCAGGCAATGCCAGCCCCGGCCAAAGCGAGGTGCCAGAATACTGTCAACGTTGATTGCTGCGAGTTTGGTCATTGTTATTGTCCTCGTGTGAAAATCCCCGGTCCTATGCCCGCTGGATTTTCACCGAACCCGCTGCCGTCCTCATCCTCCGCATGGACTAACAATGCCTGCTTTCAGGCACTGTTTTGCGTCAATCCGGTTTTTTTTCTGCTGGCCTTGGCGCCGGGCAATAACGCCAGCCCTGGCTTGCCCAGGGCAACCACACTGTTGAGGATGATGCGCACCAGTTCAGTCTGGCGGCGCACACCGGTCTTCGAGAAAATCGAGCGCAGGTGTGCCCTTGCAGTATTACGACGCACATTCAACGCCTCGGCAGCTTCTTCCAGGGACAGGCCATTGGCCAGTTCCATCGCCAGGGCGGTTTCAGCCCGGGTCAGGTTGAACAGCTGCTTGGTCAGGGTTTCGCTGGCCATGGACCGTCCTGCAGCGTCGCGGATGTATACCACCAACCCTGGGGTGCCTTTGCCCTCGGCCCAGTCCTGAGTCGCAATGGCCTCGACCACCACCCCCAGGTTGATCTGCCCCGAGGGCCTGGAGACTGACATGGCTTCAGCCTGCGTGCCTTCCTACACATTGCCGGTGTCACGGGTAAAGGCGTTGCGGACCAGGCGCTGCAGTTCGCGATTGTCGCTGGGGTAAGTCGCCTCAAGGTGTCCGCCAACCAGTTTGAGGCCGTCTGCCTGCTCCAGCAGTTCGCTGGCCATCGGGTTCAGGCTCAGGACCTTGCCCTGTTGATCCAGCACAATGGTGGCCACCGACAGGCGACTGATCGCCTGCGAGTACAGCTCGGTCATCGACTCGCTGCGGTCGATCAGGTTGTGCACATGCATGGCACGGCGCAAATGCGGTATGAACATGCCACACAGGCTGCGTTCGCTGGCACTGAAGTTGGGCGCGGATTTTGGCCGGGTAATGCGAAAGCGCAGCTTGCCGCCATCAGGCGTGGAAATATCGGCAGCCATGATGTGGTAGGTGTCGTGCACGGTGCCATAGGTCTTGAAGTAAGCCGAGCGGGTCCACTGTTCCTCACTCATCAGGTCGTCGACAGTGAACACCCGGTCCATTGGCGGGTTGTTGAATGGCGTGAGCGCTTGTGGATAGGCCCAGTAACTCACCTCGCCTTCGCGGTCAATGTCACCCACTACGATCATCAGGCCCAGGTCAGGTTGCTCGGGGACGCGCAAGATCAGGATGACATAGTTGGCCTGGTACAGATTGCGCACATGGCGCAGGGTCTTGGCCATCAGCCTGGGCTCCAGCGAGCCGTCGTAAAACTCGCCGATTAGGCTGTCATACTCGGTCAGGTTCAAGCCCATGTCTGCCAGGGTCTGAACACTCAAGCCGCTATTATCCATCGCCCTCTCCTCACGGGACACCGCCTGGGCCCTGCCCGTTGTTATTGTTATGTCGTGCCTGACTGAGGTTTACCGACAGTCGCTGTAAACGGTATACGGGGCATCGTCCAGAAGACCTGCCCCGCAGGCCGACCGGTCACTGGCTGGTGTCCCCGACAAAAGCGGCCAGGCCAATGCGCTCCAGCACCTGTGCGCTGTACGGCACATAGCTGCGGCTGCTGTCATCACGGATAAACAGCGGGTCGCTGAATGCTGCAGGGGCATAGCCCTGACGTTGCAGGTCGACCTTGCGCAACTTGAAGGTACTGGTCAGGTCAGCCGCTGCCGATACCCGTACGAACACCGGGGCGGCGTAACGCGGCAAGCGCGTTTCGGTCAATGCATAGAACGCCTGCGGGTCGAAGCGGCGGCCCGGCTGCATCAACACCGCCGCCATACCGGCGCGCCCCTCCTGCCCGGGTACTTGCACGCCATAAATGTTGATCAGCTCAAGGCCTTCGAAGTCGCCCAGCGCAGCCGCCACCTCAAGGGTGGAAACGTTTTCACTTTTCCAGCGGAAAGTGTCGCCAATGCGGTCGATAAAATACAGGTAGCCGTCCTTGTCAAAACGCAGCAGGTCACCTGAACTCCAGTAGGCATCGCCCTGGCTGAACACATTGCGACGAATCTTGCTGGCAGTCGCCTCGGCTGAGGTATAACCCTCGAAACGCCCGCCGCCGATGTCGGGATGGTTGATGATAAAACCCAGGGCCTCACCCACCTCGCCCTCCTCGCACAGCTGGTAGAAGCCATTTTCGTCCCGTGGGTGGCTGTCGGTTTCAACGTCGTAGCGCACCAGGCGCAAGTTGCTCTTTTCCCAGTACGGCACACGGCCGCAAGCCCCCAGATAATTGTCGACATTGACCACATTGGTGTTGGACTCGGTGGAGCCCCAGCCTTCAAACACTTGGATCGGCCCGAAACGGCGCAGCCAGTTCTGCCAGCTTTCGCGGGTCAACCCGGCGCCGAGCATGCAGCGCAGACCGTGGTCACGTTCATCGGCCACCTCGGGCTGGTTGAGCAGATAGCGGCAGATTTCACCGATGTACTGGAACACGCTCACATGATGCTTGCGTACATCGTTCCAGAACTCACGGACACTGAATTTGCGCCGTACCACAATGGCTGCACCGGTTTTCAGCGCGGTGGACGTCACTGACGTGGCGGCTGCACCGTGATACAGCGGCAAGCAGCAATAGAACACGTCATGGGCGGTGGTTTGCAGGGTGATTTCCATGATGTCTCCGGTCGACATCCAGCGCATATGGCTATAGCGCGCCGCTTTCGGCAGGCCGGTGGTGCCCGAGGTAAAGATCAGCAGGCACGGGCTCTCGGCCCTCAGATCGGCGCGCACATCACGAGGGAATGGCATGGCGGGGGCTGTGGCCAGTGCTTGAGCCAGTCCGGTATCGACCTGTGACGGCATGGCCCCGGTCCATGGCTGCTCGGCATCCGCTACCAGCCATAAGGGCAGCGGTGGCAAGCCTTGAGTGGCAAGCACATTGCCCAGCACCTCTTCGCCGACCAGCATGGCCTTGGCATCGATCGCCTGCAGCGCGTGCACCAGTGGCCGGCCGCTGACCTGGGTATTGACGAAACCCGCCACCACGCCGAGCTTGGCCAGGGCGAACCAGCAACAGAAAAACTCCGGGCGGTTCTCCATCGCCAGGGCGCAGACATCACCCGGACGCAGACCGCGGGCATACAGGACATGGGCCAAACGGTCGGCGCGGGCATTGATCAGGGCGAAACTGAGACGCTGTTCGCCATAAATGATAAAGGGCCGTTCGCCGTGACGCTGCGCCTGCTCTTCGAGGCGATCGGCAAGGGTGTAGCGATCGGCCGGTTTGATCCGGGCACTGGCGGCGGCCCGCAAATCGAGAATTGCCTGCGTCTGCTCCCGTGGCACAACTGCGCGTTCGGCACTGGACAGCAGGGTTGCGTTGTTGAAATCGTTCATCCTTATCTCCGATATTGGGGCCACTGCGTAACTCAGCGTTGTGTGCGCGGCATGCCCAGGCCGAACTGGGCAATCAGCTCGCGCTGGATCTCATTGGTGCCACCGCCAAAGGTCAGGTTGACCGATGCCCGCACCTCATATTCCAGCTCGCCAAGCAGATAAGCCGCTGCCGAACCGGCCCGGGTCAGGCCACTGGCACCCAGGATGGCTGACAGCTTGCGCAGGATCTCGATCGCCGACTCCGAGCCGTAGACCTTGGTGGTCGAGGCCAGTGCGACGTCCACACGGTCACGTTCAAGGTCGGCGGCAATCCGGAAATTGATCAGGCGCATGGCTTCAAGCCGGGCATAACACTCGGCCAGATCGCGCTTGACCCAGGCCACATCAGTGGCGCGGTGGCCCTGCTCATCGGCGCAACGTGCCCACAGATAGACGCGGTTGAACAGGCTGACCACTTTGTCGGACCAGGCCCCCAGGCCCAGGCGTTCGTGGTTGAGCTGCGCCGTGATCAGTTTCCAGCCGCCATGCAGCTCACCCACCAGCATGTTGCGTGGCACCCGCACATTGTCGTAATAGGTGGCCGCCGTAGGGTTGCCGGAGGTCGGGATCAGGGTGCTGGAAAACCCTTGGGCACGGGTGTCGAGAATCAGGATCGAAATGCCCTTGTGACGCGCCTGCTCGGGGTCGGTACGGGCCGCCAGCCAGATGAAGTCGGCCGCATCGGCGCCCGAGGTCCAGAGCTTGCTGCCATTGACCACAAAACCGTCGGCATCTTCACGGGCGGTGGTTTTCAATACCGCCAGATCGCTGCCAGCACTGGCTTCTGAGTAACCGATGGCGAAGTTGATTTCCCCGGCGGCGATCCCTGGCAGGAATTTATCCTTTTGCAACGCCGAGCCGTGGGCCATCAGCGCCGGGCCTACGGTACTGATGGTCACGAATGGCAGTGGCGCACCGGCGATATTGGCTTCTTCAAAGAAAATCAATTGCTCGGTCGGGCCATAACCCTGCCCGCCATAGGCCTTGGGCCAGCCTACCGCCAGCCAGCCATCGCGACCGATTTGCGCGATGGTGCGGCGAAACAGCTCGCCACCTTCGGTACCGCGCATCTGCTGGCGCAGCTCGGGGGTCATCAGGTTCTGGAAATAGTCCCGGACCTTGAGTCGCAATGCATGCTGTTCAGGGGTGAGATCGACAAACATGGGGACGCGCCTCCAGACTGTTAGAAAACGTGCTTGTGTGCGGCTCACTCTAAGGCTGTCTGCGCCCCGCCGCTTCGTCTGTATGGACGAACAAAACAACCGTCAGCCAGGATCAATCCCGAGTGATCTGCGCCAGCATTGCCGCCTCGAAATGCTCGCTATAAGGCGGCAGCAAGCCCCATTCGCCGCGCGGGTCGTGGTCGGGTGCCTTGAGTACGGTGCGCAGGTGGCTGAATTCAAGGAACCCTTCACGGCCGTGGTAATGGCCCATGCCCGAGCCGCCGATACCGCCGAACGGAGCATCATGCAGGGCGGCATGCATCATCACGTCATTGAGGGTGACGCCACCGGACAGGGTGTGCTCCAGCACATGACGCTGTTCAAGGGCATCGTTGCCAAAGTAGTAGAGGGCCAGTGGCCGTGGTCGGTCATTGATATGCGCAATCACCTGGTTGACCTCGTCGTAGGGCAGCACGACCATGGCCGGGCCGAAGATCTCTTCGTGCATGATCAGGCTGTCTTGAGGCGGGTCGATAACCAGTTGCAGCGGGCGCCGACGGTTTTGCATATCGACCGCTTGCGCATAGGGCAGGCTTATCACCCGGGCACCGGCTTGACGGGCCTGGTCAACCAGATTTTCCACCCGGGCCAGATGTTGTGGGTTGACCACGGCAACTACATCCGGGTTGTCGCTTACCTCGGGGATGAACCCGCGGTAAGCGCCAGCAAAGGCATTGATAAACGCCTCAAGCTGCTCACGGGCAACGTAGACCAGGTCCGGGTTGATGCAGACCTGACCGCTGTTGGTGGTCTTGGACAGAGCAATGCGAAAGGCCGCCGTGGCCAGATCCGCGCTGCGGGCAACGATCACTGGCGATTTACCGCCTAGTTCCAGTGTCACCGGCACCAGGTTTTGCGCTGCATTACCCATCACCGAGCGGGCCACGGCGGTACTGCCGGTAAACACCAGGTGATCAAAGGGTTGCGCAGTAAAAGCCTGGGCCAGGTCGGCGCCGCCGGTGACCACCCCCACTTCCAGCGGGTCGAACAGTTCGGCAAACAGCCTGGCAACCAGCGCGGCAGTGCGCGGTACCACCTCCGAGGGCTTGAGGATCGCCCGGTTACCTGCCGCCAGCGCCGAAGCCAGCGGGCTGAGCAGTGTGTACAGCGGCGCGTTCCAGGTCCCCAGAATGCCCACGGTGCCCTTGGGCTGGTACATCACCCATGCCTGGGCACCGAGCTGGTCATAGGGGCTGAAGACCTGTCGCGGTTCATCCTGCATCCAGCTTTCGAGGTGGTCCCGGGCGTGCTTGAGCGAGCCCAGTGCCCCCAGCACATCGTTCATCAATGAGAACCCCCGGGGGCGACCGCCAAAGTCGGCATCCATCGCCTCGGCCAGCGCCAGGTGGTGGTCCACCAGTATGTCGATTACCCGCTGGATTCGCGCCCGGCGCTGCGCAGCGCTGACTGCGCCCTGAGCGTTGAACGCGGCTTTCTGCTCAAGCAACAGGGCTGCCAGACCATCAGCGCAAGAAATTGCACAACTCATTGATGCCTCCTCAACTGAACAAGGGCCCGCACAACACCCTGAGCGAAAGCTAGCCCGATCCTGCGTGCAAGCGCCTCGTCCAAGTGGACGAGTAAGCCAGAGTGGCCCCGTAACCTGTACACCCCGCCGAGGGCGAAGGTTTCCTCTGGTTGCGGTTGTCCCGCGCTTGGATTAACGTTCAGTCCAACTGCCAACGTGACTTGAATCCCGTCACTACCTGCCCTTTCAGGAGGGCTGTCGGATGCAACGGTGCTTGCCGCTGAGTCTGCTGTTCATTGCCCTCGCAGGTTGTACCCTGGGGCCTGACTTTGTTCGTCCCGAAGTCGCTGCGGATGCCGGTTACTCCACGCACAACCTTACGGCCACCGCCCGGTCCGATATCGACGCTGGCGGCGCTGCGCAACGCCTGATTGCCGGCATGGATATACCCGGGCAATGGTGGACATTGTTCCGCTCGCCGGAATTGAACGCTCTGGTGGAAGAGGCCTTGCGCGCCAACCCCGATATCAGCGCCGCGCAAGCAGCATTGCGCCAGGCCAATGAGCAGGTGTATGTCGATCAGGCTTCCTTGTTTCCCGTCCTGAACGGCAATTTGTCGAAAACCCGCCAGAAAGTCTCCGGGACCACATCCGGTACGGCGTCGTCGCCGATTCTCACACTCAGCTCCGCGTCACTGAGCGTGTCCTATGCGCCGGATGTCTTCGGCGGTACGCGCCGGCAGATCGAGTCGTCCACGGCGCAAGCCGAGTACCAGCGTTTTCAGCTTGAGGCCACCTACCTCACGCTATCCACCAATGTGGTCAATACCGCCGTCAGCCTGGCGTCCCTGCGCGATCAGATTGCGGCGACCGGGCAAATCATCCAGCTACAGAGCGACCAGCTCGACCTGCTGCAGGCGCAGCGGCGCCTCGGTGCCATTGCCGATACCGATGTATTGACCCAGCAAACTGCCCTGGCGCAAACCCGCGCTACTCTGGCGCCCTTGCAAAAGCAGTTGGCGCAAACCCGGAACCAGTTGATGGCCTACCTGGGCAGGTTCCCCAATCAGGACAAGGGCGAGCGTTTCAACCTGGCTTCCCTGCATCTGCCGCAAGAATTGCCGGTGAGTCTGCCCTCGGCAATCGTCGAACAGCGTCCGGATGTGCGCTCCGCTCAGGCGCAACTGCATGAGGCCAGTGCCAATATTGGCGTGGCGGTGGCCAATCAGTTGCCACAGTTCAGCATTACCGGTTCATTGGGTTCCACGGTAGCCAGCGGCAGCACGCTGTTTTCCGCAGGCTCGGGTGTATGGAGCCTGGCCGGGGCAATTGCCCAACCGCTGTTCGATGCCGGTGCGCTTGAACACCGAAAACGGGCGGCGGTCGCGGCGTATGACCAGTCGGCGGCGCAGTACCGCGGTACGGTGCTTGCCGCATTCCAGGATGTGGCCAACGCGCTCAGGGCGCTGGAGGCCGATGCCGAGGCGCTCAAGCAGCAAGTGGCTGCGGAGCAGTCCGCCCAGGCCAGCCTTGCCCTGGTGCAGGCGCAGTACCGCCTGGGAGCGGTGGCTTATATCAACCTGCTCACGGCGCAGCAAACCTACCAGAACACCGTGCTCAGCCGGGTCCAGGCCCAGGCCGTGCGCTACAGCGATACCGCAGCGCTGTTCCAGGCTCTGGGCGGCGGCTGGTGGAACCGCAGCGACCCTGACCCCCAGGGCCGCCCTGACCGATTCGGCTTGCCGACCTGGCAAGAACTCATGCCGAGTCACAACAAGACCGCGCCCGCCAAACCCACGCGGCTCGACTGAATACCATTGAAACAGCGAGAACAACCATGGCTGACGTCAACAACGACTCACTCGCGCAACCCACTGCAAGGCGCAGGCTGTGGCGGCCGATGCTTATCATGATCGGGGTGGTGCTGGTGATTGTCGCGATCATCGCCGGGGTCAAGTTCGCGCAGATCTCAGCCATGATTAACCAGGCAAAGCAGCCCTTGCCCGCCGCCGTCGTCACCGCCATGCAAGTACCGTTCGACGACTGGCAGCCGACGGTGACCGCCGTGGGCTCGATAAAAGCCGTGCGCGGGGTCGATGTGACCACCGAAGCGGGCGGCATTGTGCGCAGCATCGGTTTTACACCGGGCCAGGAAGTGGCAGCACAGGCGCTGCTGGTTCAATTGAATGCTGATTCGGACATCGCCCTGCTCCATTCGCTGGAAGCCACGGCGGACCTGGCCGCCATCGTCCTCAAGCGTGACCGCGCACAACTGGCGGTCAACGCCGTGTCCCAGGCGCAAGTGGACACCGACAACGCAGACCTCAAAGCCAAACTGGCCGCCGCAGAACAGCAGCGGGCGCTGGTGGCGCAAAAAACCATTCGTGCGCCCTTTGCCGGGCGTATAGGCATTACCGCTGTCAACCCCGGGCAATACCTCAACCCCGGTGACAAAATCGCCACGTTGCAAACCTTCGACCCCATCTATATCGACTTCAACGTGCCCCAGACCCAACTGGAAGCCATTGCCGTCGGCCAAAAAGTATCGGTGACCGCCGACGGCCTCTCCAACCAGACATTCACGGGGCGCGTCAGCACCATAGACACCCGCTTCGACCCGACCACGCGTAACGTCACGGTCGAAGCCAGCGTTGCCAACCCCGGGAAGAACCTGGTGCCCGGCATGTTTGCCCGCGCAGTTGTCGACTCGGGGGCGGTGCTGCGCTACCTGACCGTGCCACAGACAGCCGTCACCTATAACCCCTACGGCACCACCGTTTTTATCGCGCTGTCGAGCAAGAACGACAAGGGTGAAGACGTTCTCACGGCACAACAGACCTTTATCAAGACCGGACCGACCCGTGGCGATCAGGTCGCCATCCTGTCCGGTGTGAAGGAAGGCGACCTGTTGATCACCAGTGGTCAGATGAAACTCAAAAATGGCTCACCGGTGCAGATCGACAACAGTGCTGCGCCGCTCAACGATGCGGCGCCAACGCCTCAAGAACATTAAAGGTGACCCATGAAGCTCACCGATACCTTTATCCAGCGCCCGGTCTGGGCCGTAGTGGTTTCGCTGTTTATCCTGATCCTGGGGCTACGTTCGATCTTCGAATTGCCGGTCAACCAATGGCCGCGAACCGAAAATGCGGTGGTCACTATTACTACCGCCTACTACGGCGCCGATGCAGCCACAGTTGCCGGGTTTATCACCCAGCCACTGGAGTCGGCGATCGCCCAGGCCCAGGGCATCGATTATCTGTCTTCGTCGAGTATTACCGGGGTCTCGACCATTACCGCCACGCTGCGGCTGAACTTCGACGCCAGCAAGGCCCTGACCGAGATCAACACCCAGGTCAACTCGGTCAAGAACCAGCTACCGGCCCAGGCCCAGGAACCGGTGCTGTCGGTTGCGGTGGGGCAAACCACGGATGCCATGTACCTGGGGTTCTACAGCGACACCCTGCCCACCAATAACATCACCGATTATCTGGTGCGGGTGGTCAAACCCAAGCTCGACTCGATCCAGGGCGTGCAAACCGCAGAAATCCTCGGTGGGCGCCAGTTCGCCCTGCGTGCCTGGCTGGACCCGGACAAACTGGCGGCCCATAACGTCACCGCCCAGGACGTAGTCGCGGCGCTGGCCAACAACAACTACCTGTCTGCCGTGGGTTCAACCCGCGGGCAAATGGTCACGGTAGACCTGACGGCCGGAACCGACTTGCACACGGTGGATGAATTCAAGCGGCTGGTGATCAAGAACAACGACGATGCCCTGGTGTACCTGGAAGATGTCGCCACTGTGACCCTGGGTGCAGAAAGCTACGACAGCAGCGTGGCGTTTTCCGGCAAACGTTCGGTGTTTGTCGGTATCAAAGCCGCGCCCAATGCCAATATCCTCAGCGTTGCCAGCAGCGTGCGCGACGCCTTCCCCGAACTGCAAGCGCAATTGCCTGCAGGCGTGCGCGGCGAAATCGTTTATGACTCCACAGCGTTCATCAATACTTCGATTGTCGAGGTGGTCAAGACCCTGGTGGAAGCAATGGTCATAGTGTCGGTGGTCATCTACCTGTTCCTCGGCTCATTCCGCGCGGTGATAGTGCCACTGGTGGCGATACCGCTGTCGCTGGTCGGCACCTTCTTTGTCATGTATCTGCTGGGTTACTCGATCAACCTGCTGACCTTGCTTGCATTGGTTCTGGCCATTGGTCTGGTGGTGGACGACGCGATTATCGTGGTGGAAAACGTCGACCGGCATATCAAGGAACAAGGCAAAAGTGTATTTGAAGCCGCGTTGATGGCGGCGCGTGAACTGGGCGGCCCGATCATCGCGATGACGGTGGTGCTGATTGCCGCCTATGTGCCGATCGGGCTGCGCAGCGGCTTGACGGGGGCACTGTTCAAGGAGTTCTGTTTTTCCCTGGCCGGTGCGGTAACGGTATCGGCAGTGGTGGCCTTGACGCTGTCACCGATGATGACCTCCCGGCTGTTGCAACCCGGGCAGGATGAAGGTCGCTTCGCGCGCCGGCTCGATCAGTGTTTTGACTGGCTGCGCGGGCGTTACCATCGCGTTTTGTCAGCCGGTCTGGATATCTGGCCGGTGCTGGTGACCTTTGGCTTTGTCCTGTTTGTACTGGTCGCCGCCAGTGGCATGACCGCCAAAAGCGAACTGTCACCGACCGAAGACCAGGGGCTGGTGTTCATGATGATCAAAGGCCCGCCCACAGCTGCACCGCAACAGATGGAGCGCATTGCCGACCAGGCGTTTCAGATCGCCAGCAAGGAGCCTGAATACGCGCAGATGTTCCAGCTGACCGGGCTGCCCGCCCTCAATCAGGGCCTGGGCGGGGTCTTGCTCAAGCCCTGGAGCGAACGCACACGCTCCCAGGCCGAGCTGATCTTCGATCTTCAGCAAAAATGGAATCAGGTGCCGGGGGCCACCGTCGCTGCCTTCCCATTGCCTTCGTTACCGGGCGCCCAGGGATTGCCGGTGCAGTTTGTGATCACCACCACCGACTCGGTAGAAAACCTCAATGAAGTGGCTCAGGCCGTGATGGCCGAAGCCCAGAAGCAACATTTGTTCTGGTTTGCCGACATGGACCTGAAACTGGACAAACCGCAGGCCAGACTGGTGGTCGACCGGGAAAAAATTGCCGCACTGGGCATGACCCAGGCAGATGTCGGCGCAGCCCTGTCAGCTGCATTGGGTGGCAACTACGTCAATTACTTCTCGACCGCCGGGCGCTCATACAAAGTCATCCCGCAAGTACTGCAGGTTGACCGGCTCAACCCCGAGCAGATTCTCGATTACAACATCCGTACGCCCGCCGGTGTGATGATCCCGGCGCGCACGGTGGCGCATATCGAGACCTCGACACAACCCGAGTCGATCAATCACTTCCAGCAGTTGAACTCGGCGACCCTCTCGGGCGTCAGCGGTGTGGCCCAGGGCGAGTTGCTGGCCAGGCTCAACACTATCCTGAACGATATTGCGCCCTCGGGTTACACCTCGGACTTTTCCGGCGAGTCGCGTCAGTTCATGCAAGAGTCCGGCGGCTTTGTCGGCTTGCTGCTGTTCTCGATATTAATCGTCTACCTGGCCCTGGCCTTCCAGTTCGAAAGCTTCCGCGATCCGGTGGTCATTCTGTTCTCGGTGCCGCCGGCACTGTTTGGTGCGCTGGCCTTTATTACCATGGGCTTTGCCTCGATCAATGTGTACACCCAGGTGGGCCTGGTGACGCTGCTGGGGCTGATCACCAAGCACGGGATCCTGATCGTGCAATTTGCCAATGAACTGCAACGCGCAGGCCGCAGCAAGCGTGAGGCCATTGAGGAAGCCGCCGGCGTGCGTCTGCGCCCGATCCTGATGACCACGGCCGCGATGGTACTGGGCGTGGTGCCGCTGGTCTGGGCTTCCGGTGCCGGGGCTGCAGGGCGCCATGACATGGGGCTGGTGATCTTCGCCGGGCTGTCTATCGGCACCCTGCTGACGCTGTTCATGGTGCCGGCGATGTATATGTTTATCGGTTCCAGCCATCACCTCCAGGCTGCACGACCCTCGACAGATCCGCGCGGCGGATGAATACAGGGGGCAAGGTTGACAGGGTCGCATACGTGCTCTAGGTTGACGCAAACGTAAACGTAAGCACAAAAACAAGCCAAAACAATAATTATAAGAGAGCCACCCATGAGCACGATGGCGATACTGATATCCCTTCTGTTGTTGATGTTTTTCGCCTACCGGGGCGTGACGGTTTTGATCCTGGCGCCGTTGATGGCCGCGCTGGCCGTTCTTCTCAGCGGGGCAGCCGCAGATATCATGCCCACCTTTACCCAGCTGTTCATGAAGGAGCTGGGGCTCTATGTGATCAAGTTTTTCCCCCTGTTCATACTCGGTGCCCTGTTCGGCAAGCTGGTCGCCGACTCCGGAGCAGCGCATACCATCGCTGACTGGTTTATGCGCAAACTCGGCCATCGCCATGCAATTCTCACCGTAGTGCTGGCCTGTGCGCTGTTGACCTACGGTGGCGTATCGCTGTTTGTGGTGGCCTTTGCCGTATACCCGATCGGGGCGGCAATTTTTCGTGAGTCCGGCACGCCAAAACGCTATATGCCAGCGGCCATCGCGCTGGGGGCCTTTACCTTCACCATGACCGCGCTGCCTGGCGCACCGTCGATACAGAACTCGATTCCCACGGCTTATCTGGGCACCACCACCTTCGCCGCCCCGGGCCTGGGCATCATCGCGTCGATCGTCATGCTGTGGATGGGCAGTTGGATGTTGCAATCGCGAGCCCGCAAGGCCATGGCCAAGGGTGAAGGCTACGGCCCCCATGACGACGAAATAGCGTCGAATGCCAGCATAAAAAAACCCGGACTGCTCGTAGCCCTGCTGCCGATAATCGTGGTGATCGGCCTGAACGCGGCGTTCAGCTACTGGATCCTGCCTGCCCTGGACCTCAGCGTTTTGCGTGAAGAGCGCTTTGGCAACATCGACCCGGTGAGCGTCATAGGGCTGTGGTCCGTGCTGTTGGCCCTGATGTGCGCAATCGTATTTGTGATCCTGCTCAACTGGCGCCGCTGGGACAACCTGACGGTCACCCTCAACAAGGGCACCATCGGCGCCCTGCTGCCGATCTTCAACACAGCTTCGGAAGTGGCCTATGGCGCGGTGATCGCCGGTATGGCCGGATTTGCGCTGATCAAGGACACCATCCTCAATGTCTCGCCGGAGCATCCGCTGATTTCGGCCGTGCTCAGCATGAACGTGCTGGCAGGCATTACCGGCTCCTCGTCCGGAGGCCTGAGCATCGCCTTCCGCACCCTGGGCGCGGACTATCTGCGCATGATCGAAGCCGCGGGCATCAGCCCCGACCTGTTTCACCGGGTCGCTACCATTGCTGCCGGCGGCCTGGACACCCTGCCCCACTCGGGCGCGGTGATCACCTTACTGGCAATTTGTAACCTTACGCACCGCCAGTCCTACCCGCAAATTTTCATGATGACGACCGTTGTGCCCATGACCGCCTTGCTGGTGGTCATGGTGCTGGGTTCAACGTTCGGCAGCTTCTGACCATGGCGCATAACAACAAGGACTCGACCATGAACACGGCACCTCTCTCTCCCAGCGACCCGCAACGGGATGCTTCGCAGCGTTTCAATATTGCCCGGGCTTGCTGTGACCGCTGGGCTGACGACCCTGAACGCATTGCGATCATCCAGAAAAATGCCGATGGCACGGTTCAATACCACAGCTTTTTGGCCTTGCAACAACAGGCCAACCGCCTGGCCAACAGTTTGCGCACACAAGGTATCAACGCAGGTGACAGGGTCGGGATCATGCTCCCTCAAGGCCTGGAGGCCGGCACCGCCCATATCGCGCTGTACAAGCTGGGCGCCATTGCGGTTCCGCTGTTCAAGCTGTTCGGTGCGGACGCCATCGAACATCGCGCTTCGAACTGTTCAATGCGTGCGCTGATCACCGACGCCAGCGGCCTGCAGAAGATCGACGGAATTCGTGCCGGCCTTGCCCACTTACATCTGTGCTACGTTATCGATGCACCCGCGCATCGTAATGACGTGCTTGATTACCATGAGCAACTGCAGTGCCACAGTGACCAGTTCGAGACCCTCGATACGGCGGCCGAGGATCCGGCACTGATCATCTACACCTCCGGCACCACCGGCCATCCTAAAGGCGCTTTGCATGCCCATCGCGTGTTGCTCGGGCATTTGCCCGGCGTGCGCAGTTCACACGACGACTTCCCCCAGCCCGGTGACCGGATGTGGACCCCGGCAGACTGGGCATGGATTGGCGGGTTGCTCGATGTGCTGCTACCTGCCTGGTATCACGGCGTGCCGGTGGTGGCCCACCGCGCTGACAAGTTTGTGCCTGAAGACGTATTTGCCCTGATTGAAGCATTGCAGATTAAAAATGTCTTCTTCCCGCCCACCGCTCTCAAGCTGTTACGCCCTGTCGAAAACCCGCAACAGCGCTGGCATCTCGCGCTGCGGTCGGTTGCCAGTGGTGGCGAGTCACTGG
Organism: Pseudomonas sp. TWR1-1-3; assembly: GCF_049896805.1. Lineage (NCBI taxonomy): Bacteria > Pseudomonadati > Pseudomonadota > Gammaproteobacteria > Pseudomonadales > Pseudomonadaceae > Pseudomonas > Pseudomonas sp. TWR1-1-3. Next base: position 937,941 of record NZ_JAFCUZ010000001.1, on the reverse strand, counting down.
GTGATGAACTGCTGGCCTGGGGCGACCAGGCGCTGGGTGTGCGCATCAATGAATTTTATGGCCAGACCGAATGCAATCTGGTGGTGTCCTCCTGCGCCAGCCAGGGGATCTACCGCCCCCATGCCATTGGCCGCGCGGTCGAGGGGTTTGACGTGGCCATCGTCGACGACTATGGCGTGCCCGTGCCCACAGGTGGTTCAGGGCATATTGCCGTGGCCACGCCCAACGGCAGCCAGATGCTGCGCTATTGGGAAAACAGCCAGGCCACTGCCGAGAAATACCTCAACGGCTGGCTGGTGACGGGCGACAAGGGCTCGATAGATGAGGATGGCTATATCTTCTTCCTTGGACGCAACGATGACGTCATCACCAGCGCAGGCTATCGCATCGGACCGACCCCCATCGAAGACTGCCTGATCAAGCATCCGGCGGTGAAAATGGCGGCGGCTATTGGCAAGAAAGATCCGATTCGTACCGAGGTGGTCAAGGCGTTTGTCGTCCTCAACCACGGCTACGCCGCCAGCGACAACACCATATGCGAGCTGCAGGCGCATGTTCGTGCACAACTGGCGGCCCATGAGTACCCCCGTGAAATTGAATTCCTCGACGAACTGCCCATGACCACGACGGGCAAAATCATTCGCAAGGCCCTGCGTGAACTGGAAGAGCAACGTACTGCGATGGAGCTGCAAGCATGAATTTTCTAGGAAAGGCTTTCGACGAAATTACCCGGGGCGAAACGTTTGGCCAGTCGCTGACCATCGATGCGTCACACATCAGCCGTGCCTGCGGCATGTTTGGTGACTTCAACCCGTTGCACAGCGATGCCCAATTTTGTGCCAGCAGCCGTTTCGGTCGACCGATCCTGCATGGGCCAATGACCAGCGCCTTCATGTCTGCTTCCATCGGCATGTACTTCTACGGCACCGCCGTGGCCTACCTTGAGCATAACTGCCGGTTTATCGCCCCGGTGTTTGCAGGCGACACCCTGAGTGTCGAATGGACCATTACCGAAACCCTCGACAAACCCCGCAGCAATGGCGGTATTGCGGTACTCAGCGGCTATTGCAGCAACCAGCGCGGCGAGCAGATTGCCGAGGCCAGCGGCAAGATTTTGCTCAGCAATCGGACGCCGGTTTAGACCTTTTCCAACAGCCCGGCTGGCTGTGAACATTGCCCGCCACGACAAGTCGGCGGGTCCTTGAGGATGAATATGATATGTCCCGGCTAACGACCTCTCTGCAAGACAGCGCCGCCCCCGATGGAGTCTGTTATGGCTGCGGCAGCCACAACCCTCACGGCTTGCATATCAAGAGTTACTGGCACGCAGACGGTGAGCATGTGATTGCCGAACACCTGCCGGACCCCAAATATTGCGGTTGGCCCGAACTGGTATACGGCGGCATGATCGCCATGCTGGTGGACTGCCATTCGAACTGGACAGCCATGGCTTATCACTACCGCATGGAGCAGCGCGATGCGGCCAGCCTGCCGCGGATCAATTGCGTCACGGGCAACCTGGGAATCAAATTTATCAAACCGACGCCCATGGGCGTGCCGCTGACCTTGCGGGCCCGGGTGGAAGGCGACGTGGGGCGTAAAACGCGGATTATATGCGAGGTCTATGCCGGGGATGTGCTGACGGCGGTGGGCGATTCGATTTTCGTACGGGTCGACACCGGGCAACTGGCCACGGCAGCCCATGGCCGCGCTGCGGGTTAAAGCTGATCGGCATGACATCATCGCGAGCAAGCTCGCTCCCACCCTGATTGCCAGCAGCGCAATCGGTGGGAGCTGACTGGTCCGGGATCCAGCCGTTATTTACTCAGGACTCTGGCGTCTTTGGTGCGGATCTCCTTGATCACCGCATTGACGCGATTGACCAGCACATAGTGGCCGCTGATTTGCACCCACTGTTCATGTTCATCAGGTTTTGGCAGGCCCCGGGCGTGCCAGTCCTTGATCGCCTCCGCGTCCCGGATGAATTGATCAGGCGCCTTGTCGCCGTTGCCATAGCAACTGCTCAGGTCCATGGACTCAGCCAGTATCTGCCCCGGCTTGCAGTCCCCGGGTTTGTCGTCATCAGCCTGTGCTGCGTAAGGCATGGCGCACAAAAGACCGGCCATTATTGATGCAGAAATCAAGCTGCGCATGTTCACCTCAACGTATGGGAGTACAGGCTTTATGGACAAGCCCTCACTGCAGTACGTTCCAATATCTTAATCAAGAATATTGATCACGAGATCAGCAATGACGATTGGACTGCATTTATAGCTTGAGGTGAAGTAACCACAAGGCCGCTGAAAATAATAAACGGCCATTTGTGGAGAACAGCATGTCATTCAATATCAACAGCTTCAAGCTTGAGGGACGTCGGGCCCTGATCACCGGATCAGGCCAGGGTATCGGGCTTGAACTGGCCCGCGGCCTGGGCGCAGCTGGCGCAACGGTGGTGATCAACACTCGCAATATCGATAAATCTCGTGCCGTGGCCGCTCAACTGCGCAACGAGGGGCTGAAGGCTGAATCCGTGGCCTTCGATGTGACCGACCGCGAGCAATTGCTAGCCGCGATCAACACCTTTGAGAGCGATGTCGGGGCCATCGATATTCTGGTCAACAACGCCGGCATCCAGCGTCGTGCGCCACTGGAGGACTTCAGCGCCAGCGACTGGCACGACGTGATGCGCACCAACCTGGACGGTGTGTTCCATGTTTCCCAAGCTGTTGCGCGGCACATGATCGCCCGCGGTCGCGGCAAGATCATCAATATCTGCTCGGTGCAAAGCCAGCTGGCACGCCCGACCATCGCCCCTTATGCCGCCTCCAAAGGCGCAGTGAAGATGCTCACCAAAGGCATGTGCGCCGAGTGGGCACGGCATGGCATCCAGGCCAATGGCCTGGCCCCGGGCTATTTTGCCACCGAAATGAATCGCGCCCTGGTCGATAACCAGGAGTTTTCCGAGTGGCTGTGCAAGCGCACCCCGGCTGGCCGCTGGGGCCGGGTTGATGAGCTGTGCGGAGCCGCGGTGTTCCTGGCTTCGCCGGCTTCGGACTTTATCAACGGGCAAACCCTGTTTGTGGACGGGGGCCTGACCAGCGTTGTTTGACCCGCACCTGAAAAACAATAACAAGGAACACCCCATGAGCACGCTTAAAGAACCAGCACTGCCCTTGAGCGAGATCGGCAGTGCGCAGGTCAAGACCCAGGGCTTCGCGACCAAACGCTGGCTGTATCTGATCCCGCTGATATTCATTACTTACAGCCTGGCCTACCTGGACCGGGCCAACTACGGCTTCGCCAGTGCGGCGGGCATCGAGCAGGACCTGGGCATCACCAAGGGCATGTCCTCGCTGATCGGTGCGCTGTTTTTTCTCGGTTACTTTTTCTTCCAGGTACCGGGGGCGATTTACGCGCAGAAGTACAGCGTGCGCAAACTGGTGTTCTGGAGCCTGATCCTGTGGGGCTTTTGCGCCATGGCCACGGGGTTGGTGACCAATATCCCGATGCTGATGTTTATTCGGGTTTCCCTGGGCATTGTCGAAGCGGCCGTGATGCCGGCCATGCTGATTTTCATCAGCAACTGGTTCACCCGCAAAGAGCGCTCGCGGGCCAATACCTTCCTGGTGCTGGGCAACCCGGTGACCGTATTGTGGATGTCGGTGCTGTCTGGCTACCTGATCCAGGCCTGGGGCTGGCGCGAAATGTTCATCATTGAAGGCGCGCCAGCGGTGCTCTGGGCCTTCGTCTGGTGGCGCATGGCGCGAGACAGGCCTGAACAGGTGAACTGGTTGACGCCACAGGAAAAAGCCCGACTGGCCGCGACCCTGGCTGATGAACAGAAAGGCATGCAACAAGTGCGCAATTACCGTCAGGCGTTTACCAGCCCTGTGGTGATCCAGTTGTGCTGTGTGCATGCGCTGTGGAGCATTGGCGTGTACGGTTTTATCATGTGGCTGCCGAGCATTATCAAACAGGCAGCGGCGGCGGACATCGTGACAGTTGGCTGGCTAAGCGCAGTTCCTTATGTCGCAGCGGTAGCGACGATGCTGGCTGTGTCCTGGGCTTCGGACAAAACCCAGCAGCGCAAACCCTTCATCTGGCCGCTGCTGGCCCTGGGGGCGATGGCCTTCTTCTGCTCGTTCCTGCTCGGGTCTTCACATTTCTGGTTGTCGTTTGCTTTGCTGACTATTGCCGGTGCTGCACTTTACGCACCTTATGGGCCTTTTTTCGCACTGATACCGGAGATTATTCCTTCGAACGTGTTCGGCGGAGCCATTGGCCTGATCAATGCCTGTGGCGCCCTGGGGGCCTTTGTCGGCTCCTGGATCGTGGGCTACCTGATCGGCCTTACCGGCAATCCGGGGGCGGCGTATATCTTTATGACGGCCGGGGTGCTGTCTTCGGCATTGCTGATGGCCTGGGTGAAAGTGCTGCGCTAGACATATCCAGCTTTGAGAGTGTTTCTCAAAGGGGTGACAGCGAAACAGGGAATGTTATACAGTATCAGTACTTTATAACATTCCCTTGCCAGCGACCCTTCAATGACCCTCCCTACTCCCCCCTTGAATCAGCGCCTGCTGTCCATCGATGCCCTGCGGGGCCTGGTTATCCTCTTTATGCTGCTGGACCACGTGCGCGAGACGTTCTTCCTGCACCGGCAAGTAGCCGACCCGATGAATATCGAGATCACCGACCCTGCACTGTTCTTCAGCCGTACCCTGGCCCATCTGTGTGCGCCGGTGTTTGTCTTGCTGACCGGTCTGTCGGCGTATCTGTATGGCGAAAAGTATCAGGGCAAACGCGATGTTTCGGCGTTCCTGTTCAAGCGCGGGCTGTTTCTGGTGCTGCTGGAGTTCACTCTGGTCAACTTCGCCTGGACTTTCCAGTTGCCGCCGTCGGTGATCTACATGCAGGTCATCTGGGCCATTGGCGTCAGCATGATCGCCCTTGCCGCCCTGGTGTGGCTGCCACGCCCGGTCTTGCTGATACTTGGCCTGGGAATCATCGCCGGGCACAATCTGCTGGATAACCTGCATTTTGCGGCGGGCTCGATGATGCATGTGCCCTGGGCGATTTTGCATGATCGCGGCTGGATTGAAGTGGGCGACAGCTTGCGCATGCGCACGTCCTATCCGGTGTTGCCGTGGATCGGCGTGATTGCTCTGGGTTATTGCCTGGGCCCCTGGTTCACCCGCTCCACCCCGCCAGCCCTGCGCCAGCGCTATCTGTTGCTGGCAGGCAGTGGCGCCCTGCTCGGCTTTATGCTGCTGCGTTTGTTCAATGGCTATGGCGAAGCCCCCTGGGCAAGCCATGACTCCGCCATGCACAGCGTGATGAGTTTTTTCAATATCACTAAATACCCGCCTTCGCTGTTGTTTCTCGCCTTGACCCTGGGTGTGGGCCTGTTGCTGATGCTGACGTTTGAGCGGGCACAACAACGCCAGTGGATCAGCACCCTGGCCGTGTTTGGCGCAGCCCCGATGTTTTTCTATCTGTTGCATCTGTATGCACTCAAAGTGCTGTACCTGGCCAGTGTTGCCCTGTTTGGCTTGAATCAGGGCAACTATTTCGGTTTCGACAGTATCGGGGCGGTGTGGTTAACGGCCGTGCTGCTGGCCATTTCGTTGTATTTGCCGGTGCGCTGGTTCGCCAACTTGAAAGCCCGCCGGCGGGATATCACCTGGCTCAAGTATTTCTGATTCTGACGGCGGCCCCCTTTAGCAAACAGGATCGATTATCATCCCGCCGCCGGTCCCCCCTAACGGGGGGTTAAAAGGGAATCCGCAGTGCTTTTTCAGCACCCAACGGAACTGCCCCCGCAACTGTAGATGACGAGCCTGCTCCAAGATTGCCACTGGGATACCCCCCGGGAAGGCTGGAGCAAGCGATGACCCATCAGTCAGGAGACCTGCCGGCAAAGTCCACAAACTAACCGGCGGGGTGTCCGGGGAGGCATCCTGCTTTGTACTGTTGCTGCAGCAGTACCCGATGATGCATTCCCGTCCGTGCACCTGTGCCCCGTGTACGATCAAATGGAGATTGCATCATGCTGTTGCACCGCGTTGTTACGCTCATGGTCACGCTGGCCTTGCCGGCCCTGGCCCATGCGACCCCCACGCAATACCCCCTGACCCTGCAGAACTGCGCCACCCCGCTGACGTTTGAGCATGCCCCCAAAAGCGCGGTAACCATTGGCCAGGCCGGCACCGAAATGCTCTATGCCCTGGGCCTTGGTGACAGGCTGGTGGGTACTTCTTTGTGGTTCAACGATGTCCCCGTGCAATACCAGGCACAGAACGACAAGGTTGAGCGCCTGGCCGACAATGACCCGAGCTTTGAAGCCGTCATTGGGAAACGCCCGGAGCTGGTGGTCGTGCAGCTGGAGTGGATGGTGGGGCCGCAGGGTGTGGTGGGCACCCGCGAGCAGTTTCACGAACTGAAGATACCGACTTACCTGATGCCTTCTGACTGCGAGGGCAAAGACAACCTGGTTGGCGCCGACGGCACGCGCATGCAGCCATTCAGTATCGACACTGTCTACAAGAGCATCAGCCAGCTGGCAGAGATCTTCGATGTGCAGGCGCGCGGTGAACAACTGAACAACCAGCTCAAGGCGAGCCTGGAAAAATCCATTGCCTCGCTCAAGGGCAAGGACCTGAGCGCCACCAGTGCGCTGTTCTGGTTCTCCAGTGCGGACATGGATATCGACCCATATGTTGCCGGGCGCAAGGGTATCCCCGACTTTATGCTCAACACCCTGGGCGTGCGCAATGTGGTGGAGTCCGATGAAGAATGGCCAACTGTCGGCTGGGAAACCCTGGCCAAGGCCAACCCGACATTTTTGGTCATCGCGCGCATGGATCGCCGACGCTTCCCGGCGGATGACGTCGAGAAAAAACTTGAATTCCTGCGTACCGACCCGGTAACCCGCAATATGGATGCCGTGAAAAACAACCGCATCATTGTCCTCGATGCCCACGGGATGCAGGCCAGCCTGCGCCTGTTCGACGGCATCGAAACACTCGCAACTGCGATCAGCCGCCACGACCTGCCTAAATGACTGCACGGTTGATCACTGCCTTCGCCGCCTGTACAGCACTGCTGCTGGCTGTACTCGCCGGGGTCGCTATCGGTGAAACTCCGATCGCACCCGATGTGGTGCTGCAGGTACTGGCCAACAAACTGTGGGGCGCCGGGCATGCACTGGACCCGATCGACGAAGGCATTGTCTGGAACTATCGCCTGACCCGAGCTCTGGTGGCCGCGGCCTGCGGTGCGGGGCTGGCCATCTGCGGCGTGGTATTGCAGTCCTTGCTGCGCAACCCGCTGGCCGACCCCTACCTGCTGGGCATTTCGGCCGGAGCGTCCACAGGTGCCGTTGTGGTCGCGGTGCTTGGCCTGGGCGCCGGGGCCATTTCACTGTCGGCCGGGGCCTTTGCCGGGGCGATTTGCGCCTTTGCCCTGGTTATTCTGCTGGCACGGGCCAGCGGGCCCTCCGGTGTAAGTGCCCAGATCATCCTGGCAGGCATTGCCGGTTCTCAGTTGTTCAACGCAATCACTGCCTTCCTGATCACCAAATCGGCCAGTTCCGAACAGGCTCGCGGGATCATGTTCTGGTTGCTGGGCAACCTCAGTGGCGTGCGCTGGCCTTCGGTATGGCTGGCAGTGCCTGTAGCGGTGCTGGGGCTGGCGGTGTGCCTGTGGCATCGACGGGCGCTGGATGCATTCACCTTTGGTGCTGACTCTGCGGCCTCATTGGGTATCCCGGTGCGCCGGGTGCAGCTATTGCTGATCAGTTGTGCGGCGCTGGTGACGGCGGTGATGGTGTCGATTGTAGGCTCCATCGGTTTTGTCGGGCTGGTCATTCCCCACGCCGTGCGCTTGCTGGCCGGTACCGGGCATGGCCGCCTGCTGCCCGTCAGCGCCCTGGGCGGGGCCTTGTTCCTGATTGCCGCCGATGTGCTGTCACGCACCTTGATAAAAGGCCAGGTGATTCCCGTCGGCGTGGTCACTGCCCTGGTGGGCGCGCCCGTATTTGCGCTGATCCTGATCGGCCGGAGACATGCACGATGACGGTACTGAGTTGTAGCAACCTGAGTTACCGCGTGGGTGATGCCCAGCTGTTGCAGGGCATCACCCTCAGTGTGCAGCGCGGCGAAACCCTGGGGATAGTCGGGCCCAACGGCTCCGGCAAGTCCACATTGCTCAAGCTGCTGGCCAACCTGCGGGTGCCCGGCCAGGGCCAGGTTTTACTGCACGGGCAAGCGCTGCGCAAAATGAGCCAGCGCAACATTGCGCAAACCCTGGCGGTGGTCGAGCAGCATGCCGACACCCACGACAGCATTGGCGTTTTTGATGCCGTCGCGCTGGGCCGTACACCCTGGCTGTCGGCGCTAAGCCCGTGGTCAGCCGGGGACACGGCCATTGTCGAGCAGGCACTGGCCGATGTGGATGCTACGCATCTGCGCAACCGTACCTGGCGCGGGCTCTCGGGTGGTGAGCGACAACGCGTGCATATCGCCCGGGCCCTGGCCCAGCGCCCGCAAATCCTGTTGCTGGATGAGCCCGCCAATCATCTGGATATCCAGCATCAGCTGGCCATATTAAAAACCATACATGCCCTGCCCGTGACCACCCTGATCGCCATGCACGACCTCAATCAGGCCCTGAGCTGTGATCGCCTGGCGATTCTTGAACGTGGCCGTTTGATGGCGCTTGGTAAACCCCTTGAAGTCCTGACCCCGCAACGGCTGCAGAGCACATTCGGGGTACAGGCGCATTACCTGACTGACCCTTTTGACGGCGCGCAGATCCTGCGTATGTGCGTTTGAATACTATTTAAGAGAGCCACCCATGCGTATTTCATCCCTGACTCTGCTGCTGACCACTGCCCTGCTCTGTACTTCGGCACTGGCACAAACCCACGAAGTGAAAATGCTCACCCGCAGTGCCACGGCCGGTATGGTCTATGAACCGGATTACCTGCAGATCGCCCCCGGCGACACGGTCAGGTTCATCCCCACACAAAGCGGCCACAATGCGGCCACACTGCCCGGACTGCTGCCTGAAGGTGCGCAACCGTTCAAGGGCAAGATCAACCAGGAGGTAGAGCAAACCTTCAGCGTGCCCGGCCTCTACGGCATTCAATGCACCCCGCACCTGGCCATGGGCATGGTCATGCTGATTCAGGTGGGCGAACCTTCTACCGAGCCCCCGGTGCTGCCCGCCACGTTACCCAAACGCGCGTTGGACCGTTTGACTGCTGCACTGCAACAGCAGCAGGTGGCGAAATGAGTGCCGTGGGTACGCGCTCCGCGATCCTGATCGCCCTCGCCAGCCCCCTGGCCGTGGCGGAGTCGGCCCAGGAGCAAGCCAAGGGCTTTATTGAAGACAGCACCTGGAGTGTGGTCAACCGTACGGTCTACGACAGCCGTGAGTATCGCCACGGAGCCAGCAACAGTGGCGCACGCAATGCCTATAAATCGCGCTCCGATCGCAATGGCTATGCCGAAGAGTGGGCCTACGGCTTGATGGGCACCCTGCAATCAGGCTTTACCCAGGGCCTGATCGGTGTCGGGGTGGATGCCCACGCCTATATGGGCCTCAAGCTGGACAGTGGCGGCGGTCGCGCCGGCAAGGCCCGCCTGCTTGGGCTGGACAACGACGGCTACCCCAAGGACAACTACGGCCGGGGTGGCGCGGCGCTCAAGCTGCGTATGTCAAACACGGTGCTGTCCTGGGGCGAGCAGCGGGTCAAGACCCCGGTGTTCAGCTCATCCGACAGCCGCTTGCTGCCGGAAACGGCCACGGGGGTGTTCCTCACCAGCAACGAGTTCAATGCCCTTAAAATGGTCGGTGGGCATTTCACCGAAAGCACCGACCGCAATGCCAGCAGCCACAATCAAGGCTTTGTGGTCAATTATTCCAATGGCCCCAAAGGCAATGCATTCGACCTGGCCGGGCTGGTGTATACCCCGAGCAAAAACCTCAGCGCCAGCCTTTACACCTCGCGCTACGAAGACACCTGGAACCAGCATTACCTGGGCGCCGTCTTCAGCCACGCGCTGGATGAAAACCGCTCGCTGTCGCTGAACCTCAACCTGTACCGCACAACCGATGAAGGCAAGGCGCTGTCGGGCAATATCGATAACACCACCTGGAGTTTGCTGAGCACCTATGCCCAGGGCCCGCACAGTTTCAGCGTGGGCTATCAGAAAGTGCATGGCAACACGCCATTTGATTATGTGACACGGGGCGCGATTTTCCTGACCAATGCGGTCCAGCTATCTGACTTCAACGCACCCAACGAACAATCATGGCAAGCGCGTTACGACCTGGCGATGACACCCTGGGGTATGCCGGGGCTGGTGTTCAGCGCAGCGTATGTGCGAGGTAGCCAGATTGACGGCAGCCATGTGGATCCGCGGGGCGGCTATGCGTACCTGGGCTATGGCAAAGGCGGGAAGCACTGGGAACGGGATCTCGAAGCGCGCTATGTGGTGCAGAGCGGTGCAGCCAAGGGCACCATCATGTCATTGCGACATAATGTCCATCGCGGCAATACCGCACAGGCCGAACTGGATGCGGACCAGATACGCCTGGCGGTCGAATACCCGCTGACGGGCCGGTTTTAGGTAAACCAACCGTAGCAGTTGCCGAAGGAACGAGGCTGCTGCTACGGCGTTTAACTGCGAATCAGTGCATCGAACCATGATCGTGGTGCATCGGCATGCTATTAAGTGCACGCGCCTCGGCCTTCACCTCAATCTGTTCCTTGACCCCTTTGCTGTCTTCAACAATCAGGGTCAAAGGTACCTGGTCACCGGCTTTGACCTGATTGACCAGGTCAATCAGCATCACATGGTAGCCCTCAGGTTCGATGGCCACGCTCTTGCCCGCCGGTAACGCTACCGATGTCACTGGCTGCATGCTCATCACGTCGTTTTGCATCTTCGATTCGTGGATCTGTACGGTCTTGGCTACCGCAGAACGGACTTCAACCAGCTTGCTGTCGGTGCTCGAAGTAATGTGCATAAAGGCACCGGTCGAAGGCTGACCGGCCACGGTGGCGCGCACCCAGGCATCATCAACAACGGTTTGCGCAGAAACGTGCAGGCTCATGCCCAGCAGTGACAACAGTAGATACTTAACAGGCTTCATAGGGTTGGCTCATTCCAAAGTGCACAGGATTAGCAGACTGACATCACGGTGAGCAGGTCTTCGGCACACTGCTTGGCTGACAGTGAAGGCGACAGGCCAAGACGCAACACACCACGGGAATCGAAAACGAAACTGGTTGCGGTGTGAGACAGGGTGTAAGAGTCACCGGTAGGGATCTTCTCGTAAAACACCTTGAATTCCTTGGCCGTAGCCGCGGTTTCTTCCAGGGTGCCGGACAAGGCAATAAAGCTCGGGTCAAAGGCTTTTACATAGGCATCAAGCATCGCCGGCTTGTCGCGCTCCGGGTCCAGGGTGATAAACACCACCTGCAAGCGGTCGCCGTCGGGGCCCATCATTTTCTTCGCCTGGGCGGCACGGGCCAGCGCGGTCGGGCACACGGCCGGGCACTGGGTAAAGCCGAAGAAAATCATCGGCATCATCCCGCGAAAACTACCCAGCATCATCTCGTTGCCTTGAGCATCCCTGAGCTTGAACTTGCGCCCGAGGATTTCATTGCTGAGGTCTTTGCCGTACTTGTATGACAAACCGCTGCCAGGGTCGCAACCTGCGATCAAGCCCAGGCTGAGCAAGCCAAGACCGGTGACTACGCGGCGGCGAGTCAGTAAATCATTCATGTCAGGTTCCTTTAAGCGGCCTTTTCCAACGGAAAAGGCCTTTAACCTGCGTATTATCAGGCAGGTGTGTACGCTGCCCGATGCCAGGAGTGACCGGCTTGGCGCGCACGATTGCTGTGGGGTAGACGTGTTGCATGGGCGCAGAATTTACCACTGTCGCTAGGCTGTCGCACGGCAGTCACGCCCCTCAATGGTGCACTACAGCGCCAGCAGCCTGTAAAACCGGGGGATGCAGCAACGCCTGCGACAAATCGACACAGGCATGATTTCTGGCGGATTCAGCGCTTTGCACTATGGGCAATCACTTGTCGCACCGTTATAAACAGCAACGCAGACAACACGGCATACAGGCCAAAGAGCCAGGCCGCAGCATTGGAGGCACCCTCCACGCCACCCGGAGCGGATAAACCGGCCATATTCGCAATCATCCCCGCCAGTGCCGCGCCAATCGCCGTGGCAATCAGTTGCACGGTGGTAATGGACGCACCGGCAATGTCCTTTTCGCTGTCAGGCACATTGGCCAGTACTCGGGTAAGCAGATGCGGCCACGCCAGCCCGATCCCTGTACCGACGCCGATCATTGCCAGGGAAACACCGGTCAGGCTGATCAATGAACTGCCGCTTTGCGGCACACAGACAGCCGCCAGTGCCAGCCCCGACACCACAAATACGGGGCCGCAGCAGATTGCCCGGTTGGCAGATGCCAGCGCCAGGCCGCTGCTGTAAAGCGCACCAAGGGTCCAGCCGGCCGCCATCAGCGCTGCAATATAGCCCGCCACCAGCGGGGTTTGCAGATGCAAAACCTGCAAGAAGTACGGTACAAACACTTCGCTGGTCATGCCAATGACCATCAGGCTCATCGACAGATAGATCGGCAACAGCGCACTGCCAGGGCTCAGGCTGTGCTTGGGCAACATGCGGTGCCTGTCGCTGCTTTCAACACGGTACACGGCATACAGCAGTACCAGCCCGATCACCAGTCCAAGCGCGTTATACAGCGGCGATGGCTTGATGCTGCCCAGGGCAATCGCCATCACCACACCAGTCAACAGCAACAGTTGCAGCCAGGGCAAGACCAGACGAGGTGATGCCTCGGCGCTTTTCCCGGGCAGCATGGCCCAGGCCAGCAGCATAAACAGCAGGGTCACCGGGATCAGTGCCCAGAATGCTGCACGCCAGGCATCGTACTGCGCAAACACCCCGCCAACGGCCGGGCCAATCAAGGTCGCGGCGCCCCACATTCCTGAAATCAGGGCCATTGCCCTTGGCCACAGGGTTTGGTTGAACACCAGTCGGATCATTGAATATGGCAGGGCAAACAACAGTCCGCCGCCAAGGCCTTGAATGGTGCGCCCCAACACCAGCACGGCCATGTCAGGGGCGCTGCTGCACACCCCGCAACCCAGCGCAAAGACCAGCCCGGCGAGGCTATACGCGAGCCTGGGGCCAAGGGCCGACAGGCATTTGGCCGATACTACCGAGCCAATGATCGAGGCCACCACAAACAGTGTGGTGTTCCAGGCGTAGTAATCCAGCCCGCCGATATCCTTGACCACCGAGGGCAAAATGGTTGTCACCAGATACACGTTGATGGCATGCAACGCCACTCCGCCTGCCAGTGCCACCGATCGCAGCCCGTTGCGGCCCCATAGCAATGCCGACCATCCCGATGCCGTTGTCATTTCCCTTCCTTGAGTTCCATTTCGATGCAATCAGCCTATTATAAAAGCAAATGCTTTGGTAATTATTTATCCTCCAGGCGGTATGATTCCCCCATAAACCTCATTACCTGATGACTTTGTACGATGCCCGTGACCGACTCTCCTGATATTGCACGCAACACCGGGGCCACTGCCGAGCGGATCCTGTTTCTGCTTAAAACCCGTGGGCCATTGAAAACCGCGGATCTTGGGGCAATGCTCGATATCACCCCGGAAGCTGCGCGCCAGCAGGTCCAGAAGCTGGTAGACGGCGCCATGATCGTTGGCTGCCTGATGCCGCCGGTTGGGGCCGGGCGCCCTTCGCAAAAATGGGTGTTGACCGATGCCGCTCAAGCCAGATTCCCCAATACCCATGCGCAGCTCACGGCGCAGTTGATTGATTCAATCAAGCTGATCTACGGCAATGAAGGGATCGACAAAGTGGTCGAGAGCATGGAACTGGCCAATACCCGCGAATACGTTGCAGCCTGTGAGCAAGGGCGAAACCTGCAAGAGAAAGTTCAGGTGCTGGTGGCCATACGCGACAGCGCCGGGTATATGGCGAGCATGGAAGCTGAAGGCGAGAACTGGTTGATCATCGAAAATCACTGCCCGATCTGTGTTGCAGCGCAGCAATGCCAGGGCTTTTGCCGGGCAGAGTTGCAAGTGTTTCAGGCGGCCATCGGGGACTCGGGGCAGGTTGAGCGAACAGAACACATGATCACAGGCAGTCGCCGTTGCGTGTATCGGGTAACCCCTGCTTGACGCGCATTTTTTTCACAGCGGCTTCACCTCCCAGCCACCTCCTCCCGATTAACGTGCCGGGCATAACCAGCCAGCCGGACAATGGCGACCGGTTGTTGCACACACGCGAAGGTGGCAGCGTGGTGTATATCCCGCAATTACCCTGACCATACCCTTTGGTAGCGGGCTTGCTCGCGATTGCATCGACGCGCCGTGACAGGTACACCGCGTCGCTTCTATCGCGAGCAAGCCCGCTCCCACAGGTATTCAGAGAATTCGGTAGAGCAGGCGTTCGATCCGTACCCGGCTTACGCGACGCAGGAACTTGGCCACCGCTGGCGGATAATCAGCCAGGGTTTCCAGGTCCTTGAAGTTGTCGATACGTTGCGTATGGGCAAAGATAGCCTCCAGCTCCTTGCTGCGCGGCTCCAGCAATTCACGGCGCGGGTCGTCGATCAACAGGCCGTTTTCCAGATCCAGGCGGAATGCCCGTGGATTGAGGTTATTGCCGGTCAGCAAGGTGTAGCGGTCATCCACCCACATGCCTTTAAGGTGGTAGGTGTTGTCACCTTCGCGCCACAGATGCAGGTTCAACAAACCGTTGTCGATCATGCGCTGATGGCTCTTGGCGAAGCGGCGCAGGCTCAGCTCATACAGATACGGCAGCGCTGCGATAACCCGAAACGGCTCGCTCGGCGGGATATAGAAGTCGTTGGCGGTCTTGTCGCCCACCACGATATCAATCCGCACTCCACGTTCCAGAGCCCGGTTGATTTCACGAGTCACCGGCAATGGCAGGTTGAAGTACGGGGTGCAGATGGTCAGCTGTTGCTGGCTGCTGGCGATCAGTTCACAAATAACCCGGCTCAGCTGATTGTTTTTACCCACCCCCAGTAGCGGGCTGACCGACAGGCCAAAGTGGCTGACAGTCCCGGCGCTGGTATCGTAGCTGGCTTTTTTCAGGTGGCTGCGAAAATCCCCGATAGCGCTGCGCAGGCTGCGAGTGGTAGGCAACGTGGGCAGGTCGAGGCGATGCACGGCCTTGCTCTCGATCAGATCATGCTGGACAAAGTGCTGCATGCTGTCAGCCAGCGGCTTGTTGTGCAGCAGGTGGTAACGGTCGAAGCGATACTTTTCGAGCTTGTGCAGGTACACGTTGTTCAGGCTTGCACCGCTGTAGATCACGCAGTCATCCACGATAAAGCCCTTGAGATGCAGCACCCCGAACAGTTCGCGGGTCTGCACCGGCACGCCATAAATCGGCACTTGGGTGTCGTGGGCTGCGGTTTGTGCCTGATACCAGGCCGCGTTGCCGGGCTGTTTGCCTGCACCGATCAACCCGCGCTGGGCGCGCAGCCAGTCAACCACCACGGCAATTTCCAGCTCGGGGCGCGCTGCCTTGGCGGCGTGCAGGGCATCGAGGATCTCCTGCCCGGCTTCGTCCTGTTGCAGGTACAAGGCCACCAGCGTGATGCGATGGCGTGCACCTGCAATCTGCTCCAGCAGGCAGCGGCGAAAATCCGCAGGGCTGGGCAAGATGCTCAGCGCATCGGCGGACAACGGAAAGCTGCGCAGTTTAGGCAGCAAGGAGCGTTTGAAGAGCGACGGCATAGGGCTCGCTAAGGGTCGAATGCGAAGAGCCGCAAAGCTTACACGATTCTGTGATGTGTAGCCTCAATGCGGGAGCTGGCTTGCCTGCGATGCAAACGACGCGGTCGGTCTGGCAAACCACAGCGATGCTTTCGCGAGCAAGCCCGCTCCCACAGGGGGGGGGATTTAACCCCGGGCCAGGATCAGCAACCGCGCAATATCCCGCGCCCGGTCGGTGAGCAATGGTGCTGCCCGGGCGCAGGCGTCCTGCAGGGTCATCGGGCCGCTGGCAATTGCAAATGCCGCGTTGATGCCGTGCTCATACAGCGCCTGATACCCCTCGCCCAACGTGCCGGCCAATACCACCACCGGAACCCCTTCAGCGCGGGCGATGCTCGCCACGCCAAAGGGGGTTTTGCCGCGCAGGGTCTGGGCATCGAAACGGCCTTCACCGGTGATCACCAGGTCTGCGCCCTTCACCGCTTCTGCCAACCCTACAAGCTCGGCCACTACTTCAACCCCGGCGCGAAACTGCGCGCCGAAGAACGCCTTGGCAGCAAACCCCAGCCCGCCGGCAGCGCCCGAGCCCGGCTCGTGTCGCACATCCTTGGGCAGCACGTTTGCACAGTGATCGGCAAAGTGCCCCAGCGCCTGATCCAGCAAGCGCACCTGTTCGGCGGATGCGCCTTTTTGCGGGCCGAAGATTGCCGAAGCACCGTGTTCGCCACACAGCGGGTTGTTGACGTCGGCGGCAATTTCAAAGCGTACTTCGGCCAGGCGCGGGTCCAGGTCTGACAGTTCGATACGCGCCACATGGGCCAGCGCCAGGCCGCCACGCGGCAGGTGGTTGCCCTGGGCATCGAACAAGCCCAGACCCAGGGCCTGCAACGCGCCGGCCCCGGCGTCGTTGGTTGCACTGCCGCCGATAGCCAGGATCACCCTGCGGGCACCGGCGTCCAGGGCAGCCTTGATCAGTTCGCCAGTACCGAAGGTGCTGGTGATGCAGGCATTGCGCTGCTCCGGCTTGAGCAGTTGCAAGCCGCTGGCTTCGGCCATTTCGATGATGGCTGTGTGGCTGTCCGGCAGCCAGCCCCAATGGGCCTCGACCGGCGCGCCCAGAGGGCCTTGCACATGATTGCGGCGCAACTGGCCATTACCGGCGGCGACAATCGCTTCGACCGTGCCTTCACCACCATCGGCCATCGGGCATTTGACCAACTGCGCGTGGGGCATGACATCAGCCAGACCGGCAGCGATCGCATCGGCGACTTTTTCGGCACTCAGACTGTCTTTGAACGAGTCGGGGGCAATCACGATTTTCATGGGGCGCATCTCCAGTTCTTATGCCATCCATGCTGCCAGTAACCGGGCATAAACACGCCAGTCGGGCGCACAAGCAATCACGGGCTTTGTTGTTCATTTGGACAATGCTCAGCTCTGGGGCAGTAACTGCACCCCCAGATAAAGGGCCAGCATGCCATTGAGGCTCAAGGGGTCGACGCCGCTCAATTCCGCGATGCACTCCATCCGATAACGCAGGCTGTTGCGATGAATCCCCAGCGCATCGGCGCAGGCCTGGCTCTGGCCGTCGTGCTCGCACCAACTGCGCAGTGTGGCAATCAATTGGCCATTGGCGTCCTTGGCCACTACTTTGTGCAGCGGGCCGAGCAGTTCTTCCAATGCATCATCATTGCGATGGCGCCACAACATTACCGGCAAGCGATAGCGATCAAGGGTTAACAACCGGGTGTGCGGCAGCACATCACGGCCATAGGCCAGCAAGTCCCCCACCCGGCGGTAACAGCGGCGCAACCCCTTGAGCGCATCGGCCTGCCCGCCCGCAGCAATGCGCAATACCTGCCAGCCCTGGCCGTCGAGCCTCTCCAGCAAACGCAGATCATCCAGTGCAGCGGTTGCAGGGCGGCACCACAGCAGGGACCCGGTTGCCGGGCACACACACCAGCTGTCCGGGTAGCGTGATTGCAACCAGGCACTCAAAGCCTCGGCACTTTGTCCCTTGCCCAGCTCGAACAGATAGGGGATGCGAGACAGCTGCGGCTTGAGCCCCAGCTGCTGGGCCTCATCAATCAGGCGCGGGGAGTCACCGCCCTCGCTGAGCAGCAAAGCCACCAAGTCATCACAACGCTGGCGTCGCCATTGTTGCTCGGCCTGCTGAAAGCGCTGGCCCACCAGCATTTCAGCAGTCATGCGCACCAGTTCGGCATAGGTGCGCAGCAGTTCGGGCTCGCCAGTCAGGCCCAGCACCCCGATCAGTCGCTGGTCGAGCAGCAGTGGCAAGTTGATACCCGGCTGCACGCCCTTAAGGCATTTGGCCGTTTGTGCGTCGATTTCCACCACCCGTCCGTTGGCCAGCACCAATTGCGCCCCTTCGTGCCGGGTATTGATACGCTCGGGCTCGCCACTGCCCAGGATCAGGCCCTGGCTGTCCATAACGTTTACGTTGTAAGGCAAAATGGCCATCGCACGGTCAACGATGTCCTGCGCCAAATCGTGGTCCAGTTCAAACATGGGGTGACTATCCTTGGGTACATTTGTTCACGGGCACAGAGCGCTTGGCGAAATGCTGTGCGACAGCACAAAGACAGCAGCGTTGTGGTGACCGAGACTCAAGCTGCGGTCAACGTTACCCCTGGATCGTGAAAAAACATAATAAAGAGAGACATAAGATGTCACAGAGCGCCACCGCATCGCTGATCAGCGATGACGATAAAAACGCCATCTACAAACGCATCACCCTGCGCTTGATTCCGTTTATTTTTATCTGCTATCTGTTCAATTACCTCGACCGGGTAAACGTTGGCTTTGCCAAATTACAGATGCTTGACGCCCTCAAGTTCAGCGAAACGGTCTACGGCCTGGGTGCCGGGATCTTCTTTATCGGCTACGTCTTGTGTGGCGTACCGAGCAATCTGGCCCTGACCCGATTCGGCCCAAGGCGCTGGATTGCGGTGATGATGATCAGCTGGGGCACGCTGTCGACCTGCCTGATGTTTGTCACCACGCCTACTGGCTTCTATACCCTGCGCCTGCTGACCGGCGCGGCTGAAGCGGGCTTTTTCCCGGGCGTGGTGCTGTATCTGTCGCAGTGGTTCCCGACCTTTCGTCGTGGCCGGATCATGGCGCTGTTCATGTGTGCCATTCCTGTTTCGGGCTTGATCGGTGGGCCGTTCTCCGGCTGGATCCTCAGCCACTTCGCTGCAGGCCAGGGCGGCCTTGCCGGCTGGCAGTGGATGTTCCTGCTGCAAGGCGTGCCTACAGTGTTGCTGGGCGGCCTGGCGATCTACCTGCTCAGTGACAGTTTTGCCAACGCCAAATGGCTGGGTGCCCACGAGCGGGCGGTACTGGAAGCCGACCATCGCCTGGACGCGGACAGCAAGCCGGCCTCTTCCACCGATTCGCTGCTGGCGGTGTTCAAGAACCCGGCCATCTGGGCCTTTGGCCTGATTTACTTCTGCATCCAGAGTGGCGTGTACGCGATCAACTTCTGGTTGCCGTCGATCATCAAGAACCTGGGTTTCAGCGACACCCTGGTGATTGGCTGGATCAGCGCCATTCCCTACCTGCTGGCAGCGGTATTTATGCTGCTGGTCGGGCGCTCGGCAGACCTGCACAAAGAGCGGCGCTGGCACCTGGTGGTGCCGATGCTGATGGGTGCGCTGGGGCTGGTGATTGCGGTGAATTTCGCCACCCAACCGGCCATAGCGATTCTGGGCCTGACCATTGCCACCATGGGCGCACTGACCGGTTTGCCGATGTTCTGGCCGGTACCGACGGCGATGCTCAGCGCAGGGGCGGCCGCAGGCGGCCTGGCACTGATCAACTCAATGGGGCAAATGGCCGGTTTCCTCAGCCCGTATCTGGTGGGTTTTGTCAAAGACGCCACCGGTTCCACTGACGTGGCGCTGTACTTGCTGGCAGCGGTGATCGTGGGCGGCAGCCTGCTGGCCCTGCGCATGACCCGCGGAATCAAAAACGCATAATCAAGCACAACCTTTGGGCGCCGGGCTTGCCCGCGATGGCAACACCGCGGTCTGACAGACAGACCGCGGCGTCTGCATCGCAGGCAAACCAGCTCCCACTGATTATCTGGCGCCCACAATCAATCAAGAATTTGCCCTGCAGCTCGCAGAGCCTCAAGCTACGCACTTCTAATAATCAAAATGCGTGTTTCAACGAGGCTGTTGTGTCCAAAGGTATTGTTCTGTCTGTTCTGGCATCGAGCCTGTTCGGTGTCATGTATTACTTCACATCACTGCTCTGGCCCTTGAGCGGCGCCGAGATCTTCGGCTGGCGGATGCTCCTGACCCTGCCCTGCATGACCCTGTTCATGTGTTTTTCCGGCGATTGGCGGCTAGTGCCGGTGATTTTCTCGCGGCTGCGCCAACAACCGAAATTCCTTGCCGTGCTGTTGGCGTCCAGTGCCCTGGTGGGCGTGCAACTCTGGTTGTTTCTGTGGGCCCCGCTCAACGGCCACAGCCTTGACGTTTCGCTGGGTTACTTCCTGTTGCCGCTGACCATGCTGCTCACCGGGCGCCTGGTGTATGGCGAGCAGTTGTCCCATCTGCAAAAAATCGCGGCTGCGCTGGCAACCCTGGGGGTTGCCAACGAGGTGTATCGCGTGGGCGGGTTCTCCTGGACCACATTGGTGGTGGCCATCGGGTACCCCTTGTACTTCGTGCTGCGCAAGCGCTCAGGCACCGACAACCTCGGCGGCCTGTGGGTCGACATGTTGCTGTTGATGCCGGTGGCCTGGTGGTTTGTGCAAAGCGGCGAACAAGGCTTTGATGTGGCCAGCCATCGCCCGGCACTGTACGCGCTGATTCCGGTTTTGGGAGGCATCAGTGCCCTGGCCCTGATCAGCTATATCCTCGCCAGCCGCATGCTCGCATTCAGCCTGTTTGGCCTGCTCAGTTATGTCGAACCGGTATTGCTGGTGCTGGTGGCGTTACTGCTGGGTGAAAGCATCAGCGCCGGGCAATGGCTGACCTACCTGCCGATCTGGCTGGCCGTGCTGGTGTTGATTTTTGAAGGCTTCAAGCATCTGGTACGCCAGCGCCGGTCTGTGTAAGCAGTGGGAGCGAGCCTGCTCGCGAAGGCATCACTGCGATTTCCTGCAATGCTCGCGTTGCCTGCTTCGCGAGCAGGCTCGCTCCCACAATCTGCCCTTTTGCACCGTAACAGCCCACCGTTAATCAGTTTTTTTCATAACACGAACGCTCGTTTAAAACGACTTTGGCCCAGTAATTGCTTAGGCTTTTGCAAGTTCAACATTCTCAACAAGAATCACTCCCAAGTAACTGGTTTAAAAGGCGTTTGCCAATGACCGCCAACAGCCTCAAGCTATGCGCCCACTCACACGAGTAACGTTGTAGATCCATTGAGGTTGTTGTGTCTAAAGGCATTGTTCTATCGATTTTGGCTTCCTGTCTGTTTGGCGTTCTGTACTGGTTCACTTCCCTTCTCTGGCCCCTCGATGGCCAGGAAATCTTCGGCTGGCGAATACTGATCTCGCTGCCCTTCATGACCCTGTTTATCTGCCTCTCTGGCGACTGGAAATGGGTTCCTATAATTTTCAAACGCTTACGCGATAAACCTCTACTGATTCCTTGCGTGCTGCTTACCAGTTTCCTGGTCGGTCTACAGCTGTGGATGTTTATGTGGGGGCCGCTCAATGGACACGGTCTGGATGTGTCGCTGGGTTATTTCCTGTTGCCCCTGACAATGATCCTCACCGGCCGCATTGTGTACGGCGAGCACCTGTCGCACCTGCAGAAAATCGCCACGGCCCTGGCCGTGGTCGGCGTGGCCAATGAGCTGTATCGCACCGGCGGCTTCTCCTGGACGACCCTGGTGGTGGCCATCGGCTACCCGATGTACTTCGTGCTGCGCAAGAAGATCGGCATCGACAACCTGGGTGGCCTCTGGCTGGACATGTTGCTGATGGTTCCGGCGTCCCTGTGGTTTGTGCTGGCAGGGCCGCATATCGACCTTGGCGAGCAACGCCAGGCACTGTATGCGCTGGTGCCGCTGATGGGCATTATCAGTGCTGCGGCAGGCTTCTCGTACATCCTGGCCAGCCGCCTGCTGCCCTTCAGCTTGTTTGGCTTGCTCAGCTATGTCGAGCCGGTGCTGCTGGTCGCTGTCGCCCTGTTGCTGGGCGACAGCCTGGAAGAGGGCCAATGGCTGACCTATGGCCCTATCTGGCTCGCGGTGGTCGT
This sequence comes from Pseudomonas sp. TWR1-1-3, assembly GCF_049896805.1. Taxonomy (NCBI): domain Bacteria; kingdom Pseudomonadati; phylum Pseudomonadota; class Gammaproteobacteria; order Pseudomonadales; family Pseudomonadaceae; genus Pseudomonas; species Pseudomonas sp. TWR1-1-3. The sequence continues at coordinate 915,870 of NZ_JAFCUZ010000001.1, read as the reverse complement.
GCTGATTATTGAAGGCTTGAAGCATGTGAGTCGCCAGCGACGTTCCATCTAGGACGCAGTCTCCTTCTTCAGGCCGGCAACCAGAGCTTGAAGCGGGCGCCGCCCAGAGGCGATTGTTCGACATTCAGCGTCCCGCCCTGCGCTTGCAGGGCGCGACGACTGATAGCCAGGCCCAGGCCGAAGCCCCCGGTTGCCCGGTCGCGACTGCGATCCAGGCGGTAGAACGGCTCAAAAATTCGCTCGCGTTCCTGTTCGGGAATGCCGATGCCATCGTCATCTACCCACATCTCACAGCCTTGCGCAGTGACGCTTACACCCACCTGAATTCGTCGGTCGCAGTAACGCATGGCATTGCGCAACAGGTTTTGCAGCGCCCGGGCAGTCAGGTGCGGATCAAGGGCAAAACGCTCTTGAGCACCGTGTAACAACACATCCAGCACGATTTCGGGCGCTTCGAGCTCCTCATCGAAACTGCCGAGGATGCTGTCGATAAACTCGTCCAGCGAGACCTCTACCCTTTCCGGCATCAAAGCCGGGTTTTGCAGGCGGCTGAATGACAGCAGCTCAAGCACCAGCCCATCCAGTTCGCGAATATGCCCCACCAGCACTTGCAGGCGCTCACGGCTAGCCCGGGGCAAGTCGTCGCACAAAACCAGGGCCAGGCCGAAGTCCAGGCGCGTCAATGGCGTACGCAACTCGTGGGATACCGCATTGAGCAGGTCCCGCTGCTGGTTGAGCAGGTGCTCGACATCCTGCGCCATGGCGTCGAACACCGTGGCCAGGCCGTGAATATTGGAACGTTGGGAGATCTGCGTACGCTCGCTCAGTTGCCCCTGACCGATACGTGCCGCGGTCAGTTTGAGTCGCTCCAGGTCGCGCCAGTGCGGTCGCAACCAAAGCAGCAAGCCACCGAGCATGGCGGCACCGATCAGTACGTTGATGCTCCAATACAGCACATTCATGTCAAAGGGGTCAGGCGGCATGACCCATTCGATTGCAACTTGATCGTCCAGCGGTGAAACCACCAGCGTACGCCACCCCCACTCGCCAATGCGCAAGACGCCCTGCCCCTGCTTCAACTGCTGTTGCTCGTCGGCAGTGAACTTGGCATCGCTAATGGGCAGCAGATTGACCCGTATCGGCTGGAACTGCGTGTCGATTTCTCGGGCGAGTTCGGGCCATTGCTCAGGGGGCAGATGATGGAACTGTTTGACCAGCAAGGCCTGCATGCCCCGCGACATGTCGATGTTGTAGTTCATGAAGCGCTCATGAAACAGCGACACGATCACCCCGGGGATCAGGTAACTGGCCGTGGCAAACGTCACGATGGTCACCAGATACAGGCGTATCAGAATCTTGAGCATGGATTCAGCATTCCCATTCCGAGCGACTGAACAGGTAGCCCTTGCCCCATACGGTCTTGATCTTGCGCGCTTCGCCGGCGCAGTCATCGAACTTGCGCCGCAGCTTGGAAATGGCCACATCGACCGAGCGATCAGTACCGTTGAACTCAATGCCACGCAGACGCTGCAGAATCTGGTCACGGCTCAGCACTTCGCCGGCATGCCGGGCCAGCACCACCAGCAGGTTGTACTCGCCGCTGGACAACTCGATCATCTGCCCGCGCCAACTGACGGTGCGTTCCGACAGGTCGATGCACAGGTTGCCGATAACGATACGGTCACTGGCTACTTGCGGCTCGGCCAGGCTGCTGCGACGCAAAAGAGTGCGTACCCGGGCCAACAACACCCGTGGCTCGCAAGGTTTTGTCACATAATCGTCGGCCCCCATCTCTAGCCCCAGCACCTGATCATGGCTATCGTCGCGGGCTGTCAACATCAGGATCGGCAGGCTTGCTGACTCGGTACGGAGCAAACGGCAGACTTGCAGGCCATCAAGGCCTGGCAACATCAGGTCAAGAATGACCAGGTCAGGCGGGTTGCTTCTCGCCCTGTCACAGACTTGATCACCTCGGGCAATCACGCTGACTTGATAGCCATTGCGCTCCAGATAGCTGGCAATCAGCTCCGAAAGTGCGGCATCGTCTTCGACCAGCAAAATAGTGGGCATAATAACTGCTTACAACCGGGGGAAACCCGAAGGATATACAACCTGGCAGGGATAGCCGCATAACCTTCACACTTTTTCACACTCCCTCTACATAGCTTCACAACGCCCCTTGCGTGCTGCGCTTAGCATGCCAAACAGAAACATCCCGCATATTTCAGAAGGCACGATCGTTGAAAAAGCTCTTCGCCCCTCTATTTCTCACGGCCCTGGCCCTGGCCATCAGTGCCTGTGACAAAAGTCCGGTCGCTGAAACCCGACCTCCTTTGGCCAAAGTGCGCAGCGAAGTCATCGCAACGGCGCCGCTGTCGGTCAATAACGAATTGAGCGGGCGCGTGGTCGCCCCGCGCGTGGCGCAAGTCAGTGCCCGTGTTGCAGGCGTGGTGCTCAAGCGCGTGTACATCGAAGGCAGTGAAGTCAAACAGGGCGACGTGCTGTTTTTGATCGACCCTGCACCGTTTCAGGCCGATCTGGACAGTGCTCAGGCAGCATTGCGCAAATCCGAGGCAGTGGCCCTGCAGGCAAAACTGCAGGACCAGCGGTATGCCGAGCTGATCGGCATCAATGCCATCAGCCGCCAGGATCATGACAACGCGCGGGCAGCGGCCCAACAGGCCAACGCCGATGTGGCTGCCAACAAGGCCGCGGTCCAGCGGGCAAAGCTGAACCTGGGCTATGCCACTGTGACCGCGCCGATTTCCGGGCGCATTGGCCGGGCGCTGGTTACCGAAGGTGCACTGGTTGGCCAGGGCGAGGTCACGCCAATGGCGCGCATCCAGCAACTGAACCCAATCCATGTCGACCTCACCCAGTCCACCCGCGACCTGGACAACCTGCGTGAAGCTTTCCGCGCTGGCGAATTGCAACAAGTTGGCAAGCAACAGGCCAGGGCCACCCTGATTCGTGACAATGGCAGTCTCTACCCGTTGCCGGGCAAGCTGCTGTTCACCGACGTCACCGTGGACCCGAGCACCGGGCAGATCATTCTGCGCAGCGAGTTCCCCAACCCGGACTACGACCTGTTGCCCGGCAGCTTTGTGCGGGTACGTCTGGAGCAGGCCGTCAACAAGGAAGGCATCAGCGTGCCGCAACGGGCAATCCTGCGCGACAGCGCCGGCATCGCCCAGGTGCTGCTGATCGATGCCGACAACCGCGTGCAGCTGCAACCGGTACAACTGGGCGGCGCGCAGAATGATCGCTGGGCCGTAACGTCGGGGCTCAAGGCCGGTGACCGGATTGTCACTGAAGGCTTGCAACACGCCCGCCCGGGCGAACAAGTACAAATAGATGACCCGACACTTCCTCTCGCACACTCCACGGATCGGTGAGCATGCCGCAGTTCTTTATCGACCGCCCGGTCTTTGCCTGGGTCGTTGCGTTGTTCATTATGCTGGCGGGGGCTTTGGCCATCCCGCAGCTGCCCGTCGCCAAATACCCCGATGTGGCACCGCCGCAGGTCGAGGTGTACGCGATTTATCCCGGCGCCTCGGCACAAACCCTGGACGAAAGCGTAGTCAGCCTGATCGAGCAGGAGCTCAACGGTACCGACGGCCTGCTCTATTTCGAATCCCAAAGCAGCCTGGGCAGTGCCAGCATTACCGCGACGTTCAAGCCCGGCACTGACCCGGAAATGGCCCAGGTGGATGTCCAGAACCGCCTTAAAGCGGTGGAGTCACGCCTGCCCCAGGCGGTTATCCAGCAAGGCTTGCAGGTGGAGAAGATCTCCTCGGGCTTTCTTATGCTGGTGACCCTGACCGCCGACAGCACCAGCACGCTGGACGAGGTCGCGCTAAGCGACTACCTGGCGCGCAACGTGATGAACGAGGTCAAGCGTATCGACGGCGTCGGCAAGGCCCAGCTGTATGGTGCCGAGCGGGCCATGCGCATCTGGATCGACCCGCAGAAGCTGATCGGTTTCAACCTGACCCCGGCGGATGTCAACCAGGCCATTGCCAGCCAGAACGCCCAGGTATCGGCAGGCAGCATCGGCGACTTGCCGGGGCGTTCCACCCAGGAAATCACCGCCACGGTACTGGTCAAGGGCCAGCTCTCAACCCCGCAAGAGTTTGCCGATATTGTCCTGCGTGCCAACCCGGACGGTTCAACCGTGCGCGTCAGCGATGTGGCCCGGGTTGAGATCGGCAGCCAGGAATACCAGTACGGCACCCGCTTGAACGGCAAGTCGGCCAGCGCCTTCAGCGTCAAGCTCGCCCCGGAAGCCAACGCGCTGAATACCGGCAACCTGATTCGCGCCAAGATGGACGAGCTCAGCCGCTACTTCCCGGCCGGTGTCGAGTACACCATCCCCTATGACACCACACCCTTTGTCAAAGTCTCGATTACCAAGGTCATCTACACCCTGGTCGAAGCCATGGTGCTGGTGTTTCTGGTGATGTACCTGTTCTTGCAGAACATCCGCTACACCCTGATCCCGACCCTGGTGGTGCCGGTGGCGCTGATGGGCACGTTCGCCACGATGCTGGTGCTGGGGTTCTCGATCAACGTCCTGACCATGTTCGGCATGGTGCTGGCCATCGGTATTCTGGTGGACGATGCCATTGTAGTGGTGGAGAACGTCGAGCGGATCATGGTCAGCGAGGGGTTGTCGCCCCGCGAGGCCACACGCAAGGCGATGACCCAGATCAGCGGCGCGATTGTCGGCATCACCCTGGTGCTGGTGGCGGTGTTTATTCCGATGGCATTCATGCCGGGCTCGGTGGGGGTTATTTACCAGCAGTTCTCGCTGTCGATGGCGACCTCGATTCTGTTCTCGGCATTTCTGGCCCTGTCATTGACCCCGGCGCTGTGCGCAACCCTGCTCAAGCCGATCGCCAAGGGCGAGCATCACGCCAAGGGCGGGTTTTTTGGCTGGTTCAACCGCAAGTTCGAGCACCTGAGCGCAGGTTATGAAAACTGGGTGGTGCATCTGATCAAGCGCAGCGGCCGCTATCTGCTGCTATATGGTGCTTTGCTGGTGGTTCTGGTGTTGTGCTTTGCGCGCCTGCCCTCGTCTTTTTTACCGGTCGAGGATCAGGGTTACATCATCACCGATATCCAGTTGCCACCCGGTGCCAGCCAGAACCGCACGATCAACGTGGTCGAGCAGATCGAGGCCCATAACGCCAGCGAGACCGGCGTGGGCAACACCACGATGATTCTGGGTTTCAGCTTCTCAGGCAGCGGGCAAAACGCGGCACTGGCCTTCACCACCCTGAAGGACTGGTCGCAACGCGGCGCCAAGGACTCGGCGTCTGCCATCGCCGATCGGGCCAACGCTGCTTTCAGTGAAATCAAGGACGCGATTGCCTTTGCCATCTTGCCACCCCCGGTCAGCGGCCTGGGTACGTCCAGTGGTTTTGAGTTCCGCCTGCAAGACCGCGGCGGGGTCGGTTATGACGCCTTGATGCAAGCCCGCAGCGAACTGCTGGCACTGGCGGAAAAAAGCCCGGTGCTGGCCAATGTCCGCGAAGAAGCACTGGCAGAGAGCCCGCAAGTGCAGCTGGAGGTCGATCGCAAGCGCGCCAATGCGCTGGGCATCTCCTTCGCAGACATCGGCGCAGTGCTGTCTACCGCCGTAGGGTCGGCCTATATCAACGACTTTCCGAACCAGGGGCGCATGCAGCGGGTCGTGGTGCAGGCTGAAGGCGACCAGCGCAGCCAGGTCGAAGACTTGCTGAAAATCAATGTGCGCAACGACCAGGGCAAGATGGTACCGCTCTCGGCCTTTGTCGAGGCCCGCTGGATCCAGGGGCCATCGCAGTTGACCCGCTACAATGGTTACCCGGCGATCAGCATCTCCGGCGAGTCGGCTGCCGGCCACAGCACCGGCGAGGCGATGGTAGAAGTGCAGCGTCTGGTCGACCAGTTGCCTGCAGGTCTGGGTCTGGAATGGACCGGCCTGTCCTTGCAGGAGCAGGTTTCCGGGGCGCAGGCACCGGTTCTGCTGGCCTTGTCGCTGCTGATCGTGTTCCTGTGCCTGGCAGCGTTGTACGAGAGCTGGTCGATACCGACTGCGGTGTTGCTCGTAGTGCCACTGGGCGTCCTGGGCGCCGTGCTGGCAGTCACGCTGCGCGGGATGCCCAATGACGTATTCTTCAAAGTAGGCCTGATTACGATTATTGGTTTGTCCGCGAAGAACGCCATCTTGATCATCGAGTTTGCCAAGACGCTGTACGACGAAGGCCATGATCTGGTGGACGCTACCGTGCAAGCCGCCCGCCTTCGTCTACGGCCGATTGTCATGACATCGCTGGCGTTTATCCTCGGTGTAGTGCCACTGGCCATTGCCACGGGGGCCAGCTCGGCCAGCCAGCAGGCCATCGGTACGGGGGTGATTGGCGGCATGATCGTCGCCACCCTGGCAGTGGTATTTGTGCCAGTGTTCTTCGTTGTTGTAATGAAACTGACAAGAAGTAAACCTCGTCAGCGTTAAGCCAGCGCGCTGCGTGCTAAGGTGCTGTATTAACTGGTAACAGGGATTGTTTATGCCGCACCTTGCCCGCACCCATCCTCGCCTTACTGTCGCCACCCTGATCGGGGTGGCAGTAGGCATCTTTGCTCCAGCCTCCACTCTGACCAGCAAATTCCTGCTGGGCTGGAATGCCGGTGTCTGGCTGTATCTGGCAATGACGCTCTGGCTGGTGATCCGTTCCAAAGCCAGTGACGTGAAAAGTACAGCCGAAGTGGAAGATGAAAACGCCAGTATGGTGTTGATCACCGTGTGCATTGCTTCGATTGCCAGTCTGGCTGCCGTTACCCTTGAACTGTCAGGCAGCAAGCTCAGCGATGACGATCGCCTGATGCATTACGGTTTTACCGGGCTGACGGTGGTGGGTTCGTGGTTGATGATCGGGGTGATTTTCAGCCTGCATTACGCGAGACTGTTCTATAACAACGAAGGAACCGAGCCGGCGTTGCGCTTCCCTGAAGGGGAACTGAACCCGGACTACTGGGACTTTATGTACTTCTCTTTCACCCTCAGTGTTGCGGTACAAACAGCTGATGTGAGTATCGCTACCCGAGAAATGCGCAAGGCGGTGCTGGGGCATTCACTGCTGGGGTTTTTGTTCAACACGGCCGTGCTGGGGTTTTCGATCAATATTGCGGCGGGATTGTTTTAACCGGGCAGTTCAAAGCCCCTCTCCCTTTGGGAGAGGGGCTTTTAGTCAGCAACTCTGTTAGTCAGCGCTCAATACGCCACGACGTACCTGGTCGCGCTCGATGGATTCGAACAACGCTTTAAAGTTGCCCTCACCAAAACCGTCATCACCCTTACGCTGAATAAACTCAAAGAACACCGGCCCCATCAGGGTTTCCGAGAAGATCTGCAGCAGCAGACGCTTGTCATCCGAGTCAGAGGAACCGTCCAGCAATATGCCACGCGATTGCAGGGCTTCAACCGGCTCGCCGTGATTCGGCAGACGCCCTTCCAGCATTTCGTAGTAGGTCTCAGGCGGTGCCGTCATAAAGCGCATGCCGATTTTTTTCAGGGCGTCCCAGGTCTTGATCAAGTCATCGCTGAGGAAAGCCACGTGCTGAATGCCTTCGCCATTGAACTGCATCAGGAATTCTTCGATCTGGCCTGCGCCCTTGGACGACTCTTCGTTCAAGGGAATGCGGATCATGCCGTCCGGAGCGGTCATGGCCTTGGAGGTCAGGCCGGTGTATTCGCCCTTGATGTCGAAATAACGAATTTCACGGAAGTTGAACAGCTTCTCATAGAAGTTGGCCCAGTAAGCCATACGCCCGCGATACACGTTATGGGTCAGGTGATCGATGATCTTGAGCCCGGCACCTACCGGGTGGCGGTCTACACCTTCGATAAAGACAAAGTCGATATCGTAAATCGAACTGCCTTCACCGTAGCGATCAATCAGATACAGCGGCGCGCCGCCAATGCCTTTAATGGCTGGCAGGTTCAGCTCCATTGGCCCTGTAGGGATATGCACTGGTTGTGCGCCAAGTTCCAGCGCGCGGTTGTAGGCTTGTTGCGCATTGCGCACGCGAAAAGCCATGCCACAAACCGAAGGGCCGTGTTCCGCCGCAAAGTAGGAGGCGACACTGTGTGGCTCATTGTTGAGGATCAGATTGATATCGCCCTGGCGATACAAGTGCACGTCCTTGGAGCGATGGGTTGCTACCTTGGTGAAGCCCATGATTTCAAATACAGGCTCAAGGGTATTGGGTACAGGGGACGCGAATTCGATGAATTCAAAGCCCATCAGGCCCATCGGGTTTTCGTATAGATCAGCCATTTTTGGCGCCTCATCATGGTCATTTTTAGAATTAACAGAGGTTATTTGCTAAGAATGCGGATGCTGGCAGGAGGCGCACAGGAGATCCCGCGTACACTGCGCGCGAGAAAATCACCGTAGATCAATTGCAACCCGAATCGCTTCATTTCGATCCATCTCTTACGCGGTAGGGCTTCTGCTCGCAGAAGTCGTTATTCTTGTATGCGTAAGCCGATTCTACATGGCGTAATCATATTTGTCCTACGCCATATGAAATTGCCCTGTGTGCGGCGCATGCCTTTACTATTGTTCTGTCAGTTTGCACCCAAGCCATCTCCACGCGTTACCAGGATCCTGCATGCCACTCACTCTGAAGCTGAGCCGAAAATGGACTGATCGCTACGCCCTGATTGTACTTAGCGGCTTGTTGCCAGTAGTACTGGGGGTTCTGATCATTGTCTGGCAGGCCAACCGGTCACTCAAACAGGAGACCACACAAACCGCCCAAGAGGCAGTGCGTCAGTTTGACTTGATGCTGGACAATGCAAAGCTTGCTGCCGATGTCGTCCTGCCGCTGGCAGGCCAGGACTGCGAGCACGTTGAACTGGCCTTGCGCGATCAGGTCACGCGCCGACCCTTCGTGCGCTCGGTTAACCTGGTGTGGGACAACCAGATTTACTGCACTTCTTTATTTGGCAATTTCAAAGAAGCCGTAACCCCCGAAAACTATGCGGGTGGTGTGTTGTGGCTGATGCCAGGCACGCTGGTGACACCCAATGACCCCGTCCTGGTTTATCGGCAAAACCAGGAAAAGCGCGGCGTGCTGATCAGTCTGTACGGTTTTCATCTGGTTAACGTTTTAGGGCTGATCAATCAGAAAACCCAATTATTGATAGAAGTTGGCGATGTATGGATTGATCGCTATGGCCTGGTGCGCAACACACCGTCACCTCATCTGCCCGTTGCTCAAGCAACAGTACCTTCAACTGATTACCCCTACCGCGTAGTCGCCGGGTTTAATGAGGGTGAAGTCTGGCGCTATGTCGCCTCGCAATACCCGGGCTTGATGGCTTTATTTATGTTCCTCGGGGTTATTTCTGCGGCGACAGTTCATCAACTCAAAAAACGCGCCACCTCCCCCACCCATGAACTGCAGCGAGCCCTGGACGCTGCCGAATTTATTCCTTACTTGCAGCCGGTTGTAAGGGGCGACACCAAACAATGGGCCGGCGCCGAAGTATTGATGCGCTGGCAACACCCCAAAGAAGGGCTGGTTCGTCCCGATCTGTTTATCCCGTTCGCAGAACATTCGGGATTGATTGTGCCGATGACGCGCTCGCTGATGGAACAAACCGCACTCTTGCTGGCCCCTCATGCCAATAGCATGGAGCGCGGGTTTCACCTGGCATTCAATATTACCGCTCATCATTGCCAGAATCTCGAGTTGGTAGAGGACTGCCGGCGCTTTCTCGAAGCGTTCCCGCCAGGGCATATCAATCTTGTACTGGAACTTACCGAGCGCGAGTTGATCGTACCGAGCACCACAACCCATCAATTGTTTAGCCAGTTGCACGCACTGGGGGTCATGATTGCCATTGATGATTTTGGCACCGGCCATTCCAGCTTGAGTTACTTGCGCGAGTTCAACGTTGATTACTTGAAAATCGATCAGAGCTTTGTCGCCATGATCGGCGCCGATGCATTGTCCGGGCATATTCTGGAGAGCATTATTGAACTAAGCGCCAAGCTGGACCTGGGCATTGTCGCCGAAGGCGTAGAAACACAAGAGCAAAGCCAGTACCTGGCCGACCATGGGGTTGATTTTTTGCAGGGCTATTTATTTGCCCGGCCAATGCAACCGGTCGACTTTATCCGGGCTTTGCAGGCGCAGTTAACGACCACTTAATAATAAACAGCCGTGCAGTTTAAAAACTTTTTTCAAACTGCCCCGCGCGGGACTTGGCAGCACAAGAATTAACAACTACAATTTTTTTGTCGCGACACGAACTTTAAATGATTGCATCAACAGGCGTGCCGACCAGGAGCAACCCCCTTGGACGCACGCACTGTAAATCTTGTGCATTCCAAACCAAACATCATTAATTCGCCTCGGTCACGTACCACCGAAGCTGTGAATGGAGTAATGACTTTGTCTAGACTTGCTGAGTTTCGCGCTGCTGAAAAAGCGCTACAAGAACAGCTGGCTCAATTGGAAGCCTTGAAAAATGATGCCGGACTTAAAAAAGAAATCGAGTTCGAAGAAAAACTTCAAGCCTTGATGAAAACCTACGGTAAAAATCTTCGGGACATCATCGCCATCCTTGACCCCAACCCTGCGGCGTCAAAAGGGGCATCTGCGCCCAAGCAGCGCAAGGCGCGGGTGCTTAAGGTCTATCAGAATCCGCACACCGGCGAGCTGATAGAAACCAAAGGCGGCAACCACCGCGGTTTGAAAGCCTGGAAAGAAGAATACGGCGCAGCCACCGTGGATACCTGGCTTCGTGCGTAAAGCCCGTGCACACTCTAAGCCCTGCCTGTGCAGGGCTTTTTTATCCGCACAACTTTTAAAGCTGTTTAACTAAAAGGTTCAACTTGATTCAACTTTGCTTAATCTTGGGCGGATGTTTAATGCACCACATGAAGGTGCCAGCCAGAAAAGGCACTGCCCGCTTCCGTCGTTGAATATGCCTGCATCAATAACTGCCCCGCCCGTGCGCCAACACTCAACTGACTACGGCTAAAACAGTAATACCGAGTAGGAAATATCCTGTTGTGACATCCATGCGTCCAAAAGACCGTGAACACGCCGGCGCTTCACAATTTTTTCACATCGCGGGTCACAGGATAGAGGCTGCTAAAGGACTAGCGCCCCATGCCCGCTTCGGCGGGCTTCTTTTTGCCCGTGATTTGCCCCGCAACCCAACTGCCTCCCTGCCGCAGACCGCTTGCGCCCTGAAAACGGGTTTGGCGCCAGACGTCACATTCCGTATCATTCGCCCATCACGCTCAACGTAGCGACCGATCACCTATGCCTTATTTTCGGAGGGTTCATGAGCCTGCAAGACCTGAACAACATTCCCGGCGTCACTGCTTCCCCGGATAGCGCTACGCACAACTTCGTTTTCAACCACACCATGCTGCGCGTCAAAAACATCGAGAAATCCCTGGATTTCTATACCCGCGTCCTGGGTTTCTCGCTGGTTGAGAAGCGCGACTTCCCTGAAGCCGAGTTCAGCCTGTACTTTCTGGCCCTGGTGGACAAGGCGCAGATCCCGGCAGACGACGCAGCCCGTACACTGTGGATGAAGTCCATCCCCGGCATCCTGGAGCTGACCCATAACCACGGTTCAGAAACCGATGACAGCGTGGTCTACCACAACGGCAACACCGACCCGCGCGGCTTTGGCCATATCTGCATTTCGGTACCGGATATTCGTGCTGCCTGCGAGCGCTTTGAAGCTCTGAATGTGGACTTCCAGAAGCGCCTGAACGATGGGCGCATGAAATCCCTGGCATTCGTCAAGGACCCGGACGGTTACTGGGTCGAAATCATCCAGCCACAACCGATGTAAAAATCGAACGAAAAAAAACCCCATGACTGCTCATGGGGTTTTTTGTTTGCGCCCGGTTATTCCGGCGCTGAAGAACGGATCAAGTGATCAAAGGCACTCAGTGAGGCTTTGGCGCCCTCGCCCACTGCAATCACGATCTGCTTGTATGGCACGGTGGTCACGTCACCGGCGGCAAAAATGCCGGGGATCGAGGTTTCACCGCGGGCATCGACAACGATCTCGCCGCGAGGCGAAAGCTCGACAGTACCCTTGAGCCAGTCAGTGTTTGGCAACAGGCCGATCTGTACAAAGATCCCTTCCAGTTCGACCGTATGAACTTCACCGGACTGACGATCCTTGTAGCGCAGGCCGTTCACTTTCTGGCCGTCACCGGTGACCTCGGTGGTCTGTGCATTGGTGATGACCTTCACGTTAGGCAAACTGTGCAGCTTGCGTTGCAACACGGCATCGGCACGCAGCTTGGTATCGAACTCGAGCAGGGTGACATGCGCCACAATACCCGCCAGGTCAATGGCTGCTTCGACGCCAGAGTTGCCGCCGCCGATTACCGCGACGCGCTTGCCCTTGAACAGCGGACCGTCGCAGTGCGGGCAGTAAGCCACGCCACGGCTACGGTATTCCTGCTCGCCGGGCACGTTCATTTCACGCCAGCGCGCACCGGTGGCCAGAATTACGGTCTTGGCCTTGAGCGAAGCGCCGCTGGCAAACTTCACCTCGTGCAACTCACCTGCCTTGCCGGCAATCAGCTTGTCGGCACGCTGCAGGTTCATGATATCGACGTCGTATTGCTTGACGTGCTCCTCAAGTGCAGTGGCGAGCTTTGGCCCTTCAGTTTCCTGAACCGAGATAAAGTTCTCGATGGCCATGGTGTCCAGCACCTGACCGCCGAAGCGCTCGGCAGCCACACCAGTACGGATGCCTTTGCGGGCAGCATAGATCGCCGCGGCAGCACCGGCCGGGCCGCCGCCGATCACCAGCACGTCAAAAGCATCCTTGGCGCTGATTTTTTCGGCCTGACGCTCAATTGCACTGGTGTCCAGCTTGCCCAGAATCTCTTCCAGGCCCATGCGGCCCTGACCAAAGTTGACACCGTTAAGGTAAACGCTGGGTACCGCCATCACTTGACGCTCGGTCACTTCGTCCTGGAACAGGGCACCGTCAATCGCCACATGGTGAATGTTCGGGTTAAGCACTGCCATCAGGTTCAGCGCCTGCACAACGTCAGGGCAGTTCTGGCAGGACAGCGAGAAATAGGTCTCGAAGTTGAACTCGCCTTTAAGGGAGCGAATCTGTTCAATTACTTCGGCACTGGCTTTCGATGGGTGGCCGCCTACTTGCAGCAAGGCCAACACCAGCGAAGTAAATTCGTGGCCCATCGGAATGCCTGCAAAACGCAGGCTGATATCGCCGCCCGGGCGGTTCAACGAGAACGAAGGCTTGCGCACATCGTTACCGTTATCCAGCAGGGTGATCATGCTGGAAAGGCTGGCGATTTCTTTTAACAGGTCATGCATTTCACGGGATTTCGCACCGTCGTCGAGAGAGGCAACAATCTCGATCGGCTGCGTGACCCGCTCCAGGTATGACTTCAACTGAGCTTTTAGATTGGCGTCCAACATACGGGCGATCTCCTTTGAACATGAATTTTTTACAAAAAAACGCCCGAGCGAATCTCGCCCGGGCGTTTTGAGGGCGATGCGGCTTACAACTCAGGTGCGGATCACCGCCCTTGGCTGGTTCACGGCCTTAGATCTTGCCGACCAGGTCCAGCGATGGAGCCAAGGTGGACTCACCTTCTTTCCATTTGGCAGGGCACACTTCGCCCGGGTGAGCAGCAACGTACTGAGCGGCCTTGATTTTGCGCAGCAGCTCGGAAGCGTCACGGCCAACACCGCCATCGTTCAGCTCGACGATCTTGATCTGACCTTCAGGGTTGATCACGAAAGTGCCGCGGTCAGCCAGGCCTGCTTCTTCGATCAGTACGTCGAAGTTGCGGGAGATGGTCAGCGTAGGGTCGCCGATCATGGTGTACTGGATTTTGCCGATGGCTGGCGAAGTGTTGTGCCAGGCAGCGTGGGCAAAGTGGGTGTCAGTCGACACGCTGTAGATTTCCACGCCGAGCTTCTTGAACTCTTCGTAGTTGTCAGCCAGGTCTTCCAGTTCGGTTGGGCAAACGAAGGTGAAGTCGGCTGGGTAGAAGAACACGACAGACCACTTGCCTTTCAGGTCAGCGTCCGACACTTCCACGAAGCTGCCGTTTTTGTAGGCAGTTGCTTTGAATGGTTTAACTTGGCTGTTGATGATAGGCATCGTTGACTCTCCGTCAGGGTTGAAAAGTTGATGGGGTGAATCCTAACAACAGATTTCGTATCTGGCTCATTGGCAAAGCTGATGCTGACGATTGGTTTTAGCTATTAGGCGTACCTATAAATAGCCGAAAACTAAATATGATCCACCTGAACAGGTTTCAACTTGATGTCGATCAGTTGCCGATGTTTTTTTGCGCGGTGATGCTCATCCCGGTAAACGGGGTGGCTTCAACATAGCGCATGGCTGACTTTATGTCTTTCCAGCCGACGTAATTCATCAGTGACTTCAAGTCCCAGCCACTTTGATGGGCCCATGTCGCAAAACCGCGACGCAGGGAGTGACTGGTGTATTGCTCGGCCGCAATGCCCGCACGCTCCAGCGCCTGGCGCAGCAACGGGATCACACTGTTGGCGTGCAAGCCCTCCTCCCCCAGGTTGCCCCAGCGATCGATTCCGCGGAACACCGGGCCGCGGACCAACGCTGCGGTATTGAGCCATTCGATATAGGCGCGCACCGGGCACAGTCGCAGCAGGGCCGGGGTCTGAAAGGTTTTGCCGAGGTTGTCGCGGTCACTTTTGCTGCGTGGCAGATACAAGGTAATACCAGCCCCCTCTACAGCCTGCACATGCTCGACTTGCAGGCGGCACAACTCATCACTGCGGAATCCGCGCCAGAAACCGAGCAGGATCAGGGCGGCGTCACGCCTTGCGCGCAGCAGCCCCGGCTGATCACCACTGGCTTGCGCCGCCAGGGCCTCAGCCTCCAACCACTCGACCACCTGTTCAAGATGCTGCAATTGCAGCGGTGCCGCCTGCTTCTCCTGCACGGGATGCAGTGCCCGAATGCCCTTGAATACCTTGCGCACCATCGGCGCCTTGGTCGGGTCGGCAAACCCCTGACTGTTGTGCCACTGGGCAATCGCTGACAGGCGCAGCTTGAGGGTGTTGATCGACAATTGCCCGGCATGAGCCACCAGATAACGCGCCACGCTATCGCTGGTGGCCGGCAGAAACCCGCCCCAGGTCACTTCGAAGTGCTCAATGGCCGCCCGATAACTGCGGCGGGTGTTGTCGCGGGTCGCGGCGTTCAGGTAGCGATCCAGCTCGCTCATGGGCAGTTCTCTTGTGTGGCGTACCGAAAACAGGCCTTAAAAGCAGTTTCAAGGCTCTGGCACGGGATAATACCAGTATATCCCGCCTTATTTTTCATTAAATAACATCAATAAAATGTGCTAATCTAGTATGTAATTACATGATACATACCACAGTACATAATCGTAGGAGATGGCCATGGCCCGTGGCGGCGTAAACAAGGCAGTGGTGCAAATTGCACGCACCGCGATCCTGGCTCGAGGCGAACACCCGAGCATTGATGCGGTACGTATCGAGATGGGCAATACCGGGTCGAAAACCACGATCCATCGCTATCTAAAGGAACTGGACGAAGTTGACTCGCGCCGTGGCGTGCCTCGTGAGCAAATCGATGATGAGCTGACTGAGCTGGTTGCCCGCCTCGCCCAGCGCCTGCAGGAGCAGGCACAAGAGCCTATTGACCGGGCTCAGGCGCATTACGAACAGCTCAAAGCGCAACTGCAGGCGCAGTTGAACGAAGCACAGGACGCTCGGGCACAGCTTGAGCAGCAGCTGGAGATTCAGGGCACAGCACTGCAGCAGGAAAGCGCCAGTCTCGACGCCACCCGCTCCATGCTGCAAACCGAGCAGACCCGCAATGCCGCCCTGAACCAGGCGTGCAGCGACTTTGACCTGCGCCTGAAAGACCGTGACGAGCAGATCCGCTCGCTGGAAGAGAAGCACCTGCATGCCCGCGATGCGCTGGAGCACTATCGCAGCGCGACCAAGGAACAGCGCGAGCAGGATCAGCGCCGTCATGAAGGCCAGTTGCAGCAGGTGCAAATGGAACTGCGTCAGGCCCAGCAAAGTGCATTGGTACGCCAGGATGAAATCACCCAGCTGCATCGCGACAATGAGCGCGTACTGAGCGAGAGCCGCGCACTGGGCAAGGAACTGAACCAGGCCAATGACTTGCAGCACAAGCTGGGCAACCAGAATACGCAGCTCAACACCCAACTCAGTCAGCTGCAAAGTGAACGCACCCTGCTTCAAGAGCGCCTGCGCGTAGCCACGCAGGAAAGTGAAGGCTTGAAACAGGCCCACGCACAGATCCAGGAAAGCCACGCAGCCCTTTCCTTGCGCGCCATAAAGGCTGAAACCGCGCTGGAAAGCCTGCAGGAGCTAAAGAAGGATGCTGAACAAAGCGTGCTCACCAAAGACCAGTAGGACTACCTGACACGATCCAGGCCCGCTCCCGCAGAAGCTGAATAGACACCCCCATCTTCGTTCAGCAACCGTTCAGCAAATGCAATCGATTCTTGTTTGGCAATACGTATCAGTATGTTACAAATTAGCACCCTAACTAATTTGTGACGCGGTAGCCCACCATGCTGGTTCCATTTCTGATCATGCTGCGCGAAGGGATTGAAGCCGCACTTATCGTCGGCATCATTGCCAGTTATCTCAAGCAAACAGGCCGCGGGCAGTGGATGCCCGCCGTATGGGTCGGGGTGTTTCTGGCCGCCGCCCTGTCTTTGCTGGTGGGCGGCGGGCTGGAGTTGATGAGCGCCGAGTTCCCGCAAAAACAGCAAGAACTGTTCGAAGGCATCGTCGGCCTCATTGCCGTGGGCATTCTCAGCTCAATGGTATTCTGGATGCGCAAGGTCGCGCGCTCGATCAAGCATTCGCTGCACACCTCCCTCGATCACGCCCTCGCCGGCTCCCGGCATCAAGTCACGGCACTGATTGCCATGGTCTTTTTTGCCGTCGCCCGGGAAGGGCTTGAAACCGTATTTTTCCTGTTAGCCGTCTTCCAGCAAAGCGAAGGCCCCGCCGCACCCCTGGGCGCCCTGCTCGGCCTGCTGCTGGCCATCGGCGTCGGCTTTGCCATTTACAGCGGCAGCATGCGCCTGAACCTGGGGCTGTTTTTCCGCTGGACCGGCCTGTTTATTCTGGTGGTCGCTGCGGGCATCCTGGCCAACTCGGCACAAGCCCTGCACGAGGCAGGCCTGTGGAACCACTGGCAAGACGTGGTCTTTGATATCAGCGCCCACTTGCCGATGGATGGCCCGCTAGGCTCCGTACTGGCTGGCATGTTCGGCTATCAGGACGCCCCCACCGTCAGCGTGCTCGGTGCGTATGTGATTTATCTGGTCGTCACGCTGGTGATGTTCTTTCGCCCGCCGGCACCGGCCAAAACCGCACACCCTTCTTCAGTAACAAACCCATAAGGTCAAGCATGCCAACCCCTGCAAGCGGTACACCCCCACGCGCTCTGCGCTGGGCGGTGGCCGGCTCGGTGATCGTGATGATCGCAGCCGGCGGGTTGTTCTACTACGCCTCGCAACTGGCCGCGGCCAAGCGCAAGGCTCACGGCACTGAAATAACCGTGACCATCCACCCGCATAGCTGTGAACCCGACGCCCTGACTGTACCCGCCGGCTTCAACAGCTTTCGCATCGTCAATGCCTCCGAGCGCGCGGTGGAGTGGGAAATTCTCGACGGTGTGCTGGTGGTCGAAGAGCGGGAAAACATTGCCCCGGGCCTGAGCCAGGTGATCAACGCGACACTCGCTCCTGGCGATTACGCCATCACCTGCGGCCTGCTCAGCAACCCCCGCGGCACCCTGCATGTGACGCCCACTGCAGCGTCCGAAGCCAGCGCCAATGCCAGGCCTACGATGGTGGCCTTTGTTGGGCCGTTGTCAGAGTTTCGGGTTTACCTGAGCCAACAGGGCAGCGCCCTGACCAGGGCTGTCGATGCCCTGTCGCAAGCCATTAGCGCCGGTGATCTGGAACAGGCGCAGGCTCTGTACACCCCCGCACGCGAGGCCTATCAACGCCTGGCGCCTGCAGCGCAACGCCTTGCCGAGCTGGACAACGCCATCAATGCTCGCGCCGACTATTTCGAAAAGCGCGAGCAGGATCCGGGGTTTACCGGTTTCCACCGCCTGGAATACGGCCTGTTTGACCAGCGCAGCACTCAAGGCCTGGCGCCGATTGTCCAGCAGCTGCAAGCCAATAGCCTGCTGCTCAAGCAACAGTTGCTTGCCCAATCGTTGCCCCCCGAACAACTGGTCAGCATCGTTGCCCGCACCCTGCACAACCTGGCGGATAACCGCGCCAACAGCGGCGAAGAGGAGCGCTACAGCCATATTGACCTCAATGGCTTTGCCGCCAACCTTGAGGCTGCGCACAAAGTGGTTGATCTGCTGCGCCCTTTGCTGCTCAAGAAAAATGCCGACCTGCTGCACACCATAGACGGTGCCAGCAGCGCGCTGGATGCCGAACTCAATGGCCTGAAAACCCCGCAGGGCTACCGCACCTACGACACCGTCAGCGCCCCGCAGCGCCAACAAATCAGCAACAAGGCCAAGGTTATGGCCGATGCACTCGATGGAATCGATCCCGCCCTCGGCCTTAGCGGCCTGTAATTGCAGACGAGACGTACATGAGCGATTCACCACACACCCCGAACGAGTTCAACCTGCAACGCCGGCGCATCCTGATGGGCATGGGGGTCGCCGGGGCGGCACTGGCTGGCGGCGCCCTGAGCTGCCCGGCCATGGCCGCCGCCAACCCGGCCAATGCTCAAGTCACCCAGGCGCCGAGCAGCGACAAGACCCAGGATCATCACGACTTTCACGGCCAGCACCAAAATGGCATTGTCACCCCGCGCCCGGCCGCCGGTATGCTGGTGGCCTTTGATGTACTGGCCACGGAC
This sequence comes from Pseudomonas sp. TWR1-1-3, assembly GCF_049896805.1. Classification (NCBI taxonomy): domain Bacteria; kingdom Pseudomonadati; phylum Pseudomonadota; class Gammaproteobacteria; order Pseudomonadales; family Pseudomonadaceae; genus Pseudomonas; species Pseudomonas sp. TWR1-1-3. The sequence continues at coordinate 896,895 of NZ_JAFCUZ010000001.1, read as the reverse complement.
CGCGAAGGTCTCGAACGCCTGCTGCGCACCCTGAATGAGCGCATCGCCTTCCTGATGAAAGGCGGCCCGGTCGCCCAGGTCGATCCCAAGCTGCCGCCAGTGGACTCGGGCATTCTCGGCCCGGTGGTCAGCCCCGATAACCTGACCATTACCGTGTCCGTGGGCGACTCCCTGTTCGATGAGCGTTTTGCCCTGGCCAAGATCAAACCCAAACACCTGAGCCGCATGCAGGGCTTCCCCAACGATGCCCTGGACCCGGCCCAGTGCCACGGCGACTTGAGCCTGCAGTTTTGCGCCAATACCGCCGACACCAATATCCACGCCCTGCGTGACATTGTGAAAAACCTGCCCGACTTGCTGCTGGTGCGCTGGAAGCAGGAAGGCACCGTGCCGCCGCAAGCACCGGCCAAGCCCGGCGAGCCGGCGCAAAGTGCGCGCAACTTCCTGGGCTTTCGTGATGGCTCGGCCAACCCCGACTCCAACGACAACACAGCGATGAACCAGATTGTCTGGGTCCAGCCCGACAGTGGCGAGCCGCAGTGGGCGGTCAACGGCAGCTATCAGGCAGTGCGCATCATCCGCAATTTCGTCGAACGCTGGGACCGTACCCCCCTGCAGGAGCAGGAAAGCATTTTCGGCCGCAACAAGGCCAGCGGCGCGCCCATGGACGGTGCCCGGGAGACCGATGTGCCGGATTACAGCAAGGACCCCCACGGCAAGATCACCAAACTTGACGCCCACATCCGTCTGGCCAATCCGCGTACTGCGCAGACACGCAACAGCCTGATTTTGCGCCGGCCTTTCAACTACTCCAATGGCGTCAACAAGAACGGCCAGCTGGACATGGGCTTGCTGTTCATCTGCTACCAGCGCGACCTGGAACAGGGCTTTATCGCTGTGCAAACCCGGCTCAACGGTGAACCCCTGGAGGAGTACCTCAAGCCTGTGGGCGGCGGATACTTCTTCACCCTGCCGGGCGTGCGCGACGAACAGGATTTTATCGGCCGCTCGCTGCTCGATGCTGCTACACGCACCTGAACCTCAACCCACCGGAAAAAGTCCCATGAAGAAGACCCCGCTCGCACTGTTCCTGGCCCTGGGCTTGCTCCACACCCCTCTGTCGGCGCTCGCTGCAACCGCGCCACTGGATTTGGTGCAACCCGTGTCCGACTACAAGATCTACGTCACCGAGCAGCTGGATGAGCTGGCCAGCAACACGCAAAAATTCACCGATGCCGTGAAAAAGGGTGACCTGGTCACGGCCAAAAAACTCTACGCCCCGACCCGCGTTTACTACGAGTCGATTGAGCCGATTGCCGAACTGTTCAGCGACCTGGACGCCTCGATCGATTCACGCGTAGATGATCACGAAAAAGGCGTCACTGCGCCTGACTTCACCGGTTTTCACCGCATCGAGTACAGCCTGTTTGCCGAGAACAGTACCCAGGGGCTCGACACGCTCGCAGACGGCCTGAATAACGACGTCAAGGACCTGCAGACCCGCGTTGCCGGGCTGACCTTCCCGCCGGAAAAAGTCGTCGGCGGTGCTGCAGCATTGATGGAAGAAGTGGCCGCCACCAAAATTTCCGGCGAAGAAGACCGCTATAGCCACACCGACCTGTATGACTTCCAGGGCAACGTGGACGGCGCGAAAAAGATCTTCGATCTGTTCCGTGCGCAAATAGAACAGAGCGACAAGGCCTTTGCTGCCAAGGTCGACAAGAACTTCGCCACGGTGAACAGCATCCTGGCCAAGTACAAAACTGCTGACGGCGGCTTTGAGACCTATGACAAGGTCAGGGAAAACGACCGCAAGGCCCTCATCGGGCCAGTCAACACCCTGGCCGAAGACCTGTCGACCCTGCGCGGCAAGCTGGGTTTGAACTGATTCAAGATTTCTCGCAGCGCCAACCGATGTGACTCACGTCACATATCCGCAGGTTGGCGCTGGGCTTTGCCTGCGCACTTGTTACTCATTAGTCATAAAAGCTGTGCTGAATCACTGTTCAAAATCGTTCAGTCAATGTAAGAATCTTCCTGTTTAAGAAAAGTACTACTGTCAAGTCAGACAATGCTTGGGCGCTGTAAATACTTTCCTGAATAGCACCTGTCTAGCGTTTAGATAGGATGCACTGTTGACCCAACTTTTATAGGTTTTTCACAAGGACGCGTTTAACGTATGCAACAGCAACGAAAGCAATGCCCCAAGACTTTGCAACAAAATCATGTAGATAACGCTTTAGAACGACTTTACCTTTGTTAGAAACAGGCTTTACTCGTAAAGGGCCCGGATCTTTAACGCGCCCTGAGTTTGGTCGACAAAGACATGTCGTCTTGTGCCATTGAAACTGACTGGAACGAATACTTTGAAACCCTACCCAATCCAGTGTGTGTCGATCGTCATTCCGGTCTACAACGAAGAAGAAAGTCTGCCCGAGCTCTTGCGTCGCACAGAAGCCGCCTGCGCACAACTGAGCCAGGCCTATGAAATCGTACTGGTCGACGACGGCAGCCGGGACAAATCGGCGCAAATTCTCGAAGACGCTGCCGCACGTGAAGGCAGCCCCGTCGTTGCGGTTATTCTCAACCGCAACTACGGCCAGCATGCTGCAATCATGGCCGGCTTTGAGCACTCCAAGGGCGATGTGGTGATCACGCTGGATGCCGACCTGCAAAACCCGCCGGAAGAAATTCCGCGCCTGGTGGCACAGGCTGCTCTTGGGTACGACGTAGTCGGTACGGTACGCAACAACCGTCAGGACTCCGCCTGGCGCCGCTGGCCTTCACGGCTGATCAACCTGGCCGTACAACGCTCCACCGGGGTTGCCATGAGCGACTACGGTTGCATGCTGCGCGCCTACCGTCGCAGCATCGTCGACGCCATGCTCGCCTGCCGCGAACGCAGCACCTTTATCCCGATCCTGGCCAACAGCTTTGCCCGCCACACCACCGAGGTACTGGTCGAGCACGCCGAGCGCGAGCACGGTGACTCCAAGTACAGCGCCATGCGCCTGATCAACCTGATGTTCGACCTGATCACCTGCATGACGACCACGCCCCTGCGCCTGCTGAGCATCATCGGTTTCAGCATGGCAGCACTGGGCGCGGTCTTCGCCATTGCCCTGATCATGTTGCGCCTGATCTTCGGTGCAAGCTGGGCCGGCGACGGTACTTTCGTATTGTTTGCGGTGCTCTTCGTGTTTACCGGCGGCCAATTTATCGGCATGGGCCTTCTGGGTGAATACCTGGGCCGCATGTACAGCGATGTAAGGGCACGGCCACGATTCTTCATTGAAAAAATCGTACGCGCCGACTCTGCAACGCCTTCCGTTACAACCAGCACCCCGACTTCCTCTACTTCGACACAGGTTCAATCATGAGTTTGAAAGCCGTTGTTTTCGCCTATCACGATATTGGCTGCACAGGCATCGAAGCCTTGCTCAATGCAGGCTACGAAATTGCTGCTGTATTCACCCATGCTGACGACCCCAAAGAAAACAACTTCTACGGTTCGGTTGCCCAGCTGTGTGCACGCAAAGGCATTCCGGTTCACGCTCCTGAAGACGCCAACCACCCATTGTGGATCGAGCGCATTCGCAAACTGAACGCCGACTACATCTTCTCGTTCTATTATCGCCACCTGCTGGGCGAAGAGTTGCTGGCAAGCGTCAGCAAGGGCGCCTTCAACCTGCATGGTTCCCTGCTGCCACGCTACCGTGGACGCGCACCGGCCAACTGGGTACTGGTAAACGGCGAAACCGAAACCGGCGTAACCTTGCACCGCATGGTCAAACGCGCTGACGCAGGCGATATCCTGGCCCAGCATCGTATCAGCATCGAGCGTTCGGACACGGCCCTGACCCTGCACGCCAAGCTTCGCGAAACCGCCGCCCAACTGCTGGCCGAAGCCCTGCCACTGCTGCCACAAGGCAAGCTCACCGAAACCCCGCAAGACGAATCCAAAGCCACTTATTTTGGTCGCCGCACCCCGGCTGACGGCTTGCTGCAATGGAACCGCCCGGCTGAAGAACTGTTCAACCTGGTACGTGCCGTGACCCAACCTTATCCGGGCGCCTTCTGTGCCGTGGGTGAGCACAAGCTGATTGTGTGGGGCGCCGAAGTGGTTGCCGGCAACCAGGGCCATGCACCTGGCCAAGTCATCAGCTGCGAGCCGCTGCGTATTGCCTGCGGCACAGACTCGCTGGTCATCACCGCAGGCCAGCGCAACGACAACGGCCTGTACCTGAGCGGCCCGCAACTGGCCCGCGAGCTGGGCCTGGTAGAAGGTTCGCGCCTGCGAGGCAGCGAGTCCGGTCGCCCGGCACGCCGCACCCGAGTGCTTATCCTTGGGGTTAACGGCTTTATCGGCAACCATTTGTCCGAGCGCCTGCTGCAGGACGACCGCTACGAAGTCTACGGCCTCGATATCGGCTCCGATGCTATCGATCGCCTGCGCAGCCACCCCAACTTCCACTTTGTGGAAGGCGATATCAGCATCCACACTGAATGGATCGAATACCACATCAAGAAGTGCGACGTGGTCCTGCCGCTGGTGGCCATCGCGACGCCAATCGAATACACCCGCAACCCGTTGCGCGTGTTCGAACTGGACTTCGAAGAGAACCTCAAGCTGGTGCGCTACTGCGTCAAGTACAACAAGCGCGTGATTTTCCCGTCCACGTCCGAAGTGTATGGCATGTGCCAGGACAAGAACTTCGACGAAGACACCTCCAACCTGATTGTTGGCCCGATCAACAAACAGCGCTGGATCTACTCGGTCTCCAAGCAACTGCTGGATCGTGTTATCTGGGCTTACGGTACCAAGGGCCTGAAATTCACCCTGTTCCGTCCGTTCAACTGGATGGGCCCACGCCTTGACCGCCTGGACTCGGCACGGGTTGGCAGCTCACGCGCCATCACCCAACTGATCCTGCACCTGGTGGAAGGTACCCCGATCCGTCTGGTTGACGGCGGCGAACAAAAGCGCTGCTTCACTGACGTGGCCGATGGTATCGAAGCCCTGGCGCGCATCATCGACAACAAGGATGGCAAGTGCGACGGCCAGATCATCAACATCGGCAACCCGGACAACGAAGCCAGTATTCGTCAACTGGGCGAAGAGTTACTGCGTCAGTTCGAGGCGCATCCGCTGCGTGACAACTTCCCGCCGTTTGCCGGTTTCCGTGATGTTGAAAGCCAGTCGTTCTACGGTACCGGTTACCAGGACGTCAGCCATCGCAAGCCAAGCGTGGAAAACGCCCGCCGCCTGATTGACTGGACACCCACCACCGAGCTGAGCGAAACCATAGGCAAGACCCTGGACTTCTTCCTGCGTGAAGCCATGGTAGAAATCGCGGAAAAACGCTGATGCAAGCTGGACTGCGTATCGATGTCGACACGTACCGCGGCACCCGAGAGGGGGTGCCGCGGTTACTCGAACTGCTCGACGAAGCTCAGATCAAGGCGACGTTTTTTTTCAGCGTGGGGCCGGACAACATGGGCCGCCATTTATGGCGGCTGATCAAGCCCCGGTTCTTCTGGAAAATGATGCGCTCCAAGGCGGCCAGCCTTTATGGCTGGGATATTTTGCTGGCTGGCACCGCCTGGCCTGGCAAACCGATCGGCAAGGATCTGGGGCACCTGATGCGCCAGACCCTTGCCGCCGGGCATGAGGTCGGCCTGCACGCCTGGGATCACCACGGTTGGCAGGCCAATACTGCGCGCTGGAGCGAGGCGCAGCTGATCGAGCAGATCCGCCGGGGTGTCGACACCCTGAGCGATATCACCGGGCAGGCCGTCGAATGCTCGGCGGCTGCCGGCTGGCGTGCCGACGAGCGCGTGGTCCGGGCCAAGGAAACCTTTGGTTTTCGCTACAACAGTGATTGCCGCGGGCACAGCCTGTTTCGGCCAAGGTTGGCCGAAGGCAGGCTGGGGGCGCCGCAAATCCCTGTGGACTTACCCACATTCGATGAAGTGGTCGGGCCCGAGCTCAGTGCCGCCGATTTCAACTCATTCATTCTTGACCGCTTCAGCCCGCAAAAGCTGAATGCGTACACCATCCATGCTGAAGTAGAAGGGATTCTTATGGCCAATGACTTCCGTCAATTACTGGCGCAGGCCCGTGCCCGTGACATTCATTTCCAACCCCTGCGGGAGTTGCTGCCCGCCGACCTCGAGAGCCTGCCCGCCGGGCAATTGAGCCGTGGCGTGCTGGAAGGCCGTGAAGGCTGGTTGGGAGTGCAGAAGCCATGACTTCACGCTGGACAATACCGCTGCTGGTTCTGGCCTTTATCGCCTTTTACCTGTTGCCATTGGGCACCCACGGCTTGTGGATCCCGGACGAAACGCGCTACGCACAGATCGGCCAGCAAATCCTGATCGACGGTAACTGGGTCACCCCGCACTTTATGGATTTGCGTTACTTCGAGAAGCCGATTGCCGGCTACTGGATGATTGCCATCGGCCAGGCCATTTTTGGCGAAAACCTGTTTGGCGTGCGCATTGCCTCGGCCATCGCCACCGGTTTGAGCGTGTTCCTGGCCTATGCCGTGGCCCGTCGCCTGTGGAACGATCCGCGCAAGAGCTTTGCCTGCGCCCTGGTGTACATGACCTTTGGCCTGATTGCAGGCCAGGCCGGTTATTCCAACCTTGATCCGCAGTTTACCCTGTGGGTCAACCTGAGCCTGGTGGCGCTGTGGTTTGCCGTCGACAGCAGCTCCAATCGTGATCGCCTGATCAGTTGGGCGGTACTGGGTTTTGCCTGCGGCATGGGCTTTATGACCAAGGGTTTTCTGGCTCTGCTGCTGCCGGTACTGATCGCCCTGCCCTACATGCTCTGGCAAAAGCGCTTTCTGGAACTGGTCAAGTACGGCCTGGTGGCCATGCTGGTGGCGGCCATTGTCTCGCTGCCGTGGGTGTTGGCAGTACACGCCCAGGAGCCTGATTACTGGCGCTTCTTCTTCTGGCACGAGCATATCCGCCGTTTTGCCGGTGACGATGCCCAGCACGGTCGCCCATGGTGGTTCTACCTGCCGCTGCTGGTGGTTTCCAGCCTGCCTTGGGCAGCGTTGTTGCCGGTGGCCTTCAAGGACGCCTGGAGCAACAAACGCCATGCAAGCATTGTGTTCGTGCTGCTATGGCTGCTGCTGCCACTGGGGCTGTTCAGCCTGAGCAAGGGCAAACTGCCAACCTACATCATGCCGTGCATGTTGCCGTTGGCACTGCTGCTGGGCCACGCAATGATGCAACGGGTTGAACAGGCCAAAACCTGCGCCCTGCGCTTCAATGGCGCGGTCAACCTGATCGGCGGCAGCGCGGCATTGCTGGCCCTGGTGTATTTCCAGGTCAAACAGCCCTTCTATGACAACGAACCGCTGCATATGGCCCTGCTGGTCGTGGTGCTGCTGACGTGGATCATTACCGGCCTGCTGACACTGACCAAACCTCTGAAAATGTGGGCTGCGCCGGCACTGGCCATGGGTGTTCTGGTACTGGTACTGCCAGCCGCCATGCCGAGCAGCGTGGTTCACAACAAAATGCCTGACCAGTTTATCCTGGAACATATGGATGAGCTGTCCCGGGCCAAGACATTTCTGAGTAACGACCTGGGCGCAGCGTCTGCTTTGGCCTGGCGTCTGCGCCGACCTGACGTGACACTCTACAACACCCAGGGTGAGGTCAAGTACGGCCTGACCTACGACGATGCCAAAGGTAAAAGCATTAGCCTGGCCGAAGTTGGCCCGTGGATGGCTGAAGCTCGCCGCAAAGGCCCGGTAGGTGTGGTAATGCGCGTCAAGGACAGCGATGAAAGCCATGAAATGGACGAGTTGCCCAAAGACGCCAAGCGCTATGACGAAGGCAATATGGTGATTCTGATTTACCCGCAGATTGCTCCATGACCCTGACGCTATTGCTGTTGGCCTGTCTGTTGACCTGTGCTGGCCAGATCGCCCAGAAATACGCGGTCGAAGGTTGGCGCGGGGTTGACACCGGGGTGGCGCAAAAACTGCGCTCCCCCTGGTTATGGCTGGCACTGCTATGCCTCGGCCTGGGTTTGCTGGTGTGGTTGCTGGTACTGCAACGGCTCGAGGTCGGGGTTGCTTACCCGATGCTCAGCCTAAATTTTGTACTGATCACCCTGGTGGCCCGCTATCTGTTTAAAGAAACCATCGACCTGCGCCATTGGCTGGGCGTTGGGCTGGTAATAGCCGGGGTGGTTTTGCTGGGGCAACACGCATGAGCCTGTACCGTGGCTTTGCCTTTGCCTCAGGCAGTGTATTACTGGTCAGCGGCGCCCAACTGGGCATGCGCTGGAGCATGACGCGGTTGCCGCAGCCCGCCCAATGGCTTGAAGCATTCAGCCAGGGCAGTGTCTCGCTCCCGGCGTTGGCCATGGTAGTTGCCGCCATTGTCGCGTATGCACTGTCGATGCTCTGCTGGTTGCTGGCCCTGCGCGATTTGCCCTTGGGCCGCGCCTATTCGCTGCTAAGTGTCAGCTATGCATTGGTCTACCTGCTGGCTGCCAGCCTGCCGATTTTCCATGAAAGCTTCACCCTTTCAAAAACCCTCGGTGTGACGCTGGTCATTCTTGGGGTGCTTGTGATCAATTCTCGACGTACTTCCGGAAACAGCGCATGAAAATCAGTGTATTTGGTAGTGGTTATGTAGGCCTGGTGCAGGCGACGGTTCTGGCGGAAGTCGGCCATGACGTCATCTGCATGGACATTGACCAGAAAAAGGTCGAATCGCTGCAACAAGGTCACGTCAGCATTTTCGAGCCCGGGCTTTCAGCCCTGGTGCGTGAAAACCTCGAGAGCAAGCGCCTGCGTTTTACCAGCGATGAAAAAACCGCTGTCGAGCACGGCGAGGTACTGTTTATCGCCGTGGGCACGCCTCCAAGCGAGGACGGCTCGGCTGATCTTGGCCAGGTGTTCTCCGTGGGTGACGCCGTTGCCCGCCACCGCAAGGAGCCGCTGATCCTGGTCGAGAAATCCACCGTGCCCGTAGGCACTGGCGACGCGCTGACCGCCCATATCAACAAGGCCCTGGAGCAGGCCGGACGCTCGCTGCAATTTGACGTGGTGTCCAACCCGGAATTCCTCAAGGAAGGCTCGGCCGTCACTGATTGCCGCCGCCCGGACCGCATCATCATTGGCTGTGCCCGTGAAGAAGTGCGTGAAGTCATGCGCGACCTGTACGCGCCGTTCAACCGCAACCATGACCGGATCATTTTCATGGACCTGCGCAGCGCCGAGCTGACCAAGTACGCCGCCAACTGCATGCTGGCGACCAAGATCAGCTTTATCAACCAGATCGCCGAACTGGCCGAGCACCTTGGGGCCGACATCGAAGCCGTGCGCCTGGGCATTGGCGCCGACCAGCGCATTGGCTATCACTTCATCTACCCTGGCTGCGGCTATGGCGGTTCGTGCTTCCCCAAAGACATGCGCGCGCTGATCCACAGTGCCCAGCAGGTCAATTGCTCCAGCGATCTGCTGCAAGCGGTCGAAGCGATCAACGAGCGGCAGAAGCACAAGCTGTTCGAACGCATCAACGCGTTTTTCAAGGGCAACCTTGAAGGCAAGACCTTTGCGTTGTGGGGCCTGGCATTTAAACCCAACACCGATGACATGCGCGACGCACCCAGCCGCGTATTGATGGAGGCCCTGTGGGCTGCCGGTGCCAATGTGCGCGCTTTCGACCCCGAAGCCATGCAGGAAACCCAGCGCCTTTACGGCGATGAACCGCGCCTGAGCCTGATGGGCACACCGGAATCTACCCTTAATGGCGCCGACGCATTGATCGTCTGCACCGAGTGGCAGCAATTCAAGGCGCCGGACTTCGACCTGATCAAGCAACGCCTGAGCGCGCCGGTGATTTTTGACGGGCGCAACCTGTATGACGGTGAGCGCCTGGCCAAGGCCGGCTTGCAGTACTTCCCGATGGGGCGTGGCGAGTCGTGCAACTTGCCGGTCGGGTCAACAACCCTTTGATGATTCAGCAGCGCCGCCATTGGCAACAATGGCGGCGTTTTTTTTGTGCGTCCCGATGAGACAAGGAAACTCGACATGCGTGCCGATTTCACCTCCCCTGCCCTGCTCACCTTGCGCAGGCAATCGCTGATTCTGGGCGCGCTCGCCTTGCTGCTGTTTATCCTGGGCAACCATCAAGAGGCCGCGATCGGCTTTGATTCGCGCTTTGTCATGTTCGCCAATGAAATGCTGCGTCACGGCCCCGGTTTTTTCCCGACCACCTACGGCCAGCCTTACGCGGACTACAGCGCAACCTCGACCCTGCTTACCTGGCTGCTGTCCCTGCCCTTTGGCAAAGTCACCAGCCTGACAGCTTGGCTACCTACGGCCATTGCCAGTGCAAGCATTGTGACCTTGATGTATCGCCTGGTAGCGGCGCAATCGCGCACCTGGGCGCTGGTCAGCGTGGCACTGCTGTTGCTGAGCATGACTTTTATCACCGAAACACGTGCGGTATCGCTTGACCAGATGCTGGCAGCGCTCAGTTTCAGTGCCTTCTACCTGGCTTACGCCCACGATCACTTTGCGGCACCACGCCGTCATTTCTGGCTGTTGGCCCTGCTGGTACTGGGTTTTGCCGTGCGCGGGCCGATCGGCCTGGTCATTCCCAGCGGTATCCTGTGCAGCTATTACCTGCTTAATGGCCAGTGGCGGCGCCTGATCAGCTTTGGCCTGCAAGCGCTGGTCTTGCTGATCCTGTGTATTGGCACGTTATTGATGCTGGCCTGGATCAGTGGCGGTGAGGCTTTTGTACATGAAGTCATCCGCATGCAAGTGACAGGACGCATGGATGGAACCGAAGGCGCCAGCGGCGTGCTGTATTACTTCACCAGTTCCATGGGCAATTACGCGCTGGCTTATCCGCTGGCCGTTTTGGTGCTGCTGGCGATCCTGATTACCGGGCGCAAGCCGTCGGGGCCAGCCTTGCAACTGGTCAAGTACTGCGTTGGTGCAGCCCTGATCGTGATGATCGGCCTGTCGATTCCCCAGGCCAAAAAGGCCCGTTACCTGCTGCCCATGTTACCGATGGCCGCGATTATTGCGGCCTACCCGTTCCAGGTCATGCACGGGCGGGTATTTGCTGGCCTGCGCGGCTTGATTCAGGGGTTGTTCCTGCTGCTGCCGGGTTTACTGATTATCGGTCTGCTGGTTGTACGCAAGCGTTTTGGTGAAGAGTTGCCACCCTTGACCGTCATATTCGTGGCCCTGGCCGTGCTTCAGGTTCTGGCCGTTGGCGTACTGTTCAAAGCCCAATGGCGTGTTGCGGGGCTGGCAAGCTGTGCGGTGCTGGCGATGTGGAGCAGCTACATCATGGTCTTCGAACCTGCAGAGCGCAGCCTTTACGATACGCGTACCTTTACCCTCAAGGCCATGCAACTGATCGACCAGGCTCCGGCCCCAGTAGTACTGCATGGCATGGGCAAGGACGCCAAGGCGATCAAGTTCATGGTTAACGTGGATCGTGATCTGCTACCGCTGTTTACCCAGTCATCCGCTGAACTGGCAGCATTGCCGGCTCCGGCCTGGATCATCATGGATCGCAAGGACTATGAGGCCTTGCAAGGCAGTGACCTGGGTAATATTGCCCCGACGCTGAGCGGTCGTTTCGACAAGAACGACTATGTGTTGCTGCATCGGCCTTGATCCTGTGGGAGCGGGCAAGCCCGCTCCCACAACTACGGCAAAACGCCAGAGCACAAACAGTGCGCCTGCAGGTACAATCCCCGCCCTTCTCTCTCCCCAAGGAATCCCAATGTCAGGGCTTGAACTGTTTGCCGCCGCACTCGGCGTCATTGCTGTCTGGTTGACAGTCAAACAGAACCCCTGGTGCTGGCCCATCGGTCTGGTGATGGTGCTGCTCTACAGCTGGATCTTCTTCGAGATCAAACTGTATTCAGGCATGCTCTTGCAGGTATTTTTTGCCCTGTTGCAAGTCTATGGCTGGTGGCAGTGGACACGCGCAGGGGCACAGCATGAAGGCCGTGTCGTCAGCCGGTTAAGCCCATTGCAAGTGCTGGGCGGGGTGATTGCAGGCGCCATCGGCAGCGTGGTTCTCGGCGCCTCAATGGCCCATTGGACCGATTCCACTTTCCCCTGGTCAGATGCCACGCTGACAGCCTTCAGTCTGGTTGCCCAATTATGGATGGCGCAAAAACGCCTGCAGTGTTGGGCATTGTGGTGTGTCATCGATGTGCTTTATATCGGCTTTTTTGCCTGGCAGGACCTGTACTTCACCGCCGGCCTGTACGCGTTGTTTACCCTGATAGCCATTCAAGGCTGGCGTGACTGGCGCCGCGACCCGGCGCTGCGCACATGAAGGTGGTCGTTCTGGCGGGGCCGGAGTCGAGTGGCAAGAGCTGGCTCGCTGCGTTATTGCAGCAGCGCTTTGGCGGCACCATGGTGGGCGAGTATGTGCGCTACTTTATCGAGCAAAACCCTCGCGAGACCTGCCTGGCCGATATTCCGGACATCGCTCTCGGGCAGCTTCGCTGGGAAGACGAAGCGCGCGCCCAACAACCCGCGCTGCTGATTCTGGATACCCATTTACTCAGCAATATCCTCTGGAGCCAGACCCTGTTTGGTGACTGCCCACAGTGGCTTGAAACTGAACTGCTCAAGCGCCACTACGACCTGCATTTGCTGCTGTCCCCCGACGATGTGGAGTGGACCGCTGACGGTCAACGCTGCCAACCCTCACTGGCGGAACGCCAGGCGTTTTTTGCGGCCAGTCTTGACTGGCTCACCGATCATCAACAAACCGTACAAGTGATAACCGGCGACTGGCAGGCCCGGCAACAGCATGCCTGCGCCGCAGTCGAACAATTAATGGGTAGTCGGGAAACTTGCTCAGACAGTATTAGTCCATAAGTTAGGTTGTTTACAACAAACAACTGGCAAGCGAGTTACTTAATGCTTTCAGCTTCTTGCCAATGTCCGTTGCTGTTACATGAAAATTTCGTGAAGCCTCTAAAACATTGGTTTGAGGCACGACTTTGCGAAATTGTAAGGCTAACGAGACCCCCCCCTGCCCCACGTAATGTCCAGCCCGGCCCTTATTGTACAAGGGCCGGGGCTGCACACTGACATCTCATGTTCGTTACACCTGATCCCGCCCGGAACAGTCATCGTGCTGTGTGCTGTTGTTTTCAAACATTAAATTGGAAATGGCACAGCTCATGCTCTCTTCCTATCACGCTTGCCAGGGCTAGCGTCGATAAGGGAGCACAGTCATGGGGCACGCATGTTGTGGTAATGGTCACCTGCTGATGGCTTGCAGCCTGAGCGCCTTGCTGGGCTGGTGCGCCGTTGTTCATGGCGCCAGTAATGGCGAGATAGTGCTTACCCGTACCGTGCAACCCCATGCGGTGGGCAATCCGCCCATGCATCCCGATCCTGACCCGCTAACCGTCAATGCCAGCCCCTTGGTTCAAGTCATGGGTGCAACCCGTGAACTGAGCGATGGTGATTTTGCCAGCGTCAGCAGCGGAGCTGCGATCACCCGGTCCATTACGCCCAGTGGTAACACACTGCCCGGCCTCACCACCAGCAACGGCCTGCCAGGCATAAGCAATGGTCATGCTGGCGGCAGCGCAAACAGCATTTCCGGCACGATTGGCAACAGCATTAGCCAAGGGATGCGCCCGCTCTCTGCCCTGGGCCAGGGGAAATAACATGATTGCCTGCCGCCTGCCTGCACTGATTGCCGCGCTGCTGGTCACCTCCTTCGCTGTGGCGGCTTCCGATAACAACGCCACGATCAAGGATTCGGGGGCCAACTACCATGGCAATGTCTCGCTTAACCAGGCCTCTGGTGATCAGCAACAGCAAGTCAATATCCGTGCAATTGCCATCGGCACCGAGGCACGCGCTACGACTGCAGTGACCCAGAAACTCAATACCCCCGCCGACACCTCGCTCAATGCCCGGGCAACTATCGGTGGCAATTCCTTCAGTAATGGCAGCGGCGTGATCGGTATCAACCAGTCAGCCGGAGCCAATAACCAGATGGTCAATGCCGTGCGGGTCAGCATCAGTGCCCAGCCGCAAGGTATCGACGACAGCGCCTTGTCCCAGCAGAACGTGGCGCTGCTTCCAGACTCGGGTACCGCATCCCCCGCCAGCGGCAGTCGCCAGATCGTTACCAGCGATCAGGCCTTCACCGGCAGCCGAGGGGTGGTGCAGTTGAACCAGAGTGCAGGGGTGGGGAACCGCATGGCTAACACCCTGAATATCCGGGTTGCTGACTGACCCGGCAACAACGCAGTGCAATTGGAAAGTACCAACACTTAACCCAACTAATGATGCACGGAGAAACACCATGAAACCGTCAATCGCTCTGAAGCCACTGGCTTTCGCTCTGGCAACACTGGTGGCCGTATCTGCTCAAGCCAACGGTAACGGCAACGGCAACAACAATCCGCCGCCTCCATCGACACCGCCTGCATACACCCTTGACCCTAATGCCGCCGCCGCTGCAGTCGTGATTGACGTGCAAAACAGTCACAACAACAAAGTGACCAACAAGGCGGTCGAAAACAATGCAACCATCAAGGACTCGATCAAAGGGTCTGAAGGCAACATGGGCGCGAACGCCGCTTCCGGCTCCGGCAACCAGCAAGACAACGCCGTAGCGATCGCCACTTCAGACGAGAGCTTTGTGTTTGGTACCGCTGCGTCCCTGACCAGCGCCACCCAGACCAACAGCCACAACAACTCGCACAACTATGGCGCGCAAAACAACGCCTCGATCAAAAGCTCGGCCAATGGCAGTTCGGGTAACGTCGGCATAAACGTTGCTTCGGGCGAGTTCAACCAACAGAAAAACAACCTGGCCATCGCCGTATCCAATGGTCGTATCGCCAGCGCCGGGGCAACCGCCTCGCAAACCTCGAACAACCTGTCGGTGATCAACGAAGCCGGTGCGTCTTACCTGAGCAATGTGAATACCTGGAATCAAGGGTCGGGCTGGAACAACAAAACCCCTGTCGTCAACAACGCCACCATGGACCATTCGTTCAATGGCTACTCGGGTAATGGCGGTGCCAATATTGCGGCAGGTACCGGCAACCAACAAAGCAACTCGCTGTCCATCGCTGCCGGCTGCAAGGTCTGCATGTAGTCGCGACGCTAAAGAAGGGTCTCGTTTATGAGACCCTTTTTCCTTATTCAGGCGTATCAATCATGCGTATTGTCGCCCTCACCCTCTTCCTCGGCCTGAGCGCAATGGCCCATGCCGCACAGATGCCAATCGCTGCCCTGCCTGGCGGCAACCTGGTGTTCAAGCAGGTGCAGAGCATTCGTGAAAGGCGCTTTGCGGATATCGTTGAACAAAAAACCGATTTCAGTTGCGGCGCTGCGGCGCTCGCCACCGTGCTGCGTCAGGCCTATTGGCTGGACGTCAACGAAGACCAGATCATCAAGGGGATGCTGCAAAACGCTGATCAGGATCTGGTTCGCACCCAGGGCTTCTCAATGCTCGACATGAAGCGCTACGTTGAGAGCATCGGCATGCGCGCCAGGGGTTACCGAATTCCGGCGCAGAGCCTTGAAAGCGTGAACATACCCGTTGTGGTGCTACTGGATATCCGTGGCTACAAGCACTTTGTGGTGCTGCAACGCGCGCAAAAAGACTGGGTGTATATCGGCGACCCTGTCCTGGGGCACAAGCGCTACTCCCACGCAGATTTCCTCAAAGGCTGGAATGGCATTGTGTTTGCCATCATCGGCCCCGGTTACGACAAGACCAATGCGTTATTGACCCCGCCTGCCCCGCTGACCGCAAAAAACCAGCTCGACGGGTTTAACCCGGTTAAAGACGCAGAACTCATGGACTTCGGTTTTATCCAAAGCGACTTTTTTTAAGGTGCGTCAATCATGACTACGGGGCCCGACGCTCCAGGAGCCGTACATGAAAACTTCCATTTGGCTGATTGCCGCATGCCTTGCGACCAGCCTGCACGCCCAGGCGGCGTCCTTTAAACCGGTTGAATTGAGAGACACTGAAATGGCCGAGTTGCGCGGCCGCTATGTGATGCCCGGGCGGATCATCAGTTTCGGCATCGTGATGAACAGTACCTGGACCAGCAGCAATGGTGGCGTAGTCGGCGCCAGTACTTCCATGTATGTGCAAAACACCATTGAACCCAAGTTTTACGTGTCCACTTACAGTTCTGCCGGTAACGGTGCCCCTGGCTCAAACGGCACTGGTTCGGTTACCGGTGGTGCGGGCCTGACCACAGCCCAGGGCGTCACCCAGAGCGTTCGGGCTGCGGGTGACAACAACAGCGCCTATAACAACGTCGACATCAATGTCAGCGAGGCCGACCAGGCCCCCGTGGTCAACCAGCAAGGGGTTTTACTCACGACCCATACGTCCATCACCCAGGCTGCTGGTGCGGGCAATGTGACCGTCTCGGCCACGGCTGGGGGCGTTCAGCTGGCCATCCAGGCCAACAACAATCAAGGCAACTCACTGCAGCAAATCGCCCAGGGTGGCGTATTGCAAAGCACTACTTTGCTGGGCGGCGGTAATAGGGTCAATAACATGGCACAACTTAACGTGGTACTGGGTAACAACCTGCCCAGCCCCGGCGCGCTCGATTGCAACCTCAATCAATTAAAAGGCCTTCGCAATATGGGTTATTGAACTAGGCTCAGGCTCTACAACTTGGCTTATCTGGACGGCTTATTTCATGCATCGATCGATAACCTTTCGCGCAGTTGTATGTATGAGCACTATATTCCCGTCACCCCTGTTATATGCAGCGGCTGATGCCGATCTAGCGCTACTAAAACAAGAACTTATGGAGCTTCGCCAACGTTACGAACAACAGCAAAAAGCCCTGGCAGTGCTTGAGCAACGGGTGCGTGAAGTTGAGGATCAGCCTGCGACGCCGCAACCCAGGCGCCTGGCCAAATCACCGGCCGACATGAAGGGCAACCAGAACGTTACGGCTGCCAGTGGCACCAGTACCGCTGCACAAGGCAGCTCTTATGGCGCCGCGCTCAAGGATGACTCCGCCCCCGCCCAGAGTGTGGTCAACCTCTACGATGAAGCCAGCGGTTTTTTCGGCGGCGGCAAGTTCAGCCTCGAAACGGGTATTACCTATTCGCGTTATGACACACGCCAGCTGATTCTCAATGGTTTTCTGGCCCTGGATTCAATTTTCCTGGGCAACCTCAACCTCGACCGGATCAAGGCCGACAACTGGACCCTTGACCTCACCGGACGCTATAACCTGGATAACCGCTGGCAGTTTGACGTTAACGTTCCAGTGATTTACCGCGAGAGTACTTACCAGTCCGGCGGGGCCAACGGCGGTGATGCGCAAGCCACTTCAGAGCAAACGGTTACCCGCGACCCGACCATTGGCGACGTCAACTTCGGAGTCGCGTACAAGTTCCTCGACGAGTCGGTCAATACCCCGGATGCAGTCTTCAGCGTGCGGGTCAAGGCCCCCACCGGCAAGGACCCGTTTGGCATCAAACTGGTCAAAGCCTCTGAAAACACCAACTTGTTTGTCCCTGAAGACCTGCCCACCGGCAATGGTGTGTGGTCGATCAGCCCTGCCATTTCCCTGGTCAAGACCTTCGACCCAGCTGTGCTATTCGGCTCTCTCTCGTATACCCATAACCTTGAAGAGTCATTTGACGACATCAGTTCCACGCAAAACCTGAAGCAGCCCGGCAAGGTCAAACTGGGTGACAGCTTCCAGATTGGCGCAGGGGTTGCTTTTGCCCTCAACGAAAAAATGAGTATGTCGTTTTCCGTGTCCGACCTGATTCAGAAAAAGAGCAAACTCAAGCAGGATGGCGGTGACTGGCAAACAGTTACCACCAGTGATGCCAACGCCGGTTACTTCAATATCGGCATGACCGTAGCAGCGACCGATAACCTGACCATCGTGCCCAACCTGTCCATAGGCTTGACCGACGATGCGCCAGACTTCACCTTCAGCCTGAAATTCCCTTACTACTTCTAAACAGCAAAAGGCCCTCCGCGCTTGAGCGCTGGGGGCCTTTTGCTGTTTTTAACGAATGTGATGCTTGTGCAGTAACCGATAAAACGTCGGCCGCGAAACCCCAAGCACCTTGGCGGCCATGCTCAAATTGTCGCTGTGCCGGTCCAGCACCTCACACAGTGCCTGGCGTTCGGCGCGGTCCTTGTATTGTTCAAGGGTGTTCATCGTGCCGACCAACAACGGGCGCAACTCCAGGCCCAGATCATGAGCTTCGATCTGCCGCCCTTCGGCCAATACCAGGCCACGACGCACGCGGTTGGCCAGCTCGCGGACATTTCCCGGCCAGCCATGATTGCCCATGGCAATCAACGCCTCGTCACTGAACGTACGCGGGCGACGGCCTGTTTCCAGACTGTAGAAACGGGCAAAGTGACTGGCCAGCATGGCCAGGTCACCATGTCGCTCTCGCAAGGGGGCGGTGGTTAATTGCAACACGTTGAGGCGGTAATACAGGTCTTCACGAAATTGACCGTTGGCGACTGCCGCCTCGAGATCAACATGGGTCGCTGCCAGAATACGAACATCGATGGGGATCGGCTGGTTGCCGCCGACTCTCTCGATGTGTTTTTCCTGCAAAAAGCGCAACAGGCTGGCTTGCAATTCCAACGGCAGATCGCCAATTTCATCCAGAAAAAGCGTACCGCCATTCGCGGCCTCAATGCGTCCAACCCTGCGCTGATGGGCGCCGGTGAAGGAGCCCTTTTCATGGCCGAACAGCTCAGACTGGATCAAGTGGTCGGGAATGGAGCCGCAATTGATTGCGATAAAGGGCTTGCCGTTGCGCTGGGATTGACGGTGCAGTGTGCGGGCGACCAGCTCCTTGCCCGTACCGCTCTCGCCGCGAATCAGGATGGGCGACTGGGTGGGTGCAAATTTGCTCACCGTCATGCGCAGGTCCCGCATCAATCGGCTGTCACCCAGCAGTTCATCTTCCTGTAAATCGGACGGGGTTGAAGTTTGCCCTCGCAGGCACGCCATGCCAAAGGCCCGGCCGAGTGTGACCTGGACCCGGGAGACATCAAAGGGCAAGGTGTGAAAGTCAAAAAACCATTCGCAGACAAAATCCCCCACATTGTTCATTTTCAGTACGTCAGGGGTGAGCGCCGCAATCCACTCGGTACCACTGCGACTGATCATGTCTTTTACCGCTTCGGGACGTTCCAGATGAAAAGGTTGCAGCCTGAACAGGCCAACATCGCAAGAGCGGTCAACAACGGTTGCCAGAGTGCAGCTGTCGACCGCCCAGCCTATGGTTCGCAGACCGGGGAGCAATTCATGACAATCCGCACAGGGATCGACCACCAGCAGACGTCGGGGAGAGGACATTGCAAGCATGACTGTTCCTTGGCGCCAGAAAAACATAAAACAGCATTAAAAACAGTCCCTTGTTCAACTTACGCGTAACCTTAGCAAGCCATTGGGCGCTTTCTGGATCGTTTGTTTATAACCCTAATAGCCAATCAAACTGTACAGCCTCGTTTCATGAGCAGGGGCGATAGATACACTCACTGAAAATTGATCTGGATCAGTCATATAAAAAAACTTTTAAAAATATGACGAAAGTGTGTGACCTGATGCCCCTCTAAGGTCATCAGTACAAGTAACCAACCGAACGGTAAGCCCAGCCGACGGTTAATCACTTGATGGGCATACTTGAGAGAACACCCTATGAACGCCCCGCTCCGTTTCAACGAAGCTCTTTTGATTGCCGGCCACGCTTTTGAACCTTTTCAATGCGTTGCCTGGGCTGCACAGGATGGTCATGGCGAGTTGAGCCTGACTGTTATCGATCGCACCAATACCCGTATCGGCCGCAAACAGATCCCGCGCAGCGCCTGCGCTGACGCCGCTCAGCTGGAAAGCCTGCTGGCACAAGCCCGCGCCGAGATCAGCAGCGAAGGCTACACCCTGCAGCCTTGGGTCATGCCTGCTTGAGAAGCGGCTGACTGATTTGGGAGCTGGTTGACCAGCTCCCACAAATAATCAGCCATCAATGTGTACATACTCTGCATTCAACCCGGCGGCCATTTGACGCGAGCGGCCCAAACGAATCGGGCCACGCTCGATATCGATCAACAGTCCCGGGCAGTCAATGGCCGGCAGCGTTGACCACTCTTTCAGTCGGCCATCGGTCAACAGTAAAAAGCGCTGTTGTTCCTCTGGACACTGTTTGCGGCGCCTTTCAAGCCAGTCAGCGACTTCCTGCAAGGCCTCCAGCAAAGGCGTCCCGCCTCCAGCACCCAAGCCCTGCAACCAGTCATTCAAGGCAGCAGACGCCTTGGAGCCGATGACCTGCCACTGCGGCGCCTTTGCGCTGACCGTCATCACCGCCACCCGCACACGCTGGCGATACGCATCTTCAAACAGTTGGGCCAGCAGCCCCTTGGCGTCACTCAGCGCCTGATGGCGACGGGTTGAAGCAGACGCATCCACCACCACCAGCCAGAGTTCCGGCGCTGCACTTTGCCGGGTTTTCCAGGCCAGATCAGCGTGCAGCCGGGGACGACCGCCGAGCAGGGTTTGCACCCAGTCGATCATCCCGCTGCCGGCGCTGCGGCTTGCGCCTTGCCTGCCCGCAGAGAGCTGACCTGACCGGGGCCTGGCATCCGCCCCCACTGCAGAACGGGGGCGGATGCCTAGGGCTTTTTTGGCCAGCTCGGCACTTCACGGCGCGCGCCCATGGGTTGCACCTGTGCAGGCAGTTCGCCCCACTGGCCCTGCCCCGATTGAGGCGAAGCATTGCTGGCCTGAGGGGGTGACTGCGGTGGTGGTGTTGACGCCTGGCCTTTAGGTTCTCGGCGGCGATGACGCAAGGCAAACTCGGCCACGGCATCAATATCGTCCAGGCTGATGGCCGTGGCCCCGCGCCAGGCGGCATGGGCCCGCGCTGCGCGCAGCCAGACCAGGTCGGCACGCATGCCATCCACCGCGGCGGCAAAACAGCGCTCAGTTACAACAGCCAGAGACTGATCATCCAGAGCGATGCTGCCCAGCCGTTCACGGGCCTGCTGGCAGCGCTCGCGCAAGGTCGTTTGCGCCTCATCCCATTGCGCGCAAAACTTCTGCGGATCAGCGTCAAAGGCCAGGCGCCGGCGGATGATTTCGCTGCGTTCTTCCGGTTGCGGCTGGCCGCTGAGCATTACATTCAGGCCGAAGCGGTCGAGCAACTGCGGGCGCAACTCGCCTTCTTCCGGATTCATGGTACCAATCAGCACGAAACGCGCAGCATGCCGATGGGAGATGCCATCACGCTCGACCACATTGGTGCCGCTCGCTGCCACATCCAGCAGCACGTCCACCAGATGATCGGCAAGCAGGTTGACTTCATCGACGTAGAGCACGCCGCCGTCGGCCTTGGCCAGCACCCCCGGGGAGAACTGCGCCTTGCCCTGGCCCAGTGCGGCATCCAGGTCGAGGGTACCAACCAGACGCTCTTCGGTTGCGCCCAACGGCAAGGTGACAAACTGGCCGCTGGCAAGCAGGTCGGCCAGACCGCGTGCCAGCGTCGACTTGGCCATGCCGCGCGGGCCTTCGATGAGTACGCCGCCAATTTTCGGGTCAATGGCGGTCAGGCACAGCGCCAGTTTCAATGAGTCCGCGCCGACCACCGCCGATAACGGGAAATGTGGGGTGTCAGTCATGTTTTCGGGCTCCAGATTTTAGAATATTGATCGGCCTCAAAAGCCCCTCACCCCAGCCCTCTCCCAAAGGGAGAGGGGGCCGATTTTTGGTGAGGTATAAATCCTGAACATCCCCCTATCAGTCCCCTCTCCCTCCGGGAGAGGGTTAGGGTGAGGGTGAGGGTTGCCTGGTTACTCTTCCTCTATATCCAGCAACAGATTCTCCAGCGCCGCTTGATACTCCCCCGGTTCACTCCACAGCCCGCGCTGCTGCGCTTCGAGCATGCGTTCGGTCATGTCGCGCAGGGCATGCGGGTTGTGCTCACGCACAAACTCACGGGTATCCGGGTCCAGCAAATAGGCATCCGCCAGCAATGCATATTGATGATCATCGATCAGGTGCGTGGTTGCATCAAAGGCAAACAGGTTGTCCAGGGTAGCGGCCATCTCAAATGCGCCTTTGTAACCATGGCGTTTGACCCCTTCTATCCATTTCGGGTTGGCCGCACGGGAACGGATGACCCGGTTCAACTCTTCCTTGAGCGTACGGATCTTCGGCAGATCCGGCTGGCTGTGGTCGCCGTGGTAGCTGGCTGCGGCCTCCCCACGCAAGCTCTCTACCGCCGCCAGCATGCCACCCTGAAACTGGTAGTAGTCATTGGAATCGAGCAGGTCATGTTCACGGTTGTCCTGATTTTGTACCACCGCCTGCATCTGCCCCAATCGCTGGGCAAACTGACCGCGGGCCGCCGTGCCTTCATCGGCGCCGCCATAGGCATAACCGCCCCAGTTCAGATACACCTCGGCCAGGTCGTCGCGGCTTTGCCACAAACGCCCATCGATTGCGTTCTGTACCCCGGCACCGTAAGCCCCGGGTTTGGCACCAAACACCCGCCAACCCGCCTGACGGGCCGCCAGTTCCGGGGCCAGCCCTTCGCGCTCCAGCTGTTCACGCTCGCTGCGCACTTTTGCCGCGAGCGGATTCAGGTCATCAGGTTCGTCCAGCGCCGCCACCGCCTGAACAGCGGCATCGAACAGGCGAATAAGATTGGCAAAGGCATCACGGAAGAACCCGGACACACGCAAGGTCACGTCCACCCGCGGCCGGTCCAGCAGGCTCACCGGGAGGATTTCAAAGTCATCCACCCGCTGGCTACCCGTGGCCCACACCGGGCGCACGCCCATCAGCGCCATGGCCTGGGCGATATCATCACCGCCGGTGCGCATGGTCGCAGTGCCCCATACCGACAGGCCGAGCTGACGCAGGTGATCGCCGTGGTCCTGCAAATGACGCTCAAGAATCAGGTTGGCCGACTGAAAACCGATACGCCAGGCCGTGGTGGTGGGCAAGTTGCGTACATCCACGGAAAAGAAATTACGCCCGGTAGGCAGTACGTCCAGGCGCCCGCGGCTCGGTGCACCACTGGGGCCGGCAGGGACAAAACGCCCCGCCAGAGCATCGAGCAGACCCTGCATCTCGGCCGGGCCGCAAGCATCCAGACGCGGAGCAACAACCCCAAGCAGCGCCTCAAAAATCCCCCGCACTTCGCTCCATTGCTCGGTGTCGGGCAATTGCAGCGTGCCCGCCAACGCCTGCTCGATCAGCTGCGCAGCATACAGTTCCAGACGTTCGCGGGTATCGCCTGCGGTGCGCCACAGCGCCTCGCTGACTGCTTGCAAAGGCGCGGGGCGACGTGCCGTCCAGGGCTCGGCCAGCGCACAGTCCAGCGGATCAAAACTCAGCCCGAAGGCTTTGGCCAACGCCCGCAGCACGCTTGATTGCGCCCCGCGTCCATCACCGCGGGGGATGCGCAGCAATGCCAGCAAGGTGTCGATGCGCAGACGCCCGGCAGGCGATTCACCAAAAATATGCAGGCCGTCGCGGATTTGCGATTCCTTGAGGTCGCACAGGTAGGTATCCAGCCGTGGCAGCCAGATTGCGGCATCGCTGTCGCTGTCGAGGTGTGCGTCCAGTTGCAGCTCGCGGTCGATATGGGTATCGCGCACCAGCTTGAGAATATCCCGTTGCAACTCCCGCGCCCGGCGCGGATCAAGCAGTTGCGCTTCGTAATACTCGTCGGCCAGCAGCTCCAGGTCACGCAGAGGGCCATAGGTTTCGGCCCGGGTCAGCGGCGGCATCAAGTGGTCAATAATGACCGCCTGGGTCCGGCGCTTGGCCTGTGCGCCCTCACCCGGATCATTGACGATAAACGGATAGACGTTGGGCATGGGGCCCAAAATAGCATCCGGCCAGCAGTGTTCAGACAGCCCGACGCCCTTGCCCGGCAACCATTCCAGATTGCCATGCTTGCCCACATGCACCACCGCATGGGCGCCGTAGGTGTTGCGCAGCCAGAAATAAAACGCCAGATAAGCATGGGGCGGTACCAGGTCCGGGTCATGGTAGACCGCACTGGCATCGACCTGATATCCCCGCGCCGGTTGAATGCCGACAAAGGTCAGGCCAAAACGCAGCCCGGCAATCATCAGGCGACCGCTGCGAAACATCGGGTCGTGCTGTGGCTCGCCCCAACGCTCAATCACCGCCTGGCGATTGGCTTCTGGAAGACGATTAAACATCGCCTGGTATTCATCCAGCCCAAGGCTTTGATGGCACGGGCGCAGGTCGAGGCTGTCGAGGTCGTTGCTGACACCGCCCAACAGGGCTTGAATCAACGCGGTGCCGGTATCCGGGAGCTCAGCAGCCACCGGGTAGCCTTCGCCCTGCAAGGCGCGCAAAATATTCAGCGCCGCAGCCGGGGTATCCAGCCCTACGCCATTGCCGATACGGCCATCGCGGGTCGGGTAGTTGGCCAGGATCAGGGCGATACGTTTTTGCGGGTTCGGCACACGTGCCAGCTCCACCCAGCGCCGTGCCAGTTCTGCGACAAAATCCATCCGTTCCGGATGCGCTCTGTAACACACCACATCCGACTGACTGCGCTCACTGCGCCACGCCAGGTCCTTGAAGCTGATCGGCCGGCTGATGATCCGCCCGTCCAGTTCCGGCAAGGCAATGTGCATGGCCAGGTCCCGCGGGCCCAGACCCTGCTCGCTGGCTTGCCAGCCGGGCTGGTTGTCCTGGGCACAAATGGCCTGGATCACCGGGATATTGCGGCGAAACGGGCGCAAATGCGGAGCTTCCGGGCTGGACTGGGCAAACCCGGTGGTATTGAGAATGACCCCTGCGCCGACTTCATCGAGCAAGTCCTGTACCACCGCCAGGCAGCCTGGCTCCTTCAGGCTGGCGACCGCAATCGGCAGCGGATTTAGCCCTGCCGCCTGCAGACGCTGGCAGAACACATCGACAAATGCCGTATTGGCCGCCTGCAAATGCGAGCGATAGAACAAGAGCGCCGCCACCGGTTGGCCCGGCTGCCAGTCGCCTTGCCAGTCCTGCAGTGCAGGGCTGGAATGGGCCGGATGATAAATGGCAGTACGGGGCAAGGTGTGCGGTTCGTCCCAGGCATAGTCGCGGCCCAGCCATTGGCTGGCCAGGCAACGATAAAGCTGCAGGGCGTTATGCCGCCCGCCCTGGCGCAAAAAGTGCCAGAGCCGTTCGGCCTGCTCGACGGGCACTGTGCTCAGGGCGCTGAGTTCCGGGTCGGGGCGGTCATCGCCCGGCACCAGAATCAGGGTCACACCGCGTTCAGCCAGTTGCACCAGCCGTTCAATGCCGTAGCGCCAGTAGCCGATGCCACCGTGCAGCGACAACAAAATCACCTTGGCGTGTTGCAGAACCTCATCGACATACAGGTCGACCGAGCCGTGGTTTTGCACCTGCATCGGGTTGGCCAGACGCAGGCTTGGATAATCGTCAGGCAACTGCTGCGCCGCTTCGGCCAGCAGGGCCAGGCTTGAGTCACCGCTGCACAGGATCACCAGTTCGGCGGGGGTCTGGCCGAGGTCGGCAATATTGTCGTCCGCTACAAAGCCGCCGGGCTGGGTCCTGAGCAAATGCATGGTTTAGGCGCTCAATGCTGTACGCAGGGTGGACTCGAGCAGGGCCGCGTCCAGGTCCTGGCCGATCAGCACCAGTTTGGTGGTGCGCGCTTCGTCACTGCCCCAGGCGCGATCAAAGTGCTTGTCAAAGCGCGTGCCCACGCCCTGGATCAGCAAGCGCATCGGTTTGCCCGGAATCGCGGCAAAGCCCTTGACCCGCAGAATGCCGTGCTTGACCACCAGTTGGCTCAGAGCATCCATCAGCGCGCGCTCCTCTGCCTGAGGCAGCTCGATAGAGATCGAGTCGAAGGCATCGTGATCGTGGTCGTCGTGGTCATCATCGCCATCGTGATGATGGTCGTGATGGCTGTGGCGGCCATCGATATGGTCTTCCGAACCCGTCTCCAGGCCCAGCAGCACGTCCAGCGGCAAGCGACCGCTGCTGGCTTCGATGACCTTGACCGCCGGTGGCAGTTCTTCAGCCACTTCGGCACGTACACGGGCAAGGTCTTCAGGGCTGATCAAGTCAACCTTGTTGAGAATCACCAGATCGGCACTGGCCAGTTGGTCAGCAAACAGCTCGTGCAGCGGCGACTCGTGGTCCAGGTTAGGGTCGAGCTTGCGCTGGGCATCTACCTGATCCGGGAAGGCCGCGAAAGTGCCAGCCGCCACCGCCGGGCTGTCGACCACGGTAATCACCGCGTCAACCGTGCAGGCACTGCGGATTTCCGGCCACTGGAAGGCTTGAACCAACGGCTTTGGCAGGGCCAGGCCCGAGGTTTCGATAAGGATATGGTCGATATCGCCACGGCGCGCCACCAGCTCACGCATCACCGGGAAGAATTCTTCCTGTACCGTGCAGCACAGGCAGCCATTGGCCAGTTCATAGACGCGTCCCTTGGCCTCTTCTTCGGTGCAGCCAATAGTGCATTGCTTGAGGATTTCGCCATCGATACCCAGTTCGCCGAATTCGTTGACGATCACTGCAATGCGACGGCCGTTGGCGTTGTCCAGCATATGACGCAGCAAGGTAGTCTTGCCCGAACCGAGAAAGCCGGTAACGATAGTGACGGGGGTTTTGGCCAGTGTTTTCATCGGATGCCCTTTGGCAAAACGGCGGGCATACGGGACGACGGCCGCAAGCAGTGCGCGGTCAGTCTTCGCCACCGGATCACCCCGCCCGGTTGAAGTAAGAATCTGTTACGAGGCAGGTCTCCTGGCTTACGGCTGATACCTACCTTGCGCCTTCCCGCCTGTGAAGCAGTGGCATTGCAAGATCAACGACCGTTTACAGTTGCGGGGGCAGCCGCGGCATACCGCGTTCCCTTCTTAGCTTCGCGCTGCGAAGAACCTCGAACGCGCAAGGCTACGCAGTGCTTTGTAACAGGTCAACACAGATACGTTTAGATACTCTGACCTATTGTGGGAGCGAGCCTGCTCGCGAACGACCTTCGCGAGCAGGCTCGCTCCCACAGGTGCAGTATTCCTGTAGCCGCTCACAAGGTAAGAGGCAGCGACCACAGGTGTTGTAGGCAACTTGTGTTCTAATTGCCGCCTTTTATCAGCCACAGCGCTTCAAGGATCTGCCCATGCCGTCCACTCGCCCAACCCGCGTCCTGATTATTGGCTACGTGTGGCCCGAGCCCCGCTCTTCGGCGGCGGGCGGACACATGATGCAGATCATCGAAAGTTTCTTGCAGCAAGGCTGGCACATCACCTTCAGCAGCCCGGCAGGCATTGGCGAACACAAGGCTGATCTGGCGACATTGGGCATTGATGAAGTCAGTATCGCGCTCAATAACAGCAGCTTCGATACCTTCATCACCGAGCTGGCCCCGGATATCGTGCTGTTCGACCGCTTCATGATGGAAGAGCAGTTCGGCTGGCGCGTGGAGAAGCATTGCCCGCAGGCCCTGCGCGTGCTGGAAACCTCCGACCTGCAAAGCCTGCGCGACGCCCGCCAGCAACAGCTCAAGGCGCGCCTCAAACTCGACGCCGACACTGATGATTTCAGCAGCCTGTTCGCCCCGGCACAACGGGAGACCTTCGAGCAGATGGCCGTTACCGATCTGGCGCAACGGGAGATCGCGGCGATTTATCGATGCGACTTGAACCTGATGATTTCCGAATACGAAATCGATCTGCTCGTAGAGCACTTCAAGGTGCCCCGAGCCCTGCTGCACTGGTGCCCGTTGATGGTCGACAGCGTACCTGCGCAGTTCGTACCCTTTGACCAGCGTCAGCATTTCCTGAGCATCGGCAATTTCCGTCATGCCCCCAACTGGGATGCCGTGCTCTGGATGAAAACCGCGATCTGGCCATTGATCCGTCAGCAACTGCCCACGGCGCAATTGCATGTCTATGGTGCTTACACCCCGCCCAAGGCCACTGCGCTGCACAACCCGGCACAGGGTTTTCACGTGCTCAACTGGGCCGAAGATGCGCTTGAGGTGATGAGCAATGCGCGGATCTGCATGGCCCCCCTGCGCTTTGGTGCAGGAATCAAGGGCAAAATCGCCGATGCCATGCTCTGCGGCACGCCCAACGTCACAACTCCCGTAGGCGCCGAAGGCATGCATGGCGACCTGCCGTGGGCAGGTGCCATCGAACAGAGTGCCAGTGCGATTGCTGCCGCTGCGGTGCAGCTGTATCAGAGCCCTGACGCCTGGCATCAGGCCCAGCAGCACGGAACGGCACTACTGGCGCAGCGCTATTTGCAAAGTACCCACGGCCCGGCACTGGTCGAGTGCATCGAAGCCTGCCGCGCCGGCCTGCAACAGCATCGGCGCAACAACTTCACCGGTGCCATGCTGCGCCATCACCAGCATAAAAGTACCCAGTACATGTCGCAGTGGATCGAGGCAAAGAATCGAACGGTTTGACTAGGGCTGTGCCAGTCGCGTCGCCTTGAACATCTCGGCAATCATGATGATGCGGTCTTTTTCGCCCGGTATCTGGACGCTTGCCGACATTGGCGCAAATTGCATGGCGTCGGCACTTTGCGCCTTGTCTGGATTGAAATTGACCGTAATTCGGGTTCCATCATCAAACACCGTGCGCTGCAGGCTCCGGTCTGCACTGAGCACCTGAAAATCAACCAGTGCCTGGGTAAAAAGCCGTTGATGCAAGGGCGAAAAAACCTCGTTGTAGGCCGCGATAAAGGGCAAGTCGCGCTCCAGCACGGCGGCATTGAGGTGGTACATGGGCGGCGTCATGTACAACAGCTGCAGCAGTGCCGTGCTCTGCTGCTCATTGGAAAATTTCAACGATGGGTAGGCCCAGTGATGCGTGCTGACCAGACTGTCGTGAAGCACCATTTGGTAAAGCGGCAAGCGGTACTTCCAGGAGCGGACATAGGTTGCCAGTTGCCGTTTGATCGGAACAGTCTTGAAAAACAGTGTTGGCGTCTCCGGGGGCCAGTACTGCCCTACAAAGAAAGGTGACTGTTGATTACCGGACATGTCAGGGTCGGTCCAGTCGAATGGTTGTGTGGCAATGCCGTGGCTGTAGGCAATATTGGCTGCAAACGTAGAAACCGCCCCCTCGCTGCCCGTGACCAGCCCCAACGACTCGCCCGGGTAATCCAGGCGCCGGGCAATCACCCGGGCATTTTCACTTTCACTGGTTTCCCGGCCGGGGGTGTAGTCCGCCTGTGCAGTGACCGCAGCATCGACATCGAGAAAATAGCTGTTGAGCCCGGCAGCACCTGCCACAGCCTTGATGCGCTGGCGCGCATAGTCCTGGGCCTCCCGGGGATTGGCAAAGACGCCAATGCCATTAAACCCCTTGCTCGTAGTACCGCTCGCGTCATGCTGCCCTGCACTGGCCAGGTTCGCGCCCATTTGCGCAGCGGCCCAGGTTTCCGGTTCGGCGGGTGCATGAGCGTCTGCGTAGTTGTCGTACACCGCCACCAGAAACCCGGCTTGCTTGGCCAATGCCACAGCCTGCGGGTGCCAGAATGCATCAAGCCAGTCCTTGGCTCCCAGCCAGGCACGGGTGAGCCCGGCTTGTTTGAGCGCATTGACCGTATCCACAGACAGCCCTCCTCCCCAGCGCTCGGCCGGTAACAGGTAAGGCCCGAAAGCCTCGACCAGCTGAGTTCTGGCTGCCTGCCCCCACAACACCTCGCCAGCCGGATCATGCCCCCCGTCCAGAGGTTCCTTGGCGGGTACCGCTACAACCTGCCGCATTCCCTGGTTGATGGCACGAACCAGTTGCAGTTGATTGAACGGTGAAACCATTCGTAGCCGTGAGCGCGTACTCGACAAACTCATGTCAAATACGCTGCGGGTTTGCGGATCAAAGCTTGACCATAAACTGGCAGCCAGATGCCCGGGAGTACGGCGCGCCCGGTCAAAAGCCGTGATAAAGCTTGCCCAGTTGAGGACGTCTGCGGTTTTCAGCGGCCCTGCGTCCCAAACATAAATATGGGGTGCACCGCCGAGCAGGGCAGTTTGCGGCACCGCACGAATTTTATCTGTCAGTGAAACGAACTGGCCACTGCTCTTGAGCCATTTGCGATATAGCCCTGCGCCATATAACGGTTGTGCAGGGCCGGGGGCGATGCTGATCACAAAGGGCGCATCAGGTGCAAGCCGGTTGAAGTCATGCTGCAATTGCGGCACCGCAGTGTTTTTGACTCGCTTGATACTAAACAGGGTGTCGAAGGGCGTTTCTACTATCCAGGTGACCGACAGATCCTCGTGCAATTGAGTCCAGAACGGCATGCTCAACTCACCCAGCAACTGCCCGCCGGAGTAGCGCTTGACCAGCCAGCTAAGCCAGCCGGGGTCATTGGCCGGTATATAGCTACCCTCGCCAAAAGGAATGGCGTAGGCACGAATGTCGGTTTGCAGGCGCGGCCAACGCAAGCTTGCAGGGCGGGACGCCTGTATCGAAACGCGCAACCTGTCGTCCTCAACCTTGATGTCGACCCGGTATTGATTCCCCTCCTGGCTAATCGTCCAGCTGTCGGAAGCCAGTTCAGTGACCTCGCTGTCCTGCCTGAATGCACCGCCACTGAGCAACAAGGGCGCTTTGCCGGGCCGTACCAAGAACACCTCAAGGGTTGCCCGGTTCACATCGAAGGTACCCTGAGCGACAGCAAAACTGGCTCTGCCAGTGGCATTGGCAGGGCCCGGCATCACAAGCCCCCATGCTGCAAAAAGCAGGACACACAAGAACCCACGGTAACAACGCAAACAGGCAAGATGGGCTTTCATAGCTGACTCATGTAAACGACGCAATACAGGAGCCGAACTGTAGGCAGTTGTATCAACTTGACGCCATAATCTAATTCTACAAAACATGTACGAAAAAGACTTCGACGCAACTGCCTATTCACTCAGGCGGGCGCGCCTGCGCAGCAGATACGTGTCCATTATCCAGCCCTTTCTTGCTCGGGCAGTACTGCGGGCCTGGTTGATCTGCTCGCACACTTCGCTCAGTTTGCCCGCGATCAGAATCTCGTCCGCAGTGCCGATATAGGCGCCCCAATAGATATCGACATTTTCATCGACAAAGGCTTCAAAGGCACAATGTGCGTCGAGCATGACCACGACATTATCCAGATCCTCGGCCACCAGCTTGCGTCCGGTGGTGATGCGGATCGGCTGGCCGATAGTGTTGAGCGCAATGCGATGGCGCGCGGCCAGGGCCTGCACACTGCTGATACCGGGGATCACCTCATGCTCGAAGTCGCTGCAGCCCCCGGCCCGGACACGGTCGAGAATACGCAAGGTGCTGTCATACAGCCCCGGGTCGCCCCACAACAGAAAAGCCCCGCATTCGCCATCGGCCAGTTGGTCTTCGATCAAGTGGGTAAACACTTCGGCCCGCTGTTGGTGCCAATCCTCGACGCCATCGGTGTAGCACGCCGTTGAGCTGTCACGCTGCGGGTCGTTGACCTGCACCACACGGTAGCCCGGCTCACGGATATAGCGCTGGCAGATCTGCAGGCGCATGCGCACCAGGTCTTCGGTGGCCTGGCCCTTGTCGAGCACAAACAGCACATTGGCGCGATTCAGCGCGTTGATCCCCTGGACGGTGATGTGCTCCGGGTCTCCGGCGCCGATACCGATCAACAACAGTGTTTTCATCCTGTAATACCCTCAAATCTGACTGGACTTAACCGCAGGAACCGGCATGATCCACGCCATAACAAGACTGACGACGGCCCAGCCCATGACCCGCCCCGCCCGCGCCACAGACCCGTCCTACGAACTGATGGACGACCACAATGGCCTGTCGATCATCTATCGCCAGCATGGCTTTCCCTGTCCGCTGGTGCGCTGGCACTTCCATAAGGAATACGAGTTGCATCTGATCGTTGCCAGCAGCGGCAAGGTGTTTGTGGGCGACTATATCGGTAATTTCCACCCTGAAACATTATTCCTCACCGGGCCCAACCTGCCTCATAACTGGATCAGCCAGGTGGCCGGTGACGAGGTGGTGCCCACCCGCGACATGCTGGTCAACTTCACCGATGAACTGCTTGAGGGCGCCGCCTCGGTACTCACCGAACTCAAGTCCCTCACGCCAATGCTTGAACGGGCGCGCCACGGGATCGAGTTCCGCTGTAAAGCCACGATCCGCAAGGCTATGGACCTGATGCAGGCAATTGCCGGCTCCAGCGGCATCACCCGGCTTGGCCATTTCCTGATCCTGCTGGAACTGCTGGCCGGCTGTGATGACTACCAACTGCTGTCTGGGGTCACCGCCGGAAATCTGGCCGACGAGCAAACCATCGACCGCACCAACCGGGCTGTCGACTATATCTTCAGCCACTACACCCGCGAGCTGCCGCTAGAAGAAGTCGCCGACTACATGGGCATGAAGCCCACCTATTTTTCCCGCGTATTCAAGCAAGCCACAGGGCGCTGCTTCATCGAGTTCGTCAATCGACTGCGCATCAGCAAGTCCTGCGAGTTACTGGCCGATGGTCAAAAGCCCGTCACAGATGTGTGTTTCGAGTCAGGTTTCAACAATATTTCCAACTTCAACCGTCGCTTTCAGCAACTCAAAGGAATGACCCCGTCACACTATCGTCGCCTGGCGGTGCAGCGTTTGACCGAGCAAAACCAGCGTGCGCCGGGTGAACGCCTGCGCAGTGCAAAATAGTATCGATTGATGTGCTTCCAGTGATTTGTCACGCCGGTGATTGAGGGCTGTAATCGGCCCAGGCGCTTGCCCCGTGCGAGCCGCTATAAAAACAATAACCGTCCTTCAAAAGCCGCCAGGCCGCTGAAGTGGAGTGCTCAATGAATATCCCTGTCAAAGCGTTATGTGTCGCCACGTGCATGACCCTGAGCGGCATCAGTTCAGGCGCGCAAACCCTGACCATCGCCACGGTCAACAACAGCGACATGATCCGCATGCAAAAGCTGGCGAAAACCTTCGAGAGCGAGCACCCCGAGATCAAGCTCAACTGGGTGGTGCTGGAAGAAAACGTATTGCGCCAGCGCCTGACCACGGACATTGCCACCCAGGGCGGACAATTTGACGTGCTGACCATCGGCATGTACGAAGCCGCACTCTGGGGTGCCAAGGGCTGGCTCGAGCCCATGACCGACCTGCCCGCCACCTATGCCATCGACGATGTGTTCCCGGCGGTTCGCGACGGCCTGTCCGTCAAGGGCACGCTCTATGCCCTGCCGTTTTATGCCGAAAGCTCGATGACCTATTACCGTACCGACCTGTTCAAGGATGCCGGGCTGAGCATGCCCGAGCATCCGACCTGGGAGCAGATCGCCGGCTTTGCCCGCACCCTCAACAAACCTGACCAGGAACAATACGGCATCTGCCTGCGCGGTAAGGCGGGCTGGGGTGAAAACATGGCGCTGATCAGCACCATCGCCAACGCCTACGGCGCGCGCTGGTTCAATGAGCAATGGCAACCGGAGTTCAACGGGGCCGAGTGGCAAAATGCCTTGAATTTTTATGTCGGCACACTGAAAGCCTCAGGCCCGCCGGGTGCGACCAGCAATGGTTTCAACGAAAACCTGGCGCTGTTCAACAGCGGCAAATGTGCGATCTGGGTCGATGCCAGTGTTGCTGGCTCGTTTGTCACCGACAGTAGCCAGAGCAAGGTCGCCGAGCATGTCGGCTTTACCTTCGCACCCCATGCTGTGACCGATAAAGGCAGTGCCTGGCTGTACTCCTGGGCACTGGCCATACCCACCAGTTCCAAAGCCAAGGACGCCGCCAGGACATTCAGCACCTGGGCCACGTCCAAAGAATACGGTGCACTGGTAGCGGAAAAAGACGGCATTGCCAATGTCCCCCCGGGCACCCGGGCCTCGACCTATACCGAGGCGTACCTGAAAGCTGCACCCTTTGCCAGGGTCACCCTCGAGTCCTTGAAAGTTGCCAACCCTCAGGACCCGACCCTCAAGCCCGTGCCTTATGTAGGTATCCAGTTGGTCACCATCCCGGAGTTCCAGGCGGTGGGCACCCAGGTTGGCAAGCTGTTCAGTGCCGCGCTGATTGGCCAGACCACCGTGGACCAGGCTCTGGCCGCGGCCCAGCAGAGCACCGAGCGTGAAATGAAGCGGGCGGGTTATCCCAAGTAGCACTGCCAACACCAAACTCTGGTCTGTGGGAGCGAGCCTGCTCGCGAATACCGCGTCGACTCCTTCGCGAGGAGGCTCGCTCCCACGCAAAGCAATTCAGATGTATTGACGATGACGACTTCGACTGTTATTGCCGCGCTCGACGCCCCGCCAACGGGGCGGCGTCCGCGCCTGTTCAATCCCGGCTGGTTTCTGGTAACGCCCTCTGTGGCGCTTCTGTTGCTGTGGATGATCGTGCCACTGGGCATGACCTTGTACTTTTCACTGATCCGCTACAACCTGCTTTATCCCGGCGAAAACCAGTTCGTGGGGCTGGAGAACTTCACCTACTTCCTCACCGATTCGGGCTTCCTGCCCGGCGCAACCAACACTTTGCTGCTGGTTGGCAGTGTGCTGCTGATCAGCGTGGTGCTCGGCGTACTGATCAGCGCCCTGCTCGAAGCCAGCGAATTCATGGGCCGCGGCATCGTAAGGGTGCTGTTGATCTCGCCGTTTTTCATCATGCCGACCGTGGGCGCGCTGATCTGGAAAAATCTGATTTTCCATCCGGTATCCGGCGTCCTGGCCGCCGTGTGGAAGTTGTTTGGCGCCCAGCCGGTGGACTGGCTGGCGCACTACCCGCTGCTGTCGATCATCATCATTGTGTCGTGGCAATGGCTGCCCTTTGCGATCCTGATTCTGATGACCGCCATGCAGTCTCTGGACCAGGAACAAAAAGAAGCCGCGCGCCTGGACGGTGCCGGCCCCATCGCGATTTTCTGGCACCTGACCTTGCCCCATCTGGCGCGCCCCATTGCCGTCGTAGTGATGATCGAGACCATCTTTCTGTTGTCGGTGTTCGCCGAAATCTTTACCACCACCAACGGCGGCCCGGGCTATGCATCCACCAACCTCGCGTACCTGATCTATAACCAGGCGCTGGTGCAGTTCGATGTGGGCATGGCCTCGGCCGGCGGTTTGATCGCCGTGGTCATCGCCAATATTGCCGCCATCATTCTGGTGCGCATGCTCGGCAAAAACCTGACAGACAAGCCGTGAGGGCTCAGTGATGACACTACAACAATCGCGCCGCCTGCAAAGCCTGCTGCTGGGCACCCTGGCCTGGGCCATCGCCATCTTGATCTTTTTCCCGATCTTCTGGATGCTCCTGACCAGTTTTAAAACCGAACTCGACGCCTTTGCCACGCCGCCCCAGTTCATTTTCACGCCCACGCTGGAGAACTACCTGCATATCGAACAGCGCAGCGGTTACTTTCACTTCGCCTGGAACTCGGTGGTGATCTCGTTCACTGCCACGGCCCTGTGCATGCTGATCGCTATCCCGGCGGCCTACTCGATGGCGTTCTACGAAACCAAGCGCACCAAGGGCACGCTGCTGTGGATGCTCTCCACCAAGATGCTGCCGCCAGTGGGTGTACTGATGCCCATCTACCTGCTGGCCAAGAGCTTTGGCCTGCTGGATACACGAGCGGCACTGATCATCATCTATACCCTGATCAACCTGCCGATCGTGGTGTGGATGATTTACACCTACTTCAAGGATATTCCCAAAGACATCCTCGAAGCCGCACGGCTGGACGGCGCCACGCTGTGGCAGGAGGTGGTGCGCGTATTGCTGCCGATCAGAAAGGGCGGCCTGGCTTCAACCCTGCTGCTGTCGCTGATCCTGTGCTGGAACGAAGCGTTCTGGTCACTGAACCTGACCTCTTCCAGCGCCGCGCCTCTGACTGCTCTGATCGCGTCCTACTCCAGCCCCGAGGGCCTGTTCTGGGCCAAGTTGTCGGCCGTTTCGACCCTGGCCTGCGCACCGATCCTGATTTTTGGCTGGATCAGCCAGAAGCAACTGGTGCGCGGTTTGTCCTTCGGCGCAGTCAAATAAAAATACTGATTGGAGGCCCACTATGGCCAACCTGAGAATCAACAATCTGCACAAGGGCTTTGAAGGTTTCTCGATCATCAAAGGCATTGATCTTGAGGTCAACGACCGTGAGTTCGTGGTATTTGTCGGGCCGTCGGGCTGCGGTAAATCCACACTGCTGCGCCTGATTGCCGGGCTTGAGGAAGTGACGGACGGCACCATCGAGCTGGACGGGCGCGATATCACTCAAGTCAGCCCGGCCAAGCGCGATCTGGCCATGGTATTTCAGACCTACGCTCTGTACCCGCATATGAGCGTGCGCAAAAATATGTCGTTTGCCCTCGACCTGGCAGGCGTGCCCAAGGCCGAAGTGGCAAAAAAGGTCAACGAAGCCGCCCGCATTCTGGAACTGGCACCCTTACTTGAGCGCAAGCCCAAACACCTGTCCGGTGGTCAGCGTCAGCGCGTGGCCATTGGCCGGGCGATTGTTCGCAACCCCAAGATCTTCCTGTTTGATGAGCCGTTGTCCAACCTCGATGCCGCGCTGCGGGTGCAAATGCGTCTGGAACTGGCACGCCTGCATCAGGAACTGCAAGCAACCATGATCTACGTGACCCACGATCAGGTCGAAGCCATGACCCTGGCCGACAAGGTGGTGGTGCTCAATGGCGGCAAAATCGAGCAAGTCGGCTCGCCGCTAGAGCTGTATCACCAGCCAGCCAACCTATTTGTCGCGGGGTTTCTGGGCACGCCCAAAATGGGCTTTTTGCAAGGCAAGATCAGTCGCCTCGAGCGCCAGGGCTGCGAAGTCGAACTGGACGCTGGCACCCGCATCCAACTGCCTCTGTGCGGCGCATCGCTAAGCCTTGGCAGCCCGGTAACACTGGGCATTCGACCCGAACACTTAAACCTTGCCAAACCTGGCGAATGCACCCTCACCGTCACCGCCGATGTGGGCGAGCGCCTGGGCAGCGACACTTACTGCCACGTCAATACCGCCTGCGGCGAGCCACTGACCATGCGCGTGCGCGGTGATATGGCCAGCCGCTATGGCGAGCAGTTGCAGTTGCACCTGGACAGTGAACATTGCCATTTATTCGATGCCGGGGGCCTGGCCCTGACCCGTCCATTGCGCGCAGCTGCCTGAACCCACGAGATTGCCCCATGAAACTCAATCGCCGAAACCTCGACACCCTTACCAACCTGGTGGCCAAACCCACCTACCTTGGCAGCGATACCCGGCAGGGCATCGCCCACATCGGCGTGGGCGGATTTCATCGCGCCCACCAGGCGTATTACACCGATGCCCTGATGAACCGGGGCCAGGATCTGGACTGGAGCATCTGCGGCATCGGTCTGCGGGGCGAAGACCGCAAGGTGCGCGACGCTCTGGCCGGTCAGGACTACCTCTATACCCTGTTCGAACTGGGCGACAGCGACGACACCCAAAGCCGCATCATCGGCTCTATCAGCGGCATGCTGCTGGCCGAAGACGGCATCAATGCACTGATCGACAAGCTGGCCAGCCCGGCCATTCGCATCGTTTCGCTGACCATCACCGAGGGCGGCTATTGCATCGATGACAGCAGCGGCGAATTTATGTCTGCACTGCCACAGATCCAGCACGACCTCACCCACCCCGAAGCACCGACAACCGTGTTTGGTGTGCTATGCGCCGCCCTGGCCCGACGCCAGGCCAGCGGTATCCGGGGCTTTACCCTGATGTCCTGCGATAACCTGCCCCACAACGGCGCTGTCGCGCGCAAGGCCCTGCTGGCTTTTGCCGCGCTGCGCGGTGCTGAACTACATGATTGGATCGCTGCCAATGTCAGCTTTCCAAATGCCATGGTGGATCGCATCACGCCCATGACCAGTAACGCCCATCGTTTGCAACTGCATGACCAACTGGGTATAGACGACGCCTGGCCGGTGGTCTGCGAGCCGTTTATCCAGTGGGTACTCGAAGACAAATTTGCCTGCGGCCGCCCGGCATGGGAAACCGTGGGCGTACAACTCACCGACGACGTCACGCCTTATGAAGAGATGAAAATCAAACTGCTCAATGGCAGTCATCTGGCATTGACGTACCTGGGGTTCCTCAAGGGCTATCGGTTTGTTCACGAAACCATGGGCGATCCCCTGTTCGTGACGTATATGCGTGCCTATATGGATCAGGACGTAACGCCGCAACTGGCGCCGGTGCCCGGCATTGACCTGACGGCCTACAAGAACACCCTGGTGGAACGCTTTTCCAATCAGGCCATTGCCGACCAGTTGGAGCGCGTGTGCTCGGATGGCTCGTCGAAGCTTCCCAAGTTCACCGTGCCTGCCATCAACCGGCTGATCAGCGATGGTGGCGAGTTGAAACGTGCGGCACTGGTGGTTGCAGCCTGGGCGATGTATCTCAAGGGAGTTGATGAAAATGGGCTGCACTATGCCATTCCCGACCCGCGAGCGGAGTTTTGTCAGGCCCTGGTGGCGGATGATGAGTTGATCGTGCAGCGATTATTGAGCGTTGAAGAGATCTTTGGCGGCGCCATTCCCCGGTCTGCCGAGTTTGTAGCTGCGTTCGAGTGGTGCCTGAACAGCTTGCGTGATGTCGGGGTGAGCAAAACCCTGGAAAATCTGCTTCATCTTTGAAGCCCACCCCAGCCCTCTCTGGCAGAGGGTGCTGAATTGAGCAGTCGCAAGTGCACCGTTATCCCCGATCAGTCCCTTATCCCTGCGGAAAGGGTCTGTTAGAGGCTTTTGATCTGGCTAAGAGCAGGTTCCCATGAGCACAACCCACTTATACCTGGGCATCGATTGCGGCACCCAGGGCACCAAGGCCCTGATCCTCGACAGCGAGTCCGGCCAGGTGCTCGGGCTGGGCAGCGCCCCACACACGTTAATCCAGGGCGCACAGGGGCGGCGCGAGCAGGATCCCGGGCAATGGCTGGATGCATTGCAACACGCCACCCGCCAGGCCCTGACCCAAGCCGGCATCAGCGGCCAGCAGATTCAGGGCATAGGCGTGTCCGCACAACAACACGGGCTGGTGCTGCTCGATAGCCAAGGCGATGTATTGCGCCCGGCCAAACTGTGGTGTGACACCGAGTCAACTGGCGAAAACAACCAACTGTTAGAATGGCTGGGCGGCGAAACCGGCTCCCTGGAGCGGCTGGGCCTGGTGATCGCGCCTGGCTACACGGTCTCCAAGCTGCTCTGGACAAAACACCATCATCCTCAGATTTTGGCACGCACTGCCCATATCCTGTTACCCCATGACTACCTGAATTTCTGGCTGACCGGACGCTGCTGCAGCGAATACGGTGATGCGTCCGGCACCGGTTATTTCAACGTGCGCACTCGCCAGTGGGATCGCGAACTGTTGCATCATATCGATCCCGACGGCCATCTGGAGCAGGCGCTGCCCGAGCTGATCGAGCCCCGCCAACCGGTCGGGCGTATCCGCCCGCTTATCGCGCAGTTGCTGGGACTGAACCCCGATGCCGTGGTATCCAGCGGGGGCGGCGACAATATGATGGCAGCCATCGGCACCGGCAATATCGAACCCGGAATCATCACCATGAGCCTGGGCTCGTCGGGTACGGTGTATGCCTTTGACCCGCAGCCACAGGCCCGTCCCGAGGCCTCAGTGGCCAGCTTCTGCTCGAGCACCGGCGGCTGGCTGCCGCTGATCTGCACCCTGAACCTGACCAATGTCACCGGTGCCGTGCGCGAGCTGTTCGGCTTGTCTGTGGAGGGTTTCAACCAGATGGCCAGGCAGGCACCCGCAGGCGCAGACGGTGTCAGTCTGCTGCCCTTTCTCAACGGCGAGCGGGTGCCTGCCCTGCCCGATGCCACCGGCAATTTTCAGGGCCTTACACTGACCAACATGACCCAGGCCAATCTGTGCCGCGCAGCCATTGAAGGTACCACCTATGGCTTGCGCTACGGCCTCGATCTGCTGCGCCGCAACGGCCTGCAAAGCCACGTCATCCGCTTGGTAGGCGGCGGTTCAAAAAGCCCCCTGTGGCGCCAGTTAGTGGCCGATATCATGGCCACCCCGGTAGTCTGCCCTGAGCAGAGCGAAGCCGCCGCACTGGGGGCTGCAATTCAGGCTGCCTGGTGTGTGGCTGCTGACTCACCGACACTGGCTGATCTGTGCCGGCGTTGCGTGCGCCTGGATCCTGCGGGTGAAACCCGGCCCGAGGCCGATAACGTCCGGGCCTACGAACACTTCTATCAACGCTACCGACTACAGGTCGCAGCCTTAACCGAGTAAATGTTATGTATCTGGTATGCGGAGAAGCCTTATTCGATTTTTTTGCCCGGTCGCCTGAGAGTACGCCGACGGGCCAGGTGGACTTCAAGGCCATTGCTGGCGGCTCACCCTTCAACGTGGCGGTGGGCCTGCGTCGCCTGGGCGTCGACACCGCACTGTTTGCCGGGCTGTCGACCGACTACCTGGGCCAGCGGCTGAAAAAGGTGCTGGTCAATGAAGGTGTCAGCACGCGATACCTGCATGATCTGGACGCGCCCACCACGCTGGCCATGGTCGCGCTGGATGCCAACGGCTCGCCCGCCTACAGCTTTCGCGGTGAAGGCTGCGCCGACCGGCAATTGCACGCCCATCACCTGCCGCTGCTGGGGCCCGAGGTGCGGGGTGTGCATGTGGGGTCTTTTTCGTTGGTGGTGCAGCCGGTGGGCGATACGTTGCTGGCACTGGTCAAGCGCGAGAGCGGGCAACGGCTGATCAGCCTTGACCCCAATGTGCGCCTTAATCCCGAGCCGGATATCGAACGCTGGCGCCAGCGGATCAAGGAACTGATCCCCTATGCCGATGTGATCAAGGTCAGTGATGAAGACCTGGAGCTGCTGTACCCCGGGCAGGACGCGCAGGAGATTGCCCGGTCATGGCTCAACCATCGTTGCCAACTGGTGTTTTTGACCCGGGGCAGTCAGGGCGCCAGTGTGTTCAGTCGCGAACATGGGCAGCGTTCGGTGCCCGCCAGCCTGGTGGATGTAGCCGATACCGTGGGCGCGGGGGATACCTTCCAGGCCGCAGTGATTGCATGGTTGACCGGGCATGGGCTGGACTCGATCGAAGGCATACAGGGCCTGAGTGCGGTGCAACTGGACGCCCTGCTCGACTTCGCCAGCCGTGCCGCAGCCCTGACCTGCAGTAAAACCGGCCCGGACCTGCCCTACCGCGAACAGCTGCTGTAACCCTTGTAGCCGCTGAGGAGCACAACGAGGCTGCGATAAGGGCCGCAGGACCTTCAATATTTCAGGGTCGCTGCGCAACCCATCGCCGCCTCGCTGCGCTCCTCAGCGGCTACAGCACTTACCAGATCGACAGGTTATAGCTGACGATCAAACGGGTCTCATCCACGTCACGGGCAAACTGGGAGTAGTTGGTGCGGTAGGTGGCATTACGCAAGCGCAGGCTGACGTCCTTGAACGTACCGCTTTGCACGATGTATTTCAGCTCGCTGTCACGCTCCCACTCCTTGCCCCCTTCGCTGCTGCCCACCACCTTGATATGGTCGCCATTGACATAGCGGGTCAGGAACGACAGGCCGTCGATGCCGATGGCTTTGAAGTCGTAGTCGTAACGCAGTTGCCAGGAACGCTCCTGAGCGTTGGCAAAGTCGTTGACCTGCAGGTAGTTGACCAGATACGGGTTGCTGCCATCCAGGTACGGCATTGAAGTATCGCCGTTCATGCGCTGCCAGCCAGCACTGATCTTGTGCCCGCCCAGTGCATAGCCGAGCATGGCGCCCAATGCGCGGTTGTCGATAGTGCCAGCTTTGGCCGAACCCGAGTCATCACTTTTCAACAAGCGCACATCGGCGGACAACACACCAGGACCGACCGGTTGATTGGCCTGCAAACCGACAAACTGCTGGCGATAGATATCCTGCAATTCACCGTAGTGGTATTGCGCAGTCAGATGCTCGTTAACCTTGTAGTCCAGACCGTACATGCTGAAGTGATCAGCGGTGATATTGCAGCCATAACGCTTGTTTTTGCAGTTCAGGCGCAGGTCCTGGGAGTCGGTGGAGTCCCGGGCGGTATAACGGTCAAGGCGCGAGGCCATGAACTTGAGATCCCTGATTTCCTGGGATACCAGCATGGCGCCATTGAACATGTTTGGCAGTAAACGGCCATCATTGTATTTGAGCAACGGCAGATCAGGCAGCAGCGCGCCGTATTTGAGCACGGTGTCGGATACGCGCATTTTTGCTGTCAGGCCAAATTTGGCGTACTGATCCTTGGAACGACGCGGGTCGCTGCCGGTCGAAGGCAGCAGGCCACTATTGCTGTCGGCCGGGCTGGAATCCAGCTTCAGGCCCAGCATGCCCAGTGCATCCAGGCCAAAACCGACGGTGCCCTCGGTATAGCCCGATTGCAGATTGAGGATAAACCCTTGCGCCGTTTCATCGCGCTTGGAGGCGCCCTGGGGGTTTGAGCTGCTACCATCGCGAAAATCGCGATTGAAGTACACCGTACGTGCTTCCAGTCTGGCGCTGCTGTCTTCAAAAAAGCCGCCGGCCTGTGACGGTGCGGCAAAGCCGGCACACACTGCCAGCGCGCCCAAGTGTGCTACCCGGCGATGCGCCAACAATGAAAAAGGATGAACCATGTACAAGCTCCAGCAGCCAATCATTGGCAGGGTGAAAACGACCGAAGACACGCTCGGATACAAAGTGAGCGTCCTCAATCAAAAAAAGGGGCGCAATTGTACGAAAGGCTAAGCTGGAGCCTCATTCGACCTTAGTCGCACGGTCAAGACCGGGCTTTGCAGCAAGGCTGACAGCCTTGTACCGGTATGCGGCCTTAAACAGACCGACTTACAGATTCAAATTCAGGACCTACCATGCCAATCAAGAGTTCAAGGCGCCACCAACGCTTGCAGGCCAGCGCCACCGAACAAGCTTTGCTTGAGCTTAACGAAACCCTTGAGGAGCGT
Organism: Pseudomonas sp. TWR1-1-3; assembly: GCF_049896805.1. Taxonomy (NCBI): domain Bacteria; kingdom Pseudomonadati; phylum Pseudomonadota; class Gammaproteobacteria; order Pseudomonadales; family Pseudomonadaceae; genus Pseudomonas; species Pseudomonas sp. TWR1-1-3. Next base: position 853,895 of record NZ_JAFCUZ010000001.1, on the reverse strand, counting down.
GTGGCCGAGCGTACCCGGGCATTGGCCGAGGCCAATATGCAATTGCAGCTCGAGATACAGGAGCGGGCCCGTGCCGAGGAAGCCCTGCGCCACGGGCAAAAAATGGAGGCGGTAGGGCAATTGACGGGCGGCATCGCCCATGATTTCAACAATATGCTCACTGGCATTATCGCCAGCCTGGATCTGATGAAACGCTACATCGCGGCAGGCCGTATTGACGAGGTCGAGCGTTTTGCCGATGCCGCCGTCAACTCTGCGCAGCGCGCCGCCGCGCTGACCAACCGCTTGCTGACGTTCTCCCGTCGCCAGTCGCTGGATCGCAAGCCGCTGGACCCCAATCAGCTGGTGAAATCACTGCAGGAATTGTTCAGCAGCAGCAAAGGCGCGAATATCGACCTGATCCTGGAACTGGGGCAAAACATCTGGCCGGTCAATACTGACAGCGGCCAGCTCGAAAGTGCCCTGCTCAATCTGATGATCAATGCCCGGGATGCGATGCCCGACGGTGGCACCCTGGTAGTCAAAACCGCCAATCATTACCTCAATGCCAGCGATCTCGGCACTCTGGAATCAGTCAGCTCCGGGGATTACGTCATGCTCGAGGTCAGTGACAACGGCACCGGTATGAGCCCGCGGGTCCTCGCCAGGGCCTTTGACCCGTTTTTCACCACCAAGCCCGTGGGCCAGGGAACCGGGCTTGGGCTATCGATGATTTACGGCTTTGCCCAGCAGTCCGGCGGGCATGTCAGCATCAACAGCCTGAGCGGATGCGGCACCCGTGTGTGCTTGTACCTGCCGCGCCATCATCACCCGGAGGCGAAAACTCAGGCATAATCCGCGACCGCGCACTATGCCCCACTGTTCCAAGGTACAGATCACATGAAAGCTCAAGCCCGCCATATTTTGGTGAAAACAGCCGAAGAGGCCGAATCGCTCAAACAACGCATCGCCAAAGGCGAAGCCTTCGATGTGCTGGCGAAAAAATTCTCCACCTGCCCGTCAGGCAAACGCGGCGGCGATCTGGGCGAAGTGAGGCCCGGGCAGATGGTTGGCATCATTGACCAGATCATCTTCAAAAAACCGCTGCGGGTGGTGCATGGCCCGGTCAAGAGCAAGTTCGGCTATCACTTGGTGCAAGTCTTTTACCGCGACTGAACAGCCCCCTGCCCTCTGACGGCACCCTCGAAGACAGGGTTTGGGGTACTCGAGATTTCGGTCACTGCAGTCGCCACCAGCGCGGCAGCAGTTGCTGCACCTTCGGCTCGGCAAAACGGTCATCAATCAGAAACAGCGTGCCCTGATCGTTCTGGGTGCGAATTACCCGGCCGGCGGCCTGCACCACTTTCTGCACACCCGGATAAAGGTAGGTGTAGTCATAACCGGCGCCAAACCGTGCCGCCATGCGCTGTTTGATCTGTTCATTGACCGGATTCAACTGGGCCAGACCGAGGGTGGCGACAAAAGCACCAATCAGCCGCGCGCCAGGCAAATCAATGCCTTCACCGAATGCCCCGCCCAGCACGGCAAAACCGACGCCCTGACTGGTCAGGGTGAACTGGTCGAGAAAGTCCTGACGTGCTGCTTCGTCCATTCGTCGTGCCTGCAGCCATCGTGATATCGACGGATGGCGCTCGGCCAGTAGTTCGGCAACCTGTTGCATATAATCAAAACTGCTGAAAAACGCCAGATAGTTGCCCGGACGCTGGCCGAACTGCCTGGCAATCAGCTCCACAATCGGCTCCAGCGAAGCCTGACGATGGACAAAACGGGTGGATATGCGGCTCACCACCTGCACGTCCAGTTGCTCGGCGCCAAATGGCGATTCGACATCCATCCACAGCGCATCCTCCGGCAAGCCCAACAGATTGGCGTAATAGGTTTGCGGGCTGAGGGTGGCGGAAAACAGCACATTGCTGTGAGCACTCGCCAGACGCGGGCCGATAAAACCGGCAGGCACAATGTTGCGCAGATTGAGTTGCGAGAGGCGCCGCTTGCCGCCTTCAACCAGGCTGACGTCGAACAGGAAATTGTCATCGAACAACTCCGCCACCCGATTGAACTGCAAGGCTTCGAAGTAGAACGCCTGCAGGTTTCCCGCCAGCCCATGGGGGTGATCGTTGAGGTAATCGCCTATGGCGGTGATGCAGGAAGACAAGGCATTCAGCCATTTGGCTGGCAGTTGCGGGTATGCCTGATAGGGGCCCGCCTGCGCCTTGTGCAGGGCACTCCATTCGCGGTCAAGGCGTTTGAAGGGTTTGTCCAGCGGTGCCGGAGCCGTGTGCCGTACGCTGTTGAGGGTCTGCTGATCGAGGCTTGCGCTGTACATCCCGCGCGCCCGCTCGACCAGGTTATGGGCTTCATCCACCAGGGTCCCGACCCGCCATTGGTTGGCCTGGGCCAGACCATAAAGCAAGGCACTGAAGTCGAAGTAATAGTTGTAATCGGCAATCACCAGATCAGCCCAGCGCGCCATTTCCTGACTCAGGTAATAAGGACAGACCTCGTGCTCCAACGCGACATTGCGCAGGCTCTTCTGATCGAGGGGGGTTTGGCCAATCGCAGCCCTTCGCGCAGCGGGTAAACGATCGTAGAAGCCTCTGGCCAAAGGGCAAGAGTCACCATTGCAGGCGTTTTGCGGGTATTCACAGGCCTTGTCTCGCGCCACCAGCTCCAGCACCCGCAACGGAGCGTCCTGCCCTTCGGGAAAAAGCACCTGCATCGCATCGAGGGCGAGTTTGCGCCCCGGCGTCTTGGCCGTCAGAAACAGCAGCTTGTCGAGCTGCTGGCCGGGCATGGCCTTGAGCAACGGAAACAGGGTACCGATGGTTTTGCCGATCCCGGTAGGTGCCTGGGCCATCAGGCAGCGCCCGGTGCTGACGGTCTTGTATACCGCCTCTGCCAAAGTCCGCTGCCCGGTTCGAAACTGCTTATGGGGAAAGGCCAGGGCACGGGCGGCAGCATTCCTGGCCGCACGATGGGCCATTTCCTGCTCGGCCCAGGCCAGGAACAACCCGCATTGCAGATCGAAAAATTGCTGCAGGTCCGATGCTGACCAGGTTTCCTGCAGGCGGGTTTCCTTTTCACTGATAATGTCAAAATACACCAGCGCCAGGTCAACCTGTGGCAACTGCAGGCTCTGGCACAATAACCAGCCATAGACCCGGGCCTGAGCCCAATGCAGTTGACGGTGGTTGGCCGGTATTGCAGTGAATTCGCCGCGAAAGGTTTTCACTTCTTCCAGGACATTGGCCGCGGGGTCATAACCGTCTGCACGACCGCGTACGCTCAAGGCGCCGAACTGTCCTTCCAGGCTCAGCTCCGCCTGATACTCCGGGCTGCGCCGCGATGCAACCGTGCGATGCCCGGCTATGCCCTGCTGCGCCGTGGGCGAAGGGGTAAATCGCAAGTCCAGATCGCCAGTCTTGGCGGTGAATTCACACAAGGCACGCACTGCAACGCGATAATTCACCCTTGCAGCTCCTGCCATTGCACATAACACACGGTCACCGGCATCCCGTGCTCTTCACAAAAGGCCAGCCAGCGCAGTTGGTTGTCCTGCAGACGGTCACCCGGGCCTTTGACCTCAATCATGCGATAGGTGTGTTGCGCCGTAAAAAACTGGATCAGGTCGGGCATACCGCTGCGATTGGCCCTGATATCCAGCAACAGACGCCGAAACCAAAGTTTCAAGTGCGCAGGGGGCAAACACCGTAATGCCTCTTCCAGCAGGTTCTGATTCAGGTGATTCCAGGCCACGAAGTTAGACTGCACGCCAAATTTGGCAGCATAGGTGTCGCGGATAGTGGTCAGGTAACGGCCATCATCGAGCTGCGCCAGGCAAGCCTCGAACCTGTCGGCACGCTGCTGATAGAAATCATCTTCCAGCATGTCTGCCGGACCACTCTGATACGGGTGAAAAAAGGCGCCCGGCAAGGGTGCGAAAATCGCCGGCCAACACAGCAGACCGAAGAGCCCGTTAACCAGGGTGTTTTCCACGTAATGCACAGGCGCTGCAGCGCTGTGCAAGTGCGCGGCAGCCATTAGCTCGACACTGGCCGCTTCGTCCCGTGGCAGGCTCAGGTCGAGCCGGTCGGGTGCCATTGCCTGGGCCACGGGCAATGGCGCCAAGCCCAGCTTGCGGCGCAAGCGCGGGATGATTCGTCGCAGATGCTGAAGCTCGGCATCAGTCAGTGGGGCCTGTTGCGCGTCTTCGGCCAGCTGCAATGCCGGTGCATAGTGCGCCTGACGTTCGAGCACGCGAATGCTGCGCTGGCGTGCCTCGGGGTGCAGGCTGTGCTGATAGACCTCCAGTGCCCGCGTCAGATCCCCTGCCCGCTCCAGATGCTGACCCAGCTGAAACAACAAGCGCCCGCGGCGCCGTTGCAGCCAGCGGTTGCCTGCCTGGTAGTCGAGCACCTGTTGCAGCACGGCAGCGGCATCGCCACTGAGCTCAAATTGCTCGCGACAGGCATGGAGCTGCAAATAGCCCTCTATATCGGCCCGGCACCCCAGAGCACGGGACTCGTGGCTGAAATCGACCTTCTCATAGGTAAACAGGCCGAGGTCGGCCAGTACCAGATCGGACCAGCTCTGCCCCAGGTTGCCAAAAAACATCAGCCGCAGGCGGTCACACAGCGCTCGGTGGTTGAGGGTGTAAAGCGGCTCGGTAAGGCCGGGATGCCATTGGGAAAGGGGTTGGCGCTGGGTAAAGTCGGCAGCCAGTTGCTCGAACCAGTCCGTTTTTTTACCCTTGGGTTGCGTGATACGGGCACTGAAACAGGCCAGGATTTCCGCTTTTTGCAGTACATCAAACACGTCGGCCAAGGCCAAGGGCGCCTGATTATCCAGCCAGCCAAGGGCCAGCAAGGGGGCCGCCGCCAGCGCGGTATCACCGATTTCCGGGTAATTGAGCCTGCCGGCCCGGAAGTGATCGCCCTTGCGCATGATCATGCGCACCCACAGCGCTTGCGAGGGGCCGGGTAATTGGGCAAAACCTGCGATAAACCGTTGCTCGTCGACAGTCAGCACGTCTTCATAACGGGCAGCGATCCAGTCAAGCACATGCCGGAAGTTTTTCAGGTAGTAAAACGGGTCTTCGAGGGGATTGGAAATCACAGGCAGAACTAACCACTGAGCATGAATACTGGATATGCGTACAGATATCAGTTTGCCCGAGGCTCTGGCAAATGCTATTGGATGAGCGGTGCGTTCGCCGGGTCCCCGCCAGCAGGCCGGGGTGGTACTCACCCGCCCCCAAACCACCTGCCTTAGCCCGCAAGTACTGGGTGCCAGGGTTTTTTGCTTGGGTCGTGAGCGCACAATGTGGCAATCAGGGTGTTGCTTGTTCTCACGTCTGTTTTTTCCATGTGATAAAGCGCTTGCAACGATGCTAGGGGCAGTCCGCTTACAGACTCCAGCCAGGCGATATCGACCTGCGAAGAGCTGTCCGGGTCCATCAGTACCCGTCGAAACTCGTGGATGTATTGCAATTTTTCGGGGTAGCAGTTTTGTAGAAAGGACTCCAGGTCATCGGCTTTATTAACAAAAGGCGAACATATAAAGCAGCCCAACTGTTCATTGTTGACACCGTGCAGTTCACCCAGGTACTGAGTGGCGACACCGTGCAACTTTCTAATTCGTTTCGGTGTATTGAACGAAGCGCCGAGCCTCTTTATCAATTGACCTTTAAACCGTTCATTGCACTGATTTTCCAGCGATGCACGGCGCAAGTAAGCATCCGCACCGACACTGTATTCCACCCCGTACTGGTAAGTGCCACGCAAACCCTGGAGGTGGGCAGCCACTAACACGACCGCCGCTTGCGGCTCCTCAATGTCCAGCATTTTTATATTCCATGGCCCCTCCACAAACATCAGCACCTGAGAACTCAACACGTCCGCTTCGTGGCATAAACAATCAAAAATATTGATCACGTCAATATCATTGCTGCCGCCACTGATTGCAGAAAACTCACCCCGATACGCGGGAGGCAATTTCAAGAACTCTTTATAGTCATCATCCAGTTTGCTGCACAACTTGACTGCGTTTTCAAAGCTTTCATGGTCATCACCCGGCGGTGCATGCCCGTGCTGCTCTGCAACCTGCTGGATCCACGTCACGTATTGCCCCAGATGGCTGGGCGGGCGCCGGTCAATCAGGGCGTCCACCCTGGCACCCCATCTGCAAGCCTGACGGTACAGCTTGGCCCGGGCCAGCAGGTCGGAATAAAAGAATGTCGCTCTGGCGTCGCCTTGGGTCAGGTGTCCTGACATCAGCACCTGAGTACGATTCATCACCGAAGGCAGGCTCTCGAAAACCGTCTGTTTATGCAGCCTGGTTGTACTCTGCTCATCGACAATCAACAACTCGACACGCATATCTTCATAGATAAACAACTCGTTGCACTGGGTCTGAATTCGCTCCATCACATTGGCGGTCATGCGTGGCTGGCGCAGTATCGCAATGCGCAACTTGAACGTCTCTGGCGAGCGCCCGGCAATACTCAGTTGTGCGGCGCGTAAAAAAGCCAATGTATAGGCACACTCCTTGCCGCCCTCATGAACCACCATTACCCGGTAATTCCCTATGCGCTCCACGCCACCGGCCGCCACTAATAAACGTTGAATCAACAACTGCAATGCAATGCGCTCGGGACGACTGAAACACCCCAGAAGCCGATGCAGAACTTGTTGATACACAAAGCCCATGGCCTGTTCATGAAAGTTGTTCATGGATTATCCTCCGGATCGAGCTTCTTATTATCAGCACGCCCAATTAGACGCGCCCAGATTTACTGCAACTCTTGGACCCGGAAGAGACGAGACGCACATACGCACAGGAACAAACCTACAAAACCACTCAATAGAATACATACTTTCTTATGCTGCACTCTTATGACATGTTCTTCAGTCGCACTTTCTTTCTGGATAAAGCAATCCAAAAGTCCGCTGGGATCAGGCAATAAAAAACGCGGCCCTGAACACTATGTTCAGGGCCGCGTTTATGAGACGGGAAGTTTTGCGCAGCCTTGTCAGGCTTCAGGTCGCTGACACTTGCAAAGCAACTCGCCCCCGGCACGGACAACCATCCATATAACGATGGGCTTCTACAAAGTCCTCAAAAGGGAACACCTTGATCTCCAACGGTGTGAGCACCCGGTCAGCAGTTAGCTGGTTGATATCACGCAAGGCACGTTTCATCGCCTCTTCGTCCTGTGCGATACCCAGCTCGGGCTTGCCAGTGAAGTTACCGATGCAGTGCACGAAGAACTTGATGTTCTTCTGAAAGCACGCACAGCCCGGAAACCCTGTCTGGTTACCGCCTTGCAAACCATACAGAACAAGGCTGCCACGAGGCGCCAGGACATCACCCAGCACTGACATTTGCGGGCCACCCAGACCATCGAGCACCACATCCACGCCCTTGTTGTCGGTGATCTTGTTGATCTGCATCAGCAAGTCCTGCTCTTCGGTGACAATCACCTTGTCGGCACCCAGTGCCAGCAGGCACTCGCGCTCACTGGCGTCCTTGGTCGCAGCAATCACCTTCAGGCCCATCGCCTTGCCCAACTGCACGAACGAAGGACCGGCGCAATGGCTGGCATCGGTGATCAGTACAGTCTGCCCGGGCTTGACCTGGGCCAGATCGACATAAGCGAAATAGGCGATCAACAGCGGTGTGTAATGTACGCTGGCCTCTACCGCAGACAATACGTCCGGGTAGCGGGTCAGCGTGGAGCGTGGCATCAAAATCAGCTCGCCATAGGTCGGGTAGTCATTGGCGCTCTGGCCCGGAAAGCTGGCGACCTTGTCACCAATCGCCAGATCATCAACCCCGGCACCGACGGCGGTGACGATACCTGCCATTTCATGGCCGATACCCGCAGGCAAACGGGCGTGGCTGGGGGCCAGGTTCTGCCGCCAGAGCACGTCATACCAGCTGATGCCAATGGCTTGAACACGGACCTGCACTTCGCCGGGAGCAGGCGCGGCGACTTCGTGCTCTTCGCACTTGAGCACCTCGGCCGGACCAAACTTGTGAAAACGGATCGTGCGCGACATTACCAACCTCGCCTAATTAATCGCTAATACCACGGGACTTTATCCGGGCTTTGTGCGCAAGACTAACAGACAGCATTAATAGTCGACATGCCTGGCATTGATCCGCCGACAGGTTTGCAGCGAGCAGAAGCCCTGAAAAACCGGGGAAACCACCATAAACAGGAGTTAAACCTCCTACAGTCCAGCAAGAAAGAAAATCTACCGAGTGACGAAAAAACAGTTTTGCCAGTAAGATCCGTTACCTCACTACCTGTTGAACCGACTGCGAAGCCTGCCCGATGAACCGTAACGACTTGCGTCGCGTCGATCTGAATCTGCTGATCGTCTTTGAAACCCTGATGCATGAACGCAGTGTGACCCGTGCAGCCGAGAAGCTGTTTCTGGGCCAGCCGGCCATCAGTGCGGCGCTGTCACGCTTGCGCAATCTGTTCGACGATCCGCTTTTTGTCCGTACCGGGCGCAGCATGGAGCCGACTGCCCGGGCGATCGAGATCTTTGCCCTGCTCTCGCCTGCCCTTGACTCGATTTCCACGGCGGTGAGCCGCGCATCAGAGTTCAACCCGGCGACCAGCACCTCAGTGTTTCGCATCGGCTTGTCGGACGATGTCGAATTCGCCCTGCTGCCGCTGCTGCTCAAGCGCTTGCGTGCAGAAGCACCGGGTATCGTCCTGGTTGTCCGCCGCGTCAACTACATACTGATGCCGCCACTGCTGGCCTCGGGCGAGATTTCGGTGGGCGTCAGCTACACCAGCGACCTGCCTGCCAACGCCAAGCGCAAAGTACTGCGCCGTAGCCGTCCCAAACTGTTACGTGCCGACACCATGCCCGGCCCCCTGAGCCTGGACGACTTCTGCGAACGCCCCCACGCACTGGTGTCGTTCGCCGGTGACCTGAGCGGGTTTATCGATACCGAACTGGAAAAAATGGGCCGCAAGCGTCATGTGGTGCTCGCCGTACCGCAGTTCAATGGCCTGAGCACCCTGCTGGCAGGAACCGATATCATCGCCACCGTGCCCGACTATACGGCCGAAGCCCTTACCGCGGCGGGTGGCGTGCGCGCCGAAGACCCGCCGCTGGACACCCAAAGCTTCGAGCTGCATATGGCCTGGCGCGGCGCCCAGGACAACGATCCCGGGGAGCGCTGGTTGCGATCACGGATTCAGATGTTTTTCGGAGATCCGGACAGCCTTTGACACCTGCAAGGCGCAGGAGCAATTACCACTCACCTGGCAAAATCCTGCTGTGACTGAGCCTGTGCTGCAACATTCAGCGTGCGCAGGCCAAGCAATACAATCAGCACCATCACCGCTCCGGCGACAATAGGAACGGCAAAACCGGCGCGGGCGCCCCAGGCGTCGATCACCAGGCCTGCCACCACCCCGCCGAATGCCACGCCGATGCTGATGCCGGTGGACATCCAGGTCAGACCCTCAGTGACCCGCTGCGGTGGCAATATAAGCGTGCCCAGGTTCATGACAATCACCATGGTTGGTGCGAAAGACACCCCGGAAACAAACAGCAACAGGGCCAGGACATAGACACCGGATGAAAAAATCGGCAATACCGCAGTGATGGCCGTGACCAGAATCCCGATAAAAAATTGCTGTGCCATGGGCATGGCAATTCTGAAAGCACCAAAGGCCAGACCGGCAATCAATGACCCCAGAGCATAGGCGGCAAGGATAAAACTGGCAGATGCCGGCCAGTCATGGGCGTTGGCAAAGGCAACCACGGCCACATCGACGGAGCCGCCGATAACGCCCATGCCCAGCAAGGCCAGGACAATGGTAGGCAGGCCCGCAAGACGCCAGGTCGAGCCTGTATGAGTGCTGGCCGATTTGATGATCTGTGGCTCAGTCTGGCGCTGCATCACAAACGCCGTAACGCCCACCGCCAGCAATACGGCCACCGCCAGGGGCCCGGCTTCGGCAAACAGCCCGGTGCTCAGGCCAATCGCCAGGGGCGGCCCCAGGATAAAGGCCATTTCAGTTAGCACGGTATCCAGGGAGAACGCGGTATGCAGCAGCGACTTGCCGCGAAAAAGCTGGGTCCAGCGCGCCCTGGTCATGGCCGGCATGCTTGGCATGGTGCCTGCCAGTGCCGCCAGGACAAACAGCAACGGTGCGTCGGCACGCAGATGTGCTGCGGTGATCAACGCCAGCAGCATGGCGATGCTGAATGCGGTAAACACCGGCAGCACCCGGCGCTGGCCCAACCGGTCGACGCGTTTTGATATCTGCGGCCCCACCAGGGCATTGGCCAGGGTAAAGGTTCCGGCCACCGCCCCGGCCAGCCAGTAAAGCCCTGTTTGCTGCACCAGCATGGTGATGATGCCGATGCCGATCATTGCCTGCGGCAAACGGGCAATCGAACTTGCCACCACCAACCCCATGACGCCAGGTATTGCCAGAAGTTCGCGGTAAGGGTTGGCCATGGTTATTCCTGTTCAAAGACGCTTCAGATAAAGAATCCAGCGTCGTATCCTTCTGGCGATAAGTCAAAGCCGGCGGCCTTGACCGCACTTTAAAACTGCCCGATTGCGGAGCCACAATGCACGAACATATTGCAGCCGTCCCTCTGGACAAAGCCTACCGACTGCTTAATCACGGCCCGACGATTCTAGTCTCGTCCCGCCATGCAGGGGTGCAGAATGTCATGGCAGCAGCCTGGGCATGCGCCCTGGACTTCGACCCGCCCAAGCTGACCGTGGTACTGGATAAAAACGTGAAAACCCGCGCCTTGGTGGAAAACAGCGGGGTCTTTGTGATCCAGGTACCTACCGTAGCCCAAATCAGGCTGACCAGCCTGGTGGGCAGCGTCAGCCTGGTCGATGACCCGGACAAACTCGAGCATTGCGCGGTGCAACTGTTCGAGATGCCTGGCCATGATCTGCCATTTGTTGAAGGTTGCTCAGCCTGGCTGGCCTGCAAGTTGATCCCCGAGCCGCACAACCAACAAACTTACGACCTGTTTATCGGGGAAGTGGTTGGGGCCTGGGCCGACACTCGCGTTTTCAGCGAAGGTCACTGGCACTTTGAAACGGCCGACCCGACCTTGCGCAGCCTGCATTACATCGCCGGAGGACATTACTACGCTATCGGCCAGGCGCTGGATGTGGATGTGGATGAGAGCAATCTGTAGAGGCGCTTCCTATCGTTGCGGGCAATATTCTGCAGTCCTCTTTGCCCTGCACACAGAAGAACAAGGCAAGCGTGTGCTAGCAACGCTGCCAATCATCAATTCAATGCCACAACTAACCGTGTAACATTCACCTACTCCAGCCAGCCCATCACGGCTCCCGCATGGGAAGCCGCAGACCGCTCCACTCTCTGCAACAGCATGAGCCTGGCTATTTTTTCAAGCTGACACCGTTCAACAACTTACAAACCGGGTAACAACCATGAACCGTCGTAAAAAAATCAACCAGATATTGAAGGCCAATGCCAAGAAGGCCAACGCCAAGCTGGCCCCGAAGAACAAGAACCCGTACATCAGCAAGGCTGACCGCCTGAAGCTGGCCGAGCAATCGGAGCAGGACACCACAACAACCACCGGGGATTAAGCCATGGTCATGCCCGAGCCCCTCTTCAGGCAGGCAACGCCCCAGGATGCCGAATCCTGCTATCAGATCGAGGTTTCGGCCTATGAAGGCGATGAAGCCGCCACCCTGGAGAAGATCCGAACGCGAATCGCCCAGTATCCCCAAGGGTTTCTTGTGCTTGAGCAGGCTGGGGAAATCGTCGGGTTTATCAATAGCGGCTGTGCCTACAACGTCGTGATGTCGGATGAGGCTTTCAAGGAGCTGATCGGCCACGACCCTGTTGCACCCAATGTGGTAATCATGTCCGTAGTGGTTGCCCCCCGCACACCAGGGCAAGGGCTTTGCCAGGCTGCTCATGAATGAGTTTGTCAGGCAGATGAGCAACCAGGGCAAGCACTCGATCCATCTGATGTGCAAAGAACAGCATGTGCCTCTCTATACCCGCATGGACTATCAGTACGTCCAGCCATCGCCCTCCGGGCATGGCGGCATGGCCTGGCATGAAATGGTCATGGCGCTCTGACGGCTGAGAAAGCTTGCCGGATCAATAGCCCACCGCGAGAGTCCTACTTTTGACTCTCCCGCACCTCAAGCCTGTCCGGGCTGCTGCATCAAACGCAGGCCACTGGCCAACGCACCCGCCAGGGCAAAAGCGCAGCCCAGCCACAATGCATGGTACGGGCCGCTGACCGCAGACAAGTGAAAGCACAGCGCCACCAGTGACGCGCCCAGTGTCTGCCCCAGCAACCGCGACGTGGCGACAATGCCGCTGGCTCCACCACTGCGGGCCAGCGGCGCACTGGTCATGATCGCCTTGAGGTTGGGCGACTGGAAAAACCCGAAACCGGCGCCACACAACGCCATGCGCCAGCCAATATCAAAGGTCGAAGCGCCTTCGTTCAATAACGCCAGCGCTGCCATGCCTGCGCTCAACATCAACAGGCCGATGCCGCACAGCAGTGCCAGCGATACGCGGTCCGCCAGACGCCCGGCAATCAGCGCCATGATCGCCACCACCGCGGGCCACGGCGTCATCAAAAAACCGGTAGCCACCTGGCTGTGGCCAAGCGCCGTCTGCAACAGAAAAGGCAGCGAAACAAACGCCAGCCCCTGGGCGCTGAACGCACAGATCGCGGTCAGAGAGGACAAGGCAAACAGTGGCCGCTTGAACAGATCAATCGCCAGCATCGGTGCCGGATGCGCAGCCTGACGGCGCATCAGCCATACCCCGCACACCAGCGCCACGCCGATCAGCCCCAGGCTTAAATCGCCCTCGGCGCCATGTACCGCCGAACCCAGCCCCAGCACCAGCAAGGCAAACAGCCCGGCACACAAAATCGCGGCCAGCCGGTCAAACGCGTGTCCGCTTCTGGGAATTTCCGGCAGCGAGCGCAAGCCCAGTACAACGGCCAGCAGTCCCAACGGTACATTGATCAGGTACAGCCAATGCCAGGTCGTCACCGACAGGATGGCCGATGCAGCCGTTGGCCCCAGAGTGAAGGCCAGCCCCACCACCAGCGAGTTATAGCCCAGCCCCCTGCCCAGAATTTTGGCGGGATAGATGTGGCGCAACAGCGCGATATTCACACTCATGATCGCCGCAGCGCCCAGCCCTTGCACCACCCGCGCGGCAGTCAGCGTGGGCAGCGACCACGCCAGGCCGCAGAACAGGGAGGCCAGGATAAACACCAGCAGGCCGCCGAGAAACACCCGGCGATGGCCCAACACGTCGCTGAGGGAAGCAAACGGCAACACTGCGGCAATGGTCGCCAGTTGGTAAGCGTTGACTACCCAGATTACCGAGGCGGAGTCAGTGCCGATGCCTTCGGCCAGGGTTGGCAAGGCGGTGTTGATGATGGCGGTATCGAGGGTCGCCATGCCAATCCCCAGGGAGATCGCGATCACGGCAGGCAGGCGTTTGTTACTGGGCAAACCATCGACAACTGAAGACATGGGCAATCCGCGTATACGACAAAAACGTCAAGATTAAGGCCTGCAGAGGATATTTTCTGTGGCCGATTGCGCACTCGGACGAAATTTCATGTTCGTCGATACCCTTGTAGCCACACCGGATTATTGCCGCTTTACCAACAATGTTTCTCAGGCCTGTGGATTTATCCCAAAAAACATCCGAACGTTCGGCAGCATGAGTGCGATTGATCTCAATACGCAGAAACTGGTGAGCAAGTGTGGAAGGCACGTTTGCCGGTGGGTGCGGTTGCAGCGCCGTTGATCTACAAGTCGCCGGCCACGGGCAAGCAATATGTGCTTATCTCGGCGGGCGGCATGAGCCACTCGCCTGATGTGGGTGACTACATCATTGCCTATGCATTACCGGACTAAGACGTTGTAGACGCTGAAGAGCTTTGCGGTGTTTCAGTAAAACTGCGCGCCAGGGTTCTACACGGCTTTGCGGTCTGTCTCTAATCCCCTGTCCGGGCTTCCAGCGTCCCCAGCCAGCGCGCCTGAGAGCACAGCAAATGCTGGCGCATGGCAGTCTGGGCAGCAATCACATCCTTGCCTTCCAGAGCCTGCAAAATGGCCTCGTGCTCGACCACCGCGGCATCCCAGGTGCCATGGTTTTCGGAACGCTCGCTCAACTGCGCAGAAATCGGGCTGTGACGCTCATCGAACAGCGCAGTAATGATGCGCACCAACGCACCATTGCCGGTCATCTTTGCCAGGCGATGATGAAACTTTCGGTCGTCTTCCAGCGGCGGACGGTTCGCTTCGATGCTCGCGCGCATGGCATCAATGCACTCCTTCAGGTAACGGTAGTCGCTCTTTTTCCCGTGCATGCAGGCCAGCACCACCGCTTCGCCCTCGATCAGCGCGCGGGCCTGCATCAGTTCAGTCGGGCTCTCGCCATGAGTGCCGGTACGGGCGCCGCCTTCGCTCGGTCGGGCAGCCACATAGACCCCCGAGCCCATTCTGATCTCGATGCTGCCTTCGATTTCCAGGGCAATCAGGGCCTCGCGCAACGACGGGCGCGAGACGCCCAGCAACTGGGTCAAATCGCGCTCGGGAGGCAGGCGCGAGCCCACCTTGAAGTCACCCTGGACGATGTAGTCGCGCAATCGGTCGGCGATTTTCTGATAGAGCTTGCGCTCTGAAGGAGCAAAGGTGGAGACCATCGAGGCAGCGTCCAAAAAATGATGCCAAAGGCTACCACACAGGCCCGGGTGCGCTGCACAAAGCTTGGAGCCAGCCCTTGGACGTGTGGGTGTTACATCACCGCGCCAATTTGCCAGGGCACAAATTCGTTGTCGCCAAGGCCGTTTTCCTCGCTGCAGGTTTTGCCGCCTGACGCGGTTGTGAGCATCAGTGCGAACAGGCGTGCGCCCGCCTCGATCACCGATTCCTCGCCATCGACAATCGTTCCGGCATTGAAATCCATGTCCAGCGCCATGCGCTCAAACAGGCGGGTATTAGTGGCAACTTTCAGCGATGGCGTCGGTTTACAGCCATAGGTAGAACCACGACCAGTGGTAAAGCAGATCAGATTCGCACCACCCGCCACCTGGCCAGTGGCAGACACCGGGTCATAGCCGGGCGTGTCCATAAACACCAGACCTTTATGCTGGACTGTCTCGCCATATTCATAGACCGCCATCAAGCCGGTAGACCCCGCCTTGGCCACTGCACCCAGGGACTTCTCGAGGATGGTGGTTATGCCTCCGGCCTTGTTGCCCGGCGAAGGGTTGTTGTTCATGTCGCCGTCATGCTGGCGTACATAGGCCTCCCACCAGTGGATACGGCCCATCAGTTTGTCGGCAATCTGCGCTGACGCTGCGCGGGCCGTCAGCAGATGTTCTGCCCCATAGATCTCCGGTGTTTCGGAGAGAATGGCGGTACCGCCGTGGCGCACCAACAGGTCGACCGCCGCACCCAGCGCCGGGTTGGCGGTAATCCCCGAATAACCGTCCGAGCCACCGCATTGCAGGCCTACGGTGAGGTGGCTGGCCGACACGCTGCTGCGTTGCTGGCGGTTGACCTGATCGAGCATGGCGTTGACCAGCTCTTTGCCGCGTTGCACCGTTTCGCGGGTACCGCCGGCGTCCTGGATCACCAGGCCTGCTTTGAGCACCGCGTTGCGCTCGGCCAATTGTTCCATGAGCGGGGCCAGTTGATTGACTTCACAGCCCAGGCCGATCACCAGTACACCGGCGAAATTGACATGATCGGCATAGCCACGCAGGGTGCGCTTGAGAATCTCGATGCCCTCGCCCTTGGCGCCCATACCGCAGCCGCTGTCATGGGTGATTGCCACTACGCCGTCCACATTGGGATAGTCGCGCAGGTAGCCCGCATCAAATGCCGCGGCAATCTGCTTGCATACGGTTGCCGAGCAGTTGACGCTGGAAATCACCCCGATGTAGTTGCGCGTACCGACACGCCCGTCTGCACGGACATACCCGGCAAAGCGGGCACCGCCGCCATCCTGGACGGTGGGTTGGTACACGTTGGCCAGCGTGTGGTTCGTGCTGTTCTGCGGCATCTGCAGGTTGTGCACGTGAACATGATCACCAGGGTGCAGGGCTGCACTCGCCTGGCCGATGGACTGCCCGTATTTGCGCACCAACTGCCCTTGGGCAACGGCACGCAGGGCGATTTTGTGCCCCGCAGGGATATCGGCCAGCGCAGTCACGCTCAGGCCATCGGCAAACAGTTGCTGACCCTTGGCAATGTCGCCGCGCGCCACCGCCACATCATCACCGCCAGTCAGTACAAGTAATCCAGGGTTGCTCATTTTCATGCTGGTTCCTCAACGGTTAGGGTGCGCTGCTAGCACTCGATAATGGCCTTGACCACGCCCTGCTGCGGATCCAGCAGCGTGGAGAAACGGCTGGCCACTTCGTTGAGGGGAATACGGTGGGTGTTGAGCGCCTGATCGGGGATCAGGCCGTCGCGCAGGCATTGCTCCACATAGCGGAAATCTTCGACGGTGGCATTGCGGCTGCCCATCAGGGTGGCTTCGCGCTTGTGGAACTCGGGATCGGAGAAGGTGATCGTGTCACGCACCACCGAGATCATCACGTAGGTGCCACCGTGGGCGATAAATTCAAAGCCACGCTCCATGGCCCGGGCGTTGCCGGTAGCATCGAAAACCACATCATAAAAATCGCCATCGGTAAGGTCGGCGAGCGCATCTTTATCGCCGTCGCCAATCTTCACCGCGGCGTGAATATTCAGATGTTTGCGGCAAAAATCCAGACGGTCGTCACGGGTATCCAGCACCGTGACCTGCGCTCCGCGCAAGCCGGCAAAAATCGCCGCGGCCATGCCGATCGGACCGGTACCGACTACCAGCGTGCGTTGCCCGGCCTGAAGGTTCGAACGGCGCACCGCATGGGCGCCAATGGACAGGAATTCGATCATTGCGGCCTGGTCCAGGGTCACCCCGACGGCCTTGTGGATGAACTGATGGGCGACACTCAGGTACTCGGTAAAGGCACCGTCACAGTGCACACCCAGCACCTGGATGCGCGAGCAGCAGTTGGTCTTGCCCTGCCGACAGGCGATGCACGTACCACACGAAATGTAAGGCATCACGTAGACCACATCGCCCGGCACCAGGGCGCTGCCCTCTTCGCTGGCCTCGACGATGCCGGAAAATTCGTGGCCCATCACCCGCGGGTACTCCAGATACGGCTGGTTACCGGTAAAGATGTGCAAGTCGGTACCGCACACACCCACGCGTTTGATCCTGATCAGGGTTTCACCGGGGCGACGCTCTGGAATAGGGCTTTCGAGGGTGGTGAGCAAGCGGGTTCGTTACAGATCACAGTCAGCATTTTTTATTCTCCGTCGATAGCGCAAGGGCTACCGGGTATTGGCGAGACCACAATGGGTGCGGCTCGAAAACTACACGGAGGAAAAAATATTGGCAAGACCAATTATTTTTTTAATGAATTGGCCTTACCAGATTCCATACCTGGATTTACCCCCCGAACGGGTCAGCAGGAGTCGCGCTCAACCAGCGGGCAGGCAATCTTGTGGATGGCGCAGTCGTCCCGGCCTTCGATCAGATGCAGTGCCGCGCGGCGACCCATTTCGTAATACGGCAACTGCACGGTGCTCAAGGGTGGGTAAAACAGCTCGGCAACCCCCACCATATTGTCAAACCCCAGTACCGCCACATCGTGCGGAATACGCAAGCCGCGACTGAGCAGATACTGATACGCCACCAGGGCAATCCGGTCGTTGCCGCAAATCAGCAGGTCAAAGGGCGGAGTTCCATTACCCGCTAGCAGCTGTTGCTCCAGCACCACAAGGGTGTGCTGATAGCCGTCATCGTCGGGCAGGTCGAACTGAGGCAGTTGCGCGGCACTGATCCCGGCCTCGTCCAGAGCGCGGGCCAGTCCGCGTTGGCGCAACCCCCAGGCCATACTGCTTTGCGGCAGGTTTATGCAGAGCGGACGGCGGTAGCCCTGTCGCAGCGCTTGGCGTACCGCCTGATACTGCCCGTCTTCATCGTCTGATATATAACAAGCAATGCCGGTTTCGGTGCTGACGCAATTGCCCAGAACCAGCGGCACGCTGCGCAGTACCTGAGGAATGTCCACCCGGCGAAGCTGCATGGCGCTGAAGATGATGCCGTCCGGTTGATGGGAGAGCATCAACTCGATGGCCTTCTGGCAGGGCGGGGCTTCAAACACGTTGAGGATAAACACGTTCCAGCCATGCTCGCGGGACGTACGCTCCATCGAGAGCAGCATTTCAACGGCAAAAGGAGTGGTGGCCGTATCTAGGGCAAAGATGCCGATGGTCTTGCCACTGGAGTGGCCGCCGCGGGTCTTGCGCGCAGAAAGACTGGGCACATAACCCAGGGTCTCGACGGCCTGCAGCACTTTGGCCAGGGTCTCCTGATTCAACTTTCCCGGGGTGTTGAGGGCCCTGGAAACGGTCATCAGGGAAACCCCCGCCAGCCGTGCAACATCTTTTACTGAAGCCATGGGTACGCGCCATACGTGTCTGACCGGGCATGATGTCATGCCTGATAGCGTCAGAACAGCATGAGCAAGGACGGCGCGCCCTGCGCCAAAAGGCCTGACTTCAT
Source organism: Pseudomonas sp. TWR1-1-3 (assembly GCF_049896805.1). Lineage (NCBI taxonomy): Bacteria > Pseudomonadati > Pseudomonadota > Gammaproteobacteria > Pseudomonadales > Pseudomonadaceae > Pseudomonas > Pseudomonas sp. TWR1-1-3. The sequence goes on along the minus strand of NZ_JAFCUZ010000001.1, from coordinate 835,234 downwards.
AGCTTCAGATCCGCCAGCCCCCACACCAGGGCCTTGCCAAAATGGCCTGTGCCATTGACGGCATAAGCCCGCAGCGCAAGGCTGTCGGCCTTTGGGTAAATTCGGCTGCTCAGGCTCCAGGCGCCATCGTCGACGAACACTTCGATGGATGAACGATCGAGAAAAATTCGCAGGGCAATGCGTGTCTGCCCTGCCGCGATCGGTACACTGCGAACTCCGCTCACCCCGGCGCCGGAATGTTGCCTGTCGAGCACCAGGCGCCGGGCCATGGCATCAAAATACAGCAAGGTGCGCTCCTGCTGGTCATTGCTGCAGCGCAATGCCAGACCAAAATGTTCAGCGCTGCTGGCGGCAATATCCAGCTCAAGTTCAATCTCCAGCAGCGCCCCCCAGGTATCCAGCAACTGATTGGCAGACTTCAGCGCACCTATCTGCAGCACCTGCCCCGCCTGCCTCAATGCAATCAGCTCGCGGGCCGGACGCATCAGCAGTCGATCACCGTCGCGACTGACTTCACGGGGCAATGTCAGCGCCCCGCACCAGTGCTCGGCCTGGCTGGGCATCGGGCTTTCCCACATGTCCATCCAGGCCCATAACAAGCGACGGCCATCTGGTGCGAGCAAGGTCTGGGCAGCATAGAAATCGTGGCCATGATCGAGTTCATGGAGCGGGCCACCGGGTTTGAACACACCCTTGTCGTCCAGTTGCCCCATGCGGTAGCTGTTCTGATACAGGTTCCAATTGTCATATCCGCAGGGCTTCAAGCCCTGGGGCGAGTACAGCAACACATCGCGCCCCTCCAGCTCGAAAATATCCGGGCACTCCCACATATACCCATCAAGTTCACGTTGCCCCTGCAGCGCACAGCCCAGAAAGTCCCAGTGCAACAGGTCATCTGAACGATAGAGCAGCAACTGCGGGTCATCCCCAAGGCGTGCCCCCAGCGCCATCCACCAGGCCCCGTGGCGCTGCCACACCTTTGGGTCACGAACATGCATGATGGCCGGGTCAGGCGGTGTGTCGATGACCGGCCCGTGCTTGATAAAGGTAATGCCATCGGTGCTGCTGGCCAGGCACTGGACCTGACGGATGTGCTGGTCATCACCCGGCTCTTGCAACCAGATGTGACCGGTATAGATCAGGTACAGGGTGTCATCGAGTACCACTGCAGAGCCTGAGAAGCAGCCATCACGGTCATAACTGTCACCCGGTGCCAGGGCGATGGGCAAATGCTGCCAATGCACCAGGTCGTCGCTGCTGGCGTGCCCCCAGTGCATGGGGCCCCATTGTGCAGAAAAAGGATGATGCTGATAAAACATGTGGTATTGGCCGCGAAAGAACACCAGGCCGTTAGGGTCGTTCATCCACCCGGCTGCCGGGGCCAGGTGATAGGCGAGGCGATAGTCGTTGCCGCGTTCGGGCAGTGTTTGTTCAATGGCGCGATGGGCCATGTCCAGCCGTGCAGCGTGCATGGGGTGGTCCTTGTCAGGGTTCATAACGGGTAACTGATTGAGTGATGGCGGGTAATGCCAGCGCTTCGGCAACAGCGTTTTTGCCCGGTGGTTGCCGTGGATCGTTGCGCAGCAGGGTCCAGGACAGCAGCAGGCAGGCGCCAGCCAGAGCGGACATGGCCAGGTAAACATCGGCAAATCCGTATTGGTCATAACCGTAGCCAACCAAGGGCGACAGCAGCATGGCGGTGAGTTGCTGGGCGAAGTGAAAGCCCACCAGATAGATCGAGGCAGACAGGCGCGGGTCGAAATTGAACGCAATATATTTGAACACCGAGACCAGCAGGATCGGCACCTCAACCGCATGCAGCATCTTGAACACGGCGATGGCCCAGGTTTCTGTAGCCAGGCCGGAACCCAGAATGCGAAAAAACATGATGCTGCCCGCCAGGATCAGCCCGTATTTCGCACCGGTACGGCCAACCACCCAAGGGGCAACCAGGAGCAAGCCGGCCTCCAGCAGGACCTGGGATGAGTTCAGGTAACCATAGGCCTGAATGCCCTGTTCCGGGGTCGCAAAAAACGACGAGAAATACACCGGAAACTGCTGCTCGTAGATCATGTAAATCCCGCACACCCCGGTCAGATAGACACTGAAGGCCCAGAACCGCGGCAACTTGAGCAATTGCCATAGATCACCGACAGATACGGGTGCAGCGCCACTTGCGCCGCTGGCGCAGCCGGGTTGGTTGAACCGGCTCAGGTCCAGTCGAAACAGAATGAGCAAAAACGCCACGCCGGCAGCACTGCTCATGTAGAAGGCAATATTGGGGTTGATGTTGAACACCACACCCACAATGCAGGTGGCCGCAGCCCAGCCCAGGGAACCCCACATCCTGCTGGTGCCGAACTCGAAACCCACGTGCCGTGACAACCGTTCGGTATAACTTTCGATCACGCCAACCCCGGCCAGCATGGCAAAGGCCAGGAAAACCGCCCCCACCACTGCGCCGAGCACTACGTTCTGAGCCAGCAAGTGGCTATAGACATAAATCGCGAAGGGTGCGGCGGTGCACAGCAGCAGGCCAATCCATACCAGCAGCTTGCGGGACAGGCCGAGCTTGTCCTGCAATGCCCCGTAGAACGGCTGGATCAGCAGTGCTGCGATTGCATTCGCGGCAAATACATAGCCGGTCTGCGCGCCATTGAGGCCGATGACCTGATGCAACCAGATGGAAAAAAGCGAGTAACTGGAAGACCATGAAAAAAAGAAAAAAAACAGCAAACCGCTGATAAGCCAGTAATCACGCTTGACCGTCCGTTGCATGGGTGTCCCTCTTGTTCTTATTTAAGTTAACGTTAACATTTTCTCCTATTACGGATGCCTACAGCTTCGCTGTCAAGCTCATGGCTCAGGAAAGCAGCAATGGACAGGGCCTGGAAGCGCATATCAGGTCGCGATGACCCGGTGCCTGATAAGGTGTTTTTTTGACACCTTGCAGGGGAACCCCTGCGCAAGGACATCAAGCAGGTTAAGGATTAACCCGACTACGTCGCCAGCCTTCAGTCGGGCTCAGGCTAGCCTGGAATGTGCTGGCATTTGCAGGCTGACCCGTGCCAGGTAACAGGCCGCAGGGCGACTGGTACAAGGCTTACCCGCTGAGTTTCGTATACCATATATCTTTTACAAGCGAATGATGACCACCGTGGCCCATCCAAAACTCAATGCACCCGACCTCGGCAATTCGCCTTCCACATCGGAAATCATCACCCTGCATTTGCGCGATGCGATTGTCGCCGGGCATTTCGCTGAAGATGAACCGATTCGCCAGGATGATATCGCCCGCCAGTTCAATGTCAGCAAAATCCCCGTGCGCGAAGCCCTCAAGCGACTTGAAGCTGAAGGGCTGGTGATGTTCCAGCGCAACCGCGGCGCCATGGTCACGCGCATTTCCGAGGCCGAACTGGCGCAGATGTTCGAAGTGCGCATGCTCCTTGAAGACAAACTGCTGCGCCTGGCCATTCCCAACATGACCGCAGACACCTTTGCCCGTGCCGAACGCATTTGCCAGGAGTTTGTCGGGGAAGATGACGTGGGCCGCTGGGCCGAGCTTAACTGGGAACTGCACGCCTGCCTGTACGAGCCGGCGCAGCGACCGTTCATGATCAGCCTGATCCGCTCAGTCAATGACAAACTGGAACGCTACCTGCGTATGCAAATGAGTTTGTCGGCAGGTAAACACCGTGCCGATCACGAACACCGGGAGATCCTTGACGCCTGCCGCGCTGGCGATGTTGAGCTGGCCGTCAAGTTGCTGGATGAGCATATTGCCGGCGTGTGCAAAACCCTGTTCGAGCATTTGCCGCAAAGCCATTGAGCCTGTACGCAACGCTTTAGCTTGTAGTCGCTGAGGAGCGCAGCGAGGCTGCGATCGGTTTGGTGCGCCACCGCGACACAGCAGTCGTAAAATCGGTTAATGCGTTGGGCCAAGTACATCCGGGGCTCAGGGTTTACGACCGCTTCGCAATCGATCGCAGCCTCGCTGCGCTCCTCAGCGGCTACAAGATTTCGTGTTCTTCACTCCCCCACCGAGTACACCGTAATACACAGGTCGATCCCCAATGACTGCATGCGCAGCAAGGTATCGATCGGGATCGGGTGGCTGACAGAACCTGGTGTAACTCCGCTGTTGTAGCCAATATCCAGGGTCTTTTTTGTACAGGCTTGCCATAACGGCTGCAGTGCTTGCGGCAATTGCTCAATGGCATCGAGCAAGGCCCTGATGCTTTCATCAGGGATGGGGTAACTGCCTTGCGGGCCAAAGGCTTCGAAAACAGAACGATAGAGGTCGCCGTCAGCCTGACTGTCATGCAGGCAACTGATTGATACCTCAGGCAGATCTCCAGGCGCCATTGAGTCTGCCAATGGTGCCAGGTCAACAGGAGCCGTGAGCATCAGGTCTGTATTGAGGTAGTACACCCCGATGTCATCATCGATAGGCATAGGCTTCACACTCCCGGGAAAAGTACCTCGCCCATACTGCCCGCAGGGCAAAAAATAGCCAATACCGCCAAAAAGCCAGCAAGTGTTCCTTTGTGGGGCATTTCCCACAGTAATGCTCCCTTCTGTAACACCCCCCTGCTACCGCTCAACCCCTCCAGTACCAGAGTGCCATCACGCAAGCCTGCAAATACCGCGCTCGCTCACTTATTGCGGCCTGCGGCAAAAATCGGCACACGCCTTGCAAAACAAATATCGTATACGAAATCCAAAGACCGTTAATCAACAGCCCTTCAACGACTCCGAGGCTTCCATGAAAAACCCCGTACTTGCCGTAGCTCTCAGCGCTGTTCTCAGTACCTCCTTTATTGCCACGGCGCAGGCCGACAAGCTCGACGATATTATCGGTTCGGGCAAGTTGCGCTGCGCTGTCACCCTGGACTTCCCGCCCATGGGCTCCCGTGACGAGGCCAACAAGCCCGTCGGCTTTGATGTGGACTACTGCAACGATCTGGCAAAAGTGCTCGGTGTCGATGCCGAAATCGTTGAAACCCCCTTCCCTGACCGGATTCCGGCGTTGGTCTCCGGGCGCGCCGATGTCATTGTGGCCTCCACTTCCGACACCCTGGAACGGGCCAAGACCGTTGGCCTGAGCATTCCTTACTTTGCCTTCCAGATGGTGGTGCTGACCCGCGACAACACCGGTATCAACAGCTTTGAAGATCTCAAGGGCAAGGCCCTGGGCAACACCAGCGGCACCTATGAAGCCATCGCCCTGGAAAAAGACGTGAAAAACTGGGGCAGCGGTTCATTCCGCGCCTATCAGTCGCAGAACGACACCCTGCTGGCCGTTGCCCAGGGCCATATCGAGGCCACCGTGGTCACCAACACCGTGGCTGCGGCTACCCTTAAATCAGGCAAGTACAAAAACCTCAAGGTCGCCGGTAACGCGCCTTATGTGGTCGATTACGTGTCCCTGGGCGCCAAGCGCAACGAGTACGGCCTGCTCAACTACCTGAACCTGTTCGTCAACCAGCAAGTACGCACCGGACGCTACAAGGAGCTGTGGACCAAATGGGTCGGGACCGAGATTCCACCGGCTGATCTGACCGTACCTCACGTTTATTACTGAGGTATCCAGCATGTCCGGGATAAGTTCTCTTGAAGGCCGCAGCCTGGTTGATGGTTGTGCATCCGCCCCGCTGCTGTACGCCGAGGTCGGCCTGAGTTTCTGGGGCGGCGTCGACCCGTTCAGCGGCGAGGTGATCGACCGCCATCACCCGCTCAGCGGCGAATGCCTGGCCGGCCGTGTGCTGGCAATCCCCAGCGGGCGCGGCTCCTGTACCGGCAGCAGTGTGCTGATGGAACTGATCAGCAATGGCCATGCTCCTGCTGCGCTGGTGCTGGCCGAGGCCGACGAGATCCTGACCCTTGGCGTGCTGGTGGCACAGACCCTGTTCCAACGTTCCCTGCCGGTGCTGTGCATCGGCAAGGAAGCCTTTGGCCAATTGCGCGGCAAGGCGTTCGCCAGGGTCGATGGCACCGGTTTGAGCCTTTACGATTCAACGCCTGACGATACTCCGGCACCACGCAACGACAGGCCAACCGAAGATGCACACAGCTCGATCGAGCTGACCGCACACGACCGTGCACTGCTCGACGGCAGCCAAGGCAAGGCCGCTCAGGTGGCCATGCAGATCGTTTTGCGCATGGCGCATATCCAGGGCGCCAAATATCTGGTGGACATCACCCAGGCCCATATCGACGGCTGCATCTATACCGGGCCGGCGAGTTTGCGCTTTGCGCAACAACTGGTGGCATGGGGTGCCAAGGTGCGGGTACCCACCACCCTCAATTCGATTTCCGTGGATCAGCGCCGTTGGCGCGAACTGGGTATCGACCCGGCGCTCGGTGTACCCGCCAGCGCGCTGGGCGATGCTTATATGGCCATGGGCGCACAATTGAGTTTCACCTGCGCGCCTTATCTGCTCGACAGTGCGCCCAAGGCCGGCGAGCAGATTGTCTGGGCCGAATCCAACGCGGTGGTTTACGCCAACAGCGTGCTCGGCGCACGCACCCTCAAGTACCCCGACTATCTGGATATCTGTATCGCCCTCACCGGCCGGGCACCGCTGATTGGCTGTCATCTGGAAGATCAGCGCAAGGCCCGTTTGCACATAGAAGTGCCGCCCCTGTCCAACCTTGACGACTCTTTCTACCCGCTGCTCGGCTACCACATCGGTGCCCTGGCCGGCAGCCGGATCCCGCTGGTTTCCGGGCTCCAGCAGCAGCATCCGAACCTGGACGATCTCAAGGCATTCGGTGCGGCCTTCGCCACCACCAGCGCCGCTGCGCTGTTTCATATCGCCGGGGTTACCCCCGAAGCTCTCGACCCGACACGGGTGATCGATGGGCCGCTGCCGGTGTTCAAACTCAGCCTGGAGGAATTGCGGCTCAGTTGGCAGGAGCTCAACAGCGCCCGCGATGCCAGGGTGGATGTGGTGTCATTGGGCAACCCGCACTTTTCCCTCAGCGAGTTCGCCCGTTTGGCAAGCCTGTGCCAGGGCCGCCACCGTCATCCCGACGTGGTACTGGCGATCACCTGTGGTCGCACCGTGCTGGAGCAGGCCCGCGTCGCCGGGTATATCGCCGTAATCGAAGCCTTTGGTGCGGTGATTGTCAGCGATACCTGCTGGTGCATGCTCGGTGAACCGGTGATCCCGCCAGCCGCCAGAAACCTGATGACCAACTCGGGCAAATACGCCCATTACGCCCCCGGCCTGGTGGGCCGCAAGGTTCACTTCGCCAGCCTTGCCGAGTGTGTGGATGCGGCGTGCAGCGCCACGGCCAGCGGGCGCTTGCCGCAGTGGCTGCAAGCCGCTGCCTCACTGGAGAACGCACCCCATGTTTGACTATACCTTCCAATGGCGCTCTGCCCTGCGCGCCTTGCCGGACATGCTCGCCGGTGCCCTGGTGACCTTCGAGACCGCTGCCCTGTCGATGATCTTCGGTGTACTGATCGCCCTGGCCCTGACGGTGATGCGCGAAAGCAAAAACCCGCTGCTGCGCGGCGCCGGTAATGCCTGGGTGTCCATTGCCCGTAACACGCCCTCGTTGTTCCAGATTTATGTCCTGTACTTCGGGCTCGGCTCCCTGGGCCTGCATGTCAGTTCATGGGTCGCCCTGCTGGCCGGGATCACCTTCAACAACGCAGGTTACCTGGCCGAGAACTTTCGCGGCGGGCTCAAGGCCGTACCCGAAACCCAGGTACGCGCAGCTCGCTCGCTGGGTATGAGCGCCTTCCAGACCTACCGCATGATCGTCGTACCGCAGCTGCTGCGCATCGTGTTTTACCCGCTGACCAACCAGATGGTCTGGGCGGTGCTGATGACCTCGCTGGGGGTGATCGTGGGCCTGAACAACGACCTCACCGGTGTAACCCAGGACTACAACGTCAAAACGTTCCGCACCTTTGAATACTTCGCCATTGCCGCGGTGCTGTATTACCTGATTGCCAAGGCGATCGTTGCAGCAGCCCGGCTCATGGCCTGGCGACTGTTCCGTTACTGAGGACTGCCCATGTTTTCCACCAGCTTTACCTGGAACGATTTTCTGTTTTTGCTGCAGGGGGCATGGGTCACCCTGCAACTGACCAGCTGGGCGATTTTGCTCGGCACCGTTGCCGGCCTGCTGTTCGGCCTGATGCGTGCCTTGCTGCCACGGGCCAGCCTGCCGCTGGCCTGGGTGCTGGATGTGTTTCGCAGCGTGCCTTTGCTCATTCAGTTCGTGCTGTTCAACTCGCTCAAGAGCATCGTCGGCCTGAACATCAGCGCTTTCAGCGTCGGCTGCATCGTGCTGGGGGTCTACGCTGCCGCGTACTTCACCGAGATCGTGCGCAGCGGCGTGCTGGCAGTGCCGTTTACCGTGCGCCGGGCCAGCCGTTCGCTGGGCCTGAGCTACCTGCAGGACCTGCGCTACATCGTATTGCCCATTGCCATGCGCGTGGCCTTCCCCGGTTGGCTCAACCTGGTGCTCAGCGTGATGAAAGATACCGCACTGGTGATGTGGATCGGCATCGTCGAACTGCTGCGCGCCTCGCAAACCATCGTCACCCGCATCCAGGAACCGATGCTGGTGCTGTGCATCGCGGGCCTTATCTATTACGTCATGAGCCTGGTGGTTGCGCGCCTTGGTGCTCGCCTGGAAAAAAGGTGGCAAGAAAATGATTGAGATCGACAACGTCTACAAATCCTTCGGCGACCTCGAAGTGGTCAAGGGCGTCAGCCTGACCGTGAACAAGGGTGAGGTGGTCTCGATTATCGGCGGCTCCGGCTCCGGCAAGTCGACCCTGCTGATGTGCATCAACGGCCTGGAACCGATCCAGAAAGGCCATATCCGCGTCGACGGCATTGCAGTCCACGACCGCGCCACCAACCTTAACCACCTGCGCCAGAAAATCGGCATCGTGTTCCAGCAATGGAACGCCTTTCCACACCTCACCGTGCTGGAAAACGTGATGCTGGCGCCGCGCAAGGTGCTGGGCAAAAGCAAGGCCGAAGCCGAGGCCCTGGCGGTGCAGCAACTGACCCATGTGGGCCTGGGCGACAAGCTCAAGGCCTTCCCCGGCAAGCTTTCCGGCGGCCAGCAACAGCGCATGGCCATTGCCCGCGCCCTGGCCATGTCACCGGACTACATGTTGTTCGACGAAGCCACCTCGGCCCTCGACCCGCAATTGGTGGGCGAGGTGCTCGACACCATGCGCATGCTCGCCGAAGACGGCATGACCATGGTGCTGGTCACCCACGAAATCCGCTTTGCGCGGGATGTATCCGACCGCGTGGCGTTCTTTCGCAATGGCCTGGTGCACGAAATCGGTACCCCCGATCAAGTCATCGGCAACCCTGTGCACGCGGAAACCGCGGCCTTCCTCAAGTCGGTCAAATAGGAGCAGAACATGCGTTCATCGAAAGTCATTCATGTGGTCAGCTGTCACGCCGAGGGCGAAGTCGGTGACGTGATCGTCGGCGGTGTGGCGCCGCCGCCCGGGGCTACCGTATGGGAGCAGTCGCGCTGGATCGCCCGGGACGAGACCCTGCGCAATTTTGTGCTCAACGAGCCTCGCGGCGGGGTGTTCCGGCACGTCAACCTGCTGGTGCCGGCCAAGGATCCACGGGCGCAAATGGCCTGGATCATTATGGAACCGGCCGACACTCCGCCCATGTCGGGTTCCAACTCGATCTGCGTGTCCACGGTCTTGCTCGATAGCGGCATCCTGCCGATGACCGAACCGCAAACCCGACTGGTGCTCGAAGCTCCCGGTGGCCTGATCGAGGCCGTAGCCGACTGTCGAGACGGCAAGGTACAACGGGTCGAGATCAAAAACGTGCCCTCCTTCGCAGATCGCCTGGATGCCTGGATCGAAGTCGAGGGCCTGGGATCGCTCAAGGTCGACACCGCCTATGGCGGCGACAGCTTCGTACTCGCCGATGCCAAGGAACTGGGCTTTGCCATCAGCCCGGATGAAGCCAGGGACATCGTTGAGACCGGTTTGAAAATCACTCACGCCGCCAACGAGCAACTGGGCTTCACCCACCCGTTGAACCCGGACTGGTCGCATATCTCGTTTTGCCAGATCGCTGCGCCTGTGGTGTATGAGAACGGTATTGCCAGCGGCGCCAACGCGGTCGTGATCCGCCCGGGCAAGATCGACCGCTCGCCCTGCGGCACCGGTTGCTCGGCGCGCATGGCGGTGTTGCAGGCCAAGGGGCTGCTCAAGGTGGGCGAGCGCTTTATCGGCCGTTCGATCATCGGCTCTGAATTTCATTGCCGCATCGACTCCATGACCGAAGTGGCCGGCCGCGTCGCGATCTACCCGTGCATCTCCGGACGGGCGTGGATTACCGGTACCCATCAACACCTGCTCGACCCGAGCGACCCATGGCCACAGGGCTATCGCCTGTCCGATACCTGGCCGGGTGCCAACTGACCAGAGCATTTACGCAATACCCGTAGCAGCTGACGAGCGCAGCGAGGCTGCGTTCGTCATCTACAGGAACACTGCAACTGTGGGAGAGAGCCTGCTCGCGAAGGTCGTTCGCGAGCAGGCTCGCTCCCACAATAGGGCTTGACCTGCAACAGAGTATCTACATAAAACCGTGACTAAACGTATACGAAATACTATTTTAGCGACCGGAGGCAACAAACATGAGCAAGCGCATCAACTGGAGTGGCGTCTTCCCTGCGGTGACCACTCAATTCAACGATGACTTCAGCATCAACCTGGACAAGACCCACCAGGTGATTTCCAACGTCATCCGTGACGGCGTGTCGGGCCTGGTGGTCTGTGGCTCGGTGGGGGAAAACACCTCCCTGACCGCCGAAGAAAAAATCGCCGTGACCGAAGTCGCTGTGGCAGCCTCCGGCGGCCGGGTGCCGGTCATCTGCGGCGTGGCCGAGTTCACCAGCGTGCAAGCCGCCAAGGTGGCCAATGCCGTGCGCAAGGTCGGCGTCGATGGGGTGATGCTGATGCCCGCGCTGGTCTACGGTTCCAAGCCTTTCGAAACCGCCGAACACTACCGCTATGTAGCCAGGCACGCCGACGTGCCACTGATGGTCTACAACAACCCGCCCATCTACAAAAACGATGTCACCCCCGACATCCTGATTTCTCTGGCCGATTGCGACAACGTGGTGTGCTTCAAGGACTCCTCGGGCGACACCCGCCGCTTTATCGATATCCGCAATGAAGTAGGCGACCGTTTCGTGCTGTTTGCCGGCCTCGACGACGTGGTGCTGGAGAGCCTTGCCGTGGGTGCCGAAGGCTGGGTTTCGGGCATGTCCAATGTGTTCCCCAGGGAAGGCGAAACCATCTTCCGCCTGGCCAGGGCCGGGCGTTTCGCCGAAGCCATGCCGATCTATGAGTGGTTGATGCCGATCCTGCATCTGGACGCCCGTGCCGACCTGGTGCAGTGCATCAAGCTGTGCGAAGCCATTGCCGGTCGTGGCAGCGCCTTGACCCGTCCCCCGCGCCTGGCCCTGCCACGGGAAGATCGGGAATTTGTCGAACGAATCATGGCCAAAGCTCTGGCAAACCGCCCGCACTTACCTGATGTCGGTCTTTGATCAACGGCTTACTGTAGATACTCTGTTGCCGCCTCCCCCCTTGTGGGAGCGGGCTTGCCCGCTCCCACAACAAGCGCCACCCCGGCAAATCTATCCCTTCAGCAGCGCCTGCAGGTCATTGAACAAGGCTAACGGAATTTGCACCCCCTCCGCCTCGCTGCGCGCCCGCGCCTCATACCGGCGTTGCGACGGCAAGCGCGCGCCCTGCCCTTCGATCCCGGCAAACAAACCCTCGGCCCGGGCCAGATGCTCTTCGGTTGCCGCACCCAGAAAGCGCTGCGGATCAAACGCGATAATCAACTCGCCATGATAAGGCGATGACTTGCTCCCCGCGTCGTAAGCCAGGGACTCGGCGCTGGTCAAATCGCCAATCAGGGGCCCGGCAATCAACTCCACCATTGCCGCCAGTGCCGAGCCTTTATGCCCGCCAAAGGTCAGCATCGCGCCGGTATCAAGCACCACATTGGCATCGGTGCTCGGCAGTCCTTGAGCGTCAACCCCCCAGCCCTCAGGAATAGCCTTGCCAGCCCGACGATGCAACTCGATGTCGCCACGGGCAATGGCACTGGTGGCAAAGTCAAAGACAAACGGGTCACGCCCCGCCCTTGGCCAGCCAAAAGCAATGGGGTTGGTACCGAACACCGGCTGGCAGCCCCCCGCCGGGGCCACCCAGGCATGGCTCGGGTTACAGGCCAGCGCTACCAGCCCCGCCGCGGTCAACTGCTCGATTTCCACCCAGAGTGCGGAAAAATGCACACAACGATTGATCGCCAGGGCTGCAATGCCGTTGGCCCGGGTTTTTTCCTGTAACAGCGGCAAACCCGCCTGGAACGCCAACTGGGAAAACCCGCCGGCTGCATCCACCCGCACTATCGACGGCGCCTGGTCGATCACCCGCGGCGCGGCATCGGCCGAGACCTTGCCCGCGCGCAGTGAATTGACACAGCCCAATACCCGGTACAGACCGTGGGACGCGCAACCATCGCGCTCCCCGGCCAGCACCGTGGCGCTCACCGCGCGGGCATGGGCCTGGTTGAAACCGTTATGCAACAGGATCGATTCGGCAAGCTCGTAAGCCTGGGCCAGGGTCAGTCGTTTCATGGTCAGCTCCTTGAACAGACCTTTCAGACTGGACCATCCTCAGGCTCACGGCTTGATCGGTTCAGGCCGTGGGCATGACGAATTCAGCACAGAGCGGGCCATGAAAATACCCGGCAATTGCCTCAATCAACGCCGCATCCGTGACCGGGTCCAACCCCGGATACGGCTGGCCGTTATAGCTGCCGGTAAACGTCAGGACCGCCTCGATGCTGCCATTGTCCTGATACAGACTACGCATCTGCTGGCACTCCAGATCCTTGCTGTCAGTGCTGCGCAGCGCATAGTGCAACGCCAGCGCCGCGCCGAACTGCAGGGCACTGCTGTCAATCCCGTGCTTTCTGGCCAGATCGATACTGCGAAAGATCCGTTCGTTACGTTGCAGTTTGCGTAGTGGATCACGTCCGACACGGGCACAGGGGTCCTTGAAGGAGGTATTGCAGCGCTCCAGAAAGGTGGCTGAAAATGCTGCCACGGCATCTTCCATCTGCGGGTTTTCGGCCACCAGTGCAGGGCCGACTGCCTCACCGATCAAGCGCTGCGCCAGCTCACTGACGCGCGGGTCGCCCATGCCCTGCCCCAGCCAGGAGTACCCCAGCAGGCTCGCATACCAGGCAATGATCGCGTGCGGGCCATTCCACAGCAGGTTCTTGATGACTTGTGGCTGGGTGATGTCGTCGACCGTCTTCACCTGGCGCAAGCGCTCAAGCAGATTGCTGCAGCGCTGGGCGTACAGGGGCATGTCCGGCTCGCTGTTGAACAGGATCAGATGCAATTGGCTCAAGGCGTTGCTGGACTGGGTAAAAGGTCGAAAGCGGCTGATCAGCCGCTCGTACTCGGGCACCGGAGTGCGCGGTGCGGCGCGAGGTGCGTCAGGCTCGTCATCGAGGCTGTTCTGGAACATCTTCGACTTGATCCGCAACTGGCGCACCAGCGCTTCGTTGGACAACTTTGAGACGATGCGGCTGACCACCGTTTCTACAAAGTGGGTGTTGTCCAGAATCTTGCGGCACAGCTCGGCAGACACCAGCAACTCCAGTTGCGCCTGTACATGGCGACGCACAAAGTCCGCACCGCCGACCTTGTTCAGCACAATCAAAATGGTCAGCTCACGCCCCCGGCGCTCGTAGCGGCGCACCAGGCCCCGGGCAATCACCCCGGCCTGCTTGCGAATTGCCGTTTCAGGCAGGCTCAGGCCGATGATTTCCGCCACGTCATACATGCGGATCACTGCTTCGGCGTCGTCCATGTCGATCATGCGCAGGTTATCGATGGTCTGATCGAAGGACGTGGCGCTGTAGCGCACACTGAAGCGGCCAAACGCCTGGATGGTCTCGCGCAGCATGCGTGAGCGGGTGGCGGCGATGATCTCGCAGGGTCGGGTGTAGCCGTCCCAGTGCGAGAAAATCTGCGTCAGGTAACCGCCGCCCATTGCGCCAAAACCATGAATACCGGCGCTGAACTGATTGAGGGTGGGCGGGAAACTGTCGGTCAGCGCGGGAGGACCGAGATCGGGCATGCACTCGTTCAGGTCACCCAAAAAACCGTGCATGCTGGTGTAGGCCTTGAGGGCGCAGTCCGCGACTTCAGGCGCTGGCGGCTTGATATCCTCAATCAGGATCGGCTGGCCGTCGGCACGAATGGCCGACAACAGACCGTTTTGCGAGTCCTCCAGCATAAGGCAATGCTCTGGCAGACAATTGAGCGCGCTGGCCGCCTTGAGGAAAATCTCCGGGTGGGGCTTGCCCTGGGTCACCTCATCACCGCACACGGTAACGTCGAAATACTTCAGCACATTGGCATTGATCAGGTATTCCTCGGCGATGGCGCGACGGCTCGACGTAGCCACCGCCATGGTCAGGCCGTATTTGCGCAAGCGCTCCAGCACTTCCAGCAGGCCATCCTTGATCGGCACGCCGTGGTCACGCACATGGGCCAGCTCCAGCTCGTCGGCACGCTGGCGAACCTGGGCATAGGGGAAGTCTTCGCCGTGGTTGGCCCTGGCCAGGGCCTCGGCTTTTTTGGCACTCAGGCCCAATGAACCGATCAGCGTTTCTTCACTCAGTGGCGTGCCGTAAATCTCCTCGGCGGCCTGCTTGAGCGTCTTGAAGCGTAGGCGCTCGGTGTCGAACATGGTGCCGTCCATATCGAAGATGGCACTGAAAATTCTTTTACCCTGAAAATAAATCATCAACACAGCTCCTTGTAGCGCGAGCAATTATTGGCTGCCCGCGGAAACGCTTTGGATCAAAAACGTGGTTTCAAATACAAATCCCGGGCAGCAGAACGCACCATTGACAGCGGGGCGTGAGTGCACCGGAACGGCTGGCGGTCAGAAATAATCAGGCGGAGGGACGTAACAATGGCGCCAGTTGGCGCAGCTGCCCGAGAAGCAGGGTCTCAGGTGGGGGATAGCGAAGTTTGCGAGAAAGCGGGAAACAAACCCTGTGACTGCACTGATGCAGCATTTGACGTGAGGCCCACAGCTTGCAATCAGGGATGCGAAGTGTGAGCCCAACTGGCGATTGATACGTGTGATTCCATCCATAAGGGCGTTTTAATTTCCTGTAATACTACGACTGACCTTTTTAGCTATAACCCATGCAACACGTCTAAATCAAGGATTGCCTTGAGCAACAGGCTGTAACGACTGCGCAAAAACCCGTCGGGCCAGGCCCTGACAGGCCGTCATGGCAGGCTCCCTGATGGCGAAGCGCCAAGCGCAACCCGGCTTGCGACTGTATGATGGCGCGCTTGAGAAACAGGCTCGGGTCTCAAGCCTGCCCACCGTTCAGGAGCTGTGCATGAACATGCTTTACCGGACTTTCAGCCAGGGAGAGTCCGCCCCGCGATTCTCTCTCAGTTTGCTTAGCCTCGGCCTGCTGCTGGGCAGCGCCATGCCTGCGGCACATGCAGCCGGGACCGAACTGCCGGCGACGTCCGTGACGGCCACGGACAACGGCGATTATCAGGCCGACAACGCCTGGGTCGGTGGTTTCGAGGCGGCGCCCTTGCTCGATACGCCGGCCGCCATTGCGGTGTTTACCGATGCCCTGATTGAAGACCAGCAAGCCCGCCTGCTCAGCGATGTGCTGAAAAACGACGCATCGGTCGGCGAAAGCTACGCGCCCGTCGGCTACTACGAGAATTTTGTAGTGCGCGGCTTTTCGCTGAACTCGGCCAGCAGCTACAAGATCAATGGCCGCACCATCACCGGCGAGCAAAATGTCGGGCTGGAAAACAAGCAGCAGGTAGAGCTGCTCAAGGGGCTTTCAGGCCTGCAAAGCGGCGTTTCCGAGCCCGGTGGTGCGGTCAACTATGTGACCAAGCGGGCAGCCGATGTGCGCTCTGTAACGGTGTCTACCGACGATCGCGGCAGCGGTTACATCGCCACCGATGTGGGGGGCTGGTTCGGCAGCGAACAGCAGTTCGGCCTGCGTGCAAACGTTGCCCATGAAGATATTCACTCTTATGTCGAACACGCCAACGGCCAGCGTGACTTCGCCTCTGTGGCGTTCGACTGGAACATCAACCCCGATGCCCTGCTGCAACTGGACGTGGAGTATCAGAACAAGGAGCAGCGCTCGGTGCCGGGCTATCAGTTGCTCGGCGGCAGCGAACTGCCGCATCACGCCTCGCCGAAAAAGCTGCTGGCGCACCAGAGCGGCTCGAAACCTGTGACCATTGATTCTCTGAATATCAACGGCAACTTCGAATACCGCTTCAACGACAGCTGGAAAGGCAGTCTGAGCGCCTCACGCAGCAAGGTGGTGATCGACGACTACAGCTCGTTTGCCTGGGGCGGTTGTACTGTCGGCTGCGTTACACCCAATGTCGGCAACTACTTCACCCCCGAGGGCGGCTACGATATCTATGACTTCCGCAGCCCTGACGATACCCGGCGCAATGATGAGGTACAGGCAGCCCTCAGCGGTCGCTTCCATACCGGCGCAATCGGTCATGAGCTGACCGTGGGCAGCAGTGCATTCCGGCGCGTGGTGAATAATCGTGAAGCCATCAACCATTGGCTCGGCAGTGGCAATATCGACAGCGAGCCTGAAAACCTCGAGCGCTACAACGGCGCCCTCAACGACAGCCATCGCCGCCTGGACAGCCGCCAGTACGGGGTGTTTTTCAATGACCTGATCAGCTTCAACGAGCAATGGCAGACCATGATCGGCGGGCGCGAAGTGCGTCTGGATGAAAAGACCTTCGACGATCAGGGCGACACCACCCGCCACACCCAACGCTATGAATTCCTGCCCCAGGCCGCGCTGATCTACAAACCGGTGCAAAACATGACGTTGTATACGCGCTACAGCAAGGGCCTGTCCCTGGGTGGCACAGCGCCGTGGTTTGCCAGCAATGCCTTTGACATCCTGCCGCCCACCGTGTCGCGGCAAATAGAGGCCGGGATCAAATACGACTGGCAGCGCATGCGCCTGAGCGCCACACTGTTCCAGATCCGCCAGGCGTACCAGTATGCTCGCCCCGAAAATGGCGAGTTCACTTACGTCCAACAGGGCCAGCAGAAAAACACCGGCATTGAGCTGGCGGCCAACGGTCGGGCCACCGAGCGCCTGCAGATTGCGGCCAGCGTCGCGGCGATCCGCTCCCGGGTCAGCGGTAGCGGCACGCCCGAATATGAAGGCCACCAGACCATCAACGTACCCACCCTGCGCGCCAGCCTCTACGGCGACTACGCCCTGCCCTGGATCGACGGCCTGGCCCTGCTGGGCGGCGTGCAGTACAGCGGCAAGAAATACGCCAGCCAGGTGGGTACGGTACAGGCCGACGCCTACGCCATCTTCAACATCGGCAGCCGCTACAGCACCCGTATCGAAGGTTACGACACCGTGTTTCGCCTGACCGTCGATAACCTGTTCGACAAGCGCTACTGGCGCGATGTGGGCGAATACATGGGCGATAACTATGTCTTCCAGGGGGCGCCGCTGACGGCAAGGTTGAGTGCCTCGATCAACTTCTGATCATGCTGCATTGCAGGGGGCATGTAGCCTCCTGCCTTCACCCTCTTGCATAAAAGGCCTGCGTCCGGAACACACGAACGCTTGTCATTCCGCGACAATTCCCAAGCTTTTCAGTGCTTTCAGCTGGCCGAGAAGCCAGGTATGGCAATGCTAATTTTCTGCACGCGCCGTGGATCACCCACTGCGTGCACAGGAGATTTACCATGCCAACGGACACCGCCTCTCCCGACTCGGGCCCCACCTGGTCAGCCCTGTTCAAAGACGACTGGGATACCTTTTGCTCACCGACTTCCCTCGCCGCAGTCGACTCGCCCGCGGCGTATCTGCAGGCGCTCTACCGTTTTGCCCTGGAAGTGGAGCAAACCGGCAAAGGCACTCAAGACAAAATCACCCTCGCTCAACGTGTACCTGCGCTCAAGGAACTGGTGATCAATGCTGAAAACACCTCCCGTCAGTTGCCACTGCTGACGCTGGTCAACGAGGCCCTGAACGCACCGGTCAAAACCTACCTGGACACGCATCGCGACATTCATGGCGGCCGCACGGTGCATCAGGTGCTGGCCGAATTACGCTACCCCCTTGAATTGCCTTTCGACCTGGCCCATCAGCAATGCGTGCTGGGGCTTGAGGGCAACAAGCCGGGGCTTGGTGCATTGAATTATCGCATCAGCCTGAAACTGCCCTATGACCAGCAGCCGGAGAACAAGTACGGCACGGTGCAGCAGCAAGCCTATGAGGCGCAGCGTCTGCTCACTCTGCTCAGCCCTGCACAGCAAAACCTGTTGACCGAGGACTTTGAAGAACAGGGCACAGACACCTTTTACAAAAAACACTATGGCCACAGCCAGCCCATCACTGACCAACAACGGTTCATGCAGCACACCGGCCTGAGCGCCGAGCAGTTCCATGAACTGCTTGCCCACGCCAGCTATCAGCCGCGCTTGTCTGGCAACGTCGTGCAGACGGCAGATCAGATTGCCCGGGATCACACTGCAGGCGCTCGCTTTATCAATGGCCCCTACAGAACAGGGCAAAAGAAACTGGGCCTGAGCATCGACTCATCAAAAAAAAACCACCTGCAAAATACAACTCCACAGCGTCATGACCGTTTGCAACGGATGATCCGCCTGCAACGCTGGCTCGATATGCCTTTCGCAGATCTGGATACCTTGCTCTATAGCATCGCCGGTTGTGAAGGCAGCAGCCCTGAACACCTTGCCATCAACGACAACAGCCTGCGTGCAATGGGTGTCTTTCGCTACCTGAACCAACGCTATGGCCTGACACCCGGAACATTTTCGGCATGGCTTTATCACATGCCCGTTCATGGGGTCGGGCAACACCCATCGCTATTCGATCAGGTGTTCAACCCGCCGCACTGGCTCAACGCCCCCCTGACTCTCGACAACCAGCCGCTGGATCTCGGTACGACACAAGGGGTTCTGTATCGGGCCTGTGGCGCTCTGGGCCTCGAAGACACACCACAGTCCCTGGGGTTGCTGAAAACCCGTACCAGGCAATATTTCGCCACGCCTCGCCGGAATATCGAGACGTTTTCCAGCTTTTACCGACAGGCCACATTACCCGCAATGTTCGGACTGTCAGTCATGGACTGCGATCATCTATGCCAGTTGCTGGGGGGCAAAACCTACCACCAGCAACTGGTCAAGCCGGGCTTGCGTCAGTCAGGCAGCAACTCGCCAGCGGACTTTCTCGATGTATTGATGCAACTGGACTGGGCGGTTAGCTGGCTCAATGACAGCGGTAAAAGCGTTCAACAGTTACGCCAGCAGTTGTTACTCGAGACCACGTTGCTGCCCTCCTCCGTACAGCAGCGGCTCACGCAGGTCGAGGCGGTGTTGCAACGCATGCCCCAATATCTGCTGGCGCAATCCACACTCGATGAGCTGGACTTGCCGCAACCGGAAGCCGGTAGCAAACCCCTTGCCTACCCCTGGAATGTGCTGCTGGCCAAAGGACTGCTCCGGGCCCAGTCCATGCTGCCCGCGCAACCGAAAGCGGACAGCCTGGAAAAAGGCGTGGCCTACATGGTCGACAAATACGTCAACCTGAGCCCCGATGCGGTGCGCAACCAGGCACTCAAGGCCCGGGTCAAGCAGACACTCAATACGCAGCTGTCCGCAGCCTACTCACAATTGCATCCTTTCAAGAAAGAAATAGATCAATTACTCAAGGATACCTCCCTGGCCAGCGAGGCCCCCGAGCTGATGAAACAGGCCTTCAGGCAAGCTTCGCGTATTTTCGCCAGTGCCCTTGGCAGTGATAAACCCAATGAGTCCCTCAAACACCTGCTGCTGTTCTTTCCCCATGCAGAAACCGAACTGCAACTGCCCATCAGCCGTGAAGCCCTGCAGGCTTTTCTGCTTGACCCCGGTTGGCTGGAGTCCGAGCAATCGGCACATTCAACCCTCAAGTTAACCCTGAGCACCCTGTATCTGTTCCAGAGGTTCAGTCATTTCAGCGACGTTTACGGGATTAACCACGCCACACTGCTCAATTATCTGAACCAGGCCAACCCTCAAAACCAGAACGGCGAACAAACCGGTCTGAACTCGCAAACCAGCGAATTGCTGGCCCAGATGCTGGGGTGGAACGCCAGCGAGATAGAGGTATTGATAAAGCCCCTGCTGGAAAAACGCGTGCGCTCGATGACTGAACTGGACTGGCTGATGCGCTGCCATGAGACCGCCAGGCAGACAGGTCTTTCGGCAAGCATGTTGCTGATGGCGACAGGCTTGACCGCCACCTTCAGTTCCGATGACTGGCAGCAGGTCGGCAGCGCCGTCTTCGCCACCGCCCCATGAGCGCAACGCTCATACATCTTTCCGAGGAATGTCCATGTCTGACCAACGCCACCGGCAACTCAATGAGCAGCTGCGCGATGCCTTGCTCGCGTTCTACCTCACCTACGTGCTGCCTGAAGACACCACCCTGCAAACACCGGCTCGCAAGCACACAATCAACAACGCCAACGACCTGTACACCTACTGGCTGCTGGATGTGCAAGTCAGTCAGGCAGTGCCTACCAGTCGTGTGGCCAGCGCCATTGCCAGCCTGCAGCAATATATCAACGCCATTTCAGTGGGGCTGGAGCCTGGCTACGAAAAACTTGGCATGACAACCAAACAACAAAACACCTGGCGCAACAATCTGCATGCCTATTCGGTTTGGCGTGCGATTCAACAGTTGCGCAGCTTTCCGGCCAACTATCTGAACCCGATGTTACGCCGTGATAAAACCGAAAGCTTCCAGCAGCTTGAAAACGACATAAATCAATGTCGAATTAACTCGGACAATATACTGCCTGCCATTCAACGCTACTTGGCCCGATTTGAAGAGATCTGCAGCCTCAAGACCCTGAATGGTTACATTGATGGTGAAAAAGACAGGTTCGCCGAGAGCACTTACTACTTTGTTGCCCGATCAACTGTCGAGAACACTTACTACTGGCGCTCGCTGGATATGTCCAGGCGCTACTTGCATCCCGCCACAGGGAGTGCCCCTGCCCTCAAGCAGGACGCACCACAGCCCGGCGCCTGGTCTGACTGGAAAAAAATACCTCTGCCTGCCTCGGAAAACATCCCGGAGCACAGCGTCCGTCCGATTTGCTTTAACAACCGCCTGTTTGTTGTCTGGGCTCAATGCATATCCCCGGCAGCGGCCAGTTACAGCGCTGATTATTTCTGGTCAGAGCCTGACGAATCGGAAAAAAACTATAAAGCACGCCTGGAAAACTACCTGAAAAGTCGTTTCATTCAGTTCCGCCTTTACTTTTGCTACATGAAATACGATGGCAGCTGGAGCGTGCCACGGGTGTGCAGTGATGAATACTGCGTGATGAAAGAGCTTAACAAACTGGACCAGAACGCCTTGATGCAGGCGACTGAAACAGTGGCAGTGCTGGACACCAGTACTAGCCCGGCATCCTTGTTTTTAGGGCTGAACGCCCATGCTCCGCAAAAGCCCGTCGCCGGCAGGGATCACACCCGCAGCGACTTTTTCCAGGCCGTGAGACTCGACCAGGACTTCAGCAGTGAGCGGTTATTCTCAAGGGGCACGGTGGCAGACCTTAAACCCAACGCTGAACACGAAAAATTGGCGAAACGTTATTTATCCCTGTTCATCTACAACAATTCGCGAAATTTCAATTTCCACGCCCCGACCAGCGAAACCGTCGCAATAACAGACATCGTCAGCAGTACCCCGACCCCGGCATTTACAGGATGGAACTTCGAGAACAAACAGGCTTATATAAGTGACCAGCACTACCACAGCGATATTGTCTTCAACACCACATCCTGTGCGCTGGAAGTCAACGCCAGGCTTGAAAAAGCATTCCCCGAACACCAGTCGGTAACCTTCAGGGCGAGTACCAACCGGGCCGAACTTACTCTTCATCTTGCCCTTCTGCGGCCGCTTCCCGGTAGCAGCGGCAAACTCAAGCTGGAACATAGCTCGCTGCTGACTCTCAAGACCGAACTGATCCCACCCTGCAGCTGGGTATCGGTCTCAATGACCAGTCACAAAACCGGCGTTACCTATTCCAGCCTGATATATGAATTTCCCGACGACGCCCTCAGCGTCGTAAAACCGCAAAGGTTAAGTGCCGTACGCAAAGACTGGAACGTTTCGCTGGAAGGCAGATACATCGAATACGACGCTTTCAATACCTTGTTTGAAAACGCTCATTCCGACCACCGCATTACTCTTCATTTTTACGCCACACTCAATGAGCAAGTGAACAGTCAGAACGACTGGTTATTTGATAGTGTCATTGCCACGTTATATACCCGCCACTACAAGCCCGTGATCATGACTCCACGGGACGAAAACACACCGCACCCTTACAACATCCATCGCAACAACAGCTATATCGTCGGTGAACCCAATACCTCCCGCCGCGCACTCAACGGCGTATTTACAAGCCTGACCCCGGCCCATCTGTTCAGCGCCCATATTCAACTCAATCCTGAAACGCTCCGGCCTGAAGAGGAAGTGAGCAGCATTGCAAGCACGGGTACCCGGCCAATCACGATCCTTCACGGAGTATTGATTTACGACACGGACACACGCCATAACAGCCGCAGCCTGCGAGGTTATGCACTGAAGTCACTGAGACTGAAACTGGATCCCAATAACGCCACCCCCATTACACCTCTGGCGCCCAGAATCTCACGCAGCCCGGCGCAGCTTGAAGGAACAGCCGAGTTTATCGACTTCAGCGGCTCCCTTCTCAAGTACAGCGATGTGGCTTCACCGAGAACCCTTCGTGCGCCGATCCACATGAACACCACTATTGGCAGACACCTGAGCGCCGCCGCCAATGTCAGTCTCGACCGGCTGTTTACGATAGCCACAAATCAATCGCACGAACCGGCGCTTACCAGCAATGCCAAGCCCCACTCCCTGGATTTTCATGGCGCCCATGGCAAGTATTTCCGGGAGTTGTTCCTCTTCCTTCCTTGGCTGGTGGCCTGCCGATTGAACATGGAGCAGCGTTATGCCGAGGCCCAATCCTGGCTCAAATACGTCTTCGATCCAGAAAGCAGGGCAACTGAACCGCAGCAACACTCAAGATATTGGAAAGTGCCCGCCCTGACCCAGGACAAATCAGAGCCGGGTTACCAGCAGGACAACCCGGACGATCCGCACCAGATAGCCCTCAGTAGCCCGTCCTGTTTCCGCCAAGCGTTGTATATGTTGTACCTGGACATCCTGCTCAATCGCGGTGATGCCGCTTATCGTCAAGCCAGTGCCGATAGCCTGGCAGAGGCCAAGCTCTGGTACGTTCGGGCCAGTAGCCTGCTGGGGCCAAGGCCGCAAATCAGCCGAGCCGATCCCTGGCAACCCATAACCCTGCAGGATCTGGGCGCATCAAGCCAGAGCACCCTGTACCTGCCCCTGAATCCGGACCTGGTGTCACGCTGGGACAAACTTGAAAGTCGTCTCTACAACCTTCGACATCACCTCAGTATCAGCGCAAAACCCTTGCAACAGGCACTGTTCGCACCCGCGCTGGTTCCGCACCTGCTGTTGAGCCACTACGCCCACAATGCCAGCTCTGACCCATTGTCTGCGACCCGCCAACAAACCAGGGAAATCGGCCATTATCGCTACCAGGTTGTCCATGCCCATGCCGCGACCCTGGTCGAGAATGTCATCCAGCTTGGTAATACCCTGCTTGTGCTGTTCGAGCGCAAAGAGCAGAACGAGCACCTTCAGTTACAGCAACAACATGCCTGGGACCTCGCCAGAATCGCCGTCGATCAACAACGTCAGGGCATGCGGGCTGACGAAGCCAACCGCGAGGCGCTGCTGGCCGGTCGCCAGGTACTGGTAAGCCGCCAGCAGTATTTCGAAAAACTGCTCAATGAAGGTATCTCTCCAGCCGAAGCACAGGCCAGCCAGCAATATCTTGAAAGCGCACAGTGGGAAACCAAAGCATCCGTAGCCGAGGCTGCTGCAGGGCTGGCGATGCTGGCACCCAATATTTTCGGCACTTCCAACGGCGGGATGCGCTATGAAGGCGCCTTTTATGCGATTCAGGCTGCGGCCCGAAATATGGCTAATGAGAAACGCGCCAATGCCGGTCATCTGGATCGTACAGCGCTGTTCAACCGCCGCGTCCAGGAGTGGTCCCAGGCCCTGGAGCAATGCCGTCAGGAGCTTATTCAAGCCGACTTGCAACTGCAGGCCCACGAACAGCAGAACACGGTGCTGCGCTTGCAACTCAGACACACGGAAACAGCTATGGAGCAGGCCAGATTCACCTACGAGGTGCTCAGCAAGCATTTTTCCAGCGCACAGTTGTATCAGTGGCTCAATAGTCATCTGGCTTCTTTCTACTATCAGGCCTACGACGCAGCCCATTCGTTGTGCTTGAGCGCACAGGCATGCTGGCAATTTGAACGTGCGGACTGGAACACCCGTTTTATCCAAAGCAGCCACTGGCACAATCAATTCAAGGGGCTGACCGCAGGCGAGTCGCTCAAGCTCGACCTGCAGAACATGAATACTGCCTATATGCAACGTAACCAGCGTGAACTGGAAATCAGCAAAACCCTGTCCTTGCGCCTGTTGCATGGCAAGGATCGGGTGCCCACGCTGAACAAGGACTGGGCGTCGCTGAAGCACGAAATGATCGTCAATGGCACCGTGGATTTTGAGTTGAGCAAGGCGCTGTTCGACGACGACTACCCCGGTCATTACCTGCGCCGGATAAAAAGCGTCAGCGTCTCGCTGCCTGCCACGCTCGGACCTTATGAAGACATTTGCGCGACCCTGACCCAGACCTGGAACCGAACCCACCTGTCTGCAAAAGACGACGATATGCTCGACAACATGCGGGTCAGGGAGCAGGTCGCACTGTCCACAGGGCTCAATGACAGCGGCCTGTTCACCCTCAACTTCGACAATGACGAACGCTATCTGCCCTTCGAGTACACCGGGGCAGTGTCCAAATGGCGACTGGCGTTTCCCAACCCTGCAGCCCAGTCATCCATGCTCAATTCCCTCAGCGACATCATCGTGCATGTGCGCTACACCGCGAGAAGCGCAGGAGGTCAGGGATGACGACCCAACAACACGGCACAGGCGAGGTGCAAACACCGTCCTTGCCCAAGGGCGGAGGCGCAATACAAAGTATCGGCACCACATGGGGAGCCGTCGGTATGACCGGTGCGGCCTCGTTCGAGGTTCCCCTGCCACTGTCGCCGGGCCGGGGTTTCGACCCGGCCATTAGCCTGACTTACAACAGTGCCCTGGGTAATGGCCCGTTCGGAACCGGTTGGGCAGCCTTTGCTGGCTCGATTGCACGCAGCACGCTCAAGGGCGTACCCGCCTATGACAGTGAGGATGTATTTATCGGTCCGTCAGGTACGGAACTGCTCCCCGAACGGACAGCCCAAGGCATGCTGCAAACCCGTTCCAGCAGCCGTTTCAACGGGCTTCAACTGAACACCACCTACACTGTGGTGCGCTACCTGCCACGCCACGAAAGCACTTTCGATCGCATTGAGCACTGGTCATCGACATCAGATCCCGCAGGGTTCTGGCTGGTCCAGGGCGCAGACGGCAACTTGCACCTGTTTGGCAAAACGCACGCGGCCCGCATCGCCGATCCGCAGGCGCCTGCCCATGTTGCCCAATGGCTGCTTGAGGAAAGCCTCAACCCCCACGGCGAGCAGATCTACTATCAGTACAAGGCTGACACCCGGGGCAGTGGCCCTCGAGACTACAGCGCCCAGCGCTACCTTGCCCGTATCGGCTACACCAATATCGTGCCCAGGGAGCATCTGGAATTGTGGACGGTAGAAACACCGGCGCAAAAACAATGGCATTTTGAATTGCTCTTTGACTACGGCGAACGCACAACTGATCTGACACGCCTCCCTTCCTATGGGGTGCAACAACCATGGCCGGAACGCAGTGATCCGTTGTGTCACTATGCCTATGGCTTTGAACTGGCGAGCCGGCGTCTTTGCCGGCAAGTCCTGATGTTCCACTACTTTCCTGAAGAGCCAGCAATGGGCCGCGAACCGGTGTTGACCCGCCGGCTGCTGCTGGAGTACATGACCACCGCAACCGCAGGCAGCCTGTTGCAGGCCCTGCACAGCCAGGCCTGCGATGCCAGCGCAAAGATCTGCCACTGGCCGCCCCTGGAGCTGACTTACAGCGACTTCCAGTTAACTGGCATGCCTTCAGGCTATCAACGCTTTGACGCTTTGGACGGTATCAACGACAACCAGCGCTATCAACTGGTTGACCTCTACAACGACGGCTTGCCGGGAGTGCTCTGGCGCTCTGACAAAAGCTGGTACTACCGCGAACCCGTCCGGGCTGCCAACCCGGTCGAGCCTGATGACGTCGCCTATGGCCCGCTGCAAATGCTGGAGCGTATCCCGGTGGCGCAGCAGACCGGTGCGCTGTACCAGTCCCTGGCGGACCTCAATGGCGACGGCCAACTGGAGTGGATCATCGCCCAGCCGGGCATGAGCGGTTTTTTCACCCTGGAAAACGACCGGAGCTGGGCAAACTTCGCGCCTTTTGCAGCATTGCCGCAGGAGTTCTTCCAGCCGACAGCCCAGCTCGCCGACCTGATGGGCAACGGTATTGACGACCTGGCGCTGATTGGCCGCAACAGTGTGCGGCTCTATCGCAACAAGGGCTCGCAGGGTTTTGCCCCTGCCGCGGACATGCCGCATCCCGATAACGATCTGCCACTGCCCGGCAATAGCGAAACTGAACTGATGGCGTTCAGCGATCTGCTGGGCAGTGGCCAGCAACATCTGGTACGCATTCGTCATGATGAAATCAAGTGCTGGCCAAATCTGGGCCGGGGCCGATTTGGCAAAGGGTTCGTATTCGCCACCCTGCCCTTCACCTACGCCGAATTCGAGGCCTCGCGAGTACTGCTGGCCGATCTGGATGGCTCCGGCGCCAGTGACCTGATCTACCTTCAGCCCGATCGGGCACTGATTTTCATGAACCTCTGCGGCAACGGCCTGCAAGCCGTGCCCACACCGCTGCCCTGGCCCGAGGGGGTCAGGCATGACCGCTTTTGCCAGGTCAGTGTGGCCGACCTGCAAGGGCTGGGCTGTACCAGCCTGATCCTCTCCGTCCTTCTCCCTTCAGCCCGTCACTGGCGATACGACTTTGTCCGGCAAAAACCCTATTTGTTGATCGGTACCGACAACAACATGGGGGCATCAGGCCGGGTTACCTACCGCAGCAGTGCCCAGGAGTGGCTGGACGAAAAGCAGCAACGGACACAGCGCACCGGTGGCCTGCCATTTGCGCTGCATCTGGTCAGCGAGCAGCAACAGCTGGATCAGATCAGCGGCAATCAGCTGACCCAACGCTTCACTTACAAGGAAGGTTTCTACGACAGTCTCGAACGCAAGTTCCAGGGCTTCGGTTTGCTGATGGCAACCGACACCGAGGGCCCTGCCGGCCAGAAACTCGACAAGGCAGCAACCGCACCCTTGCTGCGCAAGACCTGGTTTCACACCGGAAAAGCCCTTGATATGCCGCAGGAACAATACTGGGCGGGCGACAGGTTGGCCCTTGCGCCAGGCAACACACTGCTGACCCGCCTGGAAGCCGATAAGGAGCAAGACAGCGTACTACCACCGCCTGCTTCCGGGCGCAGGATGGCTCTCGCACTGAGCGGGCTGGTACTGCGTGAAGAAGTGTTTGCGGCCGACGACCCGGAATCGTCACGAGTGCCTTTTACCGTCAGCCAGTACCGCTATATGCTGCGTCAATTGCAGACGCCCGAATCCCTGCTGGTACTTGCCCTGGAGTCACGGGTCTACCGCTACGAACGCGAGGCAACCGACCCCGCCTGCCAGCACATCATCAATCTGCGCCGGGATCGTTATGGCAGCCTGACACACGGGGTAACCATAAATTACGCCCGGCGCAAGCGCGCATCCGACCTGCCGCCATTCGATGAGCCCCATCAACAGACCTGGTGGCGCGATACCCACGATCCGGCCCAGCAGATGCACTACATCAGTGAAATCCGGGCGCAGTTCATTCATCTGGACAATCCTCAACGCTGGCGTCTACAACTGCCTTACCGGCAACGCAGAAATGCGCTGGTGCTTGAAAAAGAAGCCCTCAACAGCGCGCATACCAGCTATGAACTGTTAATCGGCAACACCGCTGACAACCCTGTGCGACCGCAGGCACAGCGCACTCTGGGGGGGGTGTCCGTGCAGTATTACTGCCTGGCGCAGAGTGACGCCCCGTTACCGGCGGGCCAGGCCAGCTTTCAGGCGCTGACGGCCTTCAAAGAGTCGGCCGAACTCGACGACCAGGCACTTGCCGCCTACGACGATGTACCTGCACTGCCCGGAGGAACCCCGTTCGACCTGGCCAGCACCCTCGTCCAGGAGCATTACCATCCCATGAGCCTGTTCCTGCCTGAGCCAACAGACACCCGCGCAGCGCCAGCCCTGTGGTCACTCAAACAGGGCTTTACCCGTTACACCGACGTGCATGGTTTCTACCGGGCCAATCAGTTGCGAGCCTCTGAAAGCCACTCAGCGACCACACTCACCCATGACCGTTACAGTTGCCATATCGCCGCAGTAACGGCCGTGGACGGTTGCAGCACCCAAGCCGTCTATGACTACCGATTAATGTTGCCCATCGAAATCACCGACCCCCAGGGGACTGTTCGGCAAGCGCGCTACGATGCATTCGGCCAGTTGCACGTTACCAGCGTTTACGGCCAGGAAAATGGCAAACCAACAGGATTCGCCCCGCTGACGGACTACAGGCGCCCAGCCAATGACAGCCCCGCTTTTGCCATCGACAACCCTCAAACAGCGCTGCTCGATGCTGCCAGCGCCTGCTTCCACGCCCCTTTCAACTGGATGGGCCACATCGCGGCAGCCCCCCCGGGCACACA
Source organism: Pseudomonas sp. TWR1-1-3 (assembly GCF_049896805.1). NCBI lineage: Bacteria > Pseudomonadati > Pseudomonadota > Gammaproteobacteria > Pseudomonadales > Pseudomonadaceae > Pseudomonas > Pseudomonas sp. TWR1-1-3. Next base: position 806,134 of record NZ_JAFCUZ010000001.1, on the reverse strand, counting down.
ATGGGTAGCGCAGGGATATCTGACTCCGGACGGATATATACGTGCCAGCGGCCGCGTGCGCCTGGCAACACTGGACATGAGCATCACGGCGAATCGCCAACTGAACGAACAGATCCTCCAGGCACGCCGCGAACCGGTCTATGCCGCTGTGCTGCAAGCCGATAACTACCCGACGAGCGACGACAGCGTTAACCGGCAAATCCGGATCAGCCTGACGTTCACCGATGGCTTTGGACGTGAGCTGCAAACCAAGCAGAAAACCTCGGCGGGTGAAGCGTATGTGGTTGCCCCGTCGGGGCGACTGAGCCTTGACAGTGACGGCAAGCCCCTGCGTGCGTTCAGCGAACATCGCTGGCGGGTCAGCGGCAGGGTCGAATACAACAACAAGGGCCTGGCCATTCGAAACTATCGGCCTTACTTCGCCGATCACTATCGCTTTATCGATGATGAAGCCCGGCGCAAGGATGGCTACTGCGATCAGCTGTTCTATGACCCGTTGGGCCGTATGACGAGCAAGCTCAACGCCAGGGGGCATCTAAGCCGCCAGACCCATTGCACCTGGTACAGCATCAGCGAAGATGAAAACGACACCTGGGAGCCTGGTTCAAGCTGAACAAACCACATCGCGATGCAAGCCCGGGCCCGGAGCACAATAGTCATCCTGCAGGCTTGCACGCGAGGGCATCATCAGTGCGGGTTACGCACCCCGACCACCAGATAGCGCGGCCCGCCAAGGTGGCGAAACATCAACCGCATGGAGCCGCGCCTGGGGTTCGTCCCCAGCACGCTGCCGGTGGTATGCCACCGTGCGCACAGTTGAGCCCCGGGAATCGAAGGCCGTGAGTAAAGGTGTGAATCGATGAAGGGAAGACATGGATGCGTGACCTGACTGACACAAAGACGCACGCAGCCTAGGCAAGCAATCAGCGTGGCAGGTGGTACATATTGGTTATTATTACCCGTCGTGCAACACACCCTACGCTGGCAATAACACAGAATTTAATTGATAGTTTCCTAACAAAAAGCGCAGGCTAGAGAGCTTGGTAACGCTTTGTATCATTCCGGATGATATTGATCTTCGCTGGGTTCGATTCGTGCGCCAGCACTCGCGCCAGCATTATCCGCCCATCTCAATAGATCGGCGGACTCCCCCTCATGGAACAGTCACTTAAACATTTGCGCTTCCCACTTGCGGCCCTGGCCATTGTGGTGATGAGCGCATGCGGCAAAACTCCCCAAGCGACTGCTCCGGCTCCTGCTGCAAAAGTCAGTGTGGCCAAGGTGCTTGAACAGCCGGTCAACGAATGGGATGAATTCACCGGTCGCCTGGAAGCTCCAGAGACTGTAGAAATTCGTCCACGCGTGTCGGGCCAGATTGATCAGGTCGCCTTTACCGAGGGCGCCCTGGTGAAAAAGGGCGACTTGCTGTTCCAGATCGACCCGCGCCCTTTTCAGGCCACCGTGCGTCAGCTTGAAGCCCAGGTGCAACAGGCCCGCGCCAATGCCAGCCGTACCGACAACGAAGCCCAGCGCGGCGAACGTCTGCGCCAGAGCAATGCCATTTCGGCAGAGCTTGCCGACTCGCGCACCACCGCTGCCCAGCAAGCCCGTGCCGGCGTCGCGGCCATCCAGGCAGAACTGGACCTAGCCAAACTCAACCTGAGCTTTACCCGCGTCACTGCACCGATCAGTGGCCGCGTCAGCCGTGCCGAAATCACTGCGGGCAACATCGTCACCGCCGATGTCACGCCGCTGACCAGCCTGGTGTCCACTGACAAGGTGTACGCCTACTTCGATGCCGACGAACGCGTATTCCTCAAGTACAACCAGCTTGCCCGTCAGGGTCAACGCGGCCAGACCACACCGGTGAACCTGGGCCTGTCCAACGAAGACGGCAACCCGCATCTGGGCCAGATGAACTTCGTCGACAACCGGGTCAACCCGCAAACCGGCACCATCCGTGGCCGCGCCGTGTTCGACAACGCCGACGGCAGCTTTACCCCCGGCCTGTATGCACGTCTGAAACTGGTCGGTAGCGCCACCTACTCCGCCGTGTTGATCAATGAAGAAGCCGTGGGCACCGACCTGGGCAAGAAATTCGTGCTGGTGATGGACGCCGACAACAAGTCGACCTACCGCGCCGTGGACCTGGGCCCGAAAATCGAAGGCCTGCGCATTGTTCGCAGCGGTCTGAACAAGGGCGACACCATTATCGTCAAGGGCCTGCAGAAAGTGCGCCCCGGCTCGCCGGTAACGCCTGAAGTGATCCCGATGGCCAACGAACAGACCCTCGCCGCCCTGGCACAACAACGACAAGCCCTGGAAGCCAGCAACCTGCCACAAATCAAGCCCGCCACTGGCGCGCCGAAGTTGGCCAGCGTCGCGACTCCTCGCGGTTAAGGGACGATAACTCCGATGAATTTTTCCCAGTTCTTTATTCAGCGGCCGATTTTCGCCGCTGTGCTTTCCTTGCTTATCCTGATTGCGGGCGGCATTTCGCTGTTCCAGTTACCGATCAGCGAATACCCTGAAGTGGTTCCGCCTACCGTAGTGGTGCGCGCCAACTTCCCCGGTGCCAACCCCAAGGTGATCGGTGACACCGTGGCCGCACCACTGGAGCAGGCCATCACCGGTGTCGAGAACATGCTGTATATGTCTTCGCAGTCCACCGCTGACGGCAAGATCACCCTGACCATCACCTTTGCCCTGGGCACGGACCTGGACAACGCCCAGGTGCAGGTGCAAAACCGGGTGACCCGCACCCAGCCCAAACTGCCGGAAGAAGTAACGCGCATCGGCATCACGGTGGACAAAGCCTCGCCAGACCTGACCATGGTTGTGCACTTGACCTCGCCGGACAAGCGCTACGACATGCTCTACCTGTCCAACTACGCCATCCTCAATATCAAGGATGAGCTGGCGCGCCTCAACGGTATTGGCGATGTGCAGATGTTCGGCATGGGCGATTACTCGCTGCGGGTATGGCTCGATCCAAACAAAACTGCCTCGCGCAACCTGACAGCCACTGATGTAGTGACCGCCATTCGCGAGCAAAACCGCCAGGTGGCTGCCGGTGCCCTCGGTGCCCCGCCCGCCCCCAATGCCACCAGCTTCCAGCTGTCGGTCAACACCCAGGGCCGCCTGGTCACTGAGGAGGAGTTCGAGAACATCATCATCCGCTCCGGTGATGATGGCCAGATCACCCGCCTCAAGGACATTGCCCGGGTTGAGCTGGGCTCCAGCCAGTACGCCTTGCGTTCCTTGCTGAACAACCAGCCGGCGGTGGCGATCCCGATCTTCCAGCGTCCGGGTTCCAACGCCATCCAGATCTCCAATGACGTTCGCGCCAAGATGGCCGAGCTGAAAAAGAACTTCCCGGAAGGCATGGATTTCGACATCGTTTACGACCCGACCATCTTTGTTCGTGGTTCGATCGAAGCGGTAGTCCACACCCTGTTTGAAGCCCTGATCCTGGTAGTACTGGTTGTAATCCTGTTCCTGCAAACCTGGCGCGCTTCGATTATCCCGCTGGTCGCTGTGCCCGTATCGCTGATCGGTACGTTTGCAGTGATGCATATGTTTGGCTTCTCGCTCAACGCTTTGTCCCTATTCGGACTGGTGCTGGCCATCGGTATCGTGGTGGACGATGCGATTGTGGTGGTGGAGAACGTCGAGCGAAATATCGAGCTGGGGCTTAACCCCGTCGATGCAACCAAGCGGGCCATGCGCGAAGTAACCGGACCGATCATTGCCACCGCGCTGGTACTGTGTGCGGTGTTTATCCCGGCCGCATTTATTTCGGGCCTGACCGGCCAGTTTTACAAGCAATTTGCCCTGACCATTGCCATTTCGACGGTGATCTCGGCTTTCAACTCGCTGACCCTGTCCCCTGCACTGGCAGCAGTATTGCTTAAAGGCCATCATGCGCCGAAAGACCGCTTCACTCGTCTGCTGGACCGTATGTTCGGTGGCTGGTTGTTCGGCCCGTTCAACCGCTTCTTCGTCAAGGCCAGTAACGGCTATGTCGGTACCGTGCGACGGATCATCCGTGGCAGCGGCATCGCCATGCTGGTTTACGCAGGTTTGATGGTGCTGACCTGGGCTGGCTTTGCCCACACGCCCACCGGCTTTGTACCACCGCAAGACAAGCAATACCTGGTGGCCTTCGCCCAACTGCCGGACGCCGCGAGCCTGGACCGCACAGAAGCGGTGATAAAACGCATGTCCGAAATTGCTCTCAAGCAACCTGGCGTTGCCAACTCGGTGGCCTTCCCCGGCCTGTCGATCAACGGTTTTACCAACAGCCCGAACAGCGGCATCGTGTTCACCCCGCTCAAGCCGTTTGATGAACGCAAGGACCCAAGTCAGTCGGCAGCGGCGATTGCCGCCGCGTTGAACGCGCAGTTTGCCGACATTCAGGACGCCTATATCGCCATCTTCCCGCCGCCGCCGGTACAGGGGCTGGGCACCATTGGCGGTTTCCGCCTGCAAGTCGAAGACCGTAGTGGTCTGGGCTATGACGAGCTGTACAAAGAAGTGCAGAACGTGATCGCCAAGAGCCATAACGTGCCGGAACTGGCCGGGTTGTTCACCAGCTATCAGGTCAACGTGCCGCAAGTCGATGCCGCTATCGACCGCGAAAAGGCCAAGACCCACGGCGTTGCCATCAGCGACATCTTCGATACCCTGCAGATCTACCTGGGTTCGCTGTATGCCAACGATTTCAACCGCTTCGGTCGGACTTATCAGGTGAATGTGCAGGCCGAGCAGCAGTTCCGTCTCGAACCCGAGCAGATCGGCCAGCTGAAGGTGCGTAACAACAAGGGAGAAATGATCCCGCTGGCGACCTTTATCAAGGTCAGCGACACCGCAGGTCCTGACCGCGTGATGCACTACAACGGCTTTGTCACCGCTGAAATCAACGGCGGCGCAGCACCGGGTTACAGCTCGGGCCAGGCCGAGGCGGCGATGGAAAAACTGCTCAAGGAAGAGCTGCCCAACGGCATGACCTACGAATGGACTGAGCTGACCTATCAGCAAATCCTCTCGGGTAATACCGCGCTGTTTGTGTTCCCGCTCTGCGTACTGCTGGCGTTCCTGGTACTGGCCGCTCAATACGAAAGCTGGAGCCTGCCATTGGCCGTGATCCTGATCGTGCCCATGACCCTGCTTTCAGCCATTACCGGGGTGATTATCTCGGGGGGTGACAACAACATCTTCACCCAGATCGGCCTGATCGTACTGGTGGGGCTGGCGTGCAAGAACGCGATTCTGATCGTCGAGTTTGCCAAGGACAAACAGGAAGAAGGCCTCGACCCGCTGGCAGCGGTGCTGGAAGCCTGCCGTCTGCGTCTGCGGCCGATTCTGATGACCTCCTTCGCCTTCATCATGGGTGTGGTGCCTCTGGTGCTGTCCAGCGGTGCCGGTGCAGAGATGCGCCATGCGATGGGTGTTGCGGTGTTCTCCGGGATGCTCGGGGTGACCTTCTTCGGCCTGCTGCTGACGCCGGTGTTCTATGTATTGATTCGCCGCTATGTAGAGCGCAGTGAAGCGCGCAAAGCGGCCAAGCACCTCACGTTGGAGTCGCAACAATGAGCGTGAAAGTTTTTCTGCCGAGCCTGTTGGTGCTGGCCCTGAGCGCTTGCGCCGTGGGCCCGGACTACACGACCCCGGCCACGGCCCCGGCACAGATCAGTGCCGACAACCTCAAGGGCTTTGATCGGGCACATTTTGAAGGGATCTGGTGGCAACAGTTTGACGATCCGACCCTCAACCAGCTGGTGACCCAGTCTCTGGCCGGCAACCGCGAGCTGCGCGTGGCATTTGCCCGCCTGCGGGCGGCCCGGGCGATTCGCGATGATGTCAGCAACGACATCATGCCGACCATCACCAGCCGCGCCAGCAGCGATGTGGGCAAGGGCCAGATCCCGGGCACCACCGAGAAGCGCGTCAACAGCGAGCGCTATGACCTGGGCCTGGACATGGCCTGGGAAATCGACTTGTTTGGCCGTATCCAGCGCGAGCTGGAGGCCAGCGATGCCGATGAACAGGCGGCTGCGGCCGATCTGTATCAACTGCAAGTGACCATGATTGCCGAACTGGTGGATGCCTATGGTGAACTACGGGGTGCACAGCTGCGCGAGCGCATCGCCCTGGACAACCTGAAAAACCAGCAGGACTCCAAGGCCATCACTGAAAGCCTGCGTGACGCCGGAGTTGGCGATCAGCTGGACGTGGTGCGCGCTGACGCCCGCCTTGCCTCGGTTGAAGCCAGCGTGCCGCAATTGCAGGCCGAGCAGGTGCGCGAGCGCAATCGTATCGCCACCTTGCTGGGCCAGCGACCTGAGCAGTTGAGCGTGGATCTGAGCCCCAAACAGCTACCGGCCATTGCCAAGGCGCTGAATATCGGCAATCCCGGCGACCTGCTGCAACGACGCCCGGACATCATGAGTGCCGAGCGCAAACTGGCAGCGGCGACGGCCCGTATCGGCGTGGCCAAGGCCGACCTGTTCCCGCGGGTCAGCCTCAGCGGTTTCCTCGGTTTTACTGCCGGACGTGGCTCGCAAATTGGTTCAGCAGCAGCCAATGCCTGGGCACTGGGCCCACGCATTACCTGGCCTGCATTTGACCTGGGCAGCGTGCGGGCACGACTGCGCGGTGCCGATGCAGAGGCCGATGGCGCCCTGGCCAGTTACGAGCAGCAAGTACTGCTGGCGCTGGAAGAGTCGGAAAACGCCTTCAGTGACTACGGCAAACGCCAACAGCGCTTGCTGTCGTTAATACGTCAAAGTGAGTCAAGTCGTACAGCAGCTGACCTCGCAGCCATTCGCTATCGCGAAGGCACGGTGGACTTTCTGGTGCTGCTCGATGCCCAGCGCGAGCGTCTTGCGGCAGAAGACAGCCAAGCCCAGGCCGAGGTTGAGCTGTATCGCGGCGTAGTGGCTATTTACAAAGCATTGGGCGGCGGCTGGCAAGCCGAGACTGTCGCCAGCGCGCACTGATTCAACGAGCTCCTTTGGTTGGCCGCAACCAACCATTTTTTGGCCCCGCGTACATTCGGTCGCGGGGCTTTTTTTTGCTTCGCTGAAGCCCGGCAAACACACAATCACGAACGCTGTCTTGAGGTAAGGAGTGCTTGCCCTTAATACCGCGCATCCACCGGTTTGCCACCCTTGGGCCAGTCCTTGGCCTTGTCGACAAAATCAGGTCGTGGCTGATGGGAGAAGTACTCAGCCACATCCACTGCCTCCTGATCCGATAATCCACCCTGCCCTAACGGGAATTTCTCGTGGAAGCCGATCGGCATATTGCGTTTCACAAACGCCGCCGCCGTGTAAGTGCGCGCCATGCCCGCGCCGATATTGAACGACTCGTTACCCCACAACGGCGGGTACACAAAGCTGCCATCGGCCTGTTTCAGGCCCTGGCCGTCGTCACCGTGGCACACCGCACATTGCTGCGCATAGATCAGTTTGCCGTTTTCCGGATCGGGGACGATTTTCGGATCGACCTTGCCCACGCCACGGCCCGCGACCTTGTCGCCCGCTACCGTGTTCATTTTCATCCAGTCAAAATACGCCACCATCGCCTGCATATCCGGCGAGGCTACGGGCAAGGGTTGGCCATTCATCGAGCGACGGAAACAACCATTGATCCGCTCCTCCAGTGTCACTTCCTTGCCCGCCCGTGGCGCATAGCCGGGGAAGAACGCCGAGACCCCGACAAAAGGCGAGCCATCGGCCACGGTGCCTGCGTTCAAGTGGCAACTGGTGCAGTTCAGGGCATTGCCAACGTTATCCGGCAACAGCGCCTTGGTTTGCAGATGCAGGCGCATGCCGCGCACCACCTGATCGGCATTGGCGGCACTGAGCAGATTGGCCAGGCGCGGGGTGACAAAGGTGGTCTCGTCGACAGTCTCGGGGTTCAACTGCTTGCGCATCTGCGCGACTTGCCCTGGCTTGATCGCTGGAGCCGCGTTGCCCCAGCTGCTGCGCACAAAGCTGAGGATCTCGGCAATTTCATCATCGCCCAGCCGGGCGAAGCCAGGCATGGTGTACACCCGCGGGTGCGTTGCTGTTTGCGGGGTTTTCCAGCCGGTCAGGGTGATATGCAGGAGTGTCGTCGGGTTGGCCGCAACGATCCCCGGGTTGCCGTTCAACGGCGGGAACATGCCTTTGACCCCGCCGCCATCCGGGCGATGGCAATCAGCGCAGAACTGCGTGTAACCCAACCCGCCACGGCTGCTGTACAGCGTATCCGGTGCCTTGGCGGGTGTGATCGCCACGGCTGGCATCGGTAAATCATCCTTGCCTGCAGGTAGCGATTTCAAATAGCTGGCGATGGCAGTCAAGTCTGCATCGGTAAAGTGCTGGGTACTGTGGTGGATCACATCAGCCATATTGCCCGACACCGTAGCGAAACGGTTTTGTCCGGTCTTGAGCAACTGCACGGTGTCCTCCACCGTCCACAGATTGCGCAGGCTCAAGGCGCGCCAGTGCTCGACGGTTTCCCCCGCCAGATAGTGCTTGCCGGCACTGCCGTCATCGCTCATGGCCTTTTCCTGAAAGGCGATACCACGCGGCGTATGGCACGAGCCGCAATGCCCCAGGCCCTGCACCAGATAGGCGCCACGGTTCAGTTCGACGCTTTTGTCCGGGTCGGGGACAAACGGCTGATTATCGACAAACGCCCAGTTCCACAGCGCCAGCCCCCAGCGTTGGTTGAACGGGAAGCCCATATCGGCTTCCAGATTAGCCATTTTTACCGGGGCCACGTCGTGCATCAGGTAGGCATACAGGGCGCGCATATCGTCTTCGCTCATCTTCGCGTAAGACGGATACGGCATCGCCGGATAGAGGTTTTTCCCCGCAGGTGTCACACCCTGGCGCATGGCCTTGTCGAACTGTTCAAAGCTGTACTGGCCGATACCTGTCTCGGGATCCGGGGTGATATTGCTCGAGTAAATCGTGCCCATTGGCGTTTTCAGCTCGAGCCCGCCCGCCATCTCGGCCCCGCCCATGGCGGTATGGCAGGCAATGCAGTCACCGAGCCGGGCCACATAGTGGCCGCGTTCAATCAGGTTTTTCTCGGGGTTGGCTACCGGGGTCGGCTCGCTGGCCTGCACCTCAAGGGTACACAGCAACGTCAGGCCGGCTAATGCCAGACGTGGAAAGGTAGAAAGCATCGCGTTATTCCTTTAAGGCGTCGATCTGGGGTGGTCCCCTCGAAACGGGCCGTGCTGGTTTTGTTATGGACTCCTCACAGGACGCTTGTACCGGCTTTTATCGCCACGACGTTTGACCCGGATCATGCACGCCGCAACCAGGGTGTGTGGCCGGGTGCTCTAAGCTAGTTCCAAAACGGTATTTTCCCCTTTGATTTAAAGCACTTAGATTCGCTGCACCGGACCGCCGGACAGCCCCTTCTTATCTTCTTACAACAAGGTCCAAGCCATGTCCGTGCGCACACTCCTGATTGCTCTTTCCCTCGCAGGCCTCAGCTTCGGCGCGCAGGCAGCTGATTTGACCATCGGCTATATCACCGGCATCGACCCCACCAAACTGGCCCAGGCCGAGGGCAGTTACGAGAAAGCCATCGGTGAAAAGATTGACTGGCGCCGCTTTGATTCGGGTCCGGCGGTGGTGTCGGCCCTGGCCTCCGGAGACCTGCAGATCGGCAATCTGGGCTCAAGCCCGCTGGCTGCCGCGGCCTCGCGCAATGTGCAGCTGGTGACTTTTATCGTCACCGCGCAGATCAAGGGTTCCGAAGCCCTGGTGGTGCGTGACGGCAGCGGTATCAACGGCCCGCAGGACCTGATCGGCAAGACCATCGCCACGCCCTTTGTTTCGACGTCGCACTACAGCCTGCTGGGCGCGCTGAAACACTGGAACCTGACCCCGCAGCAGGTCAAGGTGGTCAACCTCAGCCCTGCGCAAATCACCGCAGCCTGGAAGCGTGGCGATATCGACGGCGCGTTCACCTGGTCACCCGCCCTGGGGGAAATTCGCAAGACCGGGAAAATCCTCACCGACGCCGGCCAGGTCAGCGAATGGGGCGCACCGACTTTTGAAGTCTGGGTAGCCCGCAAGGATTTCGCGGACAAACATCCGGAAATCGTCGCTAAATTCGCCAAAGTCAGCCTCGATGCCATCGCCGACTACAACGCCCACCAGACCGCCTGGACTACCGATTCGCCGCAGGTGCAGACAATCGCCCGGCTGACCGGCGCCAGCCCCGAAGACATCCCCGAATTGCTGCACGGCGCGCACTTCCCTTCGGCAGCCGAGCAAAAGTCGGCGCAGTTGCTGGGGGGTGGCACGGCCAAAGATATCGCCGGGACGGCCCTGTTCCTCAGAGAGCAGGGCAAGATCGAAACCGTTCTGCCCGACTATTCAGCCTTTGTCAGCGATAAATTTTTGCCGCAATAACAAGCTGTTAGCCACTGGCACAACAAATGCTTCGTTACGCCCTACAACACAGTGCCTTGCACCGCCGGCTCCGCTCTGGCGCTGCAACAACCTGGGTGAACCCCGACGCCAGACGCGTCCCGGATCATAATAAGGAGCGTAAGGATGGCAACGCCTGTTACAGCGTCACCGATAAATATGCCTGCCGTGAAGACCGTGGGCTTTCTGGTGATACCAAACTTCACCACCATCGGTTTTGCCTCGGCCATCGAAACCTTGCGCATGGCCAATATGGCAGCGCGCTGTGAAATGTTTCGCAGCGTTATCATTGCCCCCACCCTCGATCCGGTCATGGCCAGCAACGGCATGCGTATCCTGCCCGACTATGTGATCGGCGATGCACCAAAACTGGACATTTTGCTGGTGGTGGGTTCAAACCCGATCGTCTCCCACCTCAGCAGCCGCCCGGTGCTCAACTGGCTGCGCAAACTGGCCCACGAACAAGTGGCGCTGGGCGGGATCTGCACCGGCAGCTACTGGCTGGCCCGCGCCGGGCTGCTCAAGGGTTATCGCTGCACCATCCACTGGGAAGATATCGAAACCCTCAAGGACCATTTCCCGGGGATCATTATTTCCAATCAGTTATTCGAACTGGATCGCGATCGCTATACCTGCTCGGGTGGCGTGGCGTCGATGGACATGACCTTGCAATTGATTGCCCGCGAACCGGGTGGCCGCGAGATTGCGGCCCACGCTGCCGAGTTGCTGCTGTGTGACCGAGCCCGCGGGCCGCAAGAGCAACAGCGCGTACCGCTGCGCCAGAAGCTGGGTACATCGCAGCCCAAACTGAGTCAGGTGGTGGCAATCATGGAGGCCAATCTGGAAGAGCCGGTCAGCCTGGAAGACCTGGCGCGGTTGAACGAAGTGTCGGTACGTCAGCTGGAACGCCTGTTCCACAAACACCTGCAACGCACACCCAGCCAGTACTACCTGGAGTTACGCCTGGCCAGGGCCCGGAGCCTGTTGCTGCGCAGCGAATCACAAGTGCGGGATATCGCCCTGGCCTGTGGCTTTGTCTCGGCGGCGCATTTTTCCAAGTGCTATAGCCGCCTGTTTGGTGTATCGCCCATTGGTGAGCGCAAGCAGGTGGCGTTGCACTAAAACATCACCCGTAGCAGCTGCCGAGCGGAGCGAGGCTGCTACGGAGGCAGGAGGCGGCAGGTTAATCCTGCAACGCCTTGTGCGCGGTCTCGCGGCTGGCCAGCATCGCCACCAGTGCCACTGCCGCGGCGGCCAGCAGGTACCAGGCCGGGGCCATTTTGTTGCCGGTCATCTGAATCAGCCAGGTGGCAATAAACGGCGCAGTCCCGCCAAACACGGCGTTGGCCACGTTAAAGCTGAAGGCAAAACCGCTGAAGCGCACCCGGGTCGGGAAGATCTCGGCCAGAAAGCACGGCAAGGTGCCGTCGTTCATTGCCAGGATGGCACCGAAGGCAATCTGGATCATCAGAATCACCAGCAGTGACGGGTTGCCCAGCATCCCGAACAGCGGAAAGGTCAGCAGCAGGAACATCACCGAGGCACTGACCAGCATGGTCTTGCGGCCATAACGGTCAGACAGCTTGCCCATCAAAAAAATCAGGCCGATGTAAGTCGCCAGCGACACCGTGGAAGCGATAAAGGAATCACTCTCGCTCATGCCCATTTCCGTCGACAGGTAGGTCGGCATGTAACTGAGCAACAGGTAGAAGGCCACCGCATTCAGACAGGTCACGCCAATGCCGATCAACACTGGTCGACGATGCACCGTGAGCAACTCGCGAACCGGGGCATGGGTCGCACACTCCTTGGCTTCCAGACGCTTTTCCATCTCCAGGAACTTGGGTGAGTCCTGCAAATGCACACGGATATAGCGCCCCACCAGGCCAAAGGGTGCCGCCAGCAGAAACGGCAGGCGCCAGCCCCAGTCGTGCAGGTTTTCAACCGTCATCAAGGCATGCATGCCCGCGACAAATATCGCGCCAAACAACAGGCCGGCCGCCGTGCTCGCCGGTACGATGCTGGTATAAAAACCGCGCTTGCCCTCAGGTGCATACTCGGCCAGAAACGCCGAAGCACCCGCGTATTCCCCTGAGGCCGAAAAGCCCTGTACCAGACGAATCAACAACAGCAACACCGGTGCCCAGAGACCGATCTGGTTATAGGTGGGCAGCATGCCGATGCAAAAAGTCGCCACGGTCATAATCAGGATCGACCAGGACAAGGCGCTGCGCCGCCCGTACTTGTCGCCAAAATGCCCCCAGACCAGACCACCGAACGGGCGCACGATAAACGACAGGGCGAACACCGCGAAAGTGGCCAGCAGCCCGGTGGTGGTATCGGTTTGCGGGAAGAACGTCAGGGCGATGACCGTCGCCAGGTAACCATAGGCAGCGTAGTCAAACCACTCGACAAAGTTGCCCATAAAGCTGGCTGTGGCGGCACGGCGCAATGCCTTGCGCTCACTGAGGCGCTCGACCTGCTGTTCGGGGGTCAGGGGCAAAGCGATAGTTGCGCTGGGGATACTCATTGAGCACCTCCTGAGAAAGAGATGCGTGATGGAAAAATGGCAAGCAACGTCGCGACATGGGACATGACAGATACCCTCATTGTGTTCTTTTTGGCAGGGGTAAACAGGTCAGAAAACGCTGCGCAATCTGTGTGCGCATACGTTGGTATCGAGCTCGGAGTGGGAGCGAGCCTGCTCGCGAAGGTATCACCCCGGATGACGAGGCGCCGCGGTGATACCTTCGCGGGCAGGCCCGCTCCCACAATGCCGCGCAATGACTATTTTTTGATGATGTTGTGCTGCGGGCCATACGGGAAGTGGGTGATGTTCTCGCCGCCCTTTTCGTTGACGATCAGGATATCGTGCTCGCGATACCCACCTGCTCCCGGACGACCTTCAGGGATCATGATCATTGGCTCGATCGACACCACCATGCCCGGCTCCAGCACCGTGTCGATATCTTCACGCAACTCCAGCCCGGCCTCGCGGCCATAGTAATGACTGAGGGTGCCAAAGGAGTGACCATACCCGAAGGTGCGGTATTGCAGCAGATCGTGTTCCATGAAAATTTCATTGAGCTGCAGAGCAATGTCCGAACACTTCATGCCGGGCCTGATCAGCTTCAGGCCGGCCTCGTGTACCTTGACGTTGACCTCCCACAGGCGCAGGTGCTCGTCGGAGCAATGGTCCAGAAACAGGGTGCGTTCCAGCGCCGTGTAGTAACCGGCAATCATCGGGAAGCAGTTGAGGCTGAGGATATCGCCCTTGTTCACCTTGCGGCTGGTGACCGGGTTATGGGCGCCGTCGGTGTTGATCCCCGACTGGAACCAGGTCCAGGTATCCATCAACTCCGAATCGGGAAAGGTACGGGCAATTTCACGCACCATCGCCTGGGTGGCATGCAGCGCCACTTCATATTCCGGCACCTGATCGCGCAAGGCCTCGACGATGGCCGCGCCACCAATATCGGCAATCCGTGCGCCGTGGCGAATGATGGCGTGTTCTTCCGCCGACTTGATCATGCGCATACGCATGCACGGCGCGGCGATGTCCACCAGCTCGGCCTGGGGATAGCGGCTGGCGAGCTTGTCGCGATTGAGCAGGTTCATGTGGTCGAACTCGATACCGATGCGCCCCGCCTTGGGCAGCGCCTGCTGGATCGCCACAAAGTAGTTGTCGCGCTGCCAGTCGGTATACACGATGTTGTCGGTGCCCATGGTCCGGCGCCACGGCTGCCCGCCGTCAATATTGGCGCTGATGGTCACCGCGCTGTCCTGGGTCACCACCAGCGCGTAGTTGCGGCCAAATGAGCAATACAGGAAATCGCTGTAGTAGTTGAGGTTGTGGTACGAGGTGAACACAGCAGCATCGATATTGTGCTGCGCCATATAGGCCCGCAGTTTTCCCTGGCGGTTGGCGTACTCCTGGGCCGAGAACGTCGGAGTGACCTTTTCGCCGTTCTTTATCTGGATGGTTTTCGGCATTTGCATGGCATATGTCCCTGTCATTGATCGAGCGTCAGGAGCCGCCGGCAGGCGGGTCGTTGAGGAACATTCGAACAGATACAGGCACGGCTTTTTTGCGCGAATCCGACCTGTAGTTGATCAGATCCGCTGTGCAATCTTGCCCTCTATCCTTGATAGCATTTGCGCAGCATGGCCAATGATGGGATATTCGCAAATGTGAAATATTCTCATTAGAACCCCTATGCACACATCCCCCCGGCTACTTCTGGTAGAAGACGACTTCAGGCTGCGCCACGATCTGGAGCGACATCTGCTGCAACGCGGCTTTGCCGTGACATCCTGCATCGACGGCATCCAGGGCCTGAGCGCTTTGCAGTCGCAGTGTTTCGACCTGGTGCTGCTCGATATCATGCTGCCCGGCATGGACGGTCTGGCGCTGCTGGAAGCCCTGCGCCTGCAACAAAACGTCCCGGTGATGCTGATGTCGGCCTTGGGCAACGAGCAAGACCGAATCACCGGGTTTACCCGAGGTGCCGACGACTATCTGCCCAAACCCTTCAGCCTCGCCGAGCTGGACGCCCGCACCGATGCCCTGCTGCGGCGCATGGCCATGTTCCAGCGCCCGCCGGGGCTGCCGCACCACCCGCGGCTGAGCTTTGATGAAGAGGCTCTGGACGTGGTGCACAACGGCCAGAGTGCAGGCCTGACCCACTCCGAATTCCGCCTGCTGAGCATCCTGCACGAACATGATGGCGAGGCCTTGAGCAAGGCGTTTCTCTACCAGCAGGTGCTTCACCGCGTCTACACCCGGCTGGACCGCGGCCTGGATGTGCATGTGTGCAATGTGCGGCGCAAGCTGGCGGCCATTGGCGTGCGGCATGTGCAGATCCAGGCCGTGCGTGGCCAGGGTTATATCCTGGTCAGCATGGATAACCCCTGATGCGCCGCCATCCCTTGCTATGGAAACTGGCCCTGCTGCAAATCGCTTTCTGCCTGCTGCTGACCTGGATCATCTGGATCTGGGGAGTGTCGGCCGAACGTCGCACCTATTTTCTTTCGGCCGCCGACCAGCAGTACCTGGCCGACTACGCACAGCAGGCTGAAGGCATCTGGCACAACCAGGGCCCGGCCGGGTTGGCACGTTTTAGCGAAGAGCTGATGGCGAGGGAGGACACCTGGGTAACGGTACTGGGGCCAAACCTGCAAAGCCTGAGCAATACCCCTCTCACCGCCCACAACTATCGCCAGTTGACCTTTATGCGCCAACTGAACTGGCCCATGAGCCGACGTCTGCAGGACGAGCTGCCCTATGTCAGCATCCCCTTTCCCGGGCAGCCGCAACAAGGCCAGCTGGTGATCCAGCTTCCCGAGCGGTTGTTGCCCGGAGGCCTGACACCCTGGACCCATGTGCTCAGTCACGGCGTGATGCCAACGCTGCTGGCCGCGCTCCTCGGGCTGCTGATCTACCGCCACCTGGTGCTGCCACTCAACCGTTTGCGTGACCGCGCCGACGCCTTGCGTGCCGATGACCTGGACAGTGAAGCACCGCTGCCGCTGATCAAACGCAGGGATGAACTGGGGGAACTGGCCCAGGCCTTCGAACACATGGCCAGCCGCCTGCGCCAGAGCCTCAACCAGCAACGCCTGTTATTGCGCACCCTGTCCCATGAACTGCGTACCCCCCTGGCACGATTGCGCATCGCCCACGACAGCCATTTACCGGCTGAGCACATGCGCCAGCGACTCGATCGCGAGATCGACGATATGCAGCGCCTGCTGGAAGACACCCTCAACCTCGCCTGGATGGACACCGAGCGCCCGCAACTGGCAAGCGAGCCGGTGCTGGTACTGTCCGTATGGGAAGCCCTGTGTGAAGACGCCTGCTTTGAAAGCGGTTGGCCGGTCGAGCGACTGCCCTGTCTGCTGGGCGAAGACTGTTACGTGCAAGTGCATCTCGACAGCCTGGCCCAGGCCCTGGAAAACCTGCTGCGCAATGCAATACGTTATTCACCGCCTGCAGGCAAAGTGACTTTGAGCGGCTGGCGTGAAGGTGATGCCTGGCACCTCTGCCTGAGCGACCAAGGCCCCGGCGTTGATCCGCAGGACCTGGCCAGCCTGTTCGTGCCCTACCAGCGCCTCAAGGGTTCGCTAGGCGAAGGCTTCGGCCTGGGCCTGGCCATCGCCCAACGTGCCATTGAACTGCAACAGGGCCGGTTGTGGGCCAGCAATGGCCAGCCGGGGCTGTGCATGCATGTGCTGTTGCCGGTGGCGCGTCCTCCTGACTGAAACAGAAAACCCTGTGGGCTTGCCCGCGATGCCGCCAACTCGGTTCAACAGACAAACAGCGGCGATCCCATCGCGGGTAAGCCCGCTCCCACAGTGAAGTGTTTAGAAAGTTAATGCGCTTTACTCTCAATTAGCAGTCATTATCATTCGTGATCTTCCTGTATCAGGCTGTCCCGGAGATCACCCGATGTTGCAACATGCGCTGCGCCCTATCGCTCCCTTCGTTCTGTCCGGCTGCTGCTTGCTGGCCAGCTCCGTGCATGCCGCTGCCGCGCTGGAGCTGGAAAACACCAACGTGGTTGCCACCGCCCTGGAAGAAACCAAACAGGCACCCGGGGTCTCGGTGATCACCGCAGAGGACATCAAGAAACGCCCACCGTCCAACGATCTGTCGCAGATCATCCGCACCATGCCCGGGGTCAATCTCACGGGCAACTCCACCAGCGGCCAGCGCGGCAACAACCGTCAGATCGACATCCGCGGCATGGGCCCGGAAAACACCCTGATCCTGGTTGACGGCAAACCGGTCAACAGCCGCAATTCGGTGCGCTACGGCTGGCGCGGCGAGCGTGACAGCCGTGGCGATACCAACTGGGTACCTGCCGATCAGGTAGAGAGCATCGAAGTGCTGCGCGGTCCGGCCGCCGCCCTCTACGGCAACGGCGCGGCTGGCGGCGTGGTGAATATCATCACCAAGCAGGCCGGGGCCGAAACCCACGGCGACGTCACGGTCTATTCCAACTTCCCGACCCACAAGGACGAAGGCGCCAGCAAGCGCGTGAGTTTCGGCCTCAACGGCCCGCTCACCGACAACCTGAGCTATCGCGTATACGGCAATATCGCCAAGACCGACCCGGATGACTGGGACATCAACTCAGGCCATGAATCAGAGCGCACCGGCAACCAGGCCGGCACCCTGCCCGCTGGCCGCGAAGGCGTGCGCAACAAGGATGTCAACGGCCTGCTCAGCTGGCGCATGACCCCGCAGCAGACCCTCGACTTCGAGGCTGGTTACAGCCGTCAGGGCAACCTCTATACCGGCGATACGCAAAACACCAACAGCAACGCCTACGTCAAAAGCCTGCTGGGCCACGAGACCAACCGTACCTACCGCGAAACCTATGCCCTGACCCACCGTGGTGAATGGGACTTTGGTAACTGCATGGCCTACCTGCAATACGAAAAAACCCGCAATACGCGGATCAACGAAGGCCTGGCAGGCGGCACCGAAGGCATTTTCAGCAGTGGTGATTTCTATACTGCGGTATTGCGCGACCTGACCGCCCACGGCGAGGTCAATCTGCCGCTGCACGCAGGTTTCGACCAGACCCTGACCCTGGGCAGCGAATGGACCCAGCAAAAGCTCGACGACCCCAGCGCCAACACCCAGTCCACCAGCGAAGGCGGTTCGGTCAGCGGCCTGAGCAGCAGCAATCGCAGCACCACCTCCTCGGCGCAGATTTTCTCGTTGTTTGCCGCCGACAATATCGAGCTGCTACCCGGCACCATGCTCACCCCCGGCCTGCGTCTGGACCACCACAGCGTGGTCGGCAACAACTGGAGCCCGTCGCTTAACCTGTCCCATGCCCTGACCGAAACAGTCACCCTCAAGGCCGGCATCGCCCGCGCCTATAAAGCGCCTAACCTGTACCAGCTCAACCCCGATTACCTGCTCTACAGCCGCGGCCAGGGTTGCTATGGCCAGAGCACCAGTTGCTACCTGCAAGGCAACGCCGACCTGAAAGCCGAAACCAGCGTCAACAAGGAACTGGGCATCGAGTACAAGGAGAACGGCGTCGTCGCTGGCCTGACTTACTTTCGCAACGATTACAAAAACAAGATCGAATCCGGCATGAGCCCCATCGGCAATGCCGTGGGCGGAACTGGCACCTATGCCAATGCCGCGATCTACCAGTGGGAAAACGTACCCAAGGCACTGGTCGAAGGCCTTGAAGGCACCCTTACCCTGCCCCTGGCGCCGCAACTGACCTGGACCAACAACTTCACCTATATGCTGCAATCGAAAAACAAGCAGACCGGTGACGCCCTGTCTGTCACCCCGCGCTACACCCTTAACTCCATGCTGGACTGGCAGGCAACCGATGACCTGTCGCTGCAAGCGAGCGTGGCCTGGTACGGCAAACAGACACCGAAAAAATTCGACTACCACGGCGACCGCGTCACCGGCACCGCCAACAACCAGCTTTCGCCTTATGCCATTGCCGGCATCAGCGGTACCTACGCCATTACGGCCAACCTGAGCCTGACCACGGGTATCGATAACCTGTTCGACAAGCGCCTGTTCCGTGAGGGCAACGCCCAGGGTGTGACCAATATCGCCGGGGCCGGGGCGGCGACTTACAACGAGCCGGGGCGTACGCTCTACACCAGCCTGACCGCGTCGTTTTAAAGCATAACGAGATTGCCTGATGAGAAACCTGACCCTGCCATTGACGCTGCTGCTTGCCCTGGCCCTCCCCGGGCAAGCCGCCCAGGCCCGGCCCGCGCCTGACCAGCTGATGGACACCCGCCTGCTGCAGCGCACAGATATGGACTACCGCTTCAGCCGCTTGCTGATCGACTCCGCCGATGGCCAGCGCCATTATCAGCTATGGATCGGTCGACCCAATGCCGCGCCGCCGAAAAAAGGTTTCCCGGTGCTGTGGATGCTCGACGGCAATGCCGCCATCGGCGCACTGGATGCCGACCTGCTGCGGGATCTTGCCCGTGGCAAGGCACCATTACTGGTCGCCATCGGCTACCAGACACCACTGCGCATCGAGCGCACTGCCCGCACTTACGACTACACCCCGAACAGGCCTGGCCTGACCGTGCAAACCGACCCGCTGAGCGGGTTGCCCAGTGGCGGTGCGGATGTCTTCCTGGACCTGTTGCGCGAGCGCATGCGCCCGGCGGTGGCGGCCAAGGCACCGATCAACCTGCAGGAGCAAACCTTGTGGGGCCATTCCTATGGCGGCCTGCTGGTGCTGCACGCCCTGCTCACCCGCCCCGGCGAATTTGCCCGTTACGCAGCGGCCAGCCCGTCGCTGTGGTGGGCCGACATCCACCCCGGCGCGGACTTCAAGCAACGCATGAACGGGCACAAGGCCGATTTGCTGTTGATGCGCGGCACGGCCGAACCCGCTAACCCGCGCGGCCCGAGCGACGGCGAGCCAGACAGACTGATCCGCCAACTGGCGGGTGAACTGAGTGATATCCCGGGACTGGCGGTTGACTATCAGACATTCGACGGCATGAGCCACGGCGAAACCCTGCCGGCTTCGCTGCGGCGGGTATTGCAAAACTTTTAGCCGCTGCCAGCCCAGCCAACTTTTGCGGGAGCGGGCTTGCTCGCGATGGCAGCGCCTCGGTTGGTCTGGCAGACTGCAGCGCCTGTATCGCGAGCAAGCCCGCTCCCACAAGGTATGCGGCGGTGTCCATCTCCCCTGGAAGTTTACGTGTTTGAATTAACCAGCTATCTGGGTCTGTTCCTCGCCGCCTTTGGCGCAGCATCGCTGCTGCCCATGCAGTCGGAAGCCGTGTTGGTCGGCATGCTGCTGTCAGGCAAATATGCAGCCCTGACCCTGCTGGCTGTCGCCACCCTGGGCAATGTGCTGGGCTCGGTACTGAATTGGCTGTTGGGCCGCTCGGTGGAACGCTTTCGGCACAAGCGCTGGTTTCCGGTCAGCGAGCAAAAGCTCGACAGGGCCCAGCAGTTCTATCTGCGTTACGGGCGCTGGTCACTGCTGCTGAGTTGGATGCCGATTATCGGCGATCCGCTGACCATGATCGCCGGGGTCATGCGCGAACCGCTGTGGAGTTTCGTGCTGATCGTCACCCTGGCCAAAGGTACCCGGTACCTGCTACTGACCGCGGCAACCCTGGGCTGGTCCTAGCAACCAGCCTGCGGGGTGTCAAACCGGCTCTGCGGCGATGCGGTTTTCCATGGCCGGAGGGTATTCAGGCAGCCAGGACAGGGGCATCAGCTGATTGTACTTTTGAAAGAACGAGGACTGGATCCGCCCGCGAATCGGCTCAAGCTGCTCAATCAGCTGCGTCAGTGCCTGCTGTTGCAAAGCCAGGTTCACTTCATCCTCGGCCGTATTGCTGTCGGGCAGTGCCAGCGACTGCAACACAATACTGTCACTGAAGTAAGCCGGCACCCGCCGACCATTACGGTGCAGCTGGTTTTCGGCGCGATAGCATTGCACAAGCCCCGCCATGACCATTTCGGCCTTGTTCAGGCCACTGGCCAGGCGCGGTTTCAGATTGCGTTTTTCGTCCAGAACTGACTGATACCTCACCAGTTGCTCATTGCAGGCCAGCACATCGGACTCCAACTGTTCAAGGAACTCATGCTTGAGTGCCATCAGTTCGTTGCGTACATCTGCAATTTCGTCCTGGTACACACCCAGTGCTTCGTTGCGACGCTTCTGCTGTTTGCCATACCCGGCGTGATTTTGCGCACGCAAGGCGCACAATTCAGCCTCGCGCTCCCGTGCGCGGTATTCCAGACGTTGCAGGCGTACGGCGTAATTGTTCAGCAGGTCCTGTGCCGCCCGCTCGAACGCCTGATCAAATTCGCCGCAACGTTTTACCGTGCCAACAATATCCAGTGCTGTCAGGCGGGTTTGCACCAGGGCGATGCGCGCCTCGGCCCAGGCCAGCACCTTGTGCCGTTCTGACTCAAGGGTCGTGCGGATCTGTTCTTCAATGGCCGTCAGCCGGGTGGCTTCCACAGGGGGATAGCCTTGCTCGCCATGGCGCCGGGCTTGCTCGACGATATTCAGCTCACGCTTGAGGCTTTCAAATTCAAGCGGTACCAGAAAAGGGTTATCCACGTGAGCACGGCTGCGCTCAGCCTGCCCCAAAATATTCAACAGCTTTTTGAATAACTGCATGGCGTTCGCTCCGCTAAACCCTTGATCTCAACAGCCGGCACTTCAGATTAATATCATCATGCCAATGCCTTTGCATAACAACAATAGATTAGTAGCACTTTGACATCTTCACAGCCAAAACCGTGGAAAAACAGCGTTATGGCGAATGATTCCTGATGCCAAATCTATAAGCTGACAGGCCTGTCAAGTTTATAAAAATTTATCCTGGCCACCCTGCAACGAAGTACTCTTTCAAGTAAATGCCTGCAAAATCCTGAAAAGACGGCGCTTTTAACCACAAAAATCAGTTTAGTTTCGATATTAAAAAAAACAAAAAAATACACAAAATCTGAAATCAAAATGAAACAGCCCCCCTCTACCTTTGCAACCTGTCACTTGAGACAGGTTCTGGGCATTTCTTCTGCGTCCTGGCAAACCGCAAGTGAAAACCTGAACGGATGTTCAGCTTTTTGATCCCCTCTGTGGATTGGAGTACACGCAATGCGAAGCTGGGAAGAACCCAAGAAAAAGCGTCTGCATATCGAAATCATCCCGATGATCGACGTGATGATGTTCCTGCTGGTGTTTTTTGTATTGATCAGTCTCAACGTGATACCCGCACTCGGCATCAAGACCCAGTTGCCAGGTGCCGCTCATGCGCAGCAGCTCAAGCCGCAAAACAAGGCGGTCATCACCCTGGGCCTGGACGAGCGCCTGCAACTGGATGGCAAGGATCTGAACCAGAGCGATCTGGTGGCTCAACTCAAGGCCATGGAAAACCCTGACGAAAAGATGGTGATCATCCTCAACAGCGATGCAGGTGTTGAGGTGGCGCGTCTGGTCAGCGTGATGGATGTGCTCAAGGGCAGCGGCTTCTCGTCTGTCTCCATTGCGACGCGGAAGCTGTAGGCCATGTCGGTTTTTTTCAAATCACGCAAAGCCATCGCCTGTTTGCCGGCCATCTGCCTGCTGGCGGTGGCCGTCCATAGCAGCATGGACACGGACCTGAAAATCACGCCCAAATACGACGACAGCAGCGTCGAAGTGGCCCTGATAGATCTGGATGAACTGCTGCCTCCCCCTCCCGAGCCTGAACCGGAGCCCGAGCAGGTCGCCGAGTTGCCACCACCGGAGGAGGAAGTGGTCGAAGCCGTGGAAATCGCGCCTCCCCCACCACCCAAACCCAAACCGCCAGCTCCCAGGCCGCCGCCACCCAAGCCCAAACCGCAGGTGGTCAAGGCCGTACCAACACCACCCAGGCCTCAACCTCTGCCTGTGCTGCAAGCGCCCACGCCTGCACCCGCTACGGCCCCCCCTGTAGCGCCAGCCAGATCGATTGCCCAGGCCCCGCGCGCCAACCCGGCAGACCTGGAGAGCCGCTATATCGCCCGGCTGCTGGCGGAGCTGGAGAAATACAAGCAATACCCGCGAGGTCGCGAGGCTTCACTGCAACGCCCGCAAGGCAATGTGGTGGTGTGGTTGCTGGTTGACCGTAGCGGCAAGGTGCTCGACTCGGGCATTGAAAAGAAGGCGACCAATATGCTGCTCAATCGTGCCGCACAAACCAGCTTGCAACGCCTCGATAAAGTTGTGCCCTTCCCCGAAGAAAGTTTCTCGGGCAAGGATAAATACCGTTTCAGCGCCACGCTTGTATACAACACAGAGCCATAACTAAAGCACGTCAGCTCTGACACTTACGCTTAGGGGAAACTGTTTTGAAACTCAATACTTTATTCGCAACGCTACTGGCCGTTGGGGTTGGCGGCTGGACGTTATCAACGCTCGCAGAAGATACCGTTGATATAGGCAAGGTCAATGTCACCGGACAGAGTCTGGGTAATGGGCTTATGGTCGAAGAAGACAGCGCCAAGGGCCGCTCGACCGTAACCAAGGAAGCGATGGACGAAATGGCACCGACTGCCAACGCCATCGACAAGCTCAAGTACACCCCCGGCATCAACGTTTCCAGCACCGACGCATCAGGGGTAAGCGGCACCAGTTTCACCATGCGCGGGATGAACTCCGACCAGGTCGGCGTCTCCTCGGACGGTATCCCGATCAACGATTCCGGGGACTATGCGGTGTATGCCAACCTGCTCGGCGACCCGGAAAACCTCGGCGAAGTCTTTGTCACCCAGGGTTCTTCGGAAATCGACGGCCCGCATATCGGCTCCAGTGGCGGCAACATTGGCCTGGTGACCATGCGCCCGACCAAGGACTTCGGCGTCTTTGTCAAACAGTCGGTCGGTTCCAACAGTTTGAACAAATCATTCGCGCGGATTAACACCGGCGATTTGAATGGTTTTAAAACCTTTGTCTCGGCGTCCCATACAGAAGGCGAAAAGTGGCGCGGCAAAGGCACCGTACGCGCCGACAGAGTTGAGTGGAACACCTTGTTCGAAGATGGCAACGGCAACTCGACCAATGCCATCTTCAAATACAGCACCCAGGAAAACTACAACTACAACACCCTGAGCAAGGCACAGTTCCAGAAGTCGGGCCGTGGCCTGGACTATGCCGAAATCCCGATCTACAACAGCAGCGGCAAGTTGACCCAGTACTACAAGATCAACCGCAACCCGTTTGAAAACGCCTCGGCCACCCTGACCCAGCGCTTTCAGTTGCGTGACGACCTGGCGCTGACCATCGCACCCTACTACTTCTGGTCCAATGGCGGCAGCTTCAGCGGCCAATCGGCGACCGGGCTGTCTTCGACCAGCGACAAGGCCGGCAACTTTGACCTCAGCGGACTGGCCTATGACACCTACTACCGCCCATCATGGACCGAGAGCTGGCGCCCTGGCGTGACCACTAAACTGAAATGGGACTTCAACGAAGCCCACAGCATCGATGTCGGTTACTGGTATGAACGTGCCCGCCAGCGCCAGACCCAGCCTTTTATCAGCATCACCGAAAACGGTACGCCGGATGATATCTGGGGCGACTACAACAGTGGCAACCAGCTCACCGACAAAAATGGCGCCACGGTACAGGGCCGTCACCAGTACACCGTCACCCCGGCACAGAAAATCTGGGCCCAGGACGTGTGGACGGTCACCCCTGACCTGACCCTCACCGGCGGCATTGCCTACCAGTACGTCGAACGCGACGGCAACAACCTCGGCAGCCTGTACAGCGCTCCCGAAAAGCGTGACGCCAGGTACCACGAGTTTTTGCCCAACTTCAGTGCGCGCTACCAGATCAACGAGCAGAACCAGGCGTTCTACAACGTCACCCGCAATATGCGTACGCCGCCCAACTATGTGCTCTACAACGCCGGCGACTCCATCAGCCTGGCCCCGGAACTGAGCTGGAACCAGGAACTGGGTTGGCGTTTCACCCAGGACGACATGCTGCTGAGCGCCACCCTGTTCCATATCTCGTACAAGGATCGTCAGCTGTCGACCACCAATGCCGACGGTGACTACGAAATGCTCAACGTCGGCAGCGTGGTCAACAAGGGTCTGGAACTGGAGTGGAGCGGCCTGCTGCCCTACAACTTCAACTACTACACCTCTTACACCTATACCAGCGCCGAGCAGCAGGATGACGTGACCACACGCAACAAGGAACTGCCCACCTCCGGCAAGCAACTGGCCAACGTGCCGAAAAACATGCTCAACGCCAGCCTGGGTTACGACAACAAGCGCTACTACGGCAACGTGGCCGCCAAGTATGTGGGCAGCTACTACGGCGACCTGACCAACGACCAGGAAATCTCCGGGCGTACCACCTTCGATATCAACGCCGGGGTGCGCCTGCCGGTGGACAAGAAGATCCTCAAGTCGGCGGCCATTCGCGTTTCGATGCTCAACGTGTTTGACAAGGAGTACCTGTCATCGGCGCGCACCGTGGTGCTCAACGCTGCACCGGTCAACGGCGTCAGCGCCGCCACGCCTTACTACAACGTCGGTGAAGAACGCACTGCCATGGTCTCTTTCGAAGCCAGCTTCTGACCTTGCTCCCCGGGCCTGCCTGCACGGCAGGCCCGGACCATAAACGCATCTGGAGGATTACTCGCATGAACATGAATCTGCTCCACGACATCACCTTCTACGTCATGTACGGCGCCGCTGCCCTGGCCGCTTTTGTGGTCGTCGAACGCTGCATCTTCTTCAGCTACTCGCTGCGCAAGGCGCGTCAGCTGGTGCCTGCGGTCAATGGCAAAGTCCGCAGCATCGCCGACCTGCCTGCCGGGCTGACCGCGCGCGACAGCCTGCCCCTGCAACTGCTCTCGCAGATCTACGACGGCCGTCGCCAACTGCATTCGCACCAGGAGCTTGAAGACCTCGGCCAGGCCATTTACATCTCCATGCGCGGCAAGCTGTCCCACAGCCTGTGGATCCTCGAAGCCGTGGTCGCCGGTGCGCCGCTGCTGGGCCTGCTCGGCACCATCATGGGCATCATCGACACCTTCAAGGCACTGGCCGAGGCCGGTGTTTCCGATCCGGGCGAAGTGTCCCGTGGCATCGGTACAGCCCTGTATGCCACCGCACTGGGGATCTCCATCGCGCTGGTGGGCATGGTCTTCAATAGCCATCTGCAAGATCGCCTTGAACTGATCAATGACCACCTCAAGATGCTTTTGCTGCGCGCAGGCCTGGGCACGCAATACGTCACCTCGTCAGCACCTGCCGTCGCCACTGCTGGCCAGCCACGTACCGCCTGACCGGCACCAAGGAGCTTGCATGTCGAATCTTCTCTCGCGTCTGCGCAGTGCCAGCCTGGTCATCCCGGCAGCATTGGTGCTGGGCGCCTGCCAGCAACCGGTCAAGCCGGTCGCTATCAATATTGCCGCGATCAACGATTTTCACGGCAATCTGGCCGCCACCCCGTTCACCTATGCCGATGCCACGGCGCCGACTGGCAAGGTGTCACTCAAGGCCGGGGGCATCAACGCCCTGAGCGGCGTGGTTGGCGAACTGCGCAACAGCGACCCGCAACTGCTGCTGATTGGCGCGGGCGACATGATCGGCGGCAGCCCGCCGATGTCTTCGATGTGGGCCGATGAGCCGACGCTCGAAGCCCTCGGCGAACTGGGGCTCAAGTTCAGTGTGGTTGGCAACCATGAACTGGATCTGGGCAAACTGGAGTTGCAACGCCAGATCAATGGCGGCTGCGTGTCGCCGCGCCCGGACAAGGCCTGCCAGTTTGACAACAACTACAGCGGCACGCGCTTCCCCTATATGGCGGCCAACCTGATCGACGCGCAAACCGGCAAACCACTGCTGCCTGCTTACCGTATCGAGCAGGCCAACGGCGCCAAAATCGCCTTTGTCGGCGCGGTGTTGCGCGACCTCCCGGCCTATGTAAGCCAGCAGAGCATGGACGGTCTGTACACCATTGACGAGGCCGAGGCGATCAACGCGCAACTGCCCGAACTGCGCAAACAAGGGGTGGATGCCGTGGTCGCGGTGATCCACCAAGGCGGTGAAACCACCGAACGCTTCGACCAGCAGGATTGCAGCCAGCTCAAGGGCGATATCGTCGATGTGGCCAGGCGTCTGGACCCGCAAATCAAAGTGGTGGTCACCGCTCACACCCACCAGGGCTACCTGTGCCGCCTGGGCGACAAGCTGATCACCCAGGGCAGCTCGTTCGGCCGCCTGCTGACCCATATCACCCTCACCGTGGACCCGGTCAACCACCAACTGCTCGATGCAAAGGCACAAAACATCGTGGTCGACCCCGCGCGCTACACGCCGCTGCCAGAAATTGCCGCGCTGCAGGCCGATATTGAAGCGCGCAGCAACGAACACCTGAACAAACCCGTGGCCCGTATCGCCACCCGCGAAATCAACCGCACCCTCAACGACGCTGGAGAATCGGCCATGGGCGACCTGATCGCCGATGCACAACTGCACGCCACCCGCGCCCTGGGTGCACAGGTGGCACTGACCAACCTGGGCGGCATCCGCACCGACCTGATGCTCGAACCCGGCCAGCAGCACCTGACCTATGGCCAGGTAGCCTCCGTACAACCGTTCAACAACACCCTGAACATCCTTACCCTCAGCGGTGCCCAGCTCAAGCAATTGCTGGAGCAGCAATGGCAGAACAACGGCTTCGGTTTTTATCCCCTGCAGCCATCGGCCACCCTCAGCTATCGCTGGGATGCCAGCAGGCCCCAGGGCCAGCGGATCATCGCCGACAGCCTGAAAATCGATGGCAAACCGGTGCTACCCGAGCAGACCTACCGGATCACGGTCAACTCGTTTATGGCCGGGGGCGGTGACAACTTCAGCGTACTCAACCAAGCCAGCCAGCGGGTGGATACCGGCCTCAACGATCTCCAGGCACTGGTCGATTATCTGCAAGCCCAGGACCGCGCCGGGCAGCCAGCGGGAGCAAGCACGCCACAACAACGGATTGAAAAAGTTGCCCAGACCCTGGCTGACGTCACCGCGAGCAACGCCCCATGAACCGCAGCTCCGAAGCTCAGGCGCAGTACGAGCGCCTGTTACCTGAAGCGATCGCCGCAGCCCGGGCAGCCTGGTGCCCGCACTCGAACTTCCCGGTGGGTGCGGCGCTGCTCACCGCCGATGACCGGATCATTCGCGGCTGCAACGTCGAGAACGCCTCATACGGCCTGACCAACTGTGCCGAACGCGGCGCCCTGTTCAGCGCCATTGCCCAGGGCCATGCACCTGCCAGTTTCAAGGCGATGCTGGTGTATGCCCCGAACGTGGCGCTGATCTCCCCGTGCGGCGCCTGCCGTCAGGTCATGCACGATCTGATGAGCCCTCACTGCGTGGTGTATTGCGTCGGCCACGAAGCGGCGGCGGCACGCGAGTGGACGGTCGAGCAATTGCTGCCCGGTGCCTTCGGTTTCTGAACCGGTGCGACCTTGATGCGTGACATACGGGAATCTGGTCAATGAGTTTCGTTGGAGTGGTGGTATTGATTCTCCTGGCGGTGCTGCTGTCCAGCAACCGCCGGGCAATCAAGTTGCAGACCGTAGTCGGGGCATTTGTATTGCAGGCAGGCCTGGGTGCCTTCGCCCTCTATGTGCCATGGGGCCAGGCAACGCTGGCGGCAATCAGCGAATCGGTAGCCCGCTTGCAAGACTATGGTAATGAAGGCATCAGCTTTGTCTTCGGCCCTCTGGCAGGTAGCAAAATGAGCGAAGTGTTTGGCAGCCAGGGCTTTGTTTTTGCGATCAAGGTGCTGCCGCTGATTGTGTTTTTCAGCAGCTTTATCGCCATCCTTTACTACCTGGGCATCATGAGTGTGGTGATCCGCGTGATTGGCGGCGGCTTGCAGCGGGTGCTGGGCACCAGCCGTACCGAGTCGATGTCAGCCACGGCGAATATTTTTGTCAGCCAGTCCGAAGCGCCCATTGTGGTGCGCCCGTTTCTGGACGGTATGACCCGCTCTGAACTGTTTGCGGTGATGGTCGGCGGCATGGCTTCGGTCGCAGGTTCGGTGCTGATCGGCTATGCCAGCCTGGGCGTGGAGCTTAAATACCTGATTGCTGCCAGTTTTATGGCTGCCCCCGGCGGTTTGCTGATGGCCAAGCTGATGGAGCCGCAAACCGCTGAACCGCGCGACAACTTCAGTGACATCGAGGTATACCCCGACGATAAACCGGCGAATGTCATCGACGCCGCCGCACTGGGAGTCAGTAACGGCCTGCAACTGGCCCTTAATGTGGGCGCGATGCTGCTGGCCTTTATTGCCCTGATAGCCATGCTCAACGGCATCCTGGGCTGGGTGGGCAACTGGTTCGGTTTTGCCCACCTGAGCCTGCAACTGATTCTTGGCCATGTGTTTGCGCCACTGGCTTTTGTCCTCGGCGTACCGTGGAGCGAGGCCATGACGGCAGGCAGTTTTATCGGCGAAAAACTGGTGCTCAACGAGTTCGTCGCCTATGTCGATTTCGCGGCCTATCTTGACCCGGTCCAAGCCGCTGCCAAAGGCATCCAGATACTGTCGGGGCCCACCCAGGTGATCGTCACCTTTGCCCTGTGCGGTTTTGCCAACCTGTCGTCGATTGGCATCCTGCTCGGCAGCCTGGGCGTCATGGCGCCCTCGCGACGTCAGGATATTGCCCGCCTGGGCCTGCGCGCAGTAATTGCCGGCACCCTGTCCAATCTGATGAGTGCTGCGTTGGCGGGGGTGTTTATTTCCCTGTGAAGCCCGCCCCCATAAACAAGCCTGCATCCCCCCTCACAGACCTTTATGCCTGGATAGACTGCCAATGAAACTGCTGCGTACCCTTTTACTGATCGTCGTCTGCACCCTGCTGCTGACCGCCTGCGCCAATCATGTCGAGCCTGAAGCTGGCCGGGTCTCGCTAATGACCTGGAACGTCGAAAACCTGTTCGACACCGAGCACGACAACGGCAAGGACGACTTCGCCTACCTGCCCCTGAGCGTCAAGCGCGCGCACCCGGAGTACCTGGCCAGCTGCGCAAAAATCCAGGTCCCGGCGTGGCGCAAGGAGTGTGAAGAAAACGACTGGACCCCGACTTTGCTCGATGAAAAACTCAAGCGCCTCAGCGCCGTGATCAAACAGATCAATCAAGGCCGCGGGCCGGATATCCTGATGCTCAACGAAGTTGAGAACATCAAGGTTGTCGAGCAACTCAATGCCCGCCTGAACACGTCCGGCTACCAGACCCGCGTACTGATCGAGGGCTGGGACGAGCGCGGTATCGACACCGCAGTACTCAGCCGTTTGCCTCAATGGGACACCGCCCGCCTGCATCCAGTGCCCTACCAGGCGCTGGGGAATGATGACCCGGCACGGGTGAGCAAAACCCGGGGCATTCTCGAAGTTCGCCTGTTGTTGCCTGATGGCCAGAAAGCGGCGATTTTCTCCCTGCACCTGCCCTCAGGCGGTGCTCCGGGCTACCTGCGCCAGCAGGCCGTCGCCTACCTGGCCCGGCTCAAGCGCGAACTACCGGACGATGTACTGCCCATTGTCGGCGGCGACTTCAATATCAATGCCGGCGAAGAACAGCAGCACGGCTATATCGCCAAAGACCTGGCCAGCACCTGGGCGGTGTCCCAGTTCATCGGCTGCGAGGGCTGCAAAGGCAGTTACTACTACCACAGCAAACGCGAGTGGTCGTTCTTCGACATGCTTCTGTTCCCGCCACAGATGACCGCTGCCAGCGGTTTCAATGGCTGGCAGGTTGATCCGCAGAGCATTCGCCTGGTGCACAGCAGCCCTTATCAGGTCAACCGCTGGGGCACCCCGGCACGCTTCGATGGCGCCCGTCATGCCCAGGGCGTATCGGATCACTGGCCGTTGTACGCCGAGATTTTCCGCACAGCGCCCCCTGGCAATTGACCTATGCTGTGTCGTCAGCCGCAGCCCTCTCCTGTCGTGATAAATCAGGTACTCGATGAGCAACCCGAAAGTAAAGATCCGCCGCAAAAACGTCGAAAAAATCCTTTTGGCCGCAGAGAAAGTCTTCGCCGAACAAGGCTATGCCGGGACCAAGATGGCCGATATTGCCAAGCAAGCCGCACTGCCGCGCTCCAACCTGCACTACTACTTTTCCACCAAGGACGAGCTGTACCGCGAAGTTCTGATCAACCTGCTGGACACCTGGGGGCTGGAAGGTGCCTGTTTCGAAAATTTCGACGACCCGCGGGTAGTGCTCACCAGCTACATCATGGAAAAGATGAACCATTCACGCACCCGTCCCCACGGCTCCAAACTGTGGGCCAACGAAATCATGCGTGGTGCACCGATGTTCCAGGACATGCTCGATGAGCATATGGCCAAGGGTGCCAAACTCATGGAGCAGAAAATACGCCAGTGGGTGGACGAAAAACGCATCAACCCGGTGGAGCCTTCAGCGTTGTTGTACATGATCTGGGCCTCGACCCAGCACTATGCCGACTTCGACTATCAGGTCTGCGCACTCAACGGCCATCAGCCGCTGTCCGACCAGCAATACCATCAGGCGGTACAGACCATCACCTCGGTAATATTGCGCGGGGTGGGGCTGAGCCTGTAGAAACTCGGTTGACGATCAGGCCCTCCTGTGGGAGCGAGCCTGCTCGGTTTTGCTGGTCAGCGTTGCATGCCCCAGCGTTTGACCGTGACCCGCTCCAGGGTATCGAACACCAGGTTCTCCACCAGCAGGCCGATCAGAATCACCACCGCCAGCCCGGCGAACACCTTGTCGGTGTACAGCTCGTTGCGGTTCTGGAAGATATACCAGCCCAGGCCTCCCTTGCCGCTGGTGGCACCAAACACCAGCTCGGCGGCGATCAGCGTGCGCCAGGCAAAGGCCCAGCCGATTTTCAGACCGGCAAGGATCGAAGGCAGCGCCGCCGGAATAAGAATAAACAGCACAAAGCGAATTCCCTTCAGCCCGTAATTGCGCCCGGCCATGCGCAGGGTCTCCGACACCCCGAGAAACCCGGCATAGGTGTTCAGGGCCAGGGCCCAGAGCACCGAATGCACCAGCACGAAAATCAGGCTGTTCTGCCCCAGGCCGAACCACAGCAGCGCCAGCGGCAACAGGGCAATCGCCGGCAGCGGGTTGAACATCGAAGTCAGGGTACTCAGCAGATCACGGCCCAATTGGGTGGAAACCGCCAGCGTGGTCAGGGCAAACGCCAGCACGATGCCGATCAGATAGCCCTTGAGCAGTACCACCAGGGAAATACCCACCTTGCTCAGCAACTCGCCGCTGATCAGGCCGTCATACAGCGCACTGGCTGTTTGCAAAAACGTCGGCAGCAGCAGGTCGTTGTCCTGATAGCGCGCCACCAGTTGCCAAAGCACAGCCAGCACGATCAGGATCAGACTTTTACGTAACCAGCCCTGCTGCCACAGACGCTGGCTCAACGGCAATTGGCGCTCCAGCGGCACACTTAGCAGCGGTTCCAGGACCACTTCATATTCCTGGCGTACAGATGATGATTGATTCATCGGACAATCCTCCACAGCTCAATAAGCGATACGGATATCGGCGAAATTCAGCGGTTGTTCGTCGGTGCCGGCG
This sequence comes from Pseudomonas sp. TWR1-1-3, assembly GCF_049896805.1. Lineage (NCBI taxonomy): Bacteria > Pseudomonadati > Pseudomonadota > Gammaproteobacteria > Pseudomonadales > Pseudomonadaceae > Pseudomonas > Pseudomonas sp. TWR1-1-3. The sequence continues at coordinate 773,578 of NZ_JAFCUZ010000001.1, read as the reverse complement.
TGCGCTTCATCAAACAGCAGCCGATGGATGCGCTGTGCCGTGTGCTGAAATTGCGCACCGCCAAGGCTGTGCAGGTTGTACTGATGGCTGTTGATCTCGGCCCGCACCCGCCCCGGATGCGGCGACAGCAGCAGGATACGGTTGCCGACCACCAGCGCCTCTTCGATCGAGTGGGTGACAAACAGCAAGGTAAAGCGCACCTCCTCCCAGAGCAGCAGCAATTCTTCCTGCATCTTGCGTCGGGTCAGGGCGTCGAGAGCTGCAAAGGGTTCGTCCATCAACAGGATTTTCGGCTGCATGGCCAGGGCACGGGCAATCGCCACCCGGGCCTTCATGCCACCGGACAAGGTGTGCGGGTAAGCATCGGCAAATGCCGCCAGACCGACCTTGTCCAGATAATGCAGAGCCCGCTCCTCGGCCTCGCGCCGAGGCAAGGTTTTCGACGCCAGCAACGGGAACATCACGTTTTGCTTGAGCGTTTTCCAGGGTGGCAACTGGTCGAACTCCTGGAACACCACCATGCGGTCTGGCCCCGGGGCGGTGACGGGTTGGCCCTGCAGGCGGATCTGCCCTTCACAGGGGGCATGAAAACCGGCCACAGCCTTGAGCAAGGTCGACTTGCCGCATCCCGAAGGTCCAAGCAGGATGAAACGGTCGGCCGGATCGATTTCAAAGCTGACCTGATGAGTCGCCCGCACCACACGCTGCGGCGTGCGGTATTCAAGACTGACCTGGTCGACCGACAACAGGGCTGGCCCTGTTGCATTCAAGTGGCTGGCCGTGTGGCCTTGCACCGAGGCATTCATTATTGTCAGCTCCCCTGCAACGGTTTTGCGTCCTGGAAGAAGTAATCCTTCCAGGAGTCAGGTTTATTTTTGATCGCACCCACGCGGTACAAGAACTCGGCCAGCGGATAGGTATTTTTCGGCGTTACGCTGAACTCGTACTGCGGGTTGTCGATGATTTTAAGCAACTCGGCGCGGTCGATATTGGCCTTGGTCACGCGGATATAAGTGTCAGCGGCCGCGCCCTTGTCGTTCTGGGCAAACTCGGCGGCTTCAGCCAGGGCCTCGATAAAGGCCTTGTAGGTTTTCGGGTTGTCGCTACGGAACTTCTCGGTGGCAAACAGCACCGTTGGGGAATTGGGACCGAGCAAGTCGTAGGTGTTGAGCACCACATGCACATTTGGATTTTTCAGCGCCTGATCCTGGAACGGCGGGTTGGAAAAATGCCCGCTCAGCTCCGTACCACCGGCGATCAGCGCAGCGGTGGCATCCGGATGCGGGACGGCGATGGTGTACTTGTCCAGCCGGTTGAAGTCCTTGTCGCCCCACTGTTTGGCAGCGGCGTATTGCAGGAAGCGCGACTGCACTGAAACGCCCACGGCCGGTACCGCGATACGGTCTTTTTCGGTGAAGTCGGCGATGGTTTTGACCTGCGGGTTATTGCTCAGCAGGTAGTACGGGAAGTTGCCCAGCGAGGCCACGGCCTTGACGTTCTGCCTGCCATGAGTACGGTCCCAGATGGTCAACAGCGGGCCAACTCCGGCCCCGGCAATATCGATGGAGCCGGACAACAAGGCATCATTGACTGCCGCGCCACCTGACAACTGAGTCCAGTCGACCTTGATATCGATGCCCTCCTCCTTACCGTGCTTCTCGATCAGGTTTTGATCGCGCACCACGTTGAGCAACAGGTAAACAATGCCGAACTGCTCGGCGATACGGATTTCGCCTTCGGCATGGGCGACCTTCGGTGCCACAAGGCTGCCGGCAAGCAGACTAAGGCCCAGACTTGCGGCCACGGTTTTGATGGATGCGGGCATGGCAATGCTCCTTGAAATGAGTCAATCAGAAAGGCGCGTTGCCCTGGATGGTGGTGCGATACAGCTTGCGGCGCAGATGGCTTGGGCATCCGGCGGCGAGATGGATCAGCGAACGGTTGTCCCAGAACACCAGGTCATGGGGCTGCCACTGATGGCGATAGATGTTCTGCTCCTGCACGCTATGGGCGTAAAGCTCGGCCAGTAACTGCCTGCTCTCGTCCTCGGGCAGGCCGACAATGCGAGTGGTAAAGCCTTCACTGACAAACAGCGCCTTGCGGCCGTTTTCCGGATGGGTACGCACCACTGGATGCACCACCTCGTTCACCTGTGCCAGTTGCTCCGGGGTCAGGGTCGGACGCCAGTTACCCTCGAATTTGCTTTCGCTGTAGCGCGCCGTATAGGAATGTGCAGCCGAACGCCCTTCAACCGCCTTGCGCAAGGCCTGAGGCAGGCCATCCCAGGCCTTGTGCATATCGGCGAACAGAGTGTCGCCGCCCTCGGCAGGCAGCTCCTGGGCATGCAGCATCGAGCCCAGGCTTGGCAGCTCTTTATAGGACAGGTCCGAATGCCAGAACTTGCCTGCATCGCCCAGACCAATGGACTGGCCGTTTTCGATGATGTTGGAGACGATAAGGATTTCCGGGTGACCGGTCAGCAGAAATTGCTTGAGCACATGGATCTGCAAGATGCCGAAGCGACGGCTGAAGTCGATCTGTTGCTGCGGGGTAATGCGCTGATCACGAAACACCACCACGTGATGCTGCAGATGAGCACGATGGATACGCGCAAAGTCCTGGTCATTGACCGGCAAAGCCAGATCCAGACCCATGATTTCGGCACCCACGGCGCCGCTGAAAGGACGGATTTCAAAGGCTTGAGGCACGATGCTCGCGGCAATCGCAGAGGCAGACGGTACAGACATAAATCACTCCCACGCAGGGCACGCCCAATGGCGCGCAGATCGATCAGAAACTCACGGTGGCCCCGTGCTGGTTCATTTCGTGCGGCGCGTCGATTGGTCGACCTGTACGCAGGGGTATGACTTTATAGATATAAGAAATTAAATTTAAATACTTTTATTGCATAAGCATATGAGCGCTTGCCCGGCTTTTTTCCGCCGCGCTATTAAAGAGCCAGCGCAACCTGCCGATGTCCTGTAGGACAACGAGTCTAAAGGACGCATCGACATGGTTGGCAGCATCAATCCCCTGGCATCGAGCCTGAATATTCAGAGCACCCCCGCCGCCACGGCCAGCAAGGCCACGGACAGCACAGCCGTGAGTGATGCCGGCGCGACGGCCACCGAGCAGGTCAAGCCACGGGCGGCCCGAGACGCTAATGCGGCGCCTGCGGCTGACAGTGATGACGACAGTTCGGACACGGTCAAGCAGCTGAAAAAACAGATCGCGCAGCTGCAAAAGCAGCTTCAGCAGCAGATGCAGGCCCTGCAAAGCATCCAGGCCAGCGACCAGAACGAAGCCAGTAAAGCCGCCGCCGTGGCCGGAGCCCAGGCCCAGGTGACTGCGACAGCAGCAGCGCTGCAGGCGGCGACGGCAGCCTTGCTGCAAGCATTGACGGCCCAGGGCAGTGGCAGTTCGGGGTCGATGGTCAGCACATCGGCCTGACAATCCCCCGTAGCTGCTGCCGAAGGGGTACGAACCAGCAGTGAAAAATATACCCTTTTACCTTTCCTGCACCTGTTGGACCTGGGCCTGTCCATGATCTACAACGGGGTGAAGCCCGATGAAGACAAACTTGAAGACAAGCCCTCACAACACTCCTTCTGAATTCTGGCGGTCACCCATATAGCGCCGCAGGCATCATGCACGCCATCAAAACCTTTAATGGATCCACTATCAGCAACCACCTTTGCATTTTGTGTTCGGTAATCGCCACAAACCCTATTAAAACCCGATATTACTCCAGAGCAAAATTGACTTGAAAGATCCCTATACCGCCTAATGGATCCATAAGAGCAATAACACCTGATCTGGAGATTGGTCATGTACCCAAAAAACACCTGGTACGTCGCATGCACCCCCGATGAAATCACCGACAAGCCTTTAGGCCGGCAGATTTGCGGCGAGAAAATGGTTTTTTATCGCGGCCATGAAAACAAGGTCGCCGCTGTCGAGAACTTTTGTCCGCACCGCGGCGCCCCTCTGTCATTGGGCTATGTCGAAAACGGCAACCTGGTGTGCGGCTATCACGGCCTGGTCATGGGCTGCGACGGCAAAACCGTCGAGATGCCCGGGCAACGGGTACGCGGTTTCCCGTGCAACAAAACCTATGCCGCGGTCGAACGCTACGGCTTTATCTGGGTATGGCCCGGTGATCAGGATCAAGCCGATCCTGCATTGATCCACCACCTGGAGTGGGCGGTGAGCGATGAATGGGCCTATGGCGGCGGCTTGTTTCATATCGGCTGCGACTATCGCCTGATGATCGACAACCTGATGGACCTGACCCACGAAACCTACGTACACGCCTCCAGCATTGGCCAGAAGGAAATCGACGAAGTCGCACCGAACACCACGGTTGAAGGCAACGAAGTCGTCACGGCGCGGCACATGGAAAACATCATGGCTCCGCCGTTCTGGCGCATGGCATTGCGCGGCAATAATCTGGCCGACGATGTGCCGGTAGACCGCTGGCAGATATGCCGCTTCTCGCCACCCAGCCACGTCCTGATCGAAGTCGGGGTCGCTCACGCGGGCAAAGGCGGCTATCACGCTGCCCCCGAGTTCAAGGCATCGAGCATCGTGGTCGACTTCATCACCCCGGAAACAGACACCTCGATCTGGTACTTCTGGGGGATGGCACGCAACTTCAACCCGCAGGATCATGCGCTTACCGCGACCATCCGCGAGGGCCAGGGCAAAATCTTCAGCGAAGACCTGGAGATGCTCGAACAACAGCAACAAAACCTGCTGGACCACCCGCAACGCGCACTGCTCAAGCTCAATATCGACTCGGGTGGCGTGCAGTCACGCCGCGTCCTGGACCGCATCATCGCCAGCGAACGCACGCCCGAATCACAATTGATCGCCACTGCGCAGTAATTTCCGCACGGGGGCGAGCACACTTGGGCCAGCCCCCTCAATGGCAACGCTTTGAGGAAGCAGCATGATTGATGTGGTGGTGGTATCTCGCAACAACGAAGCGCAGGGCATTTGCAGCTATGAATTGGCCAGCACCGATGGCAGCGCCCTGCCCGCTTTCAGTGCAGGCTCGCACATTGATGTGCACCTGCCCGGCGGACTGATTCGCCAATACTCCCTGTGTAACCATCCTGACGAACAGCATCGCTACCTGATCGGCGTGCTCAAGGATCCAGCCTCACGGGGCGGCTCGCAAAGCCTGCATGAACAGATCAATAGTGGCGATTGCCTGCGCATCAGTGAACCGCGCAACCTGTTTCCGCTGGACCACGAAGCCCGGCGCAGTTTGCTGTTTGCAGGGGGCATAGGGATCACCCCGATTTTGTGCATGGCGGAGCGTCTGGCCCACAACGGCGCAGATTTCGAACTGCATTACTGCGCACGGTCCGGCGAGCGAGCGGCCTTTGTCGAACGTCTGCGCAACTCGTCTTTTGCTGACCGGGTGCTCATGCACTTCGACGAGCAGCCAGAGACCGCCATGAATGCAGCCCAGGTACTGGCCAACCCGCAGCCCGACACCCATTTGTACGTGTGCGGCCCCGGTGGTTTCATGCAACATGTTCTCGACAGTGCGCGCGCCCAGGATTGGCAGGAGCACGCCCTGCACCGGGAGTACTTCGCCGCCGCCCCGGTTGACAGCAGCAACGATGGCAGCTTTTCGGTCAAGGTGGGCAGCACCGGTCAGGTCTTCGATATACCGGCGGACAAAACCGTGGTCCAGGTCCTGGAAAGTCATGGCATCGATATACCCATGTCGTGCGAGCAAGGGGTGTGCGGCACGTGCCTGACCCGCGTGCTGGAAGGCGTTCCGGATCATCGCGACATGTACCTTACCGAAGATGAGCAAGCCTGCAACGATCAGTTCACTCCGTGCTGTTCGCGCTCGAAATCGCCTCTGCTGGTGCTGGATATCTAAGCTTCAATCGGAGCGGTGGATCACTTTCATCCGCTCATTGGCGGTGGCCGAACCGAAGATTTCGGCATAACGCAACGTCGCGTTGGCGTGCTCGCGCATGATGGCTTCGGCGCGAGCGCCCTGACGACTGACCAGCGCATCGAACACCGAATGATGCTGCATATGGGCATAGTTGAAGCGACGGTATTCACGGACCATGTCTTTGCGATCAACCGCCAGCGCCGTCACTGATGCAAACGGCAAATGATCATTGCGTGCCAGGGCATCGGCTATGGCCGGGTTGTGACTGCCCTCAACGATAACCTGATGAAAACGCATATTGAGGTCGTGATAGATCTCAAGATCGTCCTCGGTGACGAAGCCTTTATCGAACAGCTCATCCCCCTGCAGCAGGCACAACTCCAGGGCGGCCCGCGCATCTCCCGACAGCCCGCGCTCAGCCGTCAAACGTGCCGCCAGGCCTTCAAGCACCCCGCGTACCTCCACCGCACCGGCGATATCATTGGCACTGACCGAACGCACCTGAAAACCGCGCCCGCCGAAACGCACCAGCAAGCCTTCCTGCTCAAGCGTGCGAAAGGCCATGCGTACCGGCATGCGGGAGACGCCGAACAACTCGGCAGTGGGAATTTCCATGAGGCGTTCGCCAGCGGCAAGCTCGCCTGAGGCAATCATCTTGCGCAGTGCAATCAGCACCAATTGACCGGGTTTGCTCATCCAGGCAGCATCCAGAAAACATGAGCGGCCATAGTAACGCATGATCAGCTATAGAGATTGAGCGGCGCACAAATCGGCCCTGGCGAGCACGCCATCGCAGGCAAGCCCGCTCCCACAGGCAGTGCGCCGCTCTCAAAACCTACTGCCTGGCACACCTCATTGTGGGAGCGGGCTTGCTCGCGAGGGCATCGACGCAATTCGGCAGACATTCCGAGCTGCCTGCATCGCAGCCCCCCCCTACATCGACAACGGATAACTCACGATCACACGGGTCTGGTCGAAGTCGCTGTTGAAGCTGCGACGGTTGGTGGCGTTGTTGACGCGCAAGCTGAGGTTCTTCAGCGTGCCGCTCTGGACTGTATAGCCAACCTCGGTATCACGCTCCCACTCCTTGCCGTTAGCCCCCTGTTTGGTGGTGGCGTTGTCGCCATGACCATAGCGAACCATCGCCAGCAACCCGGGCACCCCGAGCGCGGCAAAGTTGTAGTCGTAACGCGCTTGCCAGGAGCGCTCGTCGGCATTGCTGAAGTTGCCGTTGAACATGTCGTTGCCCAGCGTGCGCCCGCTACTGCCGTACACCGACATCCAGCCGCTATCCCCGCTGACCCTCTGCAACCCCAGGTACAACGTGTGTCCGCCCGTAGCCGCCGAGAACAATCCGTACGCTGTGCGACTGCTGACCCGACCGATACGCTCGCTGCCATCGTCCTTATCAATGAAGTAACCCAGATTGGCGCCCAGCATCCAGTCACCCACCGGCTGTTTGTGCAGCAGATTGAAATAGCTCTGCTGATAAATATCCGCCAACTGCGAATGCCACGCCCCCACCTGGGTACGCTGTTCATTGAAACGGTACTCAGCCCCCGCGTAGTTGAATCGGTCCGAGGTCACACCCGGCGCAGCCCACGCCGCGAGATCCTGCATGTCCGAAGAATTGCGCAAACTCACGGCCCGGTATTGCCCTGCCTGCAGCCCCAGGCCTTCAATCTCCCTGGACACCAGCATGGCGCCACGGAAGGTCTGCGGCAGCAGTCGCCCATCGTCGTAACGCAACACCGGAACATCCGGCAGCAGTTCACCAACCTTCATTTCCGTTTGCGAAAAACGCGCCTTGGCCGCCAGCCCTGCCCGGCCAAAGTTATCGGCCGCGCGACCATCGCTGTTCACCGGCAGCAGTTCTGAACCGCTGGCCACGCGACTGCTGTCGAGCTTGATCCCAAGCATGGCAATCCCTTCCAGGCCAAAACCCACAGGCCCTGGGGTGTAACCGGAGCTGAATTTCAGGATAAAGCCCTGCGCCCATTCATCCACCTTGCTTTTGCCTGCGCTGTGGTCACGAAAATCTCGATTGAAGTAGTAGTTGCGCAACATCAAATCTGCTTTCGCACCGTCAAAAAAACCTTCACCCTCGGCCATTGCCGAGGCACAAACAGACAACGACAGCAAACCTGTAAGCATCTTCATTATTATTGTTCTCCGAATTTTGGGCGCAGCCGCTCCCCGCAGCGGACACAGCCCGCCCAGACAGATAGATAGACATGGGAATGCGCCCGGCCAGGCCGGGCTTTGATCAGAAGGTTGAATCAGGCCTGCGCCAGCGCCGGTTGGGCCTGCGAAGTAGACGGCTTGAGCAGCAGCAAGCAACCGGCCGCGATCACGAAGACGATTGCAAACACGCCATACAGGTGCAGGGGCTGCCAGCCGGCATCCAGCAGAAAACCGGCCACAATGGGCGACAGGATAGCGCCGATACGACCAATGCCGATCCCCCAGCCCACGCCCGTCGCTCGTACGGATGCGTCATACACTACTGGCGACAATGCATAGAGCCCGGCAACGCAGCCGTTGGAAAACAGCCCGATCAGCAACCCAAGCCCCAACGCGGCCATGACCGAAGACCCCGAGCCGACAAACAGCACCAGCAAGCCCGCGGTAATCAGCATGAACAGCGACAGTACCCGGGTCAGCGGCCAGCGCGATGACAAGCCGCCGATCAGCGCCGCGCCAAAGATCCCCCCAACGCTCAACAGCACGCCACCGGTAATGCCCTGTTGCGCCGAAAGCCCGGCCGAGACCAGCAGTTTTGGCGTCCAGCTCATCACAAAGTAAAAGCCGAACATTACCAGGAAGAACAACAGCCAGATCAGCAGCGTAGTGCGGCGCAAGGCAGGCGCCAGAAGTTTGCTCAGGCCGGTACTGTGACCCGCCGGATTCACCACTGCAGCAGGCATCTGGCTCAAGACTGGCTGCCCCAGGCGCCGGGCCAGGCTATTGATACGCTGCAAGGCCGTGGCCGGGCGGCGCGCAAGCAAAAAGTCCAGCGACTCGGGCAGCCACAACAGCACCAGCGGGATCACCGCAAAGGTCACAACCCCGCCGAAAACAAACACCGAACGCCAGCCCCAATGGGTCAACAACCAGACTGCCAGCAACCCCCCCAGCGTTGCGCCCAGGGCATAGCCGGTGGATTGCAGACTCACTGCCAGGCCACGCCAGCGCTTGCTGGCATACTCGCTGGCAATCACGTTGCTGCTGGCCAGAATCCCGCCAATCCCCAGCCCCGTAAGCCCGCGCAGAAACGCCAACTGCACCGGTGTCTGGCTCAATGCCGAAAGCAGCATGCCCGTGCCGCTGACCGCCAGGCACAACAGGATCAATGGGCGTCGACCAATGCGATCCGCCCAGGGGGCGAGAAACAGTGAACCCGCCGCCATGCCAAACAACCCGGCACTGAGCAACATGCCGATCTGCGCTCCACTCAGGCCCCACTCGGCCGACACCGAAGCCGCCGTGAACGCCATCACCAGCACATCAAAGCCATCGATCATGTTCAAAACAATGCAGATCCCGATGGCGAGCCATTGAAATCGCACCATCGGACCGTTATCAACGCGAGCTTTCAGATTGATATCCATCATTGCACCTGCCTGTCGCAAGCAACCCGGGCAAGGCAAGCGCAAAACACGGCAGTACGCGCAGACATAAAGCGGACAGAACTGTGACAGTTCTGTGCTCTGGATAAGCCTTTCATGACGAGACCCTTTTTTGTAATTTTTATGGGCGACGGTCAGGAAGAAATCCAGCCAACGCCAGGGCGCTAGTCAACCCGTTAATGGATCCACAGGCAATATGAGGGTTTGTCAGAATCTCAATAATTCGGCCCATCAGATACAGAAACCAACACATATAAATTGTTTTTATCTTTTGAATTCAATGTGTTAGCGCATCAGGACCAGCTAAACTTTAGGGTGCGATTATCGACCAATCTCGTGGCCAGAGATCTTCTCTGGCCAGAAACCCATTATTACTCACTCTAAAAACCGCTTATTGGATCCACTGAGGCCATGCGTTCCGGGTATCACTCGACAAACGCCAGCCTCGCCATTGCGCCACGGATGGAGGCAATGCGGTAGTCGGCTTCTGGCAATACATAGGCAAAAAAGAACTGCGCAGTCTGTAGTTTACTGGCCCGTACCGGGTCGCTGTCGGGCAGCAAACGGGACACACGCGCCCCTCGTACCCAGGCAAACCCCAGCAGGGCCACCCCGCACAACCGCAGAAAGTCCCCGGCAACCCGATAGGGATACTCGACGTCCTCGCCAGCGCGCTCACGAACTGCAGCCACCACCGCTTCAAGCTTGTCGCACAGTCGCTCCAGCTCAGCGGCAAAACCGGCACACTCCGAGGCGTCCAGGGCCAGCGCGGACTCCTGGCGCATCACCGCCAGCAACGCGGCAAACGCCCGACCGTCATCGCCCAGCACTTTGCGCAACAGCAAGTCATTGGCCTGGATCTCGTTGCTGCCCTCATAAATCATCGCAATACGGCTGTCGCGCAGGGTTTGCTCGATAGCGAATTCGCTGACATAGCCGTAGCCGCCGAACACCTGCAAAGCGTTGCTGGCCTGGCGAAACCCCTGATCCGTGAAAAACGCCTTGATCACTGGCGTCAGCATTTCTGCCAGCTGCAGGGCGTGCTGACGGTCAGCCTGGCTCCCTTGGTGCTCTGCCTCATCGAGCAGATGCGCCACCCAATAGCCCACGGCCCGCATGCCCTCGGTACAGGCGCGCAACTCCAGCAAGGTACGACGCATGGCCGGGTGAAAATGGATCGGGTCGGCGGCGTCAGCACTGATCCCGGCAGGCCGAACCGGCGCACGCATCTGCTTGCGCTCCAGGGCATAGTCGCGAGCGTTCTGCCACGCCGCTTCGGCGTGCCCCAACCCCTGCAGCCCCACATGCAGCCGCGCCGAGTTCATCATCACGAACATCGCCGCCAAGCCTCGGTTGGCCTCACCAATCAGCCAGCCTTGTGCCTGCTCGAACACCAGCGAACAGGTCGCGCTGCCCTTGATCCCCATCTTGTGTTCGATACCGTCGCAACGCACGCTGTTGACCTGATGGTGGTCCAGCAGCTTGGGCACCAGAAACAGCGAAATGCCCCGACTGCCAGCAGGCGCACCGGGCAATCGTGCCAGCACCAGATGCAGGATATTTGCGCTCAGGTCATGATCGCCACCAGAGATAAACAGCTTGCTGCCGCTTACCCGATAACTGCCGTCGTCTTGCGGTTCGGCACGACAGCGCAGCAGGCCGACGTCGCTGCCTGCCTGCGGTTCGGTCAGGCACATGGTGGGCAAGACTTCACCGCTGACAATCTGCGGCAAATAACGCGCCTTGATCCACTGCGGGGCATGGGCCTTGAGGCACAGATAGGCACCGTGGGCGATGCCGGTGTACATGGCCCAGCCATGGTTGCTGGCATAGAGCATCTCCTGCAGCGCCGCGTCGAGTAGCTGTGGCAAGCCCTGACCGCCGTAGGCCTCATCGCAGGCCAGGGCTGACCACCCGCCTTCGGTGTAGGCAACATACGCCTCGACAAAGCCAGCTGGCGTTGTCACCCGGCCCGCTTCGAAGCTGCACCCCTGGCGGTCGCCACTGCTGTTGATCGGCGCAAGCACCTGGGAGCTGAACCGCCCGGCTTCTTCAAGCACCTGGCGGGCCAGCGCCAGATCGAGATCCTGGAATCGCTCTGTTTGTGCCCAGGCCTGCGGGGCCTCGAGCCAGTGTTCAATGACAAATTGCATGTCGCGCAGCGGTGCCTGGTATTGCCACATGGGAAAACCTCAAATCTTGGAAAAATGCGGATTCTCGATCAGTACCGCCATGCCCTGCCCACCCCCGACACACGCAGCGGCAATGCCATAACGCAGATTCTGCTCGCGCAGCTGCCGCGCCAGGGTCAGCACCAGGCGCAGGCCGGTGGCAGCCAGGGGATGCCCCAGAGCAATGGAGCCGCCACGGCAGTTGAGTTTTTGCCGGTCCAGTTCCAGTGCCTGTGCCACTGCCAGAATCTGTGCGCCCTGCGCCTCGTTGATTTCAAACAGATCAATCGCGTCCAGCGCCAAACCGCTGCGCTTGAGCAGCAACTGGATCGCAGGTACCGGGCCGATACCCATCCGTTGTGGCGCAACACCGACCACCGCCGTCGCCAGCAAATTTGCCAGGCCCGGCTGCCCCGCCGATGCACGGGCGACCAGCGCGGCAGCGGCGCCATCCACCACTGCGCAACTGTTACCCGCCGTTTGCACACCATCAGGGTGAATGGCTCCCAGCCTGGCAAGGGCCACGGCGTCGGTGGCACGCGGATGACTGTCGAGGCTGACAGATTCACATCGACGCGGCAGGCTGATACCACGCTGCTGACAGCCCTCCAGCTCAAACACTTCATTGCGCAGGGTGACGATTTCATCCCCCAGCCAGCCGCTGGCCTGGGCGCGAAGTGCCTGCTGGTGACTATTGAGGGCATAGCCGTCCACTGCCTCACGGCTCAGGCCATAATCCTTGGCCAGGTTTTCCGCCGTGGCGATCATGTCCACGCCGGGAGCCGGGTCGTACAGCGCTTCCCAGAGAAAATCCTTGAACTCGACCGGCGCCCCCAGGCGGAATCCACCACGATGGGTGTAGGCGGCAATCGGGTTGCGGGACATGGACTCGGTGCCCACACACAGCGCCAGTTCCATGCCGTCATGCAACTGCCCGGCAGCCTGGCGCAACAGTTCAAACCCTGTGGCGCAAATACGCTGCACCGCCAGGGCAGGCACCTGTTGTGCCACACCGCTGTAGAGGCCGATATGACGCGGCAACATGTACGCATCAAAACTGGCCTGAGCCATTGAACCCGCCAGTACCGAGTCCACTGCCTGCCCGCCCAGCCCGGCACGGGCCAGCACTTCACGGGCGACCTTGATTCCCATATCGATCGGTGAAACCTGGGCCAATGCCCCACCCAGGTCGACCCATGGTGTACGAACCGCCTCAAGAATGGCGACATCGGTGAATGCCGAGTACTGCCCTCCAGGGCTCACGACGGCTTGCCTGCACGCAGGATCGAAGGCGCCTGCCCGCGATAAAGTGCTTCCACATGCGCCGCTCGCCATTGCAGCACTGCACGCTGATTGATCGAACCCTTGTCGGTGATTTCACCGCGATCGATCGACGCGGCCTCATCCTGCAGCGCGATCCATTCCAGGCGACTGGCATTGCCACTGGCCTGGAGATTGAGCCGCTGCAGCCAGTCAGCAAACCACTGGCGTACCGGTTCACTGGCCAACACCTGCGCATCGCTGGCGTCCGCAGGCAAGCCCGACAACTGTCGGCACTCGTACAGACGGGCAAATACCAACGCACCAAGACACTCGCGATCCGGCGCTGCGATCACCAGATCCTGAACATAGGGCGAACCCTCGAGCACGGCCCGGTTTCGCAGCGGCCCCACGCTGACAAATACTCCCGAGGACAATTTGAAGTCCTCGGCCAGTCGTCCATCGAACATCAACCCCCATTGCGGGTTGCAAGGATCGGCCAGCTTGATGGCATCACCTGAGCGGTAAAAGCCTTCATCGTCAAACGCCTCGGCACTCTGCTCGGGGGCGCGCCAGTAACCGGGCATGATGTGCGGGCCGCGAAAGCGCCCCTCCAGCTTGCCGTCCACCGGCACCAGCCGGACCTCACAGCCCGGCGCCGGCAGACCGATATAACCGGCCATCGACAACGGCCCGGTGGTGAAGGTGCATGAAGGCGAAGCCTCGGTCATGCCCAGCCCGGCCATCATGCGGATGCGCTCGCCACAGTGTTGCTCGGCAACCCGGTCGAGCCGGTCCCAGATACTTTGCGAAAGGCCCGCTGCGGCGAAAAAGAACAGTTTGATGCGGGCAAAAAATCGTGCCCGCAAGTCGCTGTCAGTTTCCAGCGCAGTGACCAGCTCTTCCCAGCCCTTAGGCACGGTGAGGTAGGCAGTCGGCGAGATTTCCTTGAGATTGCGCAGGGTTTCGGCAAAGCCCTGAGCCGTTGGTTTACCGCCATCCAGGTACAGCGTACCGCCGTTGTACAGAACGATACCGAGGTTATGACTGCCGCCAAACGTATGGTTCCAGGGCAGCCAGTCCACCAGCACCGGGGGCTCTTCGGCAAATACCGGAAAGGTCTGCAACAGCATTTGCTGATTGGCACAGAGCATGCGTTGGGTGGTAATCACCGCTTTGGGCAGTTTGGTAGAGCCTGAAGTGAAGAGGAATTTGGCGATGGTGTCCGGGCCTGACGCCATGAACGCAGCCTGGGCCTCGGCGCCGCCCGCCTGCTCCAGCAAGCTGGCAAAGCTCACCTGGGGCCGCCCAGCCATCTCGCCACGTACCGCTACCAATGGCGTCCCTGCGGGCAATACTGCGTGCACGGCACGTTGATAGACCGCCGCATCACTGACAAAGATCAGGCCTGGCTGCAACAGGTCGCAGACATGGCGCAACTTGGCAAAATCCTGGGACAGCAACGAATAGGCAGGTGAAACCGGGCAGTAAGGAATACCGGCGTACATCGCCCCCAACGCCATCTGCAAATGCTCAATATCGTTGCCTGACAGGATTGCCAGCGGACGCTCTGCCCCCAGACCATACACCAGCAGGCTTTGCGCAATGGCGCGAACGTCTTCCAGCATTTGGGCATAGCTGATGCGACGCCACTCGCCATCACTGTCCCGTGCAGCGATAAAGGTGTGCTCGGGCCGGACCTGCGCCCAGTGCACCAGGCGATCAAGCAAGCGTTCGGGCATCGGCTCCAGGGTTTCCAGGGAGCGCATGTGCAAGATGCCGCCGACCTCAAGCACTTCGACCGCCGGGTGACCGATAGCCACCTCGCGATAACGTGCCGGGGACGTAGGGGACTTGGCCGGGGATTTGAATTCGAAACTCACGTCATGCTCCTCCAACAAGGCATGCGCGGCCCGTCCGACACTTAAGCGGCATGGCGCAGGCATGACTCCTTATTATTGTTATGCCTTGTGCAGACAATCAGATCGGGTAGTGGCGCGGCCCGTTCTGCAAGGTGATCCAGCGCAACTGGGTGAATTGCTCGATCGACGCCTTGCCGCCAAAACTGCCGTAACCGCTGGACTTGACCCCACCAAAGGGCATTTGCGCTTCATCGTGGACCGTAGGGCCGTTGATATGGCAAATGCCCGATTCGACCCGCTGGGCCAGTGCCAGGGCACGCCCGGTGTCCCGACTGAAAATCGCCGCCGACAAACCGAACTCCGAATCGTTGGCCAGACTCAGCAAGGCCTCATCGCCGTCCCCGCGCAGTAGCACGGCAACCGAGCCAAAAGACTCTTCGCGGTACAGGCGCATACTCGGGGTCACACCATCGAGCAACGTTGGTTGCATGATGCTGCCATCGACCTGACCACCCACCACCAGCCGCGCGCCTTTACCGACCGCATCGTCGATCAGCGCCTTGATCCGCACACCGGCGCTGGCGTCCACCAGCGATCCGAGTACCGAGTCGTCCGCCTGGGGATGACCGGCGCGCAAGGTGGCAACCTTGGCTGCCAGCTTGTCGATAAAGGCATCCGCCACCTTGCTGTCCACGATCAGCCTCTCGGTGGACATGCAGATCTGGCCCTGATTGAAGTAAGCGCCAAAGGCTGCGGCGTCGACTGCGGCGTCAAGGTCAGCGTCATCCAGTACCAGAAACGGCGCCTTGCCCCCCAGCTCAAGAAGGGCCGGCTTGAGGTGACGGGCTGCCAGCTCGGCAACAATGCGCCCCACGTGGGTTGAGCCGGTAAAATTGACCCGGCGCACCGCCGGATTGGCGATCAGTCGCTCTACAATCGCCGGCGCATCTACCGGAGCATTGCTGATCACGTTGACCACGCCATCGCCCAGTCCCGCATCCTGCAATACCTGGCCAATCAGCCGGTGAACGGCCGGACTCAGCTCGGAAGCCTTGAGCACCACGGTGTTGCCGCACGCCAGCGGCATGGCCAGAGCACGGGTTGCCAGAATCACCGGGGCATTCCAGGGCGCGATGCCCAGGATGACGCCACAGGGTTGGCGCAAGGCCATCGCAAAACTGCCGGGCACATCGGAGGGGATTACTTCGCCGTTGATCTGGGTGGTCATGGAGGCGGCTTCACGAAGCATGCCGGCCGCCAGCTTGACGTTGAACCCGTACCAGTTGGCCATAGCCCCGGTTTCACCCGCTGCCTCGATAAACTCGCTCGCCCGTGCCTGCATCAACTCGGCAGCAGCGAGCAACCGGGTACGCCGTTCATTGGGCGCCAACGCGGCCCACACGGGAAAAGCAGCCTGAGCCGCGGCAACTGCGGCATCGGCATCTTCCAGGGTGGCGGCGGCCACGCGTGACACCACCTCACCCGTCACCGGGTTGCAGCGTTCGAACGTTCGACCATCACGGGCCGGGCACGACTTTCCGCCAATGAGCAGGGGCACGTCCAACATGGTGATTCCTCTTTATTGTCGTTATCGGGAATTCATTTACAGGGTGCGCCCGGCGCACCCTGAACAGCGAGATTAGCGCTTGTAGGCTTGCAGGCCTGGCTTGATGCTCTTGTCATCGAGGAACTGCTTCATGCCCTGCTCACGCCCGCCTTCGGTATCCAGCAGTCGCGACTGGTCGAGCTTGGCGTACAGATAATCTTCGTTCTGCTCCCAGGTCAGTTCGCGGCAACGCTTGAAGCCATGCTTGGCCGCACGCAGTACAACCGGGTTTTTCTCCAGCAGATTGCGCGCCAGCTCAATGGTGACTTCACGCAACTGCGCCAGCGGTACGCTCTCATTGACCAGGCCCATCTCGGCGGCTTTACGCCCGTCGAAGGTCTTGCCGGTCATGATGTAGTACAGCGACTGGCGATGGCCTACGGTGTCTGCCATAGCCTTGCTGACCAGGTTGCCCGGTGGAATGCCCCAGTTGATTTCCGACAGGCCGAACGTTGCCTCGTCAGCGCAGATGGCCAGGTCGCACGCCACCAGAGGGCTGAAACCACCACCAAAGCACCAGCCATTGACCATGGCAATCGTTGGCTTGGCGTACATGCGCAGCAACTTCCATTGCCACTGCGACGCTTCACGGCGGATTTTCTCCTGAAGAATCTCGGGGCCGGCGTCCACTTCGCGAAAGTACTCCTTCAAGTCCATGCCCGCCGTCCAGGCATCGCCCGCGCCGGTCAACACCAAAACACCCGCATGCGGGTCCTGCTCGAGGGTTTCCAGCACGTCGATCATTTCACGGTTCAGGGTCGGGCTCATGGCATTGCGTTTTTCCGGACGATTGAGTATCACCCAGGCGATGCTGTCTTCGATTTCGACTTTGACGGTTTTCCAGCGGCCTTCGTATTGGCTCATAGCGATTGCTCTCTTGTTGTTCGCTTGAAGATGAGTGAAAACTAACCGGCATAATTAGTTATGTCAATTAACCATTAATTAAATTAACCAAATTTTTTTGCGGCAAACGCTCGTAAAATAACGCAGCGATGGCTATCAACCAGCAACCGCGGCAAACTAGATACGTTTATTAACTTCATTCGAGCAAGGACCCCTCTATTTATGGCCAAGCCAGCCACCCCTGTCGTCGCCCAAGAGGCCATGCCTGAAAGCCCGGACGTACAGGCTCCTCTGGACACCGCGCTGGACGAACTGATCGGCTATGCCATGCGCCGCGCCCAGCTCAAGCTTTTCCAGAACCTGATCAGCCGGCTGTCGACCCACGACCTGCGTCCGGCGCAGTTTTCGGCAATGGCGATCATTGACCAGCATCCCGGGCTGATGCAGGCGGACCTGGCCCGGGCGCTGGCGATTGAGCCCCCGCAAGTGGTGCCATTGTTGAACAAGCTGGAGAGTCGGGCGTTGGCGGTACGGGTTCGTTGCAAACCCGACAAGCGCTCCTACGGCATATTCCTGAGCAAGACCGGCGAAGCCCTGCTCAAAGAGCTCAAGGCTATTGCTGCGCAAAGCGACATCGACGCGACCTCGGCGCTGGATAGCGCCGAGCGTGAAGAACTGCTGCGCCTGCTGAAAAAGGTGTATCAGGAATAGCCCAGCGCTGTAGCTACCAAATCCGCAACATGCGCAGTGCCTGATCAATAGTGAAAGCTGATTTCACGACTTCTGCGCAGCCGAACGCAGCCTCGCACGGCTCGTCAGCTGCTACGTATTTCACAACTCATGCCACTGCGTAGCAGTTGACGAGTAGAACGAGGCTACGTTCGAGCGTGAAGCGGTCGCAAAACCGCAACACGCGCAGGGCCTCGCACGGCTCTCCAGCAACTAGACAATTGGCCCTACCAAATCGGCAAGGTATAGATGGCCAGGAAGCGGGTCTGGTTTTCGTCGCGAAAGGCCGCACCTGCCGGGAAGTCATTGCGGTAAATAGACTTCCTCGCCAAAAGGCCCAGGTTTTTCAGCGGCCCGCTCTGAATCACGTACCCCAGCTCCATCTGAAACTCGCGCTCCTTGCGATCATCCGCATTCAAGGACGCCAGTTCGATATTGTCACCGCGCACATAACGCAACCGCCCTTTCAATCCCACTACCCCCACCGCCGTGAAGTCGTAGTCGTAAATAGCCTGCCAGGTGCGCTCCTTGGCATTGAGAAAATCCGAACTCATGGTCATTTCGCTCATGCCCATCAACTCTGTACCCGAGATGTAAGGCGTCGCCGTATCACCGCTGGAATGCATGTAGCCCACACTTAAACGATGCCCTCCCAGCCGATAACCCAACAGCGCCGATGCGTTGATGTTGTCGACCTTGCCTGCTTTGGCGCTGCCCGCCTCATCACTGAAAAAACTGCGCAGGGCGGTGGTCAGCACGCCATCACCCAGGGGCAGATCGTGCAGCAATGCCAGGGTGCTTTGCTTGTACAAATCCGCCACCTCGACATGGTAGGCGCGCACGCTCAGGTTCTTGTTGACCTGATAATCACCACCGCCGTAAGCCAGGTGCGAGGTTTCAGCCGAGCCCTTGAATCGGCCATTGGGCGACGCGATAGTCATGGCCTGGTAGTTGGTGGAGTCACGTTTGTTGATCGCGTCGATATATCCGGTGTTGAAGGTCAGGCCGTCAATTTCTTTGGAGCTGACGGTGGTCCCGCGAAAGGTCTGGGGCAAAAGCCGCGACGGGCTGGCAAAGGCAAACGGCAGAAAAATCGACACATCACCGGTCCTGAGCGTGGTCTGGCTATAACGCAGCTTGCCGGTGAAGGCCAGTCGCGAGTACTCATCCGCAGCCTGTTTGTCGCTATTGACCGGCAGCAGTTCGGTGCCGCTGCGGTCAGGCGAAGAGTCCAGCTTCACCCCCAGCAGACCACGCACATCCAGCCCGAAACCGACCGTGCCCTCGGTAAAGCCCGACTCCATGTTGGCAATGAAGCCCTGGGCCCATTCCCGCGCTGCGGTCTTGGCGCCATCGTCCTTGTAATCACGGTCCATGTAGTAGTTGCGCAAGGTCAGGGTGGCGTGACTGTCTTCGATAAATCCCTGGGCCCAAACAGGGGTACTGAGCAGGCACAGGGCAGTGCACGAAAGCGGGAACAAGCGCAGGGCGCCTTGGTTGAGCGTATGCATATTGAATGTCCATTTATTGTTGTTTTTGACAGAACCAGAACGCTCTCATGGCGTTTCCTGGGCCAGAGAATGGAAACAAGTCAAAGCAACGTCAATCTTAAATGATCGATAATCGAACATTATGTTTCTTATCTATTTTTGATAATTACAGGCACGCACTGGCTAAAAGCCTGTTTTAAACACGTTTAAGCTGATTTTTTAGCAAATACCTTCGCAGCTTCTTTTTTTAGTTATCTTTGTTAATCTTTATTTGGCTCGCTGAAAGCCCCCCTACAAAAACAATAACGAGGTTCGTCCATGAACACTCCACAGCATCGTTCGACGCTGACAATCGCTTTGTGCTTTATCGTTGCGCTTATCGAAGGGTTTGACCTGCAAGCCGCGGGCACTGCCGCCGCCGGCCTGCGTCAAACCTTTGACCTGGACCCGAAAATGATGGGCTGGGTGTTCAGTGTCGGGATCATCGGCCTGCTGCCCGGTGCATTCTTCGGCGGCTGGATTGCCGATCGAGTCGGCCGTAAAAAGATCCTCATCGGCGCGGTCATCCTGTTTGGCGTCTTCTCCCTGCTGACCGCCTATGTAGACAGCTACTACCACTTGCTGCTGGTGCGATTCATGACGGGCCTTGGTCTGGGAGCTGCCCTGCCCAACCTGATCGCCCTATGTGCTGAAGCGGTAGACGAACGCCGTCGTGGCACAGCGATCAGCATCATGTATTGCGGCGTGCCACTGGGTGGCGCAATGGCAGCGGTAGTGGCGATGTTCTCCCATGACCACTGGCAAACCACCTTTATCATCGGCGGGCTAGCCCCGTTGCTTGTCGTGCCGCTGATGATCATCCTGCTGCCCGAGTCCCGGGTTTTCCGCCAGGACGCCAGCCAGGCTTTGCGCGTGTCTACGGGCCAGGCACTGTTTGGTGAAGGTCGTGGCCGTTCGACCCTGGCGTTGTGGCTCAGTTACTTCTTTACCCTGACCGTGATGTACATGTTGCTGAACTGGCTGCCCACACTGCTGCTCGCCCAGGGTTTCACCAAGCCGCAGGCGGGCATGGTGCAAATGCTGTTCAACATAGGCGGTGCTTTGGGCTCCTTGCTCGGCGGCCTGCTGCTGGACCGCTGCAACCCGATCAAGGTGGTTCTGGGCGTCTATGCCGGGCTACTCGCATCACTGGCCGGGATCGGCTTTTCGGTAGGGATTGTGCCCGTGGCCACTGCAGGCTTTGCTGTGGGCCTGTTTGTAATGGCGGCGCAGTTAGTGCTCTATGCAATGGCTCCGCCGCTGTATCCGACAGCCGTACGGGCAACTGGCGTCGGCGCTGCAGTCGCTATCGGGCGCCTGGGTTCGGTTGCAGGTCCCTTGGCAGCAGGTCAGATCCTCGCCGCCGGGGCCGGAACGACCGGGGTGCTGCTGGCGACTTCACCGGGGCTGGTCATTGCGGCATTGGCGGTCATCACGGTGATTACCCGTGCCAATCAAAGTGCAAGCCTGAAACCGGGACTTTGTGGCCGCTGACAAGTAACTCCAGGCTGCACTCTATGGCCTGGAGCATCTCGACAGCGTGTTTGTTCAGGTTCTGCCGATCTCAGGATTCAAAGGTTTGAATCCTGAGATCAGGGGTTGTCTCTTCTGCCTCGCCACCTACTCCATGTTGTAGTCGTTGACGAGTGGAACGAGGCTGCGATCGGGAGGGTGCTGATCATCGTGTAAACCTGCCGGGGCTCTGGCCTTGCGCCAAAGCCCCGGTATGTCAGGCCTGTGCGGCGCTGCGGTTTAGCCGGTACATGGTCCAGGCGTAGAACACCAACGCCAGCCCCGCCAGCGAACCACCTGCCAGCCCGATCCAGGCAAAACCGAAATGGCTGCCCACCGAACTGCCCAGCAATGCCCCGCCGCCAATGCCGATATTGTAGATACCGGAAAACATCGCCATCGCCACATCCGTCGCGTCCGGCGCCAGGGTCAGTACTTTGGACTGCATCGCCAGGCCAAAGCCCATGATCGCCATCCCCCAAATGATGCTCAACACCCCCAGGGATTCAATCCAGTTGCTGGCCGGCAACAGCAACAGCAGGCTCAGCGCGATCAGGCCCACAGCGGTCAGCAGGAAGCCCAGTGGGCTGTATTTGTGGAACCAGCTAAAACACAGCGAACCGAAAATCCCCGCACCGCCGAAGAGCAGCAGGATCAGGGTCACGGTAGCGCCGCTCATACCCGCCACGTTCTGCACAAAGGGTTCGATATAGCTGTACGCGGTAAATTGCGCCGTGATCACCACCGCCGTCAACAGATACACCGCCACCAGCGCAGGGCGCTTGAACAGCACCGGCAAGCTTCTGAGCGAGCCGGAATTCTGGCTTGGCAGCAACGGCAAAGTGCGCGCCAACCACAGCACCAGCAACACCGCCAGCGCTGCGATCACCAGAAAAGTGGTACGCCAGCCCATGGCCTCGCCCAGCAAACGGCCCAGGGGCACCCCCATCACCATCGCCAGCGAAGTACCGGTGGCCAGCAACCCCAGCGCTTGCACCTGCTTGCCCTCAGGCGCCAGACGCACCGCCAGAGAGGCTGTTATCGACCAGAACAGCGCATGGGACAGCGCCACGCCGATCCGGCTAAGCAACAAAATGCCGAAGCTGGTCGCCAGACTCGACAGTACATGACTGGCGATAAACAACCCGAACAGCACCAGCAGTAACTTGCGCCGCTCAACGTTGCGCGTCACCAGCATGATCGGCAAGGAAGCCAGTGACACCACCCAGGCATAGATGGTGAGCATCAGCCCGACCCGGGCCGTGGCCATGTCAAAACTTGCGCCAATCGCACTCAGCAGCCCCACCGGCACAAACTCGGTGGTATTGAACACAAAAGCGGCCAGCGCCAGCGCGATTACAGGCTGCCAGTTGGCTTTAGAGGTAGAGGTGGGGTTGCTCATTTAATGAATGCACTACTCGCTATCGATGATGAACCGGCTCCGACGCTTCAAGCCGGAACCACACAGGCTGACAGTTTATAGCCTTCACGCAGAGCCGTTGGCGAGATTTTGCAGATACTCGGCAGGCGGCGTTTGGTCGAGGCGCCGAGGTGCCCGATAAAAAGACCGCAGCAAGGATTTTGCAACAATGCGTAAAGAATAGTTAAGAGCATTGATTATCATTTGCACAAATGTAAAACTTTGTAACTAATTCTCGTTTACGCAGTTCCAGCCCGGAGTATCCGCAGATCATGCGCTCACTGTTCAGCCTTCCGACGTCCGCCCTTACACTTGTCGCACTGGGCATGCTCAATTCGGCATCAGCCGACGAATACACCTTGAACCTGCCTTCCACCAGCGTCACCGGCACCGCCGACAGTGAAGATGCACCACCGGGCTATCAAGCCAAACCCGCCGCCACTACGACGCGATTGAACCTCACCGCCGGGCAAACACCCCAGGGCATCACCAGCATCAAGCGCGAGCAACTTGACGACTTCAAGCTCAACAGTATTCGCGATGTGCTGGACAGTACCCCCGGAGTCAACGTGCAAAAGGTCGAGACCGACCGGACTTACTTCACTGCCCGCGGTTTCGACATCACCAACTTCCAGTACGACGGCATGGGCATGGGGCTCACCGGCGGCGTGCTGGTGGGTGATATCGACACCGCACCCTACGAGCAGGTTGATGTCTTGCACGGCGCCAACGGCCTGATGACCGGCACTGGCAACCCGTCGGCCACGGTTAACTTTATCCGCAAACGCCCCACCTATGAGCCTGAGGCCAAGGTCAGCGTCAGCGCCGGCTCCTGGGACAAGCGCCGGGTCGATCTCGACGTCTCCGGGCCGCTGACCGATTCGGGCAATGTGCGCGGGCGAGTGATCTATGCCAACGAAGTGGGCAACTCTTATCTGGATCGTTATTCCCGGGAAAAGAACATCTTCAGTGGCATGCTCGCCTTCGACCTGAGTGACGACGACACGCTGACCGTCGGTTATGAAGACCAGAAAAGCAATGCCAACGGTGCCAGCTGGGGCTCCCTGCCGCTAACCGACAGCAGCGGCAACGCCCTGCACTACAGCAGCACCAGTGCCAACATTGCCCAGCCCTGGGTGTACTGGGATGTACGCACCAGTCGCGCCTTCGCCGAGTGGCAGCACCACTTCGCCAATGACTGGAAGTCCACGCTGACCGTAACCGCCATGGAGCATCGCGAAGACACCGACATGTTCTACATCTATGCCAACAGCGCCTCTAGCACCGGCTATACCGGGCTGGCCTCCAACTACAAAGGCAAGACCCGCGAGCTGGATGGCGACCTCTCGTTCAGCGGGCCTTTCAGCCTGGGCGGCCGCGAGCACCAGTTGACCTTCGGCGCCAACGTGGCCCGTTCCCGTACCCAGGAAACCTCGCTGTACGGCACCTCCTCGTACTACACCCCGGTGTCGCTGGAAGATGCCCTCAACGGCGTCATCCCCAAGCCTGCTTACAACATGGCCAATGCCGACGCGACCTCCAATTACACCGACCGCCAGAAGAGTCTCTACGCCGGTACACGGTTGAGCCTTACCGACGACCTGCACCTGATCGTCGGTGCGCGCATGCTCAGTGCCGACAGCGACGGTGAAAACTACGGTTCGGGGCGGGACGTGAGCATTCATGGCAAAGTCACCCCGTACGCTGGCGTAGTCTATGACCTGACGCCGCAGTACTCGCTGTATGCCAGCTACACCAAGATTTTCAACCCGCAGTACTACCTCAATACCCAGGGCCAGGTGCTCGACCCGCTGGAAGGCAAGAGCTACGAGGCCGGGATCAAGGGGCATCTGCTGGACAAGAAACTGGACGTTTCGGCAGCGGTATTTCATACCAAGCAGGATAACGTTGCCACCTACTCAGGTTTCAACCCTTCCCTGGGCGGTTACCTGTATGACGGCATGTCGTATAAGAGCAGCGGTGTAGAACTGGAAGCTTCGGGCGAACTGGCGCCGGGCCTGCAAATCAGCGGGGGCTATACCTACGTCTATATCACCGATGCCGACAACAACCGCGGGCGCAAGTTTATACCGCGCAATGCCCTGACCACCTCCATGGCCTACAAGCTGCCGATGGCACCGCAGGTAAAAGTGGGCGGCAGCCTCAAGTGGCAAAGCAAGGTCGAGAACGACGACACCCCGGCAGCAAACCAGGCTGCCTATATGCTGGTGGGCCTGATGGCCAGCTATGATATCGACCCGCACTGGAGCACCCAGCTCAACCTCGACAACCTGACCAACGAGAAATACCTGCAAAGCGTACGTTACGGGCAAAGCAACTACGGCTCCCCGCGCAACGTCACGGCATCGGTGAGCTGGAAGTTCTGATGAAGTGCCGGGCCAGTTCCCTGGCCCGACATGAACTGCGTATGAACGTGCGGGGTACTGAAATATCCTGCATTTAAAGCTGGCAATAACGTAATGTCAGTGACATACAGCCCTTACATATTCGTCTCGTGTTCAACTCACTGAGTGAGATCTGCCATGAGCCATACCCATATTGCTTTATCTATCGCTACCGGCCTGGGTTTGACATTCACCGTCATGTTGTCCCATGCCGCGCCCCCTGATACCTCCGACGCCCAAAACTACAAAAGCCACAAGGCCTTGTTGATTGGTGTCGACGGCATGCAATACGAAAAACTTCAGCAAGCCATTCAAAATAATATGGCCCCCCATATTGCCGGCCTGAACCCCGCCAAAAGTTACATCGGAGGGATTGACGGAACTGCGACAGAGCAAACTACCGGTAGCGGCCCGGGCTGGACGACAATACTGACCGGCACCTGGGTAGACCGACATAAAGTCCCCTCCAACAACAACGCATGGCGCAACAAAGCGCCCAGCCTGTTCAAGCAACTCAAGCAGGCGGATCCTGAACGCAAGACGAGCAGCATTGTCAGCTGGAATACCATCAACAACAACTTCGCCGATGATATTGCCCAAGGCTTTATCGACCTTGCCATCAAATGCTCCGACGTCGATCAATGCGTCGCCGACAAGGCCAGCTATGAGCTTGAATATGGTCGCTCGGACCTGGTTTTCGCGCACTTCGACGAGCCTGATAATGTCGGCCATCGATACGGTTTTTCAACCCGCTATCAGACCGCAATCCAGGGCGTCGACGACAAGGTCGGCCAGTTACTGTCGGCACTCAAGCGCCGTAAACAAAGCAACCCCGATGAAGACTGGCTAGTACTGGTGACAACTGATCATGGCCGGCGCCTGCCCGATGGGCGTAATCATGGCGCCCAAACCCTGAGCGAGAAAACCACGTTTATCGCACTCAACAAACCCGCCAACGAGCAACTTACCCGCCCCATCACCAATCCGGACAATCCGGGCCACGACAACCTCTACGGTTTTGCCAGCCAGGCGGATATTACTCCGACCCTGTTGGCCCATTTTGGCATCGAGCCCGTACCTGCCCGGCATGCCATGGACGGTCTGCCCCTGACCGGGCCTCTGGGTGCAAGGCTATTCTCTGCCCGGTTAGCGCCTGACGCAGCACAGGTGAATCTGACCTGGAATGGCGATGGGAGCGCAGACAAGCCCGTGCACATTTATCGCAATGGCAAGCAAATCGCCTCTGTCGACTACTCCCGGCGTGGTTATATCGACAACGACATCAAGGAACTCAAAGGGCCAGTCAATTACACGGCAGTGATTGATAAAGTGCCTGTGTCACGCTTGATCACTCTGGGCGACAAAAAACCATAAAAAAAAGCGCTGCCCGATCACTCGGACAGCGCCTTTTTTACGTCCAGGCGTTACGCCAGACTTTTGCTGACCACTTCAAACACATCGCTGGACAGTTCGCCCGAGCTGCGGATGCGCTCAAGCTCTGCCTTCATCAGCGCCTGTCGCGCAGCGTCGTACTTGCGCCAGCGGGTCAGCGGCGCCAGTTGCCGAGAGGCAATCTGCGGGTTGAAACCATTCAGTTCGATCACCAGGTCCGCCAGGAAACGATAGCCCGAACCGTCCGCAGCATGGAAGTTGATCAGGTTTTGCCCGGCAAAGGCACCCACCAGGGCCCGCACTTTGTTCGGGTTCTTGATGGTGAACGCCGGATGTTGCATCAGCTCGCGCACGCGCTGCAAACCGCCGGGCAAGGTGCTGCCCGCCTGCACGCTGAACCATTGATCCATGACCAGCGGGTTGTCCTTGAATTGCTCGGCAAAACTGGCCAACGCCGCAGCTTTTTCCGCCTCGTAGGGCGAGTTGACCAGCACGGCCAGCGCCGTCAGGCGTTCGGTCATGTTGTCGCTGTGCTCGAACTGCTCCAGCGCCGCTGCCAACACTTGCGGCTTGCCGCTGAGCATCAGGTAGGACAGCGCGATATTTTGCAGTGCGCGACGGGCAAAGTGCTCGGCTTCAGCCACATAAGGCGTGGCTTTGGACACTTCGCGGTTGGCCTGGTAACGCGTCCACAGGGCGTCGAACAGGCTGTCTGCCAGTTGCTTGCGAGCGAACTCGCGGGCAACGTGGATGGCTTCGACATCGGCCACGTCACTGATTTCGGTCAGATAGGCTTCGCCCGGCAGCGAGAGCATCTCTGCCACCATTGCCTGATCCAGTTGCTCATTGCCCAGCACCGTGCGCAACGCCTCGACCAGACGCTGATCCATGACCAGTGCTTCACCGCGCTGATGCTGTGCAATCAACTCTTGCAGCACCTGCACCGCCAGTTGCTGACCAGCATCCCAACGGTTGAACCCGTCGCTGTCGTGCTGCATCAGGAACATCAACTGGTCACGGCTGTAATCGAAGCTCAGCTTCACCGGTGCCGAGAACCCGCGCAACAGGGACGGCAGCGGTTTTTCGTTGATGCCGACAAAGGTGAAGGTCTGTTCGGCTTCAGTCACTGACAGCACGCGGCTGGTGCCCGAGGCCGCAGCTTCGCCCGCCAGTTGCAGGGCAATTTCACTACCCCCGGCGTCCAGCAGGCCCAGTTCGACCGGAATGACGAACGGCAGTTTTTCGATCTTGTCCGGAGTTGCCGGGCAGCTTTGCGCAAAAGTCAGGCTATAGGTGTGTTGTTGCGCATCGTAGTGCTCGCTGACGGCCAGCCGCGGTGTACCTGCCTGGCTGTACCAGCGCTTGAACTGGCTCAGGTCGGCGCCATTGGCATCTTCCATGGCCTTGATAAAGTCGTCGCAGGTCACCGCCTGGCCATCATGACGCTCGAAGTACAGGTCACTGCCTTTGCGAAAACCCTCGGCGCCCAGCAGGGTGTGGATCATGCGCACCACCTCAGAACCCTTCTCGTAAACGGTCAGGGTGTAGAAGTTGGAGATCTCGATAAAGCTCTCCGGGCGCACGGCATGGGCCATGGGGCCGGCGTCTTCGGCGAACTGGTGAGTGCGCAGGTAGGCCACGTCCTGGATGCGCTTGACGGTGCGCGAATTCATGTCGGCCGAGAACTCGGAATCACGGAACACCGTGAAGCCTTCCTTGAGCGACAGCTGGAACCAGTCGCGACAGGTCACGCGGTTACCCGACCAGTTGTGGAAGTACTCGTGGGCGACGATGGCTTCGACCCGCTGGTGCGCGGCATCGGTGGCGGTTTCGGCGCGGGCCAGTACGGCGCTGGAGTTGAAGATATTGAGACCCTTGTTCTCCATGGCGCCCATATTGAAGTCGTTGACGGCCACGATCATAAAGATGTCCAGATCGTATTCACGACCGTAGGTCTCTTCGTCCCAGCGCATGGATTTTTTCAGGCTGGTCATGGCGTGCTGGCACTTGTCGATGTTTTCCGGCTCGACATAAATGCGCAGCGCCACGCTGCGCTCGCTCATGGTGGTGAAGGTGTCTTCGACGCACCACAGGTCACCGGCCACCAGTGCAAACAGGTACGCCGGTTTCATGAACGGGTCTTCCCAGGTTGCCCAGTGCCGGCCGTCTTCGTCGGGGCCGCTGGCGATCGGGTTACCGTTGGACAGCAGAATCGGGTAACTGTGCTGCTCGGCCACCACGGTGGTGGTGAACTTGCTCATCACGTCCGGGCGGTCGAGGTAATAGGTAATCTTGCGAAAGCCTTCGGCCTCGCACTGGGTGCAGAACATCCCGCCGGACTTGTACAGGCCTTCCAGCGCGGTGTTGGATTCGGGGTGGATGCGCACGCTGGTATCGACCACGAACTGTTCGCTGGTCGGGTGCAGGATCAGGTGGCTGTCGCTGAGCTGATAATCCTCGGCGGTCAATTCGATATCGTCGAGGCTGACCGATAGCAGCTCCAGCTGCTGGCCATCCAGCGCCAGGGCCGGCAGGCCGGCGCCACGGGCCGGGTTGCGGCGCATCAGCAGTTGCGCATGAACCAGGGTGTGATCCTCGAACAACTCGAAGGTCAGGTGCGTCTCGTCGATCAGGTAATCGGGCGCCTGGTAGTCCTTCAGGTAGATCATTTGCGGTTGTTCGGTGCGCATGCTGGAGTCCTTTTACTGATGCACGGCCAGCTGGTAGGCCGTGTATTTGCGGATATTGATAACGCCGGTGTCAAAGATCAGGTATTGGCCCTTGATCCCCATCAGCGTGCCTTCGACGATCGGATCTTTATCCAGATTGAAGCTGACAATCTTGGTCGGATACTGCTCGACCGGGTAGCAAATCTCGATGGGCTCGACGCTATGCAAAGGCTGTACCGCTTGCAGGCCGAAACGTTCCTGCAGGGTGTGCAGGCCTTCGGCGCAACTCTCGAACAGTTGCGCACGCACTGCGGCGAGGTCTACCGGCGCTGCGTCGCCCTTGAGCAGTGCACGCCAGTTGGTCCGGTCAGCCACTTGCGAGCGGAACAGGTCTTCGACAAACCCCGATTGCTGACGGGTCGCCACGCGCACGATCGGCAATGCCTGGCTGGCACCCTGGTCGAGCCAGCGGGTCGGCAACTGGGTGGCACGGGTAATGCCCACCTTGACCCCGGAGGAGTTGGCCAGATACACCACATGATCGGTCATGCAGAACTGCTCGCCCCACAACGGATCACGGCAAGTGCCCGCGTCATAATGGCAACGCTCCGGGCTCATGATGCACACATCACATTGTGCCAGCTTGGTCATGCACGGGTAGCAGTAGCCCTGGCTGAAGCTCTTCTTGGTTTTACGCCCGCAGTGAGAGCAGTTGATCTCCCCCAGGTATTCCAGACGCAGTTTAGTGCCAATCAAGGGATTGACCGGCACCTCGGTATCGCCCAAACGGAACGCATATTGAACGGTCGGCGTTTCCAGGCTTGCCGACATCTTGCTGATTGCACCGCGACCAATCTCAATCAATGGATGGCATCCGACTTGAACAGGATGTTGGGCACCGGCGCCGATTTCGAGCTGCATTCCTGCGGGCCCATATAACCGGTGCGCTGGTCTTCAGGCAGGTTCTGCACTTCCCAGGCAATCATCGCCTGCAACGACAGCTCGCGCTGTTCGGCAGTGAGTTTGTTGCCGTCCGCCCATTTACCGATTTCCACGGCCAGTTTCAGGCTCTGGTAGATCTCGGGGGTGATGTTTTGAATCATTTCGTTGAAAGAGGACATGGTTCTGTTTCCGCTCTTTAAAAATCAGATGGCATTTCTATCTGTGGGAGCGGGCTTGCTCGCGATTCAGGCAACTCGGTGCATCTGAATCAACGGGTTGAACCCATCGCGAGCAAGCCCGCTCCCACGCGACAATTCGAAACTTTATACAGCCTGCCTGCGCCGCGCCCAAAGCCCGCCCAGCAAGCCGGTCAGGCAACCGATGACCAGTCCGCCCACATGGGCGGCATTGGCGATCTGGCCAAAGCCGATCATCGACACCAGCCCCGACATGCACAATGCCAGCCACACCAGCATCATCACCAGCACACCGCGCGGCAGGTTATACAGGGGGTTTGGCGCCATCAACTGATAGATCCAGACATGCCCCAACAGCCCGTACAACACCCCCGACAACCCGCCAAACAGGCTCGGGCCGCCCACCAGGTACTGGGCGAAGTTGGACACCAGGCTGAACAACAGGCTCAGGCCGATCAGGTTGACGCTGCCCTGGCGCATTTCAATGCGCCGCCCCAGCTCCCAGTACCACATGCCGTTCATGGCGATATGCAGGAAACCGAAGTGAATCAACATCGGCGTAAACAGTCGCCACCACTGCCCGGACGCCAGGCTGTCAGACAAGGGGACAAAGTCGATGTACTGGCCATAAATGCTGAAGTCCAGAAACGTGAAAAACCTCAGGGCCGACAAATTGTCACCCAGTTGCGTCACCGCGGCCACGATTACGCACAGCAGCAACACGATGGCTGTGGCCGGGCTATCGCGCAGCTGCTGCGCAAAACCCGGGCGGGCCATGGCCTGCGGCCGTTCGACAACGGGTAAGGCGTGATCGGGGTCACCCAGCGGAAAACGCTGGTACAGGCTGCGCACGTCGTCGGCAATGGATTCAGGTGCCCACAGCACCTGCTCGCCTGCCTCTTCACTGACCCGATGGGGCACCTGCATGCGCCGCAGCAAAGCAACAAAACCGCTCAGGTCCACAGACAACGGCAAACGCAATACCGCTACAACACTCATTGAATGGCCTCAGGGCGATCTACATTCACCCATACAAATTTGTCCGGATCGAGCCGGGTTTCCTGGTCAAGGCGATAAGCCACCAGTTTGCCGTACAACACCGCGCTGTAATCCAGGCACGCCAGGTTCGGACGGATCGGCGCGGGCCGGCCGCTGCGCCAGTAGTGCCCGACAAACAACAGCGGTTCATCAATGCCGTAACGTAACAGGGCACTTTTTTCAGTGGAGGACAGCGGCTGCTGTGCCACCCGTTCAGGCAGCGCATCCGGCTGGAAAACGATATCGCCGTAGGTCTTGGGGTCGTCTTCCCAGAACTTGGTGCGAAAGAATGCCCGCGTCAGGCCGTCGCCACCGGTCAGGGTCATGCCCCCCGGCAGGCGCATGTCAGTGCCACGCAACAGGCGGTTGAAGCTCAGGCTGGCAAAGCTGTCCGACACCGCCGCGGCCTGCAAGAAGGCCTCGTCAATGCAGCCGTCGGGGTATTGCGCACGCAGGGTGGCGATCACTTCGCTGTCCCAGCAGGCATGTACCACCCGGAAGCGCCCGGCATCGACAAACAGCGGCATGTCGTAAAACCACTGCACAAACTCGCGCCATTCAGCGGGATACTTGTCGAACTGTTCGAGGGTTTCGTGGATCAGCCGGGCATGGCGCGGCGTGTGCTCGCGCACAAACTGCTTGCCACTTCCGGCTGGCGCGGGTGTGCACCAGCCCAGCGCGTTGAATTCATGGTTACCCATCAGGCACAGGGCCTGACCGCTGCGTACCATGTCGTAGACAATATGCAGCGACTCGCGAATGCGCGGGCCGCGATCAATAATGTCACCCAGAAACACCGCCATCCGTTGCGGGTGTCGCCAGATACCGGCGAGTTTTCGATAGCCCAGACGCTCCAGCAGGTGCTCAAGGGTATGAGCACAGCCATGCACGTCACCGATCAGATCGTAACTGCGCGCTGGATCGAGCATCAGTCAGCCCTGCCGCCCAGTCGGCTACCCCAGCCAAGCTTGGTCCGACACACTTCGTAGTAGTTGTGGTCCAAAGGATGAATCAGGCGCAGTTTTTGCGCTTTTTTGCTGACGTTGATGGTATCGCCCGGCGCACAGGTGAAGTGGTTCTGACCATCACACGAAACCTGCGGGTAGATCTGCATGTCCTTGGCCACCACTATTTTCAACTCACTGTTGCCATCGACCACGATCGGGCGGCTGCTCAGGGTATGCGGGTACATGGGCACAATCACGATCGCGTCGAGCTTGGGGTGCATGATCGGGCCGCCCGCTGACATGGCATAGGCCGTTGAGCCCGTGGGCGTGGCCACGATCAGGCCGTCGGCCTTCTGGCTGCAGACGAACTGGCCATCGATATGCAGTTCGAACTCGATCATGCGCGTGGACTTGCCCGGGTGCAGCACCACATCATTGAGGGCATCGCCCTGGCCGATGGCTTCGCCGTGACGGCGCACTTCGGCCTGCAGCAGAAAACGGTTTTCAACCAGGTAGTGGCCGTCAAGCACCTCAGCAACTTTGACTTCCAGTTCATCGGGACGGATATCAGTCAGAAAGCCCAGACTGCCACGGTTGATACCCAGCACCGGTACATTGTGCCGGGCCAGCGCGCGGGCGGCGCCCAGCAAACTGCCATCGCCGCCGACCACAATCACCATGTCGCAGACTTCGCCAAGCATTTTGCGTGACGAAGTTTGCAGGCCGTGACCGGGCAACACCTCGGCGATCGTGTCTTCAAGGATCACGTGCATATGCCGCTCGAGCAGGAATTTTTTCAGTCGGCGAACCGTATCGAGCACTTGCGAGCTGCCCAGACGACCTATGATGCCGATATTACGAAATTGCTCCATGGGGCTCCTGCGGGATTCTATGCGTGCGAAAATAACGATTATGGGCGAAAGACGACGATAGACAAAACCCTTTCAGCCCCGTGAACGGCTATGCTCGCACAATGACCCTCTTCCCCGACTTGCTCAACCTGCCCCATCAATTGCGCCACCCCGAGGTGCGCGATCTGGCGTGGGTGATCCTCGCACCACCGATGCTGACCCATACCCCCTGGCCCCAACGCCATCCATTGGCAGGCAGCGACTGGGTCCAGGCGCCGGAGCAACTGGAGCACTGGCTGCGCGAGCTGGACCGCAACTGCCAACCACTCCTGCACTGGCTCGAACTGGCCACCACCCGACGCCTGGGGCGCTATTACGAGCGCTTGTGGCAGTTTGCAGTGCAGCATGCCCCGGGCGTCGAGCTGATTGCCGCGAACCTGCCGATCCGCCTGGGCGGGCATACCCTGGGTGAGCTCGATTTAGTGCTGCGAGACCGCGACGGCGTGCATCATCTGGAACTGGCGATCAAACTCTACCTCGGCCCCCAGGACGGTGATGGCGCAGACCCTGCGCAATGGCTAGGCCCCGGCAGCAATGACCGCCTGGACCGCAAGCTCAAGCATTTCTGCCAGCACCAGCTACCCATGTCCAGCCGCCCGGAAAGCCGTGAAGTGCTGGCCGGGCTGGATGTGCAGGCGTTCAGCGCCCATTTGTGGCTTGGCGGCTACCTGCTGTATCCGTGGCCAGGACAGGCCCGACCACCAGCCGGTGCCAACCCGCAACACCTACGCGGGCGCTGGTTGCATCAGCGCGACTGGCCGGCGTTTATCCGCCAGAGCGCCACCGGTTGCTGGCAACCCCTGCCCCGGCATGCCTGGCTGGCTCCGGCGCGCTATGGTCCTGAGGGGATATGGGCGGCACAACAGCTGGATATCTGGCTGGCAGAACTGCACCCGCAAGCACCGGCGCAGCTGCTGGTTCGCCTGACTGAAAACGATGAGGGCGACTGGGAAGAGGCTGAACGCCTGTTTCTGGTTTCCGATCTTTGGCCTAATGTGCCGGGAAGCCCTGAAAACTGACACATCTCAAGTGCAAGATTGCTCAAGCCACTTAGAGTAAAGGAACTCCGTCAACAAGAACGGGGACTTTAGACCTGAACCGTGAGGAACCACCATGACCTGGAAAAGCACCGCCCATCACTACAGCCGGATGTCCATCGCCCTGCACTGGCTGATGGTGCTGCTGTTTATATTGATCTACGCCTCGATCGAGTTTCGCGGGATCTTCCCCAAGGACAGCGACGGGCGCAACCTGATGAAGGATGCGCACTTCATGCTCGGGTTGACGGTGTTTGCACTGGTCTGGCTAAGGCTGCTGGCCCGAACCCTGGGCGTTGCGCCGAAAATCACCCCGACACCACCCGCCTGGCAGACCGCTCTGGCCACTTTGATGCACTGGGCGTTGTACCTGTTCATGATCGCCATGCCGGTGCTGGGTTACCTGGTGCTGAGCTACAACGACAAGCCGGTGTACTTTTATGGTTTCGATATCCTGCCCCTGACCGCCAAGGACCCGGACTTCGCCAAGCAGATCAAGAGCTGGCATGAACTGGGCGGTACCATCGGTTACTGGCTGATCGGCCTGCATGCCGTGGCCGGTCTGGGGCATCACTATCTGATCAAGGACAACACTTTGCTGCGCATGTTGCCCGGGCGTTCTTAAAGCCCCAGGTCAAACCCCCGGCGGCCTTGCAGGCCGCCGGTGTGAACAAACACCACACGCATTCCCCGTGTAATGACCCCCTTTTCAACCGCCTGGGCCAGTGCCATCAAAGCCTTGGCCGTGTAAAGCGGCTCCAGTGGCATGCCACTGGCCACTTCATTGGCCCGCATAAACGCCAGCAAGGCGTCGTCCACCTTGGCAAAACCGCCACGACTGGCATCGACCAGCTCAAAATTTCGCTCCTGCAACCCGCCAGCCTGCAAAATGGCCTCAACCTGCGGGGCCACGCCGTGGTCCTCGGGAACCGCCAGCGCGCCATATACCCGACGCCTACCCTCCTCGCCCAGCACCAGCCCGGCCAGGGTGGTGCCGGTCCCCGCGGCCAGCCACCAAGCGTCGTAATCTTGCCAACCTATAGTCGCCAATTGCTCGCGCACCCTGCTTACCAACGGCATGCAACCCAGGGCCCCCGCCAGCCCGCCGCCACCCTCGGGCACCTGATGCAGGTTCGGGTACAGGGCCTGCCACGGTTGCCAAAAGTCCGGTTCATGCCGCGCCCGATACCCGGCAAATCCCAGCCAGTGCAGTTGCATGCCAAAGCGCTCAAGGTCGAGCGTGGTGGGGGTTTGTTGAGGGTGACCGCGCAACAGCCCCACGGTGGCAAAGCCAAAACGCTTGCCGGCAGCTGCCAGGGCATGCAAATGATTGGAATGGGCGCCGCCCAGGCTGATCAGCCCGTCAGCCCCTGCTGCCCGTGCCCTGCGTAAATGGTCAGTGAGCTTGAACCACTTGTTGCCGCTGATCAGCGGGTCGATAAGGTCCAGCCGCAATACGGCTGCTTCGATCCCGGCCTGCTGCAGCCACTCTACGTTTAAAGGCTGCAAAGGTGCATGAGGGTAGGAGTCGATCAGAGACAGCATTAAGGGTCGATTTCCTCTAAAAACAGGGATTTTACTTCATTGCCCCGTATTCAACATGCTTTTTGATACAGGCCGCTTACATATCAAGCCTGGCTAACTTTACCTACAACTTACGACTACAACATTAAAATGCCTACTAAATCACAAGAAAAAAACTCTATTCCCCAAGACCAAGCTCATGCAATCTGAGGGAGCTGGCAGACTACGCCGGTATCTTTCCCTACAAACAACTATGAAAAGACCGAAAGATATGAACATCAACTGTATTAGCGCAATGTTACTTGGCAGCCTATGTTCCTTGAGTGCATTCACCCCTGCTCTAGCGCAGGAGCAAACACTGTGGTGGAGAAGTCACGAGTCAAAGCCCGGATTCGTCGAAGCCCTGGCAGAATTCAACCTTTCACCACAATTATTGAACAGCGATCCCGACAAGGCCCTCACAGACAGCAATGATCCTCTGACACCCCTCTACTGGATCCGCAAAACACTAGAGCAATATACTGGCGACACCTCAGGAAATTACAAAGTCCCTGTAACCGAAGGTCATACTAATGGACGAAACAGGACAAGCATGCATGGCAGGCATGGTTTTTTTACTACCCCTGTATTTTTGAGCACCTCACAGTCTGTAGAAATCACAAGAACCCCATCCGACAGCAATATAACTTGCAGTGCCTGGACCATCCCAGACTTCAATGTGCCTTCAAGTTTACATGATGAGCTCAGGCTCCCTGCTGCCCCGACCGAGTACACGGTCACTTACACAGCCTCCAGAAATGGGACTCTGCTGCTTTCGTGCCAAGACCCGACACGCGACATGCAGAACGCCGGAAAAATGATTCCCCTACACGTCAACAAGGGCAATGCACAACATGTACCGATGTTTATTTTTGGCATAACAACAAAAGAAGAATGGAAAACAACCCTCAGCCAACAGCCCAATCCATCAGGAGAGGTGCTGTTATTCGACGGGCGGACCCGCTTCTACATGCCAGCTAAAGTCGCTAACCGCAACAAGAACATTGACATTATGCGGTTAATGCGCGAGCACCTGCTCATGACACTGGTAAACGACCGGCTCAATGGATTTGACAGTCAGTCGATAGCGGCCCCGCTCGACTTGCCCACGCCAGGCTTGATCAATGCTTCTTATGCTGCATGTTGCAGTGCATCAGGTGGCCAGGGACTCATCAAGATCAACTTTGGCGGAGCTGCCGTTCCCACCTCATGGGGTTACTGGCATGAATACGGCCACATGAATCAGGTCGGATGGACGTGGGGGGGGCTCTCGGAAGTTACGGTCAACCTTTACTCAGTCGCCGCTTGCCGTCGCCTTCAAGGGTCGTATGAATTGAAGGACTGTCATCCGGGCGCTGCCTACTCGGACAAAACCTGGGATCGGGAATCCGTGGGCAACTATTTAAAATCAGGCAAGGCTTATAACTTTGACGGCGCAATTGAAGGAGGAGACTTTAATCGCTCGGTCATGTTCAACCAATTGGCGGCCTCCTATGAGAACCTTTACCCCCAACTTGGAAAAGCTTTTCGTAAAGAGTTCAACTATGCAGACAACGCGACTGCTTTCAATACCAACGCCAAGAAAAAAGATTGGTTCGTTGTCAATGCCAGTCGTTTTTCCGGCCGTGACCTAAGAAGCTTTTTCGACAAATGGGGGGTGGCTTACTCAGCCGAAGCCAGCAAGACCATCGCAAACATGGAACTGGCACAACCTTTACAACCTGTAGGAGCTGACACCCGCAATAACTGGGCTATCGCGGCAAACAGTGCAAGTTCAACACATGGTCAGATGCAGGATGGTAGTGCAAAAAATATTGCATACGTCGCATACAACATCAATGAAGGCCCTGTGGACTTGACATGGGCAGACTCCAACTACACGAAACTGATCGTGCCTGCCTGGGATCAATCAAATAAAATCAGTTACCTCACCTTCCGGGGCACACGCAGCAACGGGGGCTGTGCAAAACGCTCTTTAAACTCCGCGACTGGCTGTGCTCAACCGGGTTACAGCTATTGGAACATCGAATACCACCCTCAAGACAATCCTGGGCTTAAAGGCAACCTAAGAGGCCGTATTCAACTCGCTGCAAGGGATTGGAAGTTACCTGCCTGGGGTGCCCAACTGGATATCCCGTTTACAGTGGCTGATACATTTCAATAAATGTATTAACAGTCTGCGGGCACGTGTATCCCTGCCAGCTTAAGCGTGGCTTGACTGTAGTCCTTTTCGCTCGAAGGGAGGAGAGGACTACACGCTTTCTTGGTCGGAGTCCAAAGCCACTCAGCAGGCCCACTGCCCGTCGGCTTTCATCCACATTTCGGCCAATAAACTGACTCAAGCACAGGCTTCTTGGTAAGGTGTGCGCCGAATTTCGTAGCCAGCTAACGACCTGCTGGCTGCTGCTATCTGTTTTCTGACGCGAGACACCCCGGATATGCCTGAGCCGATCCCTCTTAAAGATCACGATTCCGAAAAACGGCTGGTCAATAAAAGACTGATCGCCTGTGCGGCGCTGGTGCTGGCTATCAGCTGCGCCCTGATCGGTCGCATGTATTTTCTGCAAGTCACCGAGTTCGACTACAACTCCACGGTCTCCGAGAACAACCGGGTGCACGTGTTGCCCATCCCCCCGGAGCGCGGTTTTATCTATGACCGCAACGGCGTGCTGCTGGCCGATAACCAGCCCAGCTTCAATATGACCATCACCCGCGAGCGGGCTGGCGATACCGCCAAGGTGCTGGATTCGGTGATCAGCATCCTGCACTTGCCCGAAGAAGATCGCGCCGTATTTGCCAAGGCGATGAAACAGGCGCGCCATCCGTTTGACCCTTCAACCCTGCTGTACGAGCTGACGGAAGATCAGATCGCCCTGCTGGCCGTCAACCAGTTCCGCCTGCCGGGTATCGATGTCGAGGCGCAATTTGTACGCCACTATCCGCAGGGCGATCACTTTGCCCACTCAGTCGGTTATGTCGGGCGCATCAACGAGAAAGAAGCCAAGCAGCTGAATGCCACTCAATACCGTGGCACCCAATCGATCGGCAAAACCGGCATCGAACGCTTCTATGAGAACGAACTGCACGGTCAGGTCGGTTTTGAAGAAGTCGAAACCAATGCACAGGGCCGGGTCATGCGCGTGCTGCGCCACACCGATGCGGTGGCGGGCAAGAACATCGTGCTGAGCCTGGATATCAAATTGCAGGAAGCCGCTGAGGATGCCCTGGGCGACCGCCGTGGCTCGATCATTGCCCTGGACCCGAAAACCGGCGAGGTGCTGGCGATGGTCAGCAAACCGAGTTTCGACCCCAACCTGTTCGTGACCGGTATCAGCTCCAGGGACTACTCGGGCTTGCGCGATTCCATCGACAAACCGCTGTTCAACCGGGCCCTGCGCGGGCTGTATGCACCGGGATCGACCATCAAGCCCGAGGTGGCGATTGCAGGGCTGGACAGCGGCGTAATTTCCGCCTCGACCCGGGTGTTTGACCCCGGCTATTTCCAGTTGCCCAATGTCGACCACAAATACCGCAACTGGAACCACAGTGGTGACGGCTGGGTGGATTTGAACGCGGCGATCATGCGCTCCAACGACACCTACTTTTACGACCTGGCATCCAAGCTGGGCATTGACCGCATGCACGATTACATGGCCGAATTCGGGCTGGGGCAAAAAGTCTCGCTGGACATGTTTGAAGAGTCATCTGGCCTGATGCCGTCCCGCGAGTGGAAGCGCAGCACCCGCCGTCAAGCATGGTTCCCTGGCGAAACAGTGATCCTGGGCATCGGCCAGGGTTATATGCAGGTTACCCCGCTGCAACTGGCCCAGGCCACCGCGCTGATTGCCAACAAGGGCGTATGGAACCGTCCGCACCTGGCCAGGACCGTGGACGGTACGCCGCCGGTGGATGAACACCCGATCCCCAATCTGGTGCTGCGTGATCCGCGGGACTGGGATCAGGTCAATCACGCCATGCAGTTGGTGATGCACGACCCGCGCGGTATTGCCCGGGCAGCAGCCCAGGGCGTGCAATACCGGATTGCCGGCAAAAGCGGTACGGCGCAGGTGGTGGCAATCAAGCAGGGCGAGCGTTACAACCGCCTCAAGACCGCCGAGCGCAATCGGGACAACGCCCTGTTTGTTGGCTTTGCCCCGGCGGAAGATCCGCAGATCGTGATTTCGGTGATGATCGAGAACGGCGAAGCCGGTGGCCGGGTGGCCGGCCCGGTGGTGCGCAAGGTGATGGATGCCTGGTTGCTGGACAACCAGGGCCTGCTCAAGCCGCAGTACGCCAGCCCGCAGGTCAAGGGCCATGCCACGCCGCATGTTTGAAAGCCGCACCCTCGCCCTCAGGGTGAGGGTGGCCATGGCGATTTGACTCAAGCTCGCGAGTCACCCACTCTTGCACCCCATATGCATGCCTGTTTCTGGATATTGGATGACCCAGCCCCGCCGTTACCTCGTAATCAGCCTTGTGTCAGCACTTGTTGCCGGCGGCCTCTGGTATTCGATGCGCCCTGATCCTGCCGCCCCTACTCCTTCGGTAAACCAGCGCTACTCCATCGCACTGGATATGGCCCATAACGGCAAACCCGGTGCAGCCCGCGTGCTTTACCAGCAACTGGCTCGCACCGACTTGACCGATACCCGCCGCGCGGGCCTGCATGCCGAACTGCCCAACTACCCGAGCCCGCAAGCGCTCAAGCTGGCCGACGCCGATTTGCATAATCCTTCACCCCTGGTACGCAAAGCCGCGATCCAGAGCATAGTCGGGCTGGTGCCCAACGCCCAGCGCACGCTATTGCTGGGACCATTGCTCGATGACAGCGAACAGAGTGTGCGTTTTGCGGCTGCCAATGCCCTGCTTGGTCTGTCGCCAGATGAACAGGGGCTGTACTTCGGCCCCTTGCAGCAAGTGGTCGACGAATTCGAACGCGAT
Organism: Pseudomonas sp. TWR1-1-3; assembly: GCF_049896805.1. NCBI lineage: Bacteria > Pseudomonadati > Pseudomonadota > Gammaproteobacteria > Pseudomonadales > Pseudomonadaceae > Pseudomonas > Pseudomonas sp. TWR1-1-3. The sequence goes on along the minus strand of NZ_JAFCUZ010000001.1, from coordinate 733,052 downwards.
CTCAAGACCCGCCCCGATGATCCGCAGGCTCAAGGCCAACTTGCCCGGCTGTACCTGCATGAAGGCCAGCTGGACGACGCCCAGGCTGCACTGGAACAAGTCACCCGCCTGGACCCCGACAACCTCAAGGCTGTCGTCGCGCAAATCGAACTGCTGGACAAGCGCGGCAAAGCCGACCAGGCCCGGCAATTGCTGGCCAGACAACTTCAAGCCCATCCTGACTCAGCCTATCTGCAGCATGCCCTGGGCATCTGGCTGCTCAATCACGGCCAGACCGAGTACGCCCTGCTTGGCCTTGCCAGGGCCGTGGAGCTGGAGCCCGACAACAGTGATTACCGTTACAAACTGGCCACAGCCCTGCACGACCTCGACCAACTGGAAGCCGCGCAACGTCAGCTCGAAGAGCTGCTGCAACGCCAGCCTGCCAATCGCAAGGCACGCGTGTTGTTGATTCGCTACTGGAAGGAGGCCGGGCAATTGCAGAATGTGCAGGTGCTGCTCGCGCAACTGGAGCAGCAAAACCCGGATGACCCGGCGTTGCAGCAGGGCTTGTGAAGCACTGAACCTGCAGTGGCGGGCTTGCTCGCAATGCAGGCAAGCCGGCCTGTCTGAGGGGCGCGGGTGATGCCATCGCGAGCAAGCCCGCTCCCACAGGTTTCGGCATGAATCAGATGCTCAGGCCAGCAGCTTCTGGATCTGCGCCTGCAAGGTATCGAGGTCGAACGGCTTGGCCAGGATCGGCGCCGTCAGGGTAATGGGGCTGCCCGTGTCGCGGATCTCGGCCGGGTAACCGCTGATAAAAATGACTTTCAGGTCCGGGCGCAGCTTGAGCGCAGGCTCGGCGATCTGTACCCCGGAAATCCCCCCCGGCAAACGGAAGTCGGTAACCATAAGGTCCAGATGCGGCTTGCTCGCCAGGATCTCGAACGCCTGTTCGCCGTTTTCGGCCTGCAAGACCCTGTAGCCCTCGCCCGACAGATAGGCGCTCAGGACCATCAGGATTGAAGGATCGTCTTCGACAATCAAAACAACATCTTGCGCATCTTCACTCATAGGAAACCTTAATTCATGCCATCGCTGCCAGTATGACCCCAGGCGCGGTCATAGGTTGCGCCCAATTTATGTCTTTTGTACCAACGGCAGGCAAACCCTGAATAATGCCCCCTCACCCAATGTACTCTGCACGCTGATGGTGCCGCTGTGCGCAGCCACAATCTGCTCCGAGATAAACAGCCCCAGGCCTAGACCTGCAGTGACATGGCTGGCTGAAACCCGTTCGAATTGCTGAAAAACCCGCTGCTGGTTTGCTTCGCTGATACCGATGCCCTGATCGCGCACATCGACCACGGCTTGATCGTCGTCAATGTAAACAGATACCTCAATGGGCTTTTTCGCACCATAACGTAGGGCATTAGTTAGCAGGTTGCTGATTACCTGCTCGATCCGGAACTCATCCCACTGCCCCACCACCGGCTGCACCGCCGTGAAGTTGACGCTTGATTGCGCTGCGCTGATCTGTGCGGAGAAGCTCTCCAGCAACTGTGCAACGACCTGGGCCAAATCAACCGGCGCAGGGCGGATAGACAGCTTGCCGGTGCGAATACGCGACACATCGAGCATGTCTTCAATCAAGCGAATCAGGCTCTGGATCTGGCGTTCGTCACGCTCGACCATGGCCTGCATTTTGTCCAGGGTAAATGCCGCGGCGTTGTCGCGGGCCAGGTGCATCTTGCGCAGCTGGGTCTCGAGAATCAGCCCGTTGAGCGGCGTTCGCACCTCATGGGAGACGATCGACATAAAGTCATCACGCATTCGCACAGCATGCTCCAGCTCCACCTGGGTCAACTGGAGCTGCGCCAGCAGGGTCTCCTGCTCGCGGCGGCTCTGCTCCAGCGCTTCGACCTGCTGCTTCATGGCCTTGCTCTGACGATACAGCTCAACGAACACGCTGACCTTGCTTTTGACCGCATGGATATCCAGCGGCTTGTGCAGAAAGTCTACCGCACCGCTTTCGTAGCCCTTGAAGGCATAGTTCATCTCACGGCCGGCGGCACTGACAAACACGATGGGGATGTTTTTGGTCTTGGCCGTACCACGCATCATCTCGGCCAGTTCAAAACCGTTCATCCCGGGCATCTGCACATCCAGAATGGCCATTGCGAACTCGTGCTGCAACAGCAGCGACAACGCCTCGTCGGCAGACAGGGCCTTGTAGACGAGGCGATCCTCACGCTTGATCAGCGCTTCAAGGGCCAGCAGGTTTTCCGGCAGATCATCGACGATCAGCAGTTTGGCTTGAATATCATTTAGCAGCATTGGATATGTTCCAGCTCGACAAGCAGACGGCCAATGCCGCGCAAGGGAAGGATGCAGTCCGGTTGAAAAAGCTCCAGGGCTGCGCGGGGCATGGTCGATACATGGGCTTCGTCCGGGTCCTGGATAATGGTCAGGCCGCCCGCCTGCTTGACCTGGCTCAGCCCCAGCGCACCATCGCGATTGGCACCTGTGAGCAATATCGCGGCCAGGCGTTGTTGATACACGTCGGCCGCAGACTCAAAAAGGTAATCAATCGCAGGTCGCGAAAAATGCACCCTCTCCTCCTGGCTCAGGGAAAAACTCTGATCCTGCTCCACCGAGACATGGTAGCCGGGCGCGGCAAAATACAAGGTACCCGGCTCGATCGGCTGCTTGTCCTGAACCTCCCGCACCGGCAGGGCCACGCGCTTGGCAAACACTTCCGCCAGCTGGCTGCGGCGCTCGTCGGGCAAGTGCAACACCACGATGATCGGCAGACAATAGCCAGGTCGCAAATCGCCCAGCAGGGCCAGCAAGGCTTCGACCCCGCCCGCCGAGGCACCGATCACCACGGCTTCTACTGGTCTGTGTGCAGCCATCAGGCTGTGCCGGGCTGTCATAGCTTGCGGTAGATCCGTTCTTGCTTGAGCACCGGGGTGAACTGTTTGCTGTAGTTCGAAAAATCCAGGGTTTCCTTGCTGCCCAGCATCAGAAAGCCACGGTGGCAGAGCGATTCATGAAACAGGCCAAAGGCTCTGTTTTGTAAATCTTTATTGAAGTAAATCAATACGTTACGGCATGAAATTAAATTGGTTTCTGAAAACACGCTGTCCGTTGCCAGACTGTGGTCGGCAAAGGTCACGTTCTCACGCAACGTCTTGTCAAAAATCGCGTAGTCGTAGGCGGCGGTGTAGTAATCGGCAAACGAACGCTGACCACCGGCCTTCTGGTAGTTGTGGGTATAGGCGCGAATGTTCTCCAGGGAAAAAATCCCCTGCTTGGCTTTTTCCAGAGACCGCGGGTTGATATCAGTGGCGTAAATGATAGTGCGATCCAGCAAGCCTTCTTCGCGCAACAGGATGGCCATGGAGTAAACCTCCTCACCGGTGCTGCACCCCGCAATCCAGATTTTCAGCGACGGGTAGGTCTTGAGGATGGGCACCACCTCCTGGCGAATGGCCAGGAAGTGTTCCGGATCGCGAAACATCTCGCTCACTGGAATGGTCAGGAACTGCAATAACTGCATAAAGGCCGTAGGGTCATGCAGGATGCGCTCCTGCAAGGCCGAAATGGTCTGGCAATCGAACTGACGCAATGCATGATTGACCCGGCGCTTGATCGAAGCGCCGGAGTAATCGCGAAAGTCGTAACTGTATTTGAGATAGATCGCTTCAATCAGCAACCGTAACTCGATATCGGTGTTTCGTTGCACTTAGAGTCGTTCCATTTTCGGTAGCCAGACCCGGATCAACGAAAACAGTCGATCCAGATCGATAGGTTTGGCCAGGTAATCATTGGCGCCTGCCTGCAGGCAACGCTCCTGATCGTCCTTCATCGCCTTGGCCGTCACCGCAATGATTGGCAGCTTGCGCCAGCGCGGGTTCTTGCGAATTTCGACGGTGGCCTCGTAGCCATCCATTTCCGGCATCATCACGTCCATCAACACCAGGTCGATGTCTTCAACTTCATCCAGGCGTTCGATGGCTTCGCGGCCATTACGGCCGATCACCACAATGGCGCCTTTTTGTTCCAGTGCACTGGTCAGGGCAAAGATATTGCGTACATCGTCATCCACCAACAGAATCTTGCGCCCTTCGAACACCTTGTCGCGACTGCGGGCGGTCTTGAGCATTGTTTGCCGCTCATGGGACAACTGAGATTCAACTTTGTGCAGAAATAATGTCACTTCATCGAGCAAGCGCTCCGGTGAGCGGGCGCCCTTGATGATGATCGAGCGCGAATACTTGCGCAGTTCAGCCTCTTCATCGCGGGTCAGGTTACGCCCCGTATAAACAATAACCGGCGGGAACGAGCAGATTTCCTCGGTGGACATGCGCTTGAGCAAGTCGTTGCCGAGCATGTCCGGCAGTTTGAGGTCGATGATCATGCAGTCGTAGATCGTGTCGCGCAGCAGGTCCAGTGCCTCCTGGGCAAAACCTACGGCGGTGATTTCAATGTCATCGTCGCCGATCAGGCGGGCAATGCTGTCACGCTGCAGATCGTCGTCCTCTACCAGCAGCACGCGCTTGACCTTCTGGGTCAGCTTGGCTTCCAGGCGGGCGAAGACGTTTTTCAGCTCTTCACGGGTGGTCGGCTTGACCGCGTAGCCCACCGCGCCCATATGCATCGCGGCCTCGACCCGATCCTCGACGGAAATCACATGCACCGGTATATGCCGGGTCGGCGCAAGGGCCTTGAGGCGCTGCAACACGGTGAGCCCCGAGTGGTCCGGCAGGCGCATGTCCAGCAGGATGGCATCGGGAATAAACTGTGCGGCCAGGCTGAAACCTTCGTCGGCACCGTGGGCGACCAGGCAACGATAGCCGAGTTCATGAGCAAGATCGAAGAGGATATGCGCAAAGTTGGGCTCATCTTCAATCACCAGGATGCAACGCGTGGCAAACGGCGCCTGCTCGCGATCATCCATAAAGCGCGCAATCTCTACCGGTGGCACAACGACGGGTAACGGCTGAGACCTGAGGGCCGCGGGTGCTGGCCGTGGCGCGGCAGTGGCGGACAGTTGCGCCAACTCCTCGGCCGACTCCACATATTGCTCCGGCAGCACCAGGGTAAAGGTGCTGCCCTGCCCCGGCTCGCTGCTGACCGTGATCGAACCACCGAGCAAGGTCGCCAGGTCGCGGGAGATCGACAGGCCCAGGCCAGTTCCGCCGTAGCGGCGGTTGCTGGTGCCATCAGCCTGGCGGAAGGCTTCGAAAATGCTTTCCTGCTGATCCGCGGCGATGCCTATGCCCGAATCGGTCACAGCAAAGGCCACTCCTTCTCCCGGCTCACGGGACACGACCAGGCTGACCTGGCCTTTCTCGGTGAATTTGACCGCATTGGACAGCAGGTTTTTCAGGATTTGCTCCAGACGCTGACTGTCGGTGTAGATCATCGGCGGCGTGCCGGGTTGAACTTGCACGTCAAAGCCCAGGGATTTTTCACCTGCCAGTGGCTGAAACATCCCGCGCAAGCCTTCAACCACACGCCCGACGCTGGTGTTCTCGGGGCGCACTTCAAGCTTGCCGGCTTCGACCTTGGAAATATCCAGAATGTCGTTGATCAGGTTGAGCAGGTCATTGCCCGCCGAGTAAATCGACTCGGCAAACTTCACCTGCTCTGCGCTAAGGTTTTGCTGCGGGTTCTCGGACAGCAGCTTGGCCAGAATCAGCGAGCTGTTCAACGGCGTGCGCAGCTCATGGGACATGTTGGCGAGGAACTCCGACTTGTACTTGCTGGAGCGCTGCAACTCATCCGCGCGGTCTTCAAGCTGGATCTGGACCCGATTCAGCTCGGTGTTCTTGCGATCCATCGCGTCACGCTGGCCAGCCAGCTCTTCGTTGGTCTGCTCAAGTTCGGCCTGCTGGGTTTCGAGGCTGGTTTGCGACTCTTTGAGGATGCGCGACTGCTCTTCGAGTTCTTCGTTGGCGGTTTTCAATTCTTCCTGCTGGACTTGCAGCTCCTCGTTGAGCTGCTGGGTTTCGGCCAGCACTTCCTGCAGGCGCTGACGATAGCGGGCAGCTTCGATCGAAGTGCCGATATTGTCGGCAATCAGTTCGAACAGCTCGATATCGCGCGCGCTCAGCGGGCGCAGAAACCCCAGCTCAATCACCCCGTTGACCCGGTCATCATCACTGGTCGGTACCACCAGCACACTGTGCGGGCTGCCCTGGCCCAGCCCGGAGGTTACTTTGAGGCTGTAGTCGGCAGGCACATTGTCCAGACGAATCAGCTTGTCCTGCTGCGCGGCCTGCCCGACGATGCCTTCGTCGTTGTGAATCAGCTGGTCCTGTACCTCTTGCTCACGGGAAAAACCGTAGCTGGCTACACGCTTCAGGCCGCCATGATCTTCACGCACGTAAACCGCCGCCACCACCGACCCCAGATACTGGGCGCAGAATTGCAGGATATTGCGCCCCAGCATATTCAGGGTCAGACGCCCCAGCACCTGTTCGGCCAGTTCAGTCTGACCGTTGCGTAACCACGCCTGCTGCTCCAGGCGCTGCGCAGTCTTGATCTGCGACTCGAAGACATTGTTATAACTATTTGAAAGCTCTATTAAATCTCGACGTCCTACATAGGCCAGAAAGCCGCTCAAGCCCAGTACAAAACACAGGTACAGGGCGATACAGATAATCGTGGTACGGCTGACGTCTTCACTGCGCGCCATGCGCAGCTGCTGCTCCATTTGAATAAAATCGTCATATTCCTTACGGATTTCATCACTCAGGCGCTTGCCGCGTCCGGCCTGCACTGCCGAACGGTAGTCACCGTCCTGGCGGCGCAGGTCGACCATCGACTGTGCGTAGACATTCCACTCATCCTGCAACGCTTCAAGACGCTTGAGGCGGTCAATCTGCTGGGGGTTATCGCTGACCAGCTCCTGCAAACCTTTTAATTGCACATTGATTTGCGGCTTGGCGACGGCATAGGGGTCGAGGAAATGCTCATCACCGGTGATGAGAAAACCGCGCATGCCGGTTTCGAGGTCGACCGTCAGGCGCACCGCGTCATTGGCATTGCTGATGACCCGATCACTGTGCTCGACCCACCTGATCACCGACAGCAAATAGCTGACCATAACCACAAACAATGCAGCACTGAGCACACCGACGGCCAAAGGCAAACCGACGTTGCGACTCAGGAGCTTGCGAAAGCTTCGCTCGTCGATTGATGCAGGTGCGTTCATTTTCAGGCCCGTGACAGTCATAAAAAACTGGAGTTTGCCGGATTATCGAGCAATAGTTCTAATTTCTTACCTTTAAATACGTTTTTACACACATAGGGAGGCAGGTGAAGGCTATGCTTACTCGCTGTGGCAACTGCGCTTAAATTTTTATCGAGATCATGATTATGTCCGCAACACCCTCCACCATCCTTGTGGTCGAAGACGACGCCATTGTTCGCATGCTGATCGTTGATGTACTGCAAGAACTGGAGTTCAGCGTGCTTGAAGCCGATGGCAGCGAGCGCGCTCTGGAACTGCTTGAGGACACAGCCCGTAACATTGACCTGCTGATGACCGACGTTGGCCTGCCGGGAATGGACGGCCGCACACTGGCTGCCAAGGCCCGCGAACTGCGCCAGACATTGCCAGTGCTGTTTGCCAGCGGCTACGCCGAGACCCTGGAGATTGCAGAAGGCATGGCGGTGATCGGCAAGCCTTTCTCCATTGACCAACTGCGCGCAAAAGTCAAAAGCATGCTGATCAATGCATGAGAAGTCTGTGGGAGCGGGCTTGCTCGCGATCGCGTCACTGCGGTGCCCCTGAAAGACCGCGTTACCCGCATCGCAGGCAAGCCACACACATGAAAATCAAAAGCCAGGCATACCTCTGCAATTGACGGCCCCACAGCGCTGTGGTTTCCTACACATCTTGTATCAGGTGCCCTTCACAGGGTGAAACGGGAAACCGGTGCGTCAGGCTTTTGCCTGACAAGTCCGGCGCTGCCCCCGCAACGGTAAGCGAGAGAAACATCACGTCCACTGTGCCACTGGCATGGGAAGGAGATGTTTGCAGGTTCAGCCCATGAGCCCCTCGCAAGCCCGGAGACCGGCCTGATTATTTCGAATAACAAACCCGCGGTGGGCGGGCGCTGTTAAACCCTGCGAGCTTCGTTCGCGGGGTTTTCTTGCGCTTTGCTGCCCGTCGTCCGACCCGAGGCAAGCGCCATGTCCATCAGCACCAGCCGTACCCACTCCGCTGCGAGTAGCACCACCCAAAGCCAACGTATCGTGGCCGCTGTCGGCGCTGCCGTACTGGGCGCTTTCCTGGTTTACTTCGCCGGTTTTTCGCATATCGATGCCGTGCACAACGCAGCTCATGACACCCGTCACAGCTCCGCCTTTCCGTGCCATTGAGACTGCCTGCCATGATCACGCGTATCGCTCGAACGGCAGGCTTTACCGGCCTGCTGGCCGCCCTGCTGCTGACCCTGCTGCAAAGCTTTTGGGTTGCCCCGCTGATTCTGCAGGCCGAAACCTACGAAAAACCCGCTGCTAGCGAAGTGCACGAACATGCCGACATGGCCATGCCTGCACATGAGCATGACGCCGAGGCCTGGGAGCCGGAAGATGGCTGGCAGCGCGTGCTGTCCACCACCGGTGGCAACCTGGTGGTCGCGGTGGGTTTTGCCCTGATGCTGGCGGGCCTGTACACCCTGCGCGCACCCGCCCGCACATCCCAGGGCCTGCTCTGGGGCCTGGCCGGCTATGCCGTGTTCTGCCTGGCGCCGACCATGGGCTTGCCGCCTGAACTGCCGGGCACTGCCGCGGCGGATCTGTTGCAACGCCAGCTCTGGTGGGTCAGCACTGCAGCCTCGACGGCCGTGGCCATTGCCCTGCTGGTATTTGGCAAGCATTGGGCACTCAAAGTGCTGGGGGTGGCGATTGTGCTGGTGCCGCATCTCTTTGGCGCGCCGCAGCCGCTGGTGCATTCAAGCCTGGCACCTGAGGCACTGGAGTCGCAGTTCAAGCTTGCCGCACAACTGACCAACCTGGCTTTCTGGCTGGCACTGGGCGTGATCAGCGCCTGGCTGTTCCGGCGCAATCCTGCAGGTCAGTACTCGGCATGACAGCGACCGGCGCAGCGCCAAGCCTGGTGATTGGCCTGGGTTGTCGCCGGGGTTGCAGCGCACAAGCGCTTTTGGCGTTGATCGAAGACAGCCTGAGCCAGGCCGGCATTGCACTGAGTGCGATCCGTGCCTTGGCCAGTATTGACCTCAAGCGCCACGAGCCCGGGCTGCTGCAACTGGCAACAGAGCTAAACCTCGAGCTGGAACTGTTCAGCGCCGCGCAAATGGCCGAGTTTTCACCCCGGCTCAGCCATCGCTCGGCTACCGCGTTCGCACAAACCGGTTGTTTTGGCATTGCCGAAAGTGCTGCCCTGGCCCTGGCCACACAGCTGGCCGGGGCACCGGCGGCTTTGTTGATCACACGTAAAAAAACCTCCATGGCGACCTTTGCGTTAGCCTGCGCCCGGTAAAACCCGCGATAATCGCCCGCCTCACTATGAGCGTTGTTCACGAACAGCTCTATCTCGACCTTTTCAAGAGACTGCCATGACCGTTTATTTCATCGGCGCCGGGCCCGGCGATCCAGAGCTGATTACTGTCAAGGGCCAGCGCCTGATTCGCAGCTGCCCGCTGATCATTTATGCAGGTTCACTGGTGCCGCAAGCGGTCCTGACAGGCCACCAGGCCGAGCAAGTGATCAATAGCGCCGAGCTGCACCTTGAACAGATCATCGAGCTGATCAAGGTGGCCGACGCCAAAGGCCAGGATGTGGCCCGCGTACACTCCGGCGACCCGAGCCTGTATGGCGCGATTGGTGAACAGATACGCTGCCTGCGCGAGCTGGGCATCGCTTTTGAAATCATTCCGGGAGTGACAGCCACGGCGGCCTGCGCAGCCATTTTGGGAGCGGAACTGACCCTGCCTGATATTTCCCAGACCGTGATCCTGACCCGCTATGCGGAGAAAACCGTGATGCCCGCCGGCGAAGAACTGGCCAGCCTGGCACAGCACAAGGCAACCATGGCGATTCATCTGGGGGTCAAGAATCTGGACAAAATCGTTGCCGAGCTGATCCCGCACTACGGTAGCGACTGCCCTATTGCCGTGATTCACCGTGCCAGTTGGCCAGATCAGGACTGGGTGCAAGGTACGCTGGCGGATATTGCGGCCAAGGTTCAGGCCAAGGGCTTCCGGCGTACCGCGCTGATTCTGGTGGGCCGGGTGCTGGCCAATGACAGTTTCGCCGAGTCGTCGCTGTACCGGGCGGGGCATGCACACTTGTATCGACCTTGAGTGCAGCCTGAGGGCTTTTAAACAACCATAAAAAAACGGTGCTCACGGGGCACCGTTTTTTCTTCAGCTTCGCAGCGAACGCCCTGTTAGTAGTAGGCGTTTTCTTTCTGCGAGTGGTCGGTCACGTCACGTACGCCTTTGAGCTCCGGCACACGCTCCAGCAAGGTGCGCTCGATGCCTTCACGCAAGGTCACGTCCGCCTGGCCGCAGCCCTGGCAACCGCCACCGAACTTGAGCACCGCGATACCGTCTTCAACCACTTCGATCAGGCTGACCTGACCACCGTGGCTGGCCAAACCGGGATTGATCTCGGTTTGCAGGTAGTAGTTGATACGCTCGTTGATCGGGCTGTCGGCGTTGACCATCGGCACTTTGGCGTTTGGCGCCTTGATGGTCAGCTGACCACCCATACGGTCCGTTGCGTAGTCCACCACGGCATCGTCCAGGAACGGTTCACTGAAAGAATCGATCCAGGCCGTGAAGCTTTTCAGGCCAATGGCGGTGTCTTCAGGTTTGACTTCAGCCGGCTTGCAGTAGGCAATGCAGGTTTCAGCGTACTGAGTACCGGGTTGGGTGATAAAAACGCGGATACCGATACCCGGGGTGTTCTGCTTGGACAGCAGATCAGCCAGGTAATCGTGGGCAGCGTCGGTAATCGTTATGGCGCTCATGGAATCTCCTCGCAGACATGGGACGCAGTTTACGCCAATCGGCGCGCCTGACAAAGTCCTAGTATTTTTGTCAGGAAAGCTGCGTCCCATTCGTTCAATTTCAACCGCCCCTTTACAGGTTTTCGTAGCGGTTCATGTCCAGTACGCCCGCTTCAACCGGGTCGGTTTCATTGATGTACTGGCCTATATCATGGAAGTACTGCCAAAACTGCGGGTGGCTGCGGCGGATGCCCCAACGCTCGACGATGGTGTCGAACGTTGCCTGATCCTTGCATTGCTCCATGGCCTCGACAAAGGCTTCGACCTGATCCGCAGGGATGTTGAACATGAAATTGGGGTAGCTGCTCAGCACTCCCGGGTAGATGGTCAAGGTGTCCAGCCCCGGCTCCAGGCGGTATTCCTCGCCCAGCATAAAGGCCACGTTGGTGTGAGCACGGTTGCGCAACATGCTGTACATCTCGCGCTTGCCGTCTGCAGCTTCGATACGCAGCATGGTGGCTTCAGGCAATTGATTGATCACGTCCAGCCCGGCAGCAGGCCGCGAGGTCAAACGGCTGAGCGCTTGCTCGGCGTATTTGAATTCCTGCGCAATATTGGGCCGTGAGCAGTATGCACCCGAGCAGCGGTTGATCGGGTCGGGGCGCGCATTCAGGGTGCCGGTGCGCTCAATCAGCTTGAGGGCGAAGTCACGCTTGGGGTCGGCCGGGTCGAGCTTCATGCCGGTCGGGGTGTCTGTGTCAATTTTCTGGTAGTCCATCCACATCTTCAGCTTGCCGCTGTTCTGATACCAGTCGCTGAGGATCGACGCTCTGGAATCGGCGGGCATCAGGCGCAGGAAGTTGACTTCGGCACCGTTGCGGATCAAGTCAAAGTACAGACGGGTCTGAGCCTGGTGCGAGACATTGCCGAATACGTCGAAGTTGACTGCCAACTGGTAGTAGGTGCGCTCCAGCAACGGGTAGTCGAACAGCCACATGGTTTGCGGGATCTCGCCGATCAGGCCCTTGCTGACACTGGCGCTGTCAAAGTGGCGGAATACCGTCAGCAAAGCGTTGTCGTTGCCCGCCCACAGGGTCGACCAGCTTGGAGGCGGCATATCGGCATAGGCCTTTTGCCGCAGCTTTTCATAGTCGTTACGCTTGTCGCGGTAGTTGTGCCACAGCGAAATAACGCTGCCAACGTCGTCGATCTGCCCGGGCATTGCCAGCAAGGGCGTTGCCAGACCGCGATACACCGCGTCGGTGACATAACGGTCGCGGGCAGGCTCCTGAAACACGGTCCAGAAGTTGTCGCGGATTACATCGGTGGCAATTTGACCACGGCATACCGGCCCGCGGATAAAGGTGCGCACAAAGTATTCAGCGTTATCGAGCATAAATTGATAGCGCGCGACTGCCGGGATAGCCTCAAAAGTTTCAAACGGATTGGCACGCCCGCGTGGCCCGTAACCCGGCAGTTTGGTGGCATGCCAGTCGCCGCTGTAGAACAGCTGCTTGACCCGCGCCAGCTTATGCGCCCCCATCGGGTAGGTGATATGGGTCTTGTGCACGATCACGCCCTGCACCGGCTGCAAGCGATAGTAAAACGCCGTGCCCGGGTCATCGTTGGGGCGACGGGTGGCGATCAGGTCGACAGGTTGCCCGCTGGGCGTGCGCGAGCGCACCCATTGGAAATAATGCCCCGGCACACCGTTGTCAAAATAGGTATGGGCAAGAAACAGATGCTCGTACAACCAGCGCGCCACCAGTGCTTCGGTGGAACCCGGACGGTTGAACAGCTCTTCCCACTCGGCAATTTGCGCAGCCTCGACCGCTGTGGGCTTGATGGCCTGCTGATCAACTTTAGCGCCCTGCGCCAGCCAGGTCTGCACGGTGCTGTATTGCTGGTCGGTCAGGCCGGTAACGGCCAGCGGCATACCCTCCCTGGGATGGCTCTGGGCATAGGCATTGAACTCACCGGGCGCGGGGCAGACGTTTTCGCGGTTCAGGCCCAGGACGATGTCTTCGGGCAATTTGGCATTCGGGGTCAACGGCGTGCTATGCCCCAGCTCCAGCATGCGGGCCATCAGGGCTGCTTGAGCGCCCTGGGCGTCGAGTACCGAGTAAAAGCCCTTGTTGCGCCATTCATTGGGGCCGCTGGCATCGTAGAAAATCCGCGTTGGTGCCACGGCATCCACCCGGTCGCCCTTGTAGACCGGTACCTTGCTCGCACCGCGGGTCGCGCCCTCTGCACTGCCGAGGTTGAGCTGGCAGGCCGCATCATTGCAAGCGTGGCAGGCAACGCATTTTTCGGTGAGGATCGGCTGGATATCCCGCGTATAGGAAATAGCCGGGCTGACCAACGGGGCCTGTGCCAACGCTGTACTGCACACCACCAGCGTCACGGCGCTGGTGAGTAGGCGAAAAAACATGTGCCATTGTCCTGATATCAAAAATATGTCGCGATTCTACCTGTCGAACAAACGTCGGAACATGAATCAAATTCATGTAAAACAGCAGACGCTCAAATCCCACGCAGGTTTGTTATGATTTCGCATCTTTTGCATGGCTCTAACAGGTAGTCCTATGTCTGACCGCAGCGCTCGTCTCCAAGCACTTCAGCAAGCCCTCAAAGAGCGCATTCTGATTCTCGATGGCGGCATGGGCACTATGATCCAAAGCTACCGTCTAGAGGAACACGACTATCGTGGCACACGCTTCGCCGACTGGCCGAGCGACGTCAAGGGTAACAACGACCTTCTGGTGCTCACCCGCCCCGACGTGATCGGCTCGATTGAAAAGGCCTATCTGGATGCCGGTGCCGATATTCTCGAAACCAACACCTTCAATGCTACCCAGGTTTCCCAGGCCGACTACGGCATGCAGGCACTGGCCTACGAGCTAAACGTAGAAGGCGCCCGCCTGGCGCGCAAGGTGGCTGATGCCAAAACGCTGGAAACCCCGGACAAACCACGCTTTGTTGCCGGTGTACTGGGCCCGACCAGCCGCACCTGCTCGCTGTCCCCGGACGTAAACAACCCCGGCTACCGCAACGTGACTTTCGATGAACTGGTGGAGAACTACACCGAAGCCACCAAAGGCCTGATCGAAGGCGGCGCCGACCTGATCCTGATCGAGACCATCTTCGACACCCTCAATGCCAAGGCCGCGATTTTCGCCGTACAGGGCGTTTTCGAAGAGCTGGGTGTCGAGTTGCCGATCATGATTTCCGGCACCATTACCGACGCCTCCGGGCGTACCCTGTCGGGCCAGACCACCGAAGCATTCTGGAACTCGGTGGCCCACGCCAAACCGATTTCCGTGGGTTTGAACTGCGCCCTGGGTGCCAGCGAACTGCGTCCGTACCTCGAAGAGCTGTCGAACAAGGCCAGCACCTACGTCTCGGCGCACCCCAACGCCGGCCTGCCCAACGAATTCGGCGAGTACGACGAACTGCCGGCGGAAACCGCCAAGGTCATTGAAGAGTTCGCCCAGAGCGGTTTCCTCAACATTGTCGGCGGTTGCTGCGGCACCACGCCGGGGCATATCCAGGCCATCGCCAACGCCGTAGCCGGTTATGCTCCGCGCCCGATCCCGGACATTCCAAAGGCCTGCCGTCTCTCCGGGCTTGAACCGTTCACCATCGATCGCAGCTCGTTGTTCGTCAACGTCGGCGAGCGAACCAACATCACCGGTTCTGCCCGCTTCGCCCGGCTGATTCGCGAAGACAACTACACCGAAGCCCTGGAAGTGGCCCTGCAACAGGTTGAAGCCGGTGCGCAGATCATCGACATCAACATGGACGAGGGCATGCTGGACTCGAAGAAGGCCATGGTGACCTTCCTCAACCTGATCGCCGGCGAGCCGGATATCAGCCGCGTACCGATCATGATCGACTCCTCCAAGTGGGAAGTGATCGAAGCGGGCCTCAAGTGCATCCAGGGCAAGGGCATCGTCAACTCGATCAGCATGAAAGAAGGCGTCGAGCAGTTCATTCATCACGCCAAACTGTGCAAGCGCTATGGTGCCGCCGTGGTGGTGATGGCTTTCGACGAAGCCGGCCAGGCCGACACCGAGGCGCGCAAAAAAGAAATCTGCAAACGCTCCTACGACATTCTGGTCAACGAAGTGGGCTTCCCGCCGGAAGACATCATTTTCGACCCGAACATCTTTGCCGTGGCCACCGGCATTGAAGAACACAACAACTACGCTGTGGACTTCATCAATGCCTGTGCCTATATCCGCGACGAACTGCCCTATGCCCTGACCTCGGGCGGTGTATCCAACGTGTCGTTCTCGTTCCGTGGCAACAACCCGGTTCGTGAGGCGATCCACTCGGTGTTCCTGCTGTATGCGATCCGCAACGGCCTGACCATGGGTATCGTCAACGCCGGCCAGCTGGAAATCTATGACCAGATCCCGGCCGAGTTGCGCGATGCCGTGGAAGACGTGGTGCTCAACCGCACCCCCGATGCCACCGACAACCTGCTGGCAATTGCCGACAAGTACAAGGGCGATGGCAGCGTCAAGGAAGCCGAAACCGAAGAGTGGCGCAGCTGGGACGTCAACAAGCGTCTGGAACATGCACTGGTCAAGGGCATTACTACCCATATCGTTGAAGACACCGAAGAGTCGCGCCTGTCGTTCAAGCGCCCGATCGAAGTGATCGAAGGCCCGCTGATGTCGGGCATGAACATTGTCGGCGACCTGTTCGGTGCGGGCAAAATGTTCCTGCCCCAGGTGGTCAAGTCTGCCCGCGTGATGAAACAGGCCGTGGCCCACTTGATCCCGTTTATCGAACTGGAAAAAGGCGACAAACCGGAAGCCAAGGGCAAGATCCTGATGGCCACGGTCAAGGGCGACGTGCATGACATCGGCAAGAACATTGTCGGCGTGGTGCTTGGCTGTAACGGCTACGACATCGTTGACCTGGGCGTGATGGTGCCGGCAGAGAAAATCCTGCAGGTAGCCAAAGAGCAGAAGTGCGACATTATCGGCCTTTCCGGCCTGATCACGCCGTCGCTGGATGAAATGGTGCATGTTGCCCGCGAGATGCAGCGTCAGAACTTCCACCTGCCACTGATGATCGGCGGTGCGACTACATCCAAGGCGCACACCGCAGTCAAGATCGAACCCAAGTATCAGAACGATGCCGTGATCTATGTCACCGACGCTTCTCGCGCCGTGGGCGTGGCCACGCAATTGCTGTCCAAGGAACTGAAACCGGCCTTTGTTCAGAAAACCCGCGAAGAGTACGTTGAGGTCCGCGAACGCACCGCCAATCGTAGTGCCCGCACCGAGCGCCTGAGCTACCCGGCATCGATCGCCAAAAAACCGCAGTTCGACTGGGCCGGCTACCAGCCGGTCAAACCGACCTTCACCGGCGCCAAGGTACTGGACAATATCGACCTCAAGGTACTGGCCGAGTACATCGACTGGACGCCGTTCTTTATTTCCTGGGACCTGGCTGGAAAATTCCCGCGCATCCTCACCGACGAAGTCGTCGGCGAAGCGGCCACGGCGCTGTATGCCGATGCCCAGGAAATGCTCAAAAAACTGATCGACGAGAAGCTGATCAGCGCCCGGGCAGTGTTCGGTTTCTGGCCGGCCAATCAGGTTAACGATGACGACCTGGAACTGTACGGTGACGATGGCCAGCCATTGGCCAAACTGCATCACTTGCGCCAGCAGATCATCAAGACCGACGGCAAGCCGAACTTCTCCCTGGCCGACTTTGTCGCGCCCAAGGACAGCGGCGTGACCGACTACGTGGGCGGTTTTATCACTACCGCAGGCATCGGTGCCGAAGAAGTGGCCAAGGCGTATCAGGACGCGGGGGACGACTACAACTCGATCATGGTCAAGGCCCTGGCCGATCGTCTCGCCGAGGCCTGCGCAGAGTGGCTGCACCAGCAGGTGCGGACCCACTACTGGGGCTACGCCAAGGATGAGCAGTTGGCCAATGAAGAGCTGATCAAGGAGCAATACAGCGGTATCCGCCCTGCTCCCGGCTACCCGGCTTGCCCGGACCACACCGAGAAAGCCACCCTGTTCAAGCTGCTGGATCCGGAGGCCGAAGAGATGCGTGCGGGCAAAAGCGGCGTGTTCCTGACCGAGCACTACGCCATGTTCCCGGCGGCAGCGGTTAGCGGCTGGTACTTCGCACATCCGCAAGCGCAGTACTTTGCGGTGGGCAAGGTCGACAAGGACCAGATCGAAAGCTACACGGCGCGCAAAGGGCAAGATTTGAGCGTGACCGAGCGCTGGCTGGCGCCAAACCTGGGGTATGACAACTAACAGGTAG
Organism: Pseudomonas sp. TWR1-1-3; assembly: GCF_049896805.1. Classification (NCBI taxonomy): domain Bacteria; kingdom Pseudomonadati; phylum Pseudomonadota; class Gammaproteobacteria; order Pseudomonadales; family Pseudomonadaceae; genus Pseudomonas; species Pseudomonas sp. TWR1-1-3. Next base: position 715,777 of record NZ_JAFCUZ010000001.1, on the reverse strand, counting down.
CAACGCTCCCGACACCCTGCAGTCGCTGCCGGATGCGATCGATGACCAATCGATCGCAATGTCCGGCAACGACGACAGTCACTATGGGTTAATCAGGCTGCGTGGACAGCGTTGCGAGAACCTCTCCCGAGAGACGTTCACGCAAAAGTTGCTCTTCGCTGCGCTTGCGCTCATCCAGAGCGCCAAGCTCCTGTTGATACACCTCCCCGAGATCGGCATGTCGGTCTTCCAGCGCTTTATGCTCCACTTCAAAACGTTCCTCCAGGGCCAGGAATTCCTCTGGATACTGGCGCTTGAGGTAATTGATCCAGTAGCCCTGCAGGATCAACTGCTCCATAAAGGCCGGCGAATTTTCGGCTGCCTTTATTTTCAAATAAGCACTTTCAATCTCTTGCTCAGTGACTTTCGCCGCATGGCTGTATTGCATGCCCCTGGGCTGCGCAGGCAGGTCGAGGCGCTCGCTCAGGCTAATGCGATAGGCCAGTCGAACCTCCGCAGCGTCCGCTCCACGGCGTGATTGATAGGCAAATTGCGCGACCTCCTCCACTTGCCCCAAGCGAAACAGGCGCCGGCCCAGCCCGAGCAACGCAGGCCCTTCCTGGCCAGCCACCACTGAGCGCAGGGCATTGAACTCAAACACCTTCACTTCCAGATCGCTGAACAGCAGGATTCGACCATCGCCACAGGTCACATCGGAATGACCGATGATAAATAGCTCGTCGCGTAACTGGCTATCGGATGCAGCTGCCTGCAGTACATTCCAGACCCGCCGGGTCAGGCCCGGTCTGTCCTGGATATAGTCCTGGGTGAATTGCAGCTGATCCAGCAAATAGAACAGCCCCCTGCTCTCCTTTTGCGCCAGCAGGTCGTCCCAGATCACTGGCCTCGGCGAGCCTTGCGGCTCCCCCACACACCAGCGGGCCTTTTGCTCGGCCAGTTGCTCGGGTGTCAGGTGCTCCAGATGATCGAGGTTTTCGTCGACACCAGCGGCCCCGTACTCAGGCTCATCACTGCTGAGCGAAGCGTTATCGGAGAAGGCCAGGCCGTCTTCAATGTCCTCAAGGGAGCATCCGAGGTCATTGCCCGAAAAGCTCCTGTAGTCTCTTAAGGTTGCATAGCCTGATGTGGAGAGCAGGTTATGGGACAAATCAGTATGAGCCATCAATGCGTCGTTATCGCCCTCAAACAGCTCAACAGGGATCGTATCGATCTGGTTGTTGCTCAGGTTGAGGGTTCTGAGGGTCGGGGTTGTGAGTACCCGGGTCGGCCAGCGCATCAGCCTGTTCCCCCTCAGGTTCAGGGTTTGCAATTCGCTCATGCCAGTAAGGTCAAATGTGTCGAGCCTGTTGTAGCTCAGATCCAGCCATTCCAGGTGCGCCAGTGATTGCAACTGACGACTCAAGCCCTCCTCGTCCTGCAAGCGGTTGTGGGCAGCCTCCAGCCGGGTGAGGTTTTCAAGCGAGCCGATTCCCTCCGGCAAACGGGTCAGCTCATTATTATTGAGGTGCAAGGTACGCAAGCCGGGAAATTCGCGGATAAACCCTTGCGAGCCCCCGGCAGTAATGCGTACACCGCTGAGGTTCAGTGTGGTGATATGCGTCTGGAACACATTCAGCGGCGGTATATCCCCCAGGCACAGGTCCGAGAAGTCCAGGGTATGCACAGACTCGGGCTGCGCCGTTGTGACGGTCTCCAGCCCATCGCGCCAGGCCTGCATGATCCTGTCAGCCGCACGCCTGCGATCGACGGCACTGACCCAGCGTCCGCTTTCCCTGTGGCCCGGAATATTGATCCAGCCATTCAGGCGCTGGACCAGAGCGTCGTATTGGTGATTCCACTCGGCAAGCCGGGCGTCGATTTCCAGCACACCCATGCCACGGGCCTGCATCTGTTCAAGGTATTGCACTGCATCATGCAGGCTCAGATCGGGATGGATCCTTTGCAGCAGGGTGGTGCGGTTCAATTCCGGGGCACCGGGCTGAAATATCGGTGCGGGGCTCAACAAGACTTCATCCGTCTTCAATACTGGAGCGGCCGCCAACAACAGGTCAGGCCTGTCAGCGACAATGGCAGGGAAAAACTCGGGCGTTCCCCCGGTCCTGCGTGCTGCCAGTAATCCGATCGCTATATTGGCTGCCGTGTCGCGTCCCGAACGCTGGGCATAAGCCAGCAAATCGGCACAGCTTTGCGCATCCAGCTGGCAACCATTTAACTTCACCCCCTGCATCAGTGCCTCATGACCCACGAGAGCCGTCGCAGGGACCGTCCTGATTGCGCTGTTGCTCATATCCAGAAACCGCAACCTGGGTAGATCAAAAACCCCGGCAGGCCAGCTGCGAATGGCTGTATGACTGAGATCAAGCGACTCCAGCTTGGTCAGCGCCCCGATATCCAGCGCTGTCACCCGGTTGCCCTGCAGATTCAAGCGCACGAGCCCACGCAGGCCACTCAACTGCATCTGCAACGAGGGGCTCATCACCAACTCGTTGTGCGCCAGGTTGAGGTCTGTAAGCTGGCGCAAATTACCCAGAGCATTCGGCAGCAAATCCAGGCCGTTGCGGCTCAGGTCCAACTCCCGGAGCTGGCCGAACGCCTGCAGAAACCGATCCATTTCCTCGACAGCCACCTCCAGCTCGCTCAAGTTAAGACGATGGACATGGGCAAACGCCTGCCCCCCCGGCACAGGTGGCAGAGAACTGATTATTTCGTCTGCCAGATCCAGCTCCTGATTTACAGTACTGACCCGCCAGGAAGGCCCGGCGCCAGCATCCTCCAACCCCAGTCGGGGTGAAATTCCAGCACGCCAGCAGCGCTGAATCTTGTCAGCCGCTTGCCTGCGCAACAGCGTTTGCGTCGTCTCAGGATCCTGAGACACCCAGGCCTCCAGAGCCTCGGCAAACCTGTAGTGCTCTTCATGCAAGCCGTTAACGCGCCGCATCAGCTCAGCCACGGCTTGTTCGCCAAGGGACCACCGCGTAATTACCGTACTGGCAAACAGTCGGTCATGGGGCATGAAACGGGTCAGGCAACCTGTGCAGTAAGCGATTGTCCATCTCTCCAGATCCACCGTTCGCACAGGATGGGTACGCAGGCGCTCGTAGGCTCTTATGGCCGTTGACGGCTCAATGCCTGACCAATCCAGAAGCAAGCCCGCCCATAACTGCTGATGTCCGGTGAACAGCTCATCGGGCAACGTTGTTATCGAGGTTCCAAACAGGTCCAGGGTTTCAAGATCAGTAAGATCGAACAGGCCTGCTGGCCACTGAACAAGTCGTCCTTTGACCTGCAATTGCCGCAGCCGCGGCCAGCCACTGACATCCAGCGTTTCCAGTGCCCCCTGCACAGACAGGCATTCGATCTGCCCAAGGGTTGTCAGCCGGTCCATGAACTCACGGGTCAAGCCCTGCCAGTCGGCTTCCAGTGACAGCTCGCTGACCGTGGGCAACTGCGCCAATGCATCGGCAACGGGCATCATCTGTGATCGCTGAAGGCTTATTTCCAGGCGCTCCACGCTGGGGAAGCGCTTGACAAATCCGGCATCGGGCTCGCTCACCATCAGGTCGGCGCTCAGCCGCAATGTCCGCACATGGGAAAAGTCAGCGTCCAGTACAGGAAATTCACTCGCCCAGCTAAGGTCAAATTCAAGATCCAGATAAGCAAAAGGTTCAATACGACTCAGTACACCCTCCCGCCAACAACCTACCAGCCGGTCAGCCGTCAAGCGCCGCATCCGTTGGTTAAAGGGCCCGCTGGCTGTGCTCGACCACAGTTCCAGTGTGCTACGCAATGTGTCCAGCTCACGTTGGCGACGGGCTAGAAAATCGAAGATATGCTGGGCAGACTCTCCATCGTCGATGCGCTTGCGCACATAGGCCTCGGCCTGTTCGTCGCTGATTTGCGGGCAAATATCGCGTACACGGCTTATCAACGACGGACTCACGTCAAAAGCTGCCCCTTTGCCAGACAAGGCATAGCCGATCCGACCATTGATTCTCTGCAAGGCGGGTCTTGCAGCCACAGGATGCAATTTCAGCATGCGGGCCATTTCCCTGCGATGCGAAGTGGCGTAGCGAGCCACTGCAGCCGGGCTGACGACGTTTTGACTGGCGCTCAGGTGCAACATTGCCTCAATGGCCAGACGCTCACTGTCGAGATTCGCCAGCCCCGGCACATACAGGCCGGCCAGCGCCCGGTTCAAACGGCCCTGTTGCGCGTACTCACGCGCCAGCCGGTCCAGCCGCCTCGACCCCCGACCTGTCCGGCGCAGGCGTGCCACATCATTCTCACCGGCAAGCTCAAGCACTTCCTGAGCCGCAGACTCAGACAGCATGGGAAATCGTCGACGTACTAATTCGACATTCGCTTGAGCCGTCCGGCCTGTGCCGGTCAGACGGGCAAGCAGTGCGTGCTTGCCCGCTCTTGTGCCATCGACCAGCATGCCCAGCTCCCGCTCAACCCGCCATTGTTGCAATGTGTCCCTCAACAAAGCAGGCACGGGCAGGCAGTCCACATGCACCCTGCGCAAGGTTTCGTCACTGACCCCACTGATGTCGCCGATCTGCCCCAGTTCTTCATCATCGAACATGCGGGTCACGTGCCCCAGTCGACGCAGCAAGGTCGGGCGCTCCCATTGCAAGGGCTGTTCATGCTCGAGACGCCAGGCTCCTTCATGGTTATGCATGAGGATTGGCTGATAAGCATTTTCGTCGCTCGGATGCTTTATCCTCCAGGCATTAAGCTGCTGATCGAAGGCCTGCTCGTAGAACTGTCGGCCCACCTGGACCCAGGTTTTGCCGTCTGCCCGATACTGGCCCAGAGCATTGGGCTCAAGCCGGGTATTGAGCGGCAACTGGCATTGATAGGCCTCGATTTCGGGCCGCCACAGACGGGTTTCACCGTTGGGCAGGACGATTTGCCTGAACCTGTCGATCCCGGCGGGGTCAGTCGCCAACCTGCCACTGGCTACGTGGCCTGCAACCCCAGTTGCACCACTCAGCACGATATTCAGCGCAACGGACTCCACATGCGACCAGGCATCCTCGACATCGCCTGCCTGCCACGACTCAATGCCTTGGTAGATGTCCATACTCATCTGTAGAGCCATCACTGCCATCATGACCTCCCCTGCACCGGGGATTAAAAACGCTGCCACGTTCAACACATCAAGACCAAGGCCAAGGTAGTCATCAAGACGCTGCTGCAAGCGCTTGCTGTCGGCATCGGCTGTGGGCACTGCAAGTGCCCGGGCATTGGCTTTGAGCCTGTCCAGATGAAGGGTATTGAGGGCCGTGAACAGCCCTGCTGATGACGTTTCGATGCTTACCAGCTCCAGCTTCAGGTCCACCTCATCAACATAATCTGCTGGCTCGATACCTCTCGGATCAGGCATGGTCTTGTACAACTGATGATTCAATCGCTGCATAAAAAGTGCGGCGTTCCCTTGGGGGACCAGACTGGCAAACAGCTGCTGATACGCAGGCAGACGCAAATTCAGACCCAGCTCATACTGAAATGCTTCCAGCGAGGGGTATTCTTTGAGTGCCGAGAACGGTGCCCCCGGGATATAGACCACCACGGGTTCAACCTCAGGTTTTTTCATCAGCGGCACACCGCTCAATCCGGTGCGCTCCCATTCCAGAACCGGCCACCTGGAACGATCGGGGCCGATAATCAACACCTCGTCCAAGACCTGGCCATAGAGCTGGAGCTGGCTGAACACTACAGGTTTTGCATATAACGACACGCGCGGTTGCTCCTCCAGCAACGCACTGATCATGGCAAAACCAGAGTCAGTGATATGCCGTTGCAGCAGTGCCCGATGCAAGCGTACGGCCAGCAGTGCTTTTTGCGCCCGGATCATCAGGGCGCGCACCGCTGGCGGGGCAAAAACCGCCTGCAGATGGGCCTGGTACTGCTGCCCCAAATCCAGGGATCTGCACAGCTGTGAGAACACTTCGGGTGACATGGGTAATGTTTCGCGGTAAGCAAAACCGGGAACCGGCCGAAGACTTTCCCACTCCTGTCGGAATCTGTGTGCCACAACCCCAGAACCATGCACCAGGGTGTCCGACACAATGGCCAGTTGATCAGGGCCCTTGTCTGGCTGGAACCGTTCGACAGGTAAAGCGCCCTGCGGCGCCAACGCGCTAAGTTGTCCTGCGACCCTTTGGGAAAAATCTTCACTGGCGTCAAAGTTGAGCAAGGCAGCCTGTAACAGGCTGTGTTGGCGCACGGGCTGATTGCGGCGCAGGTAAAACAGCCGGTCCGTGTTGACGTCCATTGCCCGGCCTTGGCCAAGGTGACTGTGCAATGCCTCCTGCAAGCGGGGCTCGGCAAACTGGGTGATCCCCTGCAGGCCTTTCAGTGCCCTGGCCAAGGCCTGATTGGCAGCCCGGCTGCGAGCCTGGCTGTCGAGCAGGGCCTGACGCAGCCACCGTGGTGCGCGGCCGAGCCCATCGGCTGCTCCAGCCTCTGAAGCATGCGCCGGAAACAATCCCGGCTTGAGGCGTTTGATATCTGCCACAGCGCTGTGTTTGACCCAGGCGGGTATTCTGGATTTTATGAAGGCTGCGTGGGGCCCCGGCCCCGAGACAATGTACGAACTTTCCATGACCGGCTTCTTCCTGAAACGCGTGTGAATGAGCGCCTCAGTACAACCGACAGTGCCCGGGCATGGGTGGTAGATAGTTAATGGGCCTTGAAGTTGACTACGCTATGGGATGTAACCGTTCCAACCTCAGACAGCCGAGGCATCTATGAACGATCCTGCCGACAACAAGCCGCCGAGCTTCTGGCAAATGCTGCACAGCGTCATGGCCGCTGCCTTTGGCGTGCAAAGCGGAAAAAACAGGACTCGGGATTTTTCCCACGGAAAAGCCTCCCACTTCCTTATCATGGGGCTGCTATTTACCTTGGTGTTTGCCTTGACCCTGTACGGGATCGTCACGCTGGTGGTTCATCTGGCGGGGGTTTAGGGACGCAAATTGGCAGCGCGTACCTGAGTGCCGGGCACGCAAAGGCCTGGGGGGGCCATGCACAACGTTGGCATTGTTGAGCATGCCAACGGCAGCGAGGGCGGCACCAGGTAATGTCGACAAGCTCTTTAGCGGCTACATCCGCCTGATCAGCCTCGACCTTGCACGCTTGCTACTGGTGGCTGACCCAGTACACGGCAGTAGAAACCACCAGAATGATCAGAAAGAAAATGGCCCATGCATCGACCTTGCTGTCGCTTTTACGCGCTTTGACTGGAGTACTCATCGCATCGCCTTTTTTCGGTTTTATGGGTGATTGCTTGAAGTCCTTAAAACAGTTAAGTCCAGCAATGCCCTTCCCACAAGTAAGGGATTGAGAATCAAACGCTTATAGTCGTTTTGGTTCTTTGCATATGCTTAAACATCACTTTTGCGCATAACTACAAACTGGTATCGTGCCCCGCTCCTTGGGGAGTGCGCGGCCGTGCGCGCAGATAAGCTGTTAGCAGCCTGAGAACAGGACCTATATGTACGTATATGACGAGTACGATCAGCAGATCATCGAGGACCGCGTCAAGCAGTTCCGGGATCAGACCCGACGCTATCTGGCAGGTGAGCTGAGCGAAGAAGAGTTCCGCCCCCTGCGCCTGCAAAATGGCCTTTATGTTCAACGCTTTGCCCCAATGCTGCGGGTCGCTGTGCCTTATGGCCAGTTGACTTCGCGTCAGGCGCGAATGATGGCCAAAATCGCTCGTGACTATGACAAGGGCTATGCCCACATCAGTACCCGCCAGAACGTGCAATTCAACTGGCCTGCGCTGGAAGACATCCCGGACATCCTGGAAGAACTGGCCACCGTGCAGATGCACGCCATTCAGACCAGCGGCAACTGCCTGCGCAACGTCACCACCGACCAGTTCGCCGGTGTTGCTGCGGATGAGCTGATCGATTCGCGCCCTTGGTGCGAAATCGTGCGTCAGTGGACGACTTTCCACCCGGAATTCGCCTACCTGCCACGCAAATTCAAAATTGCAATCAACGGTTCGACATCTGACCGTGCAGCCATTGAAGTGCATGACATCGGCCTGGAGCCGGTACTCAACGACGCCGGCGAAGTGGGCTTCCGTGTACTGGTAGGTGGCGGCCTGGGCCGTACCCCGGTAATCGGTGCCTTCATCAATGAGTTCTTGCCGTGGCAAGACCTGTTGAGCTACCTCGAGGCCATCCTGCGTGTCTACAACCGCTATGGCCGTCGTGACAACAAGTACAAGGCGCGGATCAAGATTCTGGTCAAGGCGCTGACGCCTGAAGTGTTCGCCGAGCGTGTTGAGGCCGAAATGGTTCACTTGCGCGGCGGTTCGAACACCCTGACCGAAGCCGAAGTGCAGCGTATCGCCAAGCACTTCGTCGATCCTGACTACAAAGCCCTGCCCGACTTCGGCGCCGAACTGGCCGAACTCGACAAGCAGCACCCGGGTTTTGCCCGTTGGCGCGTACGCAACACGTTGGCCCACAAAAAACCGGGCTATGTCGCCGTTACTTTGTCGCTCAAACCTACAGGTGTAGCCCCGGGCGATGTGACCGACAAGCAGTGGGATGCCATCGCCGACATGGCCGACCGTTACAGCTTTGGCCAACTGCGTACTTCCCACGAGCAGAACATTATCCTGGCCGATGTCGAAGAGAGCCAGCTGTTCACCATGTGGGGCGAGTTGCGCGAAAATGGGTTCGCCACGCCCAACATCGGTTTGCTGACCGACATGATCTGCTGCCCTGGTGGTGACTTCTGCTCCCTGGCCAACGCCAAGTCGATCCCGATTGCCGAATCGATCCAGCGCCGCTTTGAAAACCTGGACTACCTGTTCGACATTGGCGAACTGGACCTGAACATTTCCGGTTGCATGAACGCCTGTGGTCACCACCACGTCGGGCATATCGGGATTCTCGGCGTAGATAAAAAAGGCGCCGAGTTCTATCAGGTATCCCTGGGTGGCAGTGCCAGCCGTGATGCCAGTCTCGGCAAGATTCTGGGCCCGTCCTTTGCCCAGGACGCCATGCCGGATGTGATTGAAAAGCTGATCGACGTCTATGTTGAAAAACGTACCGAAGACGAACGTTTTATCGATACCTACCAGCGTATCGGCATTGACCCTTTCAAGGAGCGCGTCTATGCAGCGAATAATTAAGAACAACCAGGTCATCGATGAAACCTGGCACTTGCTGCCCAAGGAAACCAGCTTTGACGAAATCTCCAATTGCGACGACCTGATCGTGCCTTTGGTGATGTGGCGCGAACACGGCCACGCACTCAAGGCCCGCGACGGCGGCCTGGGCGTGTGGCTGGACAGCGACGAAGAAGCTGAAGAGCTGGGCGAGGACGTGGCGAACTTTCAGGTTATTGCCCTGAACTTCCCGGCTTTCACTGATGGCCGCAGTTATTCCAACGCCCGTTTGCTGCGTGACCGCTATGGTTATAAAGGCGAACTTCGCGCCATTGGCGATGTTCTGCGCGACCAGTTGTTCTATCTGCATCGCTGTGGCTTTGACGCATTCGCCATCCGTGCCGATAAAGACCCTTACGAAGCGCTGGAAGGCCTCAAGGACTTCTCGGTGACCTACCAGTCTTCAACCGACGAGCCGATGCCGCTGTTCCGTCGTCGCTGATGCTGTGGCTGGCCCTGGTTACCCAGGGCCAGCGCCTGCATAACCCTGCGCAGGGTCAAGATTGCTCCTGCTCGAAAGGGTGTTTTTCAACTTCTTCACGGGTCAACTGGCTGATCAGTTCTTGCCTGGCCAGCAAACGACTTTCCCCTACAGCTTGGGTTTTCGACACATACTCCTGACTGGACAGCCTCTCCCTAGCCAGGTAAAGCCCCTGCATGCGTTCATGCAGCGGTGAGTCAACCGACTGAAAATGCTCGGGGTATTTCTTCTCCAGAAAGCGCTCCCAGAACCCCTGCTTTTCAATGTAAGCAATCCTCGCTTGCGCTGTATCCTCAGTCAAAACATACAGCTTGGCGGCTTCAAGCTGCTCGAGCGTGACATTGGCGACTCTTTCAAAAATCATGCTCTTGGGCCGCGCCGGCAAGCCAAGGTCAGCAGCCAGTTTGACCTGATAAAACATCTGTATCTCCAGCGGATCAACCTTTGCAATTCGCGCCTGCAAATCAGCCGGGCTGAGCCTCTGCGCCAGACGTAGCGCTTGTGCCGAACCCAAACGATAAGCCACTCCCTGCTGTTCCTCCGCCGTCATGTTCGCCAAGGGCTCAGATGCAAAATCCGGGCTGACCTCATCGATCAAGCCCTGCAATTGGCGCACGTACTCTGATTGCTCGGCATGGACTGCAGCAATTCGCGCCTCAACAACCCCCTGTACATGTTTATCCAGCAGTTCGATCCGCAGAAGTCCTTGTGCCAGTTGCAGCAGCTCTGCTTCGGCATTGACCGAGCTTTGCGCAATAAAGATCCGGTAACGAAGTTCAAGATCCGAAAAAATCATCGGAATCCCATCGGCGCAGGTATTGGGATTGGCTGAAACCTCAAACAGCTGGTTACGTAATTCGCTGAAATCGTGCATGGCATTGAGAACTTGCCAGACCCGTTGGCTTAAACTTTCACGTCCATGCAAATACTGGGAGGACGCACTGAGGTCTTCCAGCACGCGAAAAAAATCACTCGACCCGGCGATATCCCTCAAGCTGTTCCATACACGCGTCTCTGAGAACGTTGGCCGGGACGCCCAGTGAAAGATGCCGCGTACCTGGTCAACATGCCGACGTCGCGGAGCAATACCAAAACTGATGCCGTACTCTCGCCGATAATTATCAAGGCGGCGTAACGAGTCGGCACTCAAAGGATTGTCATGCAGGTGAGTAACACTATTGATCGCTGTTCTGCCAGGTGACAAAACCTCCAGTGGAATGCGACTAATATTGTTGTCACGCATATCCAGGGTCTGCAGGTGGCTGAGCGACTCAACCCCTTCAGGCCAAGTCAGCAGACCACTGTAGCGTAGATACAAACGCTCAAGGTCAACCATGCGAGTCACCGAAATACGCCTGCCCAAGGGATTTCCCGTTAAATTCAAAGATTTCAACCGGGTCAGTCCCGCCAGAGCCGAAGCGGTTCGCCCGCTCAATACAATATGATTGTCCTGCAAGTTCAAGTTCACCAATTCGGACATACCGGCAATTTCCACGGGCAACTCACTGAGCTGGTTACTTTTCAGGGACAGGATGCGTAAGTTAGGAAACTTTTCCAAAAATGAACCGGGAAACTTTCCATTGGGTGAGTTGCTCAAGTGCAGTGCACTGACATGGGAAAAATCTGCCGATATCTCAGGCAAGCAATCAACTGGCCAACTATTGAGGTTCAGCACATATCCGGTGTGCTCACCCACGCTCACGGTTGCGGTCTGTCGGCGCCAGACATGGAGCAAAGCCTGGCTGATTGCACGCTTGTCCTGGGTCGTCACCAGTACCCGCGGGCCATTGCGCCGCTGACTCCAGACCGGCGAGTCCACCCAGCGCTCAAGATCGCTACGCAAGGTTTGAAGTTCGGCCTTGAACCTGGCCAGTACCCGGGTGGTCGACGCAGGTGAAAGTTCAAGATGGTATAAAAACTGGCTGACCGTTTCCTCACTCATTAACGGAAAAAGATCCATCACAAGATCCTTTATCACCAATGGCCTGCTCGCTTGCGCGGCATGGCCTGAGCGACCGCTGAGCCTGTAGCCTGCCCGCCCATCGGCCAGGCGCATGGGCGATTTGAACCAGGGTTTAACCTGCTGCATCCCCAGCGCATTGGCACTTTGCGCGCGATGACTGGCCGCATGGGATGCAATTTTCCAGCTTAAAAACACCCCCGGGTCAGTGTCGGGAAGCCCAAGCGACATACGCGCGGAAGACGGCAAGGCTTTGGCCACACATCTGCAAAGATAGGGGCTGCTGTATATATCATCTGTCGCGAGGCCCAAAAAATGGTACTCACCCGCGCTTTTAAAAATCTCCTGGCTGTATCTGGACAACGGATTACCTACGGAGCTCAGTACTTGACCTGTGGCTCTGTCGCGCAATAGCAAGCGCTGACTGGGTGGCCAATCAGGCAAGTGGGTAAGGGTTTGCCATGCCAATGTATTGCTATCAACGTTACTTAGAGCCTCGAAATAGAGTCCCTCCAGTGCCCGGTTCAAACGCAATACCTGCGTGTAGCTGCGCGCCTCTTCCAGGATATGCAGCGGCAGGCGCCCGGTGCTCTGCACTGTTGCCATTTCGGCCGGGGCCAGTTGATTCATTAACTCGCCCATCACACTTGCCGGCAAACTCGGAAACTGTTTTTGCAACAGTTCCATCCGGGCTGTCACCACCTCGCCCCGTTTATAAAGATGCGAGAACAAATCAGACTTTGTAGCCTGGGCAAAGCGACCCAACTGGCGCGCCAATGCCTGTTCCTGTTGCTCAAGGCCATCGACAGATTGCCCCAACAAAACCTCGATTTGCGCCGAGGAGAAAGACTCCAGCGTGGTCTTGAGCAATTCAGCGTTCTTGATCTGGGCTTCGGTAACTTGCAGGCGGGGATGCAAAGACTCCACTTCAGGCCCGTACTCCATGACCATGGACCCGCGCATGTTCACCACGCGTAAAACTCTGTCCGCAGGCCAACCATCAAGACGAGTCAACAGCTCCAGTTGCAATTGCGCAGTATCGGTAGACACTTTGCCCCCCTGCTGCATTAGTACGATGAAACGTTCGATCATTTGACTCAACTGCACGCGCCTCATGCTGTCTGCCAACGCAGGAGGTGGCGGCAGGTTATCCATGTGCAGCCTGCGCAACGCATCATCACTGGTATTGGATGCAGCCAGCACACGCTCGACCATAGCGTCCGATAACCCTTGGGCCGCAGGGCCCAACCGACGGAACAACTGCATACGCGACATTTGCATCGGATCATCGAGTTCATGCACCCACGCACCGCTGCCGTTATGCCTGACGCGTGGTGTGTAGGTGTACGGCTCGGTTGGGTGCTGGATATGACACCTTTGTGTCGCAGTATCGATTTTGACCTGATACACCTTGTCTTCCAGCTTGATAAACTGCTTGTTACCCATGCTATAGAGCCCTCGCGCATCGGGCTCGGCATCACCCAGCGCAAGGTTTGGGTATTGGTAGGGCCTGAGATCCGGCCGCCACAATCGTTTTTGACCTTTAACTGACGTGACTGCAACCAGTGCATCCACGACCGGCGATGGCCTGAGTGCTTTTGCCGCTGCAGTGCTGCTGGCAGCCAGCGCAAAATTCTCGGCAACATCGAACAAGTACTCCAGCGCGGCTGCCCGGTCTCCCCGCTGCCACGCCTTGATACCGTCATACACCTCAACCCCCAGTTGCATGACACTGGTTACCAGCAAGATCTCACCCAGAACCGGGACAAAACCCAACGCAACCATCAACAAGCTCACCCCCAGATTCAAGAAAGAGGCCTGACGTGCCAAACGACTTTTAGAGTCTTCATCTTCCGTGGGGACGATCAGCAACCTGGCATCATCTTTAATCTTGGCCAGCTGCAGCCCCCAGGCAATCAAAAATGGATCGTCAAACTTGGGCAGATGCCGGGTTTCGGACATCAATGCAGGCTCATTGATGATCGGTGGGCGGCGTAACAACAACGAATCCCAGGTTATATTTTTCAAGTCCGTGCGCCGCATAAACTCGGCGCGGTAACGCAAGGGAACCAAGTGAAAGAAATACGTGGCAAAGACGCTATTTTTTAACCACTCGCGCAGCGTCGCCTTTAATAAATCAAACGACTCGAATTCGTGAAACGCCGTGCCGGAACTGTTCGGCAAATACAGCACGCAGGGCTGCGCCTCTTCGGCCGGTTTTCTCTGCGGCCAAAAAACAATAACTCCGGGAACTTCAAAGCCCATGATTTGAAGCGTGCTATGACCTGAGTGAATATACGAAAAGAGAGCACCAGGCGGAATCAAAAAATTCAATATATAGTTATATGATTGTGTCGTGACCTCCGCCTTCATATAGGCCACATGCAAGGCGCAGGCAAATTCCTGGCGCAGATTCTGCACAAATACAGCTTGCAACTTATACGCCTTTGAATTGGCATTGTCGGCAGGCCAATTATCATCCGCCGGTTCAAACACACGCGTCAAATGCCATTGATATTGCATACCCAGGTTCAGGTCGCGGCAGATCTGCGCAAAACCTTCGGGCTTTAATTCGGCCTGTTCAATCTGCTGCGTACCTCTGAGTGCATAAATGCACGACCCCTGGTCGAAGCCGCCTTCAACAGCCTCAAAAGCCTCATAGTTCTGCAACGCAGCTTGCAGCAGGCTGTGATGACTGACGCTCGATACCAGGTTCAGCTCCAATGACTCAGGTGTGAACTTCTCGGGCAAGGCAAGCTGGATCAGAGAATCAACTAGCCTGAATTGTTGCCGAGCAAAAAACAGCAACAGATTACTCAACAAGCGAACCTGTTTTATGCCATACCTCTTGGGGTCAGCATCTGTCCAGCCACGTGCCTTCAGCGCCTCCTTGAGCAACGGCTCGGCGAACGACTCTATCGGCTTGATTTGGGCCAGCACGCGCGCGACCTCGCGCTGAGCCATTTGCCCTAATTTGAAACTGTTAAGTAATCTTTCGCGCAACGTCGGCGACGCATATTTAAACCAGGGTGCAAGCAACCCCGCAATATAGGTTTCATGCTGGTTTTCAACCGGCACATTCGCCAATCGACGGGCATAGTCGACAACGGATCGTTCAGACTCTGATAACGAATAACTAATAGCATCGGTCATGGTAAAGGCTCGATAGGGATTCGTGCCTTCAGCTTATAGACAACACTAAAAAATAGTCGGCTGAATACTTGATAAAGAATCAGGTTATTTATTAAAAAACATGCTTTAAACGATAATTAACTACCGCACCAGACACAGACGCAGGCGCTGTTGTAACACTTACAACAGCGCCTGACTAATCACCAGAAACGTGATTGGGTCAAACGACTCCACAATGAGTCAACAACATGTTCCGCCGAACTGCTGGCAGCCAGACCCACACGCTCCTGCAAACTTTTGCGCTGGGCATAGTGCAGGTGATACAGCTGTGCATTCGCGGCCCGCTCGGACAAATACTCATCGCTGGTTTTCAATTCGTCGACCAGCTGTTTATCGACCGCAGCAACGCCCAGCCACACTTCGCCGGTCGCCACTTCATCAATCGCCAGCTGCGGGCGGTACTTGGACACGAAGTTCTTGAACAGCTGATGGGTGATATCCAGGTCCTGCTGGAACTTTTCACGACCTTTTTCAGTGTTTTCGCCAAATACCGTAAGCGTTCGCTTGTACTCGCCCGCCGTCAGCACTTCATAATCAATGTCGTGCTTTTTGAGCAGGCGATTGACGTTGGGCAACTGCGCCACCACACCGATGGAACCCAGAATTGCAAACGGTGCACTGATAATCTTCTGGCCGATACAAGCCATCATGTAGCCACCGCTGGCAGCAACTTTATCGATGCAGATGGTCAGCGGAATGCCTGCCTGACGGATACGTGCCAATTGCGACGACGCAAGGCCATAGCTGTGCACCATGCCACCACCACTTTCCAGACGCAGCACCACTTCGTCAGTCGGTCTGGCCAGGGTCAGCAAGGCAGTAATTTCATGGCGCAGGCTTTCTGTCGCCGAGGCCTTGATATCACCGTGAAAATCCAGCACGAAGACATTTGCCTTGGTTTCTGGCTGTTTTTTCAGTTTTTTGTCGGCCTTGGCAGTCTGCTTGCGCAGTGCCTTGAACTGGTCTTTGGACAGCAGCGATTGCTCCAGGCGTTCACGCAGGCCCTTGTAGAAATCATTGAGCTTGGTGACCTGCAATTGCCCGGTAGAACGGCGCCCTTTGCCACGCAATGCAGCAACAGTCACCAGCACCACCACAATGGCGACCACCAGAGTCACGGTTTTAGCCAGAAAACTGGCGTACTCGGCAAGAAATTCCACAGCCTCTCCTTGAAAACGATTGCAGCCCGAGGGTCAGGGCCGCGCAATGACAACCAGCATACCGACGCCAACCGGGGCCTGCCAGCCGTGAAACACCTTGATCAGGGGCATTGGCAGCAATTCAAACAAGCGTATGTTTTTTCATTGACAGCCACTTGCCATCCTCCTAACCTCGCCTGACTTTCAGTGCTCAGGAATGACGCGCACGTGGGCAGCATCTATTTGATCAGACATGGCCAGGCCTCCTTTGGTGCAGATGACTACGACAAGTTGTCACCACTGGGCGTGCACCAGGCGCAAATTGCCGGTAAGCATCTGGCCGAACTGGATTTGCGCTTTGACCGTTGCCTGGCTGGTGATCTGACACGTCAGCAAGACACCGCACGCCATGCCCTGGCACAACTGCACGCCGCCGGGCTGCCCGCCCCTACACTGGAAACAGACGCTGCCTTCAACGAATTCGATGCTTACGCCATCCTTGATGCCCTGCTTCCCGGCTTGCTGCCGGACGAGCCAGAGGCCCTGACGGCGATGAACAATGCCGCCCACAATCCGGCCGAGTTCCAGCGCATTTTCGAACTGATCATCGAGCGCTGGCTCAGTGGCACCTGGGACACCCCCGGCCTGGAAACCTGGCTGGGCTTTGTCGAACGGGTGCAGGGCGGACTGAACCGCCTGCTCGACCTTGCCAAGGGCCAGCAGAACATTGTCGTGTTCACTTCTGCAGGCACCATTACGGCCCTGGTCCACCTATTGACCCGAATTCCGGCCACCGATGCCTTCAAGCTCGGCTGGCAAATCGTCAATACCTCGCTCAGCCAGCTCAAGTTTCATGGCCGCGAGGTCACCCTGGCTTCCTTCAACAGTCATGTGCATTTGCAACTGTTGAAGACGCCGTCACTCATCACCTATCGTTGAGCGTCGGCAACCGTGGCCTTCGGGCCGCCGTACTCCACCCTATATAAGGATCGAACCATGACTTCTGTAGCTGATGCCGTTCAAGCAATGAAAGCCAAATTCAACCCAGCCGCTGCTGCAGGCCTGGACCTGGTTTTTGGTTTCCGCATCGATGAAGACAAACACTTCTCGCTGATCGTCAAAGACAGCACTTGTGAACTCAAAGAAGGTGAAAACCCTGACGCCCAGGTCACCCTGGTGATGGACGGCGAGACCCTGGAAGGCATCGTTAGCGGCGAAACCGATGGCATGCAGGCATTTATGGGCGGCAAACTGCGCGCTGAAGGCGACATGATGCTGGCCATGAAGCTGAGCGAACTGTTCCCGGCCTAAGCCACACGCAGCACCGAAAACCGAAGCCCACGCGCTTCGGTTTTTTTTGCCCTGCGGTTTATTGAGGCAGTGGCCATCAAAGACGCTGATCCCCTGCTAACAGCCCTGCCTATTAAGGCAGCAGCCGACTTGTCGAGACCCGGGCCGCCCATTAGATTAGCGAATGTTGTCAGGCCTCAACTATAAACAGAAGAGATAAACATGGCGCTTACCGACTCGTCCACCCGCATCCGCACCGGCGAAGAACTCGACGCCAGCCGCATTGACCCTTACCTCAAGGCAAATATTCCTGGCCTTGTGGGGGAACCTGCGATCAGCCAGTTCCCCGGCGGCGCCTCGAACCTGACCTACCTGATTGAATACCCGGGTCGAGAGCTGGTGCTGCGCCGCCCGCCTTTTGGCCAAAAGGCCAAATCGGCGCACGACATGGGCCGCGAGTTTCGCATCCTCAATCAGCTCAAGGACGCCTTCCCCTACTGCCCCAGGGCCTACGCCCACTGCTCCGACGAAAGTCTGATCGGCTCCGAGTTCTATGTCATGGAACGGGTCAGGGGCATCATCCTGCGCTCGGATCTGCCGCAGGAACTGGCATTGGGCGCCGACGCCAGCAGAACCCTGTGCAAGAGCTTTATCGACAAACTGGTCGAGTTGCATCGCGTTGACTACAACGCTTGCGGCCTGGCCGATCTGGGTAAGCCGCAAGGCTACGTGCAGCGCCAGATCAGCGGCTGGAGCGAGCGCTACGAAAAGGCCCTGACCCCGGATGCACCCCATTGGCACGCAGTAAAAGACTGGCTGCACGCCAAAATGCCAGCCGACTACCCGACCCCGGCTATCGTTCACAACGACTACCGCTTTGATAATGTGATCCTAGATCCCGCCAACCCGATGCAGATCATCGGCGTGCTGGACTGGGAGCTGACTACGCTGGGTGATCCGCTGATGGACCTGGGCAACACCCTCGCCTACTGGATCGAGGCGGATGACCCAGCACCGGTGCAACTGATGCGGCGCCAGCCGAGCAACGCTCCGGGTATGTTGACCCGCCGCGAATTTGTGGATTACTACGCAGAGCGTTCCGGGATTCAGATAGACAACTACGATTTCTACTACACCTACGGCCTGTTTCGTCTGGCGGGTATCGTTCAACAGATCTACTACCGCTACTACCACGGCCAGACCGCAGACAAACGTTTTGCCCAGTTCATACAAATGAACGCGCTGCTGGAGCAGATTAGCCTCAACGTCATTCGCCGCTCCAGCCTCTAAGCCCCAGATAACAGGGAATCAACATGTCCAGGACTCAACTGTTCGACCTTGATGGCAAAATCGCTTTTGTTTCCGGTGCCAGCCGCGGCATCGGTGAAGCCATTGCCAGGCTGCTGGCCCAACAAGGTGCCCACGTCATTGTCTCCAGCCGCAAACTCGAAGGCTGCCAGCCAGTGGCCGATGCAATCATCGCCGAGGGCGGCAAGGCCACTGCCATCGCCTGCCATATTGGCGAAATGGAACAGATCACTAAGACCTTTGCGCGCATACGCGCAGACTTTGGGCGCATCGATATTCTGGTCAACAACGCCGCGACCAATCCGCAGTTCTGCAACGTACTGGACACCGACCTTGGCGCTTTCCAGAAAACCGTCGATGTAAATATTCGCGGCTATTTCTTTATGTCCGTGGAGGCAGGGAAGCTGATGCGTGAGCACGGCGGCGGCAGCATCATTAACGTAGCCTCGATCAACGGCGTATCGCCGGGAGTGTTCCAGGGTGTGTATTCGATGACCAAGGCAGCGGTGATCAATATGACCAAGGTGTTTGCCAAGGAATGTGCAGGGTTCGGCATTCGTTGCAATGCGTTACTACCGGGGCTGACCGACACCAAGTTTGCCTCGGCGCTGGTCAGCAACGACGCCATTCTCAAGACCGCCCTGCAACACATCCCGCTCAAACGCGTCGCCGCCCCCGGCGAGATGGCCGGGGCTGTGCTGTATCTGGCAAGCGATGCATCGAGCTACACCACGGGTATCTCGCTGAATGTAGATGGCGGATTTCTGTCCTGATGCCAAGCGCTGCCACGATGATCTGGCAAGCCTCAGACAGCGTGGGCAGCACAATGCCTGCGGTGCAGGCAGCGTGGCGTATCACACCAAACCGGAGCACTATCATCGCGAACAGGCCCGCCGCCGCAGGTTATCCATCATCAGTGCTTGACCGGTCTCCAACGTTTGAACAGACTGTTGTAACCACTTCTGGCCGTTTGCAGCAAAAGCCCACGCACCTCGGTCAGTGCCGATACCGCCCCTTTGGCAGCCCCCACCCAGGCCCTGGCCCGTGAACTTTGCTGCGCTATCGGCGAACCTGTGACATACGCGGCGATGGCCTCGATCCCGACCCCGGCCCAGTAAACCCACGTCTGATTGAACATCCTGCTCATGCCTCCATGAAACGTGGCCATCCCTGGCGGGATCTGCAGCGTATTCACGTGACGATCCAGCTGAGCAGATTGATGGCCCGCGCGAATGTACGTCCCCGCCGCCCCGTCATAAGCCTCGATCACAGGCGCTATATTCGGCTGCAGTGGCCCTGGCACAAACTGACCATAGACCGCGTTGGGAACAGTAGCCAGGCCATAGGCACCTGCACTCATCATCGTTCGCATGATTCTGGAACTTACCGGGGTCTGCCCCCAGGACACGCTGTCACCGTAACCTCTCAAGGCCTGCTGCAGGACTTCACGTGTAAGTGAGCGCACATGCCCCGCCAGCCTCACTCGAGCCACTGGATCCCACACCTCATCAGAACCCGCCCCCTCGCTGGCACCTCGCATTTCAAAGCCCCTGTGCGTAACGTTTGCGGCAATAAATCCGATAAAGGGGCTCCAGTGAGTCAAGTTTGCAAAAAGCCCGGTCCCCATGTGCATGACGGCCAGTGCATCAATGGCATTTACCGTACTTCGCAAGGCAACATTGAGCCTGTGAGTCGGTTGACGACCCTCAAACAGGGCCAGGTCGACCCCCACCCCGACAACATTACTGATCCAGGTTGCCAGCCCATCACGAATCGCGGCGGCACTCGAAGCCTGCCACCGCGACCTGATCTGCCTGGACAGCCCGGAGATGGCCGAGTGCAATCCGGCAAACCGGCCAATAGCCGCCTCCGAACTCAGCAGGCCCTGTTCATCGACCCTGCCGACGGGATTGCCCAGCGCCATCGCGTACAGGTTCATGCCATCAATATCATCGCCCGGATCGGCGCTGATCCAGCGCGCCAGCCACGGTGCGTAATACCGCATGCCGTAATAGTAAAGCCCGCTGGCATCGCGCTCCTTGCCCGAATAGCGAATAAATTTATAACGGGCTTCAAGGGTATTTTTCGTCGCCCACCAGGCAGTGGCTCCATAGGGGTAGTAGCTTTCCTGACTGAGTAACCGCCCAGAGCCATCCAGCTCCAGCATGCTGCAGCCCAGATGGTCCGAGAGGCTCAAACGCATGTGCTCGTTATCGATGCTTTCGGGGCGCCCCTTCTCCCACTGCAATATGCTCGCGCTATTGAGATCACCGGCCACCGTCAGCACATTCAACCATTCGCCCGTGGCGCTGTTGCGCCGGACTTCGAGACCGGGCAAGTAATACACCTCTTCACGACGGGGCTGACGATGGCCATGGGACTGTCTGATTTTAAGCGCCCTTGCCCCGCTGCTGTCGTAGACATAGGCCTCATCATCGTTGGCACCGTCCTGGCGTGTGACACGGGTAACTCGCTGCAATTGATTGCGCAGGGTCCAGCTCAGCCACTGCCCCGGTTCTAGTACCTGCTGGTTGCCATTCGCGTCAAAGCCGCTTGCCAGCCCGGGGCGGGCGGGCAGCCCCGACTTTTGTTCAAGGCCGTGATTGCTGTGGTCAGCCACGTTCATCTGCCGCGTATAGCCAGAACCGTGGCTGGGCATGTGTTGCAGCCGGGCAAGATTGCCGCCTGCATCGTAGGTATACGACTGTCGGTAGTTACGCATACGCTGACCGTTGGCCGCACCCAGGCCCGCAGCAACGGGCAGCTGCGGGCCATTGAGATTGCTGGCGTTTTCACGACCCGTGGCTTCTATCAGCTGGTAGAGCGAGTCGTAGGTATAAGTGCTCAATGCTTGCAGCCGGGTATTATCAGACCACAGCACAGGTTGCGCTGCATCACGGATATTCAGCACATTGCCAACCCGGTCATAGACATAGTTCAAGTCCTGCAAGGCTTCACCCGGATTACGGGTGCGCCATGTTTTCAGTTGCTGCAGGCGGTCATCCAACGGGCTGTAGGCCAGGGCACTCACTACCCCGTTGCCCGACCGTTCAACTTCTATCTGGCCGCTCGCGTTATAGGATCTTTGCTGCACCACACTGTGCTGGCGACCGCTGCCGAGATTGACCATCACCGCAGCCAGCAGACCGTCCACATCATGGCGCATACGCTGCCGATTGCCCTGAGCATCGATTTGCTCAACCAACTGGCCCACAGCATCACGGCGCCATTGAGTGCGCCAGCTTCGGGATTCAAGGTGCTGATCACGCAACCCGGCCTGCGGCGACCAGTTGGGCGCTTGGGATGCGTCACGTACGAATCGCCGTGACTGACTCGTCACCTGCCCCAGCAGGTCATAGCCCTCAAACCACAGCGTGCCGGCAGGGTCGTCATGACGGATCAGCCGGGCGCAGCCATTTTGGCGCGCATGCACAGCGCTGTTGTCGGCATAGGTCAGACGCTCGACACAATGCGCACCCTCAGTTCCGGCGCCCTGTTCGAATACGGCGTTCAAGCGCAGCAGTTCATCGTATTCCCAGATGCTGCGGGTACCCCGGGCATCCCAACTAAAGCGCAGTTGCCCGCCCGCCCCTGCCAGGCTGATACGCACGCCGCGGTCAACACTGTCGCTGCGCAGCAGGCGCCCCGACAGCGAAGATCGATTGCGCTGATTGGGCACCGTAGTCGGATTTTTACGGCGCAATGCCACCAGACGCGGATCCCACTGTTCGGTCAAAAAACCGCTGGGGCCAAACACCTGGCGGCTGATCCGCGCTTCAGGTTCCTGCGCCGCAGTGCGCCGATGACAGGCCACCGTGCAGATGGCCAGCCCGCGAGGGTCATAAGCGGTTAGCAAGGGAGTATGGCGATGCAAGGCTTGGGGCATAAATCAGCTTCCTGAACTGCACAATAATTAAAAAGTGTAGTGATCAGAATGCTTGCCCCACGGGCCAGAGCGGACAGGCTTTGTATCCAGATAAGTTAAATTACAGCAGAGCCAGCCGTTTCAGATGGCTGCCGCTTCCCCCGCCTTACAGCGCGCTGCCTGATGACGTGCATTCACCGCTATCAGGCAGCGCTCGGCCTCTTGCACCATCTCGTCGATCAGGCTCTGGCAACTTTTCAGTTCGCCAATGGCAGCGGCCACCTGCCCGCTGGACAAAATCCCCTCATCCGGCACGCCATCTACCATCGAGCGCTGCAACAGCACCGGCTGATTGGCCGCCATCACCGTCTGCGACAACGCAGCAGGGTCTTCTTTTATTGATTTGGCAAATACACCGAGCATATGCCCAAGGCTCATGCCGGTGTGTTGCTTCCAGTGCCAAGCGCTGCCCAGGGCAATGCGCAGACGGCCAAAGGCACCGGCTTTTTCCAGGCGATTGATAAAAGCGTTTTCGATCATGCGGTGGCGCATGCCATCCACTGCCGTCGTCACGCGAATCTGCTGTGGGTCGGTCACTTTCACGTAGCGCTCCAGCGTCGCGATCGGTGTTGGCGACTCCTGGGTCATCAGGAACCGCGTGCCCATGGCCACCCCGGCCGCACCTGTGGCCAGCGCCCCGGCCAGCCCGCGCCCGGTGGAATAGCCCCCCGCGGCAATCACCGGCACCCGCACCGCATCCAGCACCTGCGGCAGTAAAATGGTGCTCGGCACGCCCCCGGTATGCCCGCCACCCTCGCCGCCCTGTACGGTGACCATGTCTGCGCCCAGTTCCACGGCCTTGAGTGCGTGTTTAAGCGCACCCACGGTGGGAATGCACAACACCCCGGCCTTTTTGAAACGCCCGATGGTCTGGCGGTCGGGGCCGCGGCCATAGCTGACGGCTCGCAGGCGGTACTTGATGGCCAGGTCCACGCACTGCGCGGCGTTTTCCTGGAACATATGGAAATTGAGGCCGAAATTACTCCCCCCCGTGGCCTCGATCACCCGCAGGATTTGGCCCTCCAGCTGATCCGCCGCAATGGTCGCTCCGGCCAGAAAACCGAAGGCCCCCGCACGGGTACTGGCGATCACCAGATTGGCGTCCGCTACCCAGCCCATCGCGGTTTGCACTATGGGGTAACGGCAGCCCAGGGCATCGGTCAATGCCGTTTGCAGATAGTCACTCATCCACGCTCTCCCGCAGCACTCTTGTTCGCTTCAATCATGGCCTTGGCGTCATAGCCGCCCAGCTTGTCCCCGGACAGCAGCTCGTTATGGCTATGGGCGAAGTGATGCCAGGCAAACACCGCGTCCATCGCCGTACGCTTGCCCTGCAAGTCCTCGACGTGATTGATCGCCTGCTTGGTCAGGGCCAGGCCCATGCGCGGCTGTTTGGCGATGGCCGCTGCCAGCGCATAGGTACCGGCCTCCAGCCCTTCGCGGGTAAACAGGCGATTGACCATGCCCATCTGGTAGGCGCGTTCGGCGCTCATGCGATCGCCAGTAAACAGAAACTCCTTGGCAATGCGCGGGTTCAGTTCATAGGGGTGGGCAAAATACTCAACCCCCGGAATGCCCATGCGTACCACCGGATCCTGAAAAAAAGCATCGTCACTGGCCACGATCAAATCACAGACCCAGGCCAGCATCAGCCCGCCGGCAATGCACGCCCCCTGCACCATGGCAATGGTCGGCTTGGGCAGTTCGCGCCAGCGCCGGCACATGCCCAGGTACACCTCTTGCTCGCGGGCATAGAGGTACTCGCCGCCCGGCTTGTTGGTGTGGTCCCACCACAGGCTGGCGCGCTCAAATTCCTTGTTGATATCGCGCCCCGGCGTACCGATATCGTGCCCTGCGGAAAAATGCTTGCCATTGCCGCGCAGCACAATGACCTTCACCGCATCGTCATTGACGGCACGGCGCAAGGCGTCGTCCAGGGCGTAGGTCATCTGTGAGTTTTGCGCGTTATTGACGGTCGGCCGGTTCATGGTCAGCGTGGCGATACCATCGGCCACCCCATAAAGCACCGGGTCCTCGGTTTCATACACAGCGGTGTCAGCCCGCTGCACAAATTCGCTGTCGCTGCTCATATGAACTCCTGGCCATCAGGCCTGACGAATGCCGGGCGGGTTGCCCTTGAGCGCAGAGGCGCGATAGTCATGGGGATCGAGGCGGCGGATCAGCGCCAGTTGCTCCGGCGTCGGCGCCACGGTCTGCTTGAGGTCGGCGGCCTTGAGCAGCGGGAAACCGGTTTTCTCCTGTACCTCTTCAAAGCTCACGCCCGGATGCAGGGAACGCACCTGCACGGCCCGGTCCGGTCCGCCGAAGTCCATCACACACAGGTCGGTGACGATCAGGCGGATGTCCATCAGGTCGCTGCGCATGCCCTCTTCCCAGCCCTCGGGCTTGAAGCCGACACCCGAGACCATGTCCACTTCCCCGGCGACAAACGCCCGGGTGTTGTGCGACGGCACGAAGAACGAGTTGATATGGTTGATGCTGTTGCCCGGCAAACCGCGCACCCCGAGCATTGCCACCTTGGGCTTTTGGTAGTCGCCAATGCACGACAGGTTGGTCTGGCCCCAGCGGTCGATCTGGGTCGGACCGATCATGGCGTGGCGACGCCCGCCCCACACGCACTCGAACACCCGCTCGAACGACAGATAGCCCGAATAACGCGGTACAAAATCTCCACGCGGCCCCAGGGGTATAGGCTCTTCCACCAGAAATGCCTCGCTGTCGGTCATCAACAGTTCCGGGCTATGGGTCAGTTTGGCCAGGCTCGCGCCCAGGCGCGGGATTACCCCCAGGCCCGAAGCAATCACTTCGCCGTTACCGCGCCAGGCTTCACAGGCGGCCACGATCAACAGTTCAGCCAGGGTAAATTCGCTAGTAGCAGTCATGTCCACACTCCTCAAAACACGGGCAGCGGCAAAGCGCTCAATCGATCGACCCCGCCATTGCTGGCCTGGTAGGCGCTTTCGCCCGGGGTCACAAACTCGGCTACATAACCTTCCCAGCCACCTTCTTCGGCAGCGCTGGCGCTGTAGCGTTTCAAGTGGCTAAGGTCCCAGCCGTAATCGGAGGGGCAGGCTGTCGGATGCGCACCAAAGGGTGCATGCACCACGCCGCTGACCAGATAACGTTCGAAGGTGTTGAAGCGGGCCTGGGCGGCATCCAGGTTCAAGCGCTCCTCGATCCGCTCACAGGAGACAAAGCACTGTTTGGCGGCACGGGCATACAAATGATCGAAATAAGGATCGGGGCCCGTTACCAGGGTATTGCCCAGGCGGTCGGCAACGTTGACGTGCAAAAAGGCGATATCCAGATTCAGCGCCGGCATGGCCAGCAACACCTCGCCATCCGCATAGGGCGACTGCACCTGCTTGATCCCGGGGTTCAGGCGGCTGACATCGGTGGCCAGGCCACAACGGGTCGGCAAGAACGGCAGACGCATGCCGGCGGCCCGCAGGCCCCATTGCAGCATGCCCTCGTCCAGTTCCATCAGCTCCAGTTCTCCGGCCTCGCGAGCCTTGCGAAAGTAGGCTTCGAGCGGGATGGCATCGAGGGTGGCAAAGCCGAAAATCAGTTTTTTGACCTTGCCGGCAGCGCAGAGCATGCCGACCTCGGGACCGCCATAGGCGACCACGGTGAGATCCTTGACGTCAGAACGCAGGATCTCGCGCACGATCGCCATGGGCTTGCGCCGCGGGCCCCAGCCGCCGAAGCCGATGGTCATGCCGTCGCGCAGTTGGCCGACCACGTCTGCCGCTGTCATTTGCTTGTTCATGTAGTGCTCCTTACGACTGTCCTGCAGAGAAGTCATGGCCCCACAGGCTTACCCGGGTGAATTCAAAAGCGCTGTGGTCCTGCCAATCCACCAGCAAGCCGCCATAGCCATACTCCAGGTCAAAACCTGAAGGGGTTTTCATATAGAAAGAGGTCATGCGGTCATTCAGATGCTGGCCGAGGGTGGCCGACAGCTGTACGTCATGCGCGATGCGCCGGTCATGGGCGCGGCCCACTTCAGTCATCGACTCGACCTCGACCATCACATGCACGCAGCCGGACGGCACCGGGTACTCGGCCAGGGCCAGGCTGTGGTGACGGCTGTTTTTGCAATGCAGAAAATGGATGCGGATCGGTGGTGCCGAAGGGTCGGGACGGAAGTTGAAAATATCCGACAGTTCAAAGCCCAGCACATCCTTGGCAAACGCCAGGGTGGCATCGAAATTTGGCGCGGGCAGTACGGTGTGGCCCAGGCCCATATCACCGGTGACAAAACCCGGCACTCCCTGGGGCGAGACAAAGGGCTGGCAATCGGAGCGATGGCCCCAGCTCAATTCATGGCGGTTACCTGAAGGGTCGGTAACGTGCAGCAGTGCTTGCACACCGCGCTGATCGCACTGTTCGGCGCTGCCCAGACGCCAGTTGACGTCGGCCTGATCCAGCACTTCGATCGCGGCGTTGAAAGCCTTTTCGCCGGCCAGCTCCCAACCGGAAGCCAGATACCGCGACTCACCGCCCGGCACGATAAGCATGCGATACGGACGCTCATCCATCTTCACGTACAAGCCGCCGGCGGGTGCTTCGCTGACCATCATCCCGAGCACGTCTTCGGCGTAACGCTGCCATTTAACGGGATCTGCAGACTCTGCAACGAAGTAGCTCAAACCACGAATGTCGATCATGTGCCTGCTCCTCAATGCCTGTATTTATTGGCTTGGAGGAGTATGGGAAGGATGGGGGTGGGGTTCATCGTCCGTTGAGACTAAAGCGCTCAGGTGGGGCGCCTTAAACCGGTGGGAGCGGGCTTGCCGGCGATGCAGGCGGCGCGGCGTGTCATTAAAACCGCATCGATAGCATCGCGGGCACGCCCGCCCCCACAGGGCATCACATATACAAAATCACCAGCTCATTGATCACCGACGGCCGCTCGCTGCCCAGCACATGGGTATTGAGTTCCAGGGTCAGCTGAGTACCGCTTCTGACCCGCTCTACCCGCTTGACCCGGGCCCGCGCATGGATGGTCGAGCCCGCCGGCACCGGTGCCGGGAAGCGCAGGCGATCCGAACCATAGTTGACCATATTGGTGAACCCGGTGATCTCGTAACCCAGGTTGAGTTTCATCCGTGACTGCAGGATCTGCACCAGCGCACCGTGGGCGATGGTGCCGCCAAACGGGCTTTGCTTGCGCGCACGTTCCGGGTCGGTGTGGATCCAGTAATCATCCCCGGATAACTGGGCAAAGCTGTCAATCAGGCCCTGATCGACCACCACCTGGTTGCTCCACGGGCTGAACTCGTCGCTGACCAGCGCCTGCAGGCCCTCTTCGTCATCCAGGGCAATCTGGCGCACTGGCACTGCGGTTTCTGGCACCGGTTGCTCAACCGTACGCAGCGTCTTCAACGCCTCGGCATCCTTGTCCAGCCCGGTAAAACGCAGCAGCCGGTTGCCCTTGGCATCGACCTCGGCAAATACCGGTTGCAGGCGCATGCCCACTTTCACTTCAGACTCGTCCAGCCCGACCAGATTGGTATTGATGCGCACACCCTGATCCAGCTCGACCACCGCCAGTATCTGCGGCATTTCATCAGCAAAGTCCGGCAGGGTCGCGATGCGGGTCACGGTAAAGCTGTACAGCGTCGCGCCACCACTGACTTCACGCCAGGTCAGGGCATGGGTAAAGCACGCCGGGCAGTGCCTGCGCGGGTAAAACACCCAGTGGCTGCATCGTTCACATTGCTGAATCAGCAGGCGCTCGGCCTTCAGGCCTTCCCAGAACGGTGCAGAAATCTCGGTCGGAACCGGCATTGGTTTGTTGTTCGACATCGGATTTATGCTCCCTGAAGTATCAATGCGCCCTGCTCACTCATCACCCCACCGGTGCCTGAGACATATACCGTGTCGCAGCGTTTGAGCTGGCGCTCGCCCGCTTCACCGGCAATTTGCGTCACCGCCTCGATCACCTGACTCATCCCCCCCGCCGCGCCGGCCTGGCCAAAGCTGAGCTGGCCGCCGTGGGTGTTCATCGGGAAATCGCCGCGCCAGGTCAGGTCGTGTTCACGGACAAAGTTCATGCCTTCGCCCTTGGCGCAAAAACCGGCGTCTTCCAGGGTCAGCAAGGCGGTGATGGTGTAGCAGTCGTAAATTTGTGCCGCATCCACATCGGCCGGTTTGAGCCCGGCCATTGCGAATGCGCGCTGCGAGGCAGGCCCGATAGGTGTGTGCAGCATGTCCTGGGCATAGGACGGCGACTTGAACGCCAGGTGCTCGCCGAAGCCGGTGATCCACGACGGCCGCTTGCGCGCCCGTGCTGCCACCTCTTTGGAGGCGATAATCATCGCGGCGCCACCGGCCACCGGCATGACGATTTCCAGTACATGCAGCGGGTCGGCAACTTTTTTACTGGCCAGCACTTGCTCGATGGTCAGCGGCTGGCCGTAAAACATCGCTTCGGGGTTGTACTGCGCATTGGTGCGCTGATCGACCGCGATTTTTGCCAGTGCCCGCGGGTCATAACCATATTGCGCGGCATAGCGCTGGGCGATCATCGCGTAGCCGGTGTTCTGGCCCATATGCCCATACGGCAAGTCGAACTCGGCTTCAGGTGCACCGAATGCCGTGCTGTGGCCGCCAAAGCGCATGGCCCGGGCCATCCAGCTGGCGTCTTCATCCGGGCCCATGGGCGCCATGCGTGCGGGCAGCACACACAGCACCGCCTGGCACAAACCCAGCTCAATCGCAGCGGCAGCGCGCCAGACCATGCCCACCGAGGTACAGCCGCCAAGGTCGACCACTTCGGCAAAATTCAGGCGCAAGCCCAGGTACTCGGCGGCCATGGCCGGGACGAACACTGAGGCTTCATGAAAATGCGGGCCATTGATCACCAGCCCGTCGAGATCCGATGCCTGCAAGCCGGCATCCTGTAACGCCCGGGCCGCCAGGTCAGCCACTTGTTCCAGATGGAACATGCGCGGGGCCGTGGCGTATTTCTCCGGTTTGTACTGAGCGCTGCCAACAATGGCGGCATGACCTTTAAGACCCATGGTTTTCTCTCTTTAAAAGTGCAAATCAGGCCGTTCCGTGGGAGCGGGCTTGCTCGCGCTGGCACCGACGCGGTTCTGCTGCAAAACCTCAGTGCCTGTATCGCGAGCAAGCCCGCTCCCACACAGGGGCAGGCAAGTCGTCAGAACGTGTATTTCATCGAGAACGTGGCGTAGTCACGGTCTGCCAGCGGGCGGTAGATCGGGTCGGGGGAGCCCAGGTACCCGATATACCTGAGGGATACTTCCAGGTTGCCCAGGTATTTGAAGGTGGTACCCGCACTCAGGCGCCTGTCCCCCGCCACCCCGGCAATGGTTCCCGACATCGGTGCCGCACCGCTGAATACGTTGGAGAAGGTGAACGGCACTTCAAGGTCCCAGCCCTGGAATACGCCCGGGTAACTGAACGAGGCGCCCACGGTGTAAGCGCTCGAAGAGCGGGTACGCCAGGCCGTGGCCGTTTTGTAGGTGTACTGATCGGACGGTTGCACGGACGGCACCAGCGACGGCAACAGGCCCACACCTTCAAGGTTCGGCGCGGCAGAGGTTTCGTCGGCGTGGTCGGCACGCACCGTGACAAACTCACCGGTCAGGGTGGTCTGGCTGGCCCAGGGGCGGTCCCCCAGGATGCGCATGGCCGACAACTGGAACTGTTGGCCCTTACCCTTGGCCGGCACCGGGCCCAGACCGGTATTGACCATCACCGGAGCACCGTCGCGGTACGACCACTCCGCACCAAGCTGGTACTCGCCAAGCTTGGTGGTGGCACTGATACCGGTGAGTTTGATGTCTTCAAAATATTTGACCCGGTAGCCGTTGGCCTTGTAAGCCAGGCCACCGGGGCCTGCCGGTATCGGGTCCCAGCCCACCAGCGCAGTGGCCGGGTTTTTGTCGTGGTACACGACATGGAAGAGTGAAACTTCCAGGTCGGTAATCGGCCGGTAGCGGACCTGAGCACCCCACTGGCCGCTGTCGCGCGGCTCGTCGGTGCCCAGGTAAGGCACCTTGTTGGCGCCCATGTACAAAAATTCGCGGCCCGGGCCGATCACATCGGAAGTCGACAAAAAGCTGCCCACCGGCGGCAGTTCGGTGCCCTTCCACTCGTACTGCACATAACCGCCCAGGGTAATTTGCGGGTTGATCCGGTAAGACGCCGAGAACTGCCCCACCGGCAGCAGCACCTCTTTGACCTCAACCCCCGGCTGCGCGGCCTTGACCGCATCGGACGGGTTCTGCACGCCGTTGACGCCAGGGTAGTAAAGGCTCTCGCCCCATGACTCGATATGCCGACCCGCTTTTACGTCGAGCATGGTGTCGTTTTCAAAACGCCAGCCGCCAAACACATAAGCGTCGAGCAGGCGCGTGCGGCCACCGCTGTAGTAGCGGGTGTCACTGGTGAACTCGTCGTTGTCGCCGTATTTGTTGACGGTGGCCGGTGAATCGTTGTCATTCTTGCGGTGATACACATCGTCGTAAAAGGTACTGGCGCGCACCACCGCACCGTAGTTGTCTTTGCGCAGGATCATTTCGCCCAGCGCGCCCACCCGGTTGGTGGTGAGGCTGTGCTGATCAAAGTTGCGGTTCGGATCATCGACGTTGACCCCCATCAACCGGCCGCTGGGATTGCCCAGCCGCGTACCGATGCCATAGCTGGTGGTGACCGACCAATCAATCGTGGTGCCGTCATCGAACTCGATGGTGTCCCCTGCCCACAGCGGGCTGCAGACCAGCGCCACGGCAACGGCCAGGCCACTGGCCTGGAAGTTGTGCGGGCGCTGCCCTGAACAATTATTGTTATTTTTATTGATCACTCTGCCTCTCCTGATTAGCGACTCGGTGGCCGCTTCGATGGGTTCAAGCGTCATTGCGTTGTGTTCAAAGCAACTCAAGCGGGTCGAACTTCACGACTCCTGTCGGGGCCTGTCGATAACGATGCAGCCCTCCTTCTTCCTCACGAACGAGCGCCCCCTCGGCCATAAGGTAATTGGCATGCGCCAACGTCTCGCCTAGCGCCATCAGCTCGTCGAAACGGCCTGACAGTTTCTTGAACAGCACCGCCATCATTTCCAGCCCGGTGCGCGGTTGTTCGCACGCTGCCAGCAACTGCTGCAAGTGCTGGCGATGGTGGTCGCGCAACTGGTCCAGGCGCAGATGCAGGTTGTAAAACGGCCGTTCATGGGCCGGCAGCACCAGTACGTGGTCGGGGATCGTGCGCAACCGTTCGATCGAGTCCAGCCAGTCCCGCAAAGGGTTGGCCTGAGGCTCGCTGACATACACGGCAATGGTGGAAGTGATGCGCGGCAACACCTGGTCGCCGGAGATCAGCAAACCATCGTCCGGCGCATACAGACAGGCGTGTTCCGGTGAATGACCGTTCCCGATCACCACCTCCCAGCGCCGCCCGCCGATGGTCAACTGGCTGCCCTGGTTCAACCGGGTAAACCCCGCCACCAGTTGCGGGCGAAAGTGCTCGCCCTGGATCAGCGGCAGCAACGCCGTCGCGCGCTCGGCGCTGAAGCCGGCCTTTTGATAAAAATCCAGAAACGCCCAGTCCGGTGCCGTCGCTCGCGGCGGGCCATGGTGCAGCGCTTCGAACTCGCCATGGGTCATCAGCACCGGGCAACGAAATCGCTCGGCCAGCCAGCCCACCACACCGGTGTGGTCACTGTGAAAATGGGTGCAAATGACCGCTTTGAGGGGCAAGCCAGCCATGGCTTCGACAAACACCTGCTCCCACACGGCGCGACATTGATCGCTGTTCAGCCCGGTATCCACCGCCACCCAGCCGTCACCGTGACGCAGCAGATACAGGTTGATGTGATCGAGGCCAAACGGCAGCGGCATGCGCAGCCAGAGCACGCCGTCGGCCACTTCCTGCACCTGGCCGCTGGCCGGGGCCTGTGGCCAGGGGTAGCGCAGGCCGTCACGCCATTGATGGCCTTGAGCGTCGAGTTCACTCATGGCCGGCACCTGCAAACGGCAGCAGACCGTTACGGGCCAGCACTTGCAGGGAGTACGGCTGATAGGTGCGGCTACTTTCATCGCGCACAAACAGCGGATCGGCAAACAACTGCGGCGCGTAACCCTGACGCTGCAAATCAACCTTGCGCAGCTTGAAGGTGCTGGTCAGGTCCGCCGCCAGTGTTACCCGTACAAACACCGGCGCGGCATAACGCGGCAAACGGGTTTGCGTCAGCTCATAAAAAGCCTGCGGGTCAAAGCTATGCCCGGGCTGCATCAAGATCGCCGCCATCCCCGCACGGCCTTCGTGTTCAGGTACCTGCACGCCGTACACGTTGATCAGTTCAAGCCCCGGCATATCACTCAGGGTGTCGGCCACTTCCAGGGTCGAGACGTTCTCGCTTTTCCAGCGGAAGGTGTCGCCGATGCGGTCGACAAAATAGAAATAGCCGTCGTCGTCATAACGCAGCAGATCGCCCGAACTCCAGTAGGCATCACCACGTTGAAACACATCGCGGCGGATCTTGCTCTCGCTGGCCGCAGTACTGGTGTACCCCTCGAAACGCCCACCGCCTATCTGCGGGTGATCAACGATAAAGCCCATTGCCTCGCCGATTTCTCCCGGTTGGCACAACTGGTAAAAACCGTTTGCATCCCGCGGATGGCTGTCGCTTTCCACGTCGTAACGCACCAGGCGCAGATTGGTGCGGCTCCAGTCCGGCACGCGACCACAGGAGCCCACATAGTTGTCGACATTGATCAGGTTGGCGTTGGCTTCGGTGGCACCCCAGCCCTCGAACACCTGGATCGGGCCAAAACGCTCCAGCCAGCGCTGCCAGGATTCAGGCGTGAGCCCGGCACCGAGCATATGGCGCAAACTGTGCTCGCGCTCACCGGTCACCACTGGCTGGTTGAGCAGGTAGCGACAGATTTCTCCAATGTACTGAAACACGGTGATGCGGTTGCGGCGCACATCCGGCCAGAACTCGCGCACGCTGAACTTGCGCCGCAGCACAATGCTTGCGCCCGCGCACAGTGCCGTGGACGTCACCGAAGTGGCCGCCGCGCCGTGGTACAGCGGCAGGCAGCAGTAAAATACGTCGTCACAGGTGGCCCCCAGGGTGACTTCCATCACGTCACCCGAGGACAACCAGCGCATATGGCTATAGCGTGCCGCCTTGGGCAGGCCGGTAGTGCCCGAGGTGAAAATCAGCAGCGTGGTGGTTTCGGCCGTAATCGCCGCACGCACGTCACGGGCGAAAACCGTGGCCGGGGCAGCGGTAACGTGCTGTTCAAAGTCATTATCGACAAAGGCCGGCAGCTCGCCGTCAAAGGGGTTCAGTGCATCGTTGACCAGCCACAGCGGCACATCGGGCAAACCTTGAGTGCCCAGCAGATTGGCCAGGCATTCTTCGCCCACCACCACCGCCCTGGCCGCCGTGGATTGCAAGGCATGCACCAGTGGCTTGCCACTGACCTGGGTGTTGATAAACGCCACCACCACACCGAGCTTGACCAGTCCGAACCAGCTGTAGAAGAACTGCGGACGGTTCTCCATGGCAATCGCGCAAACATCCCCGGGGCGCAGGCCCTTGGCGTAAAACACATGGGCCATGCGATTGGCCTGGGCTTCCACGGCGGCGTAGGTGACACGCTGCTCGCCGTCGATCAAAAAAGGCCGATCGGGGAATGCACGGGCCTGCCCTTCAAGACGGTCGGCCAGGGTATACAGGTCCGCCGGTTTGATCTGGCCGCTGGCCGCAGAACGCAAATCCAGCAGTGCCTGGGTCTGATCACGGGGCACGGGCTGTTGTCTGACTGCCGTCAGGGTGCTGATGCGGGACATGTCGTTCATGGCGCCACCGCCTCGGCCAGCGGGTAATCGCTGTAGCCTTCCGGGCCAGGTGAGTACAGGGTCTTGCGGTCGAAGCGGGCAAGGGGCAAGCCCTTGCGCAAGCGCTCGACCAGGTCCGGGTTGGCAATAAAGTGCCGGGCAAACGACACCGCATCGCCCTGCCCGGCCTGCAGCGCGGCTTGTGCCGATTCGCCGTCAAAACCGTCATTGAGGATCAGGCCGTTGCTGCAATGACGCTGGGCCAGGGCAAAGGCATCCAGTTCCGCCAGCGGTGAGCGCATGATATGCACATAAGCCAGGCCCATCGGCTCGGCGGCCTTGCACAGGGCAACTGCGGTGGCCAGCGGGTCTTCGTCATCGATATCGTTGAACGGATTGCCCGGGCACAGGCGCAAGGCGACACGCCCGGGGCCAATAGCCGAAGCCATCGCTTCCAGCACCTGCTGCGGGAAGCGCACGCGATTTTCAACACTGCCACCGTACTGGTCTTCACGCCGGTTGCTGCCCGAGGCCATGAATTGCATCGGCAGATAACCGCTGGTGCAGTGCAGCTCGACGCCATCAAAACCGGCCTGGCGTGCATTGAGTGCGGCCTGGCGGTAATCTTCGATGACCTGTTCGATGTCGTGCGGCGACAAGGCCTGCGGCTCGTCGGTATCGACCATCCCGGCAGTGTCGGTAAACAGCTGGGTGCGGGCGCGCAAGGCCGACGGCGCTACCGTGGCGGCGCCTGCCGGTTTGTTGTGGGCGCTGGCTGCACGCCCCACATGCATCAGTTGCAGCACAATCAGGCCACCTTCGGCATGCACTGCATCGGTCACGGCTTTCCAGGCGGCAATTTGTGCCGGGGAGTAAATCGCCGGGGTGCGACAGTAGCCCAGGCCACTGGCCGAGGGCGCCGTGCCTTCGGCGACAATCAACCCGGCAGAAGCGCGCTGACGGTAATACTCCACCATCTCGGCCGTCGGCACCCCGTGTTGATCGGCGCGGCTGCGGGTCATGGGCGCCATGACGATACGGTTGGCCAGTTCAAGCTCACCCAGGCGCACGGGTTCAAACAGAATGCTCATGGTATTTCCTCAGCGCACGCGGATTTTCGGTGCGCCAGCCCCACGGCGCAGGGTGGCAAGAAAGTGCTCGAGCGGAGCCGCTGTCGCCACTTGCGGCAGTTGCTCCTTGTCCGGGCGGCTGGCCCAGAACTCGGTCCACGACGGGAACAGATCGTGGAACGTACCGGCGTAGGGTTCGCGCCCCGGCCAGCGCATTTTTTGCGTGCCGATCGGCGGTTTGTTGAGGTCACTGGCGTACCAGTAGCACGGCAGGCGACGGCGGAAATACCAGCGCCCCTGCATGCGCTCATAGTCATCCCAATAGAGCATTTGCATGGTCACCCACTCGGGGCCGGTCTCGTGCTCGTTCTTGGAATACACCACGCCCACGGCATGGTCCGGGTCGGTGAACTCGATCAGGTGCTGGCCCAGGTGATGGGAAGTGCCATGAAACTGGTCGCGTAACGTGTCGTCGACCCAGGCCTTGAGGTGCGCACGCCCGGTTTTTTCGCGGCCTACGCGAATGTCTTCGGCAAACAGATTGACGTGGGCATCGAGGTCACGCATGTCCAGCGACAACGAATATTTACCAGCCAGCTGGCGGATCTCATCAATCGATTCCAGCCGATCGAGACGGGCTAACAAAGCGCTCTGTTCCATAAAAGGGTCCTTATTCCAATACCGTGTACAGCTCACTGCTGCGTCCGCCATCCACCGGCAGGCAAGCACCGGTGATGTATGAAGCTTCGTCACTGGCCAGGAACAGAATGGCGTTGGCCACTTCCACCGGCTGGCCGACGCGCTTGAGCGGGATCAGTTTTTCGGTATTGGTGCGCGTCTTGTCATCGGTGAGCATGCCTGCCGTGGCCGGTGTCTCGACCACACCCGGGCTGACCACGTTGCAACGGATGTTGTGGCTGGCACCTTCACTGGCCGCAGCGCGGCTGAAGTTGATCACCGCGGCCTTGGCCGCCGAGTAACCGGCCATCCACGGCGTACCGAACTGCCCGCAGATCGAGGCCAGGTTGATGATCGAACCGCTGCCCTGGGCGCGCATCAGGCCCATGGCCGTGCGTGTGCCCCAAAAGGTGCCGTCCACCGTGGTGGCGAAGTTCGAATGCCAGTCAGCGGTCGAGGTGCTGTCAATCGCGCCCCAGCTGTAGGCCATGGCGTTGTTGACCAGAATATCCAGACGGCCGTGGCGCTGTGCCGCCTCGCTGATGGCGCCGACATAAGCGGCTTCATTGCTGACATCGGCCACCGCGCATTCGGCGCGGCCGCCGCTGTCACGGATCTGTGCCGCTACGGCTTGCAGCGGCTCGATGCGTCGCCCGCACAACACCACCAGCGCGCCTTCTTCGGCAAAGCGCAACGCCGTGGCCGCGCCGATGCCTGAACCGGCGCCGCTGATAAAGGCAATTTTGTCTTGTAAACGAGTACCCATGATCTGCTCTCCCATTGCTGTGCGCGGCACTCAGATAAACGCCATGCCGCCGTTGACCGCGAGGTTCTGACCGGTGATGAACGCTGCGTCATCACTGGCCAGAAAGGCCGCGACGCGAGCGATTTCATCGGTTTCACCCATGCGACCCAGGGGGATGGCCTTGAGCATGCTTTGCATCCAGTCGTCCGGGATGTCAGCCATCATCGGCGTGTTGGTCGGGCCGGGAACGATGGTGTTGACCCGTATGCCGTTGCCTGCAAGTTCGCGCGCCATACTGCGGGTCAGGCCCATTACCCCGGCCTTGGCTGCACAGTAATGGCTCGGACCTTCGCCGGTCAGGGCGGCGGTGCTGGAGATATTGATAAT
Source organism: Pseudomonas sp. TWR1-1-3 (assembly GCF_049896805.1). Lineage (NCBI taxonomy): Bacteria > Pseudomonadati > Pseudomonadota > Gammaproteobacteria > Pseudomonadales > Pseudomonadaceae > Pseudomonas > Pseudomonas sp. TWR1-1-3. The sequence goes on along the minus strand of NZ_JAFCUZ010000001.1, from coordinate 678,565 downwards.
CACGCCGGGCGTGGCAGCGGCGAGCATCAGTTTTACCGCTTCACGACTGCAGAAAAACGGCCCGGTCAGGTTGACCCCGATCACTCGTTGCCAGTGTTCGTCCGGGGTTTGTGCGAAGGCATCGATGGAGCCGATACCGGCATTATTGACCAGCACATCGAGGCTGCCGAAATGTGCATGCACGGCAGCCATCGCGGTGGCGACCGAGTCGCTGTCAGCGACGTTGCAGGACACTGCCAGGGCCTTTTCGCCCAGCCCTTCAATGCTTTGACGCGCGGCATCGAGGTTGATGTCGGCGGCGACAACCTTGGCCCCCTGCTCGGCAAAGTGACGAACAATCGCTCGTCCCATGCCCTGGCCTGCACCGGTTACAAACGCCACTTTGTTAAGCAATTTCATCCTGTTCTCCCACCTGCCCGAAGTCGGCCCGCCGGTAAGCCCGGACGGTGTATGGGAGCAATCATTGACTGCGGCCAAAAGCTGAACATCGTCCGATGGGACTAAGCAGCTCAAGAGCGGATGACGACCGTAGCAGCTGACGAGCAGCCTCGTTCCTACGGCAGCTGCAGAAACACTGCAACTGTGGGAGCGAGCCTGCTCGCGAAGGTCGTTCGCGAGCAGGCTCGCTCCCACAATAGGGCTTGACCTGCAACAGAGTATCTACAGCTTTCATCCCCAGAGAGATTCTGTGCATGACCGGCTGGTCTAAATGGACGATGTTCCTCCAGCCGGTTCGTGGAATAACTCACTCACTAGAACAAAAACCGGGAGACCCGTCGTGTCCATACCCTTGCGCCCCACCTGGCGAACCCATTACGCACTGGGCGTATTGGCAGCCATCTATATCTTCAACTACATAGACCGGCTGCTGATGGCCATTTTGATCGAACCGGTAAAGGCCGAGTTCGGCATTTCCGATACCGGTATAGGTCTGCTTTCAGGTGTGACCTTTGCCGTGTTCTACACCCTTTTCGGCTTTCCGCTGGGGCGCCTGTCCGATCGGATCGGGCGCAAAAAAGTCATCGCCTTCAGCTGTATTGCCTGGAGCGTCATGACCATTTTCTGCGGCTTTGCCGCCAGCTTCACCATGCTGGTGATCGCCCGGATCGGGGTCGCTATCGGCGAAGCCGGGGGCACCGCGCCGTCAATGGCCATGGTCTCGGACCTCTACCCGCCCGACCGCCGCTCGACCGCCCTGTCGGTATTGATGCTGGGCTCAAGTCTGGGGGCGATTTTCGGCCTCGGTCTGGGCGGCTGGATTGCCCAGCATTACGGCTGGCGTTTCGCTTTTGTGGTGATCGGCGCACCGGGGATTTTGCTCGGGTTGATCCTGCTGTTTACCGTGCGGGCACCCAAGCCGGCGATGCTGGTCAGCCCCAATCTGGTCGCGCAAGACCACTGGCTGGTCACGGTTCGCGAATTGTTCCAGACACCGTCCTTTCTCTGGCTGGTGTGCACCGGCGGCTCGGCTGCCATTGCCGGTTATGCAATCGGTACCTGGAGCCCGAGCTTCCTGATCCGCTCCCACGGCCTGAGCCTGCAGGACGCGGGCCTGCTGGCCGGGGTCGCAGGCGGTGCCGGGGCAACCATCGGCACCCTGACCTGCGGCATTTTGTGTGATCGCCTGGTGCGTCGCGACAAGGGCTGGCAAATCGGGGTGCCGCTGCTGGGCACGCTGATCAGCATCCCGTTCGGTCTGGCGTATTTCCTCTGGCCAGTGGGCACTGCATTTTATATGGGCAGCACACCCATGCCGACCGCGTTTCTGTTTTATTGCGTATTCAGCTTTTTTGGCACCTGGTGGGCAACGCCCTGCCTGGGCGCCATCTCCCATCTGTTTCCAGCCACCCGCCTGGCCCAGGCCACTGCAATTTTTGTAATGGCCATGACCCTGCTCGGGGTCGGTGTCGGGCCGCTGCTGATCGGCATGCTCAGTGACGGCTTTGCCCATACCCTGGGCAACGAAGGCCTGCGCTATGCCCTGGCTTCCTGTATCTCGCTGCTGGTTCTGGCCTCGGTGTTTCTGGCCATGGCCTTGCCGCGCTACCGCAACCACCTGATGAACAAGACCCCGACCCCAGCACCGCTGGCTGACGCGGCCACTGCCTGACAACTGGAGATTGAGTGATGATCGAACAAGACCTTCCCCTGCCCATCGGCCACTTTGTGACACTGGACAGCGGCCTGCGCCTGCACTTTCTCGACGAGGGCAGCGGCCCGGTCGTATTGTGGTTGCACGGCAGTGGCCCGGGCGCCAGTGGCTACAGCAACTTCAAGGGCAACTATCCGCAGTTTGTGGCTAACGGCTTTCGCAATCTGGTGGTGGATTTGCCGGGCTTCGGCCGCTCCGACAAGCCGGAAGATGTGAACTATGACCTGGCGTTCTTCGTTAGCGCCATGTCGGGCTTTCTCAAGGCAGTGGGGGTCAAGCGCGCCACCTTGCTCGGCAATTCCCTGGGCGGTGCGATTGCCCTGGGCCTGGCGCTGGCTGAGCCGGAGCGCGTCGAAAAACTGATTCTCATGGCGCCCGGCGGTGTTGAAGAGCGCGAAACCTACTTCAAGATGATCGGCATCCAGCGCATGGTCGAGCTCTATAACGCAGGCCCGCTGGGCATCGAGCAAATGCGCCGGATCATGAGCCTGCAACTGTTCGACACCGCGCTACTGGACGACAACCTGCTGGCCGAGCGCGTGGCCGTGGCCGTGCATCAGCCGCGCAATCTGTTCAGCACCATGATGGTGCCCAACATGACCGAGCGCCTTGAAGAGCTGCAGGCACCGATCCTCGGGTTCTGGGGCACCGACGACAATTTCAACCCCGCATCCGGCGCGCTTAAAGTGCTGACCCACGCTCCCAATGCGCGTTTTATCATGCTCAATCAGTGCGGCCACTGGGTACAGGTCGAACACCGCGACATGTTCAACAAGGCGTGCCTGGAGTTCCTGCGCGGCTAACCGTATACCTGCATGACCTGCGGCTGCCTGCGGGCGGCCGTAGCCCTTCCAGACACCCGCTCGGGCTGAAATAACAATGACAAAATACCCTCAGTTACTGGCATCCGGTCGCATAGGTTCTCTTGAACTGCGCAACCGCATCATCATGGCGCCCATGGGCTCCAACTTCGCCGAGGCCAATGGCCAGTGTGGCGAGCGCATTCAGGCCTATTACGAAGCCCGCGCCCGTGGCGGCGCCGGGCTATTGATCATGGGGGTGTGCTCGGTGGCGTTTCCGGCCGGGACCGCCGAGCCATTCCAGGTCGGCGTTTCCAGCGATGAGTTTATCCCCGGTTTGAGCCGACTCGCCGAGCGCGTCCACCAGCACGGCGCAAAAATTGCCATGCAGTTGCAGCACGCCGGCAAGACGGCAGTGCGCGACATGGCCGAAGGCCGGCAACTATGGGTGCCCTCGGTGCCGCCGGTGCTGCAAAGCGACATGATGGCCGCGCTGACGCCCGAAGAACTGGCCAACTTTGTCAGCTCCATGAAGCGTCGCGCCGAAGGCTCACCGATCCGTGTAATGGACAGCGCCGATATCGCGCAGATGATCGAGTGGTTTGCCAGTGCCGCCGACCGCGCCAGGCGAGCGGGTTTCGACGGTGTGGAAATCCATGCGGCCCACGGCTACATCATCGCCGGTTTCCTCTCCGGCTATTACAACCAGCGTGAAGACGAGTACGGCGGTTCGCTGGAGAACCGTGCCCGGCTGCTGCTGCAAATCATCGCTGCAATACGGGCCAAAGTCGGCCATGAATTTGCCGTATGGCTGCGCCTGGATGCTGAAGAACTGCACACCCCCGGCGGCATCAATCTTGAAGATGCCATCGCCGTGGCACGCATGGCCGAGGCGGCAGGTGTAGATGCGGTCAGCGTATCGGCCACTGCGCGCATCACCAGCGGCGTGGTGTTTACCGAGGCACCACTGGTGCACAAGCCCGGGGGGTATCTGGAATGGACCGCTGCGCTCAAGCGTAGCGTGCAAGTCCCGGTGATTGCCGTGGGGCGGATCGAGCCGGAGGTCGGTGAAGCCGCCCTCAAGCGCGGCGACTGCGACTTCATTGCCATGGCCCGCAAGTTCCTCGCCGATCCGGACCTGCCCAACAAATTGCTCAACGACCAGGAAGCGAGTATCCGCCCGTGCATTTACTGCTACGTGTGCGTGAGCCAGATTTTTATCAACGAGCGGGTCAAATGCGCGGTCAACCCCATGACCGGCCATGAGTTCGAATACGTCATCGGCCCCACTGCCACACCCAAGCATCTGGTGGTGGTGGGAGCCGGGCCTGCCGGGATGGAAGCCGCACGCATCGCCGCGTTACGCGGCCATCGCGTGACCCTGCTCGAGCGCAGCGACCGCCTCGGTGGCACGTTGTTTTTCGCCGGCCTCGCCTATGCCGAAAACGCCCGCCTGCTGGAAAATCTCAAGGTGCAGGTGCAGCAGTCGGCGATTGATATCCGCCTCAACACCCTGGCCAGCCCTGCCCTGCTGCGCGACCTGGGTGCCGATCAGGTGCTGGTGGCCGTAGGTGCCGAACGTGCGGCACCGGCCATCCCCGGCGCCGATCAGGACCATGTCTGGAGTGGCGACGAACTGCGCCGTTTGATGACGGGTGACCGTGCTGAAGAAATAGCCAAACGCAAACTGTCCTTCACCCAGCGTGCACTGATGAAGGCCGGCAGCCTGACTGGCGTTACTGACAGCCGTGAAGCCATGGAAAAACTGTCGCGGGTGTGGATGCCGCTGGGCAAGCGCGTGACCATTATCGGTGGCGGCCTGGTAGGCCTGGAGCTGGCGGAATTTTTGATTGCCCGCGGACGTCAGGTCACCGTGCTGGAAAGCGGTACTCACCTGGGCCGGGAGCTGGCCATTGTGCGGCGCTGGCGGGTGCTGCATGAAATTCGTGTGCATGGCGGCGAGTTGATCACCGGGGCCAGCGTTACGGCGATCGACGGCCACAGCGTGCGCTATCAACTGGCCGATGGCACTTCGGCGCAGAGTGACGCCGACTCCGTGGTACTTGCCATCGGCGCCCAGCCCGATACCGGACTGCTCGACGAACTGACCCGAGCGGGGTTGAGCGCCAGCAGCATCGGCGACTGCCACAGTATCGGCTATATCGAAGGCGCAATCAGCGCCGGGCACAAAGCCGGACGCGAGGCCTAGCGGTTCATCTGTGGGAGCGGGCTTGCTCGCGATGCAGGCGGCGCGGTATAGCGGTTGAACCGCGTCGATGCCATCGCGAGCAAGCCCGCTCCCACAACCGCGATTACCAGGTTCTTTCCAACAAGCTGTCGAACATCGCCTGGGCCGCCGACGAAAGCTCATGGCCTGGCTTGGTCAAAACGCCAATGGCCCGCTCCACCACCGGCTCATGCAAGGTGATGCAGCAGGCTCCCAGCTCACGCATCTGTTCGGCACATAGGGCCGGCACCACGCTCACGCCCAGCCCGCTGGCGACCATGCGGCCCACCGTGGCCAACTGATGGCTTTCAAATTCAACCGGCAATTTCATCTGCCGCGCCTGCAAGTGTTCTTCCAGCAGCACCCTCACCGCAGACGGTCGTTGCAGAGTGATAAAGGGCTGTTCCAGCAGGGTCTGCCAGTCGATCAAGTCAAGCCCGGCCAGTGCCGAGTCACGGGGCACCACGGCGACAAAACGGTCCAGATACAGCGGGGTGAACGTCAGCGACGAAGCGCCTGCCGGCTCGAAGGCCACACCCAGCTCCACCTCCCGGTCACGCACCATCTCCAGTACCTGCTCGTTGATCACATCGTTGACCGTGACGTTGACCTTGGGATGCCGCGCGCGAAAATTTTTCACAATGGCCGGCAGCAAGTTGCCCGAAAACGACGGGATGGCGGCCAGGGTGACGCGCCCGCGCTGCAGGGTGAAGCGCTGGCGCATTTGGTCTTCGACATTGTCCCAGTCAGCAATCAAACGCCGGGCCAGCGGCAACAGCGACTCGCCCTCCGGGGTCAGGGCGACATTGCGCGTGGTGCGACTGAACAATCGCCCGCCCAGGCCCTGTTCCAGCGCCTTGATGGTCAGGCTCAGGGCCGACTGCGACAAATGCAGACGTTCGCAGGCCACGGCAAAACTCAGGCTTTGGGCCACCGCAAGAAAGGCACGGATTTGTTTTACGGTCATGGCCAGGCCTCAGGCTTATTGATTTGTTTTATCTATTAATCCGACGCAAAAATCAACTTATCAAATCAATGATACGCAGTAACACTCATCACCAATGGCTGAGCACAGCCGGCGAACAATAAAAGAGGTGCATATGGCAGGTTTCGACAAGCGTGTGGCGTCCTATGAAGAAGCCCTGGCCGGGCTCAAGGATGGCATGACCGTGATCTCTGGCGGCTTTGGCCTGTGCGGCATCCCGGAGAACCTGATCAACCAGATCAAGCGCCAGGGCATCCGTGACCTGACCGTGGTATCCAACAACTGCGGAGTCGACGGTTTCGGCCTTGGCGTACTGCTGCAAGACCGTCAGATCCGCAAGGTCATTGCCTCGTACGTCGGTGAAAACGCCCTGTTCGAAAAACAGTTGCTCAGCGGCGAAATTGAAGTGGAGCTAACCCCGCAAGGTACGCTCGCGGAAAAAATGCGTGCCGGCGGTGCCGGTATCCCGGCGTTTTTCACCGCGACCGGAGTGGGTACACCCGTGGCAGACGGCAAGGAAACACGTGAATTCAAGGGCCGTGCCTACCTGATGGAAGAGTCCATCACCGGCGATTTTGCCATTGTCAAAGGCTGGAAAGCCGATCACTTCGGCAATGTGATTTATCGCCACACCGCGCAGAATTTCAACCCGCTGGCCGCTACGGCGGGCAGGATCACCGTGGTTGAAGTCGAAGAAATCGTCGAACCCGGCGAGCTGGATCCGACGCAGATCCACACCCCGGGCATCTACGTCGACCGGATCATTTGCGGCACGTTTGAAAAACGCATCGAACAGCTCACCGAGCGCGACTGATCCTCTGCCCACCCTGCCCCAAGCTTTTGAACCTGAGCACGGAGAACAAAAATGGCTCTTACCCGCGAACAAATGGCACAGCGCGTCGCCCGTGAAATGCAGGACGGTTTCTACGTCAACCTGGGTATCGGTATTCCGACCCTGGTTGCCAACTACATCCCCGAAGGCATGGAAGTCATGCTGCAATCGGAAAACGGCCTGCTCGGCATGGGTGCCTTCCCCCGCGTCGGTGAAGCCGACGCCGACATGATCAACGCCGGCAAGCAGACTGTGACTGCGCGCACCGGGGCGTCGATTTTTTCCTCGGCAGAATCCTTCGCAATGATCCGGGGTGGCCATATTGATCTGACCGTGCTCGGCGCATTTGAAGTCGATGTACAGGGCAATATCGCCTCCTGGATGATCCCCGGTAAACTGGTCAAGGGCATGGGCGGAGCGATGGACCTGGTAGCCGGTGCCGAGAACATCATCGTCACCATGACCCATGCGTCCAAGGACGGCGAGTCCAAACTGCTGGCGCGTTGCAGCCTGCCACTGACCGGCGCCGGATGCATCAAGCGCGTGCTGACCGACCTGGCCTATCTGGAAATCGACAACGGCGCCTTCATCCTCAAGGAGCGCGCCCCGGGTGTCAGTGTTGAAGAAATCGTCAGCAAAACCGCCGGCAAACTGATCGTCCCCGAGCATGTGCCCGAGATGCAGTTTTAACCGAAATTCCTGTAGCTACTCTGTTACCGGTCAAGGGCTCTGTAACAGCTGACTCGCGGCCTTCGTTCCTCAGCAGCGACTACAGAAACACTGCAACTGTGGGAGCGAGCCTGCTCGCGAAGGTCGTTCGCGAGCAGGCTCGCTCCCACAATAGGACTTTACCTGCAACAGAGTATCTACAGGTGCAAGCGTGATCCGAGTGTGAACTCTGAAGCCGCAGCGGCTGCAGGACTCAAGACTTCACACCTCGATTTTTTTACCCGGATTTGCCCGGGCCCAATCACCCGACCATCCGCAGCCACCGGTTGCATCAAGGCCAGCGGCTGATCGGTGGCGGTGTCCACCAACTGCGTGGGCTGTGACGGTGCGTCAAACACCAGCCATGGCCCTGCCCGCGTAGTCACCTGCATCAAGGGCATGATTTGTCATGGCCGCTCACATATTTGTCCTGCTGTGATGAAGGCCGGTGGCTAGTCTTTTTCAAGACCACCACCCAAGCCGCAACCACTCATCGGAGCAAATCATGCTGACATACAACAAGGCTTGCAAATCGTCTCCAAATGGAGACAATCATTGATGAATCACGAGATACGGCAAACCATAATTTTTGCTGATTGGCTGCTGAATTTAAGAGACATGCGTGCACGGATCGCCATCGCCCGAAGAATTGACCGGGTATCAACCGGCAACTTGGGTGACTTCAAATCCGTGGGCAATGGCGTATCTGAGCTGCGCATTGATATCGGCGCAGGCTATCGGGTGTATTTCACCCTGCGCGAGGTCTCGATCGTGATTTTGCTGGCTGGGGGTGACAAGTCCACACAGCCTGGCGATATCCGCCAGGCGCATAAAATGGCAAAGGAGATTTAACATGACCACTACGCTACTGCCCTTCGACATGGCACAGCTGCTGAACAGCGATGAGGCCATCAGCGAATACCTGACTCAAGTGCTTGCCGACGGTGACACTGACGAACTGATCCGTGCCGTTGGCTACGTTGCAAAAGCTCGTGGCATGGGGCAAATAGCCAATGCCACCGGGCTTGGTCGTGCCAGTTTGTACAAGGCTTTCGCTGCGGGTGCCAAGCCCCGCTTTGAAACCGTGATCAAAGTGATGCACTCCCTGGGTATTGATCTGCAGGCTACAACCCAGGGCAACAGGCCTTGAATTAATGCGGCGCCTGCTCTTCCCTGACATCCGGAATGGTCAGAATTCGCTTCAACAGCTCTGCCGTCTCAACCCGGCTGGTTCTTTTGAACTCCACCGTGATGCTCTCGGTCCCCATGTCCGGCCCCTGCTCAACCACCACCTGCTTGAGTCGCGCAGCATCCTCACCGAGAAACTCCTCAAGGCTCTGGCGATTCACCACCCCAAGAGGGGCCACCAGCTTGATCACATGGACCTTTATATAATCGCGATAGCGGTGCTCGATAGGCCCGATGGCAATCAAAATGGCCAGAATCAACACGGTCGCAGCTACGCCCAGCACATACATGCCGCCGCCAATGGACATGCCGATGGCCGCCACTGCCCACAGGCTAGCCGCCGTGTTCAGCCCCTTGATTACTTCGCCGCGCATCATGATCGACCCGGCCCCGAGAAAGCCGATGCCGGTGACAATTTGCGCAGCAATCCGCGAAGGATCCAGTTGCGTGCCCGGCTGGGTCAGCGCCTGTTGGAAACCAAATGCCGACACGGTCATAAACAAGCATGCTCCGGTCGCCACCAACATGTGCGTCCGCAAACCTGCTGTCCAGAATTGATGCTCGCGCTGCAAGCCAATCAAGCTGCCGAGCACCGCTGCCAGCAGCAAACGGCCAATCATTTCCCATTCTGAAATCATCCCAACCCCTCGAACCAGAGCATCTGCCTGCGCAGTCAGTGCCCACAGCATAGTCAAGGATCGGCACTGTGCCGGGCTGAGTTATTTGACCAGGCGCACTTCCTTGGATGGTCGATAGCCGAAATAGGCGCTGTAGCACTTGCTGAAATGGCTCGGCGAGACAAAACCGCAGGCCACCAGGACATCGACTTGAGACAGCTCGGTGTGCTGCAGCAACCGCCGCGCTTCGGTGATGCGCAATTCCAGGTAATAGCGTTGCGGTGTGGTACCCAGTTGCTCCTTGAACAGGCGCTCGAGCTGACGTCGGGAACGGCCGACATAAATCGCAAGTTGCTCAAGCTCCAGGGGATCCTCGAGGTTGGCGTCCATCAGCTTGACCACTTCGCGCAAAGGCGCACTGACGCAGATATTTTCCGCCGGCTTGATCCGTCGGTAGCGTGACTCCTCGAACGCCAGAATATCCTCGATGCCTTCCACCAGTGCCTTGTCATGCAGGCTCTTGATCCAGCCCAGAGCCATCTGGAAGGCTCCGGCAGGACTGGAGGCGGTCATCCGGTCACGATCGATAACATAGGGTTCACTGGTGACTTGCGCTGCTTTGGCCACTTCGGTCAGTGCCGGGCGATGCTCTGGGTGGATTGCGCAACGATAACCGTCCAGCACCCCGGCACTGGCGAGAAACCAGGCGCCGTTCCATAACCCGCCCAGCGTGATACCCGCACGCGCAGCCGTCCTGAGCAGGCTGCTCAACTCATCGTTGAGCTTCAACTCGGTCCGGTAACCCCCGCAAATCACCAGCAGGTCCAGTTCATGGATCATCGCCGGATCAATACAGGCATCGGGACGGATCACCAGGCCCAGATCGCTGACCACCTCACCGTCGCTCAAGCCATAGGTGCGCGAAGAAAACAAACCGGCACGCAGCAGGTTGGCAGTAATGATGGTGTCCAGCGCCTGGGTGAAGGCCGGCAGCGAAAAATGCTCCAGCAACACAAAACCGGTACGCACCATGGGCCCTGGCTCTATGGCACTGTCTTTGAGGTAGCGAAGGTTCTTGCCCTTCATGCCGGTGCTGAATTGACGTCGTTCGGTCAAGATTCGATCCGTTTCTTGTGTATTTATAAGGCGCAATGCTAACCGTAGGCAGGTGAAAAAGCTCCTGCCTCAGCTCTCCTGCTTCCCCTCCCTGATAGGCCGATACTCCCAGACCGCCTGGGAGTATCGGCCGATGCGCAACCTGACGCACAAACCCATAGTTGAGATCTGTCGCAATAAATCCCCAGCGGTCAGCTCTGTGACCGGAATCAGCCAGGAGAGCGTCATGGCTATCATCTTGAACAGCAGTATCACGGTCGATGAAACGAGCGGTTTGCAGAACGCCGCCACCTCCACCGATATCGAAGATATCAACGATAACGACATTACCGTCGCGGCCATCAATGGTACCGATGATACCGGCGACCTGCCCTTCGCATTCGAGTCCCGCCTGTTCACTCTGCTGGGCGCCACACCGGTCAAGAATGCGGCGCTGAGTGGCTATACCGGCGCCGCCGGCAACAGCGGTGCCGACCTGATCACCATCACCGGCACCTACGCGGACCTGGCCTTTACCGATGCCCAGGGCAAGGCGCTGGGCGACCCGACCAACGCCAACAGCGGCTCGGACTGGAGCGGCCTGTATACCCTCGATGGCACCAGAATCTTTCTTTATACGGACACGGCCAACAATATCGTGCTGGGCCGTGCTGGCACTGAAGGGGCGACACCCGCACCCGAGGACGACCTGGCAGATCCGGGCGGTACCCTTATTTTTGCTGCCTATCTGGAGGAAACCGCAACCGGGGCCAAGGTCTGGATGGTGCAGCAAGAACCGCTGCTGCACCCGGACACCGCCAACCCCGATGATGTGGTCGACATGACCAACCACCTCTGGGTAACCGCCAGCCAGGACCTGGCTTTTGATTTCGCCGGTTTGCCCTCCGGGCAAAACGGCTTTCTGATGTTCAAGGCAGGTGGCAGCACCACAGGCCTGATCGTTACCGGCATGGATCCGGATCAGGTACCCGCCAATCAGGCTGACACAGTCAATACCAGTCAGGGTGCCGGCCCTACCACCATCGGCACCAACAGCCAGGGGATCAAGGCTGGCGAAGGCATGATCTTCAGTTTTGTGAGCAACCCGGACGCGCGTTACACCGTGCCAGACCTGACCCATGGTGAGGCGACCAACGAAAGCAACATCCTGTTTGGCGGGCTCTTCGCGGCAAGCGGCGCAACCATTGTCATCGCCCAGGCCACCCCCCCGAAAACCTGTGCGGCCACTATCAGCGCCTTCACCACCGGCCTGGAGGTCGGATCGGCTTACTATGACGGCCTGCTTGACGGTAATGGCCATGCGGTAAACGGGGCAGACAATCTTGGCTATATCGCCAGTATCACGGTGATCGGTGCCAATGGTGTTGCCATCGCCGGTCTGACCGGGGTCACGACCAACACCACGCTCGGCAGCATCAGTGTGACCTTCAACACAAGCAATGGCGGCCTTGACCGCACCGCAACGATTGTCGGCTTCGAAGCCAACTTCTCCCTGCAATACACCGTTGATGGCACCCACAATCGCGTGGTAATTGAAAACAGCGGCACCGGCAACTCCACGTTCGATATCGGCGGTTTCCATCTGCCCAATGTGGTGGCCGTGCCTCAGGAAGTCGGCAGCCTGTTTAACTTTGAAGACGACGGCCCTGCCGCCGCGGGGCTGCCGGTAACGGCACTGGTGGATGAAGACAGCCTGGCCGGTGGTATCGACGGCGGTGTCGGCGACGCGGGCCTGCTGGTTCCGGCATCGGCCTCAGGCACTGTGGCCACTGTATTCACATCCGGTACTGATGCGCCGGCAAGCTACTCCTTGTCCAACGACACTTCCGCCGTGCAAGTAGTTGACAGCGCCGCGACTGCGGTGGCGCTGGCCTCCAAGGGCGAGGCGGTTAAATATGACGTGATCGGCAACACCCTGTGGGGCTATGTCGGTGCCGCTGCTGAATACGTCGCCGCCACTGACCGCGCGGTGTTCAAGCTGGAGCTGACCAATACCTCTGACGGCAGCTATACCTTCACCCTTCTCGATCAACTCGACCACCCGGATACGGTGGGTGGCGACAACAGCGAAAACGAACTGCTGCTGCAGTTGGGTTCGGTGTTCAAGGTCACCGACAAGGATGGTGACTCGGTCACCGCTACGGCGCAAAAACTGGTAATCACCGTGGATGACGACACCCCGATCGCCACACTGAACCCGCTCACGGGGACGGTGGACGAAGACGGTGTGCTCGAAGGTGCGGCTAACGCTGGTCCCGGTGATGGTATCGCAGGCGGCACAGGTGATGTGGCCGGGGAAATCGTGCTTGCCAGCGGCAATGTCAGTACCCTGTTTGCCTCCGGTGCGGACGAGCCACTGAGCTATTCGCTGACCACCAATGGCCTGTCAGCCCTGGGGCTGAAAAGCGCCGGGGTTACCGTGACCTATGCGGTCGCCTTTGATGCCATCAGCAGCACCTGGCTGCTCACTGCATCAGCCGGAGCAGGCAATACGGTGTTCACTTTCAGTCTGCACACAAGCACTGGCGCCTATGCCTTTACCCTGGTGGATCAACTCGATCATGCCGCCGGCCTGAACGAGAACGATCTGACCATCGCCCTTGGCACCGCCATCAACGCTACCGACTTTGATGGCGACACGGTAACGGCAGCCGCCAACGGCCTGGTGATCACGGTGAACGATGATACCCCTGTCGCCACGGTCAATCAGCTCACCGGCAGCGTGGACGAGGACGGTGTGGTGGAAGGCACGGCTAACGCCGGCCCCGGCGATGGTATCGCCGGTGGTACCGGGGATGTGGCCGGGGAAATCGTATTGGCCAGCGGCAACGTCAGCACCCTGTTCCAGTCCGGCGCGGACGAAGCGCTGAGCTACTCGCTGACCACCAATGGCATGGCGGCCCTGGGTCTGCAAAGCGGCGGCGTGGCTGTCAGCTATGCGGTCGCCTTTGACGCAGGCAGCAACACCTGGCAGCTCACGGCCTCGGCCGGAGCAGGCAATACGGTGTTCACGTTCAGCCTGCACGCCGCAACCGGCGCCTATGCCTTTACCCTGGTGGATCAACTCGATCATGCCGCCGGCCTGAACGAGAATGATCTGACCATCGCCCTCGGCACGACCCTCAACGCCACTGATTTTGACGGTGACAGCGTGACCGCAGCGGCCAATGGCCTGGTGATTACGGTGAACGACGATTCACCGATCGCTTCCATCAATCAGCTCACCGGTACGGTGGACGAAGACGGTGTGGTGGAAGGCACGGCTAACGCCGGCCCCGGCGATGGCATCGCCGGTGGTAGCGGGGATGTGGCCGGGGAAATCGTATTGGCCAGCGGCAATGTCAGTACCCTGTTCCAGTCGGGTGCAGACGAAGCCCTGAGCTATTCGCTGACCACCACCGGCATGGCAGCACTGGGCCTGATGAGCGGCGGCGTGGCCGTCACTTACGCGGTCGCCTTTGACGCAGGCAGCAGCACCTGGCTGCTCACGGCCTCGGCCGGAGCAGGCAATACGGTGTTCACCTTCAGCCTGCACGCTGCAACCGGCGCTTATGCCTTTACTCTGGTGGATCAACTCGACCATGCCGCCGGCCTGAACGAGAATGATCTGACCATCGCCCTCGGCACGACCCTCAACGCCACCGACTTTGACGGCGACAGCGTGACGGCAGCGGCCGATGGCCTGGTGATCACGGTGGATGACGACACGCCACTCGCATCGATCAATCTGCTCACCGGCACGGTGGACGAAGACGGTGTACTTGAAGGCGCGGCCGACTCTGGCCCCGGTGATGGTATCCCGGGCGGTACCGGGGACGTGGCCGGGGAAATCGTATTGGCCAGCGGCAATGTCAGCGCCCTGTTCCAGTCCGGTGCGGACGAGCCGCTGAGTTACTCCCTGACCACCAATGGCCTGTCAGCCCTGGGCCTGAAAAGCGGCGGGGTCACGGTGACCTATGCCACTGCCTATGACGCGGGCAGTAACACCTGGTTGCTGACCGCTTCTGCCGGGGCCGGCAATTCGGTGTTCACCTTCAGCGTGCAAGCGGCGACAGGGGCCTATGCCTTTATGCTGCTCGATCAACTCGACCATGCCGCCGGCCTGAACGAGAACGATCTGAACATCGCTCTGGGCACTGCAATCAATGCCACGGACTATGACGGCGACAGCATCACGGCCGCCGCCAACGGCCTGCTGATTACCGTGGATGACGACTCGCCCGTGGTCACCGCCAAGTCCAATGTGGTCTATGCCAACGCCAGCAACCCGACTCCTGGCGGCACTGGCGTATTTGCCTATGACATCGGCGCGGATGAGCGCCTGGGAACGGTCTACAGCTCTGCAAACAGCGACCTGTCCGTGAGCATGGGAGACAGCACGGTGGGCATCACCGCCATCAGCAACAAAGTGGTGACATGGGCCTCGGAGTCAGACACCAGTGCGGTGTTCAACCTCTCCTTCACCTATGTTTCCAACAACCCGACGCTGGGCGCGCTGACCAACGCAACCGGCACCATGACCTTTGACAAGGTGGCAGACACCTACACGCTGAGCCTGACGGACGATATCGACAGCTTCAGCATCCTGAAAACCTCCGCAGCACAAGGCTTCACCGGCTACAACATTGGCGGCACAACGCCAATCAACCAGCAACCGCCGGTGTCGGTGGCCAAGCTGGCCGACGACTTCTTTGTGCAGTTCAGCGGTTTCGCTGAACAGGGTTCAGGCACCGGTGCCAATAACATCATGGCCGGTGGCAACAGCGCCTTCGTCCCCGGTGAGCTGTTCTCTGCCGCAACCTCCTGGGTCAGTGTTTCCGGGACCGCCGCCGGCGTGGCCGGTGACACCATCCAGCAAGGCGAGGTAATGGACCTGGACTTCTTCACCGCCAGCCCGTTCGGTGATACAGCCGCAGCGCCCACAGCCACCAGCAAAGGGATCTACGTCAAGTTCGACGGCATCGGCAGCGAGGACCTGGTACTGGTGCTCAAGCTTATCGATCCTGACGACAACAGCCAGATCACCCGGGCGATCATTGTCGACAGCGAAGACATCATCATAAAAAACGCCTCGACTTCACCCAATAACTTCCATCCGATTGCCAACCCCGCAGCCTACGGGATCACCCTGGATCAGAACGACGGTGCGGTGATTATCGAGAGCAACGACTACAACTTCGGCAGCGAGAACTACCTGATCCAGGGCCTGCAGGTGCTGGATTCCACCGAGGGTGTCAGCGGTAGCGGCTACAACCTCAATGGCAATGTGGGCGTCAGCGGGGCCAGTACTGGCAACACCTTGACCTTCAGCAACGAGTCCGGCGAGGGCAGTAAAAGCAACCCTGTAGAAGCCGGTGAAGCGGGAACCTGGGATGGCGATGTGATCAAGATCACTGACCTGGGTTTTGTCACCTCGACCACCCCGGATGCCCATCTGGCCTTCAACGTCGTGGTGACGGATGCGGATGCCGATTCAACCGCAGCCCAGACCCTGAATGTGACCATCGAAGGGGACAAAACCTTCACCGGTGGTGTGGGGGCCGACACCTTCAACTTCAGCGGCCTGGATACCGATAGCTCACTGACTGCGGCAACGACAGTGATCTCCTCCGGCTTCACTTCCGGGGTGGACACGCTGAACTTCCCGACCGCAGGCACAGGGGCGAACTATATGGAAGTGGCGGCCCCCGCGGCCAACGTGGCAGCCTTTATCACCGCCGCCGATACGGCGCTCAATGGCACCACCAACTACTACTTTGGCGTCGTTGGAGGCGACGGCTATCTGGCATACGACGGTGACGGCACGGGGATCACCGGCATTATCAAGTTGGTGGGTGTGACGGATATCGCCCCGACTGACATTGTGTAAATGTCGCAGCAGGTAAAAAGGCCTGGCTCCCACAAGGAGCCAGGCCTTTTTTGTCGGGCCTTTATTTGCTGTCAAACAACCCGTGCTTGATTGCGTACATCAGCAAGTCCGTACGGTTGATCAGGTCAAGCTTCTGGTAAATGTTGCTCAGATGGTTATGCACGGTGTGCTCGCTGATGCCCAGGCTTCCGGCGATGCTCATGTACTTGGCCGAGGGCTCACCCACGATGGCGCGAATAAGCTCTCGCTCGCGCAAGGTCAGACGCGATTGTTTCTCCAGTTCCAGATTGTGTTTCAAGGCCGTATGCCCGCTCGCAGCATAGTCGCACAGGCCGCCGGTCCAGGCCCTGTTGAGCCCGGTGTCTCGATGGTGGACCTTGATGATGGCAAGGATGATCGACTCGGTCGGGTCTTCCGCCAGTACGATGCCACGAGCACCCGCTTCCATTGCCTGGGTTGCGGGTATGACCTCGTACAGCCCTTTGAGCACCAGCACTTTAATCCCGGTACCGCGGGTGAGTTGGGTGATGACCGCCAGCGGGTTCAGCGCGTCCGGAAAGAAGCTAAAAAATATGACATGGGGTCGTAACTGATCGGCAAGGTCAAGCGCATGGGTATAGGTGGTGGCCTGGCCACTCACTTCCATTTGAGGCTTCCTGGCATTGATCAAGTCGTGAAGACCTCTGAGAACAAGCGGGCGACAGTCGATCAGCATCACACGTATGGGTTTTCTGAGGGGGGGCATTACCTTCCTGACTCCCTTGAACCATCAATCACCTCTACCCGCTGCCCGTTCGAGTAGAAGCAAAAACAATCAGGAGTACTTATCAATAGCTTGCGCCTGTTGATGTTCTTCCTCGGGCTGTCAGGTAAGTCTAGGACAGACCTGCGTGCTGCCCCGCCTGCCAGAACGGCAATCGGGCAATGAGTTTTTTTATCAGACACCTCGTGTTTATTCCTGCATGCGGCCAGCAGACCACGCAAATCAAGGCCTTAGGCGTGCTGCAGGGGGGACGCGACATGTATGACAGGCATCATGCGTGTCAAAAAAACAGACAGATGGTGTAACGCCAGGTTAACAGATAAGCACAAAGTCAATTAAATGGCGTTATCGTGGATCCGCAATGTCCGCCGCCGGACTGCCCGGATTCAGCCACAGATTCACGCTTGCGACACTTTCACCAGGTGGCTTGCCCGCCCAGCGATTGAGCGTAATGACATTGGTGACGAAGTCGTACTGGGTCTTGAGCAAATCCCGATGAGCCCGGTATTCGTTACGCACACTGGTCAGCACATCGACGGCATTCACCATCCCGTAACCGAACGCTTTTTCTGCGGCGGCTCTGGACAGCTGTGCCGAAGCCAGGGCATGGCGACTGGCGCTGATCTTCTCTGCGCTGGTATCGGCCGTCAGGTAGGCGCTGGTGATTTCCTTGACCACTCGCCGCTGTACCGACTCCAGCTGTTGCTCGGCCGCGATCTGATCCTGATACAGCCCGCGCACCCGTGCCGAGGTCGAGCCGCCGCTGTATATCGGTACCTGCAGGCCGATCCCGGCCACATAACTGTCGGTGCGCGGCACCAGGGCATTGTTATAGCCTTCGTTGGACTGCTGCGCGCTGAGGGTCAGGCTCAGAGTCGGATAGTGCCCGCCCTTGCCGCTACGCAAGGCCGCGCCAGCCACCTCTACCCCGCTTTCATTGGCTTTGAGTGCCGGGTTTTGCGCAACCCCTTCGCGCACCCAGCTTTCCAGGTTCTGCGTCGAAACCCGTAACTGCACATCGTCGCGCACGCGACTGAGCTTCTCCTTGACCGGCCGTCCGACGATCTCGGCCAGCGCTGCGCGACTGACGCTGATCTGGTTACGGGCATCCAGGACCTGCGCTGCCAGGCCGTCGACACGGGCCTTGAGGTCCAGCTGATCGGTAATCAAGGCCAGCTGTTTGGCGTACAGCGCGTTGACCCGGTCCAGGCTTTTTTGCGTGGTACGCAGCTCGGCCTGAATCAGTTCGAGTTCATCTTCGGCGGCCAATACCGTGAAGTACCGCCGGGCCAGCTCCACCGTGGCCTCGGACTGAGCCTCCAGGGCTTCGGAATCGGACTGTTTGGCCATGCTTTTGAACTTCTGGTAATTCTCCCAGGTGGACTTGTTGTACAGATACTGACGCAATACCAGACTGTAGACTTCACTGTCGAAACTCTGCTGCACCAGCTCGTTTTCCTGGTGAATCCGGTTGACCCCGGCGTTGAGCGATACCTGCGGCAACAGGGTGCCCATGGCTTCACGCTGGTACTCCAGCCCTGCTTGCGCCCGCGCACGGGAGGCCAATTTTCGCGGGTCCTGCAAACGGGCCTCGCGATACAACTGCATCAGGTCAGTGGTGAATGTCGATGCGCTGACCCCTTGCGCCGCCGGCACTGCGCCTTGCGCAAGGGCAACCCCCGCGGCAAGCCCGAACAAACCACCCAGCACGCGTGCAGTCACTTGCATGATCACTCCTCAATCATCGATTGTGAGAGGGCATTGCGCGCCGGTTGCATCAGGTAGTGCAGCAGAGTGCGCTGCCCGGTGATGATCAACACGTCCGCCGGCATGCCCGGCAGCAACTTGCGTTCCCCCAGGGTGTGCTCACCGGCTTTGGTCACCTTGACCCGGGCGAGGTAATAACCGGCCCCGGTTTTTTCATTGATCAGCCGGTCTGCCGAAACACTGCTGACCTCGCCTTCGATCACCGGTGTGGTGGCGCTGTTGAACGCGCCAAAACGAATATCGGCACGCCTGCCGATGGCAACACGATCAATGTCCACCGGCGCCACCTGGGCCTCTATAACCAGCCCCGACACTGACGGTACGATGTCCAGCAACGGGGTCGCCGGGCGCACCACGCCGCCAATCGTATGCACGGTCATGCCGATCACCATGCCCGCTTCGGGGGCGCGAATCACGATATGGCCCAGGCGGTCTTCCAGGGCGCTGGCGCGCTCCTGCAGGTCGTAAATTTTGCTCTGGACCTCTGCCAGTTGCTTGACCACTTCGGCATTGAAGTCCTTGTCGATCTGCAGGATCTGCAGCCGGGTTTCATTGATCTGCAAGCGGCTGGTGGTGATTGCGGAACGGTGCTCGATCACTTCCGACCTGAGCAGTTGGCGCTTGCGTTCCTGCTCGAGCAGACGCTGTTTGTCGACAAAGCCCTGGGCCAGCAGGTCGGTCAATTCGACAATTTCACCACTGTAGGACCTGTCCAGATGCCCCTTGGCGCCGATAATCGCCTGGGTGCCATTGATCTGTTCATTCAACTGGTCAATGCGCTCTTGCAGCACGGCAATCTGCCCCAGGCGCGAGCCTCGCTGGGCGTTGAATACCCGGATTTCGCCCTGGCGCGCTTCGCCGCCCCGCTGGATGTCGGCTGTGGCCAGCGGAGCAAAAGCAATCTCGGGCAGATTGTCGCGCTCTGCCACAAGCCGGGCTTCCATGGCTTTGGCGGCAATCAGTTGCCCACGGGTCATCTGGTATTCGAAGCGCAGCGGCGTATCGTCGAGAATGATCAGCGGGTCATCCTGTTTGACGGTATCACCGTCATGTACCAGCACCTCTTTGACGATGCCGCCTTCAAGGTGCTGTACCGTTTTGCGATACGCCTGCACGGTCACCACACCCGGTGCATAGGCCGCGCCATCAAGCGGCGCGAACGCAGCCCAGGTGCCGAACACGCCGAAAGTCAGCACCACAATGACAAAACCCAGGCGTCGGATTTTTCGATCGCTAGTGGTCAGTTCGGCAAAGTTGTCAGTTGATGGAATTGGGATCATGGGGTTCATCGGAACCGTCCTTGCCGTTAGCCACCGCAGCCATGGCGGTTTCAGCCTGCATGGTCTGTTTTGGCGCCTGCTGTGCGTTGAGCTCCGTCAGCACGAGCTCACGCGGCCCGAACAGACTGAGGCCGCCGTTGCTCATCACCATGAGCCGGTCAAGCTGGGACACAATATTGGTGCGATGGGTAATCACAAACAGGGTGGCACCTGACAGCCTGATCCTGTGAAGGGCAGCTATCAGGGCTCGGTCACCGACTTCGTCGAGATTGGAATTGGGCTCATCGAGGATGATCAGCCGCGGGCTGCCGTACAGGGCGCGAGCCAGCCCTATGCGCTGGCGCTGCCCGCCGGAAAGTACCACGCCGTCACCACCAATCACGGTGTCGTAGCCATCGGGCAACAACAGGATCATGTCGTGAACACCGGCCGTGGTGGCCGCAAGAATGACTTTCTCGGAATCGACCCGGGTAAAACGGGCAATGTTGTCGCTGACGCTGCCTTCGAACAGCTCGATGTCCTGGGGCAAGTAGCCGATATGGGGCCCCAGTTCATGTTTATCCCAGGCGCTGATATCCGCGCCATCCAGGCGCACCACACCTTGCAGCGGCGCCCAGATGCCCAGCAGCGCCCTGGCGAGGGTAGACTTGCCCGCCGCACTGGGGCCGATAATGCCGACCACGCAACCGGCCGGCACACTGAAACTGATGTTCTTGATGATGGCAATATTCGAGCCGGGAGCCGCAACGGTCAGGTTCTCAACCTGCACGTCCCCCTTGGGCGCCGGTAATGACATGCGCTCGGGCTGAGCCTGTTGGCTGGCCAGGATCGCGTTAAGCCGGGCGTACTGCGAGCGCGCCGCAATAAAGCCTTTCCAGCTGCCGATAATCAGATCAATGGGTGCTAGTGCCCGGCCCAGCAGCACCGACCCGGCAAACACCAGCCCTGCCCCCACCTGATGATCAACGGCCAGATAGGCCCCCAGTCCGAGAATCAGCGATTGCACCAGAATCCGGAACGACCTGGACAGGGTGCTGATCATGGCCCCTTTATCGCTGGCCCGGGATTGCAGCAACAGCACATTTTTTTGCCGGGTCCACCAACGGTCCATCAAGGTTTCAAGCATGCCCATGGATTCGATGACTTCGGCATTGCGCAGGTTTTTCGTGGTGTAGAGCGAAGCGCCAATATGCTCCTTGTTGGCCTGGGCCAGCGTCGGCCCGGTCAATCTTTCATTAACAAACGCAAGCAACAGCAACAACAGCGCACTGCCCGTCGCCACCCAGCCAAACCAGGGGTGAAACATAAACATCACGGCGATATAGATGGGTAGCCAGGGGGCATCAAAAAAGGCAAACAAGCCGTTACCGGAGAGAAACTGACGCAAGCCGGTCAAGTCATTCAGCGGTTGGGCCGAGGCGTCCATCCCGCCGCTTTCCAGGGCCCGCTTGAAACTGGCCTTGTAGACCTGGCGGCTGAGCAGCATGTCCAGGCGGTTGCTGACCCGGACCATGATCCGTGATCGGGTCCACTCAAGGCAGCCGAGGGTGATCACCAGACCGGTCATGATCAGCGTCAACATGCTGAGGGTGGTCAGGCTGCCGCTGGTGATCACGCGCCCATAGACCTGCAACATATAGAACGTGGGAACCAGCATTAACGCATTGATAAAGAAGCTGAAAAAACCAACGGAGAGAAAGCTTTCCCGGCAGGCTTTCAACGCAGTGTGCAGGCTGTTTTCAGATGGGCTACGCATTGAAAATTCCAGCTTTGAAAGCCTTCATTAGTAAAGCGTAGATCATGCCCGGGCGGTGTGCTTAGCGTGGCGCGGCACGAAAACTTCACTGACAGACAAAGTCTGACAGACCAACACACAGGCAATCCCCCACGGGGCAAAAACTCACTGCCGGGCCACTGGGGCAAACATTCAGTTACGAACAGTCGTCTTGAATTTATTCATATCCGGAGTAGGCTGGATTTATACCTGTATCGGAGGCAGTCATGCATCTAGTCGCCCAAAATCCTGAGCCCGACATCACCAGCGGCGATGCAGGTCGTGTTGCCCTGACCTTTTTCTTCAGCCTGATGGAGCACTGGGGTTGCACCAAGGATCAACAGTGCACCCTGCTCGGCGCCATTGGTAATACCACCTACTTCAAATACAAAAAACTGCCAAACGTGCGCTTGCCCCACGACACTCTGGAACGCATTTCGTACTTGATGGGCGTACACAAAGCTCTGCGCATCCTGTTCAGCAACAAGCCTGAGCGGGCCTACGAATGGGTACACAAACCCAACACCGCAGCGCCCTTTAATGGCCAGAGCGCCCTGGGCTACATGCTCGCCGGTCAGGTGGTCGATCTGGCAGACGTGCGTCGTTATCTGGATGGAGTACGCGGCTGATGCCAGATGCA
Source organism: Pseudomonas sp. TWR1-1-3 (assembly GCF_049896805.1). Classification (NCBI taxonomy): domain Bacteria; kingdom Pseudomonadati; phylum Pseudomonadota; class Gammaproteobacteria; order Pseudomonadales; family Pseudomonadaceae; genus Pseudomonas; species Pseudomonas sp. TWR1-1-3. The sequence continues at coordinate 655,847 of NZ_JAFCUZ010000001.1, read as the reverse complement.
GTGCTGCCTGAATGGATCAAGGCTTACCGCATCATCAATAGCGCCTTCCCGCCCATCTCGGTATTTGAAGACACCCTGGATCCAGCAGATCTTGAAATCGCCTTCGCCCTCGAAAGCCTGACCAATGACCGCCTGCGTGACCAGGCAGGCGTGCTGCAACGGGTAACGCCAGAAGACCGTCTGTGCGGCGAAGGCTCGACGCCGATAATGGCCGCCTTTACCCATATTGGCCGGGCCAGTCGTTTTACCGATGGCACTTATGGTGTGTACTACTGTGCCAACAGCCTCGAGGCCGCCATTGCTGAGACCTGCTTTCATCAGGAACAATTCTGGCGGGCCACCCGGGAAGCCAGTATTGAAATCACCCTGCGCACCTATATCAATCGCGTGGTAAAGCCGATGATCGATATACGTGGCGTTGCCCGACTGCACGATCCTTCACCTGCCCGATATGGCCTGCCCCAGGCCTTCGCCCGGCCATTGCGGGCAGATGGCGCCTGGGGCCTGCTGTACAACAGCGTGCGCCTGACCGGCCACGAATGCGTGGCTGCGTTTCGCCCTCCAGCACTTTCACTACCGGTTCAGGGCCAGCATTTGAGATATGTATGGGATGACAAGGCGCAGGCGATTACATGGGTCCTGCAGCTCAGCGAAGTGCCAAGATAAGGCCAGGGATTCCGGCGAACGGGTCACCTGATCGATTTCTTCAGCCCAGCCTTTGAAGTCCCTGGACTTCAGGCTGTGAACCGCAGGGAAAACCGTGCTTTGCACAAGCCCATGCTCGGCGTGACCAGCGCGTGGCAGGTTTTGCCAGCAACCTTCAGAGGGTGTATTGCTTGAACAGTTCCTCTTTGATGATCAACAGCGCATCTTCGTAGTAGCGCTCGCCGCGAGCCTCACTGAGCAATACCGAGCGCACACTGCCCTCGCCTTCGCCGGGCGTGTGTTCGCAGGTCAGGTAGAACTCGGCGGTTTCAGGTTTGAATTCCAGGTAGTAGAACAATTCGCGACCTTCGCGGTGCCAGTAGCCGATTTCTCTGCGCATAGGGGTTCCTTGGTTAGCCAGATGAAATGCCCCTCACCCTAACGCGCTGCGGCAGGGAGAGGGGACTTGATTGGGAGACGCTAAAGTTTGTTTTCTGGTTGCGGCCTGTTCCCTCTCCCTCCTGCAGAGGGCTGCAAACCCGCAATCCTTTCCAGCGCCACTTTCAAAGCCTGGACACTGGCAGCCGCCGTCAGGCTGATGCGCACCGCATGGCCAGCGCTGGACTTCACCGCAAATACATCCGCCGGCACCACCTCAACGCCAACGGCGCGACAGGCCTCGGCGCCGTCTTCCACAGTCACCCAGATATGCGGTGATGGCGTGTCTGTCTGATACATCGCAGCCCCCAAAAACTTTTTTGCCAGGCGCCAGCGCCGGCTCACTTCCAGGGTTTGCCACTCCAGCCGCGCTTGTGCTGTGCCATCACTGATCCATTGGCAGGCGATGGCCTGGCACAGCGGCGATACCCCCCAGTGCGCCGACTGCGCATAGGGATCAATACGCGCCAGCAGCTGTGGGTTAGCAACAATCCAGCCCAGGCGCACTCCCGCCGCAACGGTCTTGGACAAACTGGTGACCAGCACAGCGAGCTCGGGCAAAAAACGGTACAACGGCGGGCTGTCGGTCAGCGCACCATAGACATCGTCTTCAATCACCTGCACACCATGGCGTCGGGCAATATCGGCAATCGCCAGCCTGCGCTCAACGCTCATCACCGCCGAAGTCGGGTTTTGCAGGGTCGGGGTCAGTATGGCAACCCGCGCACCCGTGGCGCGGATCATCCGGTCAAAGTCCTGCGCCAGGATCCCTTCCCGATCCATCGCGACGCCATGCATGGGCAAACGCAACTGTGCGCAGGCAGCCTTGATTCCCGGCGCAGTAAAGGCTTCAACCAGTACCGCATCGCCTGCCTGGCATAACGACAGCAGCACCGTAAACAGCCCTTGCTGGGCGCCGGTGCAGAGCATGATGTTGTCCACGCTCAAGTCCAGCCCGCGGCCCTTGAGCCAGGCCGCGCCCTGTGCCCGTGCCTGCAACAGATCCGCAGCGCTCAAATAACCCTGCAAGCGGATCGCCTGGTTACTGTCGAGCAACCAGGACAAGGCCAACCCATCCTCTTCGCCAAGATGGTCAATGGCGGGCAGGTTGGTTCGCAGGTCGATACGGGGTGTCTGCTCATCGGCGAGTTGCAGCCTGAACAGCGTCGCCTCCTGGCTGCTGGCCAGTACATAGGTACCACGCCCTACCTCACCCGAAACCAGATGCCGCCTGGCCGCCTCGCGATAAGCCTGCATCGTGGTACTGGGGTTCCAGCCCAGCGCCCAGGCCAGACGCCGCTGGGGTGGCAAACGTGCACCGGGTTGCAGTTCGCCGCAGGCGATGGCCCGGGTGATTGCATCGACCAGTGCAAGATAGCGCGGCTGGTCTGTGTCATTGAGGGTTGGCATCCACATTTATTGTTGGCCATGCAATATAAGGGTCGGCCCATACAATGCGTCGTGCCTAGAATCGAGTCAAATCCCTCGATGACGGTGTGCCATGTTTGATTTGAATGCCCTTCGCCTTGCAGCCCATACCGTGCACCAGACCCTGGCGCCCACACCGCAACTGGCCTGGCCTTTGCTGACCGAACGCATGGGTTGCACGGTATGGGTCAAGCATGAAAACCACACGCCCACCGGTGCCTTCAAAGTGCGCGGCGGCCTGTTGTATGTGCAGGGTTTGCTGGCACGCGAACCGGGCACCAAAGGCCTGGTCACAGCCACACGCGGCAATCACGGCCAGAGCCTCGCACTGGCAGCGCGCAGCGTAGGCCTTCCAATCCGGATCGTGGTGCCGGAAGGCAACTCGGTGGAAAAGAATGCCGCCATGCGTGCCCTCGGCGCTACCGTGATTGAATGCGGCAAGGATTTTGACGAGGCCCGCACCCATGCGGCGGTGCTGGCGCACACTTATAAATTGCACCTGGTCCCCGCCTTCCATCCCGACCTGATTCGCGGCGTGGCCACTTATGCGCTGGAGTTGCTAGAAGCAGTGGAAGAACTGGACACAGTGTATGTCCCCATCGGCATGGGCTCGGGCATTTGCGGGCTGATCCAGGCCCGCGACTTGCTGGGCCTGAAGACCGAGATTGTCGGTGTGGTGTCTGCGCACGCCGATGCTTATGCGCAAAGTGTCGAGCAGGGCCGTGTGGTCTGCACCGAGTCGGCCCACACGTTTGCTGACGGGCTGGCTTGTCGCCAACCGCTGCCCGAGGCGCTGGAAATTATTGCCAAGGGCGCGGCGCGGGTGATTCGGGTGTCCGACCAGCAGATCGCCCATGCGATTCGGGTCTACCATGAAACCACCCATAACACCGCTGAAGGCGCAGGCGCCGCCGCGCTGGCCGGCCTGATCAGCGAGCGCTCAAGGCAAAAAGGGCGCCGGGTTGCACTGATCCTGAGCGGCGCCAACATTGACCGCCTGCTGTATGCCGCCATTCTGGCCAACAGCGCTGACGCATGACCTAAAGGAGTGTGTATGCAGTACCTGATTCGCCGCGCCACACCGGGCGATGCCCAGGCCATCAGCAAGGTGGTGATTGCCGCCTTGCGCGAATCCAATGCCCGGGACTATTCCCCCGAGGTGATCACCCGGATCGGGCAGAACTTCTGCCCGGCCTCGATTCTGAAGTTGATGCAGCAGCGCCAGATGTACGTGGCCGTACACGAACACCATGTAGTGGGAACTGCCAGCCTGGATCACGCGGTGGTGCGCAGTGTGTTCGTCAATCCGGGCCATCAGGGCCGAGGCATAGGCCAGCAATTGATGGCACGCATCAAGGAGGCGGCCATTGTTGCGCAGATTCAAGAGCTGCGGGTACCCTCCTCGCTTACGGCCGAGTCCTTCTACGCGCAACTGGGCTTTGCGAAAGTACGCGACGAGTTCCATGGGGACGAGCGCACCGTGATCATGGCCCTGCGTCTGGACGACTAAATCCCGGGGCAGCTATGCTGAGCCTGATGACTTCTTCTGCGTCGCTGCGCTCACCCTGCCCACCCGGCGCCTGCATCTGCGAGCGGGAGCAACTGTTGGCGACACCTGGCACCGACCTGCGCATCCTCAACCTCACGCGTCAGGCCGAGAAAGTGCTGATCGAGCGGCTGGAAAACCTGAAAAGCTTCGACGATCTTGAACATATGCAGCGCCGCATGCACGAGCAACTGGGCATTGAAGTGCTGATCGACCCCGGCGTCACAGAAGTGCGTACCATGCGAGGCATTGCGATACACCTCGCCGAGCAACCGGGCCTGTGCCGAAAAACCCGACAGGCAATCCCGGCCGCCATCCGCCGGGCGCTGGAGAAACGACCTGAAATTGCCTGGAAACTGCTGGATGGTCACGGCTTGTTTAGCGACCCCTGAATCGGCTCTGAACAAGGGCTTTAACCCCGGAAAAGGTCATATTTTGCGGCATATGAACAAATTCGCTTGCCATAACCCGAATCTCTGCCCTATAAGCGCGTCTTTTAAATTAACTGAGTCATACCAATGAGTGCCGGATTCACCGAGGACGACATGCGCAGAGCGCTCGGCCTTGATCTGCCTGCTGCCCCGGTTCAACCTGAAGTTGAACCGGCTCCTGCCAAAACCATCCCTGCTCCGAAAAAAGCTGCGGCACCTGCCAAAGCGCCATCACCTGTGCCGAAAAAGCGCAGCGGGCCTGTCCTGCGCGTCACCATGCGGGTGACCAAGGTGTTTGACGGCGATGAAAGCCTGTTTGTCCATGACTCCAAGGATTTGAGCCGATTCAACGCCGAGCAAGAGGCGAAAAAAGCCCTGGCCAAGGCTGGCTTTAAATACTTTGAACTCGAGTCTATTGTTTCGGTGGACTGAGTCTGCCGCAGACCACCCGTTTTGCCGCCACACCAAGGAGCCCGAACATGCAATCGCAACCCCTGAACGCCAGCGACTTTGACGTGATCGAAAACACGCTGCTCAAATACGGCGACGATCACTCCGTGCTCAACCCTTCGGAGCTCGACGGTTATTTCACCGCACTGGTTTCAAGCCCGACTCAGGTCGATATCGCCGACTGGTTCCCGGCAATCTGGGGCGGTCAGAACCCGGCCTGGGAAAACCCTGAGGAAGCCAAACAGTTCATCGAACTGAGCGTTCGCCATATCAATACCCTGGCCCGGCAACTGGCTGAGGACAGCAGCGCATTTGTTCCGCGTTTCGAGCAGACCGAACATCTGGGCCAGGATGTAACCCTGGCGGAAGAATGGTGTTTTGGTTACACCCGTGCGGTGGCCATCAGCAACTGGCCAGCACTTCCGGCGCCGCAAGCACGCTTGCTCCAGGCCATCGCCGACTGCGCCGAGCAGGACAACTTCGAACTGCCCGACGACCTCGACGTTGCCGCCCACCAGCAAAGCGTTGCCGCCATTGCCCCTGCGGCCCGGGCGCTGCATGACTTCTGGTTGAGCCAGCGCTGAGCTCGGCGAAGCTGATTTTGATTTTGTAGCAGCTGCCGAAGGCTGCGTCCGGCGGCGAAGCCGTCGTAAAATCAGCCACCGCGATTATCCAGATAAACCTTGCACTGCGCATTTACGATCGCTTCGCAATCGGACGCAGCCTTCGGCAGCTGCTACGAATTGTGCTGCGGCACACTATAGAAACCATCCCCATGACCACCCTCAGCCATTTCGATTCCCCGGTCAGCGAACCGATCAACAGCCAGATCCTGCAGCTCGTGGTCGATCACCTGAGCGATATCAGTGCGATGGAAATCGCCCCGAGCAATCTGCTGTACAGCATTTATCAGTACGCCATCGGCTTTGAAGTGCATCTGTACCTGCAGGCACTCGACGGCACCAAAGGCATTGCGGTCGAGCTGATTATCGCCACAGATGCCCAGGACCCGGGAAAAGTAACGGGCTTCGCCTTGTACCTGCCTTTCAAGGACGACCCCCAGGCCTGCGGCATTGCCTATATGGCCGAGCTGGCCAGCCACCGCCATCTGGGGGTGAGCCGTTCGATGCTCGAGGAAGTCGTGCGCCGCTACCCTCACACCGAGCTGACTTGCAGTGTGACCAAGGTTGCGGAATTCGAGGCAATGGGGCTGCAAGTCATCGGTACCCGCGGCCCGCAAGTGCTGATGAACACCCGTGACCATAGCAGCGACGGCCTGATGGCCGTGCTCGACGTCGCCGCGATCTACCAGTCCACCGAAGTGCGCCAGATCCATACCTACCTGCTGCAACGCAACGGCAAAAAGGCCATGCTCGACGCCGAGAAGAAACGTGATCGCCAGATCGATCAACTGACCGCCCGGGCCAAAGCCTTTGTGGCCCTGGCAAAAGACTAAAGGGGCGAAATAACGCATCATGGTTGCACTCCGTTAAGAGGGAACCCGTATGCGCGCTCACTTCACCCTGCCCCGTCTCGGCGCCTTGACACTGAGTCTGGTGTTCAGCGCTGGCACCGTGGCCAGCGAAGAATCGCAACTGATCGACTCGATCAATGCTTACCGCAGCCAGATTCAATTGTGCGCAGGGCAGGCCTCGCAAGAGTTGCCGCCACTGTCGGCCGACACCCGCCTGGTGCTGCCGGCCAGCAGTTTTGGCGATTTGCAGCAAGCCCTGGCACAGGCGGCATACCCGATGGTCAACGTACAGGCGATCAACCTGTCCGGCCCCCGTGACGCCCAGGCCGCCATGAAAGCCGTGCAGGAAAGCTTTTGCCGCGTGGTGCTGGACCCGCAATTTGTCGATATCGGCGTCAGCCACGACCAGCGTGACTGGCGCATCGTTCTGGCCCGTCCGCTGCTGGCGGCACGCCTGGGAGACTGGCAGGCCGAAGGCCAGAAAGTCCTCGAGATGCTCAACAGCGCCCGTAACCAACCCCGCCAATGCGGCACCCAGGCCTTCGGCCCTGCCGCGCCCCTGACCTGGAACACCACCCTGGCTAGCGCTGCCGAGAGTCATTCACGGGACATGGCCAACAATAACTACTTCGATCACAAGGGCCGCGATGGCAGCACCCCGGGGGATCGCGCTGAACTGGCGGGCTATATCGCGCAGCAGATCGGTGAAAATATCGCCGCCGGGCAGGACACCACGCGCAAGCTGGTCGACGGCTGGCTGGCCAGCCCTGGTCATTGCGCCAACGTGATGAATCCCGGGTTTCGCGAGCTGGGCGCAGCCTACGCGGTAGACCCAAAAAGTGATGCAGGGATTTACTGGACGGCCCTGTTCGGGACGCAGTGAGGTATAGCGAAGGGGTTGAGCGAGGCGGTAACGCGAGATAAAGCAGCCCCACCCGAGCAGCGTCGGGTGGGGCCGTTTTTTTACAGCGCCATGTCAGCCGCTGGGTTGCTTGGAGCAGGCTTTGCCGGCTCCGTAGCAGGCGTTGCAGTGTGAGTTGCCGCCGGGATTGCCGGTGGTGGAGTCAATTGCAGGACTTCAGCCGTGTAGGCCCACTCTTGGGCAACGCGATCAGGATCGCCGTTCAGCTTGGTGCCATAGCTCGGCACGATCTGGTGCAGCTTCGCTTGCCACTCCGGTGTTGCAACCTTGTCCTTGAACACGGTTTCAAGCACGGTCAGCATGATCGGTGCAGCCGTGGAGGCACCCGGGGATGCGCCCAGCAGACCGGCGATGCTGCCATCTTTGGCGCTGACAATCTCGGTACCGAGTTTCAGCACGCCGCCCTTCTCTTCGTCACGCTTGATGATCTGCACGCGCTGACCGGCCTGCCACAGGCGCCAGTCTTCGGACTTGGCGTTCGGGAAGTACTCTTTCAACGCATTGAAGCGGTCTTCGTCCGACAGCATCAGCTGGCCGGCCAGGTATTCAACCAGTGGGTACTGTTCGATACCCACTTTGGTCATTGGCCAGATGTTGTGCGGGGTGGTGCTGGTCAGCAGGTCGAAGTACGAACCTTCTTTCAGGAACTTGGTCGAGAAAGTCGCGAACGGGCCAAACAGGATAACGCGCTTGCCATCCAGCACGCGGGTGTCCAGGTGCGGAACCGACATCGGTGGCGCACCAACCGAAGCCTTGCCGTAGGCCTTGGCCAGATGCTGCTCGGCAACAGTCGGGTTATCGGTTACCAGGAACGAGCCGCCAACCGGGAAGCCTGCGTATTCCTTGGCTTCAGGAATGCCGGACTTCTGCAGCAGGTGCAGGGCACCGCCGCCAGCGCCGATAAAGACGAACTTGGCGTCAGTTTCGGTTTTGCTGCCATCTTTCAGGTTTTTGTACACCACGCGCCACGAACCATCTTCATTGCGCTTGATGTCTTCAACTTCGCTCGACAGTTTCAGCGAGAAGTTAGGCTTGGTTTGCAGGTAAGCCGCGAACTGGCGTGTGATTTCGCCGAAGTTCACGTCAGTACCGATCGGAGACCAGGTGGCCGCGACTTTCTGGTTGGGATCGCGCCCTTCCATCATCAGCGGAACCCACTTCTTGATCTGCACCGGGTCTTCGGAGTACTGCATGCCCGCGAACAGAGGGCTGGCCTGCAGGGCTTCATAGCGCTTTTTCAAGAACTTGATGTTGTCATCGCCCCACACAAAACTCATGTGCGGCGTGGAGTTGATAAACGAGCGCGGATCTTTCAGTACGCCGTTCTTGACCTGCCACGACCAGAACTGACGCGATACCTGGAAAGCCTCATTGATTTCAATGGCCTTCGGGATTTCAACGTTGCCGTTCTTGTCTTCCGGCGTGTAGTTCAGCTCAGCCAGGGCGGAGTGACCGGTACCTGCGTTGTTCCAGCCGTTGGAGCTTTCCAGGGCAACGCCATCGAGACGTTCAATCATCTCCATGGACATGCCGGGTTCCAGCTCGTTGAGCCATACACCCAGAGTAGCGCTCATGATGCCGCCGCCGATCAGCAGTACATCCACGTGTTTAGGTTCTGCCGCATGCACGGAGGTAATCCCCATGGTCAGCGCCAGGCCCAGTAGCCCCTTGTTCATTTTTTTTAACATGTTGTAGTACCTAAGATAAAACGCCATCTGCCCGGCACTCAGTGCCTGAATTTGCCTGACCCACTACAGACGGTCACCTGCAATCGAGCCAGCTTCAAGCCCCGAACGGGCAGACATATAAGGCCTGTGCACGTTACAGACCTCACTTCATGTACCTTGGGCGCTGATCTCTTGTTGGTCTTGGCTTCAGCTACTTGGGTAACATTTTGGGTACAGCGGATGTGACTCCCTTGATGTCCGGCCTGCTCGCGGCTCCTTCCGGGGAACCTGCGTGGGCATGACGCTCCAGGGCGGCCAGCCGACTTACCGCGACATTCTACCTCAGGTGGCACTCTGGGCGAAGCAGCAGTAGCCAAGCCCCGCGCTCAGGTATAATCGTGTCTTTGCCCCGCCTATCAACAGGATTCACCCATGTCTTTAAGCAAACGCACCCAGGCACAGATCGAACGTCGCCTGATCACCTCCCTGACCGAGGCCTGTGAAACGGCCAAATCACAGATCCCGGGGTTTGCCTGGTTGACCCATGTTGTTGACTACGAGGCCTTCCCGGCCAGCCTGAAGGTGGTCTGGGTGTTCGATACGCAAGCCAGCAAAGACTTCGCCCTGGCCGATGGCGAGGCGCGCTATATGGGTGAGCTGACGGCCCAGGCGCTGGCGGATGCCGGCGTAAAGGTGCGTAACGGCTCGGCCCATGTATTCTTCGATTCAGAAGAAGAGTGCCAGCGCAGTTGTGGCGGCAACTGGCCCAAGCGCCTGGCGCAAAAACAGACCGGACGCAGTTGAACCGTGGCAAAAGACATTGAAAACCCGTGCATTGCAGTTTGCCAGTTAAGTGGTGAGCTATGCGTGAGCTGCGGTCGAACCCGGGAAGATATCCGCAAGTGGCGGGGCATGAAGCGCCCGGAAAAAATGGCCGCCGTGCAGCGCGCCAGCGCTCGCCTCAAGAGCCTGCGCAAGAAGAACGGCTAAGCCCGCTACGCCAGATACTTGCCGAACCAGCCCAGGGTCCTGTTCCAGGCCAGAGTAGCCGCGGTTTCATCGTAGCGAGGCGTCGAGTCGTTATGAAAGCCGTGATTCACTCCCGGGTAGATATGCGCTTCATGGACTTTACCGTTGCTGTTCAACGCCTGCTCAAAAGCTGGCCAGCCGTCATTGATCCGTGTATCCAGCCCGGCGTAGTGCAGCATCAACGGTGCCTGGATACGGGCGACCTCGTCTGCACCGGGCTGGCGCCCGTAAAACGACACTGCAGCTCCCAGCTCCGGGTAGGCCACTGCCGCCGCATTGGCCACCCCGCCGCCATAGCAGAACCCGGTAATCCCAACTTTGCCGGTACTGGCATCATGCTGCATCAACCACTCCACCGCCGCGAAGAAGTCATTCATCAGCCTGGCAGGGTCGACTTTTTGCTGCAACGCCAGGCCTTGCTCATCATTGCCGGGATATCCGCCCACTGACGTCAGGCCATCGGGTGCCAGAGCGATATATCCCGCCTTGCCCAGGCGCCGGGCAACATCTTCGATGTAAGGATTCAGCCCGCGGTTCTCATGCACCACCACCACGGCCGGCAGCTTGCCCGCTGCCTTGGCTGGCCGCACCAGATAACCGCGCACCTGGCCGTTGCCCCTGGGCGATGGGTACATGATGTACTCGGCAATAATATCCGGGTCGGTAAAGGAGACCTGCTCGGCGAGTGCGTAGTCTGGGCTCAACGCCGTCAGCACCGATAACGCAGTGGTGCCCAGGGCGAATACAGCAGCACGGTCAAGAAACTCGCGACGGTTGATCTTGCCGTGGGCGTAGTAGTCATAAAGCTCAAGCAATTCAGGGGCAAAGTCTTTCGCTGTCAGACGCGTCATCTTGGCGTTTCCTTGGGCCGGTAGCGCTTAACCATAGAGCAATTTGTAGCTAAATGCGTCTCAGACCTTTTACCTTGTGCTGTGGGATACCATACCGGCCATGCCTGAAACCTGTCAGGCCAGAACCATTAACTGAAGGGGTATCAAACGGTGAGAATTGCACTTGTGCTGTTGTTGAGCGCGTTTTCCATGCTGGCCCAGGCCGCGAATATCGGTGAGCGCCTGACGCCATGGACCCTGAACGACCAGCATGACCAACCCTACACGCTGGACGAAAAAACCCAGGTGCTGCTGGTAGCGCGCAACATGGACGGCTCCAAGCTGGTCAAGGCTGCGCTGGAAAACCAGGCCAAGGGCTACCTGGAAGCACGCAATGTGGTGTTTCTCGCCGATGTGCAGCGCATGCCCTCGCTGATCGGCAAATTTATCGCCATCCCGGCCATGCGTGACTACAGCTACCGTGTTGTGCTTGACCGCGACGGGACTGTTGCCGCCCAGTACCCCGGTGCCGAAGACAAGGTACTGTGGCTGCAACTGGAGAGTGGCAAACTAATGTCACAGCAAGAGTTTTCCAGCGCCGACGAATTGCGTGCGGCACTGGAAAAACTGCCGGTGCAATAATCGCGTGTAAGGGATCTGGCTAGCACTTATCGCATCGGCGGCAAACCATAAGCCGCCAGATCAAAGTCGGCCAGCTGGCGGATGATCAGGTCGGCATGCGTGTACTTGCTGTCGGCCATGGCTACATCAGGTACGGCAATCGCAGTCATGTTGGCGGCTTTGGCAGCCGTTACTCCGAAAGGCGAATCTTCGAATACCAGGCAGTGCTCGGGCGCAACACCCAGGCGCCGTGCCGCCGTCAGGAAGATATCCGGTGCAGGCTTGGCTGCCCCCACTTCAGGGTCGTCAGCGGTGACAATGGTGTCGAACAGCTCAAACCACTCACCATGCAAGGTGGTTTTGTGGGCAAAGGAATGTTGCGATGAACTGGTGCCCACGGCAATTGGCACCTTGTGGGCCTTGAGATGGCGCACCAGCGCCTCGGCACCCGGCATGCCCGTGGCTTTGGGGAAGCGTTCTTTTAGCAACGGCTCGCGGACAACCAGAAATTCCTGCGCGGTGATCGGCAATTCCAGCGCCTTGACCAGAAATTCTGCCAGGTCCAGGGCGCCACGGCCGATGATGTGCTGCTTGATGCTCCAGTCATAGGTGCGACCGTAGCGTTCGGCGATGATCTGCGTGACTTCGGTGTAAATACCCTCAGTATCCAGCAATAACCCGTCCATATCGAAAATCACGGCCTTGATCGGGCCGACAGCAGCACGCGGTGTAGTCATCACAACAAATCCGTTGGCAGGAAGGATTCAGCACCATAACACCGGGAGAAGCACAATGTGCTGCAGTCATCGCCAATCATCAAGTCTCAGCTGGTGATCAGCATCCGTGATCACGGCATCACCATATACGATTGGCACACTGCGCTGCAGGGGTTGAAAGTGGGCTTATTGCCCCACTCATAAATCCAATACTAGGAGGCACGCATGCCCCAGTCCCTGCCAACCCTGTGCGGTTCGATCATGGGCTCGCCCTTTTCTCTCTCTGCGAAAATCCACAATGCGGCCTACGCGGCCCTGGGCCTGGACTACACCTTCGTCTGCTTCGGCATCGAGGACCCGGTGGCGGGCGTCGCGGCCATCCGCACATTGGGTGTGCGCGGCATGAACGTGTCCATGCCCTACAAAACCGTCGTGATGGAGCATCTGGACGCGATCGATGAATCCGCGCTGGTCATTGGCGCGGTCAACACCATCAATAACATCGACGGCGTTCTCACCGGCTACAACACCGACTACCTCGGTGCAGTACGCGCCCTGCAGGAAGTCTGCGAACTCAACAACCAGCGCATTGCTGTAATTGGCGCCGGAGGCGCAGCGCGGGCCGTGGTCTTTGGCTGCCTGCAAGCAGCAGCCCAGGTCACGGTGTTTAACCGCAGCAGCGAACGGGGTAAGGCCCTGAGCACAGACCTGGGCGCGCACTGGGGCGGCAGTGTCGGGGCCTTCGCAGCCCGGGATTTCGACATCGTGATCAATGCCACCAGCGTGGGCTTCAAGCAGCCCGACAGCAACCCGCTGGACGGGCTGCTTGCCAGCCATCTGATCGTCATGGATGTAGCCTTTATGCCCGTGCGTACCGCCTTGCTTCTGCAAGCCGCCGCGCTGGGCTGCCGCACCGTGTCCGGCACACGCATGCTGGTGCAGCAGGCCTGCCGGCAAATCGAGTTGTACACCGGCATGGAGGCCCCCATCGACATCATGGAGCAGGCCATGCTCGACGAAATCCAGAGGTTGAAATTGTAAGAAATCCTGCTGCCTATCGATAACAAGATGCCGTAAAGGCGCCTACCAGAAGGTACCAACATGACTCACGATCATGCTTCATCTGATATTGAATTGGTCCCCGAAAGCCCGGAACACAAAAAAGACCTGCACCGCGCTGCCTGGGCCTGCTCCCTAGGCAGCGCGCTGGAATACTACGACTTTGCCCTCTACACCCTGGCAGCGGCGCTGATTTTCGGGCCGCTGTTCTTTCCTGAACAAACCCGCACCATGAGCCTGATTGCCAGCTTCGGCACCTACTTCCTGGGCTTCGCGATAAGGCCATTGGGTGGTGTGCTGTTCGGCATGATCGGCGACCGCGTGGGACGCAAGTTCGTGCTCACGTCCACGGTGTTGCTGATGGGTATTTCCAGCACCCTGATCGGTGCCCTGCCCACGTTTGATCAAGTCGGCTACCTGGCCCCGGTGCTGCTGGTGGTGCTGCGTTTGCTCCAGGGCCTCGGTGCAGGTGCCGAACAGGCCGGCGCGGCAGTGATGATGACCGAGTATGCACCCCCGGGTCGACGCGGTTTTTACGCTGCCCTGCCCTTCCTTGGCATTCAACTGGGCACCATCCTTGCCGCTCTGGTGTACTTCATGGTTATCAGCAGCAGTGACAACGTGCTCGAAAGCGGGTTGTGGCGCATACCGTTCTTCAGCAGCGTGGTGATCGTCGCCCTGGGCCTTTACATGCGCCTGTCGCTCAAGGAGTCGCCGACCTTTATCCGCCTCAAGGCCCTCAAGCGGGTCTGCGACAATCCGCTAAAAAGTGCGATGAAACACTCAAAACCGACGCTGCTGCTGGGCATTGGCCTACGCCTGGGAGAAAACGGCGGGTCTTCGATTTATCAGGCCCTGGCGGTGAGTTACATCGTTGGTGTGGTCGGCCTGCAAGGGCCGGTGGGCGTGCTCACCTTGATCTGCGCCGCCAGCCTGGGTGCTCTGACCGTGCCGATTGCCGGTAAACTCAGCGACCGTTTTGGCCGTGTAGTGGTGTACCGGGCCTTTGCGTTGCTGCAACTGGCACTGGCGTTCCCGGTATGGTGGATACTGAGCCAGGGCAATGTGATCGCGAGCATTATTGCTATCTCTATCGCGCTGGGCATCGGCACCTGGGGCATGTTCGGCACCCAGGCGGCGCTGATGCCTGAACTGTTCGGCTCGCGCCACCGCTATATGGGCGTATCCATTGCCCGGGAAGCCTCGGCGGTGATTGCTGCCGGTATTGCGCCCTTGATTGGCGCCGGGCTGATCGCTCTGGTCGTGGCCAGCCACGATGGCGATGCCAGCGCCGGTATCGGCGCCTGGTTGCCGATTGCCTGCTACCTGTCGCTGCTGACGCTGATCACCCTGTACACCACCTTCAAGACCCCGGAAACCCTCAACCGAGATCTGGACGAGCCCCGTGATGCCTGGGAAATGCTGCCTGCTCACAACGCTCCGCAGATGACGCCACAGCCGGTGGTGCAACCGACGCCACGCTGATGCTGCGTGCTGCAACCTGACTCATGCAAAGAGCCTGCTGACTGCAGGCTTTTTTGCGCCAGCACGATGCTGCTCTACTCGTAATCATAATCGGTCACCAGAAATACCACCGCGACTGACGCAACGCTAAGAAAGGTCTGACTGTATTGATTCGGGATAAAAGTAGAATCTCAGGCAAGGAGTGAATCGCCCTCACAGTGACAGGAGTCAGGCGTCAGATGGCGGCCCGACGTCACTTGCCAATCGCAGGAGACAATATGAAATCATCCATTACCCTTTACGACGCGCTGACATCCATCAGTATGCCTTCAGGTAAAACTAAAGCCGTTGTCGAAGCCTGGGAGAATGAAGTGAAAGATCTCGCCTCCAAATCAGACCTGGGGCAAACCGAACGGCACCTGAAAGCCTCCATTTCAGAATTGGGCGCTGAACTGCGCGTTCTGATAAGGGAGCAAGGTGTAGAGCTCAGGTCATCCGTCAAGGAACAAGGCCTCGAACTGCGCTCGTCAATTACTGCGCTGGAGGCCCAGGGCAAGATTGTTCACTGGCAGTTCGGCATCATCTTCATTTGCATCAGCGTGCCATCGATCAAATTGGGATATGACTTTCTCAACAGGGCTTTACTGGGGGAGTAAAGCCCTGGCCGACCTGGGTGATGACTTCAACTGAACAGCCTGCATCATTATGGGCTGTTCAGTATCCGGCTTGGGCTTGAAGCAGCTTGCGCATGAAAACCCGGGCAAAGCCGTATTGCGTGGCCCTGTGGGTTTCCTGATAACCGAGCTCTTTATAGAGTTCGATGCATACCAGGAATCAGCGTGTCAGCCAGCATCCAGCGTGGATGGCTGATTGCCAAGGATGGAGTTGCCGGCACCCTGGCTGGCAACTCCATGGCATCACCCGTCGATAAACACCTTCAGAGGCGGTTCGTGCATCAGGAAGTTCTGGTGCGAGATATTCCAGGCATAGGCACCCGCCAGGCTAAACACCAGCAGGTCACCAATCGCCAGTTGCGCAACAGGCTGCTGCCTGGCCAGCACATCCTTGGGCGTGCACAACTGGCCTACCAAGGTGACGTCCTGACCGCTTATCTGCGGGGGATTTGTGCCCCGCATAACCGTGAACGGATGGTTATGGTCTTGCGCTGCAGGCGTGCGGAAATGATGAGTGCCGCCTCGACCAATGGCAAAAAACTCGCCGTGGCTGCTTTTGATATCCAGCACCTGCATGACGTAATAGCCGCAGGCTGCGCTGATAAAGCGACCAATTTCGAAGCGGATTCGGGTCGCGCCCATGCCGAACTCATCAACCAGCCCCTTGAGCCCCTGACAAAACCTTGGCCAGTCGAACGACTGCGCCGGGTTCTGGTAGTTGATGCCCATGCCGCCTCCGACATTCAGCACGGGCAGTTGCAGGTCGTGGTCGACACACAACTGGCGGAAAGTCAGGAAGTAGCTGCGTATCAACTCAAGGTGCGCATCGACATCCAGCTGGTGTGACAGCATATGAAAGTGCAGCCCCTTGAGCTCCAGAGACGGCTCTTCGCGCAACAATTGCAGTGCACTTGCCAGCCCCTGCTCGTCCAGCCCGAACGGCGTGGGCTTGCCGCCCATGACCAGCCTGCTCTGCGGTGCCTGCGTCAGCTTGAGGTTCAAGCGCAACATCAGCGCAGCCCTCACGCCACGCTGGCGAGCGATGCGCGCCAGACTGCGAAGCTCGGTCACGCTCTCTACATGAAACGCCGAGATGCTGTACTGCATGGCGATATCCAGTTCACGATCAAGCTTGCCCGGGCCGCCAAAGATCAGTGGCTCGTCGGGGCACTGCTCATGCAGCCAGGTCAGCTCCCCGCCCGAGGCCGCTTCGAAACCGTCTACCCACGGTGCAAGGGTTTTCAACACCCGCGCCTCCGGGTTGGCCTTGGCGGCATAGAACAATTCGCAGTTATCGGGCAGCACCTCGCGCATTACCTTTATATGCTGTTCAAGGGCAGGCAAGTCGTAGACATAGGCACACAATGGCCCCTCGTGCTCAGCCTTGAGCTGATCGATACAGCGGGTGACAGCGACAGGAAGAGTCATGCGCACTTACTCTTTGCAATAAACGCCAACGGGCTGGGCAGCTGGGTGTAACCTGCTTCGCGATCGGCGCGCATCATCAGACGGGTCATAAAGTTTTCCTTGCCGGGGAATGGCGCACCGGCGCACAACTCGCGCAGCTGCTGCGGATGGCCAAGAAGCGCGCACTGTTCGTGCAACAGCT
Organism: Pseudomonas sp. TWR1-1-3; assembly: GCF_049896805.1. Lineage (NCBI taxonomy): Bacteria > Pseudomonadati > Pseudomonadota > Gammaproteobacteria > Pseudomonadales > Pseudomonadaceae > Pseudomonas > Pseudomonas sp. TWR1-1-3. The sequence goes on along the minus strand of NZ_JAFCUZ010000001.1, from coordinate 638,844 downwards.
CGCCGGTGCGCGTCCACAACTGTTGTTCCAGAGCATCGCTACCATTGGCCAGATGAAAAATCGCCTCGCCCAGATTATTCACCAGCGCACAGTAAGCCACCCGCTGCCAGGCCTTTTGCGCGCTGTAGTACACCGAGTTGCGGGTACGCTCGTCGAGCGCGCTCAAGCGCTCTGCCGGCCAGATTTCAGGAACCAGCTTGGTGCCCTCCAGATCGCGGATCCACACCCGGTTCGGCAAGCCGTCCTGAGCAAAGCCGACAACCGTGTTTTGTAAATGCGGCTCCAGCGCCACCCCCTGACGGAACAGGCAGTGCAGCACGCCGCCGAGCATTTTCGCGGCATAGGCATCCAGCCAGTTGAGCGTGGCCTGCTCAATGCCCAGGCCGGTGATGTCGGCATAACGTCGAACCTGGTGACGACAGACACTGCGACCTTGCAAGTCCCAGGTAAACAGCGCCATTGCCACCTGCGGCTGATACGCCCCGCGATCGGCCATGGACAGGTTTTCCCGGTAAACGATACCGAAGCATTCGGTGACTTCGCGGGCCTGCTCCAGCGTACCCAAAGCACCGAGATCAAGGCTGGAGGCTGCGGGCTCGGGCATCAGCAAAAAGCCCGGCTGCCGGATTGCCAGCTCGCTCATGACCGGCCGGAGCAGATGAGTCAGGGCCACGGCACTGTCCAGCTCATACCAGGCATTCTTGCGTACGCAGTTGGTCAGCCGCACATGCATCGAGAACTTCATGAAATAAGCCAGTTGCGGGTGGTAGAGCGTGCGCACCGACGAGGTCGGGAACATGGCCTGACCCAGAGGGCCGAGGTATTCGATCAGACCCTGCTGTTGCGCCCGCTGCACCAGCGGATCGGCCAGTATGCGGGCGACTTCCCAGGGGTGACACGGATAGGCGTCGTCGCGCCCCGACAGTTGCTGCAGGGTACTGCGCGGGTCCTCACCCTGATGGCGAAACAGCGCCGGGTCGATCTTGAACCAGTGCAACTGAAAACACGCCCCGACCTCAGGCGAGCAGGCCAGCAAATCGTTCTGGGAAATACCCTCGCGGCTTTTCGGTGTCGGGTGCAGGGCATGCCCCCAGAGCTGATGCTGCTCGGATGCCAGCAGGCTGTCGGCAGCTTCGTTGGCCGGACGAGAATGACGCAGGAAGGCCCGGGTGATCTGCAGGCTGTTGGCGAACTGTTGCAGCATCTCGCCGACACGCCCGGCACCGCTCAGTGGCGTACACAGAAGGCTGGCCAGTTCCCGGGCCTCCAGTGGCCGCCAGCCCTGCTGGTTGCCCTTGAAATAAGGCGCGCCGATGTAATGACAGCGGCCCAGCAGGCTGGCGCTGTCGATGCGCACCACCAAACGGCCGCCCGGCAGGCTGATGCTGATGCAACGAGCGCCGGCCTGACGCAGGCTCATCGGCACATCCTGTGCCTGGTAGTTCAGATCGGCTTCGTTGCGCGGCAATGCATATTCGCGCAAATAGCAATTGAGCAGGCACTCGATGGCATGGCGCTGGGCTTCACCATCAAGGGCATGGTCATTCAGGGACAAGGTATTGGGAACGAACGTCATGCCGGAATCTCCCGGGAAGTGATCATTAGAGGGCGCGCCATCATCATGGCGGCCATGGCAGCCAGGCAGGCAACCAGAAAGGGGGATGCAATACCGCAGGTCTGAGTGACCAGAGCAGCCGTAACACCGGCAGCGGTACCGGCCCATTTGCCGCTGGAGTCAAACCAGCCGAACAGGCGCCCTGCACTGCCTTGCCGGCTGCGCTGACTAAGGCAGCGGTGCAGCCCGACAAAGCTGAGCAGCATGCCCGCGCCACTGAGCAGACGCAGGGCGAACAACGGCTCTGCCTGCACGCTCCAGAATTGCAGCGCATTGCTGATCGCCAGCAGCGCCAGCCCCGGCAACAGGACGTTGCCCTGATACTTGTGGACCCAGGGCAAGGCCAGCAGATAAACCAAATGCGGCAGGCTGTAGAGCACACCGATCAAGGTGTCGTTACCTATCCCCAATTGTTCACCGTATGGCATGAAGTAGGGAAAGGTGACCACCATGGCGAAGCTGAACAGAAACTGCACCGCCAGCAGGCGCGCCATGTCGGCTGGCAGTTGGCCTGGCGGCGGTTTTTGTTTGCTGTCCAGGGCATGCCCGGGCTTGTCGTTGGGCAGTGCCAACACCAGAACAAAAGCCAGCAGCGGCAACCACGCCAGCCAGCTGTAAAGGTTGATGCCCAAGCCCCGGGAGGTCAGCAGCCCCAGCAGGATCGGGCCGCTGATCATTGCCAGCCGTGCCGAATACTGAGTCCAGTTCAGGGCGCGGGACAGCCCGGAGCCCTTGAGCTGGGTCGACAGGTAGGCGTTGGAGGCCGCCATTGCTCCGCCGAAGGTGCCCTGGATAACCAATGCCAGCACGAACACGGTCAGATTGGGGCTCAAGCCTGCCAGCAGAAAACCCGCGAACAACCCGGCATGGGCGCGCAGCAACGACAGACGACAACCGTTGCGATCGGCCCAGCGCCCCCATACTGGCGCGGCCAGGGCGGTGCACAGGGTTGGCAGGACAAACAGCACGCCGATGGCCCATCCCGGCGTGCCGGGCGCGAGGTCGCCCAGGATGCGCGGTAGATAGAGCGGAATCCCCAGCGCCGTAAAGGCCGACAGGTAATGCCCCAACAAGACGCTGGCGATTAAACGGCGCTGCATGGCACCTCCTCCAGCAGGAAATTCGCCGCGCTGTAGCCATAGAACTTGTTGATATCACTGGCACCGGAATGCGCCTTGCTGAACAGGCTGCCGGCGCTGAGCAGGTACTTGACCGGCAACCTTGGGCTGTCGAGCAACCAGCGGCGTGCGTCGTCACAGTTGATGCCTTCGGCTTCGAGTTGCTGCAGACAACCGCTCAAGCCCCGGCGCAGTGTGTCGTACAGGCTGGCTTGAGGCGCCAGCCCCGCTGCCGCAATGGCCTGCAAAATAGCGACGATATTCAGTTGCAGGGTGATGGTGCAGAACATCTCGGCCAAAGGCTGACTGCTGTTGACACGAATGCGCTCATCCTGCAAGGCGGCTGGCAGCCCGGCCAGATCCGCACAAGCTGCAGCGAAACGTTGCGGCCAAAGGCGCGCGGCGTCGTTGTCCTTCATCAACAGGCGCATTGGCCGGCCGTGTTCGAATATCAGCACGGCGTTCTGCTGGTTGGCCTCAAGCGCGATGCCGTATCGCAGCCACAGCCGTAGATGAACCTGCAGTAACAGGTCAAGGTAGTCGTCGAGCCAGTGTTGCAGGGAGCCGGCATAAAAACCCTCGACCAGCTGTTCGAGGAACAGGCGCCCACCCGCAAGAGGGCTGGCCAGTGCAGCCACCGGCACCAGTGTGGTGTGCTCCAGCCCCGCCGGATAGCGGCGCACGATATAGGCCAGATGACGGCTTTGGGCGACATGACCGCCGTGTTGTTCATCTACGTGCAAATAGCGTGATCCCAACTCCGGATCTCGCCTGGCGAGCGCCTGCAAGGTGGTTTCAAACCAGTGGCCGTCGTACAGGGTGGTCGGTTTGATCAGACGCAGATTGCGCGCCCCCAGGGTAGTGACCAGCAACGGTAATTTGATATGCCAATGGGGCTGATCAATGCACACCACCGTACGCACGGACAGCGTCGGCTCAACCTGCATGGCCGTGTGTGGCGCCTTGAGTGCGCCCTCAGGCAAGCCATACTGTTCAAGCACAGCCCAGGTCAACGGATGCACCGGCAGCAGTGAGTGGCTGTTGTGCAAAGTGCCTGGCAAGCCTACCTCCTCGAAACCCGGCCAGTGCGGCGGCTGCACACTGGTGAGGGTCATGGCCTGCTTGGGGATCGCCAGCCAGTTGAGTTTGAAACGCGGTGCAAACTCCGGCGCATAGCGTTCAAGGGCTGCGTCATCGAAGCCGCTTTTGGCCCGTGCAGTCGGGTAGTACGGGTGGTCCAGATAGCTGGCCAGCTGATCAATCTTCAACAGGCGCTGCGACCAGTGCTGGAGCCCGATCACATCGCCGAGCGCGGCGGCATTGCGTTGACCGGCCTGCTTGCACAGGGTCCGGTGTTGCGTGGCGCAATCGGCCTCTTTCAGATACGCCTCGAACAACCCCAGGCTTTCAGCGTCGAGCCCCTGGCTCAGGTGGCCAAGCCAGAGCGAGTAGCCACGCTGGACCTCAGGCGGGTGCTGTCGCGATACCCGGATCCAGGCATCGCCGGTAACACTCCAATCCTGCAACGGATACGCCTTGACCACTGGCAGCCACAACTCGTCAGCCGCCAGATCGGTGATCCGCAGCCAGATGCCGCTGGATTGATGCGCAAGCAGCTGATGCAACGCCTCGGGCAGCGGACAGATCCGGCCCTGACTGACAACTCCGCGGATATCTTCACGCAGGCAGCAATCGATGATGCGGCGGGTGATGTAGGCCTGATCGGCAGCTTCTGGTTGCAGGTTCATGCCACCACCCATTTCAGGTCGTTGAGGGTCGAATGCAATTGCGCATCCAGGCTCACGTCATCCGGGGCAATCAGGCGCAATACACCGACGTAGTCCTTGTTGGAGTGGCTGATGGTCACCGTGTCGCCGGGATGTTGCAGCGCCCGGTAATCGCACCAGTGGTCTGCGGATTCGACATTGAAACTGGCACTGGCCTGATCCAGCCGCCCCGAACGCTCGGCCACCAGATAGTGCACGGTTGCCTGGGCCCGAGCCGGTTGTGCGTCGACCAGCGCCTGCCCCAGATGCAGGGCAACGATTCGGTCAAACCAGCCCTGTGGCAGCAGCCGGTCCAGCAAAAACTCGCGGCCGTCACCGATACTGCGATAGTTGATCTCGACCAGCACCGGGCCTTGTGCGGTGAGGATGAATTCGCTGTGACAAACGCCAAAATTGACCCCGAATGCCGCCACTTGCGCCAGCGCCGCGGTACGCTGTGCGCTGCTTAGCGGGCCATTCCAGCGGGCAGCGAGTTCGACAAAATGGGGCGGCGCAGAAAGGCTTACGTCAAAGCCGCCAATGGCTTGCAGGCTACGACCGTCACCGAGGGTCTCAAGGGTGAACAGTGGCCCTTCCAGGTAAGCCTCCAGCAGCAGTGCACGGTCCGGTTGCTGCTCCCAGAACCGTTCACAGTAAGCACTCAGTTCAGCGGCGTTGTGACACAAGCGCACGTCCAGGCTGGCCACCCCTTCACGGGGCTTGGCCACCACTGGCCATGGCGCATCAGCAGGCAACGCGCAGCCCGAGGCAAGCACCTGGAACCACGGCCCGGGCAGACCCAGACGCTGCATGCGCTCACGCATGGCGGCCTTGTTCTTGGCGGCATGGCACAACCGCCAGTTCTTGCCGGGGCACTCGAACGCCTCCGCCACGACTGCTGTCGCGGTTTGCAGGTGATCGCTGTTGGAAAATACGGCAACCGGGCGCAAACCCTGGCCATTGAGGGTTTCGATGACCGCCAGCGGGTTGAATACATCACATTCGATCACCTGCAGCCGGTCCGGCGAAAGAGACGAGCCGGCAAGCAGGCGACGATGTTCCTGAGCATGATCGGTGATCAGCACAATTGGCAGCCCGCGCTGCTGCGCGGCTGGCATAAAGCCCTCGAGAATGGCTGGGTGTGCGACGTGAGCAAGGATGACGAATGGACGTTGCATGGCACTTTCCTGGGGGCAACAGTTGCCCGTCCCGCAGGATGGGCAACTGATTTACAAAAGCGCGTGTGCGCGGTTTAGAAGCGGTAATTGACGCCTAAGGTGAGCGAACGCTCTGGCGCGGGTTGACGACCCCAAGGGCTGGTGTCGATACCTCGGAAATAGTATTCGCGGTTGAACAGGTTACTGATGCCCGCCGAGGCGGTCAGAATGCTCTTGTCGGCCAGCGGGAACTCACGTTCGATAGCCGTGTTCCACACCCAGTAAGAAGGCAGTTCACCCACGCTGGCAGAGGCGTTTTCTTCGCGGGTATTGGCAGCGTCGGTGTAGGCCTTGCTGATGTAAAGACCGTCGAGGTTGTAGGTCCAGTGCTCGGCAAAACGGTAGCGGGCATCCACCATAAACTGGTTTCGCGAGGAGTACGGCACTTCGTTGTCTTTGTAAGTGCCGTTGCGTTGTTTGGCATCGAGGTAGGCATAACCGGCATGCAGGTCCAGATCACGCATGGCCTGCGGGGTCCAGAAAATATCGGTCTCGAAACCCTGATGACGTGTGCTGCCAAGGTTGTCGAAACGGTCGGTGGTAGCGTTGTAGACAATCTGGTCATCAAAGTCGATGCGGTACAGGTTGAAGTCGACACGCATGCCCTCCCACGGGGTGTAACGCACACCGGTCTCGTAGTTCCAGGCCAGCTCGGCACCGACCGCGCCTTCCTTGACGATCTGCGTAACCTGAGGTGGACGCAGGGACTTCTGCGCGTTGGCATAGACATACCAGGCGTCGTTGGCCTGGTAACCCACGGTCAGGCCCGGCAGCCATTCTTCAGACTTGTTCTCGCGCTCGAACCCGGTGATGCCATCGCTGTAGTTCATGCGCGCGTTTTCATAGCGCGCGCCGGGGGTGATGGTCAGGCGATGATCAAGCAGGCTGATGGCGTTGCTGATGTAGAAGGCACGGGCGCTGTCATCGAATTTCCAGTCGCGAAACGGTGCAGTCACACCCGTAGCCAGACTCTGCCGGTTGACCTTGTAACTGATGTCTTCGCTGACATAGCGGGCACCGAGTAGCCAGGTCTGGCCGACGGTGTCGCCATCGATGGTGGCGCTGATGCGCGGCTCCGAACCCCAAACCTTGAAGTCACGCGGGCCGTCCTGCTTGGTCACGGCCGTACCGTCCGGAGTGAACGGCAGGCCTACGACGAAATTGCGGTAGCTGTTGTGGGCAAAGTTGGTCCAGCTGAACTCCACCGAATCGAACGGCCCCATGGCGCCAAGACGCTGGGTGTAAGTGCCCCACACACGATCCGTGTCACCCTCGAAGCGGTCCAGCGGGCGCGTTGACTGGCGCGGGTCGTCCTTGTAGTCCTTGACGCTGAGGGCTCCGGCCAGGTCCATGTCGGCCTTGTAATGCTGAACGCCGAAACTCAGATCCCGGTCATCATCGATGTTCCATTGGCCGCGCAGGCGGTAGTTCTGCACATCGGTATCAGAGTGTTCGCGCCCGTATTCGCCGCTCAGGGTATTGATGTCCAGTTGCAGCCCGAAGTTGTCGGTCAGGTAACCGCCGGTGCCCAGATAGGTATCCCACAACTGGCGCCCGCCAGCATTGAACGTGGTTTTCTCCTGCAGGGTGGTTTCCCATTCGCGGGGAATCGGCTTGCTGATGAAGTTGATCACCCCGCCGACGTTGTTTGGTCCGTATTGCACCGCTGCGCCCCCGCGCACGATATCAACCCGGTCGACCGTGGCCATGGTCATTGGGAACAGCGACAGGCCGGTCTGGCCGTAGGGTGCCAACGCGAGCGGGATGCCATCCGACAAGGCCTGGATGCGTCCGCTGCGGCTCTCGTACAGGCCGCGTACCGAAATCTGGGGCAGCGCACCGGTGCCGGTCTCGTCGAAAATCTTGATACCCGGAACCCGTTGCAGCGCATCATCCAGGCCACGGGTGCTGGCTTTTTTCAGGTCGCTGGAATCGATGACGCTGCGACTCCCGGCATAGGTACGCACTTCCTGATCGCTGGCGGCACCCAGTACATCGCCCTCAATCGTCATGGGCGCCAGCTCAACGCTGTGGCCGGGGGTTTGTTGATCGGCGGCCATGGCAGCCTGGCAAATACCCAGTGTCATGAGGCTCAGTGAAAAGTGTAGGGATATTGTTTTCATTGGACTACGTCGACTCATTATTGCTGTTGGAGAGAATGCAGGCGGGCTTTGAGTGCGTTATGCAGCAAGCCACGGTCTTCACCGGCCAGAAAACTGCGCACGCCGCGGGCGCGCCATAGCGCGTTCTGTTCGACGGTGCGGGGGTTGGCGCAAAAAGCGACGCCGTCGCCAAGACAGGCGTCGGCCATGCCTTGCAGGGTTTGCCAGACCCGAGGATTGAGAGGATCAGGCCCCAGGCCAAGATCGAGGGCCAGGTCCAGGGCGCCTTCCATGATCATGCCGACCCCGTCCAGTTGCAGGATGTCGCCCAGCGCGTCAACACCGGCGCGGCTTTCGATCATGGGAATAATGGGGGTCTGGCGGTTGGCCAGATCGATGTATTCGGGCAGTGGCAGGCGACCGAAGCCGGTGATGCGCCCACCGGTCATGCCGCGCTTGCCCAGGGGCGGAAAAAAGGCCGCCTCAATGGCGCGCCGGACCTGGGCGACGCTTTCAGTGCGTGACAGCACGATGGCTTCGATACCGGCGTCCAGCGCCCTGCCGATCAGTTTCTCGTCCACTTGCGCCATGCGCAGCCAGGGCGAAATACCTGCGGCCTCACACGCCCGAACGCAATGCATGATGTCTTCTTCGGAGCGCAGCAAGTGCTCCAGATCAAGAATTACAAAGTCGTAGCCGGCAAACGCGAGCATCTCGCAAAGCATGGGTGAAGGTAGGGAGTTGAGCATGCCGTAAACAACTTTCCCGTCTTGTAGCCGGGAAAAAACCGGAGAAGTTTTTATCACTGACACAGGTCCTTTTAGCGAGGCAGCACTGGCGCCAATAATAATCATTCTCAGATATAGGTAAACGATTTTTATTATCGAATAGCGATATTCGTGACGAACATCTTAAAAAAAACGTTTCAGGTTGTAGGAAAATGGCCATAAGCCATTGTTTTGCTGAGGTCGAGGTCCAGGAGGGAGAATCTGTACCTTGCCAAATTTCAGGCAAAAAAAAGCCGCTATCGCTAGCGGCTTTTTTACTATCTGGCTCCACGACCTGGACTCGAACCAGGGACCCAATGATTAACAGTCATTTGCTCTACCAACTGAGCTATCGCGGAATGGCGTCTATCTTACTGATATAAAAAGAGAAGTCAACACTTTTGCTGACTTCTCCCTGCATTATTCAGATGACCTGGACAATGGCGTCGGTTACCGCCTCAATGTTGCGCTGGTTCAAAGAAGCCACGCAGATTCGGCCGGTATCAAGGGCATAAATACCGAATTCGGTACGCAGACGCGTTACTTGTTCAACGGTCAGACCGGAGTACGAGAACATGCCACGCTGACGTGCAACAAAGCTGAAGTCATGCCCAGGAGCCTTTTTCGACAGCAGCTCAACCATTTGCAGACGCATGCCACGAATGCGCAGGCGCATTTCTGCCAGCTCGTCTTCCCACATCGCACGCAGCTCAGGGCTGTTAAGCACGGCTGCAGCAATGGTTGCACCGTGAGTCGGCGGGTTGGAGTAGTTGGTACGGATCACGCGCTTGACCTGGGACAGCACACGGGCGCTCTCTTCCTTCGATTCGGTGATGATCGACAGTGCACCGACACGCTCGCCGTACAGAGAAAACGACTTGGAGAACGAGCTGGAAACAAAGAAGCTCAGGCCCGAGCCGGCGAACAGGCGTACTGCTGCTGCGTCTTCGTCGATGCCGTCGCCAAAACCCTGGTAGGCCATGTCCAGGAACGGGATCAGGCCTTTGGCCTTGACCACGTCCAGCACGTTCTGCCAGTCGGCCGGGGTCAGGTCGACACCGGTCGGGTTGTGGCAGCAAGCGTGCAGCACAACAATGGAGCCGGCGGGCAAGGCATTCAGATCTTCGAGCATGCCGGAACGGTTGACGTCATGGCTGGCGGCGTCGTAGTAACGGTAGTTCTGCACCGGAAAACCGGCGGCTTCAAACAGTGCACGGTGGTTTTCCCAGCTTGGATCGCTGATCGCGACTACTGCGCCTGGCTGCAGTTGCTTAAGGAAGTCAGCACCGATTTTCAGCGCGCCCGTACCGCCAACGGCTTGAGTGGTGATCACCCGGCCAGCTGCCAGCAACGGCGACTCGGCACCGAACAACAGCTTTTGCACGGCCTGGTCGTAGGCGGCAATACCATCGATCGGCAAATAACCGCGCGACGCGTGCTGGGCAACCCGGATCGTTTCGGCTTCGACAACGGCACGCAAGAGCGGAATTCGTCCCTCTTCGTTGCAGTAAACACCAACCCCCAGGTTCACTTTGCTGGTACGGGTATCGGCGTTGAATGCTTCGTTGAGGCCCAGGATAGGATCGCGTGGTGCCATTTCGACAGCGGAGAACAGGCTCATTATTACGGCGGCTCTGAATGGGGAATGGAGGGGGTGACAACGCTCCAGCCGATTGCACTAGAGCGGTGCACAAACGGGGAGCAAGTATAAGCCCGATCAGGATTCGGGCAACAGCCTATTGCCGGTTTTACCCAAGTATTTGAGTTTATTTTCAGGCCACTGGTCTAATTGCAATCTTTGCCGATATGCCCGTATCAGAGCTGTACCTTGAAACAGTCGGACATGACCTCCATATTTAGCCGTATCCTGTTTTTTCCTGCGGCCTGAGTCGCATGCACTTATAAAGGCTACTGCTTTTATAGAAGCAAACCCTGAGGTCCTTCATGCCCGATTTTCAGCTTGTTACCCGCTTCAAGCCCGCAGGCGATCAACCCGAAGCCATTCGCCAGATGATTGAAGGCATCGAAGCCGGCCTGTCGCACCAGACCCTGCTCGGGGTAACCGGTTCGGGCAAGACGTTCAGCATTGCCAACGTGATCGCCCATGTGAACCGCCCCACCCTGGTGCTGGCGCCCAATAAAACCCTGGCTGCCCAGCTGTACGGCGAGTTCAAGTCATTCTTCCCGAACAACGCGGTGGAGTACTTCGTCTCGTACTATGACTACTACCAGCCCGAAGCGTACGTGCCCTCCTCCGATACCTTTATCGAGAAGGATGCCTCGATCAACGACCATATCGAGCAGATGCGCCTGTCCGCAACCAAGGCCCTGCTGGAGCGCAAGGACGCGATCATCGTTACCACGGTGTCGTGCATTTATGGCCTGGGCAGCCCCGAGACCTATCTGAAGATGGTGTTGCACGTCGACCGTGGCGACAAGCTCGACCAGCGCGAGTTGCTGCGCCGCCTGGCCGATCTGCAATACACCCGCAACGATATGGACTTTGCCCGCGCCACCTTCCGCGTGCGCGGCGATGTGATCGACATCTATCCTGCCGAATCGGATCTGGAGGCGGTGCGCATCGAACTGTTCGATGATGAAGTCGAAAGCATCAGTGCCTTTGACCCGCTGACCGGCGAAGTCATCCGCAAGATGCCGCGCTTTACCTTCTACCCCAAGAGCCACTATGTGACACCGCGCGAAACCCTGCTCGACGCCGTGGAAGGGATCAAGGAAGAACTCAAGGAGCGGCTCGAATACCTGCGGTCCAACAACAAGCTGGTCGAGGCCCAGCGCCTGGAACAGCGCACCCGCTTCGATCTGGAAATGATCATGGAGCTGGGTTACTGCAACGGCATCGAAAACTACTCGCGCTACCTTTCGGGCCGCGAGTCCGGGGCCCCGCCACCGACCCTGTTCGACTACCTGCCGGCCGACGCGCTGCTGGTGATCGACGAGTCTCACGTCAGCGTGCCGCAAGTGGGCGCCATGTACAAAGGCGACCGTTCGCGTAAAGAGACCCTGGTGGAATATGGCTTCCGCCTGCCCTCGGCACTGGACAACCGGCCGATGCGTTTTGACGAATGGGAACGCATCAGCCCGCAGACCATTTTTGTTTCCGCCACCCCCGGCAACTACGAAGCCGAGCATTCGGGCCGCGTGGTCGAGCAGGTGGTGCGCCCCACCGGCCTGGTCGATCCGCAGATCGAAGTGCGTCCGGCCCTCACCCAGGTCGACGATTTGCTCTCCGAGATTGCCAAGCGCGTGGCGCTGGAAGAGCGTGTGCTGGTCACCACCCTGACCAAACGCATGTCCGAAGACCTCACCGATTACCTGGCCGACCATGGCGTGCGGGTACGCTATCTGCACTCGGATATCGACACCGTGGAGCGCGTCGAAATCATCCGCGATCTGCGCCTGGGCGTATTTGACGTGCTGGTGGGGATCAACCTGCTGCGTGAAGGGCTGGACATGCCCGAGGTGTCGCTGGTGGCGATCCTGGACGCCGACAAGGAGGGCTTCCTGCGCTCCGAACGCTCGTTGATCCAGACCATTGGCCGGGCGGCGCGTAACCTCAATGGCCGGGCGATTCTGTACGCTGATCGCATCACCGGCTCGATGGAACGCGCCATTGGCGAGACCGAACGCCGGCGCGAGAAACAGATCGCTTTCAACCTCGCCAACGGCATTACGCCCAAAGGCGTGTTCAAGGATGTCGCGGATATCATGGAGGGTGCGGTGGTGCCGGGTTCGCGCAGCAAAAAGCGCAAAGGCATGGCCAAGGCCGCGGAAGAAAACGCCAAGTACGAGAACGAGCTGCGCTCGCCCAGCGAGATCAGCAAGCGCATTCGCCAACTGGAAGAAAAAATGTACGCCCTGGCCCGCGATCTCGAGTTCGAGGCGGCAGCGCAAATGCGCGACGAAATCGGCAAACTGCGCGAGCGGTTATTGCAGGTTTAACGCCCCACATTGTCCCTGTGGGAGCGGGCTTGCTCGCGATTGGATCGATGCGGTGTATCAGGTAAACCGCGCCGTTTCTATCGCGAGCAAGCCCGCTCCCACAGGGCAATCTCTCAGACGGCTACCGCCGCTACCGCCTCGACCTCAAATAACATCTCATCCAGCGCCAGACGCGGCACCGGGATCAAGGTGCAGGCCGGGGCCGGCAGCTCCCCCCATACCCGCTTCACTTCGGCGCCCAGAATCTGCAAGCGCTCCAGGCTGTGATCCACGATCAATACGGTGATCTTGGCCACGTCCTTGATCTGCGCATCGGCCGCTGCCAGGGCGATCTGCAGGTTGGCAAAGGCCTGGCGCACCTGCTCGGCGAAGTCCGTCGACAGCTCACTGTCGGCGTTCTCGCCGCCCTGGCCGGCGGTGTACACCAGCCGCACATTCGCGGCCACACGGGCAACATGGGAGTAACCGTTGGGCGCAGGGTCATACAGCCCGGCGGGGTTGAGCAATAGCACTGCGGAGTCAGAATTCTTGTCCATAAAATACGCACCAGTGGCAGTGGGATAAGCAAGCGCGCTATTCAACCACTCTCGCCAAGCCGTACGCCAGCGCCCTCGCGACACAGGCCGCAAATATGCAAGGATGTTACGCCGCAGCGCACCAAAGCCGTTTCCCAAGGATGACCATGACTGCCATCACCACCCAAATGCCCCTTGTGCCGGGGCGCCTCGAACAAATGTCGACCCGCATTGCCTTTTTCATCGCCGGTTTTGGCCTCGCCGCCTGGGCGCCACTGGTGCCCTACGCCAAAGCCCGTGCGGGACTGGACGAGGCCACTTTGGGCTTGTTATTGCTGTGCCTGGGCGCGGGCTCAATCCTGGCGATGCCCATTGCCGGCATCCTCGCCAGCCGTTATGGCTGCCGCCGGGTGCTGGTGGGCGGCACGCTGTTGATCTGCCTCGCGCTGCCACTGCTGGCGACGGTCAGTGCCATACCGCTACTGATCGCCACACTGTTCTTGTTTGGCGCTGGGCTCGGCGCCGTCGACTCCACCGTCAACTTGCAGGCCGTGATCGTCGAGCGTGCCAGCGGGCGCACCATGATGTCGGGTTTTCATGGGCTGTTCAGTGTCGGCGGAATTGCCGGTGCGGCCGGGGTCAGCGCCCTGCTGGCGCTGGGCCTGACGCCGCTGTGGGCGATTGTGGTGGTGATTGCATTGATCCTCGCAGCCCTGCTCAAGGCTGCTCCGCACCTGCTGCCTTATGGCAGCGAAAGCAACGGTCCGGCGTTTGCCGTGCCCCACGGCGTGGTGCTCTTTATCGGCTTGCTGTGCTTTACCGTGTTCCTGGCCGAAGGCGCAATGCTCGACTGGAGCGCCGTATTCCTGACCTCCGAGAAAGGCATTGGCGATGCCTATGCCGGGCTGGGTTATGCCGCGTTTGCCTTGACCATGACCGCGGGCCGACTGATGGGCGATACCATCGTCAAGCGCCTGGGTGCGCGACTGGTGATTGTCCTGGGTGGGTTGTTTGCCGCCGCAGGCATGGCCCTGGCAACCCTGGCACCGAACTGGGAGTCAGCATTGCTCGGTTATGCGCTGGTGGGCGCAGGGTGTTCGAATATCGTGCCGGTGCTGTACACCGCCGTGGGCAAACAGACCGTAATGCCGGAACATATCGCCGTGCCAGCCATTACCACCCTGGGGTATGCGGGGATTCTGGCAGGGCCTGCGGCCATCGGCTTTATCGCCCATGCCAGCAGCCTGGGCGCGGCCTTTTTGCTGATCACCGCCATGCTGATAGCCGTAGCCATCAGCGGGCGGATTTTGCGGGTTTAGAGCGAGTCCCTCACCCCAGCCCTCTCCCGGCAGGAGAGGGGGCTTTTGGGTTAAAAACCCACACTCGCCTGCACAAAGAACGTACGCGGCTCGCCCAGGTAAATCCCCGCGTTGTTGTCGCTGGAGCGGGTGTAGTACTCCTGGTTGAACAGGTTCTTGATCCCCGCTCCCACTTTCAGGTTTGACGCTTCAGGGCCGAAGTCGTAACCGACTCGGGTGCTCCAGGTCGCATACCCAGGAATATCGCCGTACTGGCCATCCGGGGTCGGATCAGTGATGTACACCCCGCCAGTGCCCGGCGCGTGCTGCTGGGACTGGGCAAACATGTCCAGGTTGTAGGTCCAGCGGTTGACCACGTAACGCGCCCCGAGGTTGACCACCTGGCGCGAATACAGCGGCAGATCACGCCCTTTGAAGTTGGGAATGTCACCCTCGGACGTCGCCTTGGTGTAGGTAAAGCCCGCATTGACCGACAGGCCGTCAAGGCGTGCGTCCAGTGCCGACATATCGTAGTGAACCGAGGTCTCGATACCCTGGTGCCTGGTCGCGCCCAGATTGGTCCAGCCCACATCGTTGCTCACATATTGCAGCTCGTCGGCAAAGTCGATGTAGAACAGCGTCACTTCACCGCCCCACACACCATTGTCGTAACGCGTACCCAGCTCATAGGTCTTGGCCTTTTCAGGACGCAAACCCGCTGCGGTCGCATCGCCGACACCGCCCTGGCCCAGCTGGAAGTACTGCAGGCTGCCGAACGAGGTCTCGTAGTTGGCAAACAGTTTCCACGCGTCCGACAGGTGATACATCACGCTCAGGGCCGGCAGTGCTTCGCTGCTGTCGATGCTGCGGTTTTTTTCCTGCACTGGTTTGCCGTTATTGCCCAGTACCGGGCGGTCGTGCCAGTTGGTGCTGATCCGCTCAAAGCGGATACCCGGGGTGACCGTCCAGTTGCCCACATCGATCTTGTCATCGATATAGAACGCGTTGGCCTCGGTGCCACCTGTGCGATCCTGATACACATGACCGTCTGCCCCGGGCCCCGGCACAGGCACGTTATTGACCAGGTACACCTGGCTGGCCTCTTCATGCATCGCCTCTTTGAGGTAGCGATAGCCCAGCCCCACTTCCTGCGTGACCGGCCCCAGGGTGAACACATGGGACACCCGCGGCTCGATACCGAAGGTGTGGTAACTGCGCGGATACGAAGCCAGGGTTTGCAGATTGCGGGCTGCAATGTTGCTGCCACGGAAGCTGTCGGTGTAATAAGTCAGGACTTCAAACTGGGTCTGGTCGTCGATCTGACGCAGGTACTTGAAGGACACATCCTTGCGTCGCCCGGTAAAGTTGTCGTAGTCACGCAGCGACTGGTACGGGTCAGCGTCAAACTGCTTTTGGGTCAGGCCGCCGGGCATGTCCGCGGTGGCGTCGTAGTAGTGGAAATTGAGGGTGAAATCATCCTGGTCGGTGGGTGCCCAGTGGGTCTTGAGCAAGACGTCATCGATATCGTTGTCGTTGTTGCGCGCGCGATAGCCATCACCCTTGACTCCGGAATACAGCAATGCAGCACCGATACCGTTGTCCGCCGTGCCGCCGAGAAATGCCGATTCAATATGTTTCCAGCCACCACGCTCGGAGGTTTCCAGGGTTGTGCCGACCTCGCCCTGGAAGGTCTCGGGGATGGCCCGGGTCACAAAGTTGATCACCCCGCCCACGTTTTGCGGCCCGTAGCGCACCGAGCCGGCACCCCGCACCACGTCGATGCTGTCCAGGTTGCCCGATGAAATCGGTGCCATCGACAATTGTGGCTGGCCGTAGGGTGCAAACGCTGCCGGAATACCGTCAATCAGGACGGTGGAGCGCGGTGACAGACGCGACGTCAAACCCCGCACCCCCACGTTCAGCGAGATATCACTGCCGCCCGTGCCGTTGGACTCCTGCACCTGAACACCCGGGATACGCTTGAGGGCATCACTGACGTTCATCGTACCCTGCTCGACCAACGCTTCGCGACGCACCACTGTCCGCGCCCCCGGGTGGTTCTGCACCACCGCGTCATTGGCATCGCTCAGCCAGTTGCCGACCACCTTTACATCCACCGGCCCCAGTTCCAGCGGCCCGGACGCTGGCGCAGCAGCACTGACCGTGGGCGCCGCACGCAGGGTTACAGCATCACCGTCAACCTCGTAGCTCAAGCCACTGTCCTGCAGCAGTCGGGCCAGCGCCTGTTCTGGCGACAGGTTGCCATTCACCGCCGGAGCCTGCTTGCCAGCCACCAGCTGCGGGCTGAAAAACACTTGCAATGCCGTTTGCTGCGCCAGTTGGCTCAGGGCCGAGCCCAGGGGCTGAGATTGAATATGGATCACAGCCGGCGCAGATTCGCCAGCAAAAGCACAGGGCATTGCCGCGCTCACCGCCAGGGCCAACGCCAGCGGTAGCAGGCGCGTCCGGGCGACAGAAGATGGAATGCTCAGGGGTGTTTCAAGCGAGGATAGTCGCCCACGAAGATTGTTGTTTTTCACGTCGAGTCTTGCCCTATGGATCGCACTTGAGTGCAACTGTTAATACAAACCAGTTGCAGTTGATCAAGAAGACGAAGAACTCGAAAAAAACCTGAATCCCCAGCGCAATTATTTTCTGGCAATGATCTCCTGGCTGCCATCTGCGCGGGTTTTGATAGCCACCGGGAGGATCTGCGGCAACGCCTTGAGCAGGGCATCGGTGTCATCGGTTTTGAATACGCTGGAAAGCCGCATTTGCGCCAGCGCTGGGGTGCTGACGTGCAGCGGCTTGTCGCGATAGCGCGAGACCTCGGCGGCCACCTCGCCCAGACTGGCATCTTCAAATACCAGTTGCCCCTTGCGCCAGGCCGTCAGCGCCCCGGTATTGACTGCCTGCGCGGCCGCTACATGGCCCCGGGCATCGACCACGGTACCCAACCCGGCAGTCAGGTTGACCTGTGCATCCGGATTGCCTCCCTGGACCCGCACATGCCCTGATTCCACCGCAACCCGCGTCTGCTCGGCTTCGCGCAGCACATCAAAACGGGTACCGGTCACCGTTACCCTGCCGGCCCCGGCCTGCACCACAAATGGCCGCTCCGGATCATGGGCCACACTGAACATGGCTTCGCCCTGCTCCAGTTCAACATTGCGCTGCTCACGCGCAAAGCTGACGCGCACACGGCTGCGACCATTGAGTTCAATGCTCGAGCCATCAGGCAAATCAAGGGTGCGCTGCTCTCCCAACACCGTGGCAAATTCGGCGTGATAACCCGCCGACGACTGCAGTTGCATCCATACACCCGCCCCCGCCGCCACGGCCACAATACCTGCGGCCAGCCCGCAAGCCAGTAACGAAAGGCGTGTCGGTTTCGCCACCGGCACTTCACACAGCGCCCGCATGCGGGCCCGGGGCAAGAGATCGGCGGCTGACCACAGGCTGGCCAGCCACTGATACTCCGCCTCATGGCTGGCATGCTGCGTACGCCAGGCTTCAAACTCGGCCTGCTCGCACGCACCCAGGGTTTGTGCTTGCACGCGGGTAAACCAGGTGGCCGCCGCATCACGCACGTTGGCGCTGCCACAGGTACAGTCTCGTGTATCCATCCTGCAATCCTTTACCGATGTCATCACGGCGCCTCCACCCGTTCACGCAGATGGCGCAGGGTGCGGATCATATACTTTTCCACCATGTTCCTGGACAGCCCCAGGCGTTCGGCAATCTCGGCCTGGGTCAGGCCTTCGATTTTCTGCCAGACGAAAACCTTGCGACAATTGAGCGGCAGTTCCTGCAAAGCCCTTTCGACCGACTCAGCCAACTGGATAGCGCGCATATACTGCTCCGGATCGCCGGTTTGCGACGAACTTGGGGGAACGGCAGCCAGCTCCTTGGCGTCGCGTAACTCCTGGCGGCGAAAACCGTCCACCGCAATATTGCGTGCAGTCTGATGCAAATAGGCGCGTGGCTGCTCAACCGCATCCGGGTTGGATTCAAGCACGCGGACAAAGGTGTCATGGGCCAGGTCTTGCGCCTGCTGCCGATTGCGCAGGCGCCGGGTCCAGGTGCCGATCAACTCTTCGTAGTGTTCAAAGAAGCCCGTTCTACGGGGCACTTTCTGAGTCATCGCACAGGACTGCACAGGTGGGGCGCGAATAGTAATGCTTCCTATTAGAGCCAGCAATCACCCGGATGACAGAAGGTCTTCGCACTACATTTCGGCCTTGGCCAGCAAACGCCTCTCAACCGCTGTAACACCGCTGAAACCGTAACGCCATGCAGTTGACAGGCCCACCAGCCCCATCAGCGCACAAAACCCCAGGCACACCCAGGGACTCCACGGCATCAGCGCGATCAGCAGCAACGGCGTGGTACTGGCCCAAAGCGCATAGGCGATATTATAGGTAAAGGAAATCCCCGAAACCCGGATCGGGGCCGGGAACAGTCCGACCATCACCGACGGCACCACCCCGACAATCCCGCAGGTCAAGCCGGCGAACGCATAGGCCAGGCCGGGCAAAACCCACTCCCCGACCAGGCTGGCATACAACACGCCAATGCCCAGCGGCAGCAGCACACTGTACAGTGCGATGCTGCGCCATACGCCGATACGGTCAACGATCAACCCGGCCAGCACACAGCCTATATTCAAAAATACGATACCCAGGCTGCTCAACGCAAAGGTATGGCTGGCAGTCATGCCGAAGCGCTGCTGCATCACGGTCGGCGTGATAACCACAAACACCACAACGGCACTGGTGAGCACGCAGGTCAGCAGCGCTGCCGGCAGCAATGAAGCCCGGTGCTCGCGCAATACTGTGCGCAAGGGGAACTCGGCCCGGCCCTCTTTACGTTCACGCAGGGCCAGAAACACCGGCGTTTCACTGAGCCAACGGCGCAACCACACGCCAATCACGCCGAACACGCCACCGAGCAGGAACGGAAAGCGCCAGGCGTAATCGAGGATTTCTGCCGGGGTAAACAGCTGTGCCAGCAGTGTGGCGGTCAAGGCCCCGATCAAGTAGCCAAAAGTCAGCCCGGCCTGCAAAAAACCAAGGGCAAAGCCGCGGCGACCGGCCGGCGCATGTTCGGCCACAAACACCCAGGCACTGGGTACTTCGCCACCGACCGCTGCGCCCTGCAGGATGCGCAGGGCCAGCAGGATCAGCGGGGCGAAGTAACCGATTTCGGCGTAAGTGGGCATGATGCCGATCAGCAGGCAGGGCAGCGCCATCATCAGGATGCTCAGGCTGAATACCCGTTTGCGCCCCAGGTGATCGGCAAAGTGCGCCATCAGAATCCCGCCCAGCGGACGCGCCAGATAACCGGTCACAAAAATCCCGAAGCTTTGCAGCAGACGCAGCCATTCGGGCATGTCCGGGGGAAAAAACAGCTGGCTGAGAGTCAGGGCAAAGAACACGAAAATGATAAAATCGTAGATCTCCAGCGCCCCGCCCAGGGCAGCAAGGCCCAGGGTTCTGTAGTCGGAACGGGAAAAACGCACCGTTGTGGCTTGGGTATCGGCAGACATAAATAGGCTCAATATGAACGGGGCACGCCTATATTGGCGTTTGCGGTCGAAGGCGCGAGCATAGCAAAACCTGTGGGCAATCACTCATTACCTGCGGGAGCTGGCTTGCCTGCGATGCCGTCACTGCGGTTTGCCGGGATAACTTGGTCGATGCGCCCGCTCCCACCAGAATCTGCAAGCAGCTAGCCCTGCCACCCCCCACCCAGCGCCGCAAACACATCCACCAGGGACAACGAGACCTGCGCAGTGCTGTCCACCAGCGCCGCTTCGTTGGCCAGCAACGCGTTTTGCACCGTGAGTACGTTGAGAAAGTCCACCGTACCCTGGGCATATTGCTGGTGCACGCTGTCCAGCGCCCGCTGGCTATGCATCACCGCCTGCTGCAGGCTGTCGCGCCGGCGCTGGCTGGCCTGATACGCCACCAGCGTATCGTCCACCTCATGCCAGGCGCGCAATACGGTTTGCTGGTAGGCAATGCCCGCCTCCTGCTGGCGCCCTTCCTGCAACTGCAAGGCCCCCTGCAAACGCCCGCCCTCGAACACCGGTACGCTCAAGCCCGGGCCGAATGCAAAATTGCGCGAGCCCCAACTGCCCAGATCCGACAGCTGCGTGGCTTGAAAACCGATACTGCCGGACAGGGTAATCCGCGGATAGAAGTCCGCCTCGGCCATGCCGATCGCTGCAGTGGCTGCATGCAATCGGGCCTCGGCACGACGAATATCGGGCCGCCGTTGCGCCAATTCGCTGGGCAGACCGATCGGCACATCGGCGCCATAGGCCGGCACCCCTGCCGCTGCGCTCAATTGCGCCTGCAAGGCTCTCGGCTCGCGGGCCAGCAGCAAGCCGAGAGCATTGATCAACTGTGCACTGCGTTGCTGCAAGGGGGCCTGACGTGCTTCGATCTCGGCCACTTGGGCGCCAGCTTCAGACACCTGCAAATCCGTAGCCACGCCCTCCCGCAGCTGCAACCGGGTCAGTTGCAGGCTGCGGCGGGCGATTTGCAGGTTTTGCTCCACCACGGCCAATGCCTGCTGAGTGCCGCGCAACTGAATATAGTGCTGCGCGGTCTGCACAATCACCAACAGTTGCACCGCGTTGCGGTCCTGCACCGCCACTTGTACCGAGGCATCAGCCGCTTCCACCGAACGCTTGACCCGGCCCCAGAGGTCAGCCTCCCAACTGACCCCAAGGCCACCATTCCACAGGTTGAAAGCCTGCTTGCCACTGTGCCCGGAAGGGTCACTCAAACCTTTCTGGCTGTTACGGCTCCGACTGTAAGCCGCCGTTGCACCCAACTCGGGCAAGGTGTCGGCGTTGATCTGACGGCGGATAGCCAGGCTTTGCTGCAAGCGGCTTGCAGCCAGCTGCACATCAAAGTTGCGCTGCTGCGCCTCGCGCACCAGCGCCGACAATTGCCTGTCGCCGAAACGGTCCCACCAGTGCAGGTCCACCGCTGTTTGCAGCGCATGGTTGTGCCCCGCCTCAGTGGGTACCGACGCCCAGTTCGCAGGCAACTTGGGCACGGGAGCCTTGAAGTCCGGGCCGACCACGCAACCACTCAGGCTCAGTACGCTGTAACAGGCCACAGCCAGGGCCACTGCAGTTTTGTTCATCGAGTGCTGACCTGCTGATCGTGAGCCATTGCCGTGTCGATGGAGGCATCCACCGACATCCCCAGTCGCAATTGGCTGGCCAGTAACTGCCCGTGATCCAGAGTGACTTTCACCGCAATACGTTGCGCCACTTTGGTGAAGTTGCCCGTGGCGTTATCCGGAGCAATCGCCGAGAACGTCACCCCCGTGGCCGGGGCGATGCTGTCCACGGTGCCTTGCAGGGTCTGCCCCGGAAAACTGTCGACCTTGATCGTCACACGCTGCCCTGCCTGCATGTTGGTGAGCTGGTGCTCGAGAAAGTTGGCCACCACATAGGCGTCGGCCAGCGGCACCACCGCCAGCACGGTGTCGCCGGGTTTGACGTAAGCGCCGAGGCGCACACTGCGACGCCCCACCACACCGTCAAACGGTGCCAGCAGTTGTGTATGCGACAAGTCCAGATCGGCCCGTGCCAGTAAGGCCTCGGCATACTGCACCGAGGCTTGCGCGGCCGTAGCCCGGGCGGCCAGTACCCGGGTTTGCTGGCGAGCGGCTTCCAGTGCAGCCTTGTGCTGTGCCAACTCGGCACGCGCGGTGAGCGAACGGTTTTTCGCCTGCTGGGAGTTCTGCAGCGTGCCTGCGCCCTGCCCGGCCAGATGCTGATAACGCTGCAACTCATGCTCGGCAAATTCGACCTGCGCCAGATCCGCATCGACCGTGGCCTTGGCCTGCTCGATCAACGAACGCTGGCGTTCCAGCATCGCCAGGGCATTGACCCGTTGTGCCTGTGCCGTCGCCACGCTGGCTTGCGCAGCCTGCACGGCAGCGCGGTAGTCCTGCGGATCGATCCGCGCCAGCAACTGACCGGCCTTGACCGGCTGGTTATCCTGCACCAGCACCTCGTCGATAAACCCCGCCACTTTTGGCGCAATCAAGGTGTAATCGGCGCTGACAAAGGCATCATTGGTGTTCTGCACGGTGCCCGTGGCAAAGACCAACCGCCACAACCCGTACAGCACGATCACTGCCAACGCGACTGCGCCGACCAGAACCCAGGGCTTGCGCCCGTTTGTTGTACTCATTTCACAACTCCAGCAGCTGTGCCCGGCGCGTAGATCCGCGTGGGGCCAAAAGGAATTAACACAATCAGAAAAAGCGCCAGGACGGCCATGTACAGATAAAGATCAGAACTGGTCAGCACCACGGCCTGCTGGTGAACCCGACGCGCCAGGTCTGTGCCGGAATTGACCAGCGGCGAGTTGCCCAGCCGATCGAGCAACATGGTTGAGTGGTAGTGCTCGCGATTGAGCGTCAGCACCCCCAGCACACTGCTTGCTGCCACCGCCGAAAACCCTTTGACGGTGTTGAACCAGGCCGATGCAAACGGGCCATCCGCCGGGTTCAGGCCGCCGGTGGCGAGCATCAGCAGAGGAATCACTGCCATGGGCTGGGCGATGATCTGTATCGCCTGCAAGCTGTAAAAATTTTCCCGGTTCCACACCGAGGTAACTTGCGAACCGATGCCGCAGGCCAGCGCCAGCAACCCCAGACCAATGGCCAGCACCCAGCGACAATCGACCCAGCGCAGATTGCACAACGCAACGACCAGTGGCAGCGCAATCAATTGCGGCAAGGCCACCAGCAACATCACCGGCGCGGTTTCGAGGGGGCGATAGCCCTGCACCTGAGCGAGGTAACTGGACGGAATCTTGATCACTGCCAGCAATACAAACAACACCCCGCCCAGCGTCAACAATGCATGGGCAAGATTGCGGATTTTCAGCAGTTGCAGCTTGAAAAACGGCAGCGGATGGGACCACTCATTGATAAAGAACAGCACCATCAGGGCCGTGCCGGCGACGATAAAAAAACGGATCATCGGCGACTCGAACCAGTTCAGGCGCTGACCCAGCTCCAGCGCCAGTACCAGCATGATCAACCCCGGCAAACCCAGGAGCAGGCCGCGCCAGTCAAACTGCTTGAAACGCTCCAGACGCAACGGGTCTTGCGGCAAGCCCCAGGCCACGCAGGCCATCGACAACAGGCCCAGGGGGATGATTTGCCAGAACGCCCATTGCCACCCGGCGTACTCCACCCACCAGGCCGATAACGGCGTGCCGAAGCTGGGCCCGAAAGTGGCCGTCAGCGCATAACTGCCCAGGCCATACAGGCGAATGCCCGGCGGCAGGAAGCGCAACGCCACTGACATCAACATCGGCGGCAAGGCCCCACCGGCAAAGCCTTGCAAGGTGCGCAGCAGCATCAGCGCATCAACATTCGGGGCCAGAGGGCAAAGAATGCCCAACAGTAAAAAGGCGCCGATGGCACACAGGGTAAAACGGCGCAGGGAAAAGGTGGCGGCACACCACGGTGCAAAGGCCATGGCACTGATGGACGTGGCCGAATACACCGCCAGCAGCCAGGTGCTTTCGTCATAACCAATACCCATCGCCCCGCGGATATCGGGCATGGCCACCTTGGTGACATTCTCGTTGAACCCCGACACCAGCACGGCCAGTAAAACACCCAGCAGACCGGTAAAAATCCGCAGGCCAAACGCCGCACTGCTGGCCGGGGCCGGGGTGGGAGCCACGGCACCCGCAACCAGCGCCGTCACAGCGCAGCTCCAGGCGCCAGACTGCGCCCATGGTCAAACCGCCAATACATGGCTGACTCCGTCGTCTTGATAGATGACAGAAAGTTTAATCAGCCGGCATAGCTATAAAAATTGATAAATAACTAACTGTGGAGTGCGTCAGACGCAACCATTGTAATGTTGACTCCCTCCCCGTAGCAGCTGCCGAAGGAACGAGGCAGCTGCAGGAACACTGCAACTGTGGGAGCGAGCCTGCTCGCGAAGGTCGTTC
Source organism: Pseudomonas sp. TWR1-1-3 (assembly GCF_049896805.1). Lineage (NCBI taxonomy): Bacteria > Pseudomonadati > Pseudomonadota > Gammaproteobacteria > Pseudomonadales > Pseudomonadaceae > Pseudomonas > Pseudomonas sp. TWR1-1-3. The sequence goes on along the minus strand of NZ_JAFCUZ010000001.1, from coordinate 614,479 downwards.
GCGAGCAGGCTCGCTCCCACAATAGGGCTTGACCTGCAACAGAGTATCTACAGAGGTTGCGGTCAAATCACCGCGTTGTCGCAAAAGGTCTTGAGGGTACGACGCAGCCAGCGGTGGGCATGGTCGTTGTCCAGCCGCGGATGCCAGGCCTGGACAATATCCACCGGCTGCAGGGTGATCGGCAGCTCGAACGGGCGCAGTTTGAGGCCCAGTGGCTCCAGGTTTTTGAGCAGCACCTGGGGCATCAGCGGCAGGATCAGATCCTCCCCTGCCAGGGCAAAAATCGCCGAGTAGAACGTCGGCGTGGTAAACGACACCCGACGCTCCAGCCCCAGTTCGGCCAGCAGCGCATCAATCGGCCCGCGGGCATGGCCCCTGCGGGACACACTGATGTGGTCAAAACTGGCAAAGCGCCGGGCCGTAACAGGCTCATCGAAAATCGGATGCCCTTCCCGTGCCAACCCCACAAACGGACAGGTAAACAGCCTCTGGACCTTGATATCCGGGCTGAAGCGGTTAGTGGCGCAGATAGTCAGGTCAATGCGACCTTCATTCAGTGCCTCGTCATCAGTAAAACCCTCAGGTACCACCCGCAACGTAGCCTTGGGCATCTCCAGGGCCATTTGCTGGCGCAGTGCTGCGCCATACACACCAAAAAACACGTCATTGGCGCGAATGCTGAACGTACGCTCCAGCTCACGCAAATCACTGTTCTGGCTCTGGGTGAACACCCCGTGCGCCAGCTCCACCACACCGCGCACCTGTTCACGCAACTCCAGTGCACGGGGCGTGGGCACCAGGCCACGCCCTGAACGCACCAGAATGGGGTCGTTCAAGACCTCGCGAATCCGGGTCAGGGTGCGGCTCATGGCCGGGGCACTCAGGTTCATGCGTCGGGCAGCACCCACCACAGAGCCCTCTTCGAGCAAGACATTCAAGGTAACCAGCAGATTCAAGTCAGGTATTTGCATGGAGCAAAGGGTATCGGCTAACGCTCCCTCTGCCTAGCCAACCAGCAATGCACCATTGTTGCGCAGCAGGTAAAACAGTTTCGCTCACTCTTAGCTAGCTAACTAAGAGTGGCATTGATACATTGCCGCTCGTCAGGTTTGCGCCTGACGCTCTCTTTGGTTGAGATTTTTGGCCATTACCGGATCCCCATGATGGTAATGGCCTTTTTTACGCCTGCCGCTTTTCCTGCCCCACAATAGAGCCATCCCCAGTGGTGGACCCGCCAGACCTGAACTACGCTGCCAGCCCAATCCACTACAGCAATTGGGGACTTTATGCGGCTGGGTAAAAAGATTTCGAATCTGGAACAGTTGGTCTGCAAAAATTACCGCTGGATCCACGCCACCCGCATCAGCCTGGCGTTCCTGATTACCTTTGTTGTCATCCGCTTCTTCAAGCTCGACGGCGCCTCCTATGCCCTGATCACCATGCTCATTGTCATGGGACCACAGCCCTACTGGGGCAACGTATTCTCCCGGGCCCTGCAGCGTACTGGCGGCACAGTACTGGGCGCGCTGTCCGGGCTGGTGGCGCTGTATCTGGAGATGCACTCTTTTAGCCTGATGCTGCTCTGGTGCGCGGTGATGATGTTTATTGCCGGCTACCTGACCCTGGGCAAACACCCCTATATGGCCCTGCTGATCGGAGCAACCCTGGCGGTGGTCAGCTGCGCCCCGCCCAATGACATGGAGTCGGCACTCACCCGCAGCGGCTATGTGCTGGCAGGTTCTTTGTTGGCCATGCTCTACACCAGCATTTACCCACAGCGGGCCTATACCGACCTGCGGATCAAGTTCAGCGAGAGCCTGGGCAAGATCAATACCCTGTACTCGCAATACTTCTCCCCGCGAATCCCCGAACGCCCCAATCTGGATGATCAACTGAAGAACGAACTGGACGCGGTCATCAAGTTGCGCAACTACATCACCCCTGCCAGCAACGAAAGCAACCTCAAGCCACAAGTGTTCGAGTCCCTGCAAACCCTGCACCGCAACCTGCTGGCCACCATGAGCCTGATGATCGATGCGTATTGGTCATCACGGGAAAGCCACCTGCTGATCGAAAGCGAGCCCGCCTTGAACGGTCTGCACCAGTTGATCCCGCAAGCGCTCGAATCGCTGCAGAACAAGCTGTGTATGGGCATTTCCAACAACCAGATCAGCGGCGAACTGCGCCAGAAAGCCCACGATCTCAAGGAGCTTGTGCTCAAGAGCCTGGACGGCAAGATCACCGAGACACCCTTTTATGCCTATGTCTGGCTAAGCCTGGAGATGCTCAGGCAATTGACCGAACTCAATGACCAGTTGCATGCCGCGCTGTACCACTGCGGCCATCGGCATTTGTTTAAAAACGACAAGTTGCCCGACGAAAAATAACGTAACACCCACAGCAAAAAGTTACATCCGACTCATTTAGATGACTTATCGCACTAAAGATGAAGATTCTTCGTACATAAACATGGAATTTTCAGCGATTAACGACGCTTAAACCACAAACTCAAAACATATAACAAATTGTTTTATAAGAAGTTTTCAACAAAACCTTGTATTTCATTTTGTGTCAACAACCTCTGACCCGCACGCCTGCAACACCTGGCCTGCCTGAAATTATGGTCTAGGCTCTGCTCGCACCCGTATTAATGGATTTGAACGGTTGAGCTTATGAAACGACAACAGGCATTAAAAAAACCCACTCACTCGTCAACCCGCCTTCACACGTACCCATCGTGTGGAGTGTTTTGCATGCGCGCACGCCTGAGCGGCACTCCAGAACGTTAATTCTTACCGCACTGTAGATAGGAGGGCTTATGCAGCTCACCCCCAGAGAAGTCGAAAAGCTGATGGTTTACACCCTGTCGGACGTCGCATTCCGGCGCAAGGCTCGCGGCTTGAAATTGAACTATCCAGAGGCTGTTTCAATTATCACCGTGACCGCCCTGGAAGGCGCACGCGATGGCAAGTCGGTTGAGGATGTGATGACCGAGGCCAGCAAAGTACTCACCAAGGATGACGTGATGGAAGGCGTCAGCGACCTTATTCCCAACGTTCAGGTTGAAGCGATTTTCACCGACGGCAGTCGTCTGGTCACGGTCCACGACCCGATCAAGTAACCGTCTGCTTTAAACCCGGTAAACGCAAAACTTTCACGTTTTGAGGAATCAGTCATGAGCACCAAAGAGACAGCAGGCCCGCACCAGGATACTCACCCGAACCACAGCATCCCCCACGCCAAGAACCCCGGTGGCGTCAGCAAGGGCAATGAAGCCGATGTGCCTCTGGGCGGTACGATTTACGCCAGCACGCCCATCACCTTTAACGAAGACCGCCCCGTCACCAAGGTAAAGGTGCGCAACACCGGTGACCGTCCGATCCAGATCGGCTCGCACTTTCACTTCTTTGAAGTCAACCGTGCCCTGGAATTCGACCGCGCCGCCGCCTTTGGCAAGCGCCTGAACATCACGGCCACCACAGCCATCCGCTTCGAGCCGGGCGACGAAATCGAAGTGCCGTTGATCCCCTACGGTGGCAAGCAAACGCTTTACGGCTTCAACAACCTGGTCGATGGCTGGGTACCGGACAAGCTCACCAGCAACCATGAGCGCCCGGAAAAACTGCAGGCCATCCAGCGCGCAGTCGATCGCGGCTTCAAGTTCTCCGAGCCGGCCAAGCCGTCCAAGCCCGTCAACGACAAGTAACCACGCATTCTCATACTTTGCACTCGCGCCGTTGAACCATTGACGCTCGCGCGGCATTAGAAAAGGAGCCACCGATGCCAACCATTTCACGCAAAGAATACGCAGGCCTGTTCGGCCCAACCACGGGCGACAAAATCCGCCTGGGTGACACCAACCTGTTTGTCGAGATTGAAAAGGACCTGCGCGGTTACGGTGAAGAATCCGTTTACGGCGGCGGCAAATCCCTGCGCGACGGCATGGGCGCCGACAATACCCTGACCCGCGACAACGGCGTACTGGACCTGGTTATCACCAACGTCACCATCATCGACGCGATCCAGGGCGTAATCAAAGCCGACGTGGGTATCCGTGACGGCAAGATCGTCGGGATCGGCAAAAGCGGCAACCCGGGCATCATGAGCGGCGTGCCCCCCGGCCTGGTCGTGGGTGTGAGCACCGACGCCATCTCCGGCGAGCACCTGATCCTGACTGCAGCCGGGATCGACACCCACATTCACTTGATCTCGCCGCAGCAGGCTTACCACGGGCTGTCCAACGGCATCACCACCTTCTTCGGCGGCGGTATCGGCCCTACCGATGGCACCAACGGTACCACCGTGACTGCCGGCCCCTGGAACATCCGCCAGATGCTGCGTTCGCTCGAAGGGCTGCCGATCAACGTCGGCATGCTGGGCAAGGGCAACTCTTTTGGCCGCGAGCCGGCTGGCCGAACAGATCATCGCCGGTGTCGCCGGGCTCAAGGTTCACGAAGACTGGGGCGCAACCTCAAACGCACTGCGCCATGCGCTGCGTACCGCCGACGAGATGGACGTGCAGGTGTCGGTGCACACTGACAGCTTGAACGAATGTGGCTACGTCGAAGACACCATTGATGCTTTCGAAGGTCGCACCATTCACACCTTCCACACGGAAGGCGCCGGTGGTGGTCACGCCCCCGACATCATCAAGGTGGCCAGCCAGAGCAACGTACTGCCAAGCTCGACCAACCCGACCCTGCCTTACGGCGTCAACAGCCAGGCCGAGCTGTTCGACATGATCATGGTCTGCCACAACCTCAACCCGAACGTGCCGGCTGACGTGTCGTTTGCTGAAAGCCGCGTACGCCCGGAAACCATTGCCGCCGAAAACGTGCTGCAGGACATGGGCGTGATCTCCATGTTTTCCAGTGACTCCCAGGCCATGGGCCGGGTCGGTGAAAACTGGCTGCGGGTGATGCAAACCGCCCATGCGATGAAAGTGTCACGTGGCAAACTGCCGGAAGACAGCGCCGATAACGACAACTTCCGGGTGCTGCGTTACGTGGCCAAGATCACCATCAACCCGGCACTGGCCCAGGGTATCAGCCATGTGCTGGGCTCGGTGGAAGTCGGCAAGATGGCCGACCTGGTGCTGTGGGATCCGCGTTTCTTCGGGGCCAAACCGAAAATGGTGATCAAGGGCGGCATGATCAACTGGGCCGCCATGGGTGACCCGAACGCCTCTCTGCCAACCCCGCAGCCGGTGTTCTACCGTCCGATGTTCGGTGCCTTCGGCAAGTCCCTGCAAGACACCTGCGTGACCTTCGTGTCGCAAGCGGCGCTGGAAGACGGCGTGAAAGAAAAGGCCGGGCTGGAGCGTCAGGTCATGGCGGTGCGCGGTTGCCGCACCGTGTCCAAAAAGGACCTGGTGCGCAATGACCAGACCCCGCATATCGATGTTGATCCGGAAACTTTCGCGGTAAAAGTCGACGGCGTACACGCCACGTGCAAGCCCATCGATGTGGCCACCATGAACCAGCGTTATTTCTTTGGCTAATGCCTGAACGGGCCGCTACCGGGGGCACCTGCACCCGGTGGCACACGCCCGGCACATGATTCAGGGAAGGAGTTTGCGACGTGATTTTGATTGAACACATACTCGGCAACGCCAAGAAAGACCCGCACTGGCAACACAAACTCGAAGGCGCCAAGGTTGACCTGCTGGTGCTCGACCAGCGTGAAGCGCAAAAAAGTCGCTGCCGGCGCACCAGCCTCGGCGGTCTTGACCTGGGCATTTCGCTGGAACGTAACGTGGTGCTCTCGGACGGCGATGTGCTGCTCTGGGATGAAGGCTCCAACACCGCCGTAGTGGTGCAACTGAACCTGCGCGACGTGATGGTCATCGATCTCAAGGAGCTGAAAAAACAGCCCCTGGACGTGCTGATCAAAACCAGCTTCGAGCTGGGCCATGCCCTGGGCAACCAGCACTGGAAAGCCGTGACCAAAAACAACGAGGTCTATATCCCGCTCACCGTCGAAACCAAAATGATGGACTCGGTGATGCGCACCCACGGCTTTCAACACCTGCCGTACGCTTTTGTTGGCGGCGCCGAAATCCTGCCGCTGCTGACCACATCCGAGGCGCGCCTGCTGTTTGGCGGTGCCGAAGAAACCGACACCCATGTTCACGTGGCCAGCCCGCAAGACAAGCTGGACGCTGCCGCCCTGAAGATCCAGGGCGTGCACAGCCATGACGCACACAGTCACAGTCACGACAACGGCCATACGTTTCACAGCCATAAGCACTGAACCCGGCAAGAAGGCGCATAGATGAACGCATCAGATCTAATTCGCATCATGCAGTTTGGCGATTCCGTATTGCCGGTCGGTGCCTTTTCGTTCTCCAACGGCGTGGAATCGGCCATTCAAAAAGGCATCGTCCACGATGTCCCGACCCTGAAGGGTTTTGTGCTCACCGCCCTCAAGCAGGCGGCCAGCTGTGACGGCATGGGCGTGGTCGCTGCGCACCGGGCTGCCGTGGCAGAAGACCGCGACGGCATTTTACGCGCCGACTGGGCGGTGAATAACCGCAAGCTCAATGAAGAAAGCCGGTTGATGGCCACGCGCATGGGCAAAAAACTGGCGGAAATGTCGATCCATGTCGTCGAAAAACCGCTGGTGCGCTGGTGGCTTGAACAGATCAAGGCCGGCAACGCGGCAGGCACCTACCCCGTCACCCAGGCCGTGGTGATGTCGACCCAGGGCATCGGTGCCCGTGAGGTCGTGGTGATGCACCAGTACGGCGTGGCCATGACCATCCTCAGCGCGGCCATGCGCCTGATGCGGGTCACGCACCTGGACACCCAGCACATCCTGTTCGAACTCAACCACGACATTGAAGCGTTCTGCGATATCGCCGAAGTCGGCGATATCGAGCAGATGTCCTCCTATGTCCCGATAGTCGATGTGCTCGCCGCCGTGCACGTCAAGGCACATGTACGGCTATTCATGAACTGACACCCCGGGCTGCGTCGGCATGTGTCGACGCAGCTTCCGCTCCCCTATCTGGTAAGGAAATAACCGTGAAAAAGATTACTCGTATTGGTATTGGCGGCCCGGTCGGTTCAGGTAAAACCGCGATCATCGAAGTGATCACTCCGATCCTGATCAACCGTGGCTACAAGCCCTTGATCATCACCAACGATATCGTCACCACCGAAGATGCCAAACAGGTCAAACGTACCCTCAAGGGTATCCTCGATGAAGACAAGATCCTCGGTGTGGAAACGGGTGCCTGCCCGCACACCGCCGTGCGTGAAGACCCGAGTATGAACATTGCCGCGGTCGAGGAAATGGAAGAGAAGTTCCCCGACAGCGACCTGATCATGATCGAGAGCGGCGGCGACAACCTGACCCTGACCTTCAGTCCGGCCCTGGCCGACTTTTATATCTACGTGATCGACGTCGCCGAAGGCGAGAAAATCCCGCGCAAAAATGGCCCGGGGCTGGTGCAGGCCGATATCCTGATCATCAACAAGATCGACCTCGCCCCCTACGTTGGCGCCAGCCTTGATGTGATGGAAAGCGACACCAAAGTGGTACGCGGCAACCGCCCGTATATCCTCACCAACTGCAAGACCGGTCAGGGCATTGAAGAACTGGTGGACATGATCGAGCACATGTTCCTGTTCGCACAAAAACCGGCGGTCAAAAGCGGGGTCAGTGCATGACAGCGCAGAGCCAGATCGTGAACAACCCGTCACGGCTACGCGCTCACTCACTCGGCATTGATGCGCCGGAGCTGTCGCAGTACCAGGACGAACCGGCGCAAATGCACAGCGGTGCCGTGGGTAAAAGCGGCTACCTGCGCCTGGGTTTTGAAAAGCGCGGTAACCGCAGCGTGCTGGCGGACATGGAGCGCCGCGTACCATCGCTGGTGCAACGGGCCTTGTATTGGGACGAGGAAATGCCCGAGCTGCCCTGTGTGACCATGATTTCAACTTCGGGCTGCGTGCTGCAGGGCGACCGCCTGGCCACAGATGTCAACGTGGGGGTGGGTGCCTGCGGGCACGTCACCACCCAGTCGGCGACCAAAGTGCATTCGATGAATGCCAACTACGCCTCGCAAATCCAGCACTTCACGATCGAAGAAGGCGGCTACCTGGAGTTTATGCCCGACCCGCTGATCCCCCATCGCAATGCACGGTTTATCACCGACACGCAAATCAGGATCCACCCCACGGCGACGGCCATCTACTGCGAAATCCTGATGTCGGGGCGCAAGTATCATCATGTGGATGAGCGTTTCGGCTTTGACGTGTACTCCTCCCGGGTGCGCGCCGAGAACCTCGAGGGTCGCGAGCTGTTTGTCGAGAAGTACATTCTTGAGCCAAAAAAAGAGAGCCTGGACGCCATTGGCGTGATGCAGACCTTCGATGTGTTCGGCAACGTGGTATTGCTCACGCCCAGGGAGCATCACGACCGGATTGTCGAGCGCATCCCGGCGCTGTTTGACATGCAGGCCGGGCTGGCCAGCGGGGTGACCCGCCTGCCCAACGACTGCGGGCTGATATTCAAGGTGCTGGGCAACGACAGTGGCGAGGTCAAGGCGCAAATCCGCGAGTTCTGGAAGGTGGCCCGCGAAGAAATCCTGGGCGTGACCCTGCAACCGGCGTTTTTGTGGAAGTAGCTGTGTAGCAGCTGCCGAAGGAACGAGGCTGCGTCCGGCGGCGCAGCCGTCGTAATTCCTGAGGGCAGGGTTTGACTGGCACACCGCAGTGCCTGATTTTGCGACGGCTGCGCCGCCGAACGCAGCCTCGTTCCTATGGCAGCTGCTACGCAAGCTGATCCTGGCCAAATGCTCAATTGGGAGAGTCAATATGGAAGCTGCATCCAAGTGGTCGAAAATCGTGGATGGCAACGTCGTCCTTGAGTTTATCGACGTCACCCTGCGTGGTTGTGCTCAGGTCATGTTCCAGAATAACCCGCTGACCGGGCTACTGTTTTTTGCCGCCATTTTTGTCGGCGCGTTTGGCGAAGGCAACCCGGCCATGGCCTTCGGCAGTGTGCTGGGCACGGTCGTGGCAACCCTTACCGGTATGCACCTCAAGGACCGCACTTCCTGGAAGGCCGGCCTCTACGGCTATAACGGCTGCCTGGTCGGCGCTGCCCTGCCTACCTTCCTCGCCGTCACACCCATCCTGTGGCTGTGTATTATCCTCGGCAGCGTGGTCTCGGTAATCGTCACCATCTGCATCGCCGATATTCTGAAGACCTGGAAAGTCGCCGCCCTCACGGCGCCCTTCGTGCTGGTGACCTGGACCATGCTGCTGGCCAGCTATGCCTTTGGCGGCCTGAACACCAGCGCCCTGCCCGTGCCCAACCTGCCCCATGATCTGGTCGCGTACAACACCAGCCTGTTCGATGGTATCGACCTGTTCAAGAGCACGTTCTACGGGATCTCCGAAGTGTTCTTGATCAGCACGGTGATCGGCAGCGTGCTGTTTCTCGCCGGGTTGGCGGTGTCATCGTTGTGGGCCGCGGTGTTCGGCCTGCTGGGCTCGCTGCTGGCGGTGCTGGTGGCCGTGGTGCTGCAAGCCGAACACGCCAGCATCAATAACGGCCTGTATGCCTTCAGCGCCGTGCTGACTGCCATCGCCCTGGGTTCGACCTTCAACAAGCCCAGCTGGCGCGTGTTGATCTACACCCTGATTGGCGTGGTTTTCACTGTATTTGTGCAAGGCGCCTTGAATACAGTACTGGCCCCGGTTGGCATCCCGACATTGACCATGCCCTTTGTACTGGCTTCCTGGCTGTTTCTGGTGCCCAACAAAGACGTCATGCCGGCCCACCGCCAATAATTTCGATCCCTTTGCCGGAGTCTTTCCATGACCGCGATTGCCTACCCCCTGACAAATGCCGAGCCGTCGAACACCACACGGCGCGCCATTTATCTGCTGACCGGCCTGATCGTGGCCAACCTGCTGGCTTGGGCCTGGGCCTTTATCGAGTTCGGCAACAACCCGGTCTTGATGGGCACCGCATTGCTCGCGTACGGCTTCGGCCTGCGCCACGCCGTGGACGCCGACCATATTGCCGCCATCGACAATGTCACCCGCAAGCTGATGCAACAGGGCAAACGCCCGATAGCCGTAGGCACCTGGTTCTCCCTGGGGCATTCGACCATTGTGGTGCTGGCGTCTTTCGCGATTGCGGCCACGGCAATGGCGTTCAAGGACGATATGGAGTGGTTCCATGAAACCGGCGGCCTGATCGGCACCCTGGTGTCCTCGGTATTCCTGCTGCTGTTCGGCGTGCTCAACCTGGTCATCCTGATCTCGGTGTACAAGAAGTTCAAACAGGTCAAGGCCGGCCACACCCTGCCCCCCGAAGAACTGGACCTGATCACCACCCACCAGGGTGGCCTGATGGCGCGAATTTTTGGTCGGGTGTTCAACCTGGTTAACAAAAGCTGGCACATGTACCCGGTGGGCTTTCTGTTTGGCCTGGGCTTTGACACTGCCACCGAAATCGGCTTGCTGGGCATCAGCGCCACCAGCGCCTCCCACGGCATCAGCCTGTGGTCAATCATGGTATTCCCGGTGCTGTTTGCGGTGGGCATGGCCCTGATCGATTCACTGGACAACTTCGTGATGATCGGTGCCTACGGCTGGGCGTTTTCCAAACCGGTGCGCAAGCTCTACTACAACATCACCATCACTGCCGCCTCGGTGGTGGTGGCCCTGTTTATTGGTGGTGTCGAAGCGCTGGGGTTGATTGCCGAAAAACTGCAACTCACCGGCGGGATATGGACGCCGATCAATGCCATCAGTGAAAACTTCGGCGAGATTGGCTACTGGATCATCGGGATGTTTGTCCTGTGCTGGCTGATTTCGGCCCTCAATTACTACATCCGCGGCTATGACCAACTGCCTGCCAACGCCTGATCAGAGGCTCAAGCACACGGGCTGCTGGTGGCAGCCCGATAAACCTGACCTACACTCCCCTCACCCCTTAACTGACGCGTCGTAGGTGCCATGACTTTATTACAGGACGTAAAAAATCGGATCTCCTTTGCCTATGGGGTCGCCTTGCTGGTTGCGATCAACGGCTTTCTTTTGTTTCTGCCGGTGCTTGAACGTGGCGTTGCCCATGCCAATGCCAAATCCGGCTCCTTTGATACCTGGAAGGAGGCATTAAGCTTTTTAGCCTTGCTGGAAATCCCCGGGTTTGTGGTGGGGCTTGTACTCCTGCTGATGTCACTGGGGCTGTTGATCAAGTCACGCATCAGCTGGTTTTTTTCCCTGCTGCTGCTGGTGGCCACGGTCTGCGTGGATTTTTTCATTCTGAAAAAACCTGACGGCGTGACCTTCTTCTCGCTGGTCACCATTGCCGTGCTGGCCTTCTATTGGCGCCGTTTTGACCACTACAGCCTGGCCTCGGGCAGCTTCTTTGCGGTGGTCAGCATCGCCTCACTGATCGTCTACAGCACGCTGGGCACGCTCTACATCGGTGATGGCTTTGCACCGCCGGTGACGGACCTGCCATCGGCGTTCTACTTCGCCATCGTGGTGATGTCCACCGTAGGCTTTGGTGACATCGTCCCGCATACCACCGATGCGCGTTTTTTCACCCTGACAGTGATCATCCTGGGCATCACCATCTTCGCGATTTCGGTGGCGTCCATTGCCGGCCCGCTGATCAGCAACAACATCCAACGTATTGTTAAAGGCAGGATTACCCATATGGCGCGTAAAAATCACTACATTCTCGTTGGCGTTGGTTCCCTGGCACAAAACGTCTACAAAGGTCTGACCGATCGCGGCGAACACGTCACGGTGGTATGCGCGGCCGGCAGCCAGCATGACCTGCCGGAAAAGGCCGATATCATTGAAGGTGACCCGTCGGCCGCGTCGACCCTGAAACTGGCCGGTGCAGCGGACGCCAAGTACATCGTCACCCTGTGCGACAGCGACGCCGAAAACGTGTTCACCATCCTCGCGGCCAAGGAAGTGGCAGGCGACGAAACCCAGATCATCGCACTGGTCAACGAAACGCGGAACATGCCCAAGGTCAAACGCGTCAACCCGACCATGGTGCTGTCGTTGCCGTTGCTGGGCAGTGAGTTGCTGGTGCGTACCCTGCAGGGCGATCAAATCAACAATGATCTGATCACCGAGATGTTCTTCGGCAAGCGTACGTCTTTGGCCTGAGACTTGGCAGGATAAAAAAAGCCCTCTGACGAGGGCTTTTTCATGGGTGCTGCAAGGGCCTATTGCGGGGTATCGGATGCAGGCAGCGGCGTAACCCTGGCCCCGGCAATCAGACCCAGTTCGACGGCAGCAAAACCGATTATCAGGCTGATCACCAGGTAGCAGATGGAGACAAAAACACTGCCCGGGTCTTGCATCATCTCGACCGCGCCAAACACGAAACTGGAGAACGTGGATAACCCGCCCATGATACCGGTGCCGACCATCACGTGCACGTACTGGTTGATGCGGTTGCTCTTGAACAGCGACGTGGCCACGCCCAGCAGGAACGCGGCGACGATATTGGCGACAAAGATATCCATGGGAAAGCCATCGGCCAGGCGCGGCACCGACAGCATGACGAACTCGCGGCACATGGCGCCGAACGCACCACCGACGAAAATCAGAATAATCATGTTGAGCATGGTGTGACTCCTGAGTCAGCGCGCCAGCCAGGCGCCGAAAGCGGCGGCGGCCAGGCCGACCAGTACCGAGATGATCAGATAACCTGCGGCCCATGCACGATCCCTGGCCTTGGCCAGTTTCGCGGCATCCAGCTGCATGCTGCTGAATGTGGTGTAACCGCCCAGGATACCGGTGAGCACCGCGGCGCTGAGGAAGTCGCCGTAGCGGTCGCGCCAGTCCACGGTAAACAGGATGCTCAGGTAACCGATTACAAAGGCGCCGCTGACGTTGATCAAAAATGTACCCAGCGGAAACGGCCCCTTATAGAACTGCCCTACCCGCAAACCGATCCACCAGCGCAACAGCGAGCCCAGCCCGCCCCCCAGCCCGACCCAGAAAACATCCAGCGCAGTCATGAAAGTCCCTCTCGTGTCTGTTGGTGAGTGGGGGAAACTCTAGTTCATAAAACAGCGGGCGGGCATGACTTGGGCCGGGTCTTTCGCTGTTACAGAAGAGTCCATGCCGGGGGCAGTGAGGCCTGAATGGCGCAGCTCATATTTGCTCAAGCTTTCAAACTGGCGCTCCTGAGAGTTGCAGGGTATTTGAGCAGCACAGGACGTAAAGCCAACTTGCAAAAGTCCCATCATGGGACTAGGTTCGTTTTATGAGAATCATCGTAGTCAGTCAGCTCAAGTTTTTTTGGCAACAGCACCCAGGCTCAGAGCAATCCTTCCTCTGCTGGATAGATGAAGCGAAAAAGGCGAACTGGCAAACGCCGGCCGACATCAAGGCGCAGTTTCGCCATGCCAGCATTCTCAAGAGCAACCGGGTCGTGTTCAACATCAAAGGTAACGACTATCGGCTCGTGGTAGCTGTGGCCTACCACTTCAGCGCCATCTATATCAAATTCGCAGGCACTCACCAGCAGTACGACGCCATCGATGCCAACACCGTGGAAATGGAGTAAGCCATGAATATTCGTCCAATTCGCACCGAGCAGGACTACAAAGACGCACTGAAGTCGGTTTCGCCGCTGTTCGACAATGAACCGCAGCCCGGGACACCTGAAGGCGACTACCTGGAGGTCATGATCACCCTGATCGAAGCCTACGAAGCCAAGCACTTTCCCGTCGACCTGCCCAATCCGGTGGATGCCATCCGCTTCAGGATGGAGCAGTCCGGGTTGTCAGCGGCTGACCTGGTGCCTGCGATCGGCCGGCAGAACCGGGTGTATGAAGTGCTCAACGGCAAGCGCTCCCTGACCCTGCCCATGATCTGGAAGCTGCATGAGATGTTTGGCATCCCGGCAGAGAGTCTGATCAAGCCGGTCAAGTCGTGACCGCCGGGGCAGGCAAAATCATGGGCGCGGGTGAAAAGGAGTACCATGCCCTCCGGCTTCATCCTACCGCCCCATGGAACCCCTATGTTTCCCAATGCTGAACGCTACAACCACTCCACCGAATACGCCAACAAACTGGTCGACCGTATCGGCCAGACCCCGGCCTGGATTGCCCTGCGCCTCGGGGTCACGGAAAAACGCATGCGCTATATCCTCGCTGGGTCCCGCACGATCAAGGGCGACACCACCGAAATCCTGATGAGCTATGCCGAGCAGTTCTGCCTGGAATGCCTGGCCGCCGAAGCCAAGGCCGCCAAGGATCGTGCCCGCTCCAAGGCCGCCGCCAGCCCTGCCAGCGACGCTTAGAACAACCCCAGTTGCCCGCCCACCAGGGCGCTGAAATTGTCATCGACAAACACCAGAATCGCGTCGGCCACCGGTTGCAGCTGACGCGACAGATAGTGCTCGTAATCCACTTCTGCGGTGCGGTTCTCCAACGGCTGGGGGCCGGCCACGGTGATCACGTAGCTGATCGTCCCGCCATTCTGGTACTGCCGGGGCCGCCCCTGCCGGTCGTTATACTCATCGGCCAGCCGCGCCGCCCGCACATGGGGCGGCACATTGCGCTCGTAATCACTGAGCGGGCGGCGCAAGCGCTTGCGGTAGATCAGCAGTTCATCATGCTCACCCGCCAGGGTGGCACGCACAAAGTCACGCACGTAGGCCTGCCAGGGCTGACGATTGAAGATGCGCAGGTACAACGCCTGCTGGAACTGCCGGGCCAGCGGTGACCAGTCGCTGCGCACGGTCTCAAGCCCCTTGTAGACCATCTCCCGACGGCCGTCGGCGTGCACCACCAACCCCGCATAGCGCTTTTTGCTGCCCTCTTCGGCGCCACGAATGGTGGGCATGAAAAAGCGGCTGTAGTGGGTCTCGAATTGCAGCTCCAGTGCGCTGGTCAGCCCATACTCGTCACGCACATGGGCCTGCCACCAGTCGTTGACGTACTGCACCAGCTCACGGCCGATACTCGCCGCGTCCTCCTCACTGTGCTGACTGCGCAGCCAGACAAAAGTGGAGTCCGTGTCGCCATAGATCACGCTATAGCCCCGGGCCTCGATCAGTGCGCGGGTCTTGAGCATGATTTCATGCCCGCGCAGGGTGATCGACGATGCCAGCCGCGTATCAAAAAACCGGCAACCGCTGGAGCCCAGCACCCCGTAAAACGCATTCATGATGATTTTCAGGGCCTGTGACAGGGGCGCGTTTTTGTCCCGCTTGGCCACTTCGCGCCCCTTGGCCACGCGCTCGATAATGGCCGGCAAGCAGTGCCGGGTGCGAGAGAAACGCGCACCGCGAAAGCCCGGTACCGAGGTTTCATCGCCAGGCTCGCGCAAGCCTTCAACCAGCCCCAGCGGGTCAATCAAAAAAGTGCGGATAATCGACGGGTACAGGCTTTTGTAATCGAGCACCAGCACCGACTCATACAACCCCGGCTCAGACTCCATGACAAAGCCGCCGGGGCTGGCCTGGGGCGGTTTGTCCCCCAGATTGGGGGCGACAAAGCCCTGACGGTGCATCAACGGCATATACAGGTGATAAAAGGCCGCCACCGAGCCACCGCTGCGATCGGCCTCCAGCCCCGTGACCGAGGCGCGCTCCAGCAAAAAGGTCAGCAGCTCGGTTTTCGCGAAAATCCGCGTGACCAGTTCGCAGTCCTTGAGGTTGTAGCGCGCCAACGCAGGTTTGTCGTGGGCGAACATGCGGTTGATTTCGTCCATGCGCTGGTACGGCGTGCTGATGTCCTTGCCTTCGCCAAGCAGGGTCTGGGCGACGTTTTCCAGGCTGAAAGACGGGAACGACCAAGTCGCTGAGCGCAACGACTCGATGCCGTCAATGATCAAGCGGCCCGCAGCACTGGCGAAAAAATGGTTTTTGCGCGTGCCGTGTTCGCGCCACTGCATTTCACTGCTGCCACGCCCCAGCAGCAACGGGATACCAAGGCGCCGGGCATGCTCGTGCAACACCCGCATGTCGAACTGCACCACATTCCAGCCGATGATCGCGTCGGGGTCATGCCGGGCCATCCACTGGTTAAGACGCAGCAACAGGTCGCCGCGGCTGGCGCAGAACTCCAGGTCGAAATCCACCGGGGTATCGGCCGCGGTGGCCTTGCCCAGCATATACACCTGACGCTGGCCACAGCCCTCGAGGGCAATGGAATACAGGTCGCCCTGCTCGCTGGTTTCAATATCCAGGGACACCAGTTTCAACCGTGGCCGGTAGTCGGGATGCGGCTTGATCCGGGCGTCCAGCAGCGGGCCATCGCCCTGTACACGGCCGCCAAAGCTCACCGGCGCAGTGATAAAACGCTCCATCAGGAACCGCTCCGGCGGGCGTATATCGGCCTCGTACACATCGACCCCGGCGCGGCGCAGGCGCTGGGCGATGTCCATCAACTGGGCATGCTGGCGGCAGTAGAGGCCGATCACCGGGCGCGACTGAAAATCACACAGCGCCAGCTCACGCCATTCGATATCGCGCTCGTTCTGCAGCAGAGCCTGGGCCTGGCCAAGCTGAATCTTGGGGATAAACGCGGTGCAGGTTTGGTAAGGCAGGCGCACCTGCTGCGGCCCGTCATCGGTGGCCAACCAGAAGTCGACCTCGATACCCGACGGCGTATCACGCCAGTGCCGGGTCAGGACAAAGCCCTGCCTCAAGTCCATTACGCGGTTACAGGCATGTCGCCAGCATCGCCAGGCGGCGCATGGCAGCAGCATCACCCGGCTGTTGGGCGTAGTAGCTCACTGCCGTGCCGGTGCCCTGGGGTGTCAGATCGGCAAAGGACTCGGCGCCACGGGTGTAGACGGTCTGTTTGCCAGCCTTGTCGTTATTGATATAGGCACTGGCATCGACCCCGAACACGCTTTCATCCTGCCAGGAAAACTTGATGCATTCGGCGACCAGCGCCGTGGCTTTTTCCGAAGCCAGCACCCGGGTCGGGGCCTGGCTACGGGCAGTGTCCATCGCAGGAGACACACAACCGGCCAGCATGGCCAGACTCATGACGCTAATCAGCATTCGCATTGGATAGCCTCTGGATAAAGGTCAATACGATATCACGCAGCCAGTGCCCATAGGTGGCTAAATAACCAGTAGTCCGCTGAATGGGCTTGGTCCCACAGAGAAAATATGTCGCCGGTATTGCAGTTAAAACCACCGGGGACAAATCCATTCCTGGGGGTGGCTACAGCAAAAGCAAAAATTTGAACAACACCAACCCTGCTCCCCGAGCGCAACATCTATAACCGCTCGTCATTTAAAAGAGACCCAGCCCACAGAATCAGCAGCATTTGCGTCTCCAGCCAGCGAATTTCGCGGTTGCTGCTAGCTTCAGTAAACAAATAAACACGCCGGGCATCGGACGATAAACCGCCAAAGAGCGATTGAAGGAGCACTACGATGGGAGCAAGTACCGCTCGCAAGGCCAGCTTTACCGCCCTCACCCTGATCCTGACGCCGCTGGCAGGCTGGGCCGACAACGCCCGTGACTGGCAAAACACCCCCACCGACCTGAACATGCTGTTCGGCTATTACAACCGCGTCGACTCCAATACCCCCATCGACACCTCGCTACCCATCGACGGTCTGTCCCTCAATGCCGACCTGTATATCCTGCGTTATGCCCGTAGCTTCGGTATCGACGGGCGCAACAGTGCCTTCGAGATCCTGCAGCCTTACGCCGATCTATCCGCATCATTCGACAACGCCCGCTATTTCACCGGTACCAAACACAACGGTGGCATGGGTGACACCCAATTGGTGTTCGCACACAACATCTTTGGCGGCCCCGCCCTGAGCAAGGAGGAGTTCGCCAAATGGACTCCCGAGACCTTTCTCACGGCAGCCCTGACAGTCACCACCCCCACCGGCGACTATGACAAGAACCGGGTGATCAATATCGGTGCCAATCGCTGGGTGTACAAACCCGAACTGGGTTTCGGCACCCCCATCGGCCCCACCTGGCTGGAGATCAACACCATGGTGTCGTTGTTCGGGTCCAACGATGAATACCAGGGCAACAGCAAGCTCGAACAAAAACCCCTGTATGCCATCGAAGGCCACTACAGCTATGACTTCAACCGCGCCCTGTGGGCTTCGCTGGACGCCACCTATAGCCGGGGCGGCGAGACAAAAATTGACGGCGACTGGCAGGACAACAAACAGGAAAGCACCCTGGCAGGCGCCAGCATGGGCTTTATGCTCACCCCCCAATTCGGCGGCCTGCTGGCCTATACCGACACCGTGAGCGAGCGCAAAGGCTCACCGGATATCGCCACCTGGACGCTGCGCATGCAGTACGTCTGGTAAGCGTCGTGACCATGCCTCGGGTAAGTCGCGTAGTGCCAGGCCTGTTACTGGCCATGGCCTTGCACGCCCATGCCGGCGACCCGTCCGCCATCGAGCCCGCGGCTGTGCAGGCCCTGGAGCAGATGGGCAGTTACCTGCGCAGCCTCAAGCAATTTGGCGTCGAGGCCCGCAGCCAGACAGACCAGGTACTGGATAACGGCCAGACCGTCGAATTTCGGCACACCACCCGACTGCTGGCCCAACAGCCGGATAAGCTGCTGGTCTCGGTGGACAATCAGGGCATACACCGCACCCTCTATTACAACGGCAAGCGCTTCACCCTCTACCAGAGCCCCAGCCCCTACTACGCAAGCGCCCCCGCCCCGGCGAACATCAACGCACTGATCGACCTGCTCAATAGTCGCTATGGCATCGAGTTGCCGCTGGCCGACCTGTTTCGCTGGAACGCCAACACCGTCAGACAGGCCGGTTTGCGTTCGGCCGTGCTGATTGGCAGTGAGACGCTGGACGGCCAGCGCTGTGATCATTACGCCTTGCGTCAGGATGCTATCGACTGGCAGCTGTGGCTGCGTGAGGGCGAACAGCGCCTGCCGTGCCGCCTGACCATCACCCGTCGCGACATACCCGAGCAGCCGCGTCACAGCGTCGACTTTACCTGGCAGCTCAAACCGGCAATCAGCGCCCACAGCTTTGATTTTGATCCGCCCGCAGGTGCCCAGGAAGTGCCGTTGCAGTGGGCCCCGAGCAAATACAGCCTGGAGGCGCAACCATGAAGCGTCTGCACTGGCTGTTCTGTGGCGTGCTCAGCGCCTGCCTGCTGCACACCTCTGTCGCCCTGGCCTGGCAACTGCGCGGTGGTGGCGGCGCACGGACTTTTGTGCTGCCGCACACTGGCGGACACCCAGCGCCGCACCCCATGCCACAGCCACAGCCGCATCCACAGCCGGGGCCGCACCCCTACCCGCAGCCGGCCCCCCAACCGCATTCCTACCCGGCACCACGGCCCATGCCACCTCCGCCACGGCCCTTGCCTGCGCCACCACCACCGGACAACTGGTATCACCCGTGGGCAGCCGCCGCCGTGGTGGGTGCAACCACGGCCACGGCAATAGCCATCGGCTCGCAAGTCACCAGCGTGCCTGCGGACTGCGTATCGGTCGTGGCCAACAATGTGGCGTATCAACACTGCGGACCAACCTGGTATCAGCCCCGCTATGTGGGTGGCAACGTGCAGTTTGTGGTGGTCCCCGCCCCCTGGTAATCGTGCTCAAGCAAGGAATGCTTTATGACAGCGCTCAACGATTTGAATGCCCTGCAAGCCAGCATCGCCGAAGCGGTATTGGGCCAGGACGAGGTTATCCGCCAGATCATCGTCGGCTTGCTGGCCAACGGTCATCTGCTCCTCGAAAGCCTGCCGGGTTTGGCCAAGACCCGCACCGTCAAGGCGTTGGCCAGGCACCTGGAGGCGCAGATGAGCCGTATCCAGTTCACCCCTGACCTGCTGCCATCGGACATCACCGGCGCCGAGGTGCTGCACCAGGTGGACGGCCAGAACCTGATCCGTTTTCAACCCGGGCCGCTGTTTGGCAACCTGATCCTGGCCGACGAAATCAACCGCGCCCCGGCCAAGGTGCAGGCGGCCCTGCTTGAAGCCATGGAAGAACGGCAGATCACCGTCGCCGGCAACAGCCACCCGCTGCCCGCACTGTTTATGGTGCTGGCTACGCAAAACCCCATCGAACAGGAAGGTACCTACCCGCTGCCCGAGGCGCAGATGGACCGCTTTGTGATGAAAGTGCTGCTCGACTACCCAAACCCGGCAGATGAATCCCGGGTGCTGCGCATGCTGCGCGCTGAAGAACAGGTGCAGCACGCCACGGCCGATACAGCCCCGCCGTTTACCCTGGGTCAGGAGGTGATTTTCGCGGCTCGCCGCGAAGTCGCCACAGTGGCCGTGTCCCCCGCCATCGATGCTTACCTGATCGACCTGATCAACGCCACCCGCCGTCCTGCCGACTATGACGCCGATCTGGCCCGCTGGATCAGTATCGGCGCCAGCCCCCGCGGCGGTATCGGCCTTGACCGCTGCGCCCGTGCTGACGCCTGGCTGCGCGGCCAGGCCTTTGTCACCCCGGACAACGTGCGCGCCGTGGCGTATCCGGTACTGCGCCACCGCCTGCAACTGAGTTACGACGCCGTGGCCGATGGCGTCAGCGCTGATCAGGTACTGCAACGCATACTCGACAAAGTCGCGATACCTGCCTGATGCACGCCCAACGGCAGGAGGCCGACGGCCTGGTGTACGTCTCGCTTGCGCAACTGATGGCGCTGGAATTCAAAGCGCGGGCGTTGAGTTTTGTCGCCCGCCAACCCCGCGGCAGTATCCTCTCGGGCAACCATGCTTCGCGCTTGCGTGGCCGCGGCCTGAATTTTGACGAACTACGCCGCTATCAACCCGGTGACGACCTGCGCCACCTCGACTGGCGCGCCTCATTGCGCACCGGCAAGCCAGTGGTGCGTACCTTTACCGAAGAACGCGACCGCCCGGCCTTGATCGTGGTCGACCAGCGCATGTCGATGTTTTTTGGCTCCAGCCGCAGCTTCAAATCCGCCACCGCTGCCGAACTGGGTGCACTGGCCGCATGGATGGTGTTCAACGCCGGTGACCGGGTCGGTGGGCTGATCTTTAACGACCAGCGCATCGACAGTATTGCCCCGCTGCGCAGCCGCAAACGGGTGGAGGCGTTGTGCAGCAAAATTGCCCGGCAAAACCAGGAACTCAATGCCACTCAACCGGACTGCGAAGACGCCGACCAACTGGACAAGGTCCTGCAACATTGCCTGGCCATTGCCGGGCATGACCACCTGATTTGCCTGATCAGCGATTTCGCCGGGGCTGGGCCGCACACCCTGCAGTTGCTGCGCCAACTGGCAGTGCACAACGATGTCATCGCCATGCAGGTTTACGACCCATTGGCGCTGGACCTGCCCGATACCGGGCGCTTGCTGGTTACCCAGGGCCAGTTGCAAGTGGAGCTGGCGGTAGAGCACGCACACGTACGCCAGCCGCTGGGCGACTTCCTCAGCGGGCGCTTCAAGGACATCGCCAGCCTGCTGCGCCGCAGCCAGGTACCGCTGATGATGTTCAGCACCGCGCAGGATACTCACAGCCAGCTGCGGATCGAACTGGGCAAACTGGGCGGGGCGCGGCCATGAGCAGTACTATCCCCAGCATTGACCAACTGCAAACCCTGGCCCTGCCTGCACCCGTCAGCTACCTGCCGCAGACTTGGGGCTGGTGGGCCTTGCTTGGGGTTGTGCTGACCGGCCTGGCGGTCTGGGCGGCACGCGCCTGCTGGCAGTGGCGGCGTGACCGCTACCGGCGCGAGGCCTTGCAACGGCTGGCACAACTGCGCGCGGCCAACGACCCGCTGGGCACCTTGCGCGAACTGCCCACGCTGCTTAAACGGGTGGCACTGTCCATGCCCGTCCCGCAGGCAGCGGCGCCTCTGCAGGGCGAGGCCTGGCAGGACTTTTTACAACGCCACGGCCCACCGCCTGTGCCCGAGGATTTCAGCCAGCAACTGGCGTTTCTGGCCTACGCCCAGGATGAGCAATTGCTCGCCCTGCCCGCCGCACAACGCCAGCAGTTGGTCGACACCTGTACACGCTGGGTGGAGCTGCACCATGTGGCAGTTTGATTATCCCTGGTTGCTGCTGTTGCTGCCCTTGCCGTGGTTCGGCTACCGCTGGCTGCCCGCTTACCGCGAAGCCCGCAGTGCGGTACGCGTACCGTTTTTCAACGCCATGAGCCGCGCTGTCGATCAAGCACCACAGATCGCAGGTGCGCAGCACAACATCTGGCAATTGCTGCTCAACCTGCTGGTGTGGACATTGCTGGTGGTGGCCGTGGCCAGACCGGTATGGGTCGAAAAACCCATCGAGCGCCAGCAACCGGTGCGCGACCTGATGCTTGCCATCGATATCTCTCAATCGATGCAAACCACGGATTTCACCGACGCCAGCGGGCAGAGGATCGACCGCCTGAGCGCGGTCAAACACGTGGTGCAGGACTTTATCGCCCGGCGCAAGGACGACCGCATCGGCCTGATCCTGTTTGGTAGCGCTGCCTATCCGCAAGCGCCACTGACCCTCGACCACGCCAGCCTGTCGCTGCTGCTGGACGACACCGGCATCGGCATGGCCGGGCCCGACACCGCTATCGGCGACGCCATCGGCCTGAGCCTCAAACTGCTCGACCAGGCCCACGAGCAGGAGAAAGTACTGATCCTGCTCACCGACGGCAACGACACCAGCAGCGCCATCCCCGTGCCCCGTGCCGCGGCCATGGCGGCGGCCAAAGGGGTAGTGATCCACACCATCGGCATAGGCGACCCGGATGCCGACGGCGAAGCCAAGGTCAACCTTGCAGCCCTGCAGAGCATCGCCAAAAGCACCGGCGGCCAGTACTTTCGCGCAGAAGACCGTGACAGCCTGAACCAGGTCTACGCCACCCTCGACCAGCTCACCCCGCACAGGGTGCAAACCTTCAGCCACCAGCCCAAACGTGACCTGTTCTGGTTGCCCGTAGCGGCCGCCATCAGCCTGATAGCGCTGTATCATCTGCTCGCACTGCTGGCCTCACGGCGCCACCCGCGCTCACCACCGCGGGAGGCCTGAAATGGAAATCAACCTGAGTGACTTCCACTTTCTGCGCCCGGCCTGGCTGCTGTTGGCGATTGTGGGTGCCCTGCTACCGCTAATGTGGCGCCGCAGCCATGACCAGCAACGGCGTTTGCGAGCGATCATCGCTCCCCACCTGTTGCCACACTTGCTGGTCACCCCGCCCGACAGCCACCGCCTGCGCCCGGTACATTTGACCGCTGCCCTGCTGATTATCGGCGCCATTGCGGCCTCAGGCCCCACCTGGGAACAGGACCGCCCGGCATTCCTGCAAAACCGCGCGCCGTTGATCATTGCCCTCGACCTGTCACCGTCAATGGATGCCAGCGATGTGCAGCCCACCCGACTGGAAGCCGCCAAGCACAAATTGCATGACCTGACTGCCCGGCGCAGCGGTGCCCGCACGGCCCTGATCGCCTACGCGGGCAGCGCCCATCTGGTGTTGCCCGCCACCGACGACCCGGCGCTGCTCGACAGTTTTATCCAGGCCCTGGGCACCGACCTGATTGCCCGGCCCGGCAAAAACGTGGCGGCGGTGATCGAACAGGCCAGGCGCCTGCTACAGGCCGAGAAAGCTCCGGGCACCCTGCTGCTGATCACCGATGGCGCCGACACCTCGCAACTGGACAGCCTCAAAGCCCTGTTGCAAGACAATGCCCTGCAAGTACTGGTACTGGCAGTGGGCAGCAGCATTGGCGGGATCATTCGCGATGCCAGCGGCCAACCGCGCACCGACAGTTCCGGTCGCCCGCAACTGGGCAGCTTCGACAGCGCCGCGCTCAAGCAACTGGCCGCGGCCACCGATGCACCGCTGGGCAGCCTGACCATAAACAACGATGATCTGGACTGGGTCGAAGGCCACGCCCAACAGCACTTCCAGGCCGCCAGCGACGAGCAGCGCGAGCTGCAATGGAAAGACGCCGGTTACTGGTTATGCGGGCCCCTGCTATTGCTTGCCTGGTTCTCGGTGCGCCGTGGCTGGAGCCTCAACTGGAACGCCGTTCTGCTGCTGGGGGCAGGGCTGGCCCTGCAACCGTCACCGGCGCAGGCCAACGCACTGACCGATGCCTTCTTCACCCGGGATCAGCAAGGGCGTTGGGCCTTTGAGCAACAGCACTACCCTGCAGCAGCCGAGTTATTTGTCGATCCTTACTGGAAAGGCATCGCAGCTTATAACGCCGCCGATTTCGATCTGGCACTGGCCAGCTTTGCCCGGTTGAACACCGCCCCGGCGTACTTTTACCTGGGCAATATTTACGTACGCCGCTACAAGTTCGATCAGGCGATTGCCGCCTATCGCCAGGCCTTGGCCCTGCAACCGCAGTTCCCCGAAGCCAGTGCCAACCTGGCATTGGCCATTGCCCTGGAAAAAGATACCGACAGCGCCGAGCAGAACACCCCCGAGGTCAAACCCGACGCAGTCAAATTCGACAAACCGCCAGGCAAAGGCCAGAGCAAACCGCTGCAAACCCCGCAGGCGGCCAGCGACGAACAATGGCTGCAAAACCTGACCACCTCTCCGGCCAATTTCCTGCGGCAAAAATTCAGCCTGCAAGACCAAAAGGTGGCGCCATGAAGCCCTGCGCTCTGGTACTGCTGATGTGCGTCGGCCTGGCACAGGCCAACGAACCGCAACTGTTGGTGCAGGCCCGGCTGGTACCGGGTGATGCCGTGGTGGTGGGCGAGACCTTGCAGTTGCAGGTCGATGTGCTCACCGACAGCTGGTTCACCCGTGGTGCGTCATTACCCGAACTGAACCTGGACGGTACCGATGTGACACCGCCCAATGGTGAGGCCGGGCACCTGTCGCAGACGATTCAGGGCCAGACCTTCAGCGGCCTGCGCTACACCTACCGAATCACCCCGACGCAGGCGCAAGCGTTCTCGATCGCGCCACTGACAGTGCGCGCGACCCCGGCGCAGGCCAGCCATGAGCTGTCGGGGCAAACCCCGGTGCTGACCTTTCGTGCCAGTCTGCCCGAAGGGTTCAGCCCCGGCGAACCGATACTGGTGGCCAGCGCGTTGCGCCTGAGCCAGACCCTTACCCCGCCAGGCGGCCCGTTCAAGGTGGGTGACAGCCTGACCCGCAGCGTGACGTTACAGGCCGACGGTACCCCGGGGCTGGCCCTGCCCGCTCCGCCCCGGGGCTCGGTGGCCGGACTCGGTGCATACCCGCAGACCCCGCAGGTGAGCAATCTGGACGACGGCCGGGGCGGTTTCAATGGCGGTCAGCGCATTGACCGGGTCAGTTATCGCATCGAGCGCGAAGGCGATTTCGAGCTGCCGGCAATCCGCGTCAAATGGTGGGACAGCGTGAACCGCCAAATCCGTTTCGGCGAACTCCCGGCCGTCACCTTCAAGGCCACAGCCAGCAGCAGCTACACCCCGGTGTTCTCGATCGTTGACGACCTCAGGCAAATGGGCCAACCCACCCGGCTGCGGCTGCCCGCCACGTTGCTGGTTGGCATCGGGTTATTGCTGCTGGCCGTTGCCCTGTCTGTGAACCGGCGGCGCTTGCTCCACGCTTTCAATGCCATGCGTCAGTGGAAACACAACCGCCCGCCGCGCAAAAACTATGGTTTGCGCCCGCTCAACCCAAGACATGAAAAGGACTTCCAAAAATGAATAAACAAAAAACTGTAGCCGTGGCAGCGAGCCTGCTCGCGAATGGCCTTCGCGAGCAGACTCGCTCCCACTGGAGCAAAAGGATCTCGGCAAGAACGGCAGCGACTCTGCTATTCGCCCTGCCCCTGTTCGCCCTGGCTGCCGACCCGTTGCCCTCCTGGAACCAAGGGCCGGCGAAAAAAAGCATCATCGAATTTGTCGAGACGGTTACCACGCCAGACAGTAAGGGCTTTGTACAACCCGAAGCGCGTATCGCCGTGTTCGACAACGATGGCACCCTGTGGAGCGAGCAACCGGGTTATTTCGAGGAGCTGTTTGCCTTCGACGAAATCCGCCGCATGGCCGCCGCGCACCCGGAATGGAAAGACCAGCAACCGTTCAAGGCGGTGCTGGAAAACGACCACAAGGCCCTGGCCGAAAGCGGCATGGAGGGCCTGCTGAAAATTTTCATGACGACCCACGCCGGGCTCACCACCGATGAGTTCCGCGACAACGTCCAGCGCTGGCTAAGCAGCGCACGCCACCCCACCAGCGGCAAGCCCTACACCGAGATGGTCTACCAGCCGATGCTGGAAGTGCTGACCTACCTGCGCAGCCAGGGATTCAAGCCCTACATCGTGTCCGGCGGCGATACCGGCTTTATGCGCGTATTTGCCGAAGAGGTCTATGGCATACCGCCAGAGCACGTGATCGGCTCCACGTTTGTCACCGAATACCAGGTCAAGGACGGCAAACCGTCAATCCTGCGCACCGCCAAAATTGCCCACAACGATGACGGCCCCGGCAAGCCGGTAAGTATCGACAGCGTGATTGGCCGCCGACCGATCCTCGCCTTCGGCAACTCCGACGGCGACCTGCAGATGCTCCAGTGGACCGCCGCCGGCGACGGCCCGCGCCTGATGGGGCTGGTGCATCACACCGACGCCAAACGCGAATGGGCCTATGACAAGGACTCGAAAATCGGCCACCTGGACAAGGCGCTCGATCAGGCAAAACAGCAGGACTGGACTATCGTCGATATGGCGTCGCAATGGCGACGGATCTACCCGTTCGAGACCAGTGCCAACGAGCAACAGCAATAAGAAAAACAGCCGTCAGCAGTGCACCAACCAGGTCAACAAGGAGCAAGTTGCATGACTCGAACAGCCAAGTGGTTCCCCCGGCTAGCCCTCGTGGCGGCTTCGGTGATGGCGTTGTCCGCCACCGCCGTGGCCGCCGAAAAACCCAATATCCTGGTGATCTTTGGTGATGACATTGGCCAGTCCAATATCAGCGCCTACTCCATGGGTGTGGTGGGCTACAAAACCCCCAACATCGACCGGATTGCCAAAGAAGGCATGATGTTCACTGACTACTACGCAGAGAACAGCTGCACCGCCGGGCGCTCGTCGTTTATCACCGGGCAGACGCCGCTGCGCACAGGCCTGTCCAAAGTCGGCATACCGGGGGCACCGGTAGGCCTGCAAAAGCGCGATATCACCATCGCCCAAGCGCTCAAATCCCAGGGCTACGCCACTGCACAATTCGGTAAAAACCACCTGGGCGACCGCGACGAGTACTTGCCGACCAATCATGGTTTTGACGAGTTTTTCGGCAACCTCTACCACCTCAATGCCGAGGAAGAACCCGAACGCCCGTACTGGCCCAAGGATGACCCGGCTTTCGTCAAGGCCACCTCGCCCCGTGGCGTGATCCACAGTTTTGCCGACGGCAAGATTGAAGACACCGGGGCC
The DNA here is from genome assembly GCF_049896805.1 of Pseudomonas sp. TWR1-1-3. Classification (NCBI taxonomy): domain Bacteria; kingdom Pseudomonadati; phylum Pseudomonadota; class Gammaproteobacteria; order Pseudomonadales; family Pseudomonadaceae; genus Pseudomonas; species Pseudomonas sp. TWR1-1-3. The sequence goes on along the minus strand of NZ_JAFCUZ010000001.1, from coordinate 587,129 downwards.
CTGACCGCCAAGCGCATGGAAACCATCGACGACGAAACCACCGCGGCCGCGCAGGAGTTCATCGAAAAGCAGGCCAAGGCCGACAAGCCTTTTTTTGTGTGGATGAACACCACGCGCATGCACGTCTTTACCCACGTGCGCGACTCGATGAAGGGCCAGAGTGGTATGCCCGGCAACGAGTACGCCGATGGCATGCTTGAGCATGACGGCGACGTCGGCAAACTGCTGAAAACCCTCGATGACCTGAAAATCGCCGACAACACCATCGTGGTCTACACCACCGACAACGGGCCGAACCAGTTCTCCTGGCCGGACGCGGCCACCACGCCGTTCCGGAACGAGAAGAACTCCAACTGGGAAGGTGCCTTCCGTGTCCCGGCAATCGTGCGCTGGCCGGGGAAAATCAAGGCTGGCGAAGTGAGTAACGAGATGTTCTCGGGGCTGGACTGGTTCCCGACCCTGCTCGCGGTGGCTGGCGATGCCGATGTCAAAGACAAGTTGCTCAAGGGCTGGGCCCCGGTGGCAGGTGGCAACAACTTCAAGGTGCACCTGGACGGTTTCAACCAGTTGCCGTACCTGACCGGCGAACAACCCAAGGGCAACCGCAACGAGTTCTACTACTTCAACGATGACGGCATGCTGGTATCGATGCGTTTCGACAACTGGAAAGTGGTGTTCTGCGAGCAACGCGAACCGGGCGGTTTCAAGGTCTGGAGCGAACCTTTCGTATGCCTGCGGGTGCCGAAAATCTTCAACCTGCGCATGGACCCGTTCGAACGGGCTGACATGGTCTCCGATCAGTATTACGACTGGAGCACGAAAAACGTCTACTTGAACGAACTGGCAATCATGAAGGCGGCCAACTTCCTGGAAACCTTCGTCGATTACCCGCCGAGCCAGAAGCCGCCAAGCTTCAGTATCGATCAGGTACGGGCAGCGGTAGACGCCAAGATTGCGGAAAAAATGAAAAATCAGCCAGCGCAGTAAACCTGCCCTGTGGGAGCGGGCTTGCCCGCGATTGTCTCGACGCACTGCATCTGTCAGATCGCGCCGCCTCCATCGCGAGCAAGCCCGCTCCCACACGGGGTAACGACTCCTTCCCGAATTCCTTCTGCACAAGGCTCCCGCGCAATGCCGTCACCCTTACCGCCCAGCCGTACTGCATTGTCTGCCACTGCCTTGCTGCTATTTATTTCCGGTACTGCCGCCCTGATCTATCAGGTGCTGTGGATCAAGCAACTGTCGCTGGTGATCGGTGTCGAGGTGTACGCCATCACCACCGGCATCAGCGCCTTCTTTGCCGGGCTGGCCCTTGGCGGGCTGCTGTTTGGCCGCTGCGCCGACCGCCTGGGCAAACCCTTGCTGTTATATGCGGGCCTTGAAGTGGGTGTGGCCGTGCTCGGCATCGGCGCCACGCTGGGGCTGGGTATGGCCGCGGCGCCATTCGCCTGGCTCGAACAACGGATCGGCCTGCCCGCCTGGTTGCTGCCATTGCTGCTGGTGGGGCTGCCCGCCCTCTTGATGGGCGGCACGCTGCCAGTGCTGATACGCGCACTGGCATCCGAGCCGCAACATCTGGGCCAGGCCGGTGGCCGCCTGTATGCCGCCAATACCGGCGGGGCGATTGTCGGCACTCTGCTGACCGCCTTTCTCCTGATTGCCAGCCTCGGTGTTTTCGCCAGTGCCGTTGTAGCCGCCGCACTCAACCTGATTGCCGCCGCGGGTGCCCTGTGGCTGCAACGCGGGCAGCACACCATTGTCGCCGATCCGGTGGCGACCAGCGCGGCACACAAACCGGCCCGGCTGGCCATGGCCCTGTATGCCATCGCGGGCGGTGTGGCACTGGGCTACGAAGTGGTCTGGTCGCAATCGATCGTTCAGTTCATGAGCACCCGTACCTACGCCTTTGCCGTGGTGCTGGCCACTTACCTGACCGGACTGTTTATCGGCAGCAGCCTGATGGCGCGCCGAGTTGATCGGCTACGCGATCCCTGGGGTGTGTTTGCCTTGCTGATTGCCGGGGCCGGACTGGTTGCCCTGCTGGAAGTTGCCCTGCTCGGACGCTGGCTGATCCTGCTGCAAACCCAGGCAGAGACTGCGGCACTGGCCTTGGGTGGCAGTGTGTTGCTGGGCATGAGCGCCCGCTTCGCAGTGGCCGCACTGAGCATTGTGTTTATCCCTACGTTGCTGTTGGGCGCAGCGTTCCCGATAGCCCTGCGCCTGTGCGTCGGCCCCGGCCGGGTCGGGCGGGATGTAGGTGCAGTCGTGGCGTTCAACACGCTGGGCGGGATCGTCGGCGTTGCCCTCTGCGGTTTTGTCCTGATCCCCTGGCTGGGGCTGGTACATACGCTCGGCATGCTGGCAGTCATCGCCGCTGCAGTAGGTTTGATCGCGGTACAGCAGGGGCACCGGGTCAAGAAAGGCCATCGCCAGGCAGTCGTTGCGCTCAGCCTGGCAGCGCTGCTGGTAGCCGTCTTAACGCCGGTTGAGCGCCTCGCCGAACTGCTGCCCGGAGCCCGTAACGGTGAGCTGGTGTTTTACCAGGAAGGTCGCGGCGGCACCGTCGCCGTCGTGGCCCAGGGCAAGGGTGAACGCCGCTTCCATCGCCTGTATATCCAGGGCGTGTCCAACACCGGTGATGCCATGCCTTCACTGCGCTACATGCGTATCCAGGCCCTGTTGCCGCTGTTGATCCACAACGGCGAACCACGCTCGGCGCTGGTGATCGGCTTTGGCACCGGGATCACTGCCGGGGCCCTGCTCAGTTATCCGGGACTGGAGCAACGGGTGGTGGCCGAGCTGCTGCCCGCGGTGGTCAAGGCTTCAACCCTGTTCAAAGGCAACTTCGCTGCGGCTTCCAACCCCGGCTTGCAGGTGCGTTTGCGCGACGGTCGCCAGGAACTTCTGCGCAGCGAACAGCGCTATGACCTGATCACCCTCGAACCACCACCGCCCTCCGCCGCCGGCGTAGTCAATCTGTACTCGCGGGACTTCTATCAACTGGCTGCACAGCGCCTGCACCCGCAAGGGATAGTTGCGCAATGGCTGCCGTTGCCGACGCAGAATATCGACGACTCGCGTTCGCTGGTGCGCAGTTTTCTCGACGTATTCCCTTACGCCACGCTATGGACCAGCGAGTTTCACGAAATGCTGCTGGTGGGTTCATTGCAGCCCATTGAACTGGATGCCGCGCGCATCAGCGCCCGTTTCGGGCAACCGGGTGTACGCAGCGCCCTGCAGGATGTGGGCGTCGCTTCGCCAGCGGCACTGCTGGCAACCTGGGTGACCGACCGTGAAGGGCTGGTGCGCTTTGCTGCAGATGCGCCGGCCGTCACGGACGACCAACCGCGTATCGAGTACGCTCCGTGGGTGCGCAGCAAAGAAATCAGCCGGGTGCTGCCGGCGCTGCTCGATCTGCGCCAACCGATACCGTTGCTCAACGCCGCCCCGGAGTTTGTCGAGCGCATGCACAGCCAACAGCAACGCCTGATGCAGTTTTACCGTTCCAGCCTGCATGCCTATGATGGCGACCGCGAGGCATGGAGCCGGGATATCCGTGAAGTAATGCGTGGCGATGGCGCCAACCCCTATTACCGCTGGTTTGTCGGTGAACGCTAGAGCCTTTTGGATACGGAAGTCGCAATGCCCAAAACTAAAACTATAAAAGCTGCAAACCCACCTGATTCGCGCCCCACCCTGATGAGCCGTTACCTGTTACCCGTAAGCGCTGCCGTGTTGCTGGTGGTGCTGGGCGGGTTATGGTTTTATCTCAACCGCCCGGCGCCGGTGTATGAGCCAAAGGTGCTGGCCACGGCTGCGGTGGCCGAGCCCGTCGCCCCGGCGCAGATGGTCGACGAGCAACAGTGCCAGGGCTGTCACGACGCCCAGGTCAAGGACTGGCAAGGCTCTCATCATCAACTGGCCATGCAGGTGGCCGCGCCGCAGACCGTACTGGCCGACTTCAGCAATGCCACGTTCAAGGGCGAAGGCGAAAACAGCCGGTTTTTTCGCCAGGGCGACGAGTTCTGGGTCAATACGCCGGGGCTGGATGGCAAACCCGCCGACTTCAAGGTCGCTTACACCTTCGGCATTGCGCCGTTGCAGCAGTATTTGATCGAAGTTGGCGACGGCAGACTGCAAGCCCTGGGGGTGGCCTGGGATACCGAAAAACACCGCTGGTTCCATCTGTACCCAGGCCAGGGGGTGAGCTTCAAGAACCCGCTGCATTGGAGCAAACCGAACCAGAACGCCAACTTTATGTGCGTCGAATGTCACACCACCGGCTACAAACGTAACTTTGATGCCGCCAGCAACAGCTTCAACAGCCAATGGAACAGCCTCGGCGTCGGTTGCCAGGCCTGTCACGGCCCGGCGTCCAGCCATCTGCGCGCTGTCACGGAAAACAACCCGTTGCCCCACAGCGGCTTTGACGTCGACCTTAAAAGCAAGGACGCCACGGTAGAACTCGAAACCTGCGCCCGCTGCCATGCCCGCCGCGCCCCGCTGGGCGATGGCTTTACCGTGGGCAAGCGGCTGATGGACGACTACCTGCCCAGCGTACTGACCCGCGAGCTGTACGCACTGGACGGCAAGATCAAGGACGAGGTGTTCGAACACGGCTCGTTCCTGCAAAGCAAGATGTTCGACAAGGGCGTGCGTTGCAGCAACTGCCACAACCCCCACAGCACCGAACTCAAGGCAGCGGGCAATGCACTGTGCCTGCAATGCCACAACACGGCCGGCAAAGCAGCCATTGCCGGGATTGATGGCAAGGGCCTGCAAGCGAAGAACTATGACGCCATCGACCACCATCGCCATGCCGAAGGCCAACCGGGCTCGCAATGTGTGGATTGCCATATGCCCGGCAAGTTCTACATGGGCAACGACTATCGCCATGACCACAGCTTCAGCATCCCCAACCCGGTGCGGGCCAAAGCCCTGGGCACAACGGATGCCTGCCTGGGCTGCCATCAGGGCAAGGCCGGTGACAGGGTGACGGAGCAGTTCAAGCTCTGGACCGCCCACGATGCACCGCAAGCAGCCCGGTACGATGAAAGCCTGTGGCTGATCCGCGGCGGCCGGCCGGGTGCTGCGCAGGCGCTCTACGAGCAATTGCGGCGCAGCAACCTGCCAGCGATTCAACGCGCCACGTTGTTGGCTGAACTGGCCAACTACCCCAGCGAATCCGCACTGCAGCTGGCCAGCAAGGACCTCAACCACCCTGCCCCGCAAGTGCGTGAAAGCGCGGTGCGGGCAGTGAGCGCTTTCTTGCCTCCGGCAGAGCGGGTCGCGTTGCTCAGCCCATTGTTGAGTGACAGCGTGCGTGCAGTGCGCATCATCGCCGCGCGCAACTTGCAGGGCGCTGCGCGCAATGGCCTGGGCACGAATCAAGTGGCGTGGGACAAGGCCATCGGTGAATACGAAAGCGTGCAGCTGAGCCTGGCCGAACGGGCCGAGTCCAACCTCAACCTGGCCATGCTGTATCAGGCCAGCGGGCGCAATGCCGAGGTCGAGGCCAGACTGCGCGCCGCCCTGCTGCGCGACCCGGACTTCTACCCGGCGCTGGTCACTCTGGCCCAATGGCTGGAGGCCAGTGGGCGCAGTGCCGAGGCCTCGACCCTGCTCAACGACGCGATCAAGGCACAACCGCAGGCAGCGTTGTTGCAACACAGTCTGGGGCTGGCATTGATTCGCGGTGGCCAGCCCGAACAAGCGATGAAAGCTTTGCAGCAGGCCGTAAAACTGGAACCGGACAACAGTCAGTACCGCTATGTGCTGGCGGTGGCCCTGCACCAGAGCGGTCAGCTCGAACAGGCCTGCGCGCAAATGGAAGAACTGCTCAAGCGCCAGCCGGCGTTTCGCGATGCCCGATTGGCGTTGATCCAGTTCTACCTCGACAGCGGCCAGGAGCCCAAAGCGCAGGTGGTGCTGCAAGCCTGGAAACAGATCAATCCTGAGGATATGGCGTTGAAGTGACAGCCCTCACCCCCCCGCCATGCGCTCCAGGCTGTTGCTCAAATGCAGCAGCATGGCGGCGCGGGCGGCGTCGGGGTCCTGACGGCGGATCGCGCGCAAGATCGCCTCATGTTCCAGCACAGCCATTTGCCCCAACTGCTTGAGATCGGCATCACCGCGCTCTTCACTATTGATCCGGGTACGCGGAATCACCGAACGCCCCAACTGGGCAATGATATCGGTGAAATAAGCGTTGCCCGTGGCCTGAGCGATCAACTGGTGGAAACGCAGGTCCGGCTCGACGCTGCTGTCGTTGTTGGCCAGTGAGCTTTGATGGTCATCCAGCGCCTGGCGCATCTGCAGCAGTTGCTCCTCCGTGCGCCGCCTCGCGGCCAGCGCCGCAGCCTGGGTCTCCAGGCCCAGGCGCAATTCGACGATACCGCGCACGCTGGCTGCGGTATCACGGCTCAGGTGGATACCCTGGCGCGGATCGCGCTCAAGCACGAAGGTACCAATGCCGTGACGGGTTTCGACCAGCCCGGATGCCTGCAATTTTGAAATCGCTTCACGCACCACCGTGCGGCTAACACCGTGTTCGCGCACGATGGCCGACTCGGAAGGCAGCTTCTCGCCGGGCGCCAGTTGGCCCAGCAAAATTCGCTGGGTCAGCTCGGCCACGATGTCGTGGGCAAGGCCCGGTGAACGCTTGCGCAGCGGCGCACTCTGGGGGTCATGCATGGGGCAAATCCATTCGTACAAGACCGCTTGATACTAGCACCCCAACATGTATGACAAGTTATATAAATCTCAGAAAACCTTGGGTTTGAACGAACTCAGCCCCCCAGGCAGATACGTTTCCGAACCTGACCTCTGGCTTCAAAATGCTCTAAACAGCGATAAAACCTCACAAAAGGTATCTAAAGCTGCATCTTTTATAACTTTTTCGTTTGTTTCATGGCATTGCTAGGGAAAAAACCAACTCGTATGATGTCTGGCAACTGCAGAGCCATCTGCAGTACACACAACCCGCATAAAAATAATCAGTGGGGCTTTGAATTGTGAACACTTCCAGCAATCCGTCTGCTGCGTACGCCAATGACCCCGTCCTGGCGCGTGCGATCCAAAAAGTGAAGAGGCATGTACTGCCACTTTTCGTCATCATGTTTATCGTCAACTACATCGACCGGGTAAACATCGGCTTCGTACGCAGCCACATGGAGCACGATCTGGGTATTGGTGCCGCCGCCTATGGTTTCGGTGCGGGGCTGTTTTTCATTGGCTACGCACTGTTTGAAGTGCCGTCCAATATGCTGCTGCAAAAAGTCGGCGCCCGCATCTGGCTCACCCGAATCATGTTCACCTGGGGTATCACCGCCACCCTGATGGCCTTTATCCAGAACGAAACCCACTTCTATATCCTGCGTTTTCTGCTTGGCGTCGCCGAAGCGGGCTTCTTCCCGGGCGTGATCTATTACTTCACCCGCTGGCTGCCGGGCGCCGAACGCGGCAAGGCGATTGCCATCTTCCTCAGCGGCTCGGCACTGGCCTCGCTGATCTCGGGACCACTGAGCGGCCTGCTGCTGCAAATCACCGGCATGGGACTGCACGGCTGGCAGTGGATGTACATCATCGAAGGTATGGCCTCGGTGGTGCTATGCGTGTTTGTGTGGTTCTGGCTGGACTCAAAACCCCATGACGCCAAATGGCTCAGCCTTGCAGAGCAAGATGCGCTGGTTAACGAAATTGACCGCGAACAGCGTGAACGCGATGCCGCCAACACCGTCAAGCCGACCCTGGGCATGCTGCTCAAGGACCGCCAGATCATGCTGTTCTGCGCGATTTACTTCTGTATCCAGCTGACCATTTACGCGGCCACGTTCTGGCTACCGAGCATCATCAAAAAAATGGGTGACCTGAGCGATATCCAGGTGGGCTTCTACAACTCGATCCCGTGGCTGATTTCAATCATTGCCATGTATGCCTTTGCCTCGCTGGCCAGCAAATTCAGGTTCCAGCAGGCCTGGGTGGCGGCCGCCCTGGTGATTGCCGCCACCGGCATGTTTATGTCCACCACCGGCGGGCCGATCTTTGCGTTTATCGCCATCTGCTTTGCCGCCATCGGCTTCAAGTCGGCCTCGGCGCTGTTCTGGCCCATTCCCCAAGGCTACCTGGATGCACGTATCGCGGCGGCAGTCATTGCCTTGATCAATTCCATCGGCAACCTCGGCGGCTTCGTCGCCCCCACCACCTTCGGGTTACTGGAACAAACCACAGGCTCGATCCAGGGCGGGCTCTATGGCCTGGCCGGCACGTCGATCATTGCGGCACTCATTGTGTTCTTTGCCAAAACCAAACCCACACCCACGGCCGTGACCCCCACCGCCCTGCAAACTGCCTGACAAGGACCAGACCATGAATGCCGACCATCAACACCACGCCAGCCAAGCTCCGATCGTGACCAGCCTGCAGGTGATCCCGGTGGCGGGCCATGACAGCATGCTGCTCAACCTGAGCGGCGCCCACGGCCCCTTCTTTACCCGCAATATCGTTATCCTCAAGGACAGCAGCGGCAATACCGGCGTGGGTGAAGTGCCCGGTGGCGAGCGCATCCGCGAAACTCTGGAAGACGCCCGCAGCCTGGTGATTGGCCAGCCCATCGGCAATTACCAGGCTGTCCTCAACGCCATGCGCAGCACCTTCGCCGCACGGGATTCGGCGGGGCGCGGCCTGCAAACCTTCGACCTGCGCATCACCATCCACGCCGTGACGGCAATGGAAGCCGCCCTGCTCGACTTGCTCGGTCAATTTCTGCACGTGCCGGTAGCCGCCTTGCTCGGTGAAGGCCAGCAACGGGATTCCGTGAAGATGCTCGGCTATCTGTTCTATATTGGCGACCGTCAACACACCGATCTGGCCTACCGCAGCGAAGCGGATGGCGATGACTGGACACGCCTGCGCCATGAACAAGCCCTTACCCCACAGGCCATCGTGCGCTTGGCGGAAGCGGCACAGGCCCGTTACGGCTTCAACGACTTCAAGCTCAAGGGCGGCGTGCTGCGCGGCGGCGAAGAAATCGAAGCGGTCACTGCACTGGCCGAGCGTTTCCCCGATGCCCGCATCACTCTGGACCCTAATGGAGCCTGGTCTCTCAAGGAAGCCATCGCCCTGTGTCGCGACCAGCATCGGGTACTGGCCTATGCCGAAGACCCTTGCGGCGCCGAAAACGGCTATTCGGGGCGCGAAATCATGGCCGAGTTCCGCCGCGCCACGGGCCTGCGCACCGCCACCAACATGATTGCCACCGACTGGCGCGAAATGGGCCATGCGATTCAATCGCAGGCCGTGGACATCCCATTGGCCGACCCGCACTTCTGGACCCTGCAGGGCTCGGTACGCGTTGCGCAGATGTGCCACGAATGGGGCCTGACCTGGGGCTCGCATTCCAACAACCACTTCGACATTTCCCTGGCCATGTTCACCCAGGTTGCGGCTGCAGCGCCGGGGGACATCACCGCCATTGATACCCACTGGATCTGGCAGGACGGCCAGCGCCTGACCCGTGAACCGCTGAAAATTGTCGACGGCCATATCAAGGTTCCGACAAAGCCTGGCTTGGGCGTGGACATCGACATGGACGCCGTGGCCAAGGCTCACGAACTGTACAAAGGCATGGGCCTGGGTGCCCGGGATGACAGCGTGGCCATGCAGTACATGATTCCCGGCTGGAAATACGACAACAAAAAACCCTGCCTGGTGCGCTGAGTCGCTTATTAGAGCGTGGCAACTGCCACAAGGCGCCAGCGATTGGCGCCTTTTTATTGCCCGAAAATTGGATCCAATATCAAATTTCAGGCAAAAAAAAGCCCAAGTAGCTGATGGAAACTTGGGGCTTAAAAATGCATAAACCGTGGTAGGTGAACGCAGGGCGATCTTACCCTATCGTAACAATCAGTAACAAGTGATTCTGCACATTTTATTTCAAGGCAATACTGACCTAAGTCATTAAATAGCCACACTTTTTAAGATTTAGTTGATTTGAAATGGCCATCACGGCACGGATAACGGGTATTTTCAACCCACTTTTGCGCTTGCATTTAATGTGGGAACTGGGCTCGAGCGATTCAGGCGACGCGGTTCAGTTGGTAGACCGCATCGATACCTTCGCGAGCAGGCTCGCTCCCACAATAATGATCAGGCAAACCTCATTTATGTGAGCACAACATGCCCTGTGGGAGCTGGCTTGCCTGCGATTCAGGCGCTGCGGTGTGCCCGTCGAACCGCGTCGATACCATCGCGGGCAAGCCCGCTCCCACAACAAATCAGCCTGCGAAATTGCCGCTCAGCGCCGCCAGCCCACCCTGATAGACCCCGGTAAACAGCTCTTCGGCAGCTTCAGTGCTTACACCTGCCGGGGTGAACTGCCCCGACCAGGTCACACGGGCGCCGTCGCCCAGCGCTTCAACGCGCAAGGTCGCCAGGTAGTCGGTCACCGGAAACGGCGCCTCGACAATGGAGTAGCTGTAGGTCTTGCCGGCATTGTCGAATGTTTGCAGGCGCTCAACGATCACCGTGCCATCCACGGTCTGCAGATGGCGCAAGCGCCCGCCTTCGCCAGCTTCGCTGACGGCAACCAGGGGCAACCAGTCCGGCAGCGAGTTGAAACCACCGATCAATTGCCAGACCTGATCGGGTGAAGCGGGAATATCAATAAATGCGGATGCAGTTGCCATAGGGGCATGCCTCTTTGAAGAAGTGGGGGTTAGTCGAAAACCGGCCTGAAAAAGCTGCGCTCGTAACTCAGGATACAGCGATTATCTTCAGCCAGTTTGAACGCGGCAATGCATTCGGCATCCGTTTTTGAGCGTTCGCGGTAGTCTTCATAGGCTGCGAGGCTGGGGAGGGTAAACATGGCCAGAGCAATGTTATTGGCACCTTCCGAGGGCAGGAAGTAACCGTGATGCTGGCCGCCAAATTTGGCTACCAGCGGGATCCAGACTTTGGCATAGGCCTCGAATTCGGCCAGTTGGTAAGGGTCAATCACGTAACGCAGGTAGCAGGTGATCATCGATGCATTCCACGGGGCGAAAGGAGATCGAGACTAATCTCCAGCCGCCCCGCGGGTCAATTCACTCAAAGTCGATGCAGGCAGTCGTCCTCGGCATAAATGGCGGTGTGCAGGCCGCCGTCAGTATCCAGCCAGGCGCGGTACATGCCCGGCGTATTAAAGCTCAGCACGGTCTCCCCGCCCGGTGTCACGGCGACCACGCCGCCGTTACCACCGAGCTCCTTGAGCTCGCCCTGTACAACTTGCTCGCAGGCGTCTGCCAGGCTCGAACCCACCAGGCGAATGCGCGATGCAATATTGTGGGCCACCACGGTGCGCATAAAGAACTCGCCGTGGCCGGTCGCCGAAATCGCCGCGCTGCGGTCATCCGCCCAGGTGCCGGAGCCAATCAGTGGCGAGTCACCCACCCGGCCGTAGCGTTTGTTGGTGATGCCCCCGGTGGAGGTGGCTGCTGCTACATGGCCGTGACGGTCCAGGGCGACAGCCCCCACAGTGCCGAATTTTTTCTCCACACCTCCCGGCTCCAGCAACACCGTCTCCGGTTGCTGCTGTTGCGCAGCCCACTGGCGACGACGCAAAGGCGTGTCGTACCAGTCATTGCTGACATGTTCGAGACCCGCCTGTTCGGACAGGAACAAGTCCGCCCCGGCACCGGCCAGCAGCACATGCTCGCTATGCTCCAGCACCGCCCGCGCACCGCATATCGGGTTGCGCACATGATGCACGCCGGCTACGGCTCCGGCTTCCAGGTTGGCCCCGTTCATGATCGCGGCGTCCAGTTCGTGGTCACCGCTGTGGGTAAACACCGCGCCTTTGCCGGCGTTGAACCAGGGGCACTCTTCAAGCTCAACCACACTGGCCTGTACCGCATCCAGACTGCTGCCGCCCTTTTCCAGGACATCGACACCCGCCTTGAGCGCCTGCAGCAGTGCTGCGTGGATCGCCTGTTCGTCTTCGCGGGTCAAAACACCGGGCATCAGCACACCGGCACCGCCATGCAAGGCCATCGCAATGGATTGGGTCATTGGGCATGCACTCCGTGATTGATGATCTGGCTCAAAAAACGTTGGGTTCGAGGTGATTCAGGGGCTGAGAAAAACCGCTCCGGGGGGGCCTCTTCAATGATTTCACCCTGATCCATAAAGACAATGCGGTCGGCTACCTTGCGTGCAAAACCCATTTCGTGGGTCACGCAGATCATGGTCATGCCTTCCTGGGCCAGGCCGGTCATGACGTCCAGCACTTCAGCGATCATTTCCGGGTCCAGGGCCGAGGTCGGCTCGTCAAACAGCATGACCTTGGGTTGCATGCACAGCGCCCGGGCTATGGCGATTCGTTGCTGCTGGCCACCGGATAACTGCGACGGAAACTTGTTGGCGTGGTCGCGCATCTTGACCTTGTCCAGCAAGCCCAGCGCTCGTTCAATGGCCTCAGCCTCGGGCACGCCCAGGTTGGAAGTCTGCGGTAACGTGCAGTTTTTCAGCACCGTGAGGTGCGGGAACAGGTTGAAGTGCTGGAAGCACATGCCCACCTGGCGGCGGATGCGCTCAAGCCCCTTGAGGTTGCCGTCAAGTTCCTCGCCCAGCACGACAACCAGGCCCTGCTGGTGTTGTTCCAGCTGGTTGATGCAGCGGATCAGAGTTGACTTGCCGGAGCCCGAAGGCCCGCAGATCACTACTTTTTCCCCGGCATGGACATTCAGCGAGATGTTTTTCAGCACATGGGCATTGCCGAACCACTTGTTCAATTGTTCGATGCGTACCATTGCGGCGGCATCAGCCTTGGGTTTGCTGATCATGAGCGACTTTGCTCCATACGTTGTTCAAGGTGTCGGGCATAGCGCGACAGTGCAAAACAGATGACGAAGAAGTAGATCGCCAGGAAGACGTAGATTTCGTGGCCGTACTCAACCCATTCCGGGGCGACGGCGGTGCTCATGGCGATACCGACGATGTCCAGTACGCCGACGATCATCACCAGCGTGGTCTCTTTGAACAGGCCGATAAACTGCGTGAGCAAGGGCGCAATGGATTGCTTGAGCACTTGCGGCAAAATGATCTGGCCCATGGTTTTCCAGTAACCAAAACCCAGCGCCATGGCCGCCTCGTATTGGCCCTTGGGCAGGTTCTGCAAACCGCCGCGCAGGGTTTCAGCCATATAGGCGGCGGTAAACAGGATCAGCACCAGTTGCACCCGCAAGAGGATGTCGAAGGCCGAATCCGGCGGCAGGAACAGCTGAATCATCAGCGAAGCCATAAACAGCAGCGAAATCACCGGCACCGAGCGCACCAGCTCGATATAGAGCACGCAAAGCATGCGCACCACCGGCAGTTTCGAACGTCGGCCCAGCGCCAGCAAAATCCCCAGCGGCAGCGCGAAAATCATCCCGGCGGTGCCCAGAAATACTGTCACCAGCATCCCGGCGAACTTGGTCGAAGACACCTCGGGCAAACCGGCACCGCCCTTGAGCAGCCACCACATCACGATCGGCAGCAACGCCAGATACGCCAGCAGCAGGCGACGGTCCAGGCGCTTGAAAAACAGCAAGACAAACGCCGCCCCTGCCAGCACCAGCGCCAGGCTTACCCGCCACTGTTCGGCTTGCGGATAGAAGCCGTACACAAACAGGTTCCAGCGTTGGGTAATCGGCAACCAGCAGGCGCCGCCGGGGTTGCAGTCTTTGGCACTGCTGCCGATGAAGGTGGCATCGAATACCAGCCAGTTCAGCGCAGCAGGAATGCACCAGCACAGCAGCGCAAGCACGCCCAGGGTCAGCAGGCTGTGGCCCACGCTGGGGAACAACTGGCTGCGGCTCCAGGCTGCGGCGCGCTGTACCCAGGGCAAGCGCGGCGGTGCCAGCGGGACTGCCAGTGCCTGATTCATTGCGGTCATGTTCAGTGCCCCCTCTGGCCGATACGGTGGTTGTAGATGTTCATCCCCAGGGAGATCACCAGGCTGATCAGGCAGTAAGTGCCCATCACCAGCGCGATGCATTCAATGGCCTGGCCGGTCTGGTTCAGGGTTGTTCCGCCGGTGGACGACACCAGTTCCATAAAACCGATGACCACCCCCAGTGAAGAGTTCTTGACGATATTCAGGTACGTGTTGGTGATCTGCGGGATCATCGGGTAGATGGCCTGGGGTACGATCAACTGGCGCATTGTGGAACCGGATTTGAAGCCGAGTGCCCTGGCCGCTTCGTACTGGCCGCGGTGTACCGACTCAATCGCGCCACGCACAATCTCGGCGATATAACTGGCGCTGTAGAACGACAAGGCCAGGCATAACGCAAGCATCTCCGGCACCAGGGTGATTCCGCCCTTGAAACCGAAACCGCGCTGCACCGGTACTTCCCATTGCACATGGGCATCACTCAAGGCATACACCAGCACGGGCAGCAGCACAGCCCCAGCCAACAGCGCGGGCCAGCGTCTGCAGGCAAAACTGCGCCACGGCCCGCGGGCTTCCTTCAAGCGGCAAAACACATAAGCCAGCAACGTGCCCAGCAGCATGAGGAAAAGCCCCCAGCCGACCACACTGCCCTGTTCGAGCCAGGGCAGAGTGAGGCCGTTGTTGTTCAGAAACACCACGCCAAACAGCGAGGCCGAGTGCTTGACCCCGGGCAGCGCCAGCACCAGGCCGTACCACCAGACCAGATGCACCACCAGCGGCACATTGCGCAAAAATTCGATGCAGGTGCCGCTCAGGCGCTTGATCAGCCAGTTGTCCGAGACGCGCGCCATGCCCAGCGCACCTCCCAGCAGGGTCGCCAGCACAATGCTCAGCACCGACACCAGCAAGGTGTTGAGCAAGCCCACCAGATAGGCGCGGGCATAGGTTGCATCCGGAGTGTAATCAATCAGCGAGAAGCTGATGTCATAGCCTGCGCGCTGGGACAGAAAACCGAATCCCGAGGCGATATTGAGGTTCTTCAAGTTCAGCGCGGCGTTGCTGGAGAGCAGATAAAACACCGCGGCAACCAGAGCCAGTACCAGCCCCTGCTGCAGCACGCTCGACAGGCGCAGATTGGACGAACGATGGGTCGACATCACAGAAATCCCCTCAGCGAATCGGCGGCGCGTACATCAGGCCATGGTCTTTCCAGCTGCGGTTGAGGCCGCGCGGGATGTTCAATGCCGTCTGCTGGCCGAGGTTACGGTCGTAGATTTGCGCGTAGTTGCCGACTTGCTTGAGGGCGCGATAGGCCCAGTCACTGTCCAGGCCAAAGGACTTGCCGATGGTGCCTTCGGTGCCCAGCAAACGGGCGATATCGGTGGATGCGCTCTTGTTGCCACGCAACTCGTCGACGTTATCCGAGGTCACGCCCAGTTCTTCGCCGGTCATCAGGGCATAGGCGGTCCAGGTCACAATATTGCGCCAGACCGTATCACCCTGTGCGACAAAGGCCCCCAACGGCTCCTTGGAAATCACCTCGGGCAGCAGCGCATAGTCCTTGGGGTTGTTCATCAGCGCCAAACGCGCCGCCAGCCCCGAAGAGTCATTGGAAATGGCGTTACAGCGCCCGCGCTGGAAGGCAGCGTAGAGTTCGGGGCTTTTTTCGATGACCACGGTTTTGTAAGTCAGGCCACGGCGGCCAAAATAGTCTTCCAGGTTTTGCTCGGAGGTGGTGCCCGGTGACAGGCAGAAAGTGGCACCGTCCAGGTCGGTGAGTTTCTCGATGCCGTCGGCAGCGTGGGTCATAAAGCCCTGGCCGTCGTAGAACCAGACCGTGGTGAAGTCCACGCCCAGGTTGGCTATGCGTTCAGCGGTCCAGGAAGCGGCACGGGACAGAATGTCGATCTCCCCGGAAGCCAGGGCGGTAAAGCGGTTTTTGGCGGTGGTGGTCAGGTACTCGACCTTGTCTGCATCCCCCAGCACCGCAGCGGCCACAGCGCGGCACAGGTCTACGTCCATACCGGTCCAGCGGCCCTTGTCATCGATCAGCGAAAACCCCGGCTTGTCACCTGCGACCCCGCAGCGCACGCTGCCATGGGCCTTGACCTTGTCCAGCACACCTGCCTGGGCAGCCTGGGCACCGGTCAACAGCAGGGCCAACAGCGGAGCCCCCAGCAAAAGCTTGGCCCTATTCAATTTGTGCATATCATTGCCCTTTTAAAATTCTTCTTGTTATGCCTGTCAACCACAATCCAACGGCAGGTGGCGGTTTAGGTGCACAATAAAGACGGCGGCATGGCGCGGATAGCGGCAATTGATCCACTATGCTGGACGGGCTATCGAATATTGGAATAAGTCTATGAACATTGACTGGTACGAAGATTTTCTCGCCCTGGCCGATACCGGCAAGTTCACGGCCGCGGCCAGCATGCGCAACTCATCGCAATCGGCGCTGAGCCGACGCATTCAATTGCTGGAAGCCCACCTGGGCGCGACCCTGATCGACCGCGAGCGCAACCCGGTGCGCCTGACCGCTGCTGGCGAAGCGCTGCTGCCCAATGCCGTTGAGCTGGTACGCATGGCCCGCGACTGCGAGCAAAGCGTCAAGGTGCTCAACCGGCCGCTGACCTTTGCCTCGCTGCATACCCTGGCGTGCAACTTTTTCCCGGGCTGGATCAGCCAGTTGAACAGCCCGCAGGCGCCGCTGTTCACCCGTATCGACACGGGCTATCGCAGCACCGACGACTACTACATGGCGCTGATGTCCGGGCGCTGCGACTTCATCCTGTTCTATCGCGACACCAAGACCGCACCCTACTCGCGCCAGAGCGAGTTCGAGGTCAAGTCCCTGGGTCATGACGAGCTGTACTGGGTGGCCACTCCGCAACTGGCGGCGCATTGCACCCAGACCGACGAACCGATCCCGCTGCTCAGCTATTCGCGCAGTGCGCAATTGCATGAACTGTCGCGTACCCAGATCAACCGTCACCCCCAGCCTCAGCGTTTGCTGCAGGTATTCGAGGCCACGGTGTCCGAGGCACTCAAACCGATGGTCGCCAGTGGCCAGGGGGTGGCGTGCATGCCCCACAGCATGGTGGCGCCGCTGATTGAGCGCGGTGAACTGGTGCGCGTGTACCCGGACATGGAGTCCGACCATCTGGAAGTGATCCTGGTGCGCTGGCGTGACAACCGCAACCCCCAGGCAGAAGCGCTCTGGCAGCGGTTGTAAAATCCACCTGATGCGCAAGCCCCTTGTGGGAGCGGGCTTGCTCGCGAAGCCAGCGCCTCTGTATTGCGGATACACCGCGCCGACCCAATCGCGAGCAAGCCCGCTCCCACAAGGCACGGTACATATTTACGACATCAAATATCACATGGGCTGGCTGTGCAGGCAGGAGTTTCGCTAAGCTCTGCGGTTTCCCATTGTCCTCAAGCGGTAAGCCCATGATTGAAGTCACCGAGGTGTCCATAGCCCAACTGCGCGCCGCGCTCGAATCCGGCCAGACCACGGCGGTAGAACTGGTACAGGCTTATCTGGCGCGGATCGACGCCTACGACACAGCTGACACCCCCACCGCCCTCAATGCCGTGGTGGTGCGCAACCCCCTGGCAATGACCGAGGCGCAGGCCTCCGACGACCGCCGGGCCAAGGGCCAGACCCTCGGCCCGCTGGACGGCATCCCCTATACCGCCAAGGACAGCTACCTGGTCAAGGGCTTGACCGCCGCGTCGGGCAGCCCCGCCTTCAAGGACCTGGTGGCGTACCGCGATGCATTCACCATCGAGCGCCTGCGCGGTGCCGGTGCCATCTGCCTGGGCAAGACCAATATGCCGCCCATGGCCAACGGCGGCATGCAGCGCGGGGTCTATGGCCGCGCCGAAAGCCCGTACAACGCCCACTACCTGACGGCACCTTTTGCCTCCGGCTCGTCCAACGGTGCGGGTACGGCCACGGCGGCCAGCTTCTCGGCCTTCGGCCTGGCGGAAGAAACCTGGTCGAGCGGGCGCGGCCCGGCGTCCAACAACGGCCTGTGCGCCTACACCCCTTCACGGGGCGTGATTTCGGTACGTGGCAACTGGCCGCTGACGCCGACCATGGACGTGGTGGTGCCCTTTGCCCGCACCATGGCCGACTTGCTCGAAGTGCTCGATGTGGTCGTCGCTGAAGATACTGATACCCGTGGAGACCTGTGGCGCCTGCAGCCCTGGGTACCGATTCCGAGTGTGGCTTCGGTGCGGCCGGCCTCCTATGCACAACTCAATGCCGGCAGCGAAGCGCTGGCCGGCAAACGCTTTGGCGTACCGCGCATGTATATCAATGCCGACCCCGAGGCCGGCACATCCGAAGCACCGGGCATCGGCGGCCCCACCGGGCAACGCATCATCACCCGTGCCTCGGTGATCGACCTGTGGCAAGCCGCGCGCAAGGCCATCGAAGCCCAGGGCGGCGAAGTGATTGAAGTGGACTTCCCGCTGGTTTCCAACTGCGAAGGCGATCGCCCCGGCGCGCCAACCGTGTTCACCCGCGGGCTGGTGTCCAAAGAGTTTATGCATGACGAGCTTTGGGAGTTGTCCGCGTGGGCGTTCGATGATTTCCTGCGCGCCAACGGTGACCCTAAACTCAACCGGTTGGCCGACGTTGATGGGCCGCTAATTTTCCCTCACGACCCGGGCACCCTGCCCAACCGTGAAGACGAACTGGCGGCAGGCATGGACGAATACGTGCGCATGGCCCAGCGCGGCATTACCCCGTGGGATCAGATCAGTAGCGTGCCAGACGGTCTGCGCGGCCTTGAAAAAACCCGGCGCATCGACCTGGAAGACTGGATGGACCGCCTGGGACTGGATGCCGTGCTGTTCCCGACCGTGGCCGATGTGGCCCCGGCAGATGCGGATGTGAACCCGGCGTCGGCGGATATCGCCTGGAGCAACGGCGTGTGGGTGGCCAACGGCAACCTGGCCATCCGCCATCTGGGCGTACCGACCGTGACCGTGCCCATGGGCGTGATGGCCGACATCGGCATGCCGGTGGGGCTGACGTTTGCCGGTCGCGCCTATGACGATTCGGCGTTGCTGCGCTTTGCTTCGGCATTTGAGGCAACCGGCAGCAAGCGCATGATCCCGCCGCGTACACCAGCGTTGACGTGATGGCATGGGCGGGATCTGTGAGCAGCGCCGCTCATAGGTCCCGCCCTCGCACCGGGTGGTAAAAACACCCCGCAATTCCTGTGGGAGCGAGCCTGCTCGCGAAGACATCCCCATTGCCCGAAAGACCGCGTCGCCTGCATCGCGAGCAGGCTCGCTCCCACATTACCCGCCCCCGCACCCGCTCCTGATCGACTCTCCAGACTCCAGCAAATTTTCTCCCCTGCCAGTCCCCGGTCACAATCGACAACATCACTGCATTTTTAGTTGTATACAATAATAACCAATTCTGGTTACATCATTGCACGCCTACGACTCCGGCAATCGCCGCTGCGTATTGCGATGGTCAAACACCATGCAGCTTGCACAGCCGCTTCAATTCAACGCGCCTTACCGGCGCATGTCATCGCGTATTCACTGCGCCCATGGGTGTGCCAGTGAACCGACCGCCCCTGCCCAGCCATGCTGCATCCGGCTGCCAGGGCTTGGCTCAAGCCGAAAACCGATGCCTGCAACCGCATCACGTTGAAAGCAAACTCCAAACGGAAGAGGAATACCCATGGCAAAGACTTTACTGGTTAAGAACGCAGAACTGCTGGTCACAATGGATGGTGAACGCAGGGAAATCCGGCGCGGCGGCCTGTTTATCGAAGACAACCTGATCAAGCAGGTCGGCCCCAGCGAATCCCTGCCGCAACAGGCCGACGTGATTCTGGACATGACCGGCAAGGTGGTTATCCCGGGCCTGGTCAACACCCACCACCATATGTACCAGAGCCTGACCCGCGTTGTACCGGCAGCCCAGGACGGCGAGTTGTTCAATTGGCTCAACAACCTGTATCCAATCTGGGCGCGACTCACGCCGGAAATGATCGCGGTTTCGACCCAAACAGCAATGGCCGAGCTGATTCTCTCTGGCTGCACCACTTCCAGTGACCATCTGTATATCTACCCCAACGGCTGCAAGCTGGACGACAGCATCCATGCCGCTGCAGAGATCGGCATGCGCTTTCACGCCGCACGCGGGAGCATGAGCGTGGGCCGTAGCCAGGGCGGCTTGCCGCCCGACTCGGTGGTTGAGAAAGAAAGCCATATTCTCAAAGAGTCCCAGCGTCTGATCGAGGACTACCACGACCCCCGCCATGGCTCGATGCTGCGCATGGTCGTGGCGCCCTGCTCGCCCTTCTCGGTCAGCCGCGACCTGATGCGCGAGGCCGCAGTACTCGCCCGCCAGTACGGGGTCTCGCTGCACACCCACCTTGCCGAGAACGTCAGTGACATCGCCTACAGCCGCGAGAAGTTCGGCATGACCCCCGCCGAGTACGCCGAAGACCTGGGCTGGGTCGGCCACGACGTCTGGCACGCCCATTGCGTACAACTCGACCAGCACGGCATCGAGCTGTTCGCCCGCACCGGTACTGGGGTCGCCCACTGCCCGTGCTCGAACATGCGCCTGGCTTCGGGGATCGCGCCGATTCGCAGGATGCGCGACCACGGCGTGCCGGTGGGGTTGGGGGTTGACGGTTCTGCGTCCAACGATGGCGCCAGCATGATTGGTGAAGTACGTCAGGCCCTGCTGTTGCAGCGGGTGGGTTTTGGCCCCGATGCGATGTCCGCCCGCGAGGCGCTGGAAATTGCCACATTGGGGGGCGCCAAGGTGCTTAACCGCAATGATATTGGTGCACTGGCACCGGGCATGGTGGCGGATTTTGTCGCTTTCGACCTTGGCCATCTGGCCTACGCCGGAGCCCATCACGACCCGCTGGCAGCGTTGGTGTTCTGTACCCCGACCCAGGTCCATACCAGCGTGATCAATGGTCGCGTGGTGGTCAGGGATGGCCACCTCACCACCGTCGACCTGCCGCGGGTGCTGGAACGCCACAACCAGTTGGCCCACCAGCTGGTCAGCGGTGAATAACCCCTTCAGGCCGTTGAGTTCCTGACAGGGCTCAACGGATGCAACTGAGAACGTGCTGTTAGACGCATCTAAAATAACAAAAGCGAGCTACTCACCATGACTTCTACCGCTTCCCCTCGTCCAGAAGACGAAAACCTCGGTACTGGCGCCAACCTGGCCTACGGCCTGCAGCACGTCCTGACAATGTATGGGGGCATCATTGCGGTGCCCCTGATCATTGGCCAGGCAGCCGGCCTTTCATCGGCCGACGTTGGCCTGCTGATCGCCGCTTCGCTGTTCGCCGGTGGCCTGGCCACACTGTTGCAGACACTGGGTATCCCTTTCTTTGGCTGTCGCCTGCCGCTGGTGCAGGGGGTGTCCTTCGCCGGTGTCTCCACCATGGTCGCCATCATTGGCGGTGACGGCGCAGGAGGCCTGCCGGTGGTGTTCGGGGCGGTGATCGTGGCTTCCGTGATCGGCTTGCTGATCACACCGCTGTTTTCCAGCATCACCAAGTACTTTCCGCCCCTGGTGACGGGCATCGTCATCACCACCATCGGTCTGACCCTGATGCCGGTCACGGCGCGCTGGGCCATGGGCGGCAACAGTCAGTCACCTGACTTCGGCAGCATGGCCAACATCGGCCTGGCGGCAATCACCCTGGTGCTCGTGCTGCTGCTCAGCAAGCTGGGCAGCGCCAGTATTTCACGCCTGTCGATTCTGCTGGCTATCGTTATCGGCACACTGGTTGCCACGGCCGTGGGCATGACCGACTTCTCCCGGGTGCTGGAAGGCCCGCTGGTCGCATTGCCCGAGGTGCTGCACTTCGGCATGCCCGAGTTCCGCCTCGCAGCCATCCTGTCGATGCTGATCGTGATTATCGTGACCATGGTCGAGACCTCCGCCGATATCCTGGCAGTGGGCGAAATCATCGACACCAAGGTCGACGCCAAACGCCTTGGCAACGGCCTGCGCGCAGACATGATTTCCAGTGCCCTGGCGCCGCTGTTCGGCTCCTTTACCCAGAGCGCCTTTGCACAGAACGTTGGCCTGGTCGCCGTGACCGGTATCAAGAGCCGTTATGTGGTGGCCACCGGCGGCCTGATCCTGGTGACACTGGGGCTGCTGCCGGTGATGGGTCGCCTGGTCGCCGCCGTGCCCACTGCCGTGCTTGGCGGTGCTGGCCTGGTCCTGTTTGGTACCGTCGCCGCCAGCGGCATCCGCACCCTGGCGCAGGTGGACTATCGCAACAACATGAACCTGATCATCGTCGCCACATCGATCGGTTTCGGCATGATCCCCATTGCAGCGCCCAACTTCTACCAGCACTTCCCGACCTGGTTCGAGACCATCTTCCACTCCGGCATCAGCTCGGCCGCAATCATGGCCATCCTGCTCAACCTGCTGTTCAACCATCTGCGGGCCGGCAACTCCGACCAGCAGTCGGTATTCGTCGCCGCCAGCGACCGTATCCTGCGCTCCCGGGATATCAGCTGCCTCAACGATGGCGATGTATTTCGCGATGGCAAGCTGTTCGACTGCAATGGCAAGGAAGTACCCGTGGTGGAGTCGGACGAGCACTACGAACAGTCCCCGCCCTTGCGTAAAAAGAGCTTCGAGCAAGAACACTAACCTGCCTTAAACCCGGCAAAACGGCGCTCAGGCGCCGTTTTGCATACTGCGCCGATTTACACAAGCAGCCAGCTTGCGAACTTTTCCCTGTTTATCTGTCTATGTGAGTACGCGTATCTGCGCGACAAGCGCGAGCTCCAGGCGTCAGTCAGCAGATGGCGACACATTCGAATGATATTCAGAGGTTATCTTCGCTCATGAAATTCCACGCCCCACGGATGGTGCTTTTGAGCCTGTTCGCGTTTGCGGCAATGGGCTCGGCATCAGCTACACCGACAAAGACCCCGCCCGCGGTTTTTGCTACTGAACCTGGAGCCGTTCAGACGACGGCTGCCAATCCCTGGCCAAGGCTGGCCGGTGAACAGACAGCACCCCTGCTTGCCCGTGACGACCACCACCGGTATGACAACCGCTGGCAAGCTCGCAGAGACGATCGCCGCAGAGAAAACTGGCGTCGCGATCAATGGCGTCGGGAGCAAGCCCGCCGCGAAGCCGAGCGCCGCCGTCATGACCGGGCCATGCACCAGCGTTACGACAACCATCACCGCGACTATCGTCGCTGAAAAAAACGGCTGCCGAGAAAGCAACCCCTGTACCTTTTTTAGCAGCCGCTCAACGCCGCCTGTGGCCGCTCGCCGGTAAAGAACAGTGGTCGCAGGCGCACGCCCACCGTGTTGCCGATAAACGCTGCCACCAGCCATACCCAGCCATGCAGGCTGCCTGAGGCGATGCCGCTGAAGTACGCGCCAATATTGCAGCCGTAGGCCAGACGCGAGCCATACCCGAGCAGCAGGCCACCAATCACTGCCGCCAGCAGCGAGCGCGGCGGGATTTTCAGGCTGGGAGCAAAACGACCGGCCAGGCCGGCGGCCAACAACGCACCGAGAACGATGCCAATATCCATTACGCTGGTGATGTCTTCCCACACCGGCGCGGCCAGTGCCTTGGCATTGCCCGGCATCTGCCAGAACCCCCAACTGCCAACATCAACCCCCAGTCCGCTTGCCGCCTTGGCGCCCCACAGCGCGAACGCCGAAGTAATACCCCACGGCCGCCCGGCCAGTGCCAGCGTGGCATAGTTCAGCAGCGCCAGACCTATCGCCCCCCAGACCAGAGGCCACGGCCCACGCAAAAAGCGGCGCAGGCCCTGATGTTCACTGGTCACCCCTGCTTCAAGGCTGGCGTGACGGGATTTCTCCAGGCGTACGGTCACTGCGGCGATGATCGCGAACACGGCCAGGCTCAGCAGCAAGGCGGGAACCACCCCGAAGCTTTTAACGATAGAGGTCGCCGGAAACGCAGGCAGGGCAAACCACCAGTCAACATGCTGAGTGGCGATTAATGATCCGCAGATAAAGAACAACAGGGTCACCAGCATGCGCGCATTGCCGCCGCCGACAGTGAACAGGGTGCCGGACGCACACCCGCCGCCCAACTGCATGCCGATGCCGAAAATAAACGCACCGAACACCACCGACACACCGATCGGCGCCACCAGCCCGACGACCGGCTGGCCAAACAGGGTGCCCGCTCCCAGCGCGGGGAAAAACAGCACCACAGCCACGGCCAGCATCACCATTTGCGCGCGCAGGCCTGCACCACGGCGATCATTGATAAAGACTCGCCAGGCCGAGGTAAAACCGAATGCAGCGTGATAAAGGGTCAAGCCCAGCGCCGCGCCGACGATCAGCAACAACACCTGGCGCGTACCGACATTGTTTTGCAGGAAAACAGCGCCCTGCAGCAACAAGATAAAGGCCAACAGCGGCGCAAGCGGTTTGCGCCCAGGGGTTATGGAAAGAGAACGACTCATGGAAATCCCGATACGTATGATTTGGCTGAATTGCGTGGCGGCAAAGTATACCCCAGGCGGGGCTGCGGCCTAACCGTTTGACTTAGTAAGGCGCCAAGATAAACTGCGCCTTATGAATACTTTAGAGAACAAGCACCACATCATGCTGCGTGAACTAGAGAGCGCAGCGCCCGAGGTCAGGGACAGCGTAAAGCTGTGTTTCGAGTTGCTCTCGGCGGCAGCGGCGATCAATCGCGCCTGCGCAACACGGCTGGCCAGCTACAACCTGTCGGAGGGCCGTTTTGTCATCATGCTGACCCTCAAAAACGCGGGAGGCAAGCTCTCCCCTCTGGAACTGGCGACCCGATTGTCGATTACCACGGGAACGGTCACCGGGCTGCTCGATGGTTTGCAGCGCGCCGCGTTGATCAAGCGCAAAACCGACCCGACGGACCGGCGCAAATTGATTATTACGCTGACAGCGCAAGGCAAGCGCGTGGTCGATGACGTTTTTGTCGAGCACACCGCCTGGATCAGCGGAATGATCCAGGACTTGCCTCCCGGGCAACGCCAGGCCCTGGCCGAGTCGATCTATTGCCTCTCGGCCAGCCAAGCGCTCGACCTCGCTACAAAAGCTGGTCGATAGCCATTTGAGCAGCAAGGCGTTGCAAGCCAACGACAAGGCGCCGCTGGCGATACTCAAGGACGAGAACGGGTAGAACGTCGATCTGCGCGATTTTCTCGACATGGGGCCGTGAGTGCATACCAGCAGATGGTCAGTGATCTAACGGCCGCTGGGGCGACGCTGGTTGCCGTCTCGGCGCAGACGCCGCAGTTCACGGGTAAAACCCGTGAAGCGCTGGGGATCACTTACCTGCTGCTCAGTGATATCGGCAACCACCTTGCCCGTCAGTACGGCATTGTTTTCGAGCTTGAGGACGAACTGGACCAAATCTACCGTTCCCTGGGTGCGGACCTCAAGAGCGTCAACGGGTCTGACTCGCTGACACTGCCACTGGCCAGTGCATTTGTAATCGACCAGGATGCGGTAATACGCGAAGCGTTCTTCAACCTGGACTACGCGCAACGGGTGGAGCCTGAGGAATTGATTGCGGCAGTCGGCCGCGTTTGACCCAAGCAGCGTGCATGCAGGCATCAGCTCATGTGTGCGCCACAAAACCTGTGGGAGCGCGGCTTGCCCGCGATGGCATCCATACGGTGAGCCTGCCAGACCGCGTCGCCTGCATCACAATGAATCCTGCAAACCGCAGCTCTTAACTACGACACAAAACCTGTGGGAGCGTGGCTTGCCCGCGATGGTATCCATACGGTGAGCCTGCCAGACCGCGCCGCCTGCATCGCGAGCAAGCCCGCTCCCACAATTAATCCTGCAAACCGCAGCTCTTAAGTACGCCACAAAACCTGTGGGAACGCGGCTTGCCCGCGATGGCATCCATACGGTGAGCCTGCCAGACCGCGCCGCCTGCATCGCGAGCAAGCCCGCTCCCACAATGAATCCTGCAAACCGCAGCTCTTAACTACGACACAAAACCTGTGGGAGCGCGGCTTGCCCGCGATGGCATCCATACGGTGAGCCTGCAGACCGCGCCACCTGCATCGCGATGCAAGCCCGCTCCCACACTATTCCCTGCGCCCGCCCGCTACATCCCCAGCCAATTCGGCAACGCCAGCGACACAAACGGCACATAGGTCACCAGCACCAGGAACGCCAGCATCACCAGTAACCACGGCGATACCGCACGTACCACCCGAGTGAGCGGCATGCCCGTGACCGCCGAGGTGACAAACAGGTTTAGCCCGGTGGGTGGGGTGATCAGGCCGATTTCCATATTCACCACCATGATGATGCCCAGGTGGATCGGATCAATGCCCAGTTGCATGGCAATCGGGAACAGGATCGGCGCCAGAATCAGGATGATTGCCGAAGGCTCCATAAAAGTCCCTGCAACCAACAGCACAATATTGACCACCAACAGGAACTCAATCGGGGTAAAGCCCTGCTCCACCACCCAGGCGGTAATCGACTGCGGGATCTGCTCGGTGGTCAGCACATGGGCAAAAAGCATGGCGTTGGCAATGATAAACATCAGCACCACGCTCAGCTTGCCCGCCTCGACAATCACCTTCGGGCATTCGCGGACGGTCATGTCCTTGTAGATAAAGATCGCCACGAACGCTGCATACACCGCCGCCACAGCAGCCGCTTCGGTAGGGGTGAACATGCCCGAGTAAATACCGCCGAGAATGATCACGATCAACATCAGGCCCCAGCCGGCACGGCGCCCGGCGGTGACGATTTCCTTGAACGAGGCCCGGGGCAGCGATGGCATGTCCTTGACCCGCGCCAGGATGTAGATGGTCACCATCAATACCAGCCCCAGCAACAGACCCGGCACAACACCGGCCATAAACAGCTTGCCCACCGAGGTTTCGGTGGCGGTAGCGTAAACCACCATGACGATCGACGGCGGAATCAGGATGCCCAGGGTCCCGGCGTTACAGACGATACCGGCAGCAAAATCCTGCTTGTAGCCAGAACGGACCATGCCGGCGATAACGATCGAGCCCACCGCCGCCACCGTGGCCGGAGAAGAGCCACTCAGCGCCGCAAACAGCATGCAGGCCAGGATTGCGGCGATGGCCAGGCCACCCTTGATATGCCCGACGCAGGCGTTGGCGAAATCGATCAGGCGCCGGGCCACGCCGCCGCTGGTCATGAATGCACCCGATAGCAGGAAAAACGGGATCGCCAGCAATGTGTAGTGCTCGCTGGTTTCAAACAGCTTGATCGCCAGCGAACGCACCGAGTCGTTACTGAAGAACAGAATGGTCATGGCCCCGGACAAGCCCAGGGAAATCGCCACCGGAATACCGACAAACATCAGCACGAACAGGGCGACAAAAAGGAAGGCAATAGTCATTTTGGAGTCCCCTGCTGGTCGTTTTCCGCCAGTTTGACGGCGTCCTCCACTTCACTGTGCAAGCCCAGGCCTTGCTGCTTGCCCTGAATGATGCGGATAAAAACCTGCAGAAAACGCACAAACATCAAGGCAAAACCGATCGGCACGATCATCACGATTTGCCATTGCCTGATACCGAAGCGGTCCAGGTCTTCGGCACTGGTGCCAACGGCATACAACGTGGCCACCCACTGCTCGCTGGAGTACGCCATCAGCACGCAATAGCCCAGGCAAATGGCCACTGCCAGCAAGGCCACCCGCCGCTGATTGGCAGGCTTGAACTGGCGCACCAGCAAGTCGACGCCAATATGCGCGCCAATGCGCACGCCCCAGGCCAGGCCGACAAAAATCAGCCAGCCGAACATGGCCTTGGTCAGGGCCACACTCCAGGTCATCTCCTGGGCGACGTAGAGAATACTGTCGCCGATGCCGAGCAGGGTCTCGTTGGCGAACGGCAGCGAGTCCCCCAGGGAATAGAAAACACCATAGAGGTTGTTGAATACGACATACGCGAAGGTGACCAGGGTCATGCCTGCAAGCAGGAATGCCACCAGCATTTCTTCCGCGTGATTCCAGACACGAACGGCTGCGTGCATGGGTAATCTCCCTTGAAAGAACGGTCGAGAAACGACAAAGCAAAGGTTGCCGTGGCGATCCCCTGCGGGACCACCGACGGCAATCAGCGCTGGCGACTATTAACTGCTTTGGTTGGCCTGCTCGGCGGCCGCGATCACATCAGGGCCGATGTCGCTCTCGAACTTCTTCCATACCGGGCGCATGGCTTCACGCCACAACTCGCGCTGTTCCGGGGTAAGGATGATGATTTCGCTGTTGCCGGAATCGGCAATGCGCTGGCGGGAAGCCTGGTTAAGCGCCTCGGCCTGCTTGTTCACCTCCACGGTGACCTCGGCCATGACCGCATCCAGGGTGTTGCGCACCTCTTCAGGCAGGCCATTCCAGAACTTGGTATTGGTGATCACCATGTAATCGATGGCGCCATGGTTGGACTCGGTGAAGAACTTCTGCACCTCATAGACGTTCTGGCTTTCGTAGTTGGACCAGGTATTCTCGGTGCCATTCACCACACCGGTCTGCAAGCCCTGATAAACCTCGGCAAAACTCATCTTGCGTGGCGCCGCGCGCAGGGCCTTGAACTGCTCATCCAGCACGGCGGAAGCCTGTACGCGGAACTTCAGGCCGCGGGCGTCCTTGGGCTCGTAGAGCGCTTTGTTGGCGGACAGTTGCTTCATCCCGTTATGCCAGTAACCAAGCCCGGTAATGCCCTTGCCCTCCATCGACTTGAGCAGAGCCTGACCTTGCGGGCTTTGCTGGAAACGGTCGAGGGCCTGGATATCAGTGAACAGAAAGGGCAAATCGAAAATCTGGATCGGCTTGGAGTAATGCTCGAACTTGGCCAGCGACGGCGCCAGCAGTTGCACGTCACCCAGCAGCAGCGCTTCCATTTCCTTGCCGTCGCCAAACAGCGAGGAGTTCGGATAGACCTCGACCTTGACCTGCCCGGGCAGGCGTTCCTCGGCCAGTTTCTTGAACAACAGCGCGCCCTGCCCCTTGGGTGTGTGCTCGGCGACAACGTGGGCGAATTTGATGCTGATGGGGTCGGCAGCGCCCGCAAAACCTGCGAATAATGGCAATGCGCAGGCCAGAGCCTTGAGAGTGTGCTTGAACATGGGACATACCTCTTGTTGTTATAGATTTGGTAGTGCCTGGTGTTGCCTGTGCTGCGTTTAACCGCTTCGCCTGGCCTCAGTTACAAGGCAGACCGGCCCGGCGCAATACCCGCCGGGCAAGGCCGATGACCGGGGCATCGACCATTTGCCCGTCAAGCACAAACACCCCGCCTGTGGATGCAACCGCATCCAGAACCCGCCGCGCCCAGTCCAGCTCGTCCTGACGCGGCATAAAAGCGGCGTGAATCACTGCCACCTGACCAGGATGAATGCACAGCAGGCCGCCAAAGCCCATATCCCTGGCATCGGCGGCCATGCGGGCCATGCCGGCGCTGTTGTTGATGTCCGCAAATACACTGTCCAGCGGCGGCGCCAGTTGCGCCAGGACGCTGTGCAGCAAAATGGCGTAGCGGGCCTGATCGAGAATGCGCTGCGCGCCAGCCGTATCGCTGGCCAGGCCCAGGTCCAGGCCCATGTCCAGCGCACCGAAACTCAGGCGCTCCACCCCGCGAGCCCGGGCAATGGCCGGCAATTCAAGCAAGCCCCTGGCGCTTTCGATAATCGGCCACACCGGCTTGCCACACGCCGCAGCCTGTTCGACCTGTGCAGCGCTTTCGGCCTTGGGCAGCAATACCGCCACCACGCCGGGCTGGCGACGGCACAACTCGATATCGGCTGCCTGCTGCTGATGCTGCGGCGCATTGATCCGCACCAGCACCCTGGCCTGCGGATTGTCATTAAGGAAAGCATCCAGACTGGCGCGGGCCTGGGCCTTGAGGTCCTCGGCCACAGCGTCTTCCAGATCGACGATCACCTGATCGGCGCCGCTTTGCAGCGCCTTGGGTATCCGCTCGGGGCGAGTAGCCGGGACGAACAGCGCTGAACGTATGCTGGTGTTATCCATCACGATGCTCCATGCCTTATACCGCTCCTAGTTGATGCAGACGCTGGATCTCATCCGCGCCATAACCCAGTTCACCCAGCAGGCTGTCGGTGTGCTGGCCCAGACCGGGAACCGCCTCCATACGCGGCTCGAAAGCGGTGTTGCACCCCGGTGGCAGCAGCGCCGGCAACTTGCCCGCCGGGCTGTCCACTTCGCGCCAGCGTTTACGGGCGGCCAGTTGCGGATGAGCCCACACACCGGCCATATCGTTGACATGGGCATTGGCAATCGCTGCCCCGTCGAGCCGGGCAATCACTTCATCGGCACCCATGCTGGCAAAGGTTTCAACAATGATGGCGCGCAACTCGCTACGGTTTTCTGAACGCCGTGCATTGGCATTAAAGCGCGGGTTGCTCGCCAGGTCTGGCTGTAGCAACACCCTGTCGCAAAATTGCTGCCATTCGCGTTCATTCTGCAGGCCAAGCATCACCGTGCCGCCATCGCCGGTGGGGAACGGGCCGTAGGGGTAGATGGTGGCATGCGCGGCCCCCGCCCGCGGCGGGGGCGCGGCACCGTCGTAGGCGTAATACAGCGGGTAGTTCATCCACTCCACCAGGCTTTCGAGCATCGACACATCGATGCGGCTGCCCTCCCCGGTCTTGTCCCGCAGCAGCAGCGCCGAAAGCACTCCGGTGTAGGCATACATGCCTGCAGCGATATCGGCAATCGAGCAACCGGCCTTGGCCATGTCATGTTCATCCGGCCCGCCGGTCACCGACAAAAACCCGCCTTCACTCTGGATCAGCAGGTCGTAAGCCTTTTTCTGCTCGTAGGGTCCGCCTTCGCCGTAACCGGAAATATCGCAGACGATCAACCGCGGGAAACGCTCATGCAGGGTTGCAAACGACAACCCCATACGTTCTGCCGCCCCCGGCGCCAGGTTCTGTACCAGCACATCGGCCGTGGCCAGCAGCTTGTCGAGCACGTCGGCAGCTTGCTGCTGCTTGACGTTGAGGGTCAGGCTTTCCTTGGAGCGGTTGGTCCAGACAAAGTGCGAGGCCAGACCGTTGACCCGCCCGTCATAGTCGCGGGCAAAGTCGCCGGAGCCGGGGCGCTCGATCTTGATCACCCGTGCACCGAGGTCAGCCAGCTGGCGGGTGCAAAACGGCGCGGCGATAGCATGCTCCAGGCTGATCACGGTAATACCGTCCAGCGGCCGGGGTTTGTGCGCGGTGGCGGTCATGATGGTCTCCCGATGCAGGTCAGTACACTCAAGTCGTCAAGATGGCGCAGGTGCCAGACCTGCTCGAGCAGCCCGCTGGCCTGTTCGTCGCTACGCGCTCCCGAGAAGGCCAGCAGGCGGCGAAACTTGTCTTCCAGTTCGGCGCGGCTCAACGTATTGCCCGGGTCGCCCCTGGGCTCATCGATGCTGCCCTGCAGGCTGCGCCCCTGCACCGTGGTCACCAGCACCCGGCCCAGCCAGCGTTGTGGATACGCATCGTCAACGTCGTTATCGAGGACCATACGCACCTTGTCGCGAAACGCGCCAACGCGCGCATCGCTCAGCGCATGCTGATGAAACTCGGGCAAGCCGGCCTTGCCATAGACGGCAATCAGGCCCAGCACCGTGCCCATGGAAAACTTGGCCTGGTGCACGCTCTGCGGCACCTCTACGCGGCCCAATACATCGATGGCGGCTTGATGGACGCGGGTGGTGACACTGGCGATGTCCTCTGCTCCAAGCCCCTCCCGCTGCATCAACGCCAGCAGCGCATCGGCCGCCGGGTGGGTGTGGCGGCACGAGGCGTGAAACTTGAACGAAGTCTCCGTCAGCGCCCAGCGGCTGCCCAGGCGATCGGACAGGCACGCCGGGTTGGCGTCGCTGGACATGCCGGCAGCCATGCCCTGCTCACCCTCAAGAATATTTTGCGCACCGCTCAGACCCTCGCCCGTCAGGTAAGCAGCCAGCAAACCATCAGCGGCGGCCTTGGCGGTATGCAGCTGCTTGGAGTCCGCGGCATCGCGCAGAAACTCCCACAGGCCCGCGGCCTGGGTCCCGGCAGTGCCCAGCAGGTGGGTGAACTGCTGCGGGTTGAACCCCATCAGCTTGCCGACCCCCACCGCTGCCGCCAGGGTGCCGACTGTAGCCGTGGTGTGAAAGATGCGGTAATGCGAACGACCAAGAAACTCACCGATGCGAATGCCCGCTTCATAACCGGCGACGGCGGCGACAATCAGATCGCGACCCGATTTTCCCAGGTCCTGTGCCGCCGCCAGCACCGCAGGAAACACCACGGTCGCCGGGTGCAGCACGGAGCTGTTATGCAGGTCGTCCTGCTCCACCAAATGGGAGCTGGCGCCATTGACCAGCGCGGCAAAATACGCCGAGGTGGTCTGGCCATTGACCAGAATACCGGCAGGCCCGGTGCCCGGGCCCATCTTCGCCACGTAGCGTTCAAACAACGGGATCGGGTGCGCGCCCTGACTGGCCAGGGCCGATCCCAGCCAGTCGAGAAACAGCTCTTCAGTACGGCTGATAACGGCTTCGGGTAATTGCTGGTAATCCAGGCTGGCCAAAAA
Source organism: Pseudomonas sp. TWR1-1-3 (assembly GCF_049896805.1). Taxonomy (NCBI): domain Bacteria; kingdom Pseudomonadati; phylum Pseudomonadota; class Gammaproteobacteria; order Pseudomonadales; family Pseudomonadaceae; genus Pseudomonas; species Pseudomonas sp. TWR1-1-3. Next base: position 554,616 of record NZ_JAFCUZ010000001.1, on the reverse strand, counting down.
ACGGGTGAGCGCTTGCGTGTGCTGACTCATGCCGCGCTCTCCACTCGATTGGACAACTCGATCAGGTTCAGATCCGGGTCACGCAGGTAAATCGAGCGAATCGGCCCCTGGGCACCGGTGCGCATGACCGGCCCCTCGAGGATGGCAACACCCAGGCCGTGCAGCTGCTCGATCACAGCATCCAATGGGGTCGCGACGATAAAACACAGGTCTGCCGAACCCGGCAGTGGCTGGCTGGCCTTGGGCTCGAACTCGGCACCGGCCTGGTGCAGGTTGATCTTTTGCTGGCCGAACCCAAGGGCATGGCGGCCCTGACCGAACACCACGGGCTGCATGCCCAGCACCCGGCTGTAAAAATCCAGACTTGTGGGGATATCCCGTACTGTCAGGACCAGATGGTCCAGATGACTGATCTGCATGTTCTGTCTCCGTTAATTAAAAGGAACGCGGCAACTCGAGCAGATGCTCGGCCACATAGGACAGGATCAGGTTGGTGGAGATGGGCGCCACCTGGTACAGACGGGTCTCGCGAAACTTGCGCTCGACGTCATACTCATTGGCAAAACCGAAACCGCCGTGGGTTTGCAGGCAGGCATTGGCCGCTTCCCAGCTGGCCTTGGCTGCCAGGTACTTGGCCATATTGGCCGCCGCCCCGGCTTTACCCCCACTGTCGTATTCTTCGCAGGCGCGCCAGCGCATCAGGTCAGCGGCTTCCAGCTCGATATGGGCTTCGGCAATCGGGAACTGTACGCCCTGGTTCTGCCCGATCGGACGACCGAATACCACACGATCACGGGCGTACTGTGCAGACTTTTCATTGAACCAGCGGCCATCACCGATGCATTCAGCGGCGATCAGCGTGCGCTCGGCATTGAGCCCGTCGAGGATATAACGAAAGCCCTTGCCCTCTTCGCCGATCAGGCTGCTGGCGGGGATTACCAGGTTGTCGAAAAACAGCTCGTTGGTTTCGTGATTGACCATATTGGCAATCGGCTGCACGGTCAGGCCGTTGCCGATGGCTTCGCGCAGATCGACCAGAAAGATCGACATGCCGTCGGCTTTTTTCTGCACGTCGGCCAACGGCGTGGTGCGGGCCAGCAGGATCATCAGGTCGGAATGCTGAACCCGCGAAATCCACACCTTCTGGCCATTGATCACATACGTGTCGCCCTGGCGCACAGCAGTGGTCTTGATCTTCGTGGTGTCGGTGCCCGTGGTTGGCTCGGTCACTGCCATCGACTGCAAACGCAGCTCGCCACTGGCCAGCCGGGGCAGGTAATAACTTTTTTGCGCCTCGCTGCCGTGACGCAGCAAGGTAAACATATTGTACATCTGGCCATGCACGGTGCCGGAGTTGCCGCCACAGTGGTTCACTTCCTCAAGAATCACCGAGGCCTCAGCCAGCCCCAGGCCCGAACCGCCGTAGTGCTCGGGGATCATCGCCGACAACCAGCCGGCTTCGGTCATGGCGGCGACAAAGGCTTCAGGAAAGCCCTTGTCTTCGTCAATCTTGCGCCAGTACTCGGCTGGAAACTCCGCACACAGGGCGCGGACACCCTCGCGAATGGCGTTATAGTCTTCGTTCAGATACGGATTCATTAGCGCTCCTTGTTGTCGTTATTAGTCGAAGCTCACTTCGCCCTGCTGGGCGATACCCTCTGCGTTGCCCACCCACAACTCGGCTTTGCCCGCCGCCACGACCCGCCCCCGCAGCACAAAGGGCTGAGGCGCAATCAACGGCCGCACGCCGCGATAGGCAAAGCGCCGCACTTGGGCCTGGGGATTGGCGCGGCAAAAAGCGCGCAGACTGAGGGTGGCCATCAGCGGCCCGTGTACCACCAGCCCCGGGTAGCCTTCCGTTGCGGTCGCATAAGGCCAGTCGTAATGGATGCGATGGCCATTGAAGGTGACCGCCGAGTAGCGGAACAGCAAGGTGGGGCTCGGCGTGATCGACTCCTGCCAGATGCCCGCAGGCAAGGGCTCGCCCTCTGCCAGCTTGGGCGGGGTTGGTTCGCGGTAGACAATGTCCTGTTCTTCGCGAATGGCCAGTTGGCCGTCCTGCAGATAGTCATGCTGGACAGTGACAAACAGCAGCGAGCCGGTTTTACCGAGTTTTTCCCGAACATCGAGAATGGTGGAAAAACGCGTCGCCCTGGCATCCACCCTGAGCGGAGTAAAGAACTCGACACGCCCGCCCGCCCACATGCGGTTGCGGTTGTGGGCCGGAGGCAAAAAGCCGCCCCGGGCCGGGTGACCATCATCACCCAGCCCCTGTTCCTCTACCGTGGGCTGAAAGAAACACCACTGCCACAACGCCGGCAGAGGCTCCCCGGCCTGCGGCACCTTCTCACCGAAGGTCGCGGCGATACGGGTGACCAGGTTCAGGCTAAGAACGTCATGGATTTCTTCAGTACGACCGATCCAGTCGGCCAGTGCGTTATCGCTCATCGGTGATTGCCCCGTGGCTTGTTATTTTGGCCATGATTGCCAAAAGCCGGGCGATCTGTGAATCTGCGTTTCGGTAAGGGGGCGTTCGGTTTTACTTAACGCTCAAGCCCAACGGAAATCAGCCATGCATTTTGATCTTGTCGACCTGCGCCTGTTTATTCATATCGCCGAATCCCCCAGCCTCACCCAGGGTGCGCGCAAGGCGTTTATCTCGCCGCCAGCCGCCAGTGCACGGATCAAGAGCCTGGAAGAGAACCTGGCCAGCCGCCTGTTGTACCGCGACAGCCGCGGGGTTGAACTGACCCCCGCCGGTGAACTGTTCTTGCACCATGCGCGGATGATCATGCGCCAGGTGGACTATATGAAAAGCGAGTTCACCGAGTACGACACCGACGCGTCGGGGCATATCAGGATCTTTGCCAACACCACGGCAGCCACGGAATTCTTGCCCGGTATCCTGGCCGGTTTTCTTGCCGAACGCCCAGGTGTGACAGTGGACCTGCAAGAGCGCCTGAGCCGCGATATCGTCCGCGGGGTCATGGATGGCTCAACCGATATGGGCATCATCGCCGGTCCGGTCGAGGCTGACAGCCTGCAGGTCATCCACTTCAGCACCGACCAATTGATCCTGGTCACCTCACTGGATCACCCCCTGGCCCGCTCCAGGTCGATCAAGCTGGCCGAAACCCTGGCCTATCCGCATATCGGCCTGCACGAAGGCACTACCCTGCTGCGATTTTTAAATGAACAGGTCGCCCTGCACGGCAATACCCTGAACATGCGCATCAAGGTCTACAGCTTCGAAGCGATGTGCCGGATGGTCGAAGCCGGGGTGGGTATCGCCATCCTGCCGGAGTCTTCGGCCCGTCGTCACCAGCAGACCATGGGCCTGTCGGTGATCGAACTGGACGAGCCCTGGCGGGTGCGCGAACGCAGCATTCTGGTGCGCGACCTGCAGGCACTGCCCAAGGTGACCCGGGCCTTGATCAACAGGGTGCTGGAGCATCACAAGAGCGTTGAGCCTGGCAATTAGTCCTGCACCGATATCCTTGGCCAGCGATCAGACCCGGCATGCGATAAGCCGTCAGATCAGCCTTGCGGTGCAGCGCATCGACTCTGGTTGCGGTAATGCTGCGGGCCGATGCCCAAGTGCTTGTGAAACCCTCGCCGCATACGCTCTTCCCGACCAAAACCTGCGGTTTCGGCTATCCGCTTGATCGGCTCGCTGGTGGTTTTCAGCAACTGGCAGGCAGCTTCAATACGTAAGAGCTCTACCGCATGTGCAGGTGTATGGCCAGTAGTGGCCACGTAGGCACGGGCAAAGTGGCGCGCACTCATGCCAAATTGCTCCGCCAGTATTTCCACACGCAGGTCGCTTTGCAGGTTGGCTGCAATCCAGGCATGCAGACGCACCAGGCGCACGTCAGGGGCGGTACGCAAGGCCAGGGACTGGGCATTGAGCGAAGCGCTGAGCTGGGGTTGAGCCGCCGAGCGCCATACGAAAACGGTGAAATAGCGCGCCAGCTCCAATGCCGCATGGGGGCCAAGATCCTGCTCCACCAACCCCAGCGCCAGGTCGATACCGGCAGCAGCTCCCGCGCACGTCCACAGGTTCGCGTCATGCAGGTACAACCCTTCAGTCTGGCACTGGAGCGTCGGGTAGCGGGCTTGCAGTTCTTCGGCAAACTTCCAGTGGGTCACCACCTTGCGCCCCTCAAGCAGACCGGCAGCGGCCAAGGCGAATGTGCCAGTACCTATGGAACACAGCCTGCGTACGGCCGTGGCGCGGCGGCGCAACCAGCTGCACACAGGTACGCTGGCTTCAAGTGCTGCCACACCCGGCCCCCCTGCCACGATCAGGGTATCGATAACGTCCGCTTGCTGGTCGATCTGTTCCAGGGACAGTGTATTGACGCTGATCCCGGAAACCGAGGTTATCTGGCCTCCCATGGGCGATACGAGCAACAGCCGATAAGGTGGATCGCTGGCAAAAGTGCCGCCCAACAGCCGCGGTATCGCGGCGAAGACCTCAAGTGGCCCCGCGGCGTTGAGCAACAACAGCTCATCGAATGCCAGCACCACCACCGTACGCGGCGTGGCGTCCGGCATGGCAGCAAAAGAGGGGTGTTTGGCATGGAGCGCCACGGTTTGCCTCGACATACTCGATTCCACGCACACAGGGGAGACCGACAATGCTCCCCTGCCGCGCACAATACCAGTGGAACCTAGTGGGAGTGGCACCATGTCAAAACTGCACAACACCACCCTGAAGCGCCACAAGACCGGTCTGGTCGGCGTCGACCACGCCCGTAGCGCCGGTGGCTACACACTGTTCGCCCCGCAAACGGCAGATGGCAATGTGTTCCTGATCGATCTGGAAGGCGAAATCGTACACCGCTGGAAGCTGCCCTGGCGCCCCGGCCGCGACGCCGTAATACTGCGCAACGGCAACCTGGGATACAACGGCAACCACCCCGACTCGCCAGAGTTGTTTACGGGCTGGTCAGTCTGGCACGGCGGCGCCTTCAGCGAAGTCACTGCCGAGGGAGAAGTGGTGTGGGAACACACTGACCTGATGCACCATCACGATGCCCAATGGCTGGACAACGGTCATCTGCTCTACACCACCGTTGAACCGCTGAGCCCGCAGCTGGCCAGCCGCGTGGTGGGCGGCATTCCTGGCAGCGAAGCACCCGGCGGGGTGATCTATGCCGATGTGGTCAAAGAAGTCGACCGCCAGGGCCATGTTGTGTGGGAGTGGCGCAGCTGGGAGCACCTGCGCCCTGAAGACTATCCGCTGCATGATGCGTTTGAACGCTACCACTGGCCGATGACCAACGCCGTCTCGCCGGGCCGCGATGGCAAGATCATTCTCAGCCTGCGCAGCGTCTCTGCGGTGATTGCCATTTCGCGCAGCAGCAGTAAGGTGCTGTGGCGCCTGGGCCATGATCTGGTTGCGCAACAGCACTGCCCGAGCGAGCTGGAAAACGGCAACGTGCTGGTATTCGACAACGGCATCTTTCGGCCACATACCAGCATGCCGCACTCACGAATACTGGAAATAGAGCCACTGAGCCAACAGATCGTGTGGCAGTACGCCGATACCCCGGGCTATGCCTTTTTCACCCCGTTCATGGGCGGCGCGCAACGCCTGCACAACGGCAATACGCTGGTGACCGAGGCCAATTTTGGTCGACTGTTTGAAATCACGCCGACGGGAGAAGTGGTCTGGGAATATATCAATCCCTTCTTTGCCCCGTACCCGGATGCAGCCTCCAGAGCCTATCTGCCGGGTGAAAACAACGCGATCTTCCGCGCGCACCGTTATCAGCGCCGGGAAATACCATGGTTGGTTGTAACATAAAAAGCTAAAAGCCCCTCACCACGCCTCTCCCGGAGGGAGAGGCGTGGTGAGGGGCTTTTGATCTTTGACAACCTGCGGGATGAGGCGACCGGAAATCAATTCCGCTCGAGTGCATTCACCAGATCATGGAAAGCTTCACGGTTGGAGTCGTTGAGCCCCATCAGAATCTTGTGCGCTTCCAGCACTTTTACCCGCACAACTTCTTCTGTCTGATCCTGCGAAGGCAGGTCGGTCAGGCAATCCGGGCAAGGGATCGGCTTGCCGATGATGTTGAACACCTGATCGAAGCCCATCGACTCCAGCAGCCGGGTGATGTCTTCGTGGGTGGTGACAACAGTCGGCAACAGGCCTGTTTTTTGGCGCGACAATATCGACAGTTTCGCCAGCAAACCCAAGGTGGTGCTGTCGATACTGCGGGTTTCGGTGAGGTCAATCACGATGGCATTGAAATTCAACGCCGTGAAAATCCTCTCGATCGTCGCATCCAGTGCCGAACACAACGTCAGACGCACTTCACCCACAAACTTCAGGACAAAAGTGCCGTCCTGTTCGGCGAACTGAATTCTACCGGTACTCATTTAAGATTCCTGCTCAACACCAACAAGGCGATATCATCCGGCATCTCCCCTAGCGTAGCTAATCCAAACACTTTGCGCAGACCATCCAGGCTGCCGCCTGCTGCTTTCACCCGTTGCGGCAAAGCAGCTTCTTTCTCTTTGAGCGTCGGCTCGGTCAAAAGATCCAGGATACCGTCAGACATCAGAGTCAGGCTGAAAGCTTCAGGCAATTTCATAACCTGGTCTTCATAGGTGGCTTCGTTGAACAGGCCAACGGGCAAACCCCGCCCTTCCAGATAACGGACACTGTCTGGAGTGTAGAGCACCGGCAGCGGCAAGTGCCCGCCAATGCTATAGGTCAGCTCGCCGCTTTCTTCATTGATCACACCGCCCACCATGGTCACGTGCTTGCCCAGCTTGCAGTTGATCAGACCACGGTTGATATGCCCAAGCACTTCGGAGGGCTTGAACTCCGGCAAGGTGCCATTGCGCTTGGACTCGAACAGCAGGCGCGTGGTCATGAACTTGAGCAGCACCGTGACAAAGGCCGAAGAGGCGCCGTGCCCGGAAACATCCGCCAGATAGAAAGCGACCCGACGCTCGTCAACCCGGAAGTAGTCGACAAAATCCCCGGACAGATACAGTGACGGGATGATCTTGTGGGCAAAACTGAACTCATCAGTGGTCCAGGGGCTGACCGGCAGCATGTTCATCTGCACCTGCCGGCCGGCGTTCTGGTCTTCCTGCAGCAAATGCAGGCTGGCTTCCAGTTCCCGGTTGGCCGACTCCAGCTTCTCACGGTAGCGCTGGTTCTCAAGCTGCAACCGCGCACGATCCAGAGCTCGGTGAACCGAATGCTCCAGCACGGCAAGGTCTTCCAGCGGCTTGATCAGGTAGTCGGCAGCGCCAAGGCGCAAAGCCTCGACCACATCGCTCATCACGCCTGCGCCCGAGATGACGATCACCGGCGTTTGCGCCGACCGCTGGGCAACCTGGCGAATCACCTCCAGGCCACTCATTTGCGGCATGCGCAGGTCACAGATGATCAGATCTGGCTGCTCTTGCTCGAACATCTGAAGGCCTTGCAAGCCATTATTGGCCTGAAGGACGCTGAAGCCGCTGTCTTCCAGGTAGGCCGCCAGACTTGCGCGTACTACCTGGTCGTCATCAATGATCAGCAGCGTGGCACTGGTTTTTTGCATGTGGGCAAATGGCGCCAGAATTAGGTTGTCGTTGAAGCTCGTAAACGTCGGGCTCAACAACTGAAATGGCTTGTGAACATCCCTGATTCAAATCGACTGTATTGCTCGATCCTACAAAGGTGCCCGTGTAAGGCGCAGACGGTACTCCCATCCGCGGGGTGTTTCAAGCTCAGGCCGATAGCGGCTTGAGGTGTTCGTCACGTTAAATTACTGCGGGTTATAAGAACCACGTTTACGGCAACTAAAACCTTGGTAACAAAGGCCGCAAAGCCGATTGATTCTCATCTGCACCCATACAAAAAACGGCCACAAGGGCCGTTTTTTGCGCATCGGTCAAACGACTCAGAAGTCGTCGACAACCTGCCCGTCCTTGACCTTGAATTCACGGCTTTGCAGATACGCATTGCGGATAAAGATGTATTTATCCCCCGTGATCAATTTTTCGGCCGACAGCAGATTGGCGCGGGCATCGATGATTTTCATCCCGGCAACGGTGTTACGTGCTGAAACGTCATGCATGTAGCGGTAAGGTTCGGCATAGGAGTCCGGGTAGATGCCCAGGGCATCTCGCACCGTACTTGGGCCCAGCAGCGGCAATACAAGGTAAGGGCCGCTGCTCAGCCCCCAGTAGCCAAGGGTCTGGCCAAAGTCTTCGTCGTTGCGCTGCAGGCCCATCTTGGTGCCCACATCAAAGAAGCCGCCGACACCGATAATGGTGTTCATCAGCAAACGGGCGGTATCCACGCCCGCAGCGTGGGGTTTTACCTGCAGCACGTTGTTGGCCAGGTTGCGCACGTCACCGACGTTGCGGTACATATTGTGGATGCCATCCTCCAGAAACTGCGGAGTGATGAACTGGTAGCCCTGGGCAATCGGCTTCAGGGCATAGGTGTCGAGGGTGTCGTTAAACTTGAACACAACGCGGTTAAACCCTTCCCACGGGTCATCCTCGGTGGCGGCATTGGCAGCAAACGGCATCATGGCCACACCGGCACAGACAAACAATGGGGCGAGACGAACAGTCCAGCGCATAGCAAAACTCCCTGAAGTTACTCAACACTTGGGCGCTATGCCCTGAGTCTGAACATCAGTATAACGGCAAATGGCTTTTAGGCAGCCCCCAAGCAATCGCCTAAACAGACTTGTATAAAAGATAGACGTTCCCCCCGCTGCCGATTCTTTTAAAACCACCCGCCTGAACGACAAAAACACGCATCGGGGATTTTGATAGAGATCATGCACTTCGCCCGCGAGTGGATTAATCTAGAGACAGACCTTTTGCTCACTTCGAAGGTCTACACCAGAGCCTATCAATAAAGGATGAATGCTATGCCTGCCCGCGATCTGCAAGAACAACTCAATACCTTGCGCGAGCAACTGGAACAGAACCCGCCGCTCACCCAGGAAGAGCGTGAACACTTGAACCAGCTCGCCACACAAATCCAGGCTCAGATCGACATCGAAAAAGCGACCAACGATTCCAGCCTTGCCGACAGCGTCAACCTCGCTGTAGAGCGCTTTGAGGTCGATCATCCCACTCTCGCCGTTACCCTGCGCAGCATCGTGCAAACCTTGGGCAATATCGGCATCTGATTTCCGGTAACCCCCAGAAACAAAAAAGCCCCGACTCATTGCACATGAGCCGGGGCTTTGTTTTGCAACTCAGGCTGTCAGAGCCCTGATTGACCGCTCAACGCCAGGTCCAGCAGCTCGCGGTTGGCCACCGCGTACATGGCATAGTCGCTGCCGGTGGCGGCACGCAGATCCACCAGCATCGAGCGCCAGCGCTCAACCATCGAGTGGTTCTGTTCAAGCCACAGCGCCAGCCGTGCCTCGATACTTTCCCCGGCCTCGGTCATCTGCAACACCGAAATGGTAATTGCCCGCTGCTGCCAGTCGATATCGTCGCGGAACGCCTCGCGGGCCAGGGCCTGCCAGTTGTTCTCCACCGGCAGGTTGCTGATCTGCTGCAAGTACCAGGTCAGGTCCAGCGCACTGCCCACGGCGAAGTACGTCTTGGCCACATCCGCAGCATTTTGCCCGGTGACATCCGAAGCCTCGATAATCGGCAACAGGGTATACAGGTGCGTGGTACCCGCTACCATGCGCGCCAGCAACTCCGGCACGCCCGCCTCGACGTAGGCCTGATAGCGGGTCTGCCAGCCTTCGCGGGTCGGCCCTTCCAGCAGTTCGTCGAGCTTGAGGCCCAATGCCGCCAGATGCGGGCCGAAATGCGCCACATCCCGTGCAGCATCCAGCTCGTTACGACGGCTGCGCAGGAACCAGCGTGTAGCGCGGCGCCCCAGACGCATCAACTCATCCATCAGCGCCAGCTGGATTTCAGCCGGTACCTGATAGTCCAGCGCCTCGATCTGCCGGAACCAGTGTGGCAGGTGGAAAATATCACGCACGATGACGTAGGCGCCGGCCACGTTGGCAGCACTCATCCCCGTCGACTCTTTCAGGCGCTCGACAAAGGTGATGCCCATATGGTTGACCAGATCGTTGGCAATCTGGGTGCTGACGATTTCACGCTTCAGGCGGTGGCGACGCATGGCTTCGGCAAATTTGCTCACCAGCATCGGCGGGAACGCGGTTTCCATGTCCCGGGTCAGGTAGTCGTCATCCGGCACCCGGGAGTTGAGCAGCGCCTCTTTAAGGTCGATCTTGCTGTACGAGATCAGCACCGACAGCTCGGCACGGGTCAGACCGTGGCCCGCCGCTACGCGCTCGTTGAGCTGCTCTTCTGACGGCAGGAATTCGATGGCACGGTCCAGCTTGCCACGGGCTTCCAGATCGTTCATCAGGCGCTTGTATTCGGCAATCCGCTCATAGGCCTTGCGCGCGGCCAGCGAAATGGCCTGGGTCTGCTTGTAGTTGTTGCCCAGGACCAGGCCGCCCACCTCATCGGTCATGCTGCCCAGCAGCTGGTTACGCTGCTTCTCGGTCATATCGCCGGCCTGCACCACTTCATTGAGCAGGATCTTGATATTCACTTCGTGGTCAGAGCAGTCCACACCGCCGGCATTATCGATAAAGTCGGTGTTGGAGCCGCCGCCATTGAGGTTGAACTCGACACGGCCCAGCTGGGTCATGCCCAGGTTGCCGCCCTCGCCTACCACCTTGCAGCGCAGCTCATTGCCGTTGACCCGTAATGCATCATTGGCCTTGTCGCCGACATCGGCATGGCTTTCGCTACTGGCCTTGACGTAGGTGCCGATACCGCCGTTCCACAGCAGATCCACCGGGGCCTTGAGCAAGGCATTGAGCAGTTCGGTGGGGGTCAGCCTGTCAGCGGTAATCGCGAAGCGCTCTTTCATCTGCGCGGAGATGGCGATGCTTTTCGCGCTGCGCGAGAAGATCCCGCCGCCCGCCGACATGATGCCGGTGTCGTAGTCCGACCACGCCGAACGCGGCAGATCGAACAGGCGCCGACGCTCGGCGAAGCTGCTGGCAGGCTCCGGGTTCGGGTCGATAAAGATATGCAGGTGGTTGAACGCTGCGACCAGTTGCAACTGATCGGACATCAGCAGGCCGTTGCCGAACACGTCACCGGCCATATCGCCGATACCGACCACGCTGATGCTGTCTTTCTGAACGTTGATCCCGCGCTCTTTAAAGTGACGCTGCACGCCAACCCAGGCACCTTTGGCGGTAATGCCCATCTTTTTATGGTCATAACCGGCCGAACCGCCCGAAGCGAACGCATCGCCCAGCCAGAAGCCGTAATCGATGGCAATGCCGTTGGCGATATCGGAGAAGGTCGCGGTGCCCTTGTCGGCAGCCACCACCAGGTACGGGTCATCATCATCGTGACGGACCACGTTCAACGGCGGTACCAATGCGCCGTCTTTCAAGTTGTCGGTGATGTCCAGCAGGCCGGAAATAAAGATCCGGTAGCAGGCAATCGCCTCGGCCTGGATTTCATCACGGCCGCCGCCCAGCGGCAGGCGGCGCGGCACGAAGCCGCCTTTGGCACCCACCGGCACAATGACCGAGTTTTTCACTTGCTGGGCTTTTACCAGGCCCAGCACTTCGGTGCGGAAGTCTTCTTCACGGTCCGACCAGCGCAAGCCGCCACGGGCCACGTTGCCGAAGCGCAAGTGCACGCCTTCAACCCGCGGCGAGTAGACGAAGATTTCAAACTTCGGCACCGGCCTTGGCAGCTCGGGGATCAGGTGCGGGTTGAACTTGAAGCTGAAGTAGGAACGGTTGTGACCGTTGCCATCCGGCTGGTAGAAGTTGGTGCGCAACGTGGCTTTGATCAAGTCCAGGTAACGACGCAGGATGCGGTCTTCGTTGAGCACCTGCACATCGTCCAGGGCTGTCAGGATCGCCTGTTCCAGACGCAGCTGCTTGTCTTCGAGGTCTTCGGCCGTCAGCTTGCGCGCCAGGTAGAAGCGGGTCTTGAACAGCCGGGTCAACTCGCGGGCGATGTCGGTGTGGTTGTTCAGGGTGCTGGCGATATACCCCAGGTCAAAACCCAGGCGAATCTGCTTCAGGTAACGCGCGTACGCACGCAGCAGCGCCACGTCGCGCCATGGCAGGCCGGCAGTCAGTACCAGGCGGTTGAACGCATCGTTCTCGGCATCGCCGCGTACGATATGCACGAACGCATCCTGCAGCGTGTCGTTGAGTTGCTGGATATCCAGGTTCAAGCCTTCGCCAGCGGTAAAGGCGAAGTCATGGATCCAGAACTCACGGCCATTGGCATGCCGCAAACGGTACGGGAACTCGCCCAGCACGCGCAGGCCGAGGTTCTCCAGAATCGGCAGGACATCGGACAGGGCCAGCGGTGTATCGGCGTGATACAGCTTGCAATGCAGCTCCTGACCGGCACTTTGCCCCAGCGGCTGATAGAAACTCATCACCAGCGGGTTCTTTTCGCTGAGGTTCATCAGGTGCTGCATGTCGACCACGGCCGAATGTGCAGCAAAGCGCTCGCGATAGCCTGCCGGGAAACCTTTGGGGAAATCGGCCAGCACTTTGGTGCCATTGGCCTCGCCAAAGCTTTCGACCACCAGGCTGGCGTAATCGTCCTGCCAGCTGCGGCAGGCCTGGACCACTTCTTTTTCCAGCAACAGCGGGTCGATATCGATGCGGTTTTTCGGGTCAACCCGCAGAATCAGCTGCACGCGGGCCAGCACCGACTCCGAGAAGAAGGTCCAGAACTCGCAATCCGACGCCTGCAGACGCTCCATCAGCACCTGCTGGATTTTCTGCCGCACTTCGGTGGAGTAGATATCCCGCGGTACGTAGGCCAGGCAATAGCAGAAGCGGCCGTACGGGTCCTTGCGCAGGAACACGCGAATCTTGTTGCGCTCCTGGATCTGCACGATCGACATCACGGTGTTGAACAGTTCGTCCACCGGAGTCTGGAACAGGTCGTCACGGGGCAGGACTTCCACCACCTGGGCCAGTTCCTTGCCCAGGTGAGCCTTGGCCTGGAAGCCCGAGCGGCGCTCGATTTCTGCCACCTTGCGACGAATATAAGGGATCACCCGCACGCTCTCGCCGTACACCGAAGAGGTGTACAGGCCCATAAAGCGGCACTCCTTGATGACCTTGCCGCTGGCATCGATCTGGCGAATCGACACATAGTCCGGGTACGCCGGGCGATGCACGCGGCTCGGGTGCGCGGCCTTGGCGAACGACAGCAGGGTCGGCTCGCGCAGGTAGCTGACGGCGTAGTCTTCGATACGCAGGTCTTCGGCGGTGAGCCCGGCGCGCAACAGCTTGGTCAGGCCCAGGAACGAGTCGGGGTCATATTCGATATGACCGCCATCGGCATCGTCACGCACCACAAATTCTTCATAGCCCAGGAAGGTGAAGTGGTTGCCCACCAGCCATTCCAGGAAGCTTTTGACTTCGGCTTTCTCATCGGCATCGACGGCGTACTGGCAGTTGTCGACACTGGCCAGCAGCTCCTGCACCTTGGCCTTCATCGGCTCGAAGTCAGCCACGGCAACCCGTACTTCACCCAGAACCTGCTCCAGTTCCTTGCTCAGCACATTCAATTCGGCAGCGTGTGCGCAGCGATCGATTTCCAGGTACATCAGCGACTCTTGCGAGACGCCTTCCCCCGTGGTGCCCTTGGGCAGAATTTCCAGCAACTCGCCTTTGGCGCCGCGACGCACGCTCAACACCGTGGTTTGCAGGGTATGAATGCTGTAACCGCGACGGTTCAGCTCGGTACGCACCGAGTCCACCAGAAACGGCAGGTCGTGGTGCAGGACTTCAACTGCCGTGTGGGTGGACTGCCAGCCGTGGCGCTCGTAGTCGGGGTTGAATACCCGCACTTGCGGCTGGGCCGGGTCGAAACGCTCCAGCAGGCGCCACGCCGACAGCGTGCAGCCGGCGAGGTCGGACATGCGCCGCTGGGTAAGTTCATCCAGAGAAATGATGCCGAAGAATTGCTCAGCGAACAGCGCCACTTGTGGCAGTGCCTGTTCACTGATGTGCTGCGCCAGTGCCGCTTGCAGTTGATGCTGGAAGTCGGCTTTGCTGGCTGCGGTGAAGAACGCCATCTGTGGTACTCCGCTTGGGCTTGTTATTGAGAGAAGCGTCGCGTGTTGTTCCCGCGTGAGGAGGTGAAGCTGGCCGTGACCCACGGGTCACATTCACCTGCAAGGATGGTGATCTACAAAAACGACTGCCGGTTGAACAGGCTGTGTCTTTAGAGATAACAATCACCGCGCAGCTTAACGATTGCGCTGTACGGCCTGCTTACGGTGCGGCGACATATTCGGTCATCGGGACGCAACCGCCAGGGCGGACATAGAACAACCCTAGCATCGGCAAGCGAAAAACCTTCATAAAAGCACCGTAGTTTCCGTAGCGAGCAACAGAAATGACTGACCATTTGCCCAGTTGTTCCATTCAAACCTGCACAAATCGGTTCAGGCTGGCAAAATTGGCCTCTGATCGACCTACCCGCGCCCAGAGCGCCAGGAATTACCCATGCAAATGACCACCGACCACCTGCTCGCCAACCCGTGCGACGACGAAGAAGACAATATGGCCATGCTGTGCTGCCACACCGACAGCGGCGAAATGTTTCTGATGACCCGTTACCCGGACGAAGACGAGCTGGAAATCACCCTGGAAGACGAGCCTTCGACCCTGGACGGCGTCAAGGTCACCTTGAGCCCTACCCGCCTGCTGATCGAAATCGGCGCGGGTGATGCGGACGTTCTCAAGGGCGATGACCACCTGGAAATCCTCCACAACACCCCTGCGGCAGACCTTGGCGAAGTCGAAGAGACCCTGCAGAACATCCTCAAGGGCACCGGTACCTATATCAGCGAGCTGAATTAATCCTCCATGAGGAAGGGAGTCTTGCAGGGCACATTGTGGGAGCGAGCCTGCTCGCGATGCAGGCGATGCGATCTGTCTGGCCCAGCGCACTGATACCATCGCGAGCAGGCTCGCTCCCACAGTCATACACTTCCACTGGAGCTCACCACCATGCGCCCGATCTTCGATGCCCACTGCCATATCATTGACAGCGCCTACCCGCTGATTCCCAACAATGGCTATGTGCCCGAGTTCTTCAGTGTCGATGACTACCTGGCCCGGGCCACCCCCCTGGGTATCGTGGGCGGTGCCGTGGTATCGGGTTCCTTTCAGGGCTACGACCAGAGCTACCTGATCGCTGCACTCAAGCGTTTAGGCCCGGGGTTTGTGGGCGTGACCCAGTTGCCCGCCAGTGTCACCGATGCCGAGCTGCAGACCCTG
This sequence comes from Pseudomonas sp. TWR1-1-3, assembly GCF_049896805.1. Lineage (NCBI taxonomy): Bacteria > Pseudomonadati > Pseudomonadota > Gammaproteobacteria > Pseudomonadales > Pseudomonadaceae > Pseudomonas > Pseudomonas sp. TWR1-1-3. Next base: position 539,308 of record NZ_JAFCUZ010000001.1, on the reverse strand, counting down.
CGCCGGCAGGGCATCCGCGCCCTGCGCTTCAACCTCAAGCGCGGAGGCTCCGAACAACTTGACCAGCTCGAATCATTGGCCATGCGCGTGCATGAACAAGTGGGCTGGCATTCCGAGCTGTACGTTGACTCACGGGAACTGTCAGGGCTGGAAGACCGGTTGCGACGCCTGCCGGCGCTGAGCATCGACCACCTGGGTATAAGCCATGAGGGCCTGCCCAGCCTGCTGCGCCTGGCGGAGCACGGCGTGCGGATCAAGGCCTGCGGTTTTGGCCGGGTTGATTTTGCCGTGCCGCAAGTACTGCAACAGATCCATAGCATCAACCCCGACGCCCTGATGTTTGCTACGGACCTGCCATCAACCCGGGCGCCACGTGCCTTTGAGGACAACGATATCGCCTTGCTGGTAGAGGCCCTTGGCGAAGACGGCGCACACAAAGCCCTGTGGCATAACGCCAGAACGTTTTATCAATAACACCCCTGGCAGGCTCGCCGGTTGCGGGCTTACTTCACGAGTTCCAGGATCAAGAGTGATTCACTCGTTTGTCGGGCAGACACACGTGTAGCGCTTTCAGGAAAAACGGGCTCAATTTCAATCCGCGCAGTAAAACTTTTACCTTGAACAAAATGCCCATTTTGCGTGGCAGCGAAGTTATTCCCAGGCTGCAATCGCAAGCCGGTCTCTGCGCCCCCCTGCAGTACCCCGTCTGGCGTGGTTCTTGACAACAACACCGCCTGACCATCGACTTGCGCATCCAGCACCAGGACGTTGACACTGCCACGATCGCCATGGAGCAAATCACCATTTACCCCTTGCGCCCCGCGCAATGCCAGACGCATGTTTTGGGGGAAAGGACAGCCAATATTCACCATCAGTGTGCGCTTGCCCAACGACAGGGCCTGGGGGTTATCCCCAACCTGGAGCTGCCCTCGTGACTGACTGCCATAATCAATCACCGGTGCCCCGGCAGACAGGCTGCAGCGAGTATCCGCCGGTAAAGCTGGCTGGATGCCAGCCCCGGGGATCTCGGAGTCAGCCATCGCCACGCCCGGATAAATCAATACCCCCCACAGCAGACCTGTCGTTATAAACCGGTTCATGACACCCTCCTTTTTAACGGCACACCGCACTGGCCGTTTCATAAAATCCGCTCACATCGGCTTTCTGCGGCAATGCCAATGTAAACGAGCAGAGCGTGCTGCCGGATTGCTGAACAACAAATCTGCCTCTGGCCGTGACGTCCGGGATAAATACGCTGCCTTGTTCCCCGACCACGGTGACAAAGTGATCGGCGTCATCAAAAATGCTGGCACCGTAGGGTAACGGCTGGTTCTTGATGTCCGTCACCGCAACCAGCGCCCGACGAGTCCGTACCACATCAAAGTTCACGTAATTCACCGAGCCGCGCGCAGCCTCAGCATCCTGCCAGGCGTTGCTGATATCAACATTTTTAGCCAAGGTGCGCGTATCCAGTTGAATGGTCGATTGCCGGTAGCCGGTGAGGCTCGGCAGCACTGCATAACCGCGGCTATCGGTCCAGGCAGGGCCACCGGGCGTGTCCATCCGCACACCGCTCTCCTCCCCTACTTTGGCAATGCCAAAGGTGTCACCAATACGGTTGGGAGAAAAGGTGATGCCCTTGTCGTGCACAACCCCCCCGCCACTGGCATTCGCCGACCAGGTTGTATAGTGATTGTTATCACTGCTGATACTGCCACTGAGCTGGCTCACTGGCGTGACAAGATCCAGACTGCCCGTACCGGTGGTACGCCGACTGCCAAAATCGCGCTCGCTGGCCAGACTCCAGCCAAAATCCCGGTTGGTGCGGTCGCTGAAACGGGTGCCGAGACGGCTGCCACTGCTGCTGTTATTAAGGTAACTGTTCAGGTTGCGCCCCTGGCCTAACGGGATACTCACCGTCAAATAGAAGCGCTTCTGCGAACCGCTGTACTGACTGTCAACGTCACTGTTCTGGTAGCCTGTGTCGTACTCCAGACTGGCCCCCACAAAGACGCTGCCAAAAGCCTTGCTCCAGCCACCGCGCAAATAGCGGGTACTGGCGCCATCGGAGTCGGTGCTGCGACTCACGGACAGCGACATAGTGCCGAGCGTTTCCTGGGACCAACTGACACCGGCACCAATCTGACGCTGACTGCGGCTCAGGGTGTTACCATCGTCACGCTGCACAGCGTCGCTCAGCTCACGATAGCCACTTGTCTGCTGTGAGGCATTCAGGCTCAGGCCGATACGCTCGGTCAGGTTATGGTTCAACGCCACAAGACCAGAAATCCCTTTGTCACCGTGCTTTTGATCTTGCGCCAGGGTCACTTGGGCGAATAGAGCGGTCGTGCTCAACAGCTGACTGTTCAGCCCAAGTGCTTGTGCACGATAAGGCGATGAGCCCAGCAATCCGGCATTCAGCGTGGTCATGGGGTTCAGCAGCCAGCCATTGGCAACAGTGCCGATCAGCGGAGATTCACTGCTGCCTTGCTGGTCGAGCCTCCCCACACCATACGACAAACCAGGGGCTACGGCAGGACCACTCAACAACAAGGCCGAAGACGGTACGATAAATTGGCGCCTGTCCCCGTTACTGCCAATGACAGTCACACTCAGGTCAGAACGCGTGTTGAGCAAAGGAAAGCCCTGCAGCCTGAAAGGGCCTGTCGGAACAGTCGTGGTGTAGACCAGCGCACCGGACTGTCGAACTTCAACAACCGACTGGCTGTCCGCAAAACCTTCAACCAGCCCTGCGCCCCCCCAGTTATTCTGCAAGGCAGCCTCCGGAAACACTTGAAAGCCCATCACCTGCCCCGTACCGAACATCGAGTTGGATAAACTGATCTGACCAGCCTGCAACACCTCTTTGCGCTCGGCAAACGTGCGCTGCGCGTAAGCGGCCTGATACTGCAGAGTACCCTTACCATCCAGACGCGAGTACGACTGACGGCTGCGCACAATCCAGTCGCTGAGGTTGAAACCGGCCTCGGTGTTCACTTGCAGGAAGTTGACGCCTGCTCCCGCACCGGCAGAGTCCAGATACGAGGCATCATAATTGAACATCCCGGCGAAACCGCCGTGATTCCAATTTTGATCCGCAGCCCCCGGTGCAGAAACGGCCTCTGGGGGCACGACCAGATCGACCCGGCTCTCACCCGGATCTATATGCCACTCGGTCTGAGGCCATGCTGTTTTCAAATCAAAACAGGGCGTCTTATCAGGAAACCCTGACGGCGTTATCAGGCCGGCGGCCTTCAAAAAACTCTTGTCGACGCACAGCTGAGCGTCTTGATCAAAAAGGGCCTTGACCTTGCCCCGGGCAGAGCCGTTGACAGTCAACGCGACAGTGGATTCGCCGGGCAAAAAACGCGGGGAATTTCGAAACAATTCACCCACTCGTGGATCAACCCCCCTCGACTTCAGCGCCTCCACATCAAATAGAGTGCCCTCAGCCTGCTCACTTTCAGTTGCCATGGCTGTCGTAAAAACAGTCAATGCGGCCACCAAACCCAATGAACGGATTAACCATTGAGAGAGTTCAGGTGAGGTGTTTAATATCAGAATCACGTTTTACTTGCTCAATGCAGCATCATAAGTATCAACGCTATAACCCCAGGTTGTTGCCGGGGAAATCCTTACCTGCTGGACAGCACCCACGGACCTGCCCTGCTGTGCCAGCAGGGTCAGCGTCTGCCCTGGAAGGATGTAACTGTTTGGCAAAACCCAATCGGCATTACCCGGCAGTGTTCTTACGCCTTGTCCCAACCGAACCACATACGCAGACGGGTTGTTGACAGTGAGGTTGCTGCCGTTCAGCGTCCAGATCAGGTGTTTCCAGGGCGCCAGGTCTTTTTCCAGGCCGGCAGGGCGAATAATCACCGGCAAATTTTGGCGCAAGGTCATGCGCACTACGTTTGCGCCTTTGCCCTGTGGTGGTACGCCTTCAAATACAACCCGTTTCAAACGCTCTGTTTTCAACGGCTGCGGGGCGGTCACGATAAATCGTACACGCTGTGATTTGCCGGGCTCGACACGAGCAGCAGGAGGCGTAACAGCCAATAACGTTTGGCTATCATCGGGTATATTTTGCAGATTCGTTAAGAGCAACATGGGGACGTCATCGGTATTTTTCAGGTTAATGGCCCCCTCACCATCACTTTGCTCGACGATTACAACCGATGTTTCAGGCACCATACCGGTGGCATGGGCAGAGAGCGATGCTAATAAAGCAATGCAAAAGATTACAAACAACTGTAATAGCTTCATAAATAATCACCCCTACGACAAAGTCGTTATATGACCAACGCACCTATAAAAAACCAATCAAAAAGGCATGGTAAAAGCGCCCGCATGGAACAAGGCATTACTTAAACACACTGAGCAACCGATACTTCACAAATAGATAATTTCCAGCGTACTTAACCCATTCAAATGGATAGGATGATTAAAATTGAATGCCGTAGTCCTGTTCAAATAAGCTTGAAGCTGAAGCGTTCCGCTAAGTGTCATGAATGCTACCGGGATTAACGTGCCCGTACTGGCCCACGACACGTACTTAAACTGATTACTGAAAGATGTATAAAGAGAACTGCCGGCACTGGCACTGACATTTTGACTAACCCAAGTTGTTGGCGTAGTCGCCGAGCGCTGACCGATAATATCAACCGGACCATTATCACTGGTGAAGCTGCCGCCCACAGTGCCTACTGCGTACCCGCCAATTTTAGTTGTACCGTCAATATCGAAACCCAACCCAACAACAGGAAAACCACTGGCAACGCCCAACAATGCCACTGGGTTTGTCCCGACCCCTTGAGCGCTCTCGGTTGCCCCCACCAAAGAACCTACCCGACTGTTAAGAGTCCTGATTGCCACCTTGGCCGGCGCATTACAACTGATCGTCAAACCTATCTGCTTGATGGGCAAGGCGGTAAACACAGTGGCACTCAATTGGCTGGCCAATATAGTCCCGTAGTTGACAACACCCCCTCCAGTGAGCGTCGGAGTACAGGCGGTAGGAGCCAACGCACTGATAATGCTCACACTTACAGTTTCTGCCGGCACTGGCAGGCTTAAAAACATTAACATGCCCGGGGCAAGTACAAACGAATAGTGAGACTTGATCATATGGCCGCCGACCCGATATTCAGTCTTGAATCACGTCCAGAATACCGACATAAAGTCATACGTACGCCCCCCTATCCTGCCCCCCATACAAGCCAGCTTCCACGAAGCCGAATCAACCCATCATAAATAGCTCAATTCAATGGTGGTCAAACCATTCAACGTGATGACGTGATTTAAACTGAGCTGCGTCGAGTTATTCAGGTAGGCCTGAACACTCAGAGTGCCACTCAGGTTAGTGATTCCGACAGGGACGGTTGTACTGGCGGCGGCCCAGGAAATCAGTCGCGTGGTGGCGGGATCATACAAATCACCCGACTGCGAATCATTGATCCAGGTACTCGCCGCTACAGTTTTACGCAGACTGAGCACACTGTTCGTATCAGCAATAACTGAGCCAGGATCAATGCGCACTGCATACCCGCCAATTTTTGCACTGTTTACAGAATCAAGGCCTAACCCTGCAACCCCGGTAGTAGTCCCCCCAAACAGCGTTACAGGGGTAAGGCCATCGCTGTTGGTGCCAGGAGTTGCCACACCGGCCGCCGTATTGACGCGGCCATTGATAGCCGACAAGGCTACTTTTACCTGCGCCGTGCATGCAATGCTGAATGTTAGCGTTTTTATTGGCAAGACAGTCAGCGCCGTGGGACTGAGCGTGGAAGGGCTAATAACACCGTAATCGATAATGCCACCGCCAGTTAACGCAGGGGTACAGGCTGCAGGACTAATGGTGCCTACCACCGTTAAATCTACGGTTTCGGCCAACACCTGTGTGGAGGTCACTGTCAGCATGGCAATCGCACAGGCAGTTAATGAAACACATTTCAAATTCGGCTGTTTGATCATGGCTCAACTACTCGGTTTGTCTTTGATCGGCCAACAAAGCTATTTCCACTCCATCTCATCTACAGAATGCTCCTGAAATAACTATAGATGAGATTCAGGCAGGTGTTTTTTTCAGGAAAAATAATACACCCCCCTTACCACCCGTAGTTTATCCAGGCAAACTTTATATACACCTCGCAATATAATGCTTTAATCTCCGACAAAAGAAGCACGCTAACTATCTTTATTGATCCACCAGGCAAAGCCCGCCCAGTCAAACCAACTCGCAAAGGGTTATGCTTAGCCTTTGAGCGAACCTATCGCAAACTTTCTGCCCGGCAGAACATCCGCCTCTTTATGCACGCCCGCCCAATATTAGTAACTGGATCAAACTGTTATATAACAAGCCGGGGACACGCTGTTAACCCGGGGCCATCCTGCATCGCTAAGACACCCGCTTCCAAGTTCAACCAAACACACTTGTAAGGGCCGCGCGATGCCTGTGCGGCATGACTGGCGAAACATGTCGAGGGTGCCCACCCCCTTTGTATCCGCTAAGGACTCGTGCAGCGTCTGCCCCCACGTTTATCCCTCACATCCCCTCCAAGCCCCACACAGATGAGCACCATTCTCAACAACCGAGCATATTTAAGTATTTTCCTACAAAAACTCCCACCACCATTAGTCCGCAATGCCTCCAATGGATTAAAGTAACGCCCCCAGCCCCGGTGTAATTTCTGCGCCGCCGGTGTCCTTTTCAGGAACAGTCATCGATGGAACATCGTGAAGCGCTACTGGCGCTGCGAACCTTTCTTTCAACCCAGATCCTCGGTCAGGAAAAACTGATCGACCGTCTGCTGATCGCCTTGCTCGCTGATGGCCATATGCTGGTCGAGGGCGCCCCCGGCCTGGCCAAGACCAAGGCCATCAAGGAGCTGGCAGAAGGTATTGAAGCGCAGTTCCATCGAATCCAGTTCACTCCCGACCTGCTGCCTGCCGATATCACCGGCACCGAGATCTATCGCCCGGAAACCGGCAGTTTCGTGTTCCAGCAAGGGCCGATCTTCCATAACCTGGTACTGGCAGACGAAATCAACCGCGCCCCGGCCAAGGTGCAATCGGCGCTGCTTGAAGCCATGGCCGAGCGCCAGGTCAGTGTCGGGCGCAGTACCTATGAGCTGTCGCCGCTGTTTCTGGTCATGGCCACGCAAAACCCCATTGAGCAGGAAGGCACCTACCCGCTGCCCGAAGCCCAGCTCGACCGCTTTCTGATGCACGTCAAAATCGGTTTCCCGGATGCCGCCGTCGAACGCCGCATTCTGCAGCAGGCACGCGGCGAAGCCCTTAACGGGGAAACCAAGCCCGAGCGCCGGGTCAGCCAGCAGGCCATCTTCGCCGCGCGCAAGGAAATCCTCGGCCTGTACATGGCCGATGCCGTGGAGGAGTACCTGGTGCAACTGGTCATGGCCACCCGCACCCCGGGCAAGTTCGACCCGGAAATGGCCGAGTGGATCGCCTACGGCGCCAGCCCCCGCGGTTCGATTGCCCTGGACCGCTGCGCACGGGCCCATGCCTGGCTGGCCGGGCGCGACTTCGTCAGCCCCGAAGATATCCAGGCTGTGTTGTTTGACGTGCTGCGCCACCGCATCATCCTGTCGTTTGAAGCCGAAGCCGCCGGTATCGACCAGGACCGCGTGGTGCAACGCATCCTCGACGTCGTGGCCGTTGCCTGACCCATGAACACCCCCCTGCCCGCCGAGCCCGGCATCCGCGTCACCCTTGCGGAACTGATCGAGATGCGCCATCGGGTGCGTGAAGTGCAGCTGTTCGCCTCGCCCAGCCAGCGCAGCCCGCTGGTGGGCCTGCATCACTCGAAACTGCGCGGACGCGGGGTCGACTTCGATCAGGTGCGGGTCTATCAGGCCGGTGACGATGTGCGCACCATTGACTGGCGCGTCACGGCGCGTACCCAGGAACCGCATACCAAGATGTTCCATGAGGAACGCGAGCGGCCAATTTTCATCCTTGCCGAACAAAGCCGGCGGCTGTTTTTCGGCTCGGGGCTGATGTTCAAGTCGGTGCTTGCCGCCCAGGCCGCCAGCCTGATCGGCTGGGCCGCCCTGGGCCACAACGATCGTGTTGGCGGGCTGGTGTTTGGCGACCATGAACACTACGAAATCAAGCCGCGGCGCAGCAAGCAGAGCCTGCTGCAGCTGCTGAACCGCCTGGTGCGGGTCAACCAGTCGCTGCACACCGAAGTGCAATCGGACCGCGACGCGCTGGGCATGGCCCTGATCCGCGCCCGTGAAGTACTGCGCCCCGGCAGCCTGGTGATCGTGATCTGTGATGAACGCGGCCTCACCGACGCCGCCGAGCAGCAACTGAGCCTGCTGTCACGCCATTGCGACCTGATGCTGCTGCCGTTGTCCGACCCTCTCGACCACGCCTTGCCCGCGGCAGGGTTGCTGCGCTTTGCCGAGCGCGGCGCGCAACTGGAACTGGACACCCTCAACTATGATCTGCGCCAGGCCTACCGCGCCCAGGCCGAGGCCCGCATCGCCCGCTGGGAACTGCTGGCGCAAAAACTGCGGGTGTTGCTGATGCCGCTGAGCACTCAAAGCGAGATGGTCGAACAGCTGCGCGAATACCTGAACGCCAAACGCCCCGGCAAAGCCTCATGAAAGAACTTGAACAACTGCAACCCTTGATCCTGCCGCCTGCACTCGGCATCTGGCCGCCAGCGCCGGGCTGGTGGCTATTATTGCTCGTGGTGCCCGCCCTGGGATGGGGCCTGTGGTGGCTGCGTCGCTACCTGCCCGCCAAACGCCTGCCGGCACGCACCGAACAACCGCTCGACCCGGTACGCCTGGCTGCTCTGGAAGAACTGGCCCGTTTCCCCAAACCCTACGATGGCGCACCGGCCGGCGCCTGGTTGCAACAGCTCAACGGCCTGCTCAAGCGCCTGTGCCGCAACCACTACCCCTACAGCCAGAGCCACACCCTCAATGGCCGCAAGTGGCTGGCGTTCCTGGACAACCGCTGCCCGGCTGCCGGCTTGACCCGCTGGATGGTGCTGGTCGAAGGTGCCTACAAGCCCGAGTGCAAGCTCGACGACAAGGCCATTGCCGGGCTCAATCAGGCGGTCGAAACCTGGATTCGCAAACATGTTTGAATTTGCCTGGCCGTGGATCTTCATCCTGCTGCCCCTGCCCTGGTTGATGCGCTTGGTGCTGCCGCCTGCCGACAGCGGGGAGGCGGCGCTGCAGGTCAGTTTCTTGAGTGACCTTGAACAACTGACCCGGCGCAAGGCCCGCGCCACCCTGCCTTCCTGGCGCCAGCAAATTCCCCATGTCCTGCTCTGGCTGCTGTTGCTGACGGCCGCTGCCCGCCCGCAGTGGCTGGGCGAACCTTTGCCGATTGCCGCCAGCGGCCGTGATTTGCTGGTGGCGGTGGATGTCTCGGGTTCGATGGACTACCCCGACATGCAATGGCAGGGCGAAGACGTAACCCGCCTGGACCTGGTCAAAAACCTGCTCGGCGAGTTCCTCGAAAACCGTGAGGGCGATCGCGTCGGCCTGATCCTCTTCGGCAGCCAGGCTTACCTGCAAGCGCCGCTGACCTTCGACCGCCACACCGTGCATACCTGGCTCGACGAAGCTCGCATTGGCATCGCCGGTAAAAACACCGCCATCGGTGACGCCATTGGGCTGGCCCTCAAGCGCCTGCGACAACGCCCGGCACAAAGCCGGGTGCTGATCCTGATTACCGATGGCGCCAACAACGGCGGGCATATCGACCCGCTGACCGCCGCTCGCCTGGCTGCCGAAGAGGGAGTCAAAATCTACCCCATCGGCATCGGCGCAGACCCGGACGAGAGCAGCAAGGGCCTGCTCAGCATCAACCCCGGGGTCGACCTCGATGAGCCGGCACTCGAAGAAATCGCCAAAGTCACCGGTGGCCGCTACTTCCGCGCCCGCAACGGCGGTGAGCTGGCGGCCATCAAGGACACCCTTGACCAACTGGAGCCTGTGGCCCAACAACCGACCCAGGCGCGTCCGGCGCAGGCACTCTACAGCTGGCCGCTGGCCGCGGCCCTGTTGCTCAGTATGCTGCTGGTGATCCGCGAACTGTGGCCCAACAACCCTGTGCAGCGCTGGCTGAGCAAGGAGCATTTTCTGCAGCAACATCCTGACTGGCGTGCGCGCCTCACACGCCTGCGCCTGCGGAGGCGTCGATGAGCACGCTCTGGCCGCACTGGTTCCGCCCCGAATGGCTGCTCATCCTGCCGCTGCTCGGCTGGTTGCTGTGGCAGCGCTGGCACCGGGAAAAACGCGCGGGCCGCTGGCAGAAAATCCTGCCGCCGGCCTTTCATCGGGTGCTGCTCAGCGGCGGCAGCGGGCGTAGCAGCAAATTGCCATGGATCGCCCTCGGACTCGGCTGGCTGCTGGCCCTGCTGGCCCTGCTCGGGCCCAGTTGGCAGCGCGTCGAGCAGTCCTCGCAGAAACCCGAAGACCCGCTGGTGGTGATGCTCGAACTGACCCCCGAAATGCTCGCCACCGACAGTTCGCCCAACCGTCTTGAGCAGGCACGGCGCAAAATCTACGACCTGCTGCAAAACCGCAGCGACGCGCAAACCGCCGTGATTGTCTACGCGGGCAGCGCCCATACCCTGGTGCCGCTGTCCGATGACATGGCCACCAGCCGCAACCTGCTTGAAGCCCTCAAACCGTCGATCATGCCGCAGCCGGGCCATCGCGCCGACCTGGCGATTGGCAAAGCCCTTGAACTGCTGGATCAGAGCGCACTGGGCCAGGGCCGCTTGCTGCTGATCACCTCATCGCTCAGTGAACAGGAGCGCAACGGCATCCGCCAGGCCTTGAGCGGCCATGCACCGCAACTGCTGATACTGGGTATTGGCAGTCGCGAAGGCGCCCCCGTGGTGGATGAAAACGGGCAGTTTCTCCAGGACGACCAGGGTGCCATTCTCCTGCCGCGTCTCGACAGCCCGAGCCTGCGCGCCTTTGCCCTCGATGTGGGTGGCCGCTACCGCCAGGCGCGTCTGGATGACAACGACCTGCGCGGCCTGGGCCTGCTCGACGGCCCGCGCAACCTGCGCAATGACGGCCAGACCCTGCAACTGGATACCTGGGCCGACCAGGGTTACTGGCTGTTGCTGCCGCTTCTGCTGCTGGTGGCCTGCGCGGGCCGCCGTGGCTGGCTGTTCTGCCTGCCCCTGCTGTTTATGCTGCAACCGCAGCCGGCGCAGGCCATGAGCTTTACCGACCTGTGGCTGCGTCCCGACCAACAGGGCCTGCGCCTGTTGCAGCAAAACAAGCCGCTGCTGGCCGTGGAACACTTCACTGACCCGCTCTGGCAGGGCGTGGCCCTGTACCGGGCAGGCGACTATGCGGGTGCAGCCCGACGCTTTGCCGAAGTCAACAGCGCCAGCGCGCACTATAATCGCGGCAATGCACTGGCCATGAACGGCGAGCTGGAAGCGGCCATCGATGCCTGGGAACAGGCGCTGGAACTGCAACCCGAGCTGGAGGCTGCGGCACAGAACAAAGCCCTGGTCGAACAGCTGATCGAGCAGCAACGCGCCCAGGCCGAAGCTGAAGCCGAAGCCGAACACCCTCCCGAGCCGCCCGCGCCAGCCGAGACTGAAACCCCGCTGAGCAGCAGCGCACAGGGTGCCACCAGCAGCAGCACCCGCAATGAAGACAACAGCTCGGCCACCAGCTCCACCACCGAGCCTGCGCCGCACGAGCAGCTCGACCCCGACACTGCTCCGCACGCCGACGGCGAACCGGACGACGGGCCCACCACGCGCCCGCCCGCTCCGGCCGCCAACCAGACTGCAGAAGAACAACGCCAGGCCCTGGAACAATGGCTCAGACAGATCCCCGACAACCCTGCCGAATTGTTACGCCGCAAATTCTGGTACGAACAGCAGCTCCATCAGGACACGCCCAAATGAACCGCCTCTGTGTTTTGCTTCTTTTGCTGTGTTGCTGGACCTTGCCGGCAAACGCCCTGGGCCTGATCGCCAGTGTTGACCGCGACCAGCTCAACTCCGGTGAAACCGTCGAACTGACCCTGGAATCCGACGACGTCACCCAGTTCGGCAAGCCCGACCTCACCCCGCTGGACGGGCTGTTCGAAGTGCGCGGCACTCGCCAGGTCAACCAGCTCAACAGCCTCAGCGACGACAACAAGGGCACCACCCGCTGGATCATCACCCTGCAACCCAGACAGACCGGCACGGTGATCATCCCGTCACTGCAAATCGGCGACTACCACAGCCAGCCGATCACCCTCACCGTGACCCAGAGCGTGGCCAGCGAAAGCGAACTGGAACCGGTGTTTATCGAGGCCAGCCTCGACCAGCCCAAGGTCTATGTGCAGGCACAGGCGCTGCTGACCCTGCGCATTTACCACTCCGTAGCGCTGTACGACGACAGCAGCCTGACCACCCTGCACCTGGACGACGCCATCGTCGAGCAACTGGGCGAGTCGCGCACCTATGAAAAGCTTATCAACGGCGTGCGCCATGGTGTGATCGAACGCCGCTACGGCATCTACCCGCAGCGCAGCGGCGAACTGATCATCCCGGCACAAACCTTCAGCGCCACCCAGGTCGACAGCCAGCAAGCCACGGCCCCTGCCCCGCTGGGGCCAACACCCGGCAAGATGGTCCACGTAACCTCGGCTGAAATCCCCCTGAACGTGTTGCCCAAGCCCGACGCCTGGCCAGCCACGGCTCCCTGGTTGCCTGCGCGCAGCCTGAGCATAAGCGAAACCTGGAACCCGGAACCTGACCATACACTCGTCGGTGACTCCCTGACCCGCACCCTCACGCTCAAGGCCGAAGGCCTGTCCAGCGCCCAGCTGCCGCCCCTGCCTGCCACCGATGTCAACGGCCTGCGGCGCTACCCTGACCTGCCGCAACTGAGCAACCAGATCACCGAAAACGGCCTGATCGGCAGCCGCGAAGAACGCGAAGCACTGGTCCCGACCCGGGTTGGCCAGATTGAACTGCCCGCAGTCGAAGTGGTGTGGTGGAACACCCACGAAGATCATCTGGAGCGCACTTACCTGCCCGCCCGCACCCTGATGGCGGCGGCCAATCCCAATCTGGCCGTGGACACGCCTGCCAGCGGCACACCCGCAGCCCTGAACGAAACGTCTTCGCTGTGGATCTGGCAACTGAGCACCCTGTTCCTGGCATTCACCACCCTGGCGAGCCTGGGCCTGTGGTGGCGTGCCCGCTGGCAACCGGCAATCCTGCGCGCCGCGCAAACCGGCCCGAGCCCGCGCACCCTGCTGGACGACCTCAAGCGCGCGAGCCTGGCCAACGACCCGCAAGCCACCCGCCAGGCCCTGGATGCCTGGGCGCGGCAACAGCCGGAAACCCTGGCCGACATGGCCGCTCGTTTTGTATTACTGTCCGATGCCCTCGACGGCCTCAATGGGGCGCTCTACAGCGAAACCGGCCAGCACTGGCAAGGCGAAGAACTGTGGAAGGCCATCCGCAGTATTCCTGCCGCCGAGCGCGAGCAGCAAGACAGCGCCGAGCCGAGCAGCCTGCCGCCGCTTTACCCCAAATAAATTCAAGGCAGCCCCTGAACCGCCTGAGCGAACGGGCTGCCTGCACCTTTGAAAACGGATTCTGTCATGCGCCTGTTTCACACTTCCGACTGGCACCTGGGGCAAAACCTCCACGGCCAGGACCGCGACTTCGAACACGCCTGTTTTCTCACCTGGCTACTGGCCCGGCTGGCAGAACACAAGCCCGATGTGTTGCTGATCGCCGGTGATATCTTCGACACCGTCAACCCGCCGGTCAAAGCCCAGGAGCGGCTCTACGACTTTATCGTCAGCGCCCATGAGCAACAGCCCAAACTGACCATCGTGATGATTGCCGGCAACCACGACTCCGGCTCGCGGATCGAACTGCCCGCCCCCTTGATGCGTCGTCTGCGCACCCATGCCCTGGGCCGGGTGCTGTGGCTCGACGACGGCCAGCTCGATGCCGAACGCCTGCTGATCCCCTTGCCCGATGCCAAGGGCAAAATTGCCGCCTGGTGCCTGGCCCTGCCGTTTTTGCGCCCCGCCGAAGTCACCGGCGCCCACCTGGGCGATGACTACCTGCGCGGTATCGGCCAGGTGCATGAATGGCTGATCGCAGCCGCCAACGCCAAACGCAAGCCGGGCCAGGCCCTGATCGCCATCAGCCATGCCCATATGGCGGGCGGCTCGGTCAGCGAAGACTCCGAGCGCAGCCTGATCATCGGCAATGCCGAAGCCCTGCCCGCGAGCCTCTTCGGCCCCGATATCAGCTATGTGGCCTTGGGCCATTTACACAAGCCGCAGCGGGTCAACAGCGAAGAACGCATCCGCTATTGCGGCTCGCCGATCCCGTTGTCCTTCTCGGAAATTGGCTATCAGCACCAGATCCTCGATGTCACCCTCAAAGGCGAAACCCTGGTCAGCGTTGAGCCGCTGTTGATTCCCCGCGCCGTCAGCCTGCAACGCATTGGCCCGCTGCCACTGGCTGAAATCCTCACCCACCTGGCCGCACTGCCTGATATCGACCTGCTCGCCGATACCCAGCGCCAGCCCTGGCTCGAAGTGCGGGTCACCCTCGACGAACCGCAGCCCGATTTACGCCAGCAGATCGAAACCGCGCTGCAGGGCAAGTCCGTGCGCCTGGTGCGCATCGCCGCCGACTATGCCGGCAGCGGCAGCCGCCACGGCGATGACGATGCCACCCGCCTGATCGAACTCGACCAGCTCACCCCCCAGGAACTGTTCAGCCGCGCCTGGCAGGAAAGCTACGGCAGCGAAGTCGACGAACAGACCCTCAAGGACTTTGCCGTGTTGCTGCAGGAAGTACAGCTTGAAGGTGAACAGCCATGAAAATCCTCGCCATTCGCCTGAAAAACCTTGCCTCCCTGGCGGGCCCCTTTGAACTGGACTTTACCGCCGAACCTTTGGCCAGTGCCGGCCTGTTCGCCATTACCGGCCCCACCGGCGCCGGTAAAAGCACCCTGCTCGACGCCCTGTGCCTGGCCCTGTTTGGCGCCGTGCCACGGCTGAACAACACCGGTCGCGATGCCAAAGTGCCGGATGCCGACGGTGAAATCGCCACCGGCGACCCGCGCACCCTGCTGCGCCGCGGCACCGGTGAAGGCTATGCCGAAGTGGATTTTGTCGGTATCGACGGGCGCCGCTACCGCGCCCGCTGGGAAGCCAACCGCGCCCGCGAGAAGGCCACCGGCAAGCTGCAGGCCAGCCGCCAGAGCCTGCGCGACCTGGACAGCGATCAATTGCTGGCCAGCCAGAAAGGCGATTACAAAGTCCAGCTCGAAGCGCGCCTGGGCTTGAACTTCGAACAGTTCACCCGTGCGGTGATGCTGGCGCAAAGCGAATTCAGCGCCTTTCTCAAGGCCGATGACAACGAGCGCAGTGAACTGCTGGAAAAGCTCACCGACACGGCCCTTTATACGCGCCTGGGCAAACGTGCCTTCGACAAGGCCAAAGAAGCCCGGGAAGCGCTCAAGCAACTCAAAGACCAGGCTGTGGGCATTACCCCCCTGGAACCCGAAGCCCGAGCCGAACTGGACCGACAGTTCAACGAAGCGCAGCAACAGCTGAAAAACCGGCAGGGCCAGCTCAAACAGTTAGAGCTGCAACAGACCTGGCTCAACACCCTGGGCGAACTGCAAGCACAGCGCCAGAGCGCGGTCGAGCAACTGCAACAGGCACAAACCCTGTTCGACAGCCAGGCCGGACAGCGCCAGACCCTGCATCTGCTTGAGCAACTGGCGCCGCAACGGCATCAATTTGCCCGCCTTGCCGAGCTAAATGGGCAACTGAACCCGCTGGCCGAGCACATCGGCGCCCAGCTGCAGCAACAGACCGAACTGAGCCAGCGCCAGGTCCAGCTGCAAGCCCAGGTGCAAAGCGCCACGCTGGCGGCAACCCAGGCACAGACGCAGCAACGGGAAGCCGCACCGCAGGTCCAGCAAGCCCTGCTGGAACAAGCCAACTTCGATCGCCTGACCCAGGCGCTGAGCACCCAACAAGCCCTCCAGCAGCAGGCTGAACAGGCCTGCAGCACAGGCCAGCAGGCACTCAATGCCCTGCTTGAGCGCCAGCAGCAAGGCACCGAACGCCTGGCGCACATAGCCACACAACTCGAACACAGCCGCGAACTGGCGCCACTGGCCAGCGCCTGGGACGCCTATCGCCCCCGGCTGCAACACTTGGTGCGGCTGAGCAATAACCTCACTACCGGGCGCAAGGAACTGCCCGGCCTTGAACAACGCGCCCAACAGGCCACGCAACAACTGACCGAGCTGCGCAACAGCCTGGAAATCCTGTTCCAGGAAGCAGGCGCCGAGCCCCATGCGGTCAACGAGCAAATCCAGACCCTGGGCAGCCTGCTCCAGGACAACCGCCAGCAGCAGCGCGCCTTTGAAGAGCTGCAACGCCTGAGCAGCACCTGGCAGACCCTCGACAATCGCCTGCTGGCGTTACACACCAAACTGCAGGCACTGCACGCCGAGCGCGAAACATTGGTCGAGCAAGGCAACCAGACCAAAAGTCAGTACGAGGCTGCCGAGCAAGCCCTGCAAATCACCCGCCAGCTACTGGAGCGCCAGCGCCTGGCCCGTAGCGCCAGCGTTGAAGAGCTGCGCGAACAACTGCAGGACGATCAGCCCTGCCCGGTATGCGGCAGCCACGAACACCCCTACCACCAGCCCGAAGCCTTGTTGCACAGCTTGTCCCGCCACGATGAACGGGAAGAAACCAACGCCCGTCAAACCGTAGACGGGCTTAAAGAAACACTGGATCAGTTGCGCGATAAATTCAGCGCAATGAAAGCGCAGATCCAGGAACTGCGTGTGCAACATCAACACCTCATTGAAGAACAACAGGCCCTCGCGCCGAGCCTTGAAGCGCATCCACTGCATCAACAGTGGCAGGCCCAGGACCCGGACAAGCGCGCACAATGGCTGACCCTGCGCCTGAACCAGTTGCAGCACAGCATCAGCCAGGACGAGCAGCGTCAGAACGTCCTGCTTGGCCTGCAAAAGGAAGCGGCCCACCTGCAGCAACAAGTGCAGCGCTGCAGCGAGACCAGCCAGCTCGCTGGCCAGCAACTGGCAGAGCAGCAATTACACCTCAATGCCGACAGCCAGCGCCTTGAGGACGAGCTGCGCGAATTTGCCAGCCTGCTGCCACCGGCCACCCTCAATGCCCTGCGCGACAACGCATCCGCCTGCTTTATAAGCCTCGACCAGCAAGTGGCTGAGCGAGTGGCCCAACTCGATCAGCAGCGCGACGAACAGGCGGAGCAGGCGCAGAGGGCCAGCAGCATCGAGCGCGAGCAGTATCAGCAAGCCAATCGCAGCAAGGAACTGGACGCCCTGCAGCGCAGCGTCAGCGAACTGAAGGCCCAGCAACAGGCAAGCCAGCACAGCCTCAAGGCGTTGCTGGGTGACTACAGCAGCGCCGAACAGTGGCAGCAGGCCCTGGAGCAGGCTGTCGAACAGGCCCGCACGGTCCAGACCCAGGCCGGGCAAACCTTGCAGGTCACCGCCAACCAGTTGCTGCAACTGGCCGCCGAGCTCAAATCCGGCCAGGAGCGCCTGCAGGCCTTGCAGCAGGAACACGCCAACCTGAGCGCCCGGCTCAGCGAATGGCGCGCGCTGCACAGCGAACTTGATGACAACCAACTGCAACAGTTGCTCAGTTACGACGACACACAGGTGCGCGAACTGCGTCAGCAACTGCAAAACGGCGAAAAAGCCGTCGAGCAAGCCCGCGTACTGCTGCAGGAGCGCGAACAGCGCCTGGCCCAACACCAGGCGCAAGCCAATGGCAACCTGGACGCCGACGCCCTCAACCAGGCACTGGCCGAACTCACTGCGCTGATCAGCGCCAGCGAACAGCAGATCGCCGAACTGCGCGCACAACAGGCAGAAGACCAGAGGCGCCAGGAAGTCAATCAGGCGCTTGGGCAACGTATCGCCCAAGCCGATAGCGAATGGCAACGCTGGGCGCGCCTCAGCGAGCTGATCGGCTCGGGCAGCGGCGACAAATTCCGCAAGATCGCCCAGGCCTACAACCTCGACCTGCTGGTGCATCACGCCAACGCGCAATTGCGCCAGTTGGTACGCCGCTACCGCCTCAAGCGTGGCGGTAGCATGCTTGGCCTGCTGGTGATGGACACCGAAATGGGTGACGAGCTGCGCTCGGTGCATTCGCTGTCGGGGGGTGAAACGTTCCTGGTGTCGCTGGCCTTGGCCCTGGGGCTGGCGTCGATGGCCTCCAGCACCCTGAAAATCGAATCGCTGTTTATCGACGAAGGCTTTGGCAGCCTCGACCCCGAGTCACTGCAACTGGCCATGGACGCCCTGGACGGCCTGCAGGCCCAGGGGCGCAAGGTGGGGGTGATTTCCCATGTGCAGGAAATGCATGAACGCATCCCGGTGCAAATCCAGGTGCAGCGCCAAGGCAACGGCTTGAGCACCGTGGAGGTGAAATGAACCGGCACCTGCTTTATTCCTTCCGCCGCTGCCCCTATGCCATGCGGGCCCGCATGGCCTTGCGTTACAGCGGCGTGCCGTTATCGATCGTCGAGGTCAGCCTCAAGGCCAAGCCGGCCGAAATGCTCGCGGCCTCGCCCAAGGGCACGGTGCCGGTGCTGGTCTGTGCTGATGGTCGGGTAATCGAACAAAGTCTGGAGATCATGCTCTGGGCGCTGGGCCAACATGATCCGGACAACTGGTTGCAAGCGGATCACAGGGGGCTGATCGAGGCGAATGACAGCGTGCTCAAGGTACTCCTGGATCGCTACAAATACGCCATCCGCTATCCGGAGCATCCGATGGAGCATTACCGGGCTCAGGGTGTCGAGTATTTGCAGCGGCTGGAAGATGTGCTGGCGCACACGCCGTACCTTGCAGGGTCTGCGCTGGGTCTTGCCGATGTGGCTCTGGCGCCCTTTGTTCGACAGTTTGCCCATGTCGATCGCGAGTGGTTTGCGCAGGCGCCGTTGCCGCACCTGAATGCCTGGCTGGAGCGGTTTCTGGCTTCTGACCTGTTTGCTTCGGCGATGGCCAAAAGCCCCTCACCCACCCCTCTCCCGGAGGGAGAGGGGACTGAGCATACGCGACTTCAAGACCACTGATAATCAGCTCCCTCTCCCTCCGGGAGAGGGTTGGGGTGAGAGGCTTTTGACTCAGGCTCAACCCTGCTTGCCCCGCAACATGCTCTGCAACACCCCGTCGCGCCTCACCCAGCCATGAAACAGCGCCGCTGCCAAATGGGCCAGGACGGTAAAAAACAGCAAATACGCCAGAAATGTATGCGCTTTGCGCAACGATGCAAACACCCTGGGATCAGCCGGCAGAATACCCGGCAACTGCAATGAACCGCCGAGCATGACCGGGTCCCCCGCTGCCGAAATCATCGCCCAGCCCACCAGCGGCAACACCAGCATCAAGGCATACAGCAACAGATGGGACAGCTTGGCAGCCAGCACCTGTACCCCAGGCAGATCTGCAGGCAACGGCGGCTGGCGGGTAGCAAAACGCACAAACAGGCGCACCACCACCAGCAACAGGATGGCGATACCCAAGGGCTTGTGCAGATTGAGCAGCCATTCATGCCGCTGCGACACCGAAGCCGCCATACCTGCGCCGATAAACAGCATGGCAATAATCATCAGCGCCATCAGCCAGTGCAGCAGGCGCGCCACCGGGGCGAAATGCTTAGTGGGTGCGCTCATGGCCGTGTCTCCTTGGGTAGCTGGTCAACTTCGCTGGTGCGTCGTACATAGGAACTGGCATAGGCCGCCGAGCGCGCCGCCAGCAAGGGGTCAGCCGAGCCCTCTATGCCACTGGGCAAAATCAGCGGATCGTAATTGATATCGCGGCATTCGCCGTCGTTCTGCGCCTGGGCCTTAACCAGTACCAGGGTGCCTGCATCCACCACCTTGCGCCCCGCTGGCCAGGCCTTGCTGGCATCAGTGGTCGGGTCACCCGCCTCGGCCAATGTCAGGTTGAATTGCCATTTCAAAGGCCCCGCCGCCAGGCGTTTATCCAGATCCTGCTCCAGATAATCGGCATCGTCGGGCGCCGCAGCACCCGGCGCGTCCTGCCCCAACGGCACCACACCCCAGCGCACCGCCTGCCGCTGCCCGGCTGCGTTGACCAGATAAAACGCATTGATCCCGTTATAGCTCTCGGTGGCATAGCTGGCCGAGGGTTTCGCGGTTTTGACCCATTGCAAAAAGGCCGCCGTTTCCGGGTGCGCGGCAAAAAACGCCGGCATGGCACCGGGCGCAGGCTTGCCCGTGGCCGCTTCTGGGGCACCGGCTTGCAGCATCTGGTAGAACGCCTCAGGCGTGCCCACCGGGAACACCGGCATGCTGTTCATCCCTGTACGCCATTGCTGACCATTGGCCTGGGTAAAGCGCAGGGCAAAACTGCGGATCGGCACACTGCTGTCGGGGGCATAGGGGTTGCCACTGGGCAAGGCAAAACGCCCGACCACCGGCGTACGCCCGGTACCGAATACCTGCGCGGTAGACAACCCCTGCGCAGCACCACTGCCCTCAAAATAACCCGCCACGCACAGGCCCTTGGCATGGTTACGCCGGTAACCCGGATGCACGCCGTTATTGTGTTCCAGCGCATTGACCAGTTTGCCGGGGCTCAAACGCTGCGGGTCCAGCGTGCCGTTGACGTAATAGAACCCGCCGAGGATAACCGCCACCACCCCTCCGATGCCCGCCAGGCGCAACAGCACACTGGCAGGACTTAACGGGGGTGTGGCGGGCCGCACAGGCGGCAATTGATCGACCATATAAAACTCCGGGGCCACAGGACCGTGAGGTGAATGACCTATAGGACGCAGGCCGCAAAATCTTATTCCAGCCATGAACGATTAATTTTTTTCGACAACACCGGGAATAAGGCCTCATCCTGAACGTCTTGCCTGCACCCACCCAGTCATTTGGCCAGACGATGACCTCACTTGATGAGCAACTGCGTGAACTGATCCCGCGCCTGCGGCGCTTCGCCCTGTCGCTGACCCGTCATGCCAGCAATGCCGACGACCTGGTGCAAAACTGCCTGGAGCGAGCCCTCGGCAGCGTTGCCGATAAACGCCCTGACGGTGACTTGCGCGCCTGGCTGTTCACCATCCTGTATCGCCAGTTTGTCGACAACCACCGGCGGTCACGGCGCTATGCGCGCATGCTGGAATTTTTTACCGGCCGCGATGACACCCAGCCTTCGACTGAACGCACGGTACTTGCCCAATCGACACTCGAAGCCTTCGACCAATTGGCCACCGAACAGCGCGCCCTGCTGTTGTGGGTGTCGGTGGAGGGTTTGAGCTACAAACAAGTGGCCGAAATACTCGACGTGCCGATCGGCACCGTCATGTCGCGCCTGTCCAGAGCGCGCAACGCCTTGCGCCAACTCAGCGAGGGCGAAATCACCCGCCCTGCCCTGCGGAGACTCAAATGATCAGCATCCCGCCCAGCGAGCGCGATCTTCATGCTTACGTCGATCACGCGCTCAGCGATGCTCAACGCCATCAAGTTGAGCTTTATCTGCAAGCCAACCCGCCTATCGCCGCCCAGGTCGAAGCCTGGCAGCGCGATGCACAGAACCTGCGCTCTGCGTTGAATCAAGACTTGCTGCAACCGGCCAACCCGGCACTTGACCCAACGGCCCTGCGCCAGCACCAGCGCCGACAATCACGGCGCCACTGGGCCAGTGCGGCGGTGCTGCTGATTGCCGTGAGTGTGGGTGGGCTGGGGGGCTGGCAAGCCCGACAAATCATCCAGCCTGGCAACCTGCCCATGAGCGACGCCCTGGCAGCCCATCGCATGTTTGCCGAGCAGGGTTTTTTGCCCGCGGACTATAACGTCGTACAAAGCAGCGAGATGCAAGGTTGGGTTGACCGTTACTTCAGCCACGCCGAACGCTTGCCGGATCTGACGGGCGCAGGCTTCAGACCGGTGAGCAGTCGCCTGCTGACCACCGACCAGGGCGGCGCAGCGATGGTGTTATACCAGGATCGGCAAGGGCGCCAGATCAGCTTCTATATCCGTCCGCCTGGGCCACACAACAGCCTGTTGCCACGGGGTAACCGCCAGGATGGCGAACTGCAGGCCCAGTACTGGTCCGGCCCTGGCTACAACTACGCCATGGTTGGCCCGGCCGGGTTGCTGGAGACGGTGAAGCTTTAAACGCGCACAAGTATTTCGTAGCAGCTGCCGAAGGAACGCAGCCTCGTTCCTTCGGCAGCTGCTACGGTTAGCGTGCTCTCAAGAGCGGGTTTTATGATTCAGCGCCGCATAAAAATGGGCGCTTTGTTGCAGGTATTTCTGGGTATAGGCCGCAGACTTTTTGTCGCCAAGCACCGGGGTCGCGCTGGCAGGCAAAGCCACAGTAGCGGAGATGGCTGAAGCAGCAATTACAGAGAACAGATTGAAGTTCATGGCACTAACCCTCGACGATTCAGTTGGTTTGCTTGCCTTTTCAGGCCGTGCAACCAACTTAACGCCAAGGGCGATCGTGCAGAAATTCATTGCAGCACTAGCCTCTATCAGCGCAATTGATAGAGGCCAGCACGCCCTTGATTACGGGCGGTTGATAAATTTCACATCAGACGGCGCGTCCATTGCCAGGGACTGCACGGCCTTGCCCAGCTTGCCGCTGGCAGGATCACGCTCAAGCACCACAATGGCATTGCTCATCTGGTTGGCAATCAGCAAAAACTTGCCATTGGGGCTCAGGGCAAACTCGCGCGGGTGATCACCCTCCACCGAGCGGCGCTGGATTTCAGTCAACTCGCCATTGCCCGGATCGATCGCAAACACCAGGATTTCATTGGCCTTGCCACGGTTGCTGACATACAGGAAACGGCCGTCAGGTGAAGCATGCACAGCACCGGCGGCACGATTTTGCGCAGGCATACCCTGAGCCAGATCCACCACCTGACGCTGCTTGAGCTGACCATCGGCATAGTCGAACACAAACACCTGGGCACTCATTTCAGTGGTCAGGTACGCATGCTTGCCATCTTTGGAAAACAGCAGATGACGCGGCCCGCTACCTGCCGGCAACTCAATGAAGGCCGGTGCCGCGGCTACCAGTGGATGCTCCGGGCTGGCTACCGGGTCGTAACGATAGACAAACACCTTGTCTGCACCCAGGTCACTGGCGTACACAAACTTGCCATCGGGCGAGGACACCACCGAATGCACATGCGCCGACATCTGCCGCTCGGGGTTGACCCGACTGGCCGGGTGGCTGCTCATCTGGGTCACAGGTTGCAACTGGCCTTCAGCGTCGATCGGCAATACCGCCAGGCTGCCGCCAGGGTCGGCGTGAACCCCGTAGTTGGCCACAAACAGATAACGCTCGTCGGCGCTCAGGCTGGAGTGGGTCGGTTCTTCGCCCAAGGTCTTGACCTGGTTGATCAGCGTCAGCGCGTTGGTTTTCGGATCGATGGCAACGCTACTGGCGCGCCCGACCACATCGGCCTGGCCCTGACCGTTTTCATTGACCACAAACAGGCGGGTCTGGTCTTTGGACAGGGTCAGCCACGAAGGGTTGGCAGCCTTGAACACTTGCAGCGGCTCAGGGGTGATATGCCCCTTGGCACTGTCAAACTGCAGGCGGTAGATACCCTGGCTTTTGCCCTGGGTATAGGAACCCACCAGCAGTTCGACTTCATCGCGGGACTCGGCCTGGGCCGACATGGCGCCCACGCTCAGCGCCATCAGCATTGGCAGCGATTTAAACTTCATCTTCGGCCTCGGCTTCATCGTCGTCGTTGTTTGCGCTCAAGGCGCTCAGGCAAACCAGGCGATGCTCGCCCGAATCGCCCACCAGGGTCCAGCTTTGCAAACCCTGGTCAAACTGCGCCGCGTCAATCTGTGGCGCAGTGAAATGCCAGCGCTTTTCAGCACGTCCGTCCATGCACTTGATGAGCAATTGCACATCGTCCAGAGAGAAATCCCAGGCATGCAGCCCGTCAATCACCAGCATATCGCTGGTTTCAAGGGCTGTGCGCAAGGTCTGGTTTGAATCGCTCATTGATCAATCACCTGTTGGAAAGGCGTAATGATAGGTCAATTGGGCCCGGGAACCCACGTACCCGATGCGCGATCAGGCTTCTTTGCCAAAAAAATGCGTCTTGAGCAACTGTTCGCTGATCGTTGCGTAATACACCTCGGGCACTTTCTGCCCGGGCCCGGCCTTGGCCTCCAGGCTCTTTTTACTGTCCATGCGCTGGCCGGGCAGCTTGAAGTGGGCCGCCGTCGGGTGCTCGTCCCCGCCACGCGCCTGGGCATAGTGCAAATGCGCGTACCAGAGCACCTGACCGGCGCGATCCTGCACGGCATATTCCTGCACGAAATCCTGCCGCTCACCGGTCATGGCGATGCGCTGATTGATTTTGGCCAATTGCACCTGGCCCTGCTTCAGCAAAAAATCCACCGTCACCGAGGTCGGCGGCATGCCCAGAAGGATGCCCAGCCCCTCGGCGCGCAACCGGGTTGATGCGGCCTCAAGACGGCCGATCAATGCCTGGGGCGTATCGGGCACGGGCACCGCCGCGGGCCCCCGATCGGGATGCAACGCCTTGATTTCAGCCACGAGCCGGTCAAGGTTATGGGCAAAGCGATCCAGAGAGCCATACAGCTCCGGCGGGAACTTCGTGCGTTTGACGTGGCTTTTTACGCGATGAATTTCGCCATTGACCTGCTTTAACAGGGTGGCAGCCTGGGTCCTGACCGTGCCATAGGGGCGTACCGGCGCGACCTCAGGTGTGTGCAGCTCGATCCATTGATCCGCTGCCGTCTGTTGATAGGCCGTCGAGACATTCGTCGACAGACCACCCGCCGCACGGGCCACCGGCAGGTCGCCGATATCGACAATTGACGCCTCGCCCTGTACCGGGCTGGCCCTGACGGTTCCGATCAGCAGTCCCTTGTTGCGCGTGCGCACGATTTTGCGCCTGGCGTTAGGCACACGGGAAGGCCCCGGCTGCGCCGGCAGCCATTCATCCCGGGCCCGGGCCTGCTCCAGTTGCATCGCCTCGGCCCGGGTATCCAGGGCCTTGATCACCGCCCTGACCTGCCCAACCTGACGCTGATCGAGCCGTGTCCCCGGGCGCATAAGAAAAATGCTCAACGCATCATCAGCCGCAGCGTAGTGCTCGCGCACATCACTGAGGACTTCAAGGCGTTCACTGCGGCTGAACAAGGTTTCGTCTTCAAGTTCGGACTGGTTTTTAGCCTTGAAATACAGCGGCCCGACAATCTCATCCACGGCGCGACGGTCATCGCCCAGCGGCTCCAGCGGTACAAGATCACGCAGCACCACCAGTTGATGGGATCGGCACAGCACATCGGAGCGGTAACGGGTGACCGTCTCACCCTCAATCTCGACCTCATAGCCGAAATAGCGCCTGCGCGCATCCTGCGCCTCCCTGAAACCCGACTTGGGCACCCCGCGTAGCTTCTCCAGATACCCCTGCATGGCCTTGAAGTCATTAACGGCGCCCTCCAGCTGTTCGAAAATCCTCAGGCAATCGGTTCGATAAGCCCCCGTTTTGAACATCGCGGCATCCACTACCTGCTTCTCGCCCCTGAACACCTCGGGGTGCATTTCCTGCAGAGAACGGCAGATACTCACTCTCGAGTCGAACAGATGCGCCGTCAGCAGGATCAGGTTCTTGTACTGCTGCGACACGATCACATGGTCATGGTCTTCCACCAGCAGCCCGTGCTTTTGCAGCAGATGATCCAGCGCCTCAAGGTATTCCGGCAGCTGCTTTTCAAACACCGCAATACAGCGCTCCAGCGCCTGGATACAGGCAGTCGGTGGCGCACCCTGAGCGCCGAGTTGTTCATAAGCCAGGGTGGCTTGGTTAATTTCAGCCTGCAGAACCGGCACCCGCTCATTGTAGAGCGCCATTTTTTTGCGCAATTCATTGATGCGCTTGATACGGGCGACGCCTCTGGGCAGAACCTGGGGCACATCGCTGCCTCCCCGCAGCCCTGCCTCGCGGGAAAACCGCCACACCCCCTCGTGATCACCCTGAATACGCGGCCCCCGCTCGGAAGGGTTACGTGGACTGACCAGAAAGACCCCTGACGAATCCATTCCGATTTGATAGGGGAAATCCTCAACAAGGGCATGCCATTTGCCGTTCAGTATGTACAACCCCTTATAGACCCCCTCCCGCACATACATATTTTGCGTGGCGGACCATTCCCCCCGGTTGCGATCAAGCCATTCGAGATGGGAAGGCTTGATATGCACCCAATTGTTGTTGAACCAGGCATGGTCCAGCTGGCTTTTATGGTTGCCCAACGGCACTGCGGGCAAGAAAGTCACACCTTCGCGGATAGCTGCAGGCACCGGGGGTTCGGCCTCCGGGGCAATGCGTCGCTGCTGAAATTCAGGCGGCAGCAGCGCGGTATCGGGGCGTAGCACCCTTGCCGGTAACGGTACCTGGGTGGGTCGCAGATGCAACAGGGTCAGCCCGACATTGAACAGCAGATCGATCAGCGCCGGCGCCCTGGAGGTTGAGTCAGGGCTGCGCAGGCTTTGCACATCCGTTTGCAACGCCAGCACTGTCATCACCACCGCATTAAGCACATGCAGCGCCCATGGCAACTTGAGCATGGGCACCACCGTATTGAACAGCAGCCAGCCCCCTTCCAGCAGTGAGGCCCAGCGGCGCTCACTGTTGGACAGGGTTTGCCGGTCTGCCAGATCGCTCAGTGCCAGGGCCATTTCGGTATATAACGTATGCCCGAAGTCACCCTCGAGGGCGTCCTCGCCCAGCTGGGCCGGGCGGGAAACAGGCGGCACGGGAAACTCGTCAAACACCCATGACGATGCCGGGAAAGCGCGGTTGAAGCCAGCGACCGCATAGCCCTCCCGAACACCGGCAGGCAGCCAGTCAAGGACGCTCTGCTGCAGCGGCCCCGGCGCCACAATGGACGCCCTGAGTGCCGCCCAGGACGGAAACTCCACCAGCGCATCCTTATACAAGGGCCGATAAAGCACATGGGGCCCCGCCGAGACCTGTTGCGGGCCGATCACGAACATGTTGCGCACCACATCCGCCCGCGCCGTGGGCGCTGCCAAAAAAGCCAGCGGCCGGATCACCACCGTCTGCCCGGGCATCGTGCGCAACGCAGGGTCGAGCATCATCAGGCCCTTTACGCACTGATAACCGCGTTCGGTAAAGTTGCAGCGCTGGCGCAATTTGCATTCCAGCGCCTGCAAAGGTAAGTGCACCCGCAGCTCATCGACAAACAACCGCTCCCTTGCCTGGGCATGCTCGGGGTTGCCCAGCAGGCAGCGCCTGATCCATTGCGGGTAGTTCTGGCCAATATCGACCGCCTGAACCAGGCGCCGGACATAGTCCGGGGTCATCCACCAGTCCTGGATCAACTGGCCTTTGGCATGGCTGATGCGCACCGGACGGCTCAGTGCGCCCCTTAGGTTTTGCACGGCCAGCTCGGTCAGGGTCAGGGTGTAAGGGTTGAGCGTGCCGACCGTGCCCTCACCGCCCGGGCCCAGCGGCTGGTTAAAGGTCAGCACGACCTCATCAGGGTTATAGCCCGGTGCCAGTGGCTGATCCCGGCCCATCCGCCGGCGCAGGGCATCGACGGTGAAGTCGTGCAAGCTGGGGATATCGTCGTTGAAACGACGGCCATTGGCCTGCTGATTGGTGCTGGCCAACGCCGTCAGATGGCTGCGATACGCAAACCGGTCGGCTGCAGATGCCTGGCGCAACCACTCGGGCAGGCTGGTGTAGAGACTCGACAGGTCCCGCGGCGCACGTACTTGCGTGGCGCTGAACACGGCTGAGGTGTCGGTAATGTCCAGCACCTGAACTTCCAGGGCATCAGTACTTGCCGGCGGCACGGGCGCCATAATGGCATCCAGATGACGTTCAAGTATGCACATGGCCTGGGCCTGCACGAAGTTGCCTTCAGGCTCATAAAGCACGCGGGTTATGGAGTCCAGTGCATAGCGCGCCGCCATGTCGCCGCCCCAGTGTTGGGTAAAGCCGCTGATGGACGCGAAAGCCTGAATAGTACCGTCGACCTTGCAGTGGAAAACGCCATTTTCGCCACTGAGCCCATGCACAATCAGCACATCGGGGGTCAGCACCTCCCAGGTCTTGCCCGCGGCCATCATCTTCGCGGCCACCGTGTAGACCCGGGTGCTGCTGTCGAGGCCGGGCAAACCGTAGCGATCGAGCCGGTCGGGGTAACTGAACACCGAGCGCAGCACCGCGCGCTGCCGGGCACTCAGGTTAACCGTGGTTTCGGCACTGGCCAGTAGCTGATCCTGAATGAGGCGCGACAACCAGATCAGACGGCTCGGCCCGGCATCGGCGGGTTGATTCCAGTACTCGACCAGGGCTTGTTGCAGCGCCACACGCCAGCCCTGCACCACGTTGCGCATCAGTGCTACGACCCGGCTGATGGGCGCGACAGGGCTCATCTGCGAATGGGCGGTTCTTACCCCGATAAAACACTCTTCGCCGGAGTAGTAGTCGTCGTTGAGCGGTTGCTGGCTGGCGATATGCTCCAGCAGCACATTGCTCAGCAACCGATAGCCGGGCTGCTCAAGCGCAGTACCGTCCGGGGCCACCGTATGCACCAGCCAGGTATGAAAAATATCGAAGACCTGCGGCGCAAAGGCCTCGGTCAATTGTTGGAGGAGCAACTGGTGAACCACGCTGCGCAGATTGGGGCGCAAGGCAAACTCACTGGCCACGGCTTGCTGAAGCAGCCGGGTATCGGGTAAATCGGCTGTATTCACAGGGGTATCCTTCACTGTTGGGTCAAGGCAACAGTTAAAGGAATTTTCGGCCGTAACCTGGGGTAACGGGCTAGTGCATGGTCACTGAAATCATATCCATATCCGTATCCTTCGGCAGCTGCTACAGACCCAGGGCTTAGATAAAACTGCGCGGCTCGCGCAGCAAGACCTCCAGCTCCTCGGCCGGCAAAGGTCGGCAAAACAGATAACCCTGCACCTGGTCGCAACCGTTGTCGGTCAGGAACGCCAGCTGCTCCCGGGTCTCTACACCTTCGGCAATCACCTGCAAGCTCAGGCTATGCGCCAACTCGATAATCGTCCGGGCTATAGCCGCATCCTGAGGGCTCAAGGTGACTTCACGGATAAACGCAATATCAATCTTCAACTTGTCGATGGGGAAACGGCTCAGGTAAGCAAGGCTCGAATACCCCGTGCCAAAGTCATCAATGGAAATTTTCACCCCCATATCGCGCAGCGTCAGCAGGCTGGCCACGGTATGGGGCGTGTTTTCCATCAGCGAACCCTCCGTCAGCTCCACCTCGAGCAAGTGCGGATCCAGTTGATGGGCCTTGAGCGAACGCTCGATATCACTGACCAGGTCGCCTTCACAAATCTGTTGTGCCGACACATTGACCGCCACTTCCACCCCGCCAAGCCCCGCACCTTGCCATTGGGCAATCTGGCTGCAGACCCGGTCAATCACCCACTGCCCAACCCGGGAAATCAGCCCGAGGCTTTCCAGCAGCGGCACAAAAACCGCAGGCGAAATCGTCGCAACCCCTGGCCGGTGCCAGCGCAACAGCGCCTCGACGCCATAAATCCTGCCGTCCTTGAGGCTGATCTTGGGCTGGTAATAGACCTCGAAGGCCTGCTTGCGCACCGCATCGCGCAGCGCGGTTTCCAGCTCTTGCCGGGCCAGAACCTCGACATTCATCTGGGCCGTGTAAAACCGGTAAGTGTCCTTGCCCGCCTGCTTGGCCAGGCCCATGGCGGTATTGGCGTGCTTGATCAGGCGGTGCGCCTCGGCACCGTCATCCGGATACAGGGCAATCCCGTAACTGGCCGTCATCGGCGTGTCATGCCCCTGCAGCCTGAACGGCTCGCGCAGCACCTCGCGGATACGATCAACCATCTGCCGCGGGCCGGGCTGCCCCTTGCGGATCATCAGGATCAAGGCCAGCTCGTCACCGTCCATCCGTCCCAGGGTGTCGCTGACATTAAGGCAATTGGACAGGCGCTGGCTGAATTCGGCCAACACCTTGTCCCCCATTAAATGGCCCCAGGTCAGGTTGATATTCTTGAAGTCATTGAGGCCAACCGTCACCACCGCCAGCTGCCAGCCGCGCAGCACCGCCTGGGTAAGGCCCATCTGCAAGGTGGTGTAAAACAGGTCGCGGTTGGGCAAGCCCGTCAGCGGGTCGTAATTGGCCATCTTCAGCAGCCGCTCATCAGTCCCCATTGCCGTTCGAAAACGCTCCAGATCGCTGGTGCGTTTTTCAAGCTGCTGCTCAAGCATCAGGGTATGCACCGCCTGATAATCGCCAAACGCCTTGAGCCGTAACAGGTTGCGCACCCGCAACCACAACTCGTCACTGCTCACAGGCTTGCACAGGAAGTCTTCTGCGCCCGCTTCCAGCCCCAGCAGGCGCGCACTCTGCTCGCCCTGGCCCGACAGCATGATGATCGGGATATTGGCCGTGGATGAATTGGCCTTGAGCTGGCGGGCAACCTGATAACCGTCAGTGCCCGGCATCATCGCATCGAGCAAAATCAGATCCGGCTGCTGTTGTGCAACCGTACTCAAGGCCTGCTCACCCGAACTGGCCGTCAGCGTGTGGTAACCCTGCTCTTGCAGCAAGGCTTCAAGCAGCTCGCGAACATGAACATCGTCATCCACGATCAAGAGTGTGGCAGCTGTATTGGACATGGAACGCGCTCAAATAAGAGGCTGTTAGGTGCCTGATCCGCCGGCCTCCCTGGCTAGCGACCCGTGCCCGTTTAAAGATCCAGTAAAGCACCGATACCCGCGCTTCACCATGAACGCCAAAAACAAAAAAAGCACCCTGAGGTGCTTTTTTGCCTGCGCTGCGGGTTAGCCGGCCAGGCCCGCTGCCCTGGCCCGCGCAGCATGCAGTTTCTTGTAGCTGTCAATCAGGCGCAGATGCTTGTCCAGCCCTTCCAGCTTGATGCTGGTGGGGGTCAAACCATGGAAACGCACTGTACTGTTCACCGAACCGATGGCGGCGTCCATACGCTCGTTACCAAACATACGGCGGAAATTGGCCTCGTAATCCTCCAGCTCCAGATCTTCGTCCAGTTTCATCTCCAGCACCGCATTCACCGCCTGGTAGAACAAACCGCGCTCCACGGTGTTGTCGTTGTACTGCAGGAACATCTCCACCGCCTCTTTCGCCTCTTCATACTG
Source organism: Pseudomonas sp. TWR1-1-3 (assembly GCF_049896805.1). Classification (NCBI taxonomy): domain Bacteria; kingdom Pseudomonadati; phylum Pseudomonadota; class Gammaproteobacteria; order Pseudomonadales; family Pseudomonadaceae; genus Pseudomonas; species Pseudomonas sp. TWR1-1-3. The sequence goes on along the minus strand of NZ_JAFCUZ010000001.1, from coordinate 508,042 downwards.
CTCAAGGGCGAGCCAGATCAGCAGCTTCAACTCCAGGATGGTCAACTGGCCCCAGGCGGTATTGTCGTCAAACTCGATACCGATCAACGTGGTGATATCGGTGTAATCATCCAGCTCGCTTTCCACCAGGCGCTCGACCAGCCCCTGCAGCGCTTCTTCGTCAAGGCGATGCAGGTCAAGGATATCGGCACGGAAAAACAGCGCCTTGTTGGTGTTGTCCCAGATCAGATCGTCAGCCGGGTAGATTTCCGAATAATCCGGAACCAGAATGCGGCAGGCCTTGGCGCCGATATGCTCGTACACCGCCATATACACCTGCTTGCCCATGCCCTCGAGAATCGCGAACAGGGTCGCGGCTTCCTCGGCATTGGCGTTTTCGCCCTGACTGGTGAAATCCCAGTCGACAAACTCGTAATCGGATTTGGCACTGAAGAAGCGCCACGACACCACACCGCTGGAATCGATAAAGTGCTCGACGAAGTTGTTCGGCTCGGTTACCGCCTGACCTTCGAAGGTAGGCTGTGGCAAATCGTTAAGCCCCTCAAAGCTGCGGCCCTGCAGCAACTCGGTCAGGCTGCGCTCCAGCGCCACTTCCAGGCTCGGGTGCGCCCCGAACGAAGCGAACACCCCACCGGTACGCGGGTTCATCAGGGTCACGCACATCACCGGGAACTCACCGCCCAGCGACGCATCCTTGACCAGCACCGGGAAGCCCTGCTCCTCCAGCGCCTGGATCCCGGCCAGAATCGACGGGTACCTGGCCAGCACCGCCTGGGGTACATCCGGCAGGGCGAACTCACCCTCGATGATTTCGCGCTTGACCGCCCGTTCGAAAATCTCCGACAGGCACTGCACCTGGGCTTCGGCCAGGGTGTTACCGGCACTCATGCCATTGCTCAGGAACAGGTTTTCGATCAGGTTGGAGGGGAAGTACACCACTTCGCCATCTGACTGGCGCACGAAAGGCAGCGAACAGATCCCGCGCGCTTCATTACCCGAGTTGGTATCGATCAGATGGGAGCCGCGCAACTCACCTTCGCGGTTATAAACCTTGAGGCAGTACGGGTCGAGAATCTCGCCCGGCAACTCATCCTCGGGCCCCGGCTTGAACCAGCGCTCGTCCGGGTAATGCACAAACTCGGCATTGGCGATCTCCTCGCCCCAGAACTGATCGTTATAGAAGAAGTTACAGTTCAGGCGCTCGATAAACTCGCCCAGGGCCGACGCCAGCGCGCCCTCCTTGGTAGCGCCCTTGCCGTTGGTAAAACACATCGGCGACTGCGCATCGCGAATATGCAGCGACCACACATTGGGCACGATATTGCGCCACGAAGCGATTTCGATCTTCATCCCCAGGCCAGCCAGAATGGCGGACATATTGGCGATGGTCTGCTCCAGGGGCAGATCCTTGCCGGCGATAAAGGTACCGCCTTCAGAACCGGACGCCGGCATCAGCAGGGCCTGGGCATCGGCGTCGAGGTTTTCCACCTCTTCAATGACAAACTCGGGCCCGGCCTGCACCACCTTCTTCACCGTGCAGCGGTCGATGGAGCGCAGAATGCCCTGACGGTCCTTCTCGGAAATATCCGCCGGCAACTCGACCTGAATCTTGAAAATCTGGTTATAGCGGTTTTCGGGGTCGACAATATTGTTCTGCGACAGGCGAATATTCTCGGTGGGAATATTGCGTGTCGAGCAGTACAACTTCACAAAGTAAGCCGCGCACAGCGCCGACGAAGCCAGAAAGTAATCGAACGGACCAGGAGCCGAACCATCGCCCTTGTAGCGGATGGGCTGATCGGCAACCACGGTGAAGTCATCGAACTTGGCTTCAAGTCGGAGGTTGTCGAGAAAGTTGACCTTGATTTCCATGCGGGATTACCAGAGTTGCTAACAAATAATGGCGGCCATTATCCGGCTTTTACGCGTGAAGTGTTGTGCTTTTGCGCATAACCCGCAGCCAAGCGCCCCGCTCCTGGAGCAACTGCCGAAGGAACGAGGCTGCGATCGACTGTGCAGCAGTCGTAAACCCTGAGAACCTGATTTAACAGACACAACACATTGCCTGATTTTGCGACGACTTCGTCGGAGTGCCGCATCACGCCGAACGCAGCCTTCGTTCCTCGTCAGCGACAACAGCAATAGAGCAGTACACGCGAACTGAACAGGCCGGCCGGTCGGCCGCCTCGAGGCGCAGTGTTTTTTGATCTGGTTGCCCTCCCGGGAGGCCGAGAGGAGGTTCTGTGGAGTGGGTCGACCGGCATGGATGCCGGGAGAGCCGTGATGGGCCATGGATGGCCCGTGACGGCGAGCCCACGGAGCAGGACCGGAGCGAGGGAACCTGAGCGCAGCGAAGGCCGTACGATAGGGCGAGGACCTTTTGGTTCCTTTTGGGTCCTTCCAAAAGGGACTCGCCGTAAGGGCGAAACCAGTATTCCAGTTAGCCACAGATGCCGGATATGTACGCAGTGGATCAGTAGTATTACGACCCCAACAAGCCTGAATAACGCGCCTGTCGCCAATCAGGCGCGTGCTGCTTCAGTACGTTGCCAGCGTATCCAACGACTTGTCGACATACCCCTTGGCCAGCTCCACCAAGTGCATGACCGACAACACCAGATCGCGCGCGGGCCCGCTCAAGCCATTCCCCGCCTCATTCGCGCAGGCACCCGCACAGCGCAACAAGTCTGACGCCTGGGCCAGGGCCGCTTCTGAATTGACACTGTGCGGGATGGCAAACAAGGCCGTGCCCAAGGGGCGAAGAGGCTTATGGTTTTGCAGGTAGTAATTGAGCGCGCGCTCAGCGGCGGCACGGTCCAGCAACGGGTCGTCAGCCTCAGCAGCAGCGAGGGCTAACACGGGTGGATCGGGGGTGATCTTTTTCATGGGGTTCTCCAAATTTATGGAGCTGCCCTTGATCGCTACTAAACGAATGGGAAGGCAGCCGTACGCAGGTTAGTAGACCGGAAAACTTGGAAACCGGTGCACACGAAGGTGCCCTACGCACGGCCACCATAACAATGGCATTTTGCGTCAAGTTTACCAGCCGGGCTACTAAACCCGACCGCTGAAAGGCAGCGATGGGCCGAGACTATGCCCCGAACTGGACAGGCGCAAGCCAGGGGGATTTTCTAGGATGTTTCACGGCAATGAAAGCGAAACGTCGTACGAAACGCCTGAAAACAAAGGTCAAAAAACCCCACCTGGCCCTGTACCACCCAACATCGACAACTCACCTCCCAAGCAGCAAACTGTGAATATTCACCCCTGCGCCGCCCCTATCGCGACCATAAGCCATATTCAAGTCACTGTACTGACACAATCCCGGGCACAACTTTGAAACATGCACTAACTTAACGCAGCAACTAAGCCATCATTTAAATTATATAGTTTTATAGTCAGAACTATTATTCCAGGGTTATAAGCCATGCCTGCCCTGCCCCGAAACAAGTTCTAAAACACTATTTACGCAGCCATATCATAGTGCCACTACCCCACCCGGCCGAGCCCTGGCAGGGCTAGGGCGTGCCACAAACCTGCGGTAAAAACACCCGATTTCGGGCCCCTGAACACCGGCCTGCGCACACCACCCGTCTGTACACGGCCCCGGCAAGGGCCGCACCCAAGTCCGGGGCAGCGCCCGCCAACAAAGGGCCCGGCTCAAGAGACCTGCCATTGAGCGGAGTTATTTTTGGTCGAAAATGGCCGAAATGTTATTTATTGTCGAACAATAGATATTGAAATACAGCTATATAGCTCAAACAAAATCGCCTGCAGATTTAAAGGTTGATATTGCAATCGGTTCGCAGTTAATATTTTGCCCGTTCAATTTCGTACCGACCCTTTATCTGTAATAAAGCCGGAGCAACTGTGCTCCTGCCCAGGCCATCGCCACATCATACTGATGCCGGCAGCCTTTATTGATAGGCACAGCCACTCCCTGGACAGGGAGTATTGGTCGTGACGATTCGTTAAGTGCTCTCGCCGGCTGAGCATGTATGGCACAAAGGAAGCTGCCTTGTTTAAACGAATCTTGATTGTCTGCATTGGCAATATTTGCCGCAGCCCTACCGCCGAGCATCTCTTGCGGGTCGCCCTTGCGCCTACCGACATCGTCGTGAGTTCCGCAGGCCTGAGCGCCGTAAAAAGCAAGCCCATCGAAGCCACAGCGGCGGCCGTTCTAGAAGAACATGGCCACACTGTGCCTGAACATATCTCCACCCAGCTGACCGCCGCCAAAATAAATGAAGCCGATCTTATTTTGGTCATGGAACAACATCATATTAATGGTGTCCTAAGCCTCGCTCCAGAGGCTCGGGGCAAAGTTTTTCTGCTGGGCAAATGGCAAGACAACCGCGAAATCAACGACCCGTACCGCCAGGGCAAGCCTGCTTTTGTGCATGCGTACGCACTGATTGACGCCGCCGTAAATGCATGGGCCCAGCGGATCAAACGCTGAGTCATTCCTCGAATTACCTGTGAAGATAAGAAACCGACTTATGCAGCAAACACCCGTGACAAAGCCCCATGAACAAGATGACGACAACGACGAAATCGACCTGATGGGGTTGCTGGGTACGCTGATCGACCATAAATGGCTGATTGCCGGCGTCACGGGCGTGTTTATGGCTGCGGGGGTTGCTTACGCCCTGTTGGCAACGCCGGTGTACCAGGCTAATGCGTTGATTCAGGTGGAGGCCAAGAAAAATGACCCTCTGGGCTTCTCCGATATCAGCAGTATGCTGGGTAAAGAGTCTCCGTCTGCCACAGAAATCGAACTGATTAAGTCCCGCAGAAATATTGGCGCTGCAGTCGATAATCTGAAGTTGGATATTGAGGTAGAGCCCAACTACTTTCCGCTGATTGGCGAGTTTATGGCGCGACGGTTCAAGCCGGATGCGGAAAATGCTGTAGCCAGCCCACTGTTCGGTATGAACAGCTTCGCTTGGGGTGGTGAAGAGCTGAAAATTGCCGAGCTGGAATTGCCGAAGGAATTGCTGGGCAAAGAGCTGACACTGGTCAGCGGGGAAGCAGGCAGCTTTACACTGCTGGATGAAGACGACAACGTACTGGCCAAAGGCCAAGTGGGTACGGCCATCAATGAAAATGGCGTCAAGCTGCTGGTAGAAACCTTGGAGGCAAATATAGGAACAACGTTCAGCGTCGTTCGACACCCCCGTCTATCTACCATCATGAACTATCAGAAAGCACTGGATATTTCAGAGCGAGGCAAAGAGTCGGGCATGATTGGCATGGCACTGGAAGATACTGATCCTGCAGCCGCTATTCAGACACTGAATGAAATTGCCCGTCTCTATGTTCAACAAAATATTGAACGCACGTCGGCCGAAGCAGCTCAAAGCTTGGGCTTTCTGAAAGACCAGCTACCGCAGGTTCGCAAGGACCTGGAAAAAGCCGAAAACGCACTGAATGCCTTCCAGATTCGCAGCAAGTCGATTGATATCAGCCTGGAAGCCAAAGCCATTCTCGACCAGATCGTGGCACTGGACACCAGCATCTCGACCTTGAAACTGCAACAAGCGGAGATGGATCGCAAGTTTACTCCACAGCATCCGGCCTACCGCGCACTTATGGGCCAACTAGCTGAATTGACCAGCAAGCAACAGCGCTTGGCCAAGCAAGTTGAAGGCCTTCCCAGCACCCAGCAGGAATTGCTGAGTCTGACCCGAGACCTGAAAGTTAGCACCGAGATTTACACGCAGTTGCTGAACAAGTCCCAGGAACTGGATGTAATGCGCGCCGGTGCCGTGGGCAACGTACGCCTAATCGATACCGCCGATGTAGACCTGCAATCCCCTGTCAAACCAAAGAAACCCCTGATCGTATTGATCGCTACCCTGCTCGGTGGGTTCTTGGCTATCGGCTATGTACTGTTTCGCAGGGCACTGAACCGCGGTGTGCAAAACCCGGACGATATAGAAAAACTCGGGCTGCCGGTCTACGCCTCGATACCATTCAGCTCACTGCAAAAAGTTGAAGATGAAAAGAGCACGGGTGGTCGCGGCACACGCGCTACACCGCTATTAGCAAGTAGCCATCCAACAGATCTGGCTATTGAAGGTTTGCGTAGCCTGCGCACCAGCCTGCATTTCGCAATGCTTGAGGCAGGTAATAACCGCCTGATGATTTCCGGTCCAAGCCCAAAAGTAGGCAAGTCGTTTGTATCCTCAAACCTGGCAGCTGTAATTGCACAATCTGGCCAGCGTGTACTGCTGGTAGATGTGGATATGCGTAAAGGCTATATCCATAAGATGTTCAGCATCCCGGTTGAAAATGGCTTGTCCGACCTATTGGCCAAGCGCTGCGACTTGAACACCGCCATTCATAAAACAGAAGTCGAAAACCTTGATGTCATTGGCCGAGGTCAAATTCCTCCAAATCCGTCCGAGTTGCTGATGCATAAGAACTTTACCGAGTTCCTTGAACAAGTAAGTGCCCACTACGACCAGGTAATTCTCGATACACCGCCATTCCTCGCCGTGACTGATGCCGCCATTGTCGGCCGCCAGTCCGGCACCAACTTGATTGTGACCCGATTTGAGCTAAACCCGGCCCGTGAAATTGAATTGACCATGCGTCGCTTTGCGCAAAATGGCATTGAGCTAAAAGGCGCCATCTTCAATGGCGTTGAAAAACGTGCATCCGCCAAATATGGCTATGGCGCCTACGGTTATTACAACTACGAATACAAGTCTGACAGCGTTTAAGAACAGTATTCACATACTAGGGCGCCTTGCAAATCTTAGGGCGCTCTTTTCATGCCTAAACCCAAAGTAAAAGCACATTATTACGAAACAAACCGCCTTCAGGGAATGGCGAATAATCCTGTGGCGGTAGCGTGTCTAAATGACTCTCGAGTCAAACACTCCACCCGCTGGCACAGCGCAATCATCGCATTGGCTCTACCTGACATTTCTAATGATTATTAAAAGACACCACGACTTATGCCAAAGCAAAGCCTTACACGCTTTATCAATATCGCACTGCGCGGCATAACACTCGCCAGCAAGTTTCTGCTAATCTTCTTTTTGGCCAAGTTTCTAGAGCCAAAGGAATTAGGCCTTTATGGCTTGATGACAGTTACCATTAGCTACGCGCTTTATCTGCTCGGATTTGACTTTTACACTTATACGACCCGAGAAATTCTCAAGCGAGAACGTAACGAATGGGGTGGGCTGATCAAGGATCAAGGCGCACTATCGTTCGTTTTGTATTGCATTTTTCTGCCGTTGCTTAGTATGATTTTTATCAAGGGGCTTTTACCCTGGAGCGTCGCTGGCTGGTTTTTTGTCTTGCTGGTGCTTGAACATTTGACTCAAGAAATAAGTCGATTGCTGATCACTATTTCCGAGCAGCTGCTTGCCAGCCTCATGCTTTTTATGCGGTCCGGCATTTGGGCTGTAATTGTCACGGCACTGATGTTTTTCTGCGCAGATACCCGCGATTTGAATATGGTACTTGGGGCATGGACGCTAGGCAGTTTATTAGCGCTAGCACTGGGCGTCTATCGCCTCAAGCAAATGAACATATCAGGCTGGCGCAAGAAAATTGATTGGCAATGGATAGGCAAAGGTTTGAAGATTGCCATCCCGCTGCTGATTGCCACCTTGGCACTGCGCGGGCTATTTACAGTAGATCGATACTGGTTTGCCGATCTTGCAAGCATTGAAACCCTGGGTGCCTATGTACTGTTTATGGGCATCAGCAGTGCGCTGGTGTCCTTTCTTGATGCCGGTGTTTTCGCGTTCATATACCCAGGCTTGATAAGCGCTTACCACAATAAAGACAGCGCAGCATTCAAGCTCAAACTTCGCGGCTTATTGTTACAGACATTGATATTTGCTGGCGTATTCGCAATTGTTGCACTGCTAATCATAGACCCGCTGTTAACCTGGCTTGATAAGCCTTTGTATCTGGAACATAAAGATTTGTTCCCATGGACATTATTGATAACCTTGCTCTATTCGATCGGCATGATTCCGCACTTTGCACTTTATGCACAAGGCATCGATCGCCCGATAATTCACAGCCATATCGCCAGCTTTCTGATCTTTTTCCCCGTTACATGGCTGTTGTCCCACTACTGGCCCTTGCAAGCAGTACCTGCAGGCCTGTGCATAGCCTTCCTGTTTATCTTGCTGTGGAAATGCCTGGCGTTTGTCCGCTTAACCCCGGCGCAGTACCGGTAATACCTTATCCAACTCTTAAAGAATTTCACAAAGGAACCTGTTGAATGCTTACCAACAAAACGATTCTTGTCACTGGCGGCACCGGCTCTTTCGGTAATACCTTCGTACCGATGACCCTGGCCAAGTACAACCCGAAAAAAATCATCATCTTCTCCCGTGACGAGATGAAACAGTGGGATATGGCCAAGAAGTTTGAAGGCGACTCCCGTGTACGCTTCTTCATCGGTGATGTGCGTGACAAGGAGCGTCTGTACCGTGCTCTGGACGGCGTGGATTATGTGGTACATGCCGCAGCGACCAAAATTGTACCGACTGCCGAGTACAACCCGTTCGAATGCGTAAAAACCAATATCAATGGCGCCATGAACCTTATCGATGCCTGTATCGACAAGCGCGTACATCGCACCGTTGCCTTGTCCACTGACAAAGCCAGCAGCCCGATCAACCTGTACGGCGCCACCAAACTGGCCTCCGACAAAATGTTCGTGGCTGGCAACTCCTACTCCGGCAGCCATGACTCAACCTTCTCCGTAGTGCGTTACGGCAACGTAATGGGCTCGCGCGGTTCGGTCATCCCATTCTTTATGTCCATCAAGGACAAAGGCGTGCTGCCGATTACTGATGAGCGCATGACCCGTTTCATGATCTCGCTGGAAGATGCAGTGAAACTGGTTTGGCACGCCTTTGAAGATATGGAAGGTGGCGAGATCTACGTTAAAAAGATCCCGTCGATGAAAGTCACGGATCTGGCTCGCGTAGTTGCCCCTGAAGCAGAGCAAAAAGTTATCGGTATTCGCCCGGGCGAGAAACTGCACGAGCAAATGATCAGCGCTGAAGACGCCTACTACACCTACGAATACCCGGAACACTTCAAGATCCTGCCGACCATCAACGGTTGGGCAGACTGCCCTAAACGCATCAAGGATGGTGTGCGGGTACCAGAAGGCTTCGTCTACGCCAGTGACAACAACACTGAGTGGATGAGCGATGCCGATCTGGAAAACTGGATCGAAATCAACCGCGCCAAGATCGGGAGCATCTAAAGCATGATTCCCTACGGCCGCCAAGACATCACCCAGACCGATATCGATGCGGTCGTGGGGGTACTGCAATCCGATTTTCTGACCCAGGGCCCCATGGTTCCCCGCTTTGAACAAAGCGTGGCGCAGCATGTGGGTGCCACCCATGCCCTGGCTGTCAACAGTGCCACCTCGGCATTGCACATTGCCTGCCTGGCCCTCGGGCTTGGCCCGGGCGACCGGTTGTGGACAACGCCGATCACGTTCGTGGCTTCGGCCAACTGCGCGCTGTACTGTGGCGCCGCCGTGGATTTTGTCGATATCGACCCACGCACCTACAATCTCTGCCCGCAGGCACTGGCCCTCAAGCTGGAACAGGCTGAACGCGAAGGCACATTGCCCAAAGTCGTGGTGCCGGTTCACCTCTGTGGCCAACCGTGCGATATGCAAGCCATCCATGCCCTGTCCCTGCGCTATGGATTCAAGATTATTGAAGATGCATCTCACGCCATTGGTGGCAAATACCAGGGCGAGTTCATCGGTAACTCCCGTTACAGCGATATCACCGTATTCAGCTTTCATCCGGTAAAAATCATCACCACCGCCGAAGGCGGTATGGCGTTGACCAACGATGAAGCACTGGCCAATAAAATGGCACTGCTACGCAGCCACGGCATTACCCGTGATCCGGCGCAGATGACCCGCGAAGCGGATGGTCCCTGGTACTACCAGCAGATCGATCTGGGCTTCAACTACCGCATGACCGAACTGCAGGCCGCGCTGGGCGTGACCCAGATGGAGCGCCTGGAACAGTACGTTGCTCGCCGCCATCAACTGTCTCGTCGCTATGACGACCTGCTGACCGGCTTGCCCGTTACCGCTCCATGGCAGCACGCAGACAGTTACTCCGGTCTGCACCTGTATGTGATCCGTTTGCAACTGGACAAAATTCAGAAGACCCATCGTCAAGTCTTCGAAGCGCTGCGCGAATTGGGTATCGGCGTAAACCTGCACTACATTCCGGTACACACCCAGCCTTATTATGAGCGCATGGGCTTTAAACCGGATGACTTCCCACAGTCGCAAACCTACTATCAGGAAGCAATCAGCATCCCGATGTTCCAAACCATGAGCGATGAGCAACAGGATGAAGTAATCCAGGCGCTGAAGAAATCGCTGGGGGTTTAAGATGATAATTTCACCATCATTTGAAACCCTGGACAAACTTATACGACATCAAGTACATAGCTTATTTCTGTTAGACGAAATAGAGAGCGAATTAATTTCAAACTCTCTGAACGAAGCCCTGAACAAAACAGAGCGAAGTTTCAGTCAATCATCAAATAAGTATTACAAGAGAGATGGGCAAGTCTTTTTCTCTATTTATCATTCTGGACAATATTGTATTTTCTTGTACTTTTTGTCCCGCCAAATTTTCCTTGACAACCCCGGCAATTCCACACTCGCAGACAAGATGTATTACTTAAACAAATCATTGAATGGCTTGGATCTGTTCTATGAAATAAAAATGCCAGAAGCCTTTCAATTGGATCATCCTGTCGGCAGCGTGATGGGACGAGCAACCTATGGCAATAATTTCACTTTTGCCCAGCTGTGTACTGTTGGTAACAATCATGGTGTATTCCCTACGATTGGTGAAAACGTAACCATGCTTTCCGGATCAAAAATATTAGGCAATTGTATAATCGGCGCCAATGTAATTGTTTCTGCAAACACTTATATAAAAGACACCGACATACCTGCAAACTCCTTGGTCTTCGGAAGTTCACCAAATCTCACAATCAAGCAGAGGGATAATCGTTGACCACACGAATAGCTATTATCCCAGCTCGTGGAGGCAGTAAGCGCATCCCACGCAAAAATATCAAGCTGTTCTGCGCAAAACCGATGATCGCCTGGTCAATTGAGGCGGCCCTGCAAAGTGGCTGCTTTGATCAGGTCATTGTATCCACCGATGATACAGAGATTGCCGAAGTGGCACGCAGCCATGGGGCTACGGTACCCTTTATGCGCCCTGCAGAACTGTCCGACGACCATACCGGCACCATTCCGGTTATTCGTCACGCCATTGAATGGGTCAATGCTCAAGGGCAACTCGTGGAACAAGTTTGCTGTCTGTATGCCACCGCCCCATTTGTCAGCCCCGACGATATTCGTCGTGGCTTTGACACCTTGGTCGGCACCGACAGCGATTACGCCTTTTCAGTGACCAGTTACGCTTTTCCGATCCAGCGAGCCATTCGCCTCAATGCTAAAGGCCGAGTTGAGATGTTCAACCCGGAACACTTCAACACCCGCTCGCAGGACCTGGAAGAAGCCTTTCACGATGCAGGTCAGTTCTACTGGGGCAAAGCCGATGCCTGGCTGCATGGCCGGATGATTTTCAGCGCCGGTTCAGTACCCGTACCTCTGCCCCGTCATCGCGTTCAGGATATTGACACCCCGGAAGACTGGGTACGCGCCGAGTGGTTATTCAAAGCCATGCAGGCTGAAACGCAGTGAGCAGGCTTGCCGGCAAGTTCACCTTTCGCGTTGATGCTTCGCTGCAGATGGGCACAGGGCATGTGATGCGCTGCCTGACGCTGGCCAACTCGCTCAAACGCCAGGGCAGCGAGTGTCATTTTATTTGCAGGGAGCATCCCGGCAACTTGATTGGGCATATCCGCAATCAGGGTTTTGAAGTTCATGTACTACCGTTTGAAGTGCCAACAACTCAGCAAGCTTACAATACTGAAACCGGATTGGCTCATGCAGGCTGGTTGGGGGCCACGCAACAACAGGATGCAGCCGAGTGCAGCACCATTCTCAACCAGCTAACTACACACTGGCTTATCGTTGACCACTATGCACTCGATGCCTATTGGGAGATGGCGCTAAAGCCTGATTATCAGAAACTGATGGTCATAGACGACCTCGCAGACCGGCCACACTGCTGTGACCTATTGCTGGATCAGACATTTGGGCGTGACGCCAAGGATTATGCGCCGTGGACGCATGCGGCCTGCACCCTGCTATGTGGTTCGCGCTACTCCCTGCTACGTCCAGACTTCGCGGCATTGCGCGAATACAGTCTCAAGCGCCGGGAGCAGCCGCAACTTCAGCACCTGCTCATCACCATGGGCGGAGTTGACAAGGACAATGCCACCGGGCAAATCCTTGAAGCCCTTAAAGCCACAACGCTGCCGCAGGAGTGTCGCATTAGCGTGGTGATGGGCAGCACCGCGCCCTGGCTGACAGGAATTCGCCAACTGGCCACCCACATGCCCTGGCCAACAGAAGTAAAAGTCGGCATCAGTGATATGGCGCAATTGATGGCCGATAGTGACTTGGCCATAGGGGCCGCGGGAGCAACATCATGGGAGCGTTGCTGTTTAGGTTTACCAACCATAATGCTGGTACTGGCCGATAACCAACGAAAAATTGCCCAAACCCTTGCCCAAGCTAACGCGGTTTATGTACTGCATGATCCGCAGGAAATAACGGACCGCCTACCTGAGCTATTAAACAAACTTGTTGAATCAGCAACTCAGCGAACAAGTATGAGCCAAGCAGCCGCTAAAATTGTTGATGGTAACGGTGTAGCAAGGGTTATCCAACATTTGGAGTTCTAAAGTGACTGCAAGCGTACCACCACATTCACGGGTACGACCGATGACCCGCGAGGATCTCGAGCAAGTACTCAGCTGGCGTAATGATGTAGAAGTTCGCCGCTATATGTACACGCAACACGAAATCAGCCTTGAAGAGCACACACGTTGGTTCGAGCGAGCCACCTTGGACAGCAGCCGCCATTTACTGGTATTTGAAAGCGGCGCAGTACCAGTTGGATTTATAAATATTCATCAAATTGCTCCTGGCGGCATTGCTGATTGGGGCTTTTACGCCGCACCCGATGCGCCCAAGGGAACAGGCCGCAGGCTTGGTGAAGCTGCCCTGCAATATGCTTTCGGTCAGGCAGGCCTGCACAAGATTTGTGGTCAAGCAATTGCATACAACGAACGTTCGATAAAATTCCACTTGAATCAGGGTTTCCATCAGGAAGGCATCCTGCGCCAACAGCACTTCGATGGTCAGCAGTACCACGACATTGTATGTTTCGGCCTTCTTGCCTCCGACAGACCCGCGAATACTTAAGAGAACAGATTATGTCAAATATTCCCAGCATCAATATCGCAGGTCGTCGTATCGCCGCAGATGCCCCGCCTTATATCATCGCCGAGCTTTCCGCAAACCATAATGGCAAGCTCGAAACTGCACTAAGGATTATCGAAGAGGCCAAAAAAGCCGGCGCTGATGCGGTCAAATTGCAAACCTACACAGCTGACACAATTACACTGGATTGTGATTCTGAAGACTTTCAAATCCATGGCGGCCTTTGGGATGGAAAGAATCTTTATCAGCTATATAAAGAAGCCCAAATGCCGTGGGAATGGCATGCAATATTGTTTGAGCATGCTCGTAAACTGGGCATCACTATTTTCAGTTCACCCTTTGATAACACGGCTGTGGACTTGCTGGAGAGCCTCAATACACCTGCTTATAAAATTGCTTCCTTTGAAGCTATTGACCTGCCCTTGATCAAGTACGTTGCCAGTACTGGCAAACCAATGATTATCTCCACGGGCATGGCGGATGCTGAAGAAATACAGGAAGCCATTGAGGCAGCTCGTGAAGGGGGTTGCAAGGAGCTGGCCATTCTTCATTGTGTAAGTGGTTACCCGGCCCCGGCTGCAGATTACAATTTGCGCACCATTCCAGACATGATGCAACGCTTCGGTCTTGTTACCGGGTTGTCAGATCATACCCTCGACAATACGACAGCTATCGCTAGCGTAGTTATGGGTGCATCGGTTGTTGAAAAACACTTTACCTTAGATCGTAGTGGCGGCGGTCCAGACGACAGTTTTTCTCTGGAACCTGCCGAGCTGGTAGCATTGTGCCGCGATAGCAAGACCGCGTGGGCCGCAATGGGACAAGTTGATTACGGTAGAAAGTCTAGCGAACAAGGTAACGCTAAATTTCGGCGCTCATTATATTTTGTCAAAGATTTAAAGGCAGGAGATATTATCACAGCCGATACCGTACGAAGTGTGCGACCAGGCTTCGGCTTAGCGCCTAAGTATTTAGATGAGATAATTGGTAAACGTGCAACGCAAAATATTAATAAAAACACTGCCACCAAAGAAGATTTATTTTGCGACCTATGATTAATGATTATCAGCTTATTTAATAATCGGTAGCTCAGGCCCACCATCCTAAAAATGTGGCTACTGCTCAACGGCATCACGGCATCACGGCATCACGGCATCACGGCATCAACCGTAAAATTTGAAATCTGAGAAAGTATAGCCCAGCCTGATAAATCGCTGACTTTAAATGCGTATCAGGCAGACGCTACACCCTCAAAATCATACACAATAAAACATTAAAAATTGCCAAATGGGGAATCTTGGCACATCAAAATATATCTTCGGTCGCAATTCCACCAGACCAACTTATGCATCTGACGCAAGCACGCAGTAACGCTTCAGCGAGGAAGCCTTCCATTATAATTTATTATACGACCGCTATTATTGACGAACTCACCCCCCCTACTCCCTAGGTGTTCAGTCTCGGAAACTCATGGTGCATCCTTAGCAATCGAACAAGAGGATGCATTATGGACGGACGTCTTCATGGTTCAGCCCGAACAACGTCGCGAATTCGAGCCGAGCTCCAAGCGTCGAAAGAGTCGAATCGCCAGCTTGCGGCCCGCTACAGGCTGAACGTAAAAACCGTCGCCAAATGGCGCTCACGGTCAACAACCATGGACTCTCGTATGGGGCCTGCGCTGCCGCGAAGCGCAAAGCTGACATTGGCTGAAGAGGAGATGGTGGTTGAGTTTCGCAGGCGGACCTTGCTGCCTTTGGACGACATGTTGGGACACCTTCATCAATTTCTTCCCCAGTTAAGTCGCAGCGCCTTGTATCGTTGCCTGGTGCGCCACGCTATCAGCCAGCTACCCAAGTCCACCAACGCGCCCAAACGCGGAAAATTCGCGCCGACTGAAATGGGTTACCTGCATATCGACAGCTCTGAGCTGCGGCTGGAAAGCGGTAAACAACACAAGTTCGTTGCCATCGACCGGGTGACCAAGTTCACCTATGTCGCGTTATTCAATGCGGCCACAAAACGCAACGGGGCAATGTTTTTACGTCAGGCTATCGAAGCGTTTCCATACCAGATACATACCGTCCTGACTGACAACGGTGCAGCATTTACCGAACAGTCGAGATATCGAAGCGGCGCCACCTACCGCTTTGGGGGACATATTTTTGATCGTGTTTGTTACGAGTACAACATCAAACACCGGCGAACCAAGCCTTACCATCCTTGGACTAACGGCCAAGTCGAACGAATGAATCGAACGATAAAAGAAGCTACGGTTAAGGCGTTTCATTATCCCGATTTTGATGCGCTGAAAGCCCACGTTTTGGCTTTCGTGATGGCTTACAACTTCGCCAGACACCTTAAGGCTTTGCGCTGGAGGACTCCGTTCAAGGTGATCTGTGAGGCCTGGACTGAAAACCCACACCGTTTCACAATTAATCTGCACCATCTCATTCCGGAACCGCACACCTAACAACCGTACGCACCAAAAACAAACCAGTCTTGTATTAACAGAGATAAAATCAAATCCCAACCAGCTAAATCCCAAGCTATCAAAGCACAACTTCTGCTAAAACTTTAGACAAATCTAAAGCACATTTCAAACCTTTCAAAAAAGCAAACTTTTTAACATCCACCACAAGTATCATATAAATACAACCAATACTAGGCAAGCAGGCACTAGTACCACCCAGCAGTGACAAAGAAAAACCACCCAAACAAAAGCAGCAAAAAACAACCATGACAAAAAATCATCCACAGCAGAGCAAATTACATACTTAGAAATGAAACTGCATGTTTGAGTTCAGCTCCAGCTTTTTCACAAGAGGAAATAGATGTTGAATATTTTCATCTGCACAAAACCGCTACAAATAATGACATGCATGATAATAGCCAGTAACTCGAAAATACACACACTAATAATCGTAGATTTATTCAAAGACTCGAAAACAGTTTCGCTATCAGAAAAACTAAAAAAATATTTTTTAAATGTAGTACTTGTAAAGTCAAGAAATGAAGCACTGAAATTATGCGAAATAATAAAACCTAAAACTTTATTCATTGATAGCGACATTGGCCTAATCCCACTCATAAGATTTTATCGCCTAAAGCTATTTTCGAGAAATACGTCTATTTCCGTTTACGAGGAAGGAATAGGGACTTACAGACAAGACCTTTTTAAAAACCCTATAAAAAAACTACTATACAATAGCATTGGGGCAGCAACATATTTCGGAGGATGTGCTCTGACAACCAATATTCACGTATACGACTTAGACAATTATAAAGAACAATTCCCCTTAAGTGGAGGAAAGCCCTTAAGGATCAGACAAGACTTCACAAAGTGGATAGCAGAAAACGAGCTAGACCTTACTGATATATTTTCGCCAAACTTTACAATTCCGACATCACCAAAAAATACTGAAACTAGCATATATCTAAGCAACTGGAACCTAGACAGAGAATTAATTAACAAACTCTCAAAAAACAAAAAACTATATATAAAACCTCACCCCCACATCAAAGAAGAGATGAAGAAGACATTCTCCAACAATCCTAATATCCATTTTTTCCCGGCACAAATACCCGCCGAACTGATAATTATCAAACTGTCCGCAGCATTTGACAAGATCACAATATACCATCATAACTCCAGCGCACTACACTATTTAACGCCAACGAATGTAACCTCCATTGATATTGACTCCCTACCTCGCGATCACAGTTAATGAAAATTAATCAAACCATAACAACTAGGCATTTCATATCGCAGTCCACACTATCTGCATACCTTTTAGCGACAACTTTTTTTATATATTCAGCAGGACTGCTCGATGTAATAATGCACTCTGAAGGATTAAAAATATATCTCGACATTGCGAGAGCGCTGACACTGTTGTTTTTTTTATTTTTGTCAATAAACATAACACCTTATAACAGCAAAGGTGTAATGCTTTGTCTATACGCTTTGCTTTCAATTGTTATTTTTCACGACATGTTCATCCTAGAAGCCACTACAGGAACTTTAGTAGCATTAACAATCTATCAAAAGAATACTACCCAATACATTAGACTTTCTATCATAGCAACATTAATAGTCGTAATTCCCGCAATGGCGCTTGCGAAAACAGGTGTAATAAACTCAGTAGTTTTTGTACCTCCCAATGCAGAGGACAAGGTTCTTACAGCCGCAAGCAAGGACACCTTCGGTTTCTGGCACCCCAACCAAATTACATTATTGGTAGCTGGCTGTCTTCTAGCTAGCTTCTATATAAATAACAGAAAACTTATACTCATATGCTTCGCAACTTACCTAGTCCTACTCAGCAGCACTATATCCAGAACTTTCTTACCCATACCTATAATGATCTTTCTTTTCATTATCCTACCCACCAATTATAAAATTTTCCGCTCTCTTTTTTTATGGCTGACATTAGCAATTAGTTTCACCTCAACGTTAATATCACTTATTACCTCATTACCTTTTTTTGTTAAAAGCATACTCACCCCTGATGCCTATGTAGCTGCTGATAAAATATTAAGTTATCGCCTACAAATAATTGAGCGCCACATGCAGAACCTCAATTTATTTGAGCTAACTACTGGGTGGAGCTCTACAAAATTAGAGATCGACTCAGCATACATAAATATGATATTCAGCCAAGGTTATTTGGTTTACTTAGCGGTAACGATAGGACTGCTTTGCATTCAATACATTGCAGTTAGAAAAAAAATGCTCAAAGAAGCCATGATAATAGCTCTATTCATGCTAACTTCTAATTTCGAAACACCCGTTGGCGCATCTTCTTTATTATTTATTGTATCGACAATATGTATTATATCTGTGATAAAACATCGTAACAAACGACATTCACCAGCCAGTATGATACCTGCGCGACACTCATAATAAATTTCTGACCCCCCCCCTTTTTACAATTTTACAAGAGCCCTTGAATATGATAGTTGTTAATGCGAGATTTTTAAGCCAAGAGATCACTGGAGTTCAGCGCTACGGCATGGAGATCAGCAGGGCATTAAAAAAACAAAATACTTTAATTCAGTTTGTTTGCCCGAAGAATATAATTCACAAGTCACTAGCTGAGGAGTTAGGTGCCATCCAAATAGGTAATATGACCGGGCACCTTTGGGAGCAAATTGAACTTCCTGCCTATCTTAAGTCAAAGAAAAATCCATTACTGATAAACCTGGCAAATACTGCTCCCATTTTATACAGAAACAAGATATCTACTATTCATGACGTTGCATTTGAAAAATTTCCGAAAAATTACTCTTGGAGATTTAGACTGGCATATAAAAAAATAATACCCATCATAATTAAATCATCTAAGAAAATTTTCACTGTGAGCGAATTTTCCAAAAAAGAAATTTGCACACTTTACAATATCCCCCCACAAAGCGTAGAAGTAGCTCCAAACGCGGCCAGCTCAATATTCATCAGAAACAAGGGCGGAAACTTAAATAAAAAAAATTACATCCTATCAACTTCATCACTAACCTACCAAAAGAACTTCATCGGCCTCATAAATGCATTTAGCATATTGCAAGATCAAGAATGCGAACTTTATTTAGTTGGAAGTCTCAATGGAAACTTCGCATCAAAAGAGCTCTTAAACAAAATTACTTCGAACTCAAGAATAAAGTTTTTAGGCCGCGTGACCGATTCAGAGCTTGTAGCGTTATATAGCGAAGCAAGAGCATTTGTTTTCCCATCATTTTATGAAGGCTTCGGCATTCCGCCTTTAGAAGCACAGGCATGTGGATGCCCGGTGATCTGTTCGAACACTGCAAGCCTACCTGAAGTCTGCGATGATTCTGCCTTATACTTTGATCCTTATAATATCAAAGACATCGCTAAAAAGATTGACCTACTACTTTCTGATCAAACAATCTCTAATGAGCTAATCGTTAAAGGATACGACAATATCAAACGTTTTAGCTGGGAAGATTCCGCAGTAAAATTTTCCCCCCTGATTAATACACACAACACTAAACTCTAACCCCCCCAAAAAAATTAAGATCTACTAGCTTCACTTAAACAGTATCATCATGATGCACCCTACAACAAACACTACAATCGTAGAATACATATACTTTATTGCAGCAACATCTCCAAACTCAATCTCATCTCCATAATTCAAGAGAACCCTAAGACGTGAAACGCATTGCCATAGTACATGATTGGCTTACTACTTACGCAGGAGCGGAGCGCGTCCTAGAGCGGCTTCTTACCCTTTATCCTTCAGCTGATCTTTTTTCGGTATGTGATTTTATCCCTGATTCACAACGAGCTTTTTTATGCGGGCGCATTCCCAAAACGACCTTCATCCAGAGTATGCCCTGGGCTAATAAAAGATACAGAAATTACTTATCTTTGATGCCACTGGCAATTGAGCAGCTTGATCTATCTAGTTACGATATAATTTTAAGCAGCAGCCATGCTGTAGCTAAAGGTGTGCTCGTTGGACCAGATCAACTGCATATTTGCTATTGTCACTCCCCCATCCGATATGCTTGGGATATGCAGAGCCAATATTTAGCGGAAGCAGGTATGCTAAAGGGGGCTAAAGGATGGATTGCACGCCATTTACTCTTCAAAATTCGAAACTGGGATGCGCGATCAGCTAATAGTGTCGATTTTTTTATATCTAACAGCGACTATATTGGACGCAGAATACAAAAAATATACCGCAGAGAGTCCACTACGATATACCCAAACGTAGCAGTTCACGACTTTCCATTAAAAGAAATAAAAGAAGATTTTTATTTGACAGCTTCTCGAATGGTCCCTTATAAAAAAATGGACCTTATCGTGAAGGCATTCTCCAGCATGCCAGACAAAAAGTTAATAGTGATCGGCGACGGACCACAATTCAATAAAGTCAAACAAGCCGCCGCGCCAAATATTACGCTCCTCGGATATCAATCATTCGATGTCTTACGCGACCACATGCAACGTGCAAAAGCTTTTGTCTTTGCTGCAGAAGAGGATTTCGGCATTATTCCACTGGAAGCGCAGGCCTGCGGAACACCTGTTATTGCTTATGGCAAAGGAGGTGCTCTTGAAACTGTAGTAGATGGCATAACTGGCGTCCTCTTTAAAGAACAAACAGAGTCTGCAATACAGGAAGCTATCGAAAAATTCGAAGAGAATTTTGTTTTTGTACCAACTAGCATCAGACAACATGCTGAATCATTTTCAGTAGAGCGATTTGACACGCAGTTCAAAGCTTTTGTCGATGAAAAATCCTCTGCTTTTTTCCAATTCAGGAAGATATAATGTTAATCAATGTTATCCCAGTTATTATGTCTGGTGGTTCAGGCTCACGACTTTGGCCTTTATCACGCCAACTAAATCCTAAACAATTTTTACCGTTAGCGGATAACTCTTTATCCATGCTGCAATCTACTTTGCAGCGTTTAGATGGTTTGGGAGCAGCCTTGCCGCAGTTGATCTGCAATGAACAACACCGCTTTCTCGCGGCTGAACAATTGCGGATGATGGGGCTTGAAAAGGCTAATATACTGCTGGAGCCGGTTGGCCGTAATACCGCTCCCGCCATAGCACTGGCCGCGCTAGCCGCCCTTGGAGAATCGGAAGATCCAATCCTGCTGGTACTGGCCGCCGACCATCTGATTAAGGACATTGCAGCCTTCCAGGCCAGTATTCAGGTTGCCTTGCCACTGGCTCAATCCGGCAAGTTGGTGACTTTCGGTATTGTTCCGACCCATGCTGAAACTGGTTATGGCTATATCGAAAAAGGCGGCAGCTCAGGTATAGGTGGTTTTGATGTCAACCGCTTTGTTGAAAAACCGGACCTTGTAACAGCGCAAGAGTATCTGGCCAATGGCAGTTACTTCTGGAACAGCGGCATGTTTATGTTCCGCGCCAGTCGTTATCTGGAAGAGCTGGAAACTTATCGCCCGGATATTCTGGCAGCATGCCGTGCAGCATTGGCCGGTGGCTCGCAGGATCTGCACTTTACCCGTGTTGACGAAGCCGCCTTTGCCGCCTGCCCGGATGATTCCGTAGACTATGCCGTGATGGAAAATACCGCAGACGCGGTAATGGTGCCACTGGATGCAGGCTGGAGCGATATCGGCTCCTGGACTGCCCTTTGGGATGTCAGTGACAAGGACCAGCAGGGCAATGTGTTCAAGGGTGATGTGCTAAACCAGCAGTCACGCAACACTTATGTGCATGCGGACAGCCGTCTGGTTGCCACTGTTGGTCTGGATGATCTGGTGATTGTTGAAACCAAGGATGCGGTACTGGTCGCTCACAAGGACCATGTACAGGATGTTAAGAAGATCGTCGAGCAATTGAAAAACGGCTCGCGCACTGAACATATCAACCATCGCGAGGTCTATCGTCCATGGGGAGTCTATGACTCCGTCGACAACGGCCATCGCTATCAGGTCAAACGAATTACCGTTAAACCGGGCGCCAAGCTGTCGGTGCAGATGCATCACCATCGTGCGGAACACTGGATCGTCGTCAGCGGCACAGCCAGGGTGACCAATGGCGAGAAAACCTATCTGGTCTGCGAAAACGAATCCACCTATATCCCGATTGGCCAGATCCATGCCCTGGAAAACCCGGGTGTTATTCCGCTGGAGCTGATTGAAGTGCAATCCGGCTCTTATCTGGGTGAAGACGATATCGTTCGTTTTGAAGACAAGTACGGTCGGAAATGAATCCAGTATGATGAGCGGGCAACAAGTAGTTGCCGCTCTGCCCGTCAGTTCCTACAGGTATCTGACGGAAGAGTTATAAAAGGTCAGCAACACAGACCGCTCTGCACAGGTATTCTTGAGCCGTTATTGCACATTAAAATGCCTGTACAGAACCACTTGAGTGCCACAGTTATAGTGCCTTCGGGAGCTATAAGCATAGCCAGGGTTCGCCGTTCATAGCCTTGGACATAGGCGCTCTCGCACCATCGCCAATACAGACTTTTTCAAAAGGATTTTCAAATGAACAAATTTCTTATTTCCGCACTGACCCTGGCCTTGAGCACCACTGCTTTTGCCGCCGAACCTGTTGCAGCCCCTGCTGACGACGCTGTAGCTGAAGCACCCGCTGCAGAAGCCGGTTCCCTGGCCACTGAAACCGGCGTTCTGGGTGGCGTAAGCACTACTACCGCAGTGGGTGTGGGCGTTGCCGCAGCAGCCGGCATTGCAGCCGCAGCATCGGGTGGCGGCGGTGGTGGTGGCGGTGGCAACGGCGGCACTACTGGTACTACAGGCACCACTGGCACCACAGGCACTACCGGTACCAACTAAGTACCTGCCAGGTCGAAAGGACTAAACCACCTGGGATACTCCAGGCATTTGATTTTGATGTGTTTCCTTTACAAGTGTCCTCAATGATGATTCGTAGTTTGTCGCTCGCGGTACTTG
Source organism: Pseudomonas sp. TWR1-1-3 (assembly GCF_049896805.1). Classification (NCBI taxonomy): domain Bacteria; kingdom Pseudomonadati; phylum Pseudomonadota; class Gammaproteobacteria; order Pseudomonadales; family Pseudomonadaceae; genus Pseudomonas; species Pseudomonas sp. TWR1-1-3. Next base: position 485,223 of record NZ_JAFCUZ010000001.1, on the reverse strand, counting down.
CAGGGTTCGCCCTGCAAGGTTGTATGTTTGCGCCCGGTCAGTACCTGGATACCAGTGAGATCGGAACTGAAGGCTCTCCAGAAAGCAGTCGGATAGAGCTGATCCCCATCACCCCCAAGCTGATTGCGCAAAACGCGGCGACCTACGTCTCAAGCTCGGTGCCGGCAGAATTGCTGGCATTCAAGCCACAGGCTTACCGGATTGGTGCCAACGATGTGTTGTATATCACCGTTTGGGACCATCCCGAATTGACGGCGCCCTCGGGCCCGCAACAGCAGATTGACGCCAACGGGCGCCTGGTGCGACCGGACGGCACTATTTTCTACCCCTATATCGGCAAACTCGATGCAGCGGGTAAAACCATCGAAGAAGTGCGCTCCACCATTGCCCAGCGTTTGGCGCAGTATGTGGATAGCCCGCAGGTCGATCTGAGTGTGCTGCGCTTTGCCAGCCAAAAGGCCATTCTTGCCGGTGCAGTGACCAAAGCCGGCCCGATGCCGATTACCACATCGCCTATGAGCGTGGTTGAAGCCATTGGGGCAGCGGGTATTGAGCCGCTCAATGCTGATCTGTCCAGCCTAACATTGACCCGCGATGGCCGCGAGTACATCCTTGATCTGGATTCGCTTAACGGTCAGGGCGCACAGCTGCACAATGTCTTCCTCAAGGATGGCGACCAGTTATACCTGCCTTACAACGATCGCAAGAAGATTTATGTGATGGGTGAAGTCCTTGCGCCACAGGCAGTCAAGTTCAAGACTAAGCATATGAATTTGGCTGATGTGGTCGGCTCAGTGGGCGGTTTGAACCAAACCACTTCCAACGGCAATGCACTGTATGTGATCCGTGGTGCTGAAAACCTCGAAACCGAACCGGCTAAGGTCTACCAGCTTGACGCCGAGTCGCCCACTGCTTTCGCTATTGCCAGCCATTTTGAGCTTAAGCCTCAGGACATCGTTTACGTTGGCCCTGCGCAAGTTACGCGCTGGAACCGTCTGATCAGCCAGTTACTACCATCGGCCACCATCCTGGGTACTGGTGCCGCCGCAGGCAATAACCTCAGCGAAACCAGCAGCCGATAAGGTTTGAGCCCTTTTGAAAATTCTTCGTAACCGCTCATGCCTGGTGGCGTGCCTGTTGCTGTGTGGCTGTAGCCCGCTGATGCAGGGTTCTCTCGATACCTTCAAGGCCGCCGTACAAGGCGTGGAGCCGCTGCAATTGACAGCGGCCGATGTCGCAGCCGTGCCTTATGCGCAAATCCTGGTGACCACAGCTTCCAGTGAAGGTGTTATGGCCAGGCTTCGCCAGCAGGGCGACTTGCAGTACTGGGTCGCCTCGGGCAAGCAAGTATTGCTGATGCGCAACGGTCTGGTGGTGCGTACCACCGGGCTGCAACCCGGCCTGGATGGCACCCGTTTCGACGGGCAGTCACCATTCAAGCGCGGTTTGCAGCATGTGGCAGACGGTGAGCGCAGCACGCGCTGGATCGATATCTATCAGAGTCAACAGGTCGGCCTGGCGGTGAATAGCCGCTTTGTGCGTAAAGGCCTGGAAACCGTGACCATTCTCGACAAACCTTATGTGCTACAGCGCATCGATGAAAAATTTGAAATTCCGGCCCTGGGCTTTAGCGGCACCAACCATTTCTGGGTGCGACCCGAAGACGGGGCGATCCTGCAAAGCGAACAATATGTTACGCCAGGGCTTGAGCTACGCATTGTCCATCTGCGCCCTGACTGGGAGGCTGCCCAGTGATCTCTTTGAAAAAACTGGCCCTGTGCGTGCTGCTTGGTCATGCCGCAATCAGTCAGGCCGCCGTATCTGTCAGCGGTGATGTGCTTAAACCCGTCAGCGTGGCTTATAAACCCGGCATGCGTTTAGTGGATGTAATCAGTCAGGCCCAGCCCAATCCGGAAAGCTACTGGCTGGCAGCCGCATGGCTGCATCAGCCCGAAGTTGAGAAGCATACACGGCTCAAGGTAGGGGTGCTGTTTGACCTGAAAATGCTGCAGCGCGGCGCCTTGCTCAATAACAACCACGGCCTCGCCGCGGTGGCAGAGCACCTGCACCAGGACATCAGCCAATTGCCTGTCACTGGCCGTAAAGTGGTTAACCTTGACCCGGTCGCGCTGGAAGTCGGCTTTGCCCACAACTACCTGGTTAGTGATGGCGACAAGGTTAGTTACCCGGCGCGCGCCGATAACGTGACCGTACTGGGCGCCGTTGAGCATGACTGCACCCTGCCCTATCAGCCTCTGCAGCAAGTACGCGACTACCTCGACAGCTGCCCGCGGCTAAAAGAGGCAGAGTCGGACTTCTTGTGGCTGATTCACCCTGACGGCACTTACAAGCGTGTTGCCATTGCTGCCTGGAACCGTGAAGACGGCATATATGCCGTGGCGGGCAGCAAGATTCTGGTGCCCGTGCGCAATGACAATGCCGATTTGCCCACACCTGATTTAAACGAGCAGTTGGCGCAATTCCTCGCCACCCAACCGCTGGCTGAGGTTGCACCTTGAAGTTACGTTTTGTTGTTGTCGCCTTGTTACCCTATAGCCTGGCCCATGCGGAGCCACGCTATACCCAGAATGACTTTGGTGGTGTTGGCCTGCTGCAAACACCCACTGCACGTATGGCACCTGCAGGTGAGTTAAGCCTGAACGCCAACCGTACCGATCCCTATACACGCTATAGCCTGTCTTTGCAGCCCCTTGACTGGCTGGAAGGGACATTCCGTTATACCTCCATTACAAACCGTAAGTACGGCTCAGAGGCACTTAGTGGGAGCCAGAGCTATAAGGACAAGGCAGTCGATGTCAAAGCGCGGCTTTGGCAAGAAAGCCACTGGTTGCCAGAAGTTGCGCTGGGGTTTCGCGATATTGGTGGTACCGGCTTGTTCTCGAGCGAATATTTTGTTGCCAACAAACGTTACAAAGATCTGGACTTCAGCCTTGGTATTGCCTGGGGCTATATCGGAAATCGTGGTGACTTTGCCAACCCGCTGGGCTATCTCGATGACCGGTTTGATACCCGGCCCGTAAGCACTACTGCTGGTGACGTAAATACCAGCTCATACTTCCGGGGCAGGCCCGGCCTGTTTGGCGGGGTAGCGTATCAAACTCCATGGGCACCATTGAGCCTGAAAATCGAGTTTGACGGCAACGATTACAAACACGAGCCGCAAAACAACAACCAGGTCCAGGACTCTCCGATTAACTTCGGTGCGGTCTACAAGCTTAACGACAATATTGATTTCACTGCAGGCTGGGAACGCGGCAATACCGCGCTGTTCGGTATTACCCTGCATACCAACTTTGTCAGCCGCAAGGCACCGGTCAAGAGCTATGATCCGCCCGCCCAACCGCTACCGGCACAAGCACCTGTTGCTCCCCTGGAGGACATCGACTGGGCTGCAGTATCGCAACAGCTGGAAAAAAATGCCGGCTATAAAGTCGAGCGAATCGCCCAGCGCGATTCCGAACTGATGGTATATGGCGAGCAGTCCAAATACTTCTACACCGCCAAAGGTGCAGGCCGGGCCAGCCGTATTCTGGACAATACCGCCAACGATCAGATCCAGTGGTTCACCATGGTCAATAAGCGTTATGACATGCCCGTGGAAGAAATCAGTGTCCCGCGCTCGACCTTTCGCGACGTGGTCAATAATGAACAGGATCTGGTCAATCTGCATCGCACCACCGAGGTCAACCGCGCCACGGCCCATTATGATAAAACCCTGTATCAGCACAAGCCTGATCCCTTTACCTATGGTTTTGGTCTGGGCTACCAACAAAATATGGGTGGCCCTGATGGCTTCCTCCTGTACCAGATCAGTGCCTATGCCGAAGGGCAATATCGCTTTACCCCTGGCACCTGGGCTAGCGGCGGTATTAGCGTCAACCTGCTGAACAACTACGACAAGTTCAAATACGATTCCGCGAGTAATCTGCCACGAGTACGAACAGACTTACGGCAATATGCAACCACTTCCGATATAACTATGCCAGCCCTGCAGCTTAACAAGGCAAAACGCTTGGACCAGGATCTGTATGGCATGGTCTATGGTGGTTATCTGGAGTCCATGTATGCCGGTATTGGCGGCGAACTCTTGTATCGCCCCATGGGTGAACGCTGGTCGATCGGTGCCGATTTGAACTATGTACGTCAACGAGAATTTGACCAGGGCTTTGGCCTGCGTGATTATCGCACAGTAACCGGCCATATCACCTCTTACACCAAGCTGCCGTTCGATCTGGACGCCGCAGTCAGCGTAGGTCGTTATCTGGCCCGGGACTGGGGTACCACCATTGATATCTCCCGCGAATTTACCAATGGTGTGAAATTTGGCGGCTGGGTAACTCGTACCACGGCATCCAAGGAAGAGTACGGAGAAGGTAGTTTCGACAAGGGCATCTATATCTCGATACCGTTCGACGAGATGATGAGTGTGTCGACCATGAGCCGGGCCAATATCGCCTGGGCACCGCTGACTCGAGACGGTGGCGCCATGCTGCATCGCCAGTACTCGCTGCATACCATGACCGATGGCCGCAATCGTGATGCCTTCTATGAAAACTTCGAGAAGATCACCGAGTGAGGCAGCTGATTCAACGCCTGGTTGATCTGCCCTTCTGGCTGCGCGCACTGCTGTTTTTGGCCGTGTGCGCTGGCCTGCTGTTTACCGGTTTGCGCACACGGCCAATTCCGCAGGTTTTTGCCCAGGAAGACAAGCTGCATCACTTTATTGGTTTTTTCGCCCTGGCATTCAGTTGCCGCCTTGCATTTTTGCATATCAGGCTAGTTTGGATCGCCATTGGCTGCGTGCTGGCAGGGCTGCTGATTGAATATGCCCAGGCCCTTATGCCCTTGCGCACTGCGTCGTTTTACGACGCGCTTGCCAATACGGCAGGTGTAGCCCTCGGCCTTGCAGCGGCAGGGTGCTGTTCGCGCCATAGCATCAAGTATTGAATAAGCGCTATGGACATGCTAGCGCGGGTCAATTTTGCTGTTGGCAACGCTATTTATCGCGAAAAATCGACCTTCGATATTTATAAGCCGACAAATTGCCAGCTAAAACAACACTAAATGTAGTAAATGTTATAAAATGTCTGCTTCGATATCGGCTTATATGGCAAAATCCCACAGCCTCTAAGTACTTGGGTTAGGTGATATGCTTGCCGCAGGATGCACTACCGATATTCAGGCCCCCAAAGCGCTTAATTTTTTTTATAGCGAAGCGCTGGTCGAAGATATAGCACAGCTTGTCACTGCTGAAGTGAGGCATCTTGACGCCTGCGATACCCTGGCCAATATGGCTTGCGATTTTAGTGGCACAGAAGCTGTTTTTATTGAGGTCAATGCACCGGAGGCCATCAATGATGGCCTGGAGTTGCTCAAGCATATCCGCCTGTTCAATCAGGTCGCCTGTATTTTTATTTTGGTGACTCATAACAAGTCATTCAACAGTATCAATTATTACCTGGCCGGTGCCGACCACTGCATCAAGTTGCCGACTGACCTGCTGGAAAAGCAGGCCGTGCTGTTACGCACTTTCGAGGAATCACACTGGGCCTCAAACACCCGCTTGACCCTTGATCGCACGCGACTGTTATTGTGCAGCGCCAAGCAAAAAATTGAAATTTCATACACCGAAATGATCATTATCGACGCACTGATACAGGCGCCGCAGCATGTACTGAGCCAGGACAGCATTGCCAAAACCCTGGACCCCAATATTGTTTTTTATGATCCGCGGGCACTGGAAAAAACCATTAGCCGCCTAAGAACAAAGATTAAAAAAGCTTATAACCTGGAATTGATCTTTAGTGTTCGCGCATTCGGATATCGACTGCGCCGGGGCACTATCCTGAAATAACTATTACTTCATGAGCTGCGCTGCAGACCGCTGTAGTTCGCCACTAGGCATCAGCCTGACACCGACGAATGGAGACGTTGAAGCATGAAGGTAACACTCAGATTTTCCGCCTATCTACCCTCGGCCAGTAACAGTCCGATTGCACACACCTATGGCTTGCCCTGCGCAACCTATCAACTACAGCCTGCAAACCAGCAGGCCTGCGAATCCGACCGTCATCTATGGCGCAAGACGCATTTCGCGCCCTGGGGTTGCTGGGCAAACGCAGAACATGGCATGGTATCTACTTTCAATCACGTGTCAGACGTTCCTCGCGCGATAACGGTAAGTAAACCTTACTTGCTGAACATCCACCCCTACTCCCCGGGCCTGACTGTTATTCCTACTTTGAAAACTACGCCGACCTCCCCAGCCACTACCCCCACCGTACACTATTCCAGCAGCCCTGATACCTGGTTGTTTTGCTTTGAGGCACAACATCTGTGCAACAACACCGCCTGCATTCAGCTGACCGCCATTGAGTCGCTACTGATCAAGACCCTAAGCCAAAGAGATGAGCGTATTTGCAGCAAGCAGGAACTTATTATCGGCATTAATAAAGATGCACGTACTTATAGCGGCCTGGAAATGTGCCTGAGTCGACTGCAGAATAAGTTTAAAGTGGCGTTTGGCGAGCGCCTGTTTCGCTCGGTACGCAATCGTGGCTATTGCCTGGTCCAGGATGTGCAAGTTGCCAAACAAGTGGCATAACGCAATCATACAACTGGCAAATACAGGCAGTTAGCTACTGTATTGACATCACCGAACCTCATAACTCTTTGATTTATTGAAAATAACATCTGACTGACGTACTGTTATAAAACGTCGAACCCCTGCTACTGATAACCTTTATTATCAACGGTACGTGTGGCCACTATCTACTTCAGTTATAGCGCCACTCAACGCCTGCACATGGAAGAGTGCTGTGATTTATTCCTGTCAGTTGCTCCCATAGTCAAGCACTTATCACAAGGCTGCTACCTTGATTCATACACGTCTAGATCGTAAAACCGTGGCCAGAGGGCTGACTTTTTGGGGCCAGTGGTCTGTCGCCATGGCCTTTGTCATCGCCTTGTTGGTAGCACTGGTCTATACCAAATTTGGCAGCGTCGATTTCCATTACCGCATCCTCGCCGTTCTGACCTTGCTGGTATCAGTGCCCGCCTATTCTGCCACCCATGTTTACTACAAAAGGCACTCCCTTTTTAACGGCTGTGTGCGCCTGTTTCTTGGATGGATGTTGACCCTGGCGTGCCTGTGCACCATCGGCTTCGTAACAAAATCCGGCGAGCTATTTTCCCGGGAAACCCTGCTGAGTTGGGCCGCCTTGGGCTTTCTGATTCAAGTGCCGCCGTATTTGATCCTGCATCGGCTGTCCAGGTTTTATCACCAGCGCAATAACCATCATTACAACAGCCTTATTATTGGTTCTGATGGTGTGGCCCTGAAACTGGCTGACAGTTTTATTGAACAAAACCACTTTCCATTAGTCGGAGTGGTCAGCGCTTCCCCCTTTGAAGACGCGACCAATTCCCCACTTATCGTCGGTGAACTAACCCAGTTACGCTCACTGATTACCGAACATAATATCCGCCGGCTTTATATTTCGCTGTCCCTGCAAGAAGCCCAGCGTATTGAAGCACTGTATATCGACCTGCTTGATTTGAATGTCGACGTTGTCTGGGTACCTGACCTGGACAGCATGATGTTGCTTAACCATTCGGTCAGTGAAATTGGCGGTCGCCCTGCTATCCATTTGAATGAAAGCCCGCTTACCAGCTATCCAACTGCAGCCTTGAGCAAGGCATTGATGGAGCGCTCGCTGTCACTGATGGCCATTATCTGCCTGAGCCCGGTGCTTGCAGGGATTGCCATTGCCGTGAAATTGTCCTCCCCTGGCCCGATCCTGTTTAAACAGCATCGCCATGGCTGGAATGGCAAGGTGATCAAGGTGTGGAAATTTCGCTCCATGCAAGTTCATGATGACAAACACGTCAAGCAAGCCAGCCGCAACGATTCACGTGTAACAGCCGTTGGCCGCTTTATTCGCCGTACCTCGCTGGACGAACTGCCCCAACTGTTCAATGTGTTACATGGCGATATGGCATTAGTGGGGCCTCGCCCTCACGCCGTTGCCCATAACGACTATTACACCGGCAAGATCCACGCTTATATGGCCCGTCACCGTATCAAGCCCGGCATTACCGGCCTGGCGCAAATCAGTGGCTGCCGTGGTGAAACCGATACCATTGAAAAGATGCAGAAGCGAGTAGAAATTGACCTCGACTACATCAACAACTGGTCATTGTGGCTCGATATCAAAATCATGATCAAGACCCCGCTGACTTTGATCTCGAAAGATATTTACTGACAGTAGAGCGCCCTACCTCTGTGGGAGCGAGCCTGCACGCGATGTTTTTTAAAACTTCGCGAGCAGGCTCGCTCCCACCCACTTAATAGCTTCACTCCCCCCCGTACCTCCCGCCCCTTACTCCCCCCGTGACTCTTCCTTCAAATTCGCACTCAACACCCCCTCCGCAATAGCAACTTCAATACTCTTATCCATCTTTAGTTGACAGCCATTAAATTGGCGCCAATTAATTCTCTAATTAACCCACTCTAACCACTCAACAAAATAATCTCATCGTCTCGACAGAAAACATGCATGGCGATATGATATCAACCCGTTAAGCAAGCCCCACCCAAACAGGATGTTTTGTGTGCCGAAGTTCTTTTATACGGACTGCGTAGTAACCGATCTTAAACAAATAGACTTTCACCGTGACGAGTTCACTGCCCGTATCAATGGGCGCACGGCCAAACGCCTGGCCATGACCCATGACCTTTATCACCACCTGATGGGCGCTGACCGCAGTGGCAAAAGCCGGGTCTGGTTTTACGTCCCCGGGTTCAATAAAGCGCTGGTTATCGCCGCTGTACGGCCTGCCGGCCAAGAGCACAACGTGCTGCGCAATCGCGCAATCAGCAGCCCTTACAAAATGATGTTCAGAACCTTGCTGGCCGGCGTGCTGGCCTGGTTCGCCACCTGGGCCTTGCTGGCGGTGCCTGTACTGTCCTGGTATGGCGCCAATGCGCAAAAGGGTGTGCCCTTGCTGGAAACACTCAGCCTGCAGATCGGGGCCGGGGTTGCGTTCCTGAGCTTCAGCTATTGGCTATGGGTTCGGCTAAAGATGCACCGGCTCCAGCGCTGGCCATCAGGGGATTTAACGCCTTATACCCAGGCAACTGTTCCAATACCCGACGCCGCCCTGCAGGTCACAGCAAAAGCTGCAGAAGAGCTTGTCGATTAACCCCTGGCACTTTTTAACGCTCGCTGTTTTGCCGTCAGGCGGCCCCTTCCTGCTACCCCGGGTGCCGAGGGCAGCCCTTACCCAGCTGTCAGGTGCAATGGATGGCCATTCTTTATTTTCAGATCTTGATTATTTCTACTCTTTACCTCGCGCGCCGCCTGGGTAAAAAGTCATTGGTTATTGTCTGTTGTGCATGGTCCATATTCAGCCTCTCGAACGGGTTTCTGCCCGGCGTGATTCTGCTCCAACTGTTTACCCTGTGGGCAGGCTGTTATTGGTTTCTGAAGCGCAAAACAAACCACGCCGCAGAGGCACCTGCAACAACGCCTGCCGAAAAGAGGCCTGCAGTATCCGGCCCTACGCCGACCCCGCCGTTGCTTTTGGTGCCTGTAGCCTCAACGCCTCTTGAGAGTCCACCCACGGACGGCGGTTTTCTTCGCTCGCTCGACACCCTAAACAATGCACTCTCATCCTTCAACGACTCGGTCTGTTTGAGCCTTGAGGTTCAAAAGGCAACCGCCTCGCTCGCAGCCGTCTTGTTTACCGAGAAGCTTTGCACCGAAAAAGCGCTGGAGCGCGCGCACGCGGCTTTAAAGCTGGCTGCCTGGCGCCAGGAGCATGGCGAGAAAGCCTGGGCGCATTATCTGCAAGCGCAGGCCATATACACCAAAGCGCTCGACTCCAGTGCCAACGCCGCTGTAGCCGCGCCACTGCCCGAGTGGAGGCACATCGATTTTTCCAGCGCCAGGGAGGGTGATACCCCGCTGGCGATTGCCATAGAGGCCAAAAAACGCCAGCTGCAAGGGGAACGCGACAGGTTTTTCAGCGATATTGCTCAGCAAGTCTGGGCTGATCTCCCTCTTCGCATTGCCATGGCTGATGAGCTGAGCAAGGTGGGCGGCCACGAGACCTGGGCGTGCATTTCCCGCCAGGCTGAATTCACCCACAAACCCCTTGCGCGCCTTATGTTTGGAGCCATATTGGGCAAGGTCCAGACATCAACGGCGGATCGCCCGACACCCGTGTTACAAGGCCGTGAATCAATCGGCTTTTTGCCAGGGTTCCTGCTAAAACAAGCGCTCCAGACTCGCGCGCGGGTGCTGGAACTCCCCTATCTGGTTCATTTCACTCGCGTCGAAAACCTGCCTTCGATCATGCAGCATGGCCTGTGTTCCATCACTACCCTTAATGACAAACAGATCGACTTCAGGTTTAACGATCATCTGCGCCTTGAAGGTCAGCCCCATGCCATTTGCCTGTCTATCGGCCATCCCAATGACAAAATGTTCGCCAGTTACCGCTGGAAAAGCCCTGAACAAGGCTGGGCCGTTCTTGTGATTGATCGCTGCGCCTTATGGTCACTGGATACGGCATTGTGCAATCACAACGCAGCAGATCACCGAATTCGCCAACGCCCCCTCGGCGACCTTAAAACCCTGGAGGCCTTCGACAGCCTTTTTATGCCGCTGAGTACCCTGCCCTCTCGAGAGGACAGCAGATTGCTACCCTACGACCCTACGGATGTACAAGCCGAGGTTTTAATCTTCGACACGTTACTACCCGAGCTTATCAACGGTGTGGTTTTCAGTGACCCGCACAACCTGCAAACGTATAAAGACTGCATTGCGGGCAAGCCTGCGCACTTGCACACTGAGAGCCACGGCTTTCTCGGCGCAAGAACTTATGCGCGCAAAACCGGATGGACTTATTGATGGCCAGCAGACCCGTTTTTATCCCTGACCTTGATGGGCAAGCGCTGGTGCGTACACAGACCCTGGACTTTCGATGGTTTGCAGGTCTGAGCCTGTCCCAGAAGCAGAAATCCGTCACCGCACTGCATCAGGCAGCCCATGCAATACCTGGTATAAATAAGGTGCTGGAGGTGTCCACTAAATCCACAGAACCTCTGGGCGCCGCCCTCAGTGCTTTCAATCTGTGCTTTGCTCACTCGGTGCTCGGTCACTCGTTGAGTGTCGAATGCGCTTTCCAGGGCAGCAAGGTATTCGTTCAGGGTGGGCCTTTCACCGATATCTATGCAATGTCCTCCCGCGAGGCAAAGCGAGATGAACGGCTGCGTGTTTCTGGCAGGCTGACAGGCTTTGATTTCGCCAACGTGCAATGGCCTCTGGAACCGCAAACAGCGTTTTATGACTGGCTGTATATCAGCGCGCTGAAACACCGGGCGGACCTGGCGGATCAGCTATCCGAATATTCTGCGTTCACCGACATTGAGTTCAGCCCGCAAAAATCCATCAATTGCCAGGCTTACTCGGTTGCACTTTTCGTTTCCCTGCAGCAGAGAAACCACCTCGAACAGGCCACCGAGTCGCCAGGAGCTTTTCTCCGCTATTTAGGATCCAGGCCTGTGATCAGCGCGCACCAGGACGACCTGTCGCAGGGGCGGCTTTTCTGAGTGTGCCCAGGCACAGGCTTGGCCTGCGCCATTGAGATCGACAAGCCATGGCTGGACAAAGAGCACCTCTGTCAAAACCGGCTGCTGCAGCTCGGTATCGACGAATGCCCATAATCCGCAGCCAGCGCTCAAAGATTGCCGACCAACCCTTCGGGTTTTAGTCCGTTATGTCAGGGTGACACGCTTTTGCCCCAAGGCCGGCGGGTCGAAGAAACGGCAAGCAGACGCAATCTTGTCAGAGGTGGTGTGACGCTCGAAAAAGTGAGGTACGAGCGCTCCACCTCCCGCTTAACACCTAGCCTTCAACAACTTGCATCCCCAACAATTACCACGCTGACTTCATCGAGCTGACCACAAGCCGCAGGATTTAGGTCATTCCCCAGGTTGCGCAAGCGATCCGAAAAATTGCGGAAGTGATTCGCCAAATCGCAGGCATAAAAAAACCCCGTAGACCAAGGTCTACGGGGCTTTCGAAGGTGGAGGCCGAAGCCGGAATCGAACCGGCGTGGGCGGATTTGCAAGCCGGGACTGAAGTCCTTCATAACCGTAGCCTGTAGGCTGTTTGGTGTTCCATTAGTAGCAAACATCCTATGTCTTACAGGCCGCATTCTGTCGAGGCTCGGCCTTAGGTTATGGACCCAAAAATCATCGATCTAACAGCGCTCTGCTGGTTGAAAAAGCTCCAGGGCAATCACCCCCTAAAACTTCCGAAGTCGCGTAATCGCATCTGTAATCGCTAGTGCATTTGTGTCCAGTGTCTCCATGGCGGCGAGTGCGCTATCTGCAACACTCTGTATGCCATTGTCCGAAAGCAATTTCGTGATCTCCTCTACCGCCGCCGCTAGCGCATGCTGGTTGTGAAGTATCAATGTCAGAGCATCTGCCATGACAATATTGGACTCGGAGTGAGATGACATGACATTCGTCCTAAGAGTTGGATTTGTAAAAGCCTAGTTCACGATCTGACATCTAACGGCATGCGCCTAACCGCCTAGCACCCCATGCTTGCATAGCTCCTAAAAGCCCAATGAAATCAGGGCTTTGCATCTTGCGCTCGCTGCAACGACGCCCCACGGTGCTCTACCACGATTAGCCATTCCCCGAATTTCCCCCGACGCAGTATTCCCCCTCTCCCCGGCGTCCTGCCGAACGAACACAATCCCTATTGATACGTTTCAACGCTGCACGGCTATGGCGTCATAGCTGGACTCACAAGCAAATCCGGCCCGACGACTTTCTGTAAGCGCTGCCGCCAACTCTCCCGCATATCCATCAGCTTCTGATCGCAGCTCGGCGAGCAGATCGATAAGGTCGTCGATTGTCTTGCCTCGCTCGGTAAGACGGGTATTGAGGGCGGACTTGTCGGCAAGTAGCTTTCGGGTTTGGTCGCGCAAGCTGTCATTGTCAGCGCGCTGCCGAGCAGCAAGAGCATCATCTTTCTGTTTCTGGTCGGTTGCATCGGCGCGCACCTGGTCAATGTCTCGTTGGCGTTGATGCTCGGCCTGACGAGCTTTCTCACTCGCCTTGGTTGCGGCAGTGGCTATATCTGCGAGCTTTGTTTGATGCGCCGCGCTCAGGCTGGCCAACTCCTTCCCGTAGCGCCAGCCATCCATTTTCCATGTGGAAAAACAAGCAATGGCCACCAACACAGCAAGAGCCAGCCAGCGCCCCGGGCTCACGCCAACACCTTCAGCGCCCTGGCATAGAGCGCCTGACGATCAGCTGCGCCGTTATGCCCACCATTGATGCGACTGGTGATCTTGCTGAAGCTACCAGCATCGGCCAGCGTACTAAGGCCCCTGCTCGCCCAGAACCACGCCGCTGACATGCATGCGTGCTGCGGCTTCTCCAGCAACTCAGGCTGAGCTATCAAATCCAGGCCCAGAGCTTCGCCACAAGCGCGGTAGTTATTCTTGCCGGTGATATGGATCAGGCCTCGCCCACGATACTTCCAGCCGTCGCCGGGGGCTGTGTTGCCCATGCGGCTGCCGTAGGCGATGTTGGCGATCTGTTCGGGCTTACGCGCAACATCGGCGGCCAACTCAGCGCTGAAACGACTTGGCCAGGTACGCTGCAGGGCCTCGGCGCTGTAGTTCAGGTTTTCCACCAGGCGGGTTAACTGTCCGGATTCGTGGCCGATCTGGGCGATAAAGGCCGTGATGCGCTTCGAACCAATGATCTGGTAGCGAACCATGGCGGTGCTTAGGACAGGAACAAAAACACCGGCAACTGGGCCGGCGTTCGGGAGGATCTGCAGCAGTTGCTGCGCGGTGATGGGCATGGCTTTCTCCGGGCAAAAAAAATCCCGCGCGAGGGCGGGTTGGCTTGAGGGCATCGCGCTCAGTCAAATAGCCGTGTTCTGGCCTCATCGACGGACAGGCCCAGGTCGTATTTCTCGACCAGGGCAGTCACTGCAAACTCATTGCTGATGTAGCCCCCGAGAGCGATCTGCTTGCGGTAAGCCTGAACCTCACACCAGCGTCGATAGGCCCTGACAAGCTTGTACAGCAGCTGGTGAAGAAGCGGAGCCAGTCCATACAGCGGCCAAAGGGATGGCGAGACGAGTAGCGTCAACAGCGTGCAGAGCAGCAACCCAATAGCCAGCACGGCGTACCACTGCCGCACATGCGTTTTTTCGTGCTCGATCAAGCCAGAATCATCCTTGTATTTCGAAAGCATTTTGATGAACGGGCCTTGAGCTGTGCCGCCGAATCCATTGGTGAGTTTGTTGGTGTACTTAATCAGGTAGTAATTCATTTAATGACCTCGCTCTTTTCACGCGTCAAAGACGCGAGCCTTAGTATTTTTAGTTTTAAACATTTCCCTACAGGCGTTAAAAAACCCGCACTTGGCGGGCTTCAATTGGCTCTTAACTGGATCATGTCAAAATGGCAACACGACCCTTCCGCTCAAATATGGATGCCACTTTTTTGCCGGCATTCATCATCGGTTTTTCCAAGTAGTTGAACACTACCCAGCTGACCCCCAATGTGACGAAAACCGAAGCCGTATAGCCGACGACAGCACCAAGACCAAGTTTTTCCGACAATGCGACAACCACCTTCGCTACAACTGGGTGCATCAGGTATATGGAATAGCAGGCCGATCCGAAGAAACCAAGAACCTTGGCCGGCGCAGCACTGAATGTCGGGTTCAGAAAATAGAGTCCAGCCACAAAAGCCATGCAGGAAAACGAAAGAATGACGCGCTCAGCGCCGGTCACGATAACGATGGTATCGCCAACAACCGGATAGAAGCAGAAGACCAAAAAGGACGCAGAAAGCATCGTGATTGACGAAATGCGCTTGCCCTTCAAAGGGTGACCATAAACACCAAGCGCAACCCCTCCCATGAACAGGAAAAGTTGATTGAAGGGATTTATGTAGGTGCTCCATTGCTCGACCAAAGGAACTCCAGCATTAAGGCTATATGCAGCAAAATAAATGCCGGCGGCAATGCTTGCAGCTATGGCCACTGGAAGTATAAAAGCTGACCGACGAGATAGTAAAAAAACCACTGGCAGAATTGCATAAAAAACCATTTCATTGCCGATAGACCAAGCGCCTACCGTAAAATACGCCGCTGGATCAACGAAACCGAATAACAAAGAATAGTTTAGAAAAATCTTGAACAAGTCAGGTTCGAAGGCCTTGCCGCCCATAACGCTAGACAAATAACTCAAACAAATGGAAGTCGTCAGTACCAGCCAAAATAACGGGAATATCCTGAATACTCGCTTGATAAGAAATGATCCGACATCAGTTGCTGTATTTATTTTCCCATAATAAACAAGCCCCAAACTCAGGCCGCTCAGTATGTAAAACATGGACACTGCATAAATTCCAAGTTTTCCCAGCAGATGCTCACTTCCCACCGGGCCCGTTGACCAACTTACATAATGATAAATCATTACCGCAAGCGCCATGAGCCCCCGCAAATAGTCCAGGCTTTCAATTCTTTTCATTTCAACATCCAGTGTTTAAGGGGCATTTGGCCGCAAAGCCTAGCCCACCCCCCCAGCCGATAGCAAGGGCCCACAGCAGGCCGCCGGACCGACCGGGCCGACGCTAAGCAGCAGCGACCGCAAGAGCGGATTGCCCTTGCACGGCTGCCGCATACAGCAACAACAAGCCTCCCAGCGTCGAGCTTTTGGTGCCCGTCCTGCGGGGCGTCATGTTTACTGCGTTTTAAATTTCGATTCGATGGTGAATGTGAATGGGGTTAGCGGAACGAACCCGGCAGTAACATCACTCGGGAATAGCTCGGCCTTAACGGTTATCGAGTAGTCCGCGTTGATGACGAATGAGCGGAGCATGAGCGGCCGCCCGTTGCCGTCCGTCATGCTAATAAACCGCATCGATCTACGAAGCTCATCAGGCGACGCAAAATTAATCGGGCGACCAGCGACCCGGACAAAACCGAAGAACGCCGACCAAAAGGTGCTGCTATAACCCACGCTCAAAATACCTCCGGCTACTGTACTCGGTGCGCTACCCGATGCAGTGACCGAACGCTCAACGCTGTCGCCGCCGACAAAGTCAATAAGGTCGCTAGCCTCACCCACGTAGACCCAGTCAACCTCGGAAACAGTCTCTGCCCCCACGTCGCCATAGGTTAGAACGCGAACTACAAAGGTCGAAGCTGTATCAACTTGAAAAGGTTGACTACGCATGACATGGAAGTCGTCGCCAAACTGAGCGGCAGTCCCACGGGCGTTAACAAACACCTTATCCGCACCCACTACGGTGTCTCGCACAAGTACCTTTAGATGCTGGTTAGTGGCATTGCCATCGCCCGATACCCGGCGTGCACGCATAAACAGTCGGTACTGGACACCTGGAACCAAGCTGATGGTTTGTTCCATTATTCCGGTTACCCCAGCAAGCCGCGCTTTCGATCCAGAAATAGAGATACTGGCTGGTAATGGCAATAGCCAGTGCAGGTCATTGTCGAAGTTTCCGTTCATCAACAGATTTTTCGGGTTACTGATACTTGCCGGCTCAAAATACAGGCCGGTCCCTGGATTTAATTTACCGGAAAGACGAATGATCTTGGTGGTATACGAGGACTGTGTCTGGAACACGTCGTCGTAGACGGGAGCGTGCGTATAGATGGTGACGCCATTACCATACTTGCTTGTTACGGCGGACGTGTAGAACGCATCACCGTAAGGAATCCGACTGGCTGCGACCTGCGGCAAGCCCATCACATCCTGTGCAATGTCGAATGAGCTGATGCTAAGGCCACCATTGTTACGCGAGAACAAAGCGATAAGCCGGCTACTGCCCGTGTCATATGCACTAACACCGCCGCCGTCACGGTTGTCGCGGGCCAACAATAGCCATCCGGCGTGTGATCCGGGGGTATTGGACAGAGTGTAGGCCAGGCGCCTGATTGTCGGAGCATTTAGCTGGATCGGGATGTAAAAAGCACGCGACCAAGCACCACCAAGCGGTTTTTTATACACGACTGCGATGGTTTTCCCACGGGCCACCACAACCAGCGTGCCGTCAGACTCTTCAGCCAGCGCTGACTCATTGCCATCAGTGCCGATAAGCTCGCTGGTGAACGTCACGAAGTCGGTGGTTCTCACGTAGTAGAGCGATGAAAAGTCATAGGTCACAAACCCATAGCTCCCGTCGTCGAGCCTCTTCACGTCTGAGCGTATTGCAATAGCCGGACCTGGAACCACCACCTCGTTAATAAGACCGCCGGCGATGTTTGCAGGGTTCAGGCTGTAAACCGATACGCGATTAGCGACACCTGCGGCGGCATGAAACACTACGACTTTCATCATGCCACCGACCAATACCGCCTGGCCGTGGTGGTCGGTCAAGACACACGGGTCGCGCGTATCGTAGGCAAGATCAAGGACGAGGGTAGTGTCGATCAGCACCCCGGTCTCTTGGCTGACCCGATGCAGCTTGATGACCCCGTCATCCCCAGTATGGCCGTTGCCCGACCTAAAAAACACGAAGTCCGTCCCCCCATATCGCGCCACGCTTGGGAATGATTGCATTCCACTGCCATCTGCTACCGCCCCTAGAACGCGGTACTTGGGCATAGGCACCACGGATGATGGATAAGTGCTTGATCGGGACATATGCTGCTGCCCTTTCAAGTAGCCATCCAGAGTGTCGCCTTGGTGTCCTATCTCCTGAGACCCAGCAGGACTTGCTAGTGACTGTCGAAGAGAGTCATCCCCAATCAGCTTTAGCTTTGGCTCATCAGTCACCCAGCCAGTCGTGGTCAGCGGCAGAAACTGACTTTTTGCGCGGTACTCATTGCCAAGGTAAGTAACAGTTTGAGTTGTGCGAACCAAGACAATGCCTGGAGCGTACGGGACTGGCGCCTCGTAACCGCTAGACTCCAGGAATGCAGTGAACTGGGTTTCGCGCTCAGTTTGGGCAGCACGAAACTCAGTGGCGCGGCGAAGGTGATCCGCAACGTACTCAGCCTCCATACCCTTCCACGATTTGCGCGGCACACCTTTACGGCCCGGGTATGACGGATCATCCCCAAGCAGTAATAGATCCAAGTTCTGGGCGTTATCAGACAAGTCTTTTGGAGAGGTCGACCCGATCGGGTTGCCAGTGTTGTAAGCCATGGGCATTTTTCTCGCAGGCGCGCCCATGCCTCCGCGCAGAGGGCGGATGCGTAAACGCTGTTTTAAGTTTCCGGCGAGCTGCCGGTAGAAAATATGTAAAAGGCAGTGGCCAGGGCAGGTCGCTACGGGGTTGGCTCAGCCTTCGGCCATTTCTGATTCATGGCGATATCGAAGATGTCCGACCCCAAGATGTATTCAGGCGCCTCCATCCACTCCTTATCAACCAATGGGCGCTTGAACAGACTGAGCTGAGCACTGAACCGCCAGAGGTCCACACCCACCAAGACCGGGCCGCTGTAGATGTCGACGAAGTTGGCACGGTACGGCTCCATCCCCATCGGGGTCAGGAGTGGGCATTCGAACGGCAATGATCCGGAGAGCAGAACGTATTCAAACCACCCTTCAAACAACTGCGCCTCGGACGGTGTCAGCAACCAGGTGACAGTCGCCACAGTCGGCGTGCTGACAAAGGCGCGGCGCCGCTCCGAGCGACCGCTCACTAGTTTTGTGCTGGTTATCGGGCTGACAGGATCAAAGCCATAGCCCTCCCGCTGCGGCGTAGGCAGACCTTCAGGGTATGCAAGCATGGTTAGCAGATCCTTTATCAGTCCGGCGCCGTGGCGTGGTCGTAGGTGTAAACGCGAGCGTCATAGGGCATCCCCTTCATTGAGACATTCCCATTGGATGGATCGGCAGAGGTCACCAGTACCGGGTAAGCCCATTTGTCAGCAGGTCCGAACAACAGGCGTGGCGAATTCAAGGCTGGGTCGTTGCTGGGCACGAAGTCCAGGTCATCGACCCTGACGTGGAACTCATCGAGTTGAGTGGCCGGATAAGGTCCGGACAACGTGCCATCCAAGCGACTGATTCCGATCTTGTGGGCGCCGCCGGCAGACCAATCCAGCGGCTCCGATGATTCCAGTACCAGCCCGTCAATGACCGACTGAACGCCAAATAACAGCGCGCTCTGACAAAGCCCCGGTGTATCACTGGCCACCGCGCAAAAGCTCAAATAACCCGAGTTGCGCCCGGCCAGCGTGGTCGCCCAGGTGTAAGTATCCGATCGGAACAGTTGGTGCCCCCGGCGGCGCATACCCCACCGATAGGCGCGGTCTCGATCAGTCACTCCTGGCAGTTTGACCTTCTCGACCTTCAACCCAAGATCACCAGGCCATCGGCATTCAACGGTTTCCCATGCCCAGCTTTTACTCGAGTAAAATTCAACGTCTACAGCGTCATAGTCATTGATCGAAGGAAGCGGACCGCTGATTTTCAAGGCGGTGGTCATGTTCTGCGGCGAGTAGGTTTGGGTCTTAGGCCCGTACTCGCGCTCAAATACGGCTCTAGGCTCATCACGGACTGGCCTGATGAGCCCGTTAGCGATGGTCAGCTCAGCCCAGCCGCAGGCGAGCGCATTGTTCAGCGCTTCCTTGGCAATACTTGAGGCATCAATCGTCTCGTCGTAGAGCTGGCCATCGGCAACACAGGACGCGTGCAACTGGTCAAACTCTTCAAGGTCGATATCGGCGTCGGTGTAACCCAGCGATTTGAGTACATTCAGCACCCACGGCACGATGTCACGTGTAGGTGCAGGCTCTTGCCAGGCACCGCCGCTGCGCAGTGGCAGGATTCGGGTAGCCTCCAGATTCACCTGGCTCTCTGATTGCGCTGAGAGCCGGTCAGCACCGCGGATTTTGGCCGAGATGACTGTAATGCCCGGATAGCTGGTTGGGCGAATCTGACGCAGCCCGCGCAGGCTATACCACATCATGTCGTCGATGACCTCGTCAGCGTTCGCGCCGCCGATCTTGGGTAGGCGCTTGAGGCGACACTCAGGGCGCATTGGATAAGGCAGATCATGTCGGAAGGTAAAGCCCTGGGCGTCACGCGAAGCACCACTCACCCATTTCGACAATACCGTCCAGGCACCGGCCACATCCGCATCCCGGTACTCAAACTGGTGGCCTGATGAAATGGCGTACGTATCCCCTTTCTTGCCGAAACCAATCAGACCGCTGTCCGCAAGGACGGAATACTCGATGGCGGTGACCATCTCCCCGACCGGGCTGCAGACGAAGGGGCCGCGGTACCCACCCAGCAAGCTGGAGGGGTCGAGGTTGATCACGCTGTTGACGCTTTCCAGATAGCTGAACCCAGGCCAATCCTCATCAACGGCACCTGCGGAGGTCAGACGCTCGACCTCAACAATGGAGCTACCGAAGGCTGTGATGCGATACCGCAACCCTCGAGGACCAATGCAGGCCAAGCCAGTGCCCAGCGCAAGGCCATTCGCAGGCGCGCCGCCGTCATAGTTCAAGGTCATCTCTGCGGGGTGCTCAGGAGACCCGCTGGTTGGCGCAGTGCCGGTGCTGCTGATTGGACTGCTGCCGAAAAGAGTCGCGTCCGTCGATGTCAGCGGCATACCGGTAAAAGCGGACGTTTCCGTGAGCAGTAGTCGGCCCAGCGAGGCGGTGGCAATGAATGGCGCAGCGCCCTTGGCAGCGTTGAACGCCCACACCAGACCGGCAAGGTCGGTTGTCGCAGTGTTCAGGTTGACAGGGTATGCCGTCCCGCCTCGGCTGACGGTGAGCGACAGCGGTGTCACATCAAAGTCGTAGCGCGACGGAGCACTGGAGCCCCGCAGCGTTGAAGCCGTACCTGCGCCGGGCGGTATTGCAGGCGCATAAGGCGTGTAGCTGTTGACGATGTACAACCCGCCGTTGGCACCCACAACCTCGATCGGCATGCCGACTTCAGGATTGAGCATCTCCAGAGGGCCTTGGACGATGTCGCGGCCCACGCCGCCATCGATGACCGTGTATTCGTAGTAAGCCAGCGCACGAATCACTAAGCCGCTGACCCAGTCGGCAGGGAACGCGCCCGCTCCCGCAGGGATCGAGATGGTTTCGCCATTGAACTGGTAGGCCGAAGCCCGCGCCGATGGAGTAATACTGTTCGAAACCGTCAACTGCAGGCCAGCAGATCCGCTTGAACTCGCTCCCACTTCGGCCACGTTGTACCAGAGCATCGATGCGGTATCGCCCGACACATCCGCACCGGGTGGATAGATCGTAACGCGGGCATCGGCACCCAGCGAAATCAGTGGAGTCTCACCCACCTTGATCTTGCTGATGGGGATATCCAGATCGCCCGCCGAGACGTACAGCAGCATCTCGATCCACTGCTCCCGTGGAGAAACAAACCAGGTGCGTGGTTCAGCCAGGTAGGACGGGTATACCTTTTGGTGCCCCGCGATCTGGCGAATGGTGTCGCCCAGTTTGACCTTGTTGCCCTTGGCGCTGGCCTCGGTCAGAGGGCTGCCCTGCACAGTAGAGTTCGAAGGCATGCCGGGCATCTTCGGCACCATCATCTTCATCACCGCCTTCGCGCCCGCAAACAGGGCGTAAGTGATACTGAAGGGGTCGGTGCCCTTGGGCTCGCGATAGATCTCGACATGATCAGACGGTTTGAAAACCACCTTATGCCAGCGCTTCGCCTCAATCAGCTCGTCATTCAGCACAATGCTGATCGGAGGCGACTCCATCCGCTGGTAGCTGGGCGACTGCTCGACCAGCCACTGCTCCAGCGTCATGCGCCGATCAGTCGTGTACGTGACCATCGGCGCAGAGCCGGCCATCTTGTTCGGGAAAAATTCGATCACGGTAGAAGACCACCCTTGGAAAGTCAGTTTCAAACTCGCGGACGGTGCGCAGTCGTGCACCGCCTGGGTTGGTGTCCAACACCTTGAGCCTGCCATCAGCCTCGACCACCACGCCGACATGCAGGCATAGCGCGCCACGAAACACAGCCGCAATGGCGCCGACCTCTGGAGGGCACGTTTCCATGCCCTGCTTGAGGCCGTGGTAAGCGTGGGTGTTCTCGCGTAGCCGGTCCTTACCTACAGCGCCCAGGCTGGGCAGCAGAGGCAGGCCCAGCAGCTGATGGCGAACCGCGATGCACAGCCCCCAACAATCGAAGGCAATAGGTCCTCGGCCGCCATCCCGGTAAGGGGCGGATAAAAATGTTCTCAACATGCGGGGTTAACCTGTTTAAAAGCCCAGTGGCGGATAAGGCATAAGGCCAGTAGCTTTACTCGCTCATGCAGCAGGTTTCTCCAGCCCGTTGCCAGCAAGCCCACGGACTGGGGATGGCGCCAATGTTGGCGCGCTGCAAACCTAGGAGGTAGGTAATGACGAATGCAGTAACCCAACAACAGCTTGATCACACTCTCAGGCTATTTGAGAAGCTCGAAAACAATGAGATTACAATTGAGGTGTTGAAGGAGGCAGTGAACAACCACGCGGCGCAGATACTGTCGAAACAGCACCTTATTAATTTCACTTTTACTGCATTGGTAACCGGCAGGTTTATCGTCAGGCAAACCGGCCTGTCACCTTTAACGCCTTTCGGCAGGCAAAGGCTCGCAGACATAAAAGCGGCCTAAGCAATAAGGGCCAGCTTCTCTCGGAGCTGGTCTCGCTGCTCGGCAACCCCCTCCAGATCGATATGCAACCCAGTGATAGCCGCGTGAAGCTCTCCAGCGGGCCCTGTCTCATCCGAAAGCCCCCAGAAGCTATTGCGCAGCATATAGGCCTTGTTCAGAACACTGCTTTCCAGCGCCCATAACTTGGCGCAATCAGCCAGCAGACTATCCAAAGCGTTTAGGTGTTCTGTGCCAAGACTGGCAACGGCGGTACGAAGATCGCTCATGTTTTTCAATTGAGGCTCGATCATGATTCCCTCCGAATGGGTTAGATGTACTTCAGGCCAGGTGCGACCAGTGTGGTGAGCTTGTCTCGCGGGTACCCAATGTTCAGCAGGTCAAAGAACCCGCAGGAAAACTTGGCTGTGTTATCGGCGTACTCTCGATCCAGCACCGTGAGGTGGTAAATCGATGTTGGATAGCTCAGATCGCTCAGCAGGTATTCGCGGTGAGTGATGTAAATCCGTTTCCCAGCAAGCCGGTATTCCTCGACGACCTTCTGCACGTTGCCCAGCGTATTATCAATTTCGATGTTCAAGCTTTGGTATCCGCTGCCGTCACTCTTGGGCAGCGCGTCCCCCATCGCCACACCCGGGAAGGTCAGCTCCCTGCCGTCCTCGGTACCGCACGTCCAGTCATCGAAGCCCTGAGAAAACAGCAGTGTGGCGCTCTCTCCTTCTGCCCGGACTTCGACGGTCTTGATGATCATGTCTCCGCCAGAGGCGTAGCACTGTTCGATTGCGCTCATACGATACCTCCTATCCAGCTTGGCGTTTCAGACCGTAGGCGGCCTCGAGTGAATCTGACGCCTCGTTTCCTCCGGATCGAATCTGCGCTGCCCATAGGTTCAGGTATTCAGAGCCATCAGAATTGGTGCCTCGCTCGCTTTGCCCTGCACGAGACCTGTCCTCGATGAGATTTACTGTCAGGCCTTTCCCGCCTGCCCCTCCGCCTTGCGCGACCTGCTCCAGCGTACGATCCAACTTGGCACTGGTCTGAGCAGTAGTAACCCGCTCACCCTTTTGCAGCAACCAGGTGCCGGTTTCCGGTACCGCATCGATGCCGTCGTGCGCCATACCGGCCACAGAGCCGATCATCCCCATGAAACTGCCCGCTGCACCCAGGGCAGAAGCCGCAGCCGCCGGCGCCGCAAATGGGCCAACGATAGGAATGGCTGCCGTTGAGGTGAAAGCGTTCAAAGCAGCCATGGCAACCTGAGCCGTACCCCACTGAATCAGCATCTTCAGCGCGGAACTGGCGAACGTCGCGGCCATGTCCGAGAAAGACAGCTTGCCGGTGGTCACGAAGTTGTACAGCGCGTCATTCATGCCGGAGAAGGCATCGGTGAACATATCCTTGGTCTGGCCGGAAATGTCCCTGCTCTGATCCAGATAGTTATTCCAAGCATCGCCCACACCGTCCATCCAGTTGCTCTGGGCGGCATCGAGCTGGTTGTAATAGTCCTGCTGGATCACCATGCGTTCGGCGAGTGCCTCGCTGAGCAGCTCGGTTTCCTGCTCGTACAGCTCCTGACTGATATCACCAGCATTGCGCTGTTTGAACAGGTCAGAGACCTGCTTGTCATGCTCCTGTTGGATTTCCAGATCAGCCTGTAGACGCTCTTTCAGCTTATCGCCGGAGCCTCCGCCGGATAGTTCAATTCTGTAACCCTGCCTGATCGTTTGGTTGGTGTCTTTCAGGGTTGCTCCGAATGCAGCCAGCTTGGCGGCGTCTTCGTTGGCCTGTTTCAGCTGTTTCAGGCTGTCCAGTTCGACAGCCAGACCTTCAAGGCGCTTTTGCTGCAGGGCATTGATGCCGACCAACTTGCCGCTTTCAATCTCAAACTGCAGCTTGGCTACTTCCGTGGCATTTTTACGCGCATCAGTGGTGGTATTGATAAGCTCGATTTGACGCTGATAATCCTCTTCCGTAGACGCGAATTTCTTCTGCACCTCGGAAACCGACTTGGTGTCAGCTTTCTGCATTTTGAGACTGGCATTAACCTTGTCGATCGCAGCAGCGTGCTTGAGCGCTTCTTTTTCAGACTCTGGATCCAGCTTGAGAATGCCTGCGGAAAGCTGCGCCCGAAGTTTTTCAACCTCAGTCAGCTTTCCGGCGACGACTGCCTGTTTTTTCAGACTGTCCAGATAGCTCTGGCCCGCTTTGTCGCTGGCAAATCGCACACCATTCAGCTCTGCCTGAGTTTTCTGGATGGCGCCTTTGAGCGCCTCTACCCGCTCGCCTGCCTGGTCCAGCGGCAACGCAAAAGGCACGTCACCGCCCGAGTCAGCGCCCGACTGCAAGCGGTCGTACACCTCTTCAGCATTTTTGAGTTCAGATTGAAGGCCATCAAGGGCGCCGCTCAGCTGTTCAAAAGAACGCTTACCCAGATCATCAGGCAACATCCCTTTAACAGCACGACGAATGCGCGTAGACGCATCATCAAATGCGTTTGCAGCCTTGCTTGTACCTTCTTCAGCTTTGTCGCCAAAGTCCAAAAACGAATAGGCGATAAGGCCCACAGTGATAATCAGTCCGGGCCAGCCAGCGGCCAGAGAAAGCAAGGTGCGGCCTGCTTTTGCAGCCATCGCAAAAGCTGCGCCAAGAGCAGTGCTACTGGCGGCCCATGCGGCCATTGTTGATGTTGCGGCCACTTGTGCTACGGCCAGTTGCCCATTGACCACGGCAAGCGCTTCAGTCGCAACGGTGCGTTGTGCCAGGGATGCAGTGACGGCCGCAGAACCGGCAATGGTGGTTGCCGTCAACTGCGCCTCGGCGGCGGTAAGCTGCCGAATGATCGCCGTTTCTGCCAATCGCAGCTCGGCCATCCGGGCGACCGATTGCTGCCGGCCAATATCAGAGATTTGCGCACGTAGGCGCTGCTGTTCAAGCTCAAGTTCGGCCACTAATGCCTGGCGAACAGTTTGCAGACGCGCTAAATCAGCCGTCTGCACTTGGCGCGACGCAAGCACCGACGCCTCAGCACTGGCAACGGAGCTTCGCGCCCTCGCCAAATCTGCAACAACACCTGCCTTTACAGCCTCAAGCCTGCGCACTTCACCCGCCGTGGCAACAGAATTTGCCAGTGCAAGCTCGGAGGACGCCTTGATGTTGACGCCCATTGCATAGGCATTGCTGATCAGCGCTCCCGCTGTTCTTCCCAAAACGACCAACAGCCCGGCTTCCAGAATCCGGGTAAAGGTTTGAAGCTTTCCAGAGTCCAGGGCCGCAGATAAATCCAGCACTGCCGTCACAAAAGCCCGGGACACGCCCAAGGTGTTGTCTAGCGTACCGATAGCCCGTGTTGCGCTGTTTTCAAGAACAGTAAACGCACCGCTGATAGTGGTTTGCGCCCGGGCAAACTGGTCATCAATTGACTGGGTTTGGCTAAGAATGGCCCGAAACAGTTTTTCGGATGTAATTGACCCTGTTTCGCCGAGCTTTCTCAGGTCTCCTACTGCTACCCCAAGACCGTCAGCAATTGAGCGGGCGAGGCCGGGCGCCTGCTCAAGCACCGAGTTCAGTTCCTGCCCACGCAGCACACCAGAAGCAAAGGCTTGCCCAAGCTGGACCAGCGCCCCTGCTGCGGCACCGGCAGACACGCCGCTGGCCGACATTGCCTTACTGATGGACTCAGTAACCTGGATCATCTCCGTCTGGCTCACGCCCAGAGCGGAAGTGGTTGAAGCGATTCGCTGGTATAGCTCTGCCGTAGGCTCAAGCGCCGCCTGCGATCGCTGCGCTACCTCAAAAACCTCTTGAGAGACCTTGGCCAGCTCTTGCTGGCTCACGGTCACTTGCTTTAGCCGGTTCTGAACGGAGGTCCATGTTTCAG
The DNA here is from genome assembly GCF_049896805.1 of Pseudomonas sp. TWR1-1-3. NCBI lineage: Bacteria > Pseudomonadati > Pseudomonadota > Gammaproteobacteria > Pseudomonadales > Pseudomonadaceae > Pseudomonas > Pseudomonas sp. TWR1-1-3. The sequence goes on along the minus strand of NZ_JAFCUZ010000001.1, from coordinate 458,660 downwards.
CGTAGGCAATGAGTTCGCGTGTGCCCAAGTACCCAACAGCAGCCACACCAATTGATTTAAGCGAGCTGACAATCTGGCTGCTCGCGCTTTGGGTCGACCGCTCGATTTGGCCCATGCGGTTTGTTGCCGTTCGGGCGGCGCGATCCATTCCCTGTTCAAAACCGCCAATGCGCGCAATGAGATCGAGTGTCAGGGTTCCCAGTGAGCGCGAGGCCATCTGCTTTTCTCCAGGTAACAAAAAACCGGCCTTGGCCGGTTCTTAGTGATGATGCCCGGGTATCAGTCATACCGGGCTTGCTTTGCCTCAATCATTTGAAGCTGAACGGGGCTTAGTGCTTTTCCCGCACTGCGGGCAATAAAGGCTGTGTTTGGCTATCGTGGCGGAGCAGTTTGGGCACTCCACCACACGCACTTTTTTGACTCGCTCAATCTCTGCCTGCTCAATCACAGACGCTTCACGGGTAGCGGCCCGCTCAGCCGCTTCTTTTGCCCGGTACTGTTCATTGACCTGTGAAATCATCTGCTCGGTGTTGCTGGACACAGACCGCTTGGAGCCTGACATCAAGATCACGCCAACAACCAAAATAGAGACCACAACGGCCACGGCCAAGCTGATAATCAGCCACAGACCATAAGCAGCAATTGCGACAGCAATCAGCCCGAGCAGCCATGGCGCAAGAATGACGGCAATGACGATAAGGACCAATAAAATGGCTAACTGCACGGGTGATTCCTCCCTGAAATGGGCGGCAATCTAACACTATCGCCCGGAAGCGCCCAACCGCAGCCACTTACTGCCATGTCGCCATAGCCTCTTCCAGGCTGATCGTTGCCTGCGCCTGGCTGTAAACCATGAAATCGCTGAGGTCCATTTTCCCGCCAGCCACCTTGCTGGTCAGGTGGGTCAACAGCGCGAAGTGACGCTCCAGGCGCCGGTTTTGATCGAGAGTGCCGTACTTTTCCCTATAAGCGATCCAGTCCAGCACTTCGCGGTGGGTTAGCCGCTCCTTGGCTTCGGCAATGGTGCTGCCTCCGATGCGGTTCAGCACCAGTTCGTGCCAGAACTCATCGGAGGCGCTTAGTTTTTTGCTTGATCCTTCCCGGTGCCGTTGGCTTCATTGACCGCGGTGAGGATGGCAAAACCCAGGGACGACTCCAAGCTGAAGGCATCTTCGTAGCTAAGCGCTTCAGCACCCTCTTCACCCAGGAACACGCTGGCCGCGATGTATTTGGCGTTGCGGCTTTGCTCAGCTTCGTCCGGGGCAAATAGGCGTTCGATGACACCGAACGACTGGCGGCGGATATGCACGTTGAATTTATCAGTCACGTCCTTGCCGGTGGTCGGGTCGGCGTGGACCCAGGTGACTTCTTTTTTAACCAGTGCGCCGTCGACGATTCCGCCTTTGGCTTTGAGTTGCTTGAGATTCATGGAAAGCCCTTAGATGGTTTTGCGAATCCAGGCGAGGCCGCCCGAACGCTGGATGGAAACGGTCGATGCAACCACTGCGTTTGCCGCGAAAGAGAATGGGAAGTCGGCCACATAACCCTCAAAGGCACACCAGGTGCGCGTCTTCGGGAATTCAAAATCGTCACCTGCCTCATTCAAGGTCGGAGGTGCATCCCCATCGGCCCAGCCAATGGCCCACTTGATGTTGTCCTCGTCATCCGCTTCGGAAAGCTGATGCACGCGGACGTGGCTTGCATTGGTGGGGTCAGCGTTGAGGCCAATGGATGCCTGGCCGGGCGTGCGCAAACCCTTCTTGTAACGGCGATCTTTATCACTGAGGCATGTGTCTTCGATCTGGTCTGCCGGTGAGCCAGCCGGGTCGAAGGTGGTGATGCACTCCACCTCCATTACGGTCAACGGGCCGGTACCGGGCGCAGCCGGCACGAGGATGTAAGCCTGCGTGCCCTGTGTGAGAACGGACATGGGTGTCTCCTTTAAACGAAAAAGCCCGCTCAAGGCGGGCCGGGTGTCGGTGTTGGTTTAGCGCGGTACCAGCCAGTCCACATCGAAGCTGTAGCGGTAGGTCTTGGTGACCGGGTCATGTGAGTCGCCGCCCCAGCGCACAATGTTGGCCTTGAGCTCGATGGCGTTTCTGATGGCTTTGGCCGTGTCACGGGTCTGTGTCACGGACACACCATAGACATCAATTTGCAGGCTGAAACCGTCAATATCCGGCCGTTGCGCCAGATAGTTCTCAGGGTTGCCGCCGATCGTTTGCCACACCACATAGGGCTTGGCGACACCTTCGGGCGCTTCGCCAAAGGGATAGATGCGCACGGGCGAAACGCCCAGCAAGGCCGTTACCGCCGGGTCGGCGGCGCACACGGCGAAAATCGGCGCGTACATCAGCGTGCCCCCAGCAAAGCGTTGATTTCAGTATTCAACACTGCGACAAAACGATCAGTGACAGCCTGCACGTTGCTGGAAAACGCCGGGCGCATAAACGGTACCGCGGGATTTTGTTCGGTACCGAGTTCAATGTAACGCCAGTGCCGGGTGTCGCCGCCGGGGTTGCCGGAGGCGTCCTTGCTGTGCTGATTTGAGCCCGAGCCGCCGCGCACACCGACCCGCATCACCACCCCGCCTTCGCGCCTGGACTGCTTGCTCGACTCCTGGGTGATCAGGTTACGGAACACCTTCTCTTTGGTGGCCGGGTCGTCGATGGCCTTGGCGTTGGCTTTCGCGGCGTCACGCACGATGTTCATCGCCGCCCGCGCCGCTTTGCGCAGGCCTTTCTTTTGCAGCCGTGGGCCCAGAGTGCGCATTTTGTCGACCACGCCATTGAGCCCTTGGATATTGAACTGCATACCGTCAGCCATCATTCACCCCCGTAGCGACAACAAGAGTCAGGTACTCCAGGCCCGAGTTTCTGTCCGGGAGCGGCTGACCGATGATTGTGAAGATTTGCCCGCGATGCAGGATGCGCATGGTCGGCAACACGCCGGGGCGATAGCGGATGGTGATACGTCCGCTGGCCTGGGACTGGCTGGCTTGCGCTGCAATCAGGTCCCGGGCACTGAGTGGGTCGACTGCCGCCCATACACGCGCAAAGTCCACCCAGGCTGTTACAACCTCGCCGGTGGCCGGGTCTTGCTGTGTGGTTTGGTGCTGGATGACGACCGGGTGCCGCAGATCCCCTGCTCTCATGGCTCAGGCTCCTTTCTGGCCGGGCCAGTGAAGTTGCGTGACGACCACAGCAACGACTCCACCCCGAGCGGCACCTTGTCCGCCGTGGTGCCCACAACAACCGCTTCGCGGACGGCGTAGGAGTTGCCAAGCAGCAATAACAGCGCTGATTTGAATGATGCGGGTATGTCGCTGGCTTGAAGAAATACAGGGTTGTCGCAGAACCACAATGCCCAGGCCAAAGCTGACTCGGCATACAGCTCGATCAGGTCGTCGTCCTCCTGGTGATCGACCCGCAGGTGCTTGCGCATCAGCTCAATCGACAGCAGATCCCCGACGGTGATGGTCATTTTTTCGAGCCTTTCTTCTCAATGTCGACCGGAGTTGTGGGCTCTGGCTCTGGCTCTGGCTCTGGCTCTGGCTCTGGCTCTGGCTCTGGCTCTGGCTCTGGCTCTGGCTCTGGCTCTGGCTCTGGCTTCAGGATTGGATCGGCATCGACGTCTTCTGCCAAGCCCATTCCGATCAATGCTTCTGCATAATCGTCTTTAACCACTCGCACTTCGAACTGGTTGAAACTGCCAGCGTGATAGTGCGAGAACTGACGCAGTGCGCGAATTTTGGTCATTGCGGTACCGGGGCAGTTGCCTGCCCCGCCTCGATAATCAGCCGCCTGCAGCTGGGGTGAAGGTGCCTTTGATGATCGCGGTTGGACGGTAGTGAGCCAGGGCCAAACGCTCTTCACACAGGATGGTCAGCATGTTTTTAACGAAGTTGTCGCGGTCCTGATTGCTGACCTCGACCGTGGCGTCCATGCGATCCCACACCTGTGAGGCAAGGTCGAAACCACCCACGGTGAAGGTGCCCAGCGCCTGGGCCTTAGTGGCTACCACCGGCAGGCCCCACATGACCTTCGCCGCAAATGCAGCTGGACCGCCGAAGATATAGCGGCCATCCGCGTCCTTCAGCAGCGCAATGGCGTGCCAGTCGCGGGGGTTGAGGATCAAGCCTGAGGCTTCAAACTCGGACTCACTGGTCTGGAAGATCGCGTGGGCAATCTGGTCGGCGCGGGTATCACCCTCGGCATTCAGGCCCGCATCGTAGGCCGTGGCCACCTTGTTCAGGCCGATCAGGTTGTCGCCCGTGCCGTCACCGTTGAGCAACTGGCCCTCTTCCACCAGCGCCAAACCGAACAGCAGGCGGTTGTTGACGTAGGACTCCAGCATCGGCGCGTCATCCATCACCTGGCGCGATGCCTGAATCCAGTGAGCGATGGTTTTGACGTTGGCGGTTTCTTTGGTGAAGGTCAGCTGAGATTCAGGCTTCAGAGTGCCTTCGGCCACCGATGCGGCGCTGTTGACGAAGACGTTTTCACGAACGTACTCGATTGCATTGGATGTGGTGCGACCCTGAGCCAACAGGTCCCGGATGGTCAGGCGGCGCAGGCCGGGCATCAGGATGCCAGGGTTTTGCTGCGCCTGAATCAGCGTGCCGGCAGAGCCCGCGCCACTGCCCAAAGCCTTGTTGAACGTCTTCACGTCAACTTTCCCGGAGGTCGAGCCATTCCAGGACTTCTTGAGGTCTTCAGCGGTGCGCTCGGCGAAGGACTTTTTGGTCTCAGGGTTGTCCAGGCTGCCAGCCGCCAGTTTCTGCTCCAGATCAAACAGCCGGGTGCTGGATTTGGTCAGGTCGGCCTGAACGGTCTGCAGGTCGGTTTGCAGTTTCTTGCTGATCTCGCCGGTGGCGGCGATCTCTTTTTTCTGCGCATCGAACAGTTGGGTCATGTTCGTTTGCGCGGTTTCGATTGCCTTTTGGATATCAGCCAATTCGGACATGAATTAGTTTCCTACAGATGGGAAGGACTTGATGCGATCAAGGATCGCGTTGATTTCGCCACCTTCGGAGTCGCTCCGAACTGCGGACTTGATGCGGGCGATAAACGCCAACGCTTCCGACTTGGAGAGCCCGGCGGAATCTCTCAGCCAGTTCTCCGCATCACGGATGGTTTCAATGGTGTCCATGCTCTTGAGCGCCGACACCGTGGCGTGCTCATTCGCGGGGAAGGTGCAAATGCTGATTTCGCTCAAGCGAGAGACGTTTTTGAACGAATAGCCGGTCGCAATGGGGGCGCAGTCGCCTTTTGCCGCCGAGAAGCCCACCGACATGCCGCCCACGGTGCCGTGGATCATTGCCGCCTTGAGGGCGTCCGACTGCGGGTTGCCGGGGGTCAGCTCACCCCGGACATGCAGGCCGGTGCTGTCTTCCGACAGATCCAGCCACTTGCCCACCGGGATTTCATTGCGCCGGTGGTTGAAGAACATCGCCACGGCCCGGGATTGGGTTTTCAGTGCGGCAGCAAAGGCGCCCGGCTCGATAATGTCGCCGTCGCTGTCGACCACGCTGAAGACGCTGGCATAGCCTTCAAAAATGCCCTGGGCGCCGCCGCTGGAAAACTTGATTGCGGCCTGATCGAAGGCCAGTGTTTTGCAAATGCTCGGCATTTCAGTCTCCAGAAAAACTAAACCCCGCTGGGTGCGGGGTTCGTTTTGCCAAGTTGGGTAAGCGGCACGTTCTGAGACTGCCGGGTTGCGACGTCGCCGCCGGGGAGTGGCGGACGGTTATCAACGCGCCGGCCCTCGTTCACCGTGAGCAGGCCCGTGTCGATTTTGGTCTTCATGTAATTGGCCCGGGCCGTCGAGTCACCGCTCAACAATCCGTCGCGGTTGTGTTCGGCGTGGATGCGGCCCAAGTCCGCGGGCTTGATCAGCCAGCGCAAAATGCTGGTTTCCCAGATTTCGAGATATGGATCCAGGGTGTACTGCAAGAAGCCGAGGTTCTGCTGCTCGATGCCGGAGCCCCAACTGGTGGACTTTTCAACATCGCCCACCAGGTGCGGCGGCACGCCGAAGAACCGGGCCAATTCGCTGACCTGAAACTTGCGCGCTGCCATGGTTTCGGCGTCCTGCGGGCTGACGCCGATGGCCTGGGTTGTAAAGCCCGCCTCCAGCACCCACAGGCGCTTTTTGACCGGCCCGCCGGAGATCTCCTTGAAGTTCTCCTCAAGCTGATCACGCTGGGCCTTGTTGAGCGTCTTGCCGTCGCCGGTCATCAGGATTTGCGGCGACTTCGCGCCATTGGCATAGAAGTCGCGCTGCTGATCCTCCATCGCCACCGCGACACCGACTGTTTTGGCCCCAAAGGCAATCGGGGAAAGCCCTACCAGACCGTTAAAACCGAAGCCCTTAAGGTGGAAAATCTCCGACTGTTTGAAGTCGGCGTACTCACTGTCACGGCGGTAACGGTAAACGACCCGCTTGCCCTCTAGTCGCACGTCCATATTGACCGACATCAGCGGTACCAGGCTGATGATGTCGCCCACGCTATTGCGCTCGATCAGTGCGTAGGCATTGCCGTAATAGCAAAGCTGCATGGTCATGGCGGCGCGAAAATCGAAGGCGGTCATAAACTGATTGGGGCTGTAGCGCAGCAACCGAGCCAGCGGATTATCAAAGCCAACCTTGGATCGATCCTCACCCTTGGTTTCAAACACGTCCAGCGGCAGGCAGGCCGTCACACTGGAGATCAGCCGCACGCAGGCGAACACGGTGGAGATTTGCAGCGAGCGCTCATCGTTGACGACTGAGTCGCCCACCACGCCGGTGGCGGAGACAGGCCCGGTCTGAGAGCCCTTCTCAGGAGAGACCAGGCGCCCACCAACGAAGAAGCTCGCCATACGCGCCCAGAAGGGACTGCGGGTGCGCAGGTCAATGCTGTAGTCGGTGTCTGCCATTACATACTCATTGGTCGATTGAGGAAGTCATCGATGTTTGCCGAAGGCATGGGGTTCAGTGACAGCAGCGTCACCGCGTTAAACGTGGCCATCAGCGGGTCGATCTTGGCCGAGCCCGAAGCCTGCTTGGTGATCAGGATCGAGTTGCCCCGTGGCTCTACTTTGGCGTTGCCGCAGCACCAGGCCATCATCGGCTGGCCGCCATGAATCAAGGTGCCTTCGGCCAGTTTGCGTTCGGCGGTTTTGATCGCACCGCCCAGCTTCCAGCCCTGGGAGATACCAATGACCTTTTCCTCGGGCACACCGGCTTCGACCAGGGCATCGAGAATCGCACCGATACCGGCCGGGTCGAGTCCGACCTTGTCCAGCAGGCCGGATTGCTCAACCCGGGCGACCAGATTGGCCACCTGCTCCACGTCCTGGCCGATCTGGTCGACCAACGTCAGGTTTCCGTCTTTAGCAAAGTCGTGAAAGTTGGCCGCCACGGATTGGCGACGGACCAACACCGAGGGGTGAGCCCAAGCGTGATTCCACAACAACCACTCGCGTGTCACCCGGTGCCTACCAGCCGCCGCAAAGCCCAGCAAGTCATCCAGCCCACCGCCGTCGATGCCGATATCAATCACTTCGCACTGGCGCAGCAGGTCATCGAAGCTCAAGCCAGGACGCTTGCCCTGCACCTCCCAAAAGTCGGCCCCGGCCCAGCGCTCGGACAGCAGCGCCAAACCGACTTCGATATTGGCGTGCTTGGCCAGAAAGCCGCGCAGTTCTTCTTCGCCCGCTTCCTGCGCCATTTTGAAGCTGCGCAGCAGGAAGGCTTCGTCCACCGAGAACCCCATGTTCGGGTTCACCAGGTGGAAGTTCTCAACCAGGCGGGCTTCGCCGCTCTTAATCATCGCCTGCGGAAACTCGTAGATCACCGGCAGGAACTGGTTGTCATCGATACGCCCGTCGCGTACGGCGCGGGAGTACTTGAGCTTTTCGCGGAACACACCGGCGGGCGGCTCGTTGGACTGCGTGGTCAGCCAGATCACAAAGCCTTCAGGCCTTGACGCCAAGCCGCCCGTGGCTTCGCGGATGATGTCCGGCGCCTTCACGTTCTTGCCGAACAGCCAGGCTTCGTCGATCAGCACGCCCACGGCCTTTTTGCCGCCCACCGTGTCGCCATCGGCGGCCACTACCTTGAGCGTGGCGCCGGTCTCGCGGTGGGTGATGGTGCGTAAGTGCGGCTGGACGTGCATCAGGTCGCGTAACTCTTCGTCGTGCTTGACCATATCGGCCGCAGGCTTGAACGAGTTGTCGGCAATTTCCTTGGTCGGGGCCAGGATGATGAACTCGGCCGACATGCGCCAATTGCGGATCAGCGCGGTAAGCATGATCCCGGCAGCAATGGTCGACTTGGAGTTCTTCTTCGGGATACACAGCATGTACTCCGAGATCATCCGGCGCCCGGTGGTGTAGTCGTAGGCGCCAAAGATCGCCCCGGCGAAGTCGAACACCCACTCGGCGCAGGACTCGCCAATGGTCGGGCTGCCCGGGGCGTCGACGATCTTCAGTTCGCGCAACACCGCCAGACCGGCTTCGGCCTCCTGAGGGAACAATGGTCGCGGGATAATCGACTGCCCCAGGCGCAGTTTCTGCTCCCAGTCCGGGCAGGCGGTCGTCCATTGCATTTACTTGACCGCCTTCAATGGGGGTGGGCTTGAGCCGAAGCGCCCTGCCCCGGCAACCTTCGCCGCGTTTTCGCGCTCAGTCTTTTTGCCGGTCTCGCCTTTGCGCGGGTGCATGAAAGGCATCAGCGCTTTTGCGGCATCGACCCGCAGTTTTGCCTCGGCTTCATGGTCATTCATGGCAGCCAGCAGGAACGCTTTCGGGTCGGAGAATGACAAGGCCCTGTTCAAATCGAAGCCCGGGCCGTCATCGGGATCAGCTGCGTGTGGCGCATCAGCAGCCGGTTGTTGCGCTGCTGGAGCTTTAACAATTTTGTTAACTTTTTTGTTAAAGGTGGTCCCGGCCATTGCGGCCATGACGTAAGGGTCTTTTGCTAGCCGTGATCCGGCAGCCGATGCGCTGGACGCCGCGTAGCCTGCGGCGATAGCTGCGTCCTTATTTGAGGCACCGCCCCGCAAAGCGTCGACGAATGCCCGCTTCTTGGGTGTTAAAGCCATTAACAAAAATTCCTGAAAAGGGGAAAAAATGTGCGCGTGCGGGGATGGGTGGTCTAGGAGCAAAAGGCCTCTGGAGTTTTACCCTCCCCCCTCCGGCAAATGAGAAATATTCTCATTAAATCAAATAAGAATCATTCTCAGATTCACAAATGCGAATTAATTGCAACAACTTTGTTGATAAATATTCTTATTCGCATATTTGTGACCGAAACGAACAATAAAGATTGACATTGCAAGGCCGTTCAACCCGATGATTCCTCACGCTTTTTGACGATATCGTGGCAAGGTCTGCACAGCGACTGCCAGTTTGTACGATCCCAGAACAGCGTCATGTCGCCACGGTGCGGGATGACGTGGTCGACCACGCTGGCCGCTGTCACCCGGTCATCACGCTCGCAGTAGACGCACAGGGGTTGGGCATTGAGGTGCACCAGTCGCGCCTGTTGCCATGCGTAGCCGTAACCGCGCTGGGTCGAGGTGGCCTTGTCACTGCGCCATGACCCAGGCACTGCGGTTGCAATGCGATTGGCTTGGGGTTGCAGGCGTGTGGCCAGTGTCTTGAGGCGGCTCATGCTGGATGGCGCGGTGCGCCGCTCATGTAGGTTGGCGGGGCTGACTCTGGGTCCGAGTCAATCCCCTCCTCGGCCAAGGCTGTGATCAACTGGGTCTGCTGGGTCGCTATCCGCTGGAGGATCGCTGTCTGCTTGATCTGTTCGGCCAGTACCTGGCTGAGCAGGCCAGCCAAAGAGCTCTGCTGCTCGCTCATATGCAATCGCCTTCCACTTGTTGAGTTGTTCGCGCCGGGCGGCGCATCCGCTACAGGCCATCACTCGGACCGCCGTGGCAGCTTGAAGTCAGCGAAGCGGTCAGCCAGGTCGGCGATCTTCTTCACACCCAAGAAACCGATCCAGATGCCTGCCGGTGTGGCTAGGCTGGACGGCAGGCCGAAGTACTCCAGCACCGCGATCAGGCTGGTGGTGAGCAGCATGCAGATGGTTGCTTCGAGCATCGCCTGCCGCCGAGTGCCACCGCCGTAGATGATCCGCAGCGCCGCCATTACAAAGGACAGTGTGGCGGCATAGATCGTCGGAGAGTGCTGACTCAGCCACGCGAGCGCTATCACCCAGGTGTCTGGCTTATCAGGCATATGAGGCATCCGGTGTCCTCCCGAGCTGGGAGCAGAATGGGTTCGGCCCCGACAGCACTCCCAGCTTGAGGCGATGGGTGTGGCGGGGCCGAAAACGAAAAAGCCCAGCGCGATGGCTGGGCTTTGAGATTTGGTTATGTGTTGCTGCGGGGGTATTCAGTATCACCACACGCAATATCGACATGATGGGGTTAATTTACGATCAAACCGCCATCATGGTCAAGCCGCATCTATAAAGATTTCTTCCCGGTCAAAGATCTCGGTTGCATGGATGACAGCGGCCTCTTCCAATCGCTCAAGGCATTTGGCAATGCCAGTCTTCCAGCGGCGCCTTGTGGACTCAGGCTTACCTTCAGTGTCCCAGGTATTCATGTCGTAGAACTCAGCGGGCAACACGATCATGTCTGTGGAGCGCTTGATGTATTGGTCACGCCCAACAGTCACATCAATCGTCCTGCCAGAAGCAATCATTTTGCCGACAGCAGCATGCTCAAGATCATCACGAAGGCTTCTGCTTACAACCTCTCGCCCTGCGCGTGCAGGCACCTGCAGGCCTTTCATCTTGGGTATGGCCCAAGCGGTGACCGCTTTGTAGACGAACAACTGCGGCGCCGGGGTTGAGACGCGGCTGATAAGGCGCCCAATGGCCCCAACCTTGTTGGCCTTGTGCGTCGAGAACTTAGCCACCAGCACATCCCACTGGGCCGGGGCCAGCTCGCGGTGCAGCAGCGCATACAGGCAGCAGTCATAGTCGAACTTGTCCCGCACCGAGATACCGGCGCCTTGCCCGCCCGAGCGCAGTTCGGCATCGATCAGTTTCTGCCAGCTCTGCTTGGTTGAGTTGTCGATGTTGTCCGCTGCCAGCACACGCACCAGGGTGCCCATCACGTCTTTGTACATACCCATCACTCGATCTCCAACGCTACTGACTGGGTGGACTTCAAAGCCCGCACGCCACATCTGGCCAACACAATGTTCTGACAGGCGTGGATAGCGCTGCAGAACTCTTTCTGTACCATCGGGTGCTCGATGGGCAACTTCAGGTATTCATTCCAAGCCTCGCCCAGCATCTGAGCAACCTTGGCTTCTTGATCAGTCAACTCAGCAGCTGCGCAGGCCATTTTTAATCCTCACCTATGGTTGTTTTCTGAATAGCGCTGCACGCCTTGCCGTTAGCGGCCTCCAGCGTATTACCGGATTCTCCGAATCTAACGCCTGTCTGCCCGTGGATCAGGCTGAAACCCTTCTCGTCTAGATGGGCGTGCCACTTCTCCAGCGCGTCACGCTTGCGGTTCATCACGTCCGACTGGATGTACACCTTCACGTTGTGGCCCATCGCGTGGTTGATCAGCAGTTCACCGATCAGGTGGTCAATTCCGAGGACAGCCCAGCCGGTGCGAGCCAACTTGCGCAAGTCGTGGCTGGTCCACTCACCCTTGCCCAACCGGGTGAACACGGCACTGGCCTGCCCTTCGCTCAGCGCCTTGCCATTGCGTGCCGGGAACAGGTACTGGCCGTCATAGCCGCGGGCGGTTTGGGTTTCGCGATACTGGATCAACAGGCTGCGCATCTGGACGGTCAGTGGCAGGTGATGCTCCACGCCTGTCTTGGTGTGCTCGGCTGGAATGAACCACTCGCGTTCGGCCAGGCTGATATGCGGCCAGCGTGCTTGCCGGGTCTCCCCGATCCGGGTGCCGTGACACAGCATCATCAGGGCCAGCATTGCGTCAGCCGGTTCGTTCGCCAGGGCCTGCGCAAGTTCGCCCAGCAGGTCTTGCAACTGCACACCGCGCAGGCGCGATGGCTTGATCCCGACCTTGGCCTTGGAGAAGTCACTGAACTTGATGCCCGCCATTGGATTGGATGTGATCAGGCCCAGCTTCAACGCTTGCCGGAATGCCAGGGCCAGCAACTGGAACGCGAGACGCACGTAATCGATTGAAAGGGCTTCCTGCAGCGGCCACATGAACAGGTTGTCGAGTGTCGCCTTGTTGACCTCCACCAGCGGCAAGCCACCCAGACGCGGCAGCAGGTGGCACTTCATGGCCGAGGCGCCGGTGTTCTTGCGCTTGGCCGACAGGCTGCGGTCACGGGCCATACGATCGGCGTACCAGGTGAGCAGCTCGCCGGTGGTAGCCCATTGGGAAATGGTCGAGCCCGCATCAGCTGAAACACGCAAGCGCACGGCCGGCAGTTCAGCCAACACCTGCTTGGCGCTCAAGGCCGGAAAGGCCCCGATGCGATGCCAGCGGCGCTTGTTGACCAAGTACCAGGAGCCACGGGTGCGGTTCTTGGAAAAGCGAAAGTGCAATGCCGGGTGGCCGGCATCCCGAAGGTCGCGCACATGCTCGAGCTTGGAGTTGCGGCCAATCTCCGCGTCCGACAGCTTCACGGTCAGGGTTTTGATTTTGGTGTTCAACGGTCACCTTCCTGCGGGGGTTGCCGGTCGACAACCTCGTAAGTGGTTGGCCACATCAGGCGACCAAACGTGTGTGCCGCACTTTCATGCTCAAACAAAGCCACGGCCCGGTCGGGCTTATGGCTCAAATCGAGCTTGTAGGAGCAGCAGTGAACAGCCCAGCGGTAGGCGTCAGGATTTACGGAGGCGAGGCTGGATTTAGGCATCAGAATTTATCCTTGCTGTAACGGCTGGCCATGCTGGTGACCTTCTGGACCTTAGGGGTCTCAACCCAGCCCGCCGCCAGTTGTTCGAACCGGCTGTACTGACCGAGAAAGGCCGTGCGGACGGTGCCGGTCTCAATGTCCCGCCCCTTGCCGATGATGATTTCTGCAATGCCTTTGGCTTCGCTGTGCTCGTGGTAAACCTCGTCGCGGTACACAAACAGGATGATGTCCGCGTCTTGCTCGATGGCCCCGGATTCACGCAGGTCAGAGCACAGCGGGCGCTTGTTGGGGCGCTCTTCGCATTTGCGCGAGAGCTGGCTAAGCAGAATCACGGGGATGCCCAGTTCGCGAGCCATCAGCTTCGCGCTGCGGGTCATATGGCTGACTTCCTGCTCCCGGCTGAACGTGCGCGAATCGGAGTCCATCAGTTGCAGGTAATCGATAACGATCAAATCCAGGCCATGGCGGCGCTTATGACGACGGGCAGCCGAACGAATCCGATTGATTGTCATCGAGGCACGGTCAGAAATAGACAATTTGGAGTACTTCAGTTTTCCCGCCGCACTCATCAACTCAGCGCCGTGGGTTTGCGGGGCGGTACCGCCCTTGATCAGTTGCAGCGGGATACGCCCTTCGGACGCCATAAAGCGATCCATCAGGCCGGTTTTGTTCATTTCCAAGCTGAACACCATCGCGCTCTTGCTCTCGCGGATAGCCACATGTGAGGCGATGTTCATCGCCAGGGTGGTCTTACCCATCGCGGGGCGACCGGCGATGATGATCAATTGCTCGGGCTTCAGCCCTTGAAGCTTGGCGTCCAGATCAGGGATGCCGGTAGACAGGCCGTCGATGCCCTCCCCGCGATCAGCCCGAGCCTGCAACACCTCGATGTAGTCATCGAGCATGTCCTCGGCCATCACCACTTCAGAAGTGGCTGACTGACTGTCGATGGCCTGGGCCTCGGCCTGCACCGCCGCGACCTTGTCCACGGTTGGCTGGTCACTGTGGGCGATTTCGTTGATGCGGTTGCCCAGTGCGATCATGGCGCGGTCGAGGCTGCGCTCCCGCACCGTTGTCGCGTATGACGCCGCATTGGCAGCGCTGGGCGTGTTGCGGGTGATTTCAGCGGCGTACCAAGTGGCATTCTTGGTGCTGGGCAATTCACCCAGATAGACACCCACTGTCACGGCATCCGCAGGCTGGCCACTGGCATGCAGCGCCAAAATGCCGCGATACAGGGCCGCGTTGTCCTGGTAGTAAAAATCATCGATGGCCAGGTCTGCACTCAGGATATCGATCAGTTCAGGACGCAGGAACATCGCACCCAGCACGCCGTGTTCGGCCTCAACGCTGAAGGGATCACGCATTGTAATTACCCTCCACAACCTTCACGAAGTTGCTCGGGGCGATCAGCCAGTCAAACGTGGCGCGGAACGGCTTGCCGCCATTGCGACCATCACCCTCCCCCATCAGGAATGCGCTTGAGCCAACCAGCGTGAAGAACTCAGCCCAGAAATCCAGATCCTGATGAACATTACTTTCGTTCCAGCGAGCACTGATCTTGGCTTTTCGATCCTTGGTCAGCATTGCTACTTGCGGCAGTGCTGGAAGCGTCTTGTTGAACAGGTCGACGATGGCTTGAGGGTCGCACTTCGGCTTCGAGATTTTCAGCGACTCATCACCGTCGATAAGAGGTGACGGTTCAATTGATGGTTCCTTTACGGTTCTGGGGGCAGCTGCTGCCGGGGTGACCGGCACCTCCTGCCGGGGTGATGGGGCATCTGGTGCCGGGGGGCATTTGGTGCCGGGGGCATATCCTGCCGGGGTTATCGTGTACCAGGTGGATCGGCCATAACGCTGATTGCTGACCAAAACACCGGCCTCTTCCAGCCAGCGCAATGCGCCACGAACAGCGCGTTCTGACAAGCAAGTCCGAATACCGATGGTGTTGATCGAAGGCCAGCAAACGCCCTCATCGCTTGCATTGTCGGCAAGGCTGATCAGCACAGCTTTCTGGGTGGGACTCATGCCTTGCAGCGGCCAGCAGGCGCTCATGATGATTGTGCTCATGCAGAAGTCTCCTGCCCAGGCACAAGCGATGCTTTCAGGTGTTCAAGACACTCCCGACTGAACTGGGCTTTGGACTCGCTGGAGTACTGGCAACGCACCAGGAGTGCAGCGCGCATGGCCGCGGACTGGTGATTTCTGCCGGATTGCGCTGCGTTTTCAGAGGTGTTGCTTGATGATGGAATGGTGCTCATAATGGCTCCTGTAAATTGTTGTAAAGCTGTGAAAAAGCCGGTCTAGCCACCGGCTTTTTTTTGCCTGCGATTTGGCAACTGGATGGATTAACAGCTAATCCGAGGTTCTATTTCCTTCCGCCAAATGGACTGACAATTAGCTCTCTGGCTCAGCGCTACGCGACCATCTCGGACCATGGAAACGCTGGGCAAAGCTCACTGCGTTTCACTTGGCCTTTTGTCAAAGCTTCGATTTGCAGAGCTCTTGGTGGGGGAATTGGCCGGTCGCCAGAGCACCACTGACTGACAGTCGGGGCTGAGACGGCAAGGCGCTTTGCCAGATCGGTCTGACTCCCTACGATGCGGGCCGCCTCCCGAGCTGCTTGTGCTGGTGTCATGGATGTTCTCCGTTAGATCGCGGGCCAAATATAAGGCATTAGCTAATCATCGACAAGCTATTGCCTACTCAACCTATGGATAGGCTTAATTAGGCAATGCTTACAGGTAAAGAATTAGGCGCAGCCATCGAGCAAGCTCGACTCGCCAAAGGTGTTTCAAAAAAGAAGCTCGCCGAAGATTTCGGCGTGGCGCCTCCGTCTGTCCAGGGCTGGGTGAAGACGGGGCGAATAGACAAGTCCAAGCTCATGCAGCTAATGGACTACTTTTCAGATGTGGCCAAGCCATCGCACTGGGGCCTGAGTGATCGTGTGACCGAGTTTCTATCCATATCGAACCCGGCTGGCAGTGATGTCGCCAGGAATGAAAAGGAAAGCAACGTGATCCCTTTCAGCTCCCGCAGAAAAAGCGCTGATATCAGTTTCGTCACCATTCCCCACTTCGACGTTTCTGCATCAATGGGGCCTGGCTGCGCACCACCTGAACACAATATTGAAGTTATTCGGGACATCACCGTCCACGTTGACTGGCTGAAGAGCCAGGGCCTTAACTTTTCCAAACTTGAAAACCTCGCCATCATTGATGGTGACGGCGACAGCATGGAAGGCACCTTTCGCAACGGGGATGCTTTACTTGTAGATCGTGGCATCACAGATGTTCGTACCGACGCGATTTACGTCTTCACCCTGGATGGCGACCTGTTCATCAAGCGGCTGCAGCGAATGACCGGCGGCTCGCTGAGAATGATTTCTGACAACCCGATTTATCCGGCAATTGTGATTGAAGGCGCACAACTCGAACGCGTCCATATCCAGGCAAGGGTTCTTCTCGCATGGAATGCTCGCAAACTGTAGAAAATTTTTCCCTGGGGAGGGAATCATGGAATTTGAAGAAAAGCTCGCAGGATTAGCGGCAAAAATTCGACAACAGAGCGCAGCCATTCAAACCGAAGAAGCAACTAAAAATGCTTTTATCATGCCCTTTATCCAGTCCATTCTGGGTTATGACGTTTTCAACCCGCTTGAAGTAGTGCCTGAGTTCACCTCCGATATCGGCACGAAAAAAGGCGAAAAGGTTGATTACGCCATCCTGAAAGATGGTGCCATTCAGATCCTCATTGAAAGCAAGAAAATCGGTGAGCCGCTGAACATCAACCATGCCGGCCAGCTCTTCCGCTACTTCCATGTTACAAGCGCACGCATCTCCATTCTTACAAACGGCCAGGTCTACAAGTTCTTCACCGACCTGGACGCCCCGAACAAAATGGACGAGAAGCCCTTTCTAGAGCTCGACCTCCTGAACATCGACGAGCACGCCATCCCTGAGCTGCAAAAGCTGACAAAATCGGCGTTTGATGTGGACTCCATCATCAGCGCAGCAGGCGAGCTCAAATATGTCGGCCAGATCAAACGCATCCTGGCGGCTCAATTCAATGAGCCTGACGATGATTTCGTAAGACTTTTCGCTTCGCGAATTTACGATGGCGTGATTACTCAAAAAGTCCGCGAGCAGTTCGGCCACCTGACCCGAAAAGCCACTGCGCAATTTCTGGGTGACCAAATTAACGAACGCCTCAAGTCCGCTATCAGCGGCAATACTCAGCCGGTGTTTTCAAGTCAGCCCGTGACGCCCTCTCTTACACCAGAGGTTGAACTCCCGGCAGATGAAGAAAAGGATCTGATTGTTACGACTGAAGAAGAAACCGAAGGCTACAACATCGTCAAAGCGATTGTGCGTACCGAGGTTGATGCAAAGCGCATCGTTGCTCGTGACACCCAGAGCTATTTCGGCATTCTTCTTGATGACAACAACAGAAAGCCCATCGCCCGCCTCCACTTCAACCGTGCGCAAAAATACCTCGGCCTGTTCGATGCTGATAAAAAAGAAACTCGGCACCCTATTGAAACCCTGGACGATATTTTTCTGCATACCGAGGCCTTGAAGTCGACAGCCAAACTGTACGGCTGAAGCCCGCCTGGCTGGGCAAACCAGCCAACCGAGTACTTGTTTCCAGCAACAAACCGAAGCCCGCCTCTGCGGGCTTTTTCACGTCCACAGAAAAATAATTAGCCAATGCCTATTTACACAAAATAGGCATTGGCTTATCTTTGCCTCATCGAGCAGCCAAACAGGCTGGATAGGCCCTCAACAGGGCTCGGGTAACCGGAACGCTCTTTAACAACCAACAGCTACAAAACGCCGGACGGGAAAGGCCGTTAGCGCACTCATAGGCTTGAGCCTCCCTGAGTGTCGCCGTATCAGCCTCGGTAAGACGGTGAGCAAGAACCCCAGGCTTTCGTCATTAGCGAGCCTGTTCGCTTCACGGACACTTTCGCTGCTGCACCTGGCTTGCCGGGTGCATCGGGAAAACAACCGAGTAAACATCATGGAATCGACAATCGTAGACGGTGCATGGAAAGGCCACCTCGGCCGAGGCCTTGCGCCGCGGGAACTGCAATTCGTGCTGTCAGTTGCCCAGGGACTGACCGCCAAAGAGATCGCCAGAGCGTTCGACATTGCGCCGGGCACCGTGGTCAAGCGACTGGCCTGCGCCATGTACAAGCTCGGCGTTCACCGCCAGGGAGCGATGGTCGCTGAAGCGATGCGCCGGCAGATCATCACCCCGCTCTGCCTGCTACTAGCCGGGCTGATCGCAATGCACGCCGCTACAGACAGTGAAATGTCGCGCCGCGACCGCCGCCCCTCAGAACGCCGCTTTGCTGAGATGCGCTTGGTGCGCCGCGCCGAAGCGCTTGAACTGACCGTATAACCCGAATCAACCAGCGCCACGACAGCCTGTCGCTAACTGCCCGAGCCCTGGTACTCCCCAGCACCAGGACGCATCGGTCTGATCTTCGGCATATTCCAGCCAGAGTACAGACCGATGCGGACGCCAACCCAGCAGACGCTGGACACCTGCATCACCCCTGCCCTGCTGACGACCAACATGGAGGATTCAGCCATGCACAAGTAAACCGAGATGGGCACGCCCGCACAGCCAGGCTCTTACATACGGTGGCGTTTTAAGAGTGCAGCACAGCCCGGTTTCGACTGGGCTTTTTCATGCCTGCCGTTATTCATCAGCCCTCCCTTGTCGCAAGGCCTGAGCGCTGACGAATACCCGCAACCCAAGTCGAGGATCGACCATGCACCCATCTTTCGCCCAACGCGTCACTGCCCTCGAAGGGTTGCGCGCACGTGCCCGCCAAGCTACGGCCGAGTTCTACCAAAAGCCCGGCGTACAACCGCCACCGCTGGCCCCGCTGATCATCGTGCGGCCGAGCGGCAACAACACCTTTTCGCTGATCAATCGCGCTACTGGCGTGGTCGTAGCCGAGCGCTTCGGCCACAACAATGCCACTGCTCATGCTCGTGAGCTGGAGGCAAAAGAAGCGCAGTTCAACGTTAAGCAGTTCGGAAAATTCCTGAGCAGCTGGACTTTGCGCATTGGCATCACACTGACTGTGTTCGCCTTTTTCGGCAGTCACATGTGAAGCGCGTCAACGCATCCGCGCAACGACGCCTTCGCCAGCCCCAACACCGCTTGCCTCCAAGCGGACTCCAAGCCAGACCGGAGCAACAGCCATGTCCAAACCTACTGATACCGCGCAGTTTCTCGAAGACCTCAATGGAGGTGCTTTCATCAGCCAAATCGGCCATGCCCTCTCTGAAGTAGCTGCAGGCGTAGTCGACCACGGTAAAGCCGGAAAGCTGGTGATCACCCTCGATATCACCCAGATCGGCGAGTCCAGCCAGGTCAAGATCAATCACAAACTGGATTACAAGGTGCCGACCAAGCGCGGCACCCGTAGCGAAAACACCAGCCTCGACACGCCTATGCATGTTGGTACCGGCGGCAGCATCACGATGTTCGCTGAAAAGCACGACCAGCTATTCAGCCGAGAAGAAGCCCCAATCACCCCGCGCACTTAAGCCCGCTCCCACAGGTATTTGAACCATGTCCCTAAGCCAAGAAGCAATTCAACTGATCACCGACACAGCCCTTTTGGCTGCTGGTAAAACACTCTCGACCTATTCGCCAACGGCCGTCCTGCCTGAAGGCGTGAAAGTGGTTGATCTGGAAAAGTATCAGGTAGGCCGCAGCCGCTTCCGTGGCGTGCTCTCCACCAACTCCCTGGTTGATTTCAGTGCCTACGTCAAAGAACGCGCCATTGAAGGCGCCCGCGGCTTTATTGATCAGGACGAAATGACCTGCACACTGATCTTCAACCTGGGCACCAACGTTGCGCCGGGGCACGCGGATGATCGCGCTGTGCTGCGCCTCAAGCCGTCAGCAGGTTACAAGGCTGTCCAGGGCATCCCGGGGCGCGCGCTGTCGCAGAAAGACCTGAGTGATTGGATCGAAGACTGGAATGCCTCGTTGAGCGCCACTGACGAAGCCGGTCAGACAATGAGCATCGCCAAGGCTATCGCTGCGGTACGCACGATCACCATCAAAGCCTCATCGGAAAGCGACCACGCTGTCAGCGAAACCCGCACCAGTCGCAGCGCGATGGACCAGATCGAAGCCACCAGCAAAGAGACGCTTCCCGCTTCACTGGTGTTCTCGGTAGTGCCTTACGAGGGTCTGAGCGTGCGCAACGTCACGCTACGCGTATCCGTCATCACCAGCGGCGCCCAGCCAATGCTGAAACTGCGCTGGATCGGCGAAGAAGTGCAGCGGGAAGAAATCGCTCAAGAGTTCAAGTCAGTGCTGGATGCGCAGATTGGGGAAGCAACTCCGCTTACGCTCGGCACTTTCGCCATCTAAAAAACCGGACTCATACAGGTATCCCTTAATGAAACCCGAAATGATCACCCTCAAGCACGGCGACACCACGATCAAGATGCCTGCCTCATCGCTGGCAAAACTGGCCGTGGCCAGCGTGTTCGCGCAAGTGTTGCCCCCGGCTGCCAATGTTCAGCCGATCTACCCGCACTCTGTTCCTGAGCTCGGCGCGGCATGGCCCGGCCAGGGTGGCTTCAACGCTGGTCTGGTGGCTGCGCGCGATGATGTTCCAGCGCACTACTTGATTGTCGCAGCGAAAGACGTTGGTGACCACGAAT
The DNA here is from genome assembly GCF_049896805.1 of Pseudomonas sp. TWR1-1-3. Classification (NCBI taxonomy): domain Bacteria; kingdom Pseudomonadati; phylum Pseudomonadota; class Gammaproteobacteria; order Pseudomonadales; family Pseudomonadaceae; genus Pseudomonas; species Pseudomonas sp. TWR1-1-3. The sequence continues at coordinate 438,097 of NZ_JAFCUZ010000001.1, read as the reverse complement.
GGGGTGGTCGCGGGATCGAAGTTAAAGGCATCAGCAAGACTGACGGCTACACCAACGCCCAGGTGCTCATAGGCAACGAAGAGTCAACAAAGTACCCAGCGGCCAATGCTTGCGCCGAGTATCAAGCGGATGGCCACCACGACTTCTACCTGCCCGCTGCTGCTGAGCTGTACCACTGCTGGCTGAACGTGCCGGAACTGTTCGCCAAAGACACCTGGTACTGGTCGAGTACGCAGCGCTCCGCCTTCAGCGCATTCTACCTGCTCTTCGATGATGGCTATCAGTACGACACCGGCAAGCACTACGAGCTCCGTGTCCGCCCCGTCCGCAGATTGTTTATTTAATCCTTCAATCATTCGTTCTTGACCGACTACCGGGCGCATCAGCGCCTTTTTTGTTGCCTAAAAAAGAGGAAGCACCATGTCCGCAATAGTTAAAGCATTGCCTGTAACGCCAATTTCAGCCATTGGCAAAGCCTACGGCGGCGGTTTCGTCACGGGCGTCACCGTTGAGAACGGCCAGCGTTATCTCAACATCACTGCCGGCGCAGCTCACGAGCTGAAAGGTGCCTGGGGCGCTCGCGGCGTGATCATCGAGGGCGCCGGTAGTTTTACCGACAGCCGCAGCAATACCGAATCAATGGCCGCTGCTGGCAGCGAGCTGGCACAGAAAGTTTTGGCGCTGGAAATCGATGGGCACACCGACTGGGCCATTCCAGCCCGTGACGTGCAGGAGCTGCAGTACCGCCACCTCAAACCCACCAGCGAGGAGAACTACTGCTGGGGTCGGGATGGCGATAACCCGAACAGCTTGCCAGTTGGTCTGCTGTACACCGCTGAGCTACCGGCGCAGACAACACTTCCAGCCTTCCAAGATGATGGCGCAGAAGCCTTCAGCGGCTCCTGGTACTGGTCGAGCACGCAGCGCTCCGCCAACAACGCATTCACCATGAACTTCGATGATGGCTTTCAGGACACCGGCGGCAAGGACAACGAGCTCCGTGTCCGCCCCGTCCGCAGAGAGTTGATCATTGATTAATTCGCTTATTTAATCCGGCCGCGTGCGGCCGGTTGCTGTTTGGAGTTCCCGCTAATGGCAATGCACACGGACTTGCAGATCTACAAAGTGTCGATGGACCTGCTAAGCCTCGCAACAAACCTCACCCGGAACATCCCTCGCGATTTAAAGCTGCCGCTCAGCAAGCGTGTGATCGACGAATGCATCGACGTGCTGATGTTGATTGCTCGAGCAAACTCTACCCGGGACAAGCACCCTCACCTGACGTTGCTGGTCGAGAAGGTCCAGGTGGTCGAGTTCATGATGAGACTGTTCAAAGAGAACCGCTTTATCAGCGTCCAGCAGCACGCAAAGGCGATAGAGGTGACCACCTCAATCGGCAAGCAAGCCAATGCCTGGAAACGCTACACCCCAACCGCGCCCGCCACCTGAGAGTTACGGCTTTCAGGTCTGTGCGATTTTGAATCTGGTCGTGCCGCTGACCTTCTGGTCACCGCCATGCGCATCAGAGATACCGCCGGTCTAAAGCGTCCGCGTAGGTCTCGCGCAGTTTCTTCGCTGATCGGCATTGCCTTCGGCTTGGCGACGTAGATAGCACGATAGGTCGCAGCGCTCCGCCAACAACGCATTCAACATGAACTTCGATGATGGCAATCAGAACAACAACGACAAGAACAACGAGCTCCGTGTCCGCCCCGTCCGCAGATTCGACTGTTGGCCCCTACCAGTTCGAGGATCTAGTGCAGGCCTATTACGATTGCCGGCGCTCAAAGCGAAACAGCGACAGCGCCTTGGCCTTCGAAATGAACCTGGAACAAAACCTGATCCAGCTACACGACGACCTGATCGCTGGCACATACCAGCCAGGCCGCTCGATATGTTTTGTAGTCACCCGCCCGAAAGCCCGTGAGGTTTGGGCAGCAGCCTTCCGGGATCGGGTTGTCCACCACCTGCTGTACAACCATGTGGCCCCGCGCTTCTATGCCAGCTTCATAGCCGATAGCTGCGCCTGCATCCCGGGTCGAGGCACGCTTTACGCCGCTAAGCGCCTTGAGTCGAAGATCAGGAGTGCCAGTGAGAACTGGTCCAAGCCGATCTTCTATCTCAAGTGCGACCTGGCCAACTTCTTCGTCGCGATCGACAAGCAGGTGCTGCGCCGCCAACTGGCTGCAAAGATCACTGAGCCGTGGTGGCTTGCTCTTGCTGAGCAGATCCTGTTGCACGACCCGCGCGAGAACTTCGAAACCAGGAGCCCGCGACATCTGTTTGACCAGGTACCGCAGCACAAGCGGCTCGCGGCTCAGCCTTCTCACCTCGGGCTGCCCATCGGCAACCTGTCCTCGCAGTTCTTCGCCAACGTCTATCTGGACGCGCTGGATCAGTTCGCCAAGCACCGCCTGATGGCCAAGCATTACATCCGCTACGTCGATGACTTCGTGTTCCTGCATGAGTCGCCACAGCAGCTCAACGCTTGGCACGCAGAGGTCGAAGTGTTCCTGCAGACGTTGGGTGCACGACTGAATCCGACAAAAACCATCCTGCAGCCGGTTGATCGCGGCGTCGACTTCGTAGGGCATGTGATCAAGCCATGGCGGCGCACCACTCGCAAGCGGGCTCTGAGCCAGGCACTCAAGCGAACGGCCACAGCGCCCGCCGAGGATCTGCGCGAGACAGCCAACAGTTACTTTGGACTACTCAGCCAGGCCAGTCATAGCGAGAAAGACCGGGCCGCATTGGCCCGTGTCGTGCTCATGCGGGGCCATGCCGTCAACGGAAGGCTAAGCAAAACCTACTTGAAGAAATAACTCCTTCACCTCAACGAATCACGCCACCCGGCGAGGATCCCCCATGACAACAGCAATCGATTTGTTCGCCGGACTCGGCGGATGGAGCACCGGCGCACGCGCCGCAGGTGTCCAGGTTCTTTGGGCAGCCAATCACTGGCCGGTCGCGGTCGAGTGGCACAGCGCCAACCACCCGGACACACAGCACATCTGCCAGGACTTGCATCAGGCCGATTGGTCGCAGGTCCCGAAGCACGACATGATGCTGGCCTCTCCCTGCTGCCAGGGCCATGCAAAGGCCCGGGGTAAGAAGTCGGGCAATCCGCAACACGACGCTTCGCGCTCTACGGCTTGGGCAGTGGTATCCGCTGCCGAGGTTCACTTGCCAGAAGTCGCCCTCATCGAGAATGTGCCAGAGTTCATGGATTGGGCTCTGTACCCGGCCTGGGCTGATGCCATGCGCCGTCTCGGCTACCAGCTTGCACCGCACATCGTCGACTGTGCTGACCTGGGCGTGCCACAGCACCGGGTCCGCCTGTTCATGGTCTGCACCCGCAGCAAGGCACCGTTAAACCTACAACTCCAACAGCACCAGCTTGTACCAGCCAGATCGATCATCGACTTCGACGCAGGAAAATGGTCGCTCATCGACAAGCCGGGGCGCGCTGAAGCAACACTGAGGCGGGTCAAGAATGGCAGAAAGTCTTTCGGAGAGCGGTTCGTCATGCCGTATTACGGGCGCGGGTCAGGCCTGACTGGTCGAAGCCTGGATAGACCCATCGGCACGATCACCACTCTGGATCGATGGGCCATTGTCGATGGCGACAGGATGCGCATGATCAGCGCCGATGAAGCGCTTGCCGCACAGTCCTTCCCCGCTGACACGCTTCGACCAAAGAGCCATCGCCTCACATTGCATATGACCGGAAACGCGGTACCCCCTCTCGCAGGACAAAAAATCATCGAAGCACTCATGGAGGCAGCATGAACTCAATCGCACAGCGGGCGCTTGATCGTGCCCGTGAAATACCTGCAGTCGCAGTGGTCACTCCTACCCAAGCAGCAATAGCGCTGCCTGAGATAGTGATCACCGGCCCAATCAATCGCGTCATGCAGCTTGAGGGCCAGCGCTTCGCCGTGGATGTAGTGAAGTCGCTTGGCTCTTCAGTCAGCAACCCGCTGGTGATTGCCAGCACCATCCGGAATCTGACAATAACGGCTACAGCCTCGCCATCAAGCTATGCCAGTGGCATCAAGCGGGTGACTGACCCGCTAAGGGGCGCGCTATGACCGCCCTCCGCCGAACGGTAAAGATTCGCGGCGCACCCATGCAGGCGCTCGACCTACAAACGATCTGCGACAAGTGCGACAGATCACGCGCCCACGGCAACCACGCCAAATGTAGCAAGTTGCGCCAGGCCGAAGCAGTTGAGCGACGAGCACGGGAGAAAGTATGAGCAGATCGATATGGAGCGCCAGAAAGAGCGCAGCTACTGAACCGCACACGACAAACCATCCCACCAGATAACCCACCTTCTGCCGCCCAGCGCGGCGGCATGGAGACACGCCCATGGAAACTGAAATCCTCTCAGAGGAAGAGCTGGCCGACCTTACCGGCTACAAACACCGCGGCTATCAGCGCCAATGGCTCAAAGATCGGAACTGGGTCTTTATCGAAAGTCGCGGTGGTCGCCCTCTCGTTGGCCGGATGTTCGCCCGCATGAAGCTCGGAATAATTTCGCCAACATTGGCAGCCCAACCCCCACCACCAGCCCCTACCTGGACCCCTGACTTTTCTCGAGTAAGTTGAAATGCGCCCTCGCAAAACCGAAAACCAACACCTGCCGCCAAGGATGTATCAGCGCACGCGCCTGCGTAAAAACGGGAAAGTGTGGACGGCTTACTATTACCGCGATGCAACGGGCCATGACATTCCGCTGGGCAAGGATATTAACCAAGCCCGTATGAAGTGGGCCGAACTGGAGTCGAAAGAAAAACCTTTAGACCTGCTTGTAATGAGAGGCATATTTGATAGATACGCCAGGGACATCATTCCAAAGAAGGCCCCAAGGACGCAAAAAGACAATGCCGCCGAACTTCGCCAACTGAGAGCGGTATTTGATGATGCGCCTATTGATGCGATATCGCCGTCTATGGTCGCCCAATACCGCGATGCCCGTTCTGCCAAGACTCGAGCCAATAGAGAGCTCGCTTTGCTCTCACATGTATTCAATATTGCCAGGGAGTGGGGATTAACTCGACAGGAGAATCCGTGCCTTGGTGTTCGCAAGAATAAAGAGAAGCCCAGGGACTATTACGCCAATGACGAAGTGTGGGCAGCGGTTTATGGCTGCGCACCACAAGAAGTTCAGGACGCAATGGACTTGGCCTACCTGACTGGGCAACGCCCGGCAGATGTTTTGGCGATGCGCCGCGACGATATGGCGGGGGATTTTCTGCTGGTACGCCAAGGCAAGACGGGCAAGCGCCTGCGCATTCACTTGAACACCAGTATCGGCCGCAGCAGTCTCGGGCTGTTGCTTGACCAAATCATGCAGCGCAATGCTGCTCACACCTCGCCTTATTTCATTCTCAGCAAAAGCGGTGTGCGGGTGTCCTGGCAAATGATGCGCAACCGCTGGGACGCCACTCGCTTGCTTGCCGCTGACAAGGCAAGAGCATCGGGATCAGAGGAGGAAGCAAAGCGGATCATGCAATTTCAGTTTCGCGATATCAGGCCAAAGGCTGCGTCGGAAATTGCAGATATTTCGGAGGCGAGCGCGCTTCTTGGGCACTCAAAAGAAGGGATTACGGAACGGGTTTACCGGCGTATCGGAGCCGTCGCCAAACCCACAAAGTGAAATAGTTATGGAACACCACGCCCAAAGTAATGGAACACTTCACTTTCCTGCGCCCAATAAAAAACCCCGTAGACCTTGATCTACGGGGCTTTCGAATGTGGAGGCCGAAGCCGGAATCGAACCGGCGTGGGCGGATTTGCAATCCGCTGCATAACCATTTTGCTATTCGGCCAATTGTGCCTGATGATTCCTTGGAAACATCAAAAACAAGAGTTTGTTACTGCGACTATATCGCTACAAGCATTTGATTCTTCAGCACTTCAGGTTGTTGCCCCCGGGCTGATGGCGCGCATTATGTACTAGAAGCTGGAAGCTGGCAACCCCCTGAATTCTAATAATTTTTAGTTATTTTTCAGCCCCCCGTTTTCAGATCACGACGTTGCGTACAAAGCGCAGTAGTCCGTCGCCTTCGTTGCGGTAGGCATGGGGGCGGTTACTGGCGTACATATGGAACTCGCCCGCCGCTATATGCAGCGTCCGGTCGTCCATCACCAGGGTCAGGCAACCCTCAAATACGTAGAGCTGTTCGCTCCAGCCCTCGGCATCCGCCTGGGAGTGGTATTCCTCACCCGGCTCCAGGGTCCATTCCCACAGTTCTACTTCCCGTGTGGCGCTGGCCTTGGACAGTAGAACTGCCTTGCTGCCCACCCGCGTGCCCGTCCAGGCCACTTCGTTGATGCGGCTCGGGTCCGCGGAACCCGGGGCCTGGATCAGGTCGCTAAAGGCTACGTTCAACGCCTCCGCCACACGGTCAAGGGTGCTCAGGCTGACGTTCTTTTCGCCTGCCTCGATCGCCACCAGCATCCGCCGGCTTACCCCGGACTGTTCTGACAATGCGCTCTGGCTCAGGTGCGCAAGCAGCCTGAGACGTCGTACGTTCTGGCTGACGTGCTGGAGAACGGATGCGCGTTGTGAATTTTCTTTGGGCACTATATTGCTCACCTTGTGGGGCTGCGCAGTATACTGCCCAGCTTTGGCGCATTGTGCGTCTCCATTCCCGTCACACGCAAGGTTGCAATGTCATTGAAACTACCCGGGTTGCTGTCATTGACGTCCCGCTTCAGTAAAGCGGAGTGTGTGCTGATCCTGATCACCATGGTCTGGGGCATCACCTTTCTATTGGTACAACATGCCTTGACGGCAAGTGGGCCGATGTTTTTTGTCGGCCTGCGTTTTGCGGCCGCGGCGGCCATGGTCGCGCTGTTTTCTCTGCGCAGTTTGCGTGGCATCACGCTGTTCGAGCTCAAGGCCGGGATGTTTATCGGGGTGTCGATCATGCTCGGCTACGGTTTGCAGACCATCGGCCTGCAAACCATTCCAAGCAGCCAGTCGGCCTTTATTACCGCGCTGTATGTGCCTTTCGTGCCCCTGCTGCAATGGCTGGTGCTGGGGCGCAGGCCCGGGTTGATGCCGAGCCTGGGGATCATGCTGGCCTTTACCGGGCTGATGCTGCTGTCCGGCCCCGGCGGCGCATCGCTGGATTTCAGCCCGGGAGAGATCGCCACGTTGATCAGTGCCATTGCCATAGCGGCGGAGATTATTCTGATCAGTGCTTATGCGGGCAAGGTGGATGTGCGCCGCGTCACGGTGGTGCAGCTCAGTACTGCGTCCATTCTGGCATTTTTGATGATTATTCCAACACAAGAGGCCATTCCTGACTTTTCATGGCTATTGTTAGCCAGTGCTGTCGGCCTGGGTGGCGCCAGTGCGGTGATTCAGGTGGCCATGAACTGGGCACAGAAAAGCGTTTCACCCACCCGCGCCACCCTGATTTATGCCGGCGAGCCGGTCTGGGCAGGCATCGCCGGGCGCCTGGCGGGAGAGCGTTTGCCAGGCATTGCCTTGCTGGGTGCCGTATTGATTGTTGCAGCGGTGATCGTCAGTGAGTTAAAAACCAAGGGTAAAAAGCCCGAAGCGCTTGAGGACAAGCAAGGCGATCAAGCCTGCGATTAAAGCTGCAAGCCTGAAAGGCGGTACGATTTTTTTACTTACAAGCGCTTATATAGGGGTAGAGCTGTAGGAAACCAGACAGGTTATCGACAGTCTTTGTAGGATTCAGCCACAGGTTTGCTGTTGGTGATCTGCAGCCCGCCCCGTATGATCGCTTACAAACTCCTGCAGATTAGAAGCCTATGTCCCTGATAGTTCTACTGCTTCTGCCCTTTATCGGCAGCTGTCTGGCGGCTGTTTTGCCGCATAACGCACGTAACAGTGAATCACTGTTGGCCGGTCTGATTGCTTTGATCGGTACTGTACAAGTAGCCCTGCTCTATCCACAGATTGCCCACGGTGGGGTTATCCGTGAAGAGTTCATGTGGCTGCCCAGCCTCGGCCTGAATTTCGTTCTGCGCCTGGACGGGTTCGCCTGGCTGTTCTCGATTCTGGTGCTTGGCATCGGCACGCTGGTGTCGCTGTACGCCCGTTACTACATGTCACCCGAGGACCCGGTGCCGCGCTTTTTTGCGTTTTTCCTGGCGTTTATGGGGGCCATGCTGGGCCTGGTGTTGTCGGGTAACCTGATCCAGATCGTGTTTTTCTGGGAGCTCACCAGCCTCTTTTCATTTTTGCTGATTGGTTATTGGCACCACCGCTCGGATGCCCGCCGCGGCGCCTATATGGCGCTGATGGTCACGGGCGCGGGTGGGTTGTGTCTGCTGGCGGGGGTCATGCTGCTCGGCCATGTCGTCGGCAGCTATGATCTGGATGCCGTGCTGGCTGCGGGCGACAAGATCCGCGCCCACAGCCTGTATCCGATCCTGCTGCCGCTGATCCTGATCGGCGCCCTGAGCAAGAGCGCGCAGTTCCCGTTCCATTTCTGGTTGCCCCACGCCATGGCGGCGCCAACCCCCGTATCGGCCTATCTGCACTCGGCAACCATGGTCAAGGCCGGGGTCTTTCTGCTTGCGCGCCTGTGGCCTTCGCTGTCGGGCAGCGAAGAGTGGTTCTGGATTGTCAGTGGCGCCGGTGCCTGCACCCTGGTGCTGGGCGCCTATTGCGCGATGTTTCAAAATGACCTCAAAGGCTTGCTGGCCTACTCGACCATCAGCCATCTGGGCCTGATTACCCTGCTGTTGGGCCTGAACAGCCCGCTGGCAGCGGTGGCTGCGGTGTTCCATATCCTCAACCACGCCACGTTCAAGGCGTCGCTGTTTATGGCGGCGGGGATTATCGACCATGAGACCGGCACACGGGATATCCGCAAGCTCAGCGGCCTGTTCAAGCTCATGCCTTACACCGCGACCCTGGCCATGGTGGCCAGTGCCTCGATGGCCGGGGTGCCGTTGCTGAACGGGTTCCTGTCCAAAGAGATGTTCTTTGCCGAAACCGTGTTTATCAATTCCACGGCCTGGGTAGAAATCGCCCTGCCGGTCATTGCGACAATCGCCGGTACCTTCAGCGTGGCTTATGCCCTGCGCTTTACGGTGGATGTGTTCTTCGGCCCACCCGCGACCAACTTGCCCCATACACCCCACGAGCCACCGCGCTGGATGCGTGCCCCGGTTGAACTGCTGGTGCTTACCTGCCTGACCGTGGGCATTTTCCCGGCGCAAACCGTCGGCCCGCTGCTTGCTGCAGCGGCTCAACCCGTGGTGGGGGGTGAGTTGCCCGAGTACAGCCTGGCCATCTGGCACGGCCTGAATGCCCCCATGATCATGAGCCTGATCGCCATGTCCGGCGGTATCGTGCTGTATGTGCTGTTGCGCAAGCAGCTCAAGCTCGACCGCTTCCCGCTGCCGCCGCTGATCCAGTATTTCAATGGCAAACGCTTTTTCGAGCGCAGCCTGGTGGTGATCATGCGCGGCGCGCGGCGCCTGGAACGCCGCATCAGCACCCAGCGCCTGCAAACCCAGCTGTTTTTGTTGATTCTGGTCGCCGTGATCGCCGGGCTGATCCCGATGCTGTACAGCGGGCTGGGCTGGGGCGACCGCCCGAAAATACCGGGCTCGATCGTGTTTATCACCCTGTGGCTGATTGCGATTGCCTGTGCCCTGGGCGCCGCCTGGCAAGCCAAGTACCACCGTCTCGCAGCCCTGACCATGGTCAGCGTATGCGGCCTGATGACCTGCGTGACGTTCGTATGGTTTTCGGCGCCTGATCTGGCGTTGACCCAACTGGTGGTTGAAGTGGTGACCACGGTGTTGATCCTGCTGGGCCTGCGCTGGCTGCCGCGACGGATCGAAGAGGTTTCACCGCTGCCGGGCACGTTGCGCAAGGCCCAGGTCCGTCGCTTGCGCGACTTGCTCCTGTCCACCGCGGTCGGTGGCGGCATGGCGTTGCTGTCCTACGCCATGCTGACCCGTCAGACACCCAACGATATCTCTTCGTTCTACCTCAGCCGCGCCCTGCCTGAAGGCGGCGGCAGCAATGTGGTGAATGTGATGCTGGTGGACTTCCGCGGCTTCGACACCCTCGGCGAGATCACCGTACTGGCCGCCGTGGCGCTGACCGTGTTTGCCCTGCTGCGCCGCTTCCGCCCGTCCAAAGAGAGCATGCAGTTGCCTGCCCAGCAGCGCTTGCTGGCCAAGGACGTGATGACCGACCTGGTCAACCCGCGCAGCGCCAGTGACACCGCACTGGGCTTTATGATGGTGCCGGCGGTGCTGGTGCGCCTGTTGCTGCCGATCGCCTTTGTGGTGTCGATGTACCTGTTTATGCGCGGTCACAACCAGCCAGGCGGTGGCTTTGTCGCCGGCCTGGTGATGAGTGTGGCGTTTATCCTGCAGTACATGGTTGCCGGCACGCAGTGGGTGGAGGCGCAAATGAGCCTGCGACCGCTGCGCTGGATGGGTACCGGGCTGCTGTGCGCAACCCTGACCGGGCTGGGCTCGATCCCCCTGGGCTATCCGTTCCTGACCACCCACACCGCTCACTTCAGCCTGCCGCTGTTGGGCGATATTCATGTGGCCAGCGCCCTGTTCTTCGATATTGGCGTGTATGCGGTGGTGGTCGGTGCAACGCTGCTGATCCTGACGGCACTGGCTCACCAGTCAGTGCGCGCCCATCGCCCGAGCAATCAGCTTGCCCCGCTGCCTGCCCTGCAACCGCCTCTTGCATCCAAAGAAGGAGCCGCCTGATGGAAGAAGTCATCGCCATCGCTATCGGAGTATTGGCCGCATCGGGCACCTGGCTGGTTCTGCGTCCGCGAACCTTTCAGGTGGTCATGGGCCTGTGCCTGCTGTCTTACGGGGTTAACCTGTTTATCTTCAGCATGGGCAGCCTGTTTATCGGCAAGGAGCCGGTGATCAAGGACGGCGTGCCCCAGGACTTGCTCAATTACACCGACCCGCTGCCCCAGGCACTGGTACTCACTGCCATCGTCATCAGTTTTGCCATGACCGCGCTGTTTCTGGTGGTCTTGCTGGCCTCTCGGGGCCTGACCGGTACCGACCACGTTGATGGCCGGGAGCCAAAAGAATGAATGTAATGCCGCACCTGATTGTCGCGCCCATTCTGCTGCCACTGCTGACCGCTGCCTGCATGCTGTTGCTGGGGGAAAAACACCGCCCGCTCAAGGCGCGGATCAACCTGGTCTCGACCCTGCTCGGCCTGGGTATTTCGGTGATGCTGTTGCTGTGGACTCGCGAGCAGGCGATTCCGGCTTCGATTGGCGTGTACCTGCCGAGCAACTGGCAAGTGCCGTTCGGGATTGCCCTGGTGGTCGATCACCTGAGCGCCTTGATGCTGGTGCTGACCGGCATTATCGCCAGTTGCGCCCTGCTGTTCGCCATGGCCCGCTGGGATCGCGCCGGGGCCAGTTTCCACGCGTTGTTCCAGATCCAGCTGATGGGCCTGTACGGCGCCTTCCTGACTGCCGACCTGTTCAATCTGTTCGTGTTTTTTGAAGTGCTGCTGGCCGCCTCCTACGGCTTGATGCTGCATGGTTCGGGCAAGGCGCGGGTGTCGGCGGGGCTGCATTACATCTCGATCAACCTGCTGGCTTCATCGCTGTTCCTGATCGGTGCGGCGTTGATCTACGGGGTGACCGGCACCTTGAACATGGCCGATCTGGCGCTGAAGATCCCTTTGGTGCCCGAGGCCGATCGCGGCTTGCTACATGCAGGCACGGCCATTCTGGCGGTGGCTTTTCTGGCCAAGGCCGGCATGTGGCCGCTTAACTTCTGGCTGGTACCGGCGTACTCGTCGGCCAGTGCGCCGGTGGCGGCGCTGTTTGCGATCATGACCAAGGTCGGTATCTACACCGTGCTGCGCCTGTGGACCCTGCTGTTCTCCGGGCAAGCCGGGGCATCGGCGTACTTTGCCGGTGACTGGCTGATCTACGGCGGCATGGCCACCATTGTTTGCGCCGCCATCGCCATCCTCGCCGCCCAGCGCCTGGAGCGCATGGCCAGCCTGAGCATTCTGGTGTCTGCCGGGATCCTGTTGTCAGCCGTGGGTTTCGCCCAGCCCAACCTGACCAGCGCCGCGCTGTTCTATCTGGTCAGTTCCACCCTGGCCCTGAGTGCGCTGTTCCTGCTGGCCGAGCTGATTGAACGCTCGCGTTCTTCTGCCGACCTGGTGCTTGAGGATGATGTCGAGGTCACGCCCAGCCTCAGCGAGCCAACGGCCCCGCCCCGGGGCAGCAACCTGGACGACGAACAGAAAGTGGTGGTCGGGCTGGTCATCCCCTGGACGATGGCCTTTCTGGGCCTGAGCTTTATCGCCTGCGCGCTGTTGATCATCGGCATGCCGCCGCTGTCGGGCTTTATCGGCAAACTTGGCCTGCTCAATGCCCTGCTCAATCCGCTGGGGCTGGGCAATGCCACCGATGCGCCAATCTCAACCGCGGCCTGGAGCCTGCTGGCCTTGTTGATTCTTTCCGGGCTGGCCTCGTTGATCGGCTTTTCACGTATGGGCATCCAGCGTTTCTGGACCCCCCTTGAGCGCCCGTCACCAATCCTGCGCCGCATTGAATGCCTGCCCATCGTGCTGCTGCTGGGGCTGTGTGTGGTGCTGACGTTCAAGGCCGAGCCGGTCCTGCGTTATACCCAGGCCGCCGCCGACACCCTGAACAACCCCGAGCGTTATGTCATGGCCGTGATCGCCACCCGCCCTGTACCAAGCCCGCAGGCCAAGGCGGCACTACAGGAGGTGCAACCATGAGGCGCCTGTTCCCTGCTCCCTGGCTGTCCCTGGCACTGTGGGCACTGTGGCTGTTGCTCAACCTGTCCCTGAGTGCCGGCAATCTGCTGCTGGGCGCGGCGCTGGCCATTCTGGCGCCGGTGATGTTTGCGCCGCTGCGCCCGCTGCCGGTGCGCATTCGCCGTCCCGGGGTGATTATCAAGCTGTTCTTTTTGGTAGGCCGCGATGTGGTGGCCTCCAATATTGCCGTGGCCTGGGGTGTACTGCGCGCCGGCAAAAATCCGCCCCGTTCGCGGTTTATCAAAATCCCCCTGGACCTGCGCGATGCCAACGGTCTTGCCGCCCTGTCGATGATCACCACCGTGGTGCCCGGCACCATCTGGTCGGAACTGGCGCTGGACCGCAGCGTGCTGTTGCTGCACGTGTTCGACCTGGATGACGAGGCGTCGTTTATCGAGCACTTCAAAACCGCCTACGAGCGCCCATTGATGGAGATTTTTGAATGAGTGCCCTGCTCACCAATGCCATCCTGCTCAGCCTGTTTATTTTCAGCCTGGCAATGGTCTTGACCGTGATCCGCCTGTTCAAGGGCCCCTCGGCCCAGGACCGGGTTCTGGCGCTGGACTACCTGTATATCCTGGCCATGTTGATGATGCTGGTGCTGGGTATCAGATACGCCAGTGACACCTACTTTGAAGGCGCACTGCTGATTGCCCTGTTTGGCTTTGTCGGCTCGTTTGCGCTGGCCAAATTCCTGCTGCGTGGCGAGGTGATCGAATGAGTCTCTGGATCGAAATATCGGTGGCTGTGCTGCTGGTACTCAGCAGCCTGTTTGCCTTGTGCGGCGCTATCGGGTTGTTGCGGCTCAAGGATTTTTTTCAGCGCATGCACCCGCCGGCACTGGCTTCAACCCTTGGCGCTTGGGGCGTGGCCCTGGCCTCGATTCTGTACTTTTCCGCCCTTAAATCGACCCCGGTACTGCATGCCTGGCTGATGCCGATCCTGCTGTCGATTACCGTACCGGTGACCACCTTGCTGCTGGCGCGGACTTCGTTGTTTCGCAAGCGCATGGCAGGCGAGGATGTACCGGCGGAAGTCAGCAGCGGCGGACGTAGCGAAAACGCTAACTGAACCTGTGGGAGCGGGCTTGCTCGCGATAGGAACGACGCGGTGTGTCTGTCAGACCGCAGTGCGCCCATCGCGGGCAAGCCCACTCCCACCCACTGGGCTACATCCAGCCCAGCCAGCTCCAGTACGTGGCACCGAACAGCAGCATCAGCAGATAACCCACCGCCGTAACGATCAACCCGACCTTGGCGAACTGTTTCGCGGTAAAGGTCTGGGTGCCCAGGCACACCATATTTTGCGGGGCGTTGATCGGCAGGATAAAACCGTAGCTGACCACAAAGCCCAGCAACATGGTCATGCCCAGGCGGTTGAATTCACCCGGCAAGGTTTGCAGCACCGCGATCAGAATCGGCAGCAAGGCCGAGGTCAATGCCGTGGCACTGGCAAAGCCCAGGTGGATCAATATCAAAAACGCGCCCAGAATCGCAAAGATCCCCAGCGGCCCTACCTGATCCAGCCCGGTATTGGCCACCACCTGCCCGCCCAACCATTGCCCGGCCTGGGTGGTGAGCAAGGCCGTACCCAAACTGATACCCACCCCGAACACAATCACCGTGCCCCAGGGGATACGCGACTGCACGTCTTTCCAGGTCATCACGCCAAAGCGCGGCAACAGCAAGAATACAAGGCCGGCATAGGTGGTCGAAGTGGTGTCAAAACTGTGCAGTTTGCCCTCGGTGGCCCAGGCCAGCAGCAAGGCGATCGATACGCCCATCAGGCGCTTCTGCGGGCCGGTCATGGGGCCCAGTTCGGCCAGTGATTTTTCTACGGCCTCCTTGCCGCCGGGGATGCTGTCGCTCTCTGGCGGGAGCATTTTCAGCACCACAAACAGCAGCACCGCCGACATGATGATGGCCCAGGGTGCACCGGCGATCAGCCAGTCAAGCCAGTTCACCCGCGCACCGAGCATCTTGTCCATAAAGCCCACGGTCAGCAGGTTCTGTGCCGCCGCAGTTTGAATGCCGACATTCCAGATACTGGTGCCCTGGGCCACGACAATCATGATCCCGGCAGCAATGTTGGAGCGTTTGTCCACGCCGAAGGCCAGGATCACCCCCATCATGATCGGTACCACGCAGGCACTGCGCGCCGTGGCACTGGGCACCACCAGGCTGAGCAAAATGGTGACCGCAATCGCCCCCAGCAAAATGCGTCGGGTGCTGGTGCCGATACGCGACAAGGTGACCAGGGCAATGCGCCGGTCAAGACCGGTGTGGGTCATGGCAGCCGCGATAAACAGGGCGCCCGCCACCAGGGCCAGGGCAGCATTGGAAAACCCGGTCAGGGCCATGGTGATGCCAGCAGAGGTGCCGTAAAGCCTGGACGGGTCCGCCAGGGTGGGCGCCATGCCGATCAGGAACGCCATCAGGGAGGTGATCATGATGGCGCTGGCTTCGTACGACACCGCTTCAGTGATCCATACCACCACGGCAAATGCCAGGATCGCCAGCATGCGATGACCGGCTACCGGCAAGTCGGCGGGCAGTGGCAACAGTAGAATGCCGATCATGACCAGGACTGCTATCACCAGACCAATGGGAAGTTTTGCTTTTGCCGTCGCAGGCGTGGGGCTGGTTGCAGGCGCATTCATGGTCATCTCCTTGAGCTTGAAAACCCGTGGAGCATAGGTCAAGAGCGGCGGATGGGTTTTGATATTGATCAGCTCAGAGGCACCCCCACCCCAACCCTCTCCCAGAGGGAGAGGGAGCTGACCGCACGCGGATTCAAACTCAACGCCAATCAGTCCCCTCTCCCTCTGGGAGAGGGTTAGGGTGAGGGGGCTTTGGGCTACTGGATCTTGTAGTGAAAGGTATTACGCACCCCCGGCACCGTCACCGCCTGGCCATCGACCATGCGTGGCTGGTAGCGGAACGTCGCCGCCGCCACCAGTGAAGGACGAATAAACGCCGGGTGACAGTTGCCCACCACTTTGGGGTTGTCGACCTTGCCCTGGGGCGTCACCGAGTACTCCACCGTGCAATCGCCCTGAATGCCCTTGTCCAGTGCCCGTTGCGGGTAGTCCGGGGCTTGTTTACTGATGGGCAGGTACTGGCGCACATCCGCTGCCGCAGCCGCCTGCTGCGCTCGCCGGGCATTATCCGCCGCTGCAACCCGGGCCTGTTCAGCCACGGCCTGCTGACGCTGGGCCTCAACCTGTTCGGCGCGCTGCTGCGCGGCTTTTTGTTGCTCCACTTGCGCCTGTTTCTGCTCCTCGACCCGCTTGCGCGCCAGTGCCGCCTGTTCCAGTTTGCGCGCCTGGATCTGCGGGTCCACTTTAGGCTTGACCACCTCGGGCCTGGCCTCAACCACCGGCGCCGGAGTCACCACCGGCAGCGGCTCCGGCGCAGGGGGCGCCATTACCGGCTCGGCGGGCAACATCACCAGCCGGGTTTTCAGGGTCGATGGCACAGGCTCCGGCAGCGATTGCTCCATGCTCCAGCCCAGCACCAGGAACGCCACCACAGCGCTGTGCAGAGCCACGCTGACCGCCAGCGCCTGGCTGTTATGCCACATCCGCGTCCAGGGCAGCGGCTGCGCGGGGGCTATCGAGCCGTGCATCAATGCGGCACTCATTGTGGCGCCTCGGTCACCAGCCCCAGGTTGCTCACGCCACCTTGCTGCAGGGCCGCCATCGCCTTGACCACGCTGCCATAACCCGCCTCGTTGTCGGCGCGGATATACACCTGGGTGTTGCTGTCCTGCGCCACCACCTGGCCGACCTTGGCCTGCAACTCTTCAAGGCTGACGGCGCTGTCGGTCTGGTTCTTGGTGTCCAGTTCACTGCCCAGGTTCCAGTAGTAGCCACCTTCGGCCTTGACTGACAGAGTGAGGATTTTTTGCTGGCTGTCATTGACCAGGGCTTCACTGGCCACTTTCGGCAGTTCGATTTTCACCCCCTGGGTCAACATCGGCGCGGTCACCATAAAGATCACCAGCAGCACCAGCATCACGTCGATGTAAGGCACTACGTTCATTTCGGCCTTGGGCCCGTGTTTGCGCTGTGGTCGAGCAAGCATGATGAAACTCCCTTTCAAGCGACGGCGGACATGTTCCGCGAACCGGCATGCAGGCTGCGGTACAAGCGCATCTGCACTTCATTGCCGAGGCTGTAGTAACGGGTCAGCAAGGTCTGGCCACGGGCCGAAAAACGGTTGTAGGCAATCACGGCCGGGATCGCCGCAAACAGGCCGATGGCGGTGGCGATCAGGGCTTCGGCGATGCCCGGGGCGACGGTGGACAGGGTCGCCTGTTGCACCTGGGACAGGCCGATAAAGGAGTTCATGATCCCCCACACGGTACCGAACAGGCCGATATAGGGACTCACCGAGCCCACGGTCGCGAGAAACTGCAGGCCTTTCTCCAGGCGGATCTCCTGCTCGCTGATGGCCACATACAGCGCCCGCTCCACCCCTTGCATCACGCCTTCGGCATCCACACCCGGCTGCTGCTTGAGTTGGGCGTATTCACTGTAGGCAGCGGCGAATACTTGCTCGGCACCGGCATCTTCATGGCTGGTATCGCGGCTTTCGCGGTACAGGGCATTGAGCTCGCCCTGGCCACGCAGGCGCCCGGTAAAGTTGTCCATGTCGCGCTCGCTACGGCGCAGGATGGCGCTGCGGCGCACAATCAGAAACCAGCTCAACAGCGAGGCCAGCAGCAGGATCAGCATCACCCCCTTGACCAGCAGACTCGCGTCGCTGATCAGGCCCCAGATCGTCATATGTTCCATGGTTGCGTGCATGTTGTTGCTCCAGTAAAGGGGTATTTATAAGCGTCTTAAATGACCGGGTTATGGCAAGTGCAGGGCCTTGGCAACTTCAGCCCAGGGGATGTACTTGAAGTTTTGCGCCTGCTCGGGCATGCGTTTGCGACCGTCCTGAACCACCAGCATGCCTTTGTGCCACGGGCCGCCGAGGTTGGCCGAGGTCACTTCCAGGCCATCGGTTTCCGACGCGCCGTCGATGCCCGCCGCCGCATTGATCCCCACCCGGAACGCACCGCGCAGGGCATACGGCGGCTCGGCATCGACCACCACATAGCTGTCGTTGCCCTGGCTGGAGATCACCAGGTAGTTGTCTTTGTCGGTCTGGTACAGGCCCATGCCTTCGATATCGTCATGCACCTGTTCACCCACCCTGATCACGCTGGTGAGCGTGGCCGGTTGGTCAGGCCGGGCATCCACCGCCCACACCACCACATCCTCCTCACCGAGGAACAGCCGCTGGTTGCGATCGTCCGCTACACAGCCTTCGGGTTGGCTGGCCACCTTGAACCGGCGCACCAGCTCGCCCTGCACCTTGTCGCCCTTGGCGTACAAGCGGTGCTGCACAAAAGTGCCGTCCTTGTCGTTGGTGAAACTGTAGATCTCGCCGGTAGGGGCCTTGAACAGGCACAGGCCGTAAATATCGGTGACCGGCGTGGCAATCTCGCCCGCTTCCTGCAAGGTGCCGGTGGCGCGGTCGATGCTGAACACGCTGAGGCTGTTGTGATCGCGATTGGTTGCCACGGCCAGATCCACAGTGCGTCCGCCCAGCTCGAAGCCCGGGCGCACATCGACGTTGTTCAGGCGGCCCACAGGCAGATGCTGCACGCGTTTGCCCTGCAGGTCGTACACCTCAAGGCCCTGCTGCTTGTTGGTGCCCAGTACCCGGCTCAGAGCAGGGGTTTTCGGGTGTACCCAGATGGCCGGGTCATCCGCGGCATCACCCTGGCTCATCACCACGTCGGTTTGCACCGCAGGTTTTACGCTGACCAGCACAGGGGGGTGGCTGGCCGGGGTGGCATTCCAGCCCAATGCGCCTTCGTACATTTTGCTGCTGGCACCGTCCTGCACCAGCAGTTGCAGGCCATGCGGCGTCTGACGCAGGGCCAGATGCTCCGGCTCGCGGACCCCGGCCAGGGGCAAGCTGGCAACGGCTGCCCAGCCCTTGCCCTGCTGCTGATACAGATTCAGTTGTGCCGCCTCGGGATCGAGGCCGAGCATACCGCCCGGCATCAGGGCCATGTCCCCGGTGGATTTTTTTACGTTGCCAAATGGCTCGACCATCGCCACCGGCACGCGCTCGACGTCGGCCTCGGCATGGGCCGGGTAGGCCCACCAACCGACATTCTCTTCGTTGACGAAGAGGTTCTGCGCGGCGTCATCGACCTTGCAGAACTTGGCCTGCGGCGGCAGGGGCAGGCTGCGCACCAGCAGCGGCGTCGGCAAACGGCGGCTGTCAGCGGCAACCAGCCATTGCTCGCCCCTGCCCTCTTCGCCCACGGTAAACAGGTAGATATTGCTCGCGTCGTCCTGGTACAGACACACGCCATTCACCGCGTAGTCGCGGGTGGGCAGATAGGATGGCGCCTGCCATTGATGGCTCTTGGGGTCGAGATTGAACAGCGCAACCTGCTGCTTGTCCTTGTCGTTACTGGCCACCAGCACCTGGTCGCCCAGGACGCGGCTGTCCAGCCCGGCAAAGGCGCCCTGGACCCGGCTCAGGGTGTTGCCCTGTTTATCAAGCAACAGCAGGCCTTCGCGCTTGCTTGCCGCCAGGCGCTCGTCACCTGTGCTACCGGGTAAAAAACTCAGGGCCTGGGCCTTGCTGGTGGACCATTGCTGCAATGTCGGGGCAGCAATATCGGTAGCTGCCTGGACGCTGCCTGCGGTCAGGCAGGCCAGCAAGGGCAGGAGGCGGGGTTTGCGTGTGAACATGAGTGATCAATCCTGAATTCTGTTCAAAAAAACAATGGCGCTTCAGTGGGAGCGAGCCTGCTCGCGAAGGTCTCAACATCACTTACCGCCTTCGCGAGCAGGCTCGCTCCCACAAGGGGGGGCATCGAAGCCTTAAAAATGGGTGTAGGTCAGGCCCAGTGAGTAGGTCGGGCCGTATTCTTCGTACTGGTTGTTGAAGCGGCTGTTGCCGCTGTACGTGAAGTACGGCTGGTCCGTAAGGTTCTGGGCGTCGAACTTGACTTGCAGGTTCTTGGTCAGCGAGTAGCGGGCACTGAAGTCGACAAAGGTCTGGGCATTGACATAGGTGTCATGGGCCTTGTCGTTGACCCCGGCCAGTTCGTAGAGGTAGTCCGACTTGTAGTTGGCCGACAGGCGCAGGCTCAGCTTGTCGTCTTCCCAGCCGAGCATCAGGTTGCCGACGGTCTTGGACTGGTTGGGCAAATCGATATCGCGCTTGAGGCTGGCTCCGGTCGCTGCGTCAACGCCCTTGATACTGGCATTGGAGCGGCTGAACGTGCTGTTGGCGCCCAGGATCAAACCGTTCCAGGGTGACGGCAGCCAGTCGAATTTTTGCGAGTAGGCCAGTTCCAGACCATAGAGCTTGGCGCTGTCGCCGTTGGCATAGCTGTGGGCTTCGGTGAAGTCGACCCATTCGCCGCTGCCCGCCAGGTCGTTGTTGTAGACGAAGTTTTTAATGTCTTTGTAGAAGAGGAACGCCGACACCGTGCCCGCCTGCCCCATAAAGTGCTCGATGCCAAGGTCGAAGTTGCTCGATTCCAGCGGCTTGAGGTTGGGGTTGCCGAACTCGGCTTTGTCATCTTCGATAACAAAGCCCGGGGCCAGTTGGCCAAAGGTCGGGCGCACGACGGTGTTGGTCCAGGCCGCCCGCATCTGGGTGTTTTTCGCCAACTGATAGCGCGCATGCAGGCCCGGCAGCCAGTGGTGGTAATCGCGCTGGGTGTTTTGGTCTGCAAAGACGCCATCGCGCACGCCCGTACCCTTGGCCTCGAACTCGGTGCCCTCGTAGCGCATGCCGGCGATAAAGCGCCAGTCATCGATATCCAGGGTGTTCATCAGGTAGGCCGCATTGATGTCTTCGCGCATCTTGAAGTCATTGGCCCGCGAGTCCTGCTCGTTGTAGAAGTCGTCGCGGTTGAGGCCGCCGATCAGGTCCTTGATCGCCCCGCCGCTGATGCCCGGGCCGTACTGGCCAAGGTTGTAGTGCAGGTTGCCCTTGTTGAACGCATTGAGGCTCAGTTGCTCGTCGCTGAAGCCCAGGTCGGAGAAGTCCTTGTAGGTCCAGGCATTGAGGTCGTTGTCCTTGTTGCGCCGGCTGACCTTGCCGCCGAACTTGACCTGGGAGGCGTAGCCCTGCACGTCGTAATCGCGGGCCAGGTCCAGGCGGATATTTTTCTCGGTGTCCTTGGTGTGCTGTTCTTGCCAGTCCACCTTGTCGAGGCTGAAGTTGGTCGGGTCATAAAAGCCAGCGCCGATGATCGGCCGCGGTTTTTCGGTGTCGTAGAAACCGCCGTTGCCAATGCTCGAGCTGCCCTTGAACGTTGCGCCGGCGATGCCCCCCGGGTTGTCTTCGCTGGACTCGCTGTAACCGGCCTGCCCGCTGAGGGTCCACAGGCCCATGGTGCGTTCACCGCCGAATACGTAGGACTGGATTTCCTGGGTTTCTTCGCGCTGCTTGAGCTTGCGCTTGGTCTTGGTTTTACCCACCTCGTCTTCGGCCTGGGGGTCGGAGAATTCAAAGGCGGTGGAGTTGCGGGTTTCGTTGTCCTCAAAGCGGCTGTACAGGGTGCGCAGGTACAGACTGGTATCGTCGTCGGGCTTGTAATCAAAGTTGAGGCCGCCACCGGCACGCTCGCGGCTGATCTCGTAAACACGCTGTTCAAAGCTGTTCAGACGGGCGCCATCGGTGAAATCCCAGTCGCCGCCGGTTTCGACGTTGTCGGAGCGAAAGTCGCGCTTGTTCCAGCTCAGGGCTGCGGCCACACCGAAGTTGTCGACACCGTCACCCAGGCTGAAACGGTCGCTGATGGCGCCCGACACCTTGGGGCTGGTCTTGTGGCTGTTCTTGTTGTATCCGGCCTCGGTGCTGCCGGTGAAAAACAGGCCGTCATGGTCGAAGGCCGAGAGGCTTTGTACGTCTACCGTGCCACCCAGGGAGTTGGCGTCCATATCCGAGGTCAGGGTCTTGATCACCGACAGCGACTGCACCAGTTCCGAGGGCAAGACGTCCAGGGCCACGGCGCGGCGGGCGCTTTCCGGGGACGGTACCAGTGTTCCGTTGATGGTCACGCTATTGAGGTCCGGGCCCAGGCCACGCACGCTGACAAAGCGGCCTTCGCCCTGATCGCGCTCAATGCTGATACCGGGCAGGCGCTGTACCGCCTCGGCCACGTTGGCGTCGGGCAACTGCGCCACGCCATCGGCATGCACCACGCTTTCGATGGTGTCCGAGTTGCGTTGTTGCTTGAGTGCCTTGTCCAGGCTAACGGCCTGACCGACTACTTCGACGTGTTCAGTGGCACCGATGGCCGATGTCTCGGCGGCGCTCAAACGTTCGCTGGCGATTGCCAGGGCCAATGCACTGACCGTAAAGCCGACCCACTGCGCCTTGCTGCGACACTTGTACATGTTGGTGCTCCCCCAAAATCGCACGTCAGGCCGGGCAAATGGCCCGACAACTTGGGAGCGAAAGCTAGGGTCGGCGGATGACAGCGCTGTGACAGTGTTCGGCGAAACGCCCGAAACAAAAGGTTTCAAGCATTGATAAAGGGGTAAATGAGCTGATTTGACCTGATTGCGAAAAGATCGCCCCCCGTAGCAGCTGCCGAAGGAACGAGGCTGCTGCTACGAAATCGGGGGCAACCACGAGCTTGCGTTTAACTTTTTTTTCACCACACACCTGAGCTGATTCGACCCGCAAGCCCCGTCATACAGTTGTCACACCGCTCTGCTCTGCTGACCGGCAATAGGTTTGGGTAGAACTGTGATGACTTGGTTAAACGTCCTTAAACACCATCGCTACAAGCTTGGTTTACTGCTGCTGGCCGCCAATGCCGCGGTACTGCTCAACCTGGCATTCGGTACCCCCAAGGCCTTCAGCGAATGGCACTGGCTGGATATCTTCGGCGAGGGCGGCACCGCCCTGTTTATGCTGTTCTGGCTGGGGCTGGTGATTAAAAGCCGGCCCACCGGGCGGGTCACCAACTACCTGGCGTACGGCCTGTGCTTTATGTTTTTTTCCTGGTGGGTGGATGTGCTCGACGAGTTTATCCGCCTGCCCAAACATATTGGCTGGGATCACTGGATGGAGTCGGCACCCATGCCCGTCGGCATGATTCTGCTGACCATCGGCCTGTTTCATTGGCACCGCGAGCAGCAGGCTATCAATCAACAGATGGAGAAGCGCGAGCGGGTATTTCGCGAGCACCGGCTGTTCGACAAACTCACCCCTCTGGGCGGCGCCGGTTACCTCAAGCACCAGGTCAGCGACTGCCTGGCGCAAAGCGTCGAGCAGCAACAGCCGCTGTCACTGCTGGCGCTGGATATCGACGATTTCACGTCCATCAACCAGCATTACGGCCACGCCGAAGGTGATGCCGTGTTGCAGGCCCTCAGCCAGTTGCTGCTGCTCAACCTGCGTCGCCACGATCTGCTCTGCAGGCTGGCCGGTGACCGTTTTGTGGTGCTGTTGCCCAATACCGGCGAGAGTCAGGCCCGCTTGCTGGCGCTGGAACTGCAGCAGGCGGTACAGAGCCTGGCCCACAAAACCCGCCAACAGGGTGAACGGGTGTATCTGTCGGCCAGTACCGCGGTGGTGATGGCCGTCAACGAAGCGCCCGATGAGCTGCTCAAGCGCCTGAACCTGACACTGGTGCGGGCCAAGCCGCCACGGAGCAAACGCGCATGACCCTGGACAGCCGCTGGTACGAAGCCGACAGCCGCTTTATTGCCGGGCATTATCAACCTGCGACCCTGATTGATCTGGCGTTGTCGCGGGATATCGACAGCCATCGCCTGCTGCGCGGTACCGGGCTGTTTTACGAGGACATCGTCGCCGGGCACACGCGTCTCAGCCCCCAGCAGTGTTTTACCCTGATCGCCAATGCACAACGCTTACTCGAAGCCGATGACAGCAGTTTTCTGTTTGGCCAGCGCCTGTGGCCGGGGCATTACGGCCCGGCCAGCCACGCCCTGCAGCAGGCACAGAACCTGCAGCAGGCCCTGGAAACCCTGATCCATCACCGCGCCCTGCTCAGCCCCTTGCTCACCCCGCGGCTGTTGCTGGACGACAAATACGCCTATGTGTACTGGCTCGACAGTTGTGGGGCCCAGGAGCAATTGCGTTTTGTACTGGAGGCCAGTATGACGGCGCTGATGGCCATGAGTCAGTGGCTCAGTGGCGAGCGCCTGCCGTGGGAATGCAGTTTCAGCCATGCCGAGCCGCATTATGTGGAGCAGTACTGGGTACATCTGGGGGAGAACACCCAGTTTGGCTGCCAGCTGGACATGATGCGCCTGCCCCGTGAATACCTGACCCGGCCCTGGCCGAATGCCTCGGCCATTGCCCGCCAAGTGGCCTATCAACAGGCACAGGAGCAGTTGCACAGCCTGGGCTTTCGCGCCAGCCTGCTTGACCGGCTGTATGTGTACTTGCGCAACAATGCCCGGGAGGCTCCGGGCCTTGAGCAGGCCGCGCAGCATTTTTCGGTGAGCCAGGCCACCCTCAAGCGCAAGCTGAACAAGCACGGCACCCACTTTCAGGCCCAGCAGGATCAGGCGCGCAAGCATATGGCGCTGTATCTTTACCAGATCAAGGGGCTGAGCAATGAAGCGGTGGCCGAGTACCTGAACTTCAACGACCCGGCGAACTTTCGCCGGGCCCTGAAACGCTGGACGGGGTGTACACCCAATCTGATACGGCAGTTTCTGGCGTTGTAAGCCACTCCCCAAACCTGATGCGCGCAGGTGGATTGTGGGAGCGGGCTTGCTCGCAATGCAGGCCACGCCGGTTATCTGGAAAACCGCGGTGATGCTATCGCGAGCAAGCCCGCTCCCACAGGTTTAGCGGCGTTTACCAAACGGATCCTTGGCGCAGTTACCCCGCCAGCTCACGCAATTTGGCCAGCTCTTCAGCCCCCAGCGGGATGCCTTCGCTCAACGATTTGGCCCGCTCGATAAAGCGCCGGTCACCCGGCATGCGCTCAAGCCCTACTGCATGCATCTGCCGAACCAGTTCTGCGCTGCGCTGGGCAAAGCTGTTGCCGCCAGATTTGCTCGGATCGATCACGATCAGCAATTGGCCGGTCCACGGGGTTTGTGCACCCGGGTGTTTCGACCAGTCAAACTCAAACGAGAAATTACCCCCCGTCAGCGCCGCCGCCAGCAACTCGACCATCATCGACAGCGCCGACCCCTTGTGCCCGCCAAAGGGCAGCAAAGCGCCGCCGTCGAGGATGGCTTTCGGGTCTTCAGTGGGCTCACCCTGCTTGTCTACGCCCATGCCGGCAGGCAACGAGTGGCCTTTACGAGCGGCAATTTGCACGTCGCCGTGGGCAATCGCACTGGTGGCCAGGTCGAATACGATCGGATTGCCATCCGCACAGGGTGCGGCAAAGGCAATCGGGTTGGTGCCAAACAACGGTTTTTGTGCACCGTGAGGCACTACGCAGGTCATGCTGTTGACCACGCTCAAGGCCACCAGGCCTTCTTCGGCAAACGGCTCGACATCCGGCCAAAGTGCGGCGAAGTGATGGGAGTTACGAATCGCCAGCACCGCAATCCCGGCACTGCGGGCTTTTGCCACCAGCAACTCGCGGGCGGCCGCCAATGCAGGCTGGGCAAAGCCCCCCGCCGCATCCACGCGGATAAACCCGCTGGCAACGTCTTCTACAACCGGCACCGCCTGGCCATTGACCCAGTTGCTGGCCAGTGATGACAGATAACCCGGAATGCGGAACACCCCATGGCTATAGGAACCATCGCGCTGCGCCCGGGCGCAGTTGTCCGCCAGTACCCCGGCAACCTCCGGCGAGGTGCCATGACGCTCAAAAATCCGTTGCAGCAAGGCGGTCAATTCGGCGAGGGAAAGCGACTGCGTGGATGACATTCTGGGGCTCCAGTCTGATTATTTTTGTCTGAGGCAAACTATCCTTCGATGACAGTTCTCTGTCAATTGTTGACTTAATGACAGAAAACATTCACTTTCTGCAACGCGCTGAAATAAAAACAGGAAGCAGTCGTGAGCCAGCCGATTAAACAACGCCTTGAAAGCAGTCTGTCAACCGCCGCCCCCTCGGGCCGGGCGATTGCCAGCTACATGCTGGCCAATCTCTACGAGCTGCCCTTTCAGACCGCCGCCGACATCGCCAGCAAACTGGGAGTCAGCGAGTCCAGTGTGGGGCGTTTTTGCCGTGCCCTGGGCTACAGCCATTTCAAGGATTTGAAAAACGATCTCAAGGACGACCTGGGCGATGGCCCGTGGCTGGTCGGTGATCGCTTGCAAGAATTCCGCCAGCAGTCGAGCCAGAGCCCGCAGGCCCTGCCGCGCAGCTTCGAGCTGGAAGTCGGGGCGCTGGTCAAGGTCTACGAATACAGCCTCACCCCGCAGTGGCGTGCCGTCAGCCAGCGCCTGGCCACGCGGCGCAAGGTGTTTGTCGCAGGCTTCCAGACCGAGCGCGGCATCGCCGCCTCGATGGTGCATTTACTGCAATACCTGCGCGATGGCGTGCAGCTGGTCGACGGCGCCGCCGGGCATTACGCCGATGTACTGCTGTGCCCGCCCGCAGACTGCGCCCTGGTGGTGTTTGAAGCCCGTCGCTACTCGCGCCACGCCCAGTTGTTGTGCCGCAAGGCACGCGAGGCCGGTATCGAAGTCACGCTGGTCACCGATACCTTCTGCGACTGGGCCGACCAGAGCGCCAATGAAGTGTTTCGCGTGCCCACCGAGTTCAACCTGTTCTGGGAGTCCACCGCGGCCATGCTGTCGCTGGTGCATTTGCTGATCAATGAAGTGTGCAAACAACTGGGGCCTGACGTTGAAAAGCGTCTTGAGGCAACCGCGGCCTTACACAATGAGTTCGTGGGCTACACATCCTCACCCGGATCAAAACAATAAAACGAGGTGCTAGATGAAATACGTCATTCGCTTTGCAAGTGCATGCGCACTGATGGCCGCCGTTGCAGCCAACGCTCAGGCCGACACGCTGACTATCGCCACCGAAGGCGCCTACCCTCCCTTCAACACCACCAACTCGGACGGCACGGTGTCCGGCTTTGACGTCGACATCACCAATGCCCTGTGCGAGCGCATGAACGCGCAATGCAAGATTGTTGCCCAGGACTGGGACGGTATTATCCCGGGGCTGATGGCGAAAAAATACGACGCCATCGTCGCGTCGATGATCGTGACCGATGAACGCAAAAAGAAGATCGCGTTTACCAATCACTACTACCGCACCCCGCTGTCGATCGCCGTGCCTAAAGACTCTGATATCACCGATGCGCAGATCGACTTCAAGGGCCGCACCATCGGTGCCCAGGGCGCTGCAACCCAGGGCATCTACGCCGAAGACCACTACGAAAAAGCCGGCGCCAAGCTCAACCTGTACCCGACCCTGGACGAGGCCAACGCCGAGCTGAAAAACGGTCGTGTCGATGCGGTGATTGCCGACAAATTCCCGCTGCTGGAATGGATCAACAAGGCCAGCGACGACTGCTGCAAAATCATCGGTGACGTCAACGGCACCAATGCCGACGCCGCCATTGCCGTACGCCAGAGCGATACCGTGCTGCGCGAGCGCTTCAACAAGGCGCTGGACGAAATCGTGGCTGACGGCACCTATAAAAAGATCAGCAGCAAGTACTTCGACTTCGACATTTACTGAGTCGCCTGCCCTCGCTTGAGGGCCTCCCTGCCAATGACCCTGCCCTGCGCACGTAACGTGCGCAGTGGCTGAATTTCGGCCCACTTTTGCCCGGGGATTCGAGCATGCTCGATCAACTCTCACTTCTTTCTTTTGCCAGTGGCGGCTGGGGCTCGGCGTTGCTCGCCGGCGCGCTGGTGACCATTGCCCTGGCCTTGAGCTGCCTGCCTATCGGCTTGCCCCTGGGCCTGGTCGTGGCGGTGGCGGCACGCTCGAAAAACCGTTGGCTGCGGGCGTGGGCAACCACTTTTTCCACGGTATTTCGCGGTTTGCCGGAACTGCTGACCCTGCTGATCATTTATTACGGCTGCCAGATCGCCGCCCAAAAGCTGCTCGCCATGATGGGCTACGACGCGCAGGTGACGATCAATACCTTCGTCGCTGCGATGGTGGCTTTCAGCCTGGTATTTGCCGCCTTCTCGAGCGAGATCTGGCTGGGTGCGTTTAAAACCATTCCCAAGGGCCAGTTCGAAGCGGCCTCGGCACTGGGCCTGAGCAAATTCACCACCTTTCGCAAGGTGGTACTGCCACAACTGGCACGCATCGCCCTGCCGGGGCTGTCGAACAACTGGCTGTCGCTGCTCAAGGACACCTCGCTGGTGTCGACCATTTCCCTGGTGGACCTGATGCGCCAGACCAACCTGGCGGTCAGCGTGACCAAAGAGCCGATGCTGTTCTACACCGTCGCCTGCCTGGGCTATCTGTTTTTCTCGGCGATTTCCGGGCGTCTGTTCGCCTTTCTTGAACGCTACTTCAGCCGCCATCAACGGAGCGCGCAGCCATGAGTCTGGCGGATCTGCAAAACATGTTTCTCAACCCCGACCTGCTGGAACGCTACGGCCCGCGGTTTATCGACGGGCTGCTGGTCACCGGCAAACTGGTGGCGATTTCCTTTACCCTGGGGGCTTTGCTCGGCTTGCTGATCGCCCTGGGGCGTTTGTCTAGCAACCGCTTCTTGCGCAGTTTTACCGGTGCCTACGTGTACTTTTTCCGCGGCTCACCGCTGCTGGCGCAACTGTTTTTGCTGTACTACGGCCTCGGCTCGTTCAAGGGCTTCTGGCAGGACGTGGGCCTGTGGTGGTTTTTCCGCGATGCGTGGTTCTGCACCCTGCTGGCTTTCACCCTCAACACGGCGGCGTACCAGGCCGAGATCCTGCGCGGCAGTATCCTCTCCGTGGCCCAGGGCCAGCGTGAGGCCTGCAAAGCGCTGAACCTGTCGCGCTGGACCGCCTTTCGCAAGATCATTCTGCCGCAATCGTTGCTGGTGGCCATCGGCCCGCTGGGCAATGAACTGATCCTGATGATCAAGGCCAGTGCGATTGCCTCGCTGGTAACCATTTACGACCTGATGGGCGTGACCAAGATGGCGTTTTCGCGCAGTTTCGACTTTCAGGTCTACCTGTGGGCCGCCGTGCTGTATCTGCTGATCGTGGAAGTGGTGCGGCGCAGCCTGAAACTGATCGAAGGCCGCCTCGGCCGCCATTTGCAGTAAGCCCATTGCCCGGGCTGCGCACACGGCCCCCTGTTTTAAGGATTTGTTTATGCACTGCGACACTATCGTTCTGGGCGCCGGCATTGTCGGCGTCAGTACCGCGTTGCAACTCCAGGCTCGTGGGCGCAGCGTCGTGCTGCTTGACCGCGCCCAGCCAGGCAGCGGCACCAGCCACGGCAATGCCGGGCTAATCGAGCGCGCCAGCGTGATCCCCTATTCGTTCCCGCGGGAACTTTCGCGCCTGTTGCGCTATGGCCTCAACCAGCAATCGGACGTGCGCTACAGCCTCAAGCACCTGCCCAAGGCCGGGCCGTGGCTGTTGAAGTACTGGCAGCAATCCGCTCCCAAGGCGCTGGCCAGGGCCACCCGGGCCATGCTGCCGCTGATTGAACAATGCGTCAGCGAACACGACTTGCTGGCCGAGCCGGCCGGGGTGACTGCGCTGATCGATGACAGCGGCTGGATCGAGGTCTATCGCACCCAGACCGACTTCGACAAGGCCCAACGCGATGCGGCGGCCCTGAGCGACTACAGGCTCAACTACCGGGTACTGGGCGAACAGCAGGTGCACGCCCTGGAGCCGGGCCTGCATAACGATGTGATCGGAGGCATTCACTGGCTCGATCCCAAGACCGTCAGTGACCCGGGCGGCCTGACCCGGGGTTATGCCGAATTGTTTGTAAAGCGTGGAGGCACCTTTGTCATCGGTGACGCCACCAGCCTGCGGGCAACGGCCGGGCAATGGCAGGTCGAAAGCCAGAAGGGCCTGATCGTCGGCAACGAAGTGGTGATTGCCCTCGGCCCGCAAGCACGGGCGATTTTCGAACCGCTGGGCTATCGCATTCCCCTGGCAATCAAGCGCGGCTATCACATGCATTACGCGGCCAAAGACGGCCACACCATGCAGCACCCGATTCTGGATTCGGTGGGCGGTTATGTGCTGGCACCGATGGTGGGCGGTATTCGCCTGACCACCGGGATCGAATTTGCCGACAGCGATGACCCGATCAACGAAATCCAGTTGCGCCGCTGCGAAGAGCGCGCCCAACGCCTGTACCCGCTGGGTGAGCGTGTGGATGCCGAACCCTGGCTGGGCCGGCGCCCGTGCCTGCCGGATATGTGCCCGGTGATTGGCCCTGGCAGCCGCCACAAGGGCCTGTGGTTCAACTTTGGCCACGCCCACCACGGCCTGACCCTGGGCCCGGTCAGCGGGCGTCTGCTGGCCGAAATGATGACCGGGGAAAAACCTTTCACCGACCCTGCGCCCTACAGCGCCGAGCGTTTTCACTGATCACTGGAGACACACCATGCTTGCACAACCTGCTTACGTTCATCCTGTGTCGCCAGTCACTGACACCCGCAAGGTCGTCGTGGATATCGCCGGGCTGAACAAATATTACAGCGCTTTTCACGTGCTCAAGGGCATCGACCTGAAGGTGCGCGAAGGTGAACGCATTGTGCTGTGCGGCCCGTCCGGCTCTGGCAAATCAACCTTGATCCGCTGCATCAACCGCCTGGAAATCGCCGAGCAGGGTCGCATCCTGATCAACGACACCGACCTGGCACTGCCAACCCGTGAAGCGGCGAAAGTGCGCAGTGAGATCGGTATGGTGTTCCAGCATTTCAACCTGTTCCCGCACATGAGTGTGATCGACAACTGCATCCTGGCGCCGATGTCGGTGCGCGGCCTGTCGCGCAAGAAAGCCATCGAACTGGCCCAGCATTTTTTGACCAAGGTTGGCATTGCCAGCCAGGCTGATAAATACCCGAGCCAGTTGTCCGGCGGCCAGCAGCAACGTGTGGCCATTGCCCGGGCGTTGTGCATGGAACCGAAAATCATGTTGTTCGATGAGCCGACTTCGGCGCTGGACCCGGAAATGGTCAGCGAAGTGCTGGATGTGATGGTCAACCTAGCGGGCAGTGGCATGACCATGTTGTGCGTGACCCATGAAATGGGTTTTGCCCGGCAGGTGGCGGAGCGGGTGTTGTTCCTGGATGGCGGCATGGTGATTGAAGACTCGCCGCCCGAGGAGTTTTTCAACGCCCCGAAAAGCCCGCGGGCCAAGGCGTTTTTAGCCCAGATCGTGCATTAAGAGCAAAGCCCCTCACCCCAACCCTCTCCCAAAGTGAGAGGGGGCTAAAGGCCAAAGCAGATCTTCGCAACGCCACAAATCAGTCCCCTCTCCCTCCGGGAGAGGGTTAGGGTGAGGGCGCTTTACAACTGCGCCGCCAATCTCGACCCCTGGTCAATCGCACGCTTGGCATCCAGTTCCGCCGCCACATCGGCACCGCCGATCAAATGCACGCTCTGCCCCGCTGCAACCAGGCCATCCTGCAACTCACGCAACGGATCCTGCCCCGCGCAAATCACAATATTGTCTACAGGCAATACCTGCGGCTCGCCCTCGCCAATACGCACATGCAAACCGGCATCGTCGATGCTCAGGTATTCCACGCTGTTGAGCATCTGCACCTGCTTGTTTTTCAGCCCGGCGCGATGGATCCAGCCAGTGGTCTTGCCCAGCCCGTCACCCACCTTGCTGGCCTTGCGTTGCAGCAAGTACACCTGACGCGCCGGGGCATGCACCTGAGGCTTGATCCCGGCCACACCGCCGCGAGCCTCAAGCTCGGTGTCGATGCCCCACTCTTTCCAGAACGCTTCACGGTCCTGGCTGGTAGCCCCCCCCTGGTGCACCAGAAACTCCGACACGTCAAAACCAATACCGCCCGCGCCAATCACTGCAACCTTACCGCCCACCGGCTTGCGCTCCAGGATCACGTCCAGATAGCTCAGAACCTTGGGGTGGTCGATACCCGGGATCGCCGGCGTGCGCGGTGCGATGCCGGTGGCCAGGATGATTTCGTCAAATTTGCCTTCGACCAGTTGCTGCACATCCACCCGGGTGTTCAGGCACACCTCGACACCGGTGGTTTGCAGTTTGCGCTTGAAGTAACGCAGGGTTTCAAAGAACTCTTCCTTGCCCGGTATGCGCTTGGCCACATTGAACTGCCCGCCAATCTCGCTGGCTGCGTCAAACAGCACCACTTCATGCCCGCGCTCAGCCGCCACGCTAGCCGCAGACAGCCCGGCCGGGCCGGCACCGACCACGGCGATTTTTTTCACCGCGATGGTCGGCAAATAATTGAGTTCGGTTTCGTGGCAGGCTCGGGGATTGACCAGGCAACTGGTCAGCTTGCCGCCGAAGGTGTGGTCCAGGCAGGCCTGGTTGCAGCCGATGCAGGTGTTGATCTCATCACTGCGCCCGGCAGCCGCCTTGTTGACGAACTCCGGATCAGCCAGGAACGGCCGCGCCATCGACACCATATCGGCATCGCCTTCGGCAAGGATCTGCTCGGCGATTTCCGGGGTGTTGATGCGGTTGGTGGTGATCAGCGGCACACTCACCGAACCGCGCAGCTTGGCGGTGACTTTGCTGAACGCCGCACGGGGCACTTTGGTGGCGATGGTCGGGATGCGCGCTTCATGCCAGCCTATACCGGTGTTGATCAGGGTCGCACCGGCCGATTCGACCGCCTTGGCCAGTTGCACGATCTCTTCCCAGACGCTGCCGCCTGCCACCAGATCGAGCATCGACAGACGATAGATAATGATGAAATTCGGGCCAACGGCTTCGCGCACGCGACGCACGATTTCCACGGGCAGGCGCATGCGGTTCTCGTAGCTGCCACCCCAACGGTCAGTACGCTGATTGGTGTGCGCCGCCAGGAACTGGTTAATCAGGTAACCCTCGGACCCCATGATTTCGACACCGTCATACCCGGCACTCTGGGCCAGCCTGGCGCAGGTCACGAAGTCGCCGATCTGCTTTTCGATGCCCTCTTCATCCAGCTCCCTGGGTTTGAACGGGTTGATCGGCGCCTGGATCGCACTCGGCGCGACCTGGCGCGGGCTGTAGGCATAACGCCCGGCGTGGAGGATCTGCAGGCAGATCTTGCCGCCGGCATCGTGTACTGCGCGGGTCACAACCACATGCTTTTCGGCCTCTTCCACCGTACTCAGCTTGGCTGCACCGCTGTACACCCCACCCTCGTCGTTGGGCGCAATGCCGCCCGTGACGATCAGGCCCACGCCACCGCGGGCACGCTCGGCAAAGTAGGCGGCCATGCGTTCAAAGCCACCGGGCTTTTCTTCCAGGCCGGTGTGCATCGAGCCCATCAGGCTGCGGTTGCGCAAAGTGGTAAAACCCAGATCCAGCGGGGCGAGCAAGTGCGGGTAGCGAGTGGCGGTCATCAGTAGGCTCCACAACGGGCGAAATCACGGAACGCGGGATGCTCTGCGGCTCCCGTCGTTGATCTGAGGCACAGTAAAGACTCAACCGACCCCACTCAATGACCCAAAGTTACAAATTATTAACCCAAATGCGCAGCACCCCTTGGCAAGCCAACAACCGCCGCCTACCCTGTAGATTGAATTCCGCTGAAAGCTGTCTGTTTTATTTATATGCGCAAAATAATTGGCTGCACCTTACTGATTGCCCTCTTCGCTGCTGCAGGCGGTTATGCCTGGTGGACCACGCAACGGGATGTTGGCCACTACCTTTCTGACTTGCGCATCGAGCTCGCGATTAACGAGGGTGTGAATAATGATCGCGGCAACCTGCTGGGCATCGAGCCCGACCTGTCACCCCGCGACTACCAAAGCCTGGCGCTGGTCCATCTGAAACTGGCGGCCTACTTGAACAGCGCCCGCGATGCCGGGCTGATCAACGGCAAAACCGTAGTGGTACTGCCGGAACATATCGGTTCCTGGTTGATGTTTCGCGGTGAAAAAAACCAGCTGTATCAAGCCGCCAACCTCAATCAAGCGATGCACTGGCTGGCCATCAGCAACCCGCTGGCCTTTGCCAATGCATGGTTGCGCGCTGACGGCGAAAGCCGGGTCAACGATGCTCATCTGCGCATGAAAGCCAACAGCATGGCCGACGATTACCAGACCCTGTTTGGCGGCCTGGCCAAAGAGTTCGGGGTAACCCTGGTGGCCGGCAGCATCGCCTTGCCCGACCCG
Source organism: Pseudomonas sp. TWR1-1-3 (assembly GCF_049896805.1). Lineage (NCBI taxonomy): Bacteria > Pseudomonadati > Pseudomonadota > Gammaproteobacteria > Pseudomonadales > Pseudomonadaceae > Pseudomonas > Pseudomonas sp. TWR1-1-3. The sequence goes on along the minus strand of NZ_JAFCUZ010000001.1, from coordinate 404,050 downwards.
CGCATTGAACACGGCAAACTGCTGGTCGGCACCGGCGCGTTATACAACAGCAGCGTGGTGTTTGACCGCGAGGGTGCCGCCATCGGCACTCCGCAGCGCCAATTGCTGCCCACCTATGAAGAACAGAGCTATATCCAGCCCAGCCCCGATCATGAGCTGAATGTGGTCGACACCCCGGCCGGGCGCCTGGGCATCCTGATCGGCAGCGACAGCTGGTACCCCGAGAACTACCGCACGCTGAACGAAAAAGGCGCGCAACTGATCGCAGTGCCCGCGTTTATCGTCGGTAAAACCACTTGGGACAAGCCCTGGGGCGGTTACAAAAGCGTGTCGACGCCCAGTGAAATCAGCCTCAAGCCCGGCGAAGTCACTGAGGGCGATGCCTGGCATCGCCTGACCTTCACCAGCAGCCTGCCCATCAGCACCGCCAACGCTGGCGTCACCGTGTTCTTGCGCGGCAAGTTCTGGGACAAGCACAGCACCGGCCAGGGCTTTATCAGCCGCAACGGCCAGACCAGCCCGGACCAGCCTGGCAGCGGTGCACGACTGCTGAACCTCTGGTTATAGAGTGATGAAACCACTGCCGATGCGCCTGGGCGATCTATCGGTCGGGTTCGTTCAGTCCCTGGCCGACGCCGTGCGCAGTTGCGGCCACGACCCGGCCCCCCTGCTCGACCAGTTCGGCCTTGACCCGGCCCGTCTGGCCCAGCCTCTGGCACGCCTGTCGATCCCGCGCTATATGCGCCTGGGCCACGCCGCAATTATGCTGACCGGCGAGCCGGCACTGGGCCTGCGTATGGGCCAACTCAGCCGTCTGGGCCAGGTGGGCCTGGCCGGCGTCACCGCAGCCCAGGCACCCACAGTGCGCGAAGCGGCCCGCACCCTGATACGTTTCGAACCCTTGTACGGCTCCAACTACCGCGGGCAGTCAAGCCTGCACGAAGACGCCCAGGGTGCCTGGCTGCGGTTTTACTCCATCAGCCCGTACAACGCCTATAACCGCTTTGTGGTGGACTCGATCATTGCCGGCTGGTTGCAGCACCTGTCCGCGGTTGCAGCCCGGCCCTTGAGCTGCGAGCAGATCGATATCGAATTCAGCGAACCGGATTACGCCCAATGCTACAACGGGCTGGGCAGCTCGACCCTGCAGTTTCGTGCAGAAACCAACCAGCTGCGCCTCAATCACGCCACCCTCGACCTGCGCAACCCGCAGCACTGCCCCAGCACCTGGGCCTACCTGCTGCAACTGTGTGAGCGCGAACTGGAGCAAATGACCCGCACCCGCAGCCTGCGCGAGCGCATTACGCAACTGCTGGGGCCTTTGCTCAATGGCGGTCGCGAACCCGACCTGGAGGAAGTGGCGGCACGCCTGAAGCTGCCGACCTGGACCTTGCGCCGCAAGCTGGCCGAAGAAGGCACGCAATTTCGCGCCATTCTCAACGACACACGCCGCGACCTCGCCATGACCTATATCCGTGATACGGAGCTGGCCTTCGGCGAAATCGCTTATTTATTGGGGTTTGCCTCAGCCGAGGCGTTTCAGCGGGCCTTCAAGCGCTGGAATGCGCAGACGCCGGGAGAATACCGACGGCGTCAGCGCCAGACTGCCTGATGCTGCACCGGGCTCAAAGCTCGGTCGCATCGTCGGCAGGTTCCAGCGGGTCCAGTTCAAAAGCCTGGTATTCAAGCAGCTCTTCCTGATAGTCGTCCATACAGCATCCCTTTTCAGTCTGTTTGTTTAAGTCATGCCTGAGCATAAAGTGCCCGCATGAAGGAAAAATGACACCTTCGCGGGCACTGTCAATACTCATCGTTAAACGTAGCAGAGCTTTTGAGATTTACTGCACAGTTATTGAACGGGGGAAGGCTCTACGGCGGCAGGTACGGGGGTGATGGCAGGCTCGGTCACAGGCTCGACCACAGGCGTGACTGGTGCCACCACTGCAGGTACCGTTACCGGGGCTTCCAGCACAGGTAGAACAGGTTCGGCTGCGGCCGGGGGCAGCAGCACAGGCTCGCTGGCAGGCGCCACAACTGGCTCGGGCACAATAACCGGCTGGGGTGCAGGCACAATCACTTCAGTCGGCACTGGCGCAGGCTCAGGCACGCCCAGATCAGGCTTGGCTTTTTGCGGCGCCTTTACCGCTTTCACGACTTCCTTGGGCTTGGGCAGGAACACTTCGACCAGGCCAAAAAAACGGTCATAGAACTGCGCCGAAGACACCGTCTCGCTGGCGACTTTGACCATCGAATCATCGGTTGAACCAATCGGCATCGACACCGAACCCAGCACACCGACACCCAGACTGGCAGAGTTGTTGACTTTCTTCAGGGCGTAACGGTCCTGCAGCGCATTGGCAAACATGGTGGCGTGATGCTCAGAACCGCCATCGTCGGCACACACAATGTTGAAGCTGATCTCCAGATGGCTTTCGCCGGTTTGCTGGAAGCTCTTGTGGCCGCTGATCATTTTCGGGTCATTGCTGGTGATGATATAGCCCTGGCTAAGCAAGGCGCGCCGCGCTGATTCGCAGGCTGTCTTGTCGGTCACCGGGTAATTGCGCGAGAACGTACCGGAGTCATCGAAGTTTTCATGTTCATAGATGGCAGTTTTCTTCGACGAGCAACCTGCCAGGCCAGTCAGCACGAGAGCGACTACCACGGCACGCACGGGAAATGACATAAGCATTGAAAATCCTGAAGAGAACGGTACGGGGCGTATTGTGCATCAAGTGGTGATAATCGCGGGCAGTTTGTCGCGTCTGATCGTGGATCGCGGCCTGAAACCGCATTCGACCCCACTGTGGGAGCGAGCCTGCTCGCGAAGGCGCCAAGAGCTTCGCGGTTATCCGGCAAGTCCGGCATCTTCGCGAGCAGGCTCGCTCCCACAGTGGCTGGGTCCGTACAAAATCCCGGGCACAAAAAAAGCGACCCTGGGGTCGCTTTTTTTGTAGCTTCAGGGAGTTCAAGGCCCTGAAGCAAATATGGCGCAGCGGACGGGACTCGAACCCGCGACCCCCGGCGTGACAGGCCGGTATTCTAACCGACTGAACTACCGCTGCGTATCGCTCGGACTTGCGTCCGTTTGAAACTTTTAAAACCTGTGACTGAAGAGCTTCGGTGCTTTTCAATCGCAAACCAGGCGAACCTGATTTGTACAAATATGGCGCAGCGGACGGGACTCGAACCCGCGACCCCCGGCGTGACAGGCCGGTATTCTAACCGACTGAACTACCGCTGCGCGTCGGTGGCAGCTCCTTTCGGAACGACCTTTCTCTTGCGAGAATCTCAAGAAGTGGTGGGTGATGACGGGATCGAACCGCCGACCCTCTGCTTGTAAGGCAGATGCTCTCCCAGCTGAGCTAATCACCCTTTGCTTCGTTGAGGCCGCGAAATTTACGCACCTATCGAAGCTAAGTCAAGGACAAGATTGGTTTTTTTCAAAACAAGCAAAAATAGTGGCCTGGCCTTAATCGCCATAGATCATCTTCTTGCTCATGCCGCCATCCACCACAAACTCCTGACCCGTGACAAAACCGGAGTTGCGCGACAACAACCAGGCAACCATCGCGGCAACGTCCTCCACAACCCCTGCCCTGCCAGCAGGGTGCTGAGCGTGATCGGCGTCCGTCAACGGCGCTGCACGCCTTACAGATGGATCACGGGCGTCGATCCAGCCCGGGCTGACAGCATTGACCCTGATTTGCGGGCCAAGGCTGATGGCCAGCGCATGGGTCAATGCCAGCAACCCGCCCTTGCTTGCCACGTAAGCCTCGGTATCAGGCTCCGACTGGCGCGCACGGGTGGAAGCCAGGTTGACGATCGCCCCGCAATGGGCACGCAGATACGGCGCACAATGCTTGGCCAACAGCATCGGCCCGGTGAGATTGACCGCCAGCACGCGGTTCCAGTGCTCCAGGTCGAGGTTTTCCAGAGGCGTGTTGTGCGGGTCCGCAATCGCGGCGTTGCACACCAGCCCGTCCAGCCGTCCGAACTGCCCCAGCACTTGCGCGACACACTGGATGACATCGTCTTCAACCGACACATCCATGCGCACAAACCAGGCACTGTCGCCCAGCGCCTTGGCCACTTTTGTGCCCCGGGCGCGGTCAATGTCGCTGAGCACCACTTGCCAGCCTTCACTGACCAGCCAGGCTGCAATGCCCAGGCCAATGCCCCGCGCAGCACCGGTGACCAGTGCTACACGGCCATTGCCGCTTACCGGCGCCTCGAGCATCCAGTCGGTCACAGCGCGGCCAGGCCTCGTGCGAGGTCGGCTTGCAGGTCACTGACATCTTCCAGGCCTACGGCGATGCGGATCAGGCTGTCACGAATACCGGCCGCTTCACGCTCTTGCGGTGCCAGGCGACCATGGGAAGTGGTCGCCGGATGAGTAATCGTGGTTTTGCTGTCACCCAGGTTGGCAGTGATCGAGATCAGACGTGTCGCGTCGATAAAGCGCCACGCGCCTTCTTTGCCGCCCTTGACCTCAAAACTGACCACGGCACCAAAGCCGCGCTGCTGGCGCTGGGCCAATTCGTACTGTGGATGGCTCTTGAGACCGGCGTAGTGAACCTTCTCTACGCCATCCTGCTGCTCCAGCCACTCGGCCAGGGCCTGGGCACTGGCGCAGTGAGCGCGCATGCGCAGGTTGAGGGTCTCCAGACCCTTGAGGAAGATCCACGCGTTGAACGGGCTCAGAGTCGGCCCGGCGGTACGCAGGAAACCGACGATTTCTTTCATCAGCTCGCCACGACCGGCCACTACCCCACCCATGCAACGACCCTGGCCATCGATGAACTTGGTTGCCGAATGCACCACGATGTCTGCACCCAGCTTCAGCGGCTGTTGCAAGGCTGGCGTGCAAAAGCAGTTGTCGACCACCAGCAAGGCACCCTTGGCGTGGGCGATTTCAGCCAGCGCGGCGATATCGACCAGCTCGGCCAGCGGGTTGGACGGCGACTCGACAAACAGCAGCTTGGTGTTGGGCTTGATCGCCGCGTCCCAGCCAGCCAGTTCGGCCAACGGCACGTAATCGACCTGCACGCCAAAGCGCTTGAAGTACTTCTCAAACAGGCTGATGGTCGAACCGAACACACTGCGCGAGACCAGGATATGGTCGCCGGCGCTGCACAGGCTCATCACCACCGACAGAATGGCTGCCATGCCCGTCGCCGTGGCTACAGCCTGCTCGGCACCTTCAAGGGCGGCGATGCGCTCTTCGAAAGCACGAACGGTGGGGTTGGTGTAACGCGAATAAACATTGCCTGCCACCTCGCCCGAGAACCGCGCTGCCGCGTCTGCCGCCGTGCGGAACACGTAGCTGGAGGTCAGGAACATTGCATCACCGTGCTCACCTTCCGGCGTACGGTGCTGGCCAGCACGCACCGCCAGGGTGTCGAACGCTACGCCCTCAAGGTCGCTGTCCAGCCGACCCGCATCCCAATCCTGACTCATGCTGCCCACTCCTTGCTCTACTTTGTATTGGATAAACGCAAACCGGCCCATCAGGGCCGGTTTGGTGAACACTTAGTTGTTGTACAAGCCTATCGTCGCACCGACGCCCTGGGCAATCACCTTGGAAGCATCGTTGCGCGCACGCTCGATTCGCTCCAGGTAGTTGTCGTCAATATCGCCGGTGACGTACTTGCCGTCAAACACTGCACAGTCGAACGCATCGATCTTGATCTTGCCACCACCGACCGCGTCGATCAGGTCAGGCAGATCCTGATAGATCAGCCAGTCGGCGCCGATCAGCTCAGCCACTTCCTGGGTGCTGCGGTTATGGGCGATCAGTTCGTGAGCGCTTGGCATGTCGATGCCATACACGTTCGGGTAACGAACCGCCGGGGCCGCCGAGCAGAAGTAAACGTTCTTGGCGCCGGCTTCGCGGGCCATCTGAATGATCTGCTTGCAGGTGGTACCGCGCACGATCGAGTCATCCACCAGCATCACGTTCTTGCCGCGGAACTCGAGTTCGATGGCGTTGAGCTTCTGGCGCACGGATTTTTTACGTGCAGCCTGGCCCGGCATGATGAAGGTACGACCGATGTAACGGTTTTTCACGAAGCCTTCGCGGAACTTGACGCCCAGGTGGTTGGCCAGTTCCAGCGCAGCGCAGCGGCTGGTGTCCGGAATCGGGATCACCACGTCGATATCGTGCTCAGGACGCTCACGCAGGATCTTCTCGGCGAGTTTCTCGCCCATGCGCAGACGGGCCTTGTACACCGACACACCGTCGATGATCGAGTCCGGGCGCGCCAGATACACGTGTTCGAAGATGCACGGGGTCAGTTTCGGGTTTACCGCGCACTGACGGGTGTGCAGCTTGCCGTCTTCAGTGATGTAAACCGCTTCACCCGGCGCCAGATCGCGGATCAGGGTAAAGCCCAGTACATCCAGGGAAACGCTCTCGGAGGCGATCATGTACTCGACGCCTTCGTCGGTATGACGCTGACCGAAGACAATCGGACGAATGCCGTTCGGGTCGCGGAAACCGACGATACCGTAACCGGTGATCATCGCAACCACGGCGTAACCACCACGGCAACGGTTGTGCACGTCAGTCACGGCAGCAAACACGTCTTCTTCAGTCGGCTGTAATTTGCCGCGCTGCGCCAGTTCGTGAGCGAAAACGTTAAGCAACACTTCCGAATCGGAGTTGGTGTTGACGTGACGCAAATCAGATTCGTAAATCTCCTTGGCCAGCTGTTCAACGTTGGTCAGGTTGCCGTTATGCGCCAGGGTGATGCCATACGGCGAGTTGACATAAAACGGCTGGGCTTCAGCTGAAGTCGAGCTGCCAGCGGTTGGATAGCGCACGTGGCCAATGCCCACGTTGCCGACCAGGCGCTGCATATGACGCTGATGAAAGACGTCACGAACCAGCCCGTTGTCCTTGCGCAGAAATAACCGGCCATTATGGCTGGTCACAATACCGGCAGCATCCTGGCCGCGGTGCTGGAGGACGGTTAGCGCGTCATACAGCGCCTGATTGACGTTCGACTTACCGACGATACCGACGATGCCACACATGCGACGCAACCCCTACTTAATGGATCTGAACTGAACACCACTCACTTGGGCTGGGTAGCCGGCAAGAGATGCTCCTTGAACGGAATGTCAGCGGGTACGCTGATTCCGCTGGCCAGCCACTGACTGCTCCACCCCAGAATGAGGTTTTTGGACCAGTCGGCAACCAATAGAAATTGTGGCACGAGCCGTGACTCCTGCCACCATGAGTCCTGCTGTACCGGCCCCAGGCTCAACAGCCCGACCGCAGTGACCACCAGTAATGCGCCACGCGCAGCACCGAAGGCCATGCCGAGAAAACGATCGGTCCCGGACAGGCCGGTGACGCGAATCAGTTCGCCGATAAGAAAATTGATCATTGCGCCTACCAGCAAGGTGGCCACAAACATGATGGTGCACCCTGCGATAACGCGGGCGGAAGGTGTTTCGATGTATCCGGAGAGGTATTGCGACAGCGAACCGCCGAACATCCAGGCAACGACCCCGGCAATGATCCAGGTGCACAGCGACAATGCTTCTTTTACGAAGCCGCGCTTCAAGCTGATCAAAGCGGAGATGGCGATGATTGCAACGATCGCCCAGTCAACCCAGGTAAATGGCACAGTTCAGCCTACGGATAGATGAGGCGGCGCATTTTAGCAGAGCGCCGCCGCTCAGGTAAGGCGATTTATCCGTGCTTGTGCAATCAGATTGAACCTTTTTACGCTGTCAGCCACGTTCAGGCTGGAAGCGCACCACAAAACCCTTGAGGTTTTGCTGCTTGCCAAGCAAATCGCGCAGGCGATCGGCCTCTGCACGCTCAAGCAATGGGCCGACAAAAACCCGGTTCATTCCGCCGGAAGATCGCACATAAGCGTTATAGCCTTGATTGCGAAGGGTTTTTTGCAGGTTATCAGCACTGGCCCGATTGGACAGGCTCACCAGTTGCACCGACCAGCTGATTGGCAAGCCATTGGGGTCGACACGCTTTTGCGTGGTGTCCAGCTTGGCCGGTGCCTGGGCAACGGTTTGCGCCGGCGTGACAGCCGGCGGCTTGGGCGCAGCCACTGCAGGCTTTGCCACGACCGGTGCGACCGGGGCTGGCGCCTGCTGCTCGACAACCGGCTGCTCAACCGGAGCCGGTTCCTCAGGGATCACCTGAGGCTCAGGCACGGCAACCGGCTCGACCTTGACCTGCGGCATTACCGGCATCTCAGGGGCGCTCGGTGCATCCACCTCAATCTGACGCAGTTCGTCCTGTCGGGAGAACAGCATCGGCAGAAAAATAACCGCCAGCGCCACCAGCACCAGGGCACCCACCATCCTTTGTTTGTACGCCTTATCCAGCAAAGCCATTTGCAGCCTCCTGCGCGGCACGCCGCTCCAACCACTCGAGCGCTTCGGCAACACAATAAAATGATCCGAACAACAGGATTTCGTCGTCAGTCGTGGCCCGTTCGCACTGTGCCTCAAGCGCTTGCTCCACGCTGGCATAAGCCGAAACAGCCGCCCCAAAACCCTGCAGCGCGGCCTCGACTTCAGCGCCCGGGCGCGTGCGCGGGGTATCCAGCGGCGCAACAGCCCAATGCGCGACCGAGCCCGTCAGTTGTGACACTACGCCATCCAGGTCCTTGTCGGCCAGCAAACCGAACACCGCCAGGCGCTTGCCTGCCACCGGCCGCTGCGCCAGGCGCCGCGCCAGATACTCGGCGGCATGGGGGTTGTGCCCTACATCCAGCAGTATATGCAAGGGCTTGCCCTTCCAGCTGAACTGGCGACGATCCAGGCGCCCCGTGATGCGAGTACCTGCCAGCGCCGCGACAATGCGCTCCGGCTGCCAGGGCAGATCGGTCAACGCATAGGCCTGCACGGCCAGCGCCGCGTTTTCCATCGGCAGATCCAGCAGCGGAATATCGCGCAGCTCGATCAATTGCCCCCGGGCATCCAGACCACGCCAATGCCAGACCTGATCGGTACTGGCCAGATCAAAGTCACGACCGCGCAGAAACAGCGGGCAACCCAGCTCTGCAGCCTTGTCGAGCAATGTATGCGGCGGGTTCAGATCGCCACACAGGGCCGGCTTGCCGGCACGGAAAATCCCGGCCTTTTCAAAACCCACGGATTCGCGGGTGTTGCCCAGATACTCAATATGATCGACACCGATACTGGTCACCAGCGCCAGGTCGGCATCCACCAGATTGACCGCATCCAGGCGCCCGCCCAGGCCGACTTCCAGCACCACGGCATCCAGCTGGGCACGCTCGAACAACCAGAAGGCTGCCAGCGTACCCATTTCAAAATATGTAAGGGATGTCTCGCCGCGCCCTGCATCCAGGGCCGCAAAGGCCTCGCAAAGCAGCTCGTCCGAGACTTCAACACCCTCAATTTGTACGCGCTCGTTATAGCGCAGCAGGTGGGGCGAACTGTAAACCCCCACCTTGAGCCCTTGCGCCTGCAGCAACGAAGCCACAAACGCACAGGTCGAGCCCTTGCCATTGGTACCCGTCACCGTCACCACCCGAGGCGCAGGCTTTTGCAGCCCCAAGCGGTTCGTTACCTCGCGTGCGCGATCCAGGCCCATATCGATGGCCGATGGATGCAACTGCTCAAGATAGGCGAGCCACTCGCCAAGGGTGCGCTGGATCATAGGTTTGCAGGTGCCGGCGGAACAACGATGGTTTCAACAGGCGCAGCCACGAACACCGGTGTCGGCAAGCCCATCATTTGCGCCAGCAGGTTGCCCAGGCGCGGACGCAGCTCCTGACGTGCAACGATCAGGTCGATGGCGCCGTGCTCCAGCAGGAACTCGCTGCGCTGGAAACCTTCCGGCAGTTTTTCGCGAACGGTCTGCTCGATAACACGCGGGCCGGCAAAACCGATCAGCGCCTTAGGCTCAGCCACGATCACGTCACCCAGCATCGCCAGGCTGGCCGAAACACCGCCGTATACCGGGTCGGTCAGTACCGAGATGAAAGGGATGCCTTCTTCACGCAGACGCGCCAGTACCGCCGAGGTCTTGGCCATTTGCATCAGGGAGATCAGGGCTTCCTGCATCCGCGCACCGCCCGAGGCTGCGAAGCAGATCATCGGGCAGCGGTGTTCAAGGGCGTAATTGGCCGCACGCACGAAGCGTTCGCCAACAATGGCACCCATAGAGCCACCCATGAAGGAGAACTCGAAGGCCGATACCACCACCGGCATGCCCAGCAAGGTACCGCTCATGGAGATCAGGGCGTCTTTTTCGCCGGTCTGCTTTTGCGCGCCGACCAGACGGTCCTTGTACTTCTTGCTGTCACGGAACTTGAGACGGTCAACCGGCTCCAGGTCTGCACCCAGTTCGGCACGGCCGTCGGCGTCCAGGAAGATATCGATGCGGGCGCGGGCGCCGATACGCATGTGGTGATTGCATTTCGGGCAAACGTCCAGGGTCTTTTCCAGCTCCGGACGATAAAGCACAGCGTCGCAGGACGGGCATTTGTGCCACAGGCCTTCAGGTACCGAGCTCTTTTTGACCTCGGAACGCATGATCGAAGGAATCAGCTTGTCTACCAACCAGTTGCTCATGCTTTCTTTCTCCAGTACCGGTGGCCAGAACAGTTCAGTTCAGGCCCCGTGTATGCCCTTGAGCTAAATTAATCAGGTGTGTGGCGATAATTGCCGGAACCGCGGTCCGCACTCGGCAAACCAGCAAAACCCTGCAACCCTCAGCCTTACCGACAGCACGCACCAGAGCGGCCGCCACTTAAATTTCTGCCCGTCTTCTCACCGGGCCCGCCTGCTTCGCAGAGCGGTATTGATGGACGGCGGCAGAGTGCCAGCCGTCACATCCGCATCAGTTTGCCGTGCGCACTGCCCGCATAAAGGCACGAATCCTGTCGTGATCCTTGATGCCCTTGCTCTTTTCAACGCCGCCACTGACATCCACGGCGTAGGGCTGCACCCGGGCGATGGCGTCTGCGACGTTGTCGGGCGTCAGGCCGCCGGCCAGGATAATCGGCTTGTGCAAACCCTGAGGTATCAAAGACCAGTCAAATGCCTGACCAGTTCCACCCGGTACACCTTCAACATAGGCATCGAGCAAAATACCGCTGGCCCCTGCATAGGCCTTGCAGGCACCGGCGATGTCATCACCGGCCTTGACCCGCAACGCCTTGATATAAGGACGGTGATAGCCTTCGCACTGCTCCGGGGTTTCATCGCCATGAAACTGCAGCAGATCCAGCGGCACGGCATCCAGGGTTTCGTTCAGCTCACAGGCGCTGGCATTGACGAACAACCCCACCGAAGTCACGAAAGGCGGCAAGGCGGCAATAATGGCCCGCGCCTGCGCGGCCGTGACTGACCGCGGGCTCTTGGCGTAGAACACGAAGCCTATGGCGTCAGCCCCGGCCTCGACCGCAGCCAGTGCATCTTCTATGCGGGTAATACCGCAGATCTTGCTGCGAACAACGGACATCTCGATAACACCCCGAACGCGAAAGCCCCGGATGGTAACAAATGCTTATCCGGGCGTCAGCCGTCCAGGCCGCTAAAACCGGTCAAGAAATGTGGACCAATGTAACGTTCCGGCAACTGGAACTCGTCGCGGTATTCCACTTGCACCAGATACAGGCCGTAGGGATGGGCCGTCACACCGCCCGAGCGCCGCTCGCGGCTCTCCAGCACTTCCTTGATCCACTCCACCGGCCGCTCGCCCGTGCCGATAGTCATCAGCACCCCGGCGATATTGCGCACCATATGGTGCAGAAAGGCACTGGCACGAATATCCAGCACAATCATGTTGCCGTGACGGGTCACGCGCAGATGGTGCATTTCCTTGATCGGGGATTTGGCCTGGCACTGTCCGGCGCGAAAGGCACTGAAATCATGCACGCCCAACAGGTGTCGAGCTGCCTCGGCCATACGCTCGACATCCAGCGGGCGGTGGTTCCAGGTGATTTCCTGATTCAGATGGGCAGGCCGGATCTGATCGTTGTAGATCACATAGCGATAGCGCCGGGCGATGGCCTTGAAGCGGGCATGGAAGTGCGCGGGCATGACCTGGGCCCAGGTGACGCTGATGTCATGGGGCAAATTGATATTGGCGCCCATGACCCAGGCTTTCAGGGAGCGCTCGGCTCGGGTGTCAAAATGCACCACCTGCCCGCAGGCATGCACACCGGCATCCGTACGCCCGGCGCACATCAGGGAGACCGGTGAGGCGGCCACTTTGGACAGGGCGTTTTCCAGGGTTTCCTGGACGGTCAGCACACCATTGGCCTGGCGCTGCCAGCCGCTGTAGCGCGAACCTTTGTATTCCACCCCAAGGGCGATTCGGTAAAAACCTTCCGCGGCCATTTCAGCGGCCGGGTTATCTATATTTGCCAAGGACTTGCAGCCTGCTCATAAACGCAAAGGCGGCCATTATAGGGCGCACCCGGCAAGACGCCATGAAACATTTCACCGGAACGTCAGACAAACCAGGCTTCGTAGCAGCTGCCAAAGGACATTTCAACTGTGGGAGCGAGCCAGCTCGCGAAGGTCGTTCGCGAGCTGGCTCGCTCCCACAGGGAGGGTTGACCGGCAAAAGAATATCTAAAGGAGTTTCACTCAGGTCAGGCGTGCCATCATTTCCAGGGCTTCGGCCTGCTGCTGTGGATTACCCTCCTCCATGACCTCGGTCAGAATATCCCGCGCACCTTCGTCGTCACCCATATCGATATAGGCCTGGGCCAGATCGAGTTTGGTGGCCGTTTCATCGGCGCCCGAGAGGAAGTCGAATTCCGGTTCATCATCGGCAAAGGGCTGTTCCAGCGATGATTGCTCAAGGCTTTGCGACAGGCGATGCAACTCGGCATTGACCTTGTCCAGCTCAAGGGCAAAGCTGTCCGCCGCCACAGCGGGTGGAGCGCTTTCTTCAGCCAGGGACAGGTCAAAGTCCGCCGGCAGGTCCAGATCAAAGTCCGACGCCCCTTCGTGAGCTGCCTGAACCTGAGCCTGCTGTTCAAGCACCGCTTCGAAACTGTCTGCCGCCGGCTTGTCGAGCCCTGCAGGTTCTGGCGTCACCACCGCAGGGGAAGCCGCTTCCAGTTCATCAAGGCTCAGATCAAAATCGTGATCGAACGCTGCAGGTGCAGGTGCAGCAGGCTCCGGCTGAGGTTCGACCTCGCGATCGTCGCGCATCATGTCCTGGACAAATTGCGCTTGCAGCTGGGTGGCCACCGCTGCGGTAGCAATGCCGGCCGCTGCCGCCACCGCCATGCCAGGATAACGATTTTTGAGCTGCTCGACCTGAGCGTGATTCTTGCCATTGGCTACCAGTTGGCGCTCTTGAGCGATAAAAGCGTCACGATCACCCAGCTCGGCGTAAACCCGCATCAACTCAAGACGCAAATCACTGCGCTGAGGCTCCCGATCGATCGCAGCCTTGAGCAATACAACGGCCTCGCTCAACTGACGCTGCTCAATCAACCGCTCGGCCTGATCCAGCACATCAGCCGCAGGCTTGGCCAGGGTAACCGGCGCGACCACCGGAGCTACTGCCTCCACGACCGGTGCAGGTGCAGGTGCAGGTGCAGGTGCAGGATCGATACTGCGCGACGGCGTTTCAAGCCCCTCAAAACTGCTTTGCGGCAGATCCAGATCGGCTGCAAACCCGGACTCATTTTCAAGATCCCGAGCCATTCGCGCATGCTTTTGCGCTTCTTGCAGCGCCTTGCGCCGACGCACGAGCAACAACAGCAAGAGCAGCAACAAGACCGCCCCGCCGCCGACAAGCCCCAGTAATAGCGGGCTGTTCAGCAGGTCCTGAATGTTTCGCTCATGGCCTTGCGTCGCCCCGGTGTCCTCAGGACTTGGTGCCACTGCAGTGGCCGGTGCACCTTCGATTGCCGGCGCAATATCGGCTTCAGGCGCATCAGCGGCCTGCACGCCGGCCAACGCAACTGCCGGGTCGACAGGCGCACCTTTGCCGGCCTCAAGCCTGGCCAGTTGATCGTTCTTCAATTCAATCAAACGCTGCAGCTTGTCCAACTGGCTTTGCAGGTCTTTCATCCGGTCTTGCAGCTCGGCATTTTCACGACGGCTGCTGTCCAGACCTTCCTGAGTCATCGCCAGCTGGTCAGCCAGTTTTTTCGCATCCCCGGCAGCACCCTTGCCTGCCTGAGCGGAAACCAGACTCAAGGCATCCTGATGCACAACCTTGGCGGCAGGCGCCGGCACAGGCTTGCGACCGGTTGCATCGAGTTGCTGGGCCAACGGTACGGTGCGACGGCCACTGCGCCAGTCGGCATTTTGCGACGCCACTTCGTTGATGGCCCTGGCCTGGGGCAATTGCACACTTTGCGAGGCATCTGGCAGGCGCAGCACCTGGCCGGTTTTAAGCCGGTTGATATTGCCGTTGATAAACGCATCAGGGTTCAGGGCCTGAATCGCCAGCATGGTCTGCTGCACCGAGCCGCCGTTGCGCGCCTTGGCGGCGATCTCCCACAGTGTGTCACGGGACGTGGTGGTGTACTGCACGGGCGCAGCAGGCGCAGACGTTGATGCCGCCGACGCGGCCTGCGGCGAGAATCGGGCGGGATCGAGCAACACGCTGTAGTCGCGCATCAAGCGGCCGTTGGGCCACATCACCTGCACCAGGAAGTTCACAAAAGGTTCGGACAGCGGCTGGCTGGAGGTGACGCGCAATACGCTCTTGCCATCGGCGTTGATGATCGGGGTAAAGCGCAAATCATCCAGAAACGCCGGGCGCGGAACTCCGGCCTTGCTGAACTCCTGTTCGGGGGCAAGGCTTGGCACCACTTGCGCAGCAGTCAGGTCCTTGACATCGAGCAGCTCGATTTCTGCCAGCAGCGGCTGGTTCTGCGCCGACTTGAGCGTCAGCTCCCCAAGCTCAAGCGCCTGCGCCATACCGGATGACAGCGCCGAAGCGGCAGCGATTGCCAACACCAATTTGCGAACCTGAACCATAGCCTCTTCCTTATTGGTACAGGCCTCGTCCCACGAGACCTGTATAGCAGCCAAGTATCTTTTACAGTTGGTCTTTTATCAACAACTCAGCCAACTGCACGGCGTTCAATGCGCCACCCTTGCGTACGTTATCTGACGTCAGCCACAGATTAAGTTCAGATGTGTCGTCCACACCGTGACGCACTCGACCGACATACACCACATCCTGACCTACGGCATCGCCAACAGCAGTCGGGTAGTCACCGGTTTCCACCAGCTCGATACCCTCACCTGCCTCGAGGGCGGCATTGACTTCAACCAGATCCACCGGCCCGGCCAGTTGCAGGGACACGCTGAAGCTGTCACCAAAAAATACCGGCACTTGCACACTGCTGGCCGATACCTTCAGCGTAGGCATAGCCAGAACTTCGCGCAGCTCATTGACCAAACGTTTTTCCAGCGGCACATGGCCCTGTGCGTCCGGCGTGCCGACCTGGGCCAGGACGTTGAAGGCCATCTGACGATCAAAGAAGCTGGTTTCCAGCGGATGCAGGTTCAGCAGCGCGGTGGTTTGGCGTGCCAGCTCCGAGACCGCTTCACGACCTTGAGCGGAAACTGCCATGCAGGCCGTCACATTGACCCGCTGAATTTCCAGCACTCTTAGCAAAGGCGCCAGCACCACGGCCAGTGCGGTGGCCGAAGGACTCGGGCTGCTGACTTGCAGTGGCTTTTTCAAGGTTGCCAGCACCTGCGCGTTGGCTTCAGGTACCACCTGCGGCGCCTGTGCAGACGGCAAAGCGCCGGACAGGTCGACCACCATGCAGCCGGCTGCACTGGCTTTGGCAGCAAAACTCAAGGTCACGGCAGGGCCTGCGGCAAAGAATGCCAGCTGTACGCTGCTGAAATCGAACGTGTCGACATCGCGCACCCTGACGTTTTTACCGCGAAAAGGCACCGAATGCCCGTCAGATTCACTGCTGGCCAGCAAGTGCAACTTGCCAACCGGAAAATCACGCTCTTCGAGCATTTGTACGATGGTTTCGCCGACAGTGCCGGTGGCGCCAACGACGGCGATATCAAAGGACTGGTTCATGTATCTACCTCAGGCGAAACGTGGGGAGCGGCACTGTACCGGGCACAACCCCGACAGGCAACGCGCCCGGCCTATTTGATGGATGATGACAACTCGTAGCAGCTGATCATCCAATAAAAAGCCCGCGCCTCTTGCGAGACGCGGGCTTGAACCTGCCAGAGGCGAATTAACGCTCCAGCAAAATCCGCAGCATGCGGCGCAGCGGTTCTGCCGCGCCCCACAGCAACTGGTCGCCCACGGTAAAGGCACCGAGGAACTGCGAACCCATGTTCAGCTTGCGCAGACGGCCAACCGGTACATTCAGGGTGCCGGTAACCTTGGTCGGGCTCAGTTCCTGGATGCTGGCTTCACGCTGGTTTGGCACCAGCTTGACCCAGGGGTTGTGCTGGCTGATCAAACCTTCGATATCGGCGATAGGCACATCTTTGTTCAGCTTGATGGTCAAGGCCTGGCTGTGGCAACGCATCGCACCGATACGTACGCAGATACCGTCCACCGGAACCGGGTTCTTGAAGCGACCCAGGATCTTGTTGGTTTCTGCCTGCGCTTTCCACTCTTCACGGCTTTGACCGTTCGGCAGCTCTTTGTCGATCCACGGGATCAGGCTGCCGGCCAATGGCACACCGAAGTTTTCGGTCGGGTAGGCATCGCTGCGCATGGCCTCGGCCACACGACGGTCGATATCCAGAATCGCGCTGGCCGGGTCGGCCAGTTGATCGGCGACCGCCGCATGAGTGGTGCCCATCTGCTTGATCAGCTCGCGCATGTTCTGCGCACCGGCGCCCGAGGCCGCCTGGTAGGTCATGGCGCTCATCCACTCTACCAGACCGGCTTCGAACAGACCGCCCAGACCCATCAGCATCAGGCTGACAGTGCAGTTGCCGCCGATATAGTTTTTGGTGCCGGCATCCAGCTGCTGGTCGATGACCTTGCGGTTGACCGGGTCCAGAATAATGACCGCATCATCCTGCATGCGCAGGGTCGACGCTGCATCGATCCAGTAACCTTGCCAGCCCGCCTCACGCAGCTTGGGGAACACCTCGCTGGTGTAGTCGCCGCCCTGGCAGGTCAGGATTACATCGAGGGTTTTCAGCTCTTCAATGTTGTAAGCATCCTTGAGCGGGGCAATATCCTTGCCCACGGACGGACCTTGTCCACCGACATTGGAAGTGGTGAAAAACACCGGTTCGATCAGATCGAAATCCTGCTCTTCCAGCATCCGCTGCATGAGCACGGAACCAACCATACCGCGCCAACCGACCAGACCTACACGTTTCATCGCAACTACACCTTTAACAAAAAGTGGGGTCGTTACTTCCACCAACAGGAAGTAACGGGCCCGAGAGATTACAGATTCTGCAGCGCCGCGACTACTGCATTGCCCATTTCCTGTGTTCCGACCCGGGTGCAACCCGTCGACCAGATATCACCGGTACGCAAACCCTGGTCCAGAACCAGGCTTACGGCCTGCTCGATGGCATCGGCAGCAGCGGTCTGGTTGAAGCTGTAACGCAGCATCATCGACACCGACAAAATGGTCGCCAGCGGGTTGGCAATGCCCTGCCCCGCGATGTCCGGCGCCGAACCGTGGCAAGGCTCGTACATGCCCTTGTTGTGGGTGTCCAGGGATGCCGATGGCAGCATGCCGATAGAGCCGGTGAGCATCGAAGCCTGGTCGGACAGGATGTCACCGAACATGTTTTCGGTGACGATCACGTCAAATTGCTTGGGTGCGCGCACCAGTTGCATGGCCGCGTTGTCGACGTACATATGGCTCAGCTCGACGTCCGGGTAGTCCTTGGCCACTTGCTCGACCACTTCACGCCACAGCTGGCTGGACGCCAGCACGTTGGCCTTGTCCACCGAGCAGAGCTTTTTACCACGCACGCGGGCCATGTCAAAACCGACGCGGGCAATGCGGCGGATTTCGCTTTCGCTGTACGGCAGGGTGTCATAAGCCTGACGCTCACCGTTTTCCAGCTCGCGGGTGCCACGGGGGGCGCCGAAGTAGATACCACCGGTCAATTCGCGAACGATGAGGATATCCAGTCCGGAAACGATTTCCGGCTTGAGGCTCGATGCATCAGCCAGTTGCGGGTACAGGATTGCCGGGCGCAGGTTGCCGAACAGGCCCAGTTGCGCACGGATTTTCAGCAGGCCGCGCTCGGGGCGAATGTCGCGCTCGATCTTGTCCCATTTCGGGCCACCCACGGCGCCCAGCAAGACAGCGTCGGCCGCACGGGCGCGCTCAAGGGTCTCGTCGGCCAACGGTACGCCATGCTTGTCGATGGCTGCGCCGCCGATCAGGTCGTGGGTCAGCTCCAGGCCCAGGTTGAACTTGTCACTGGCCAGCTCCAGCACCTTGACCGCTTCGGCCATGATTTCCGGACCAATACCGTCGCCAGGGAGAATCAGAATCTGCTTGCTCATGGGTTCCTCTTTCTTGTCTGTTGATGCCCCCGCAGGCGCACCCGGAAATATTCAGGTTACTTCTCGGCCCACAGCACCAGCACATCGGCGCTGAACGAACCATCGGCTTCAATTTCAAAATAATCGCGTACTTCGGCGCCCATCGACTGCTGCAACTGGCGGATGGCCGCGCTCATGACCTGTGGCGTACGCATGCGCTCGATCCAGGAGCTGAACTCTAAACGCAAACGCTGACGCTGTGTGCTGCGCACGTGCAAACCGGCTTCACTGACCTGACGCAGCCATTCGGCGCTCGAATAATCGCGCACATGGCTGGTGTCGCGCAGCACTTCGACACTTTGCAGGTAGGTGTCGAACAACGGGCTGCCGGGTGAGATCACATCGATAAATGCCGCTACGCCACCCGGCTTGAGCACCCGGCGCACTTCGCGCAGGGCCACGCCCAGATCGCTCCAGTGATGGGCCGAGTAACGGCTGAGCACATAGTCGAATTCGCCATCGGCAAACGGCAAACGTTCTGCCGCGCCGCAAACGGTGCTGATATTGCCCAGCCCGCGATCGCTGGCGGCAGCACTGACCACATCCAGCATTTGTTGCGACAGGTCGTAGGCCACCACGTCCTTGACCAGTGCAGCCACATGAAAGCTTACATGGCCCGCGCCACACCCCAGGTCCAGCACCCGCGCCTGCTGTTTGTCAGCCAGCTCGGCCTTGAGCAGACCGAACTCGGTGCCTTGCGCATGTACGGCGCTGCTCAGATAGGCCGACGCCTGTTCGCCGAACTGCTTTTGTACTACCTGGGTGTGCTGGGCGGTACTGGTCATTAAAACTTCCTTTTAGCGTCAAGACTTGGGTTGTCCACACTGCCGTCATCGCGGGCAAGCCCGGCTCCCACATTTGAAATGCATTCCCCTGTGGGAGCCGGGCTTGCCCGCGATGAGGCCATTCAAGCGTCGCGAAACAACCACGGCTGGCTCGCACGGTGCTTGCTTTCAAACGCGGCAATTGCATCGCCGTCCTGCAAGGTCAGGCCGATATCGTCCAGGCCGTTGAGCAGGCAATGCTTGCGAAACGCATCGATTTCAAAGCCCAGCACCTTGCCATCCGGGCGGGTCACGGTTTGCGCCTCGAGGTCGATCTTGAGCTGGTAACCCGGCGCGGCTTCAACCTGGGCAAACAGCTCATCGACTTCGGCGTCGCTCAGGATGATCGGCAACAAACCGTTCTTGAAGCTGTTATTGAAGAAGATATCGGCGTAGCTCGGCGCGATGATGCTGCGAAAACCGTACTCTTCCAGCGCCCACGGCGCGTGCTCACGGCTGGAGCCGCAACCGAAGTTTTCCCGGGCCAGCAACACACTGGCGCCTTGGTAACGCTCGGCGTTAAGCACAAAATCCTTGTTCAGCGGGCGCTTGGAGTTGTCCTGGTAGGGCTGGCCCACATCCAGATAACGCCACTCGTCAAACAGGTTAGGGCCAAAGCCGGTACGCTTGATCGACTTCAGGAATTGCTTGGGAATGATCTGGTCGGTATCGACGTTGGCACGATCCAAAGGCGCGACCAAACCGGTGTGCTGAGTAAAAGCCTTCATGCTGCGCTCCCCTGGATCAATTCACGGACATCAATAAAACGACCATTCACGGCGGCGGCAGCGGCCATGGCCGGGCTGACCAGGTGAGTACGGCCACCGGCGCCCTGACGGCCTTCAAAGTTGCGGTTGGAGGTCGAAGCACAATGCTCGCCCGACTCAAGGCGGTCCGGGTTCATCGCCAGGCACATCGAACAACCCGGCTCACGCCATTCAAAACCGGCCTCGATAAAGATCTTGTCCAGACCTTCAGCCTCGGCCTGGGCTTTAACCAGACCCGAGCCCGGCACCACAATCGCCTGTTTGATGGTGGACGCCACCTTGCGCCCCTTGGCAATTACTGCCGCAGCACGCAAGTCTTCGATCCGCGAGTTGGTGCACGAGCCGATAAATACGCGATCGAGCTGGATATCGGTGATCGCCTGGTTGGCGGTCAGGCCCATGTACTTCAATGCACGTTCGATCGAGCCACGCTTGACCAGGTCGGCTTCCTGTGCCGGATCCGGCACGTTCTGATCAACCGCCAGGACCATCTCGGGCGAAGTGCCCCAGCTGACTTGCGGCTTGATCTGCGTAGCGTCCAGTTCAACCACGGTGTCGAACTGCGCATCGCTGTCGGACACCAGGTCTTTCCAGGCTTCGACCGCCAGGTCCCATTCAGCGCCTTTAGGCGAAAACGGACGGCCCTTTACATAATCGACAGTTTTCTGATCGGCGGCCACCAGGCCTACACGGGCACCGGCTTCGATGGACATGTTGCAGATGGTCATGCGGCCTTCGACGGACAAGTCACGAATCGCGCTGCCGGCGAATTCGATGGCATGACCATTGCCGCCCGCGGTGCCGATCTTGCCGATCACGGCCAGTACGATGTCCTTGGCGGTTACGCCGAACGGCAATTGCCCTTCGACCGACACCAGCATGTTCTTCATTTTTTTGGCGACAAGGCACTGGGTGGCGAGCACATGCTCGACCTCGGAAGTGCCGATACCGTGGGCCAATGCACCGAAGGCGCCGTGAGTCGAGGTGTGCGAGTCACCGCAGACCACGGTCATGCCCGGCAAGGTCGCGCCCTGCTCCGGGCCGATCACATGAACGATGCCCTGACGCACGTCGTTCATCTTGAATTCGGTAATGCCGTATTCGTCACAGTTGTCATCCAGGGTTTGCACCTGCAGACGGGAAACCTGATCGGCAATCGCTTCGATCCCGCCTTTACGCTCCGGCGTGGTCGGTACGTTGTGGTCCGGGGTGGCGATGTTGGCATCGATACGCCAAGGCTTGCGCCCGGCCAATCGCAGGCCTTCAAAGGCTTGCGGCGAGGTCACTTCGTGAATGATGTGACGGTCGATGTAGATCAGCGCCGAGCCATCGTCACGCTGCTTGACCAAATGCGAATCCCAGAGCTTGTCGTAGAGCGTTTTGCCGGCCATCAGACGGTTTCCTCATCAGCTACTTTTCTGTGCCAATAACCACTTGGCTTGTGAGGTCGATCCTATGGGGTTACAGTGAATAACTCAAATTCATAATTTTTATGCTTTGGATAACCAACAGGAATTCGAATAGATGGATCTCGCGAATCTCAATGCGTTTATTGCAATTGCTGAAACCGGCAGTTTTTCCGGGGCCGCCGAACGGCTGTTCCTGACCCAGCCAGCCATCAGCAAACGCATTGCCAGCATCGAGCAGCAACTCAAGCTCAGGCTGTTCGACCGGCTGGGCCGTGAGGTCAGCCTCACCGAAGCCGGCCGGGCCTTGCTGCCGCGCGCTTACCAGATCCTCAACGTACTGGATGACACGCGCCGGGCACTCAACAACCTCAATGGCGAAGTCAGCGGGCGCCTGACCCTGGCTACCAGCCATCATATCGGTCTGCACCGCCTGCCACCTTTACTGCGCGAGTTCACCCGCACTTACCCCAAGGTCGCGCTGGATATTCAGTTTCTCGATTCAGAAGTGGCCTACGACGAGATTCTGCATGGCCGCGCAGAACTGGCTGTGATCACCCTCGCGCCGGAGCCCCATTCGCTGATTCGCGCGGTACCGGTCTGGGATGACCCGCTGGATTTCGTGGTGGCCCCGGAGCACCGCCTGACCCGGCAAAAAGCCGTAAGCATGGCCGATATTGCACGCCATCCAGCGGTGTTCCCCGGCGGTAATACCTTTACCCATCATATTGTCCATCGCCTGTTTGAAGCCCAGGGCCTGACGCCCAACATCGCCATGAGCACCAATTACCTGGAGACCATCAAGATGATGGTGTCCATCGGCCTGGCCTGGAGCGTGTTGCCGCGCACCATGCTGGATGAGCAGGTGGCATCGATTGCCCTGCCCGGCATCCAGCTGACCCGCCAGCTGGGGTATATCCTGCATACCGAACGCACCTTGTCCAATGCGGCCCATGCCTTTATGACCCTGCTCGATGCCCAGGTAGATGCCCTGCCCGCACAAACGGACGACGCCCAAACCGTACACCGGTGAAATAATCCCGCGCATTTGGCCCGATAAAACAATAAGGACCCGCCATGCAAACTCCTGAAATTTTCATCCTCAGCGCCCGGCGCACGGCCATCGGCACTTTTGGCGGCTCGCTCAAGGACGTGCCCCTGGCCGAGCTGGCCAGCACTGCGGTCAAGGCCGCGTTGCACAGCAGCCAGGTCGACCCCGGGCGCATCGGTCATGTGGTGATGGGCAACGTGATTCCCACCGAGCCCCAGGATGCCTATCTGGCGCGGGTTGCGGCGATCAATGCCGGGATCCCCAAGGAAACCCCGGCCTACAACGTCAACCGCCTGTGCGGTTCGGGCTTGCAGGCGATCATTTCTGCCGCCCATACCCTGATGCTCGGCGACGCCGACTTCGCCATTGGCGCCGGGGCCGAAGCCATGAGCCGCGGCCCCTACCTGATGCCCGCCGCCCGCTGGGGTGCGCGCATGGGCGATACGCCAATGCTCGACTACATGCTGGGTATTTTGCACGACCCGTTCCACGGCATTCATATGGGTGTAACGGCCGAGAATATCGCCCAACGCAACAGCATCAGCCGCCAGGCCCAGGACGCTCTGGCGCTTGAAGACCAGCAACGCGCCGCCCGGGCTATCGAGCAAGGTTACTTCGACAGCCAGATCGCCACCGTCGAGGTACGCAGCCGCAAAGGCAGTGTGATGTTCAGCCAGGACGAGCACCCGCGGGCCACTACCCTGGAGCAGCTGGCGCTGATGAAACCGGCCTTCAAGAAAGACGGCAGCGTGACTGCAGGCAATGCATCGGGGCTCAATGATGGGGCGGCGGCGCTGGTGCTGGCCAGTGGCGCGGCAGTACTGGCGGGCAATCTTGCGCCGATGGCGCGGCTGGTGGCCTACGCCCATGCAGGGGTTGAACCCGAGCTGATGGGGTTGGGGCCGATACCGGCAACGCGGCTGGCATTGAAGCGGGCTGGCTTGAAGATCGGTGACATGGACGTGATCGAAGCCAACATTGCCTTCGCCGCCCAGGCGTGTGCCGTGATGCAGGAACTGGATATGGACCCGGCCAGGGTCAACCCCAATGGTTCGGGCATCGCCCTGGGCCACCCGGTGGGGGCCACGGGCGCGATCATCGCGACCAAGTCCATCCATGAGCTGCATCGGACACAGGGTCGTTATGCCCTGGCGACCATGTGCATTGGCGGCGGCCAGGGCATAGCGGTGATTTTCGAGCGGGTGTGAAACACGACCAAAACTCGTAGCAACTGCCGCCGAACGCAGCCTGGTTCCTTCGGCAGCCGCTACGAGCCCAACGGTTATTTACCGGCTGTCAACGTGGAGTAGCTGGTGATCAGGTTGCGATAGTCCGGGATATGGTTGGAGAACAGCGCGCCCAGGCCTTCAATGTCATTGCGCCAGTCGCGATGCAGCTCACAGGCCAGACCAAACCAGGTCATCAGTTGCGCACCCGAGGATGACATGCGATCCCAGGCCGAATGGCGGGTGATTTCGTTGAACGTACCCGACGCATCCGTCACCACAAACACCTCATAGCCTTCAGCCAGTGCCGACAGTGCCGGGAATGCCACGCAGACCTCAGTGACCACCCCTGCGATGATCAGTTGCTTTTTACCTGTTGCCTTGACCGCCTTGACAAAATCCTCGTTGTCCCAGGCATTGATCTGCCCCGGGCGGGCGATATAGGGCGCTTGCGGGAACAGCGCCTTCAACTCGGGCACCAGCGGGCCGTTGGGTCCGGTTTCGAAGCTGGTGGTCAAAATGGTCGGCAACTTGAAGTACTTGGCCAGATCAGCCAGCGCCAGCACGTTGTTCTTGAATTTGTCCGGTTCGATATCCCGCACCAGCGACAGCAAACCCGCCTGATGGTCCACCAACAAAACGGCGGCATTGTCCTTGTCCAAACGCTTGTAAGAAGTTGTCACAGGGTTTACCTCTCTGGGATAAGACAGAAAAGGCCAGGCCATGACCCTCATGGCCTGGCATTGCGCTTCGGTGCAGCATTGCTACGCGGGCATGCGGCCAAACTTGCCCGACTGGAAGTCCACAAACGCCTGATGGATTTCGGCGTCGGTGTTCATCACAAACGGCCCATGGCCCACGATCGGTTCGTCGATCGGCTCGCCGCTGAGGACCAGCAGCACGGCGTCGTTATTGGCTTCAAGGCGGATGCTCGAGCCATCACGCTCAAACAGCGCAAGCTGCCCTTCACGCACCACGTCCTGACCGTTGACCTCGACCGCCCCATGCAGCACCACCAGCGCAGTGTTGCGGCCCGGGTGCAGATCCAGCGTAGTCGACTTGCCCGCATTCAAGCGGATATCCCACACGTCGATCGGCGTAAAGGTATGGGCCGGGCCGCGTTTGCCATCGAACTCACCGGCAATCAGGCGCAAACGGCCGGCATCGTCCTTGAGCGCCAGGTCGGGGATGTCACGGTCGACGATGCCCTGATACCCCGGCGCGGCCATTTTGTCCTTTGCCGGCAGGTTGACCCATAGCTGCACCATCTCCAGCGAGCCGCCACTGCGGGCAAACGCCTCGGAATGGAACTCCTCGTGCAGGATGCCGGACGCTGCGGTCATCCACTGCACATCACCCGGGCCGATCACCCCGCCGTTGCCGGTGGAGTCACGGTGTTCCACTTCGCCCTTGTAGACGATGGTCACCGTTTCAAAACCACGGTGCGGGTGCTGGCCTACACCACGACGCTCTGTAGTGGGCGTGAACTCGGCTGGCCCGGCGTAATCCAGCAACAGAAACGGGCTGATGTGTTTGCCCATGCTGTCGTAGGAAAACATCGTGCGAACCGGAAAACCATCGCCGACCCAATGAGGGCGGGGGGCCTGATAAACACCAAGAATTTTTTTCATGTTGCACCTCCTGTAAATCATGGCAACAACTATAGATTCGTCGCACCCACAAGACTAGACAGGTTTTTTGGTACTGATCGTTCTATGGATGGAACAATTATTCCGCCCTGCATCAGCGGGTCAAGCCTGTAATGGCCGGAGCAAAACCAACTAAATCAGAAACTTGTTTCTGGTTTATCAATCGTGCTGCGTCTAATAACTATTCCTATTAACAAGAATGAAATTTCTTACTTCGGAGCCTAGGCACGCGATGCAACGACCCAACTTGAGCCGGACCCCTCTTTCGATCGCCACCCAACGCCGGACGGTACGCCACACCTTGCTGTCCAGTGCCCTGATGGCCTCGGTCATGCTGGGGGCATCCCTTGCCAGTGCGGCGCCGGTGGCCCTGAACATTCCGTCGCAAGCCCTGGCCAGCGCGCTGAATGAACTGGGCAAGCAGGCCAACCTGCAGATCCTCTACAGCCCGGATCAGGTGCAAGGCATCAAGTCGCGTCCAGTTAGCGGTTCGCTGGAGCCGGTCAAGGCACTGGAGTCACTGCTGCAGGGCAGCGGCATCTCGTATCAGCTCAACGGCGACACGGTGATTTTGAGCGCCCCCCAAGGCAAAGGTCTGGAACTGGGTGCAACCACTGTCACAGGCCAGGGCCTGGGCGACTCGCTGACCACCGAAGACACCCATTCCTATACCACCGGCGCCAGCAACAGCTCGACCAAACTGCCGCTGTCGATTCGCGAAACCCCGCAGACCGTCACAGTAGTCACCCGCCAACTGATGGACGATCAAGCCGCACAGAGCATCGGCGATGTACTGCGCAACGCGCCGGGCATTTCCACCCAGGCCTACGACAGCGACCGCATGGAGTACTCGGCCCGCGGCTATGCCATCACCAACTTTCAGTACGACGGGGTCAACACCCTGTATGACGGCGTGTTCGATGAAGGTGCGACCAAGGTCGATATGGCTCTGTATGACCGCGTCGATATCGTCAAGGGCGCCACCGGCCTGTTGTCCGGCTCGGGCGAGCCGTCGGCCACGGTCAACCTGATTCGCAAAAAACCGACCCGCGACTTCAAGGCATCGGTCACTGCCAGCGCGGGCTCGTGGGACAACTATCGCACCGAAGGTGATATCTCCGGGCCGTTGAATGACGATGGCAGCGTGCGCGGGCGAATGGTGGCGGTTTACCAGGATGCCGACTCGTACCGCGATCACTACTCACGTAAAAATGACGTGTTCTACGGCATCATCCAGGCCGACCTCACCCCCGACACCCTGTTCACCTTCGGCATGGACTACCAGAATATCAAACCTCGCGGCTCGTCCTGGACCGGCAATCCGTATTACTTCTCCAACTACACCAAAACCGACTTCAGCCGCTCGTTCAACCCGGCCACCGACTGGAGCCGCCGCGACGTCCAGATCCAGTCCACCTTCGCCTCCCTGGAGCACCGTTTCGCCAATGACTGGAAAGTCAAAGGCACCCTCACCCAGCAAACCAACGACCACGACACCCTGCTGGGTTCGGCCAGCGGCGGGATGCCTGATCCGGTCACGGGTGACGGCATGTTCTTCTACTGGGGCCAGTGGGAAGGCCATCGCGTCCAGAACACCTTCGATATCAATGCGACCG
The DNA here is from genome assembly GCF_049896805.1 of Pseudomonas sp. TWR1-1-3. Lineage (NCBI taxonomy): Bacteria > Pseudomonadati > Pseudomonadota > Gammaproteobacteria > Pseudomonadales > Pseudomonadaceae > Pseudomonas > Pseudomonas sp. TWR1-1-3. The sequence goes on along the minus strand of NZ_JAFCUZ010000001.1, from coordinate 377,009 downwards.
GCCCGTTTACCCTGTTTGGCCGCGAACATGAACTGGTAGTGGGAGCAACCTCCCAGACCTCCCGCCAGACCGGCGCGACCTTCGACGGCAGCGAATTCCGTGAGCTGTCGAGCAGCATTTTTGACTGGAACGGCAAATACCCGAGACCGGACTTCCCGAAAAACGGCAAATACGAAACCAACCAAAATCAAAACAGCGCCTATATCGCCGCACGCTTCAAGCCGGCAGACGACTGGTCGATTATCCTTGGCAGCCGCGTAAGTGATTTCCAGTACAACAGCACCTACAAGTACTACGAGCAGACCAGCACGTTCCAGGACAACAAGACCACGGCAAAACAGCACGGCGAGGTGACGCCCTACGCCGGGGTTGTCTACGACATCAACGACAACTATTCGGTGTACGGCAGCTACACCTCGATCTACAAACCTCTTACCGAGCAGAGCAGTTCCGGTGCCACCCTGGCCCCCACAGAAGGCAACAGCTACGAACTCGGTTTGAAGGGCGAGTACTTTGATGGCCGCTTGAATGCCAGTGCGGCCGTTTTCCGTACCGAGCAAAAAAATGTACCGATTCAGGTCGGCACCAACGCCAACACCAACCTGGGCATCTATGAATCCCTTGATGGTGCGACCACCAACGGCATCGAGCTGGAACTGGCCGGTGAACTGATGCCGGACTGGAACCTGATCGCCGGCTACACCTACGCCCGCACCCGCTCTGATGATGGCGAACGTGTCTACGGCTACCCGCTGGAAACCACCAAGCCGGAAAACGTGGCGCGGTTGTTCACCACTTACCGCCTGCCGGGGGTGCTGAACAAAGTCACCGTGGGCGGTGGCGTGAACTGGCAAAGCCCGTTCTACGGCAAGATCTACAACGATGCCAAGGGCGACTACGACATCATCGAGCAGCACAGCTACGCGCTGGTCAACCTGATGACCCGCTACGAGTACAACGAACACCTGACGTTTAACCTCAACGCCAACAACGTGTTCGATAAAAAGTACCTGTCGGGGCTGGGTAACTTCAACACCACCTACTATGGCGAACCACGCAGCCTGATGCTGACGTCCAAGTACACCTTCTAAGTCAGCAGCGGCAACGAGCCTGCTCGCGAAGGCCAAGCGCATCGCGAGCAGACCGTGTCAGGCACTCACGGCTTTTTTCAGCGCCACCGGTTGCAAGTCAAAACGCTCCGCCAGAAACGGCGTGACCTCCAGCGGCAGCGGCTCTTGCCGCACCAGTGCGTCGAGCATGACACCGGTGATCGCCGAAGTCAGGATGCCGGTACGGAAATGCCCGCAGGCATTCAAATACCCCTCAATCCCCTTCATGGGCCCCAGGATCGGCAGCTCATCGGGGGAGCCTGGCCTCAACCCGGCCCAGGTACGCTTCAGGTTGGCGTCCTTGAGTTCGGGAATACAGCGCATCGCTCCCTGTACCAGCCCGGTGATTTCAGGGAAGGTGGTGGTCACGTCGAAGCCTTTGTCTTCGGTAGTGCTGCCAATCAGGATTTCGCCGTTGTCCTTTTGCGCCAGGTAGCAATCACTGGTGGTCAGGCAGCCGTTCAGCAACTTGGGCATGCGCTCGGTCAATACAATCTGCCCCTTGACCGGGGCCACAGGGATACTCAAGTCAGTGGCCATCACGCTGAGTTCTGCCGCCCAGGCGCCAGCGGCATTAATCAGGGTTTTGCAGTGGAACGCGCCCTGGCTGTCGGTGCGCACGCCGGTCACCTTGCTGCCCTGACGCATGACCTCGATGACGTTGGTGTTGAAGTACAGATCGACTCCATTTTGCCGGGCCCCTTCGGTGTAGGCATCGGTCAACCGGAACGGGCTCACCTGGTGATCGCACAAAAACTCCAGCGCACCTTGCGCATCGTGGCTGACGCTCGGCTCCGCCTCGCGCAGGGCCGCCTGGTCGAGCCAGCGCACCTCATCGGCCAGATGCGGGATATTGGCGACAATATGCTCGGCATAGAGCCGGTCTTCATCGTCATAAATCACGTACTTGAGCCCGGTGCGCTCGAACTTGAAATCCATCCCGTGGTTTTCCAGCAGTTCCTTGTGCAAGCCGGGGTACAAGGCATTGGATTGCAGGGCAAAGTCGAAAAAACACGCTGGCAGGATATGCGGGGTACTGGCGTCGACAATCACGGCCGAACCCTGGGCTTCACGCTTGCGTTCGGCAGACATCATGCGAAAAAAAATCACCCCGCAGCCCAGCCCCACGGACTCGCCGATGGCCCACAGCCCGCCTGCCGACGCGCGGCTGGCATTGCCGGGGCGCTTGCAGTCGATCAGGGCTATTTTAAGATCCTTGCGCCGGGACAGGTGATACGCACAGGAGGCGCCAATAACACCGCCACCGGCGATGACAACGTCATAGGTTTTGATCATGTCAGGCATCCTTGCTCGCGTTGATAAAAGCCGAAAACGGCACGGGTTCCAGCGGGAATCGCGGGCGCAACCAGCCCACATCCTTGCGCCCGGTGGCTTCACGCAGGCGGTCACTGCAATAACCGACACACATGCGGCCCTGGCAGTCGCCCATGCTGATGCGTGTACGCATTTTAAGGCTGGCCATGTCCTGCACGCCCTGGCTGAGCGCAAGGTCGATATCGGCGCGGGTGACATGCTCGCAACGGCATACCACCGTGTCGGCCTGGGGCAGATCGATCTGGCGCGTACCGCGCCGGGTATAACGATCAATCCCGCCGCGAAAGCGCATGAGGGTGTTGAGCCTGGACAGGTACTCGCGGCGCTGTTCAAGCGCCTGCTTTGCACTCAGGACCCCACGCTGCTGCAAGATCGACAACGCGCCAATCCGCCCCGTGAGCATCGCTGCCTCGCCCCCGCGCATGCCCGTGACATCACCGGCCAGGTGGATTGACGCCTGACTGCTCTGCTGCCAGTTGTCGGCTTTGGCCGCCAGATAACCGTCGACGTTGTAAGCATGATCCAGACCCATCTGCTGGCTGAGCTGAGTGCGTGGAATAAAGCCATAACCCACCGCCAGGGTGCAGGCTTTCACCGCCTGCGCCTGGCTCATGTCGGCCTGCCAGGTGCTGGAATAGGGAGCCACGATCACTTCGCTCAGTTCCCCTTCGCCAAACGCCTGCACCACACCCCGGCCGTAATGCACGGCCACGCCATGGCGCTTGAGGTAAACCAGCATGCTCAGGCCGTCGAGGAACAACTGGGGCTGGTTGAGCAGCGCCAGGCTTTCCTTGGCAATGCGGCCAAACTCGCACGCTTCATATACCCCGGCCACTTCCACACCCGCTGCGTGCAACTGGCACGCCACCAGCATCAGCAAGGGCCCGGTGCCCGCAATCAGCGTCGGCCCACGGGGTTTGACAACACCACTTTTGATCTGCAGCTGCAGGCCACCCAGCATGATCACACCCGGGGTGGTCCAACCCGGGAACGGCACGCTGCGCTCATGGCAGCCAGCGGACAGCAGCAGTTGATCGAAGCCGATTTGCTGCAATTGCTCATGCTCATCCAGCACTTGCAGGCTTTGCTGACCTTGCCCGCCGACAACGCGATGGTTGAGGCGTACATCCACTGAGTGGGCAATGACCGAAAATTCGCCGTGCAACTTGTGCAGCGCAGCCTTGTAGCGTTCTCCCAGATAGTCGAGTTCGACACCGTCGCGCAAAGGCCCGCGATAAACTACACCACCCAGCCGCGAGGCTTCTTCGAACAACGTGCTTTGCACGCCATGCTGCGCCAGCTCTATTGCCGCCGACATCCCTGCCGGTCCGCCACCGACAATCACCGTACGGGCGCTCATAGCACCAGCTCCTGGCTGGCGACGCGGTTGATCCCGGTCTCGACCTGCATACCGGGCTTTACCACGGTCTGGCAGGCGCGACGCTTGTGCCTGCCATCGATATTCACCAGGCAGCAGTAGCACACGCCCATGCCGCAATAAGCGCCCGTCATCCGCCCGTGGTCGTTGCGCGACAGTTGCCGCACACCCACTGAGTTCAACACGCTGAGCACGGTTTCACCTTGAGCGGCATTGACTGGCTGACCATTGACCAGAATGGACATGTCGGCCTGCCTCAAGGGTTGAATATCGTACTGTCGCTTCAAGTCATCCATGTCTGTCATCCTTTTTATGTGGTGTTGCCCGGTCAATCACTGGCACCGGGTACCAGGGCCGACGACCTTAGCCTGCTCCTGAAAACAAACATTGATGCGTGCCAATAAACGTCGCGTTTCATGTGTTTTCCAGCCATTACCCTTACACTGCAAGCCCCTTGCACACTGGCGCGCTTATGGACCTCGACCTGGCCCGTACTTTCCTTGAAATTGTCCGCTACGGCAGCCTGGTGGGCGCGGCCGAAAAGCTGCACGTTACCCAGACGGCCGTGACCGCACGGGTACACAAGCTCGAAAGCCTGCTCGGCGTCACCCTGTTTACCCGCAACCGCGCCGGCGCAAAACTCACCCCCGAAGGCGAGGCCTTTGTGGTGTACGCCAACCAGTTGCTGCACACCTGGGAAGCCGCACGGCGCGATCTGCCGCGCCCCGAAGGCTTGCATCAGTTGCTGCATATCGGCGGGGAAGTCAGCCTGTGCAACCCGCTGATCCTCAACTGGGCCAAAGCCCTGCGTCAGCACCTCACCACCCATGCCTTGCGCATACAAATCAGCGATGCCGAACAATTACTGCGTCAGATCGAGATGGGCCTGCTGGATGCCGCGCTGGTCTATCAGCCCGCCTACTGGCCCGGTGTGCAAGTGGAGCAGTTGCTGGAGGAAAAACTGATCCAGATTCGCCGCCCCGAACAACCTGAACCTTATGTATACGTCGAATGGGGTGAGGGTTTTCGCCGCCAGCATGACGCCGCCCTGCCCGACAGGGCGCGAGCGGCCATCAGCTTCAACCTGGGCCCGGTGGCTTTGCATTACATCCTCGACAACGGCGGCAGCGGCTACTTCCGCACCCGTGTGGTCGAGCGCTATCTGGACAGCGGTGCCCTGGAACGGGTGCCCAAGGCCCCGGAATTCAGCTACCCCACCTACCTGGTGTACTCCCGCGAGCGTGACTGCGCAGCCTTGCAACAGGGCATCGCGCTGCTGCGCGAAATCGTCAGGCAGGACAGCGACTGGTCACAGCCCCGGGAGCCGGAAATTTAAGTCGCCAGGCTCCGGATGAAAGCTTTCAGCTTTGTGTCATATCCCTTAGTCTGCGAGCGTTGAATCACCCATAAAAACAATACAGGTGGCACATGACCGACCTAACCCGGGCCAACGAAAGCTGGCTGACATCGCCGACCCATCACTGGCTGACATCGCCGACCCATCAACAGTGGCTGCGCGATCAGGGCCAGGCGCTGGTGGATTTCGCCAAGGCCGCCCGCGTGCCCTGCGGCTTCGCCGCGCTCGACCCGTTTGGTCGCCGCCCGAACAACGCCCCGGCAGACACCATCACCACCGCACGCATGGTGCACAGTTTTTCCCTGGCCCATATTCAAGGCCTGCCCGGTTGCGCGCCGCTGATCGACCACGGCCTGGCCGCACTGGCCGGGCCGCTGCGTGATGCCGTGCATGGCGGCTGGTTTGCCCGCCCCGGCGCGCAAGACGGCAACACGCGCAAAGCGGCCTATCTGCATGCCTTTGTCGCGCTGGCCGCCAGCTCTGCAGCGGTGGCCGGGCGCGGTGGTGCGGCCGAGTTGCTGGGCGATGCGGTGGCCATTCTTGAAGGCAATTTCTGGTCCGAGGCAGAAGGCGCCCTGCTGGAAAGCTTTGCCCGCGACTGGAGTGACTGCGAGGCGTATCGCGGGGCCAACAGCAATATGCACGGTGTCGAAGCTTTTCTGGCCCTGGCCGATGTCCTCGATGAAGACCTGTGGCTCGACCGCGCCCTGTCGATTGCCGAAAAGCTTGTTCACCAGCATGCAGCGCAATCCGGCTACCTGCCCGTGGAACATTTCGACAGCCAGTGGCAGCCATTGCCCGATTACAACCGGGACAACCCGGCAGACGGTTTTCGCCCGTTCGGCAAAACGCCCGGCCACGCCTTCGAATGGGCGCGCCTGCTGTTGCACCTCGAGGCGGCCCGCAAGCAACGCGGCCTGGCGGCGCCCGAATGGCTGCTGGAAGACGCGCGGCGGTTATTCGCCAGTGCATGCCAGTTCGGCTGGAACGTCGATGGTGGCTGCGGAATCGTCTACACCGTGGACTGGAACCACCAGCCGCTGGTGCGTGAGCGTCTGCACTGGACCCTGGCCGAAGCCTCGGCAGCTGCGGCGGCGTTGTTGCAACGCAGCGGCGAGCATGAATACGAAGTCTGGTATCAACAGTTCTGGGACTATATCGACCTGTACATGATCGACCGCCAGAACGGTAGCTGGCATCACGAACTGGGGATCGACAACCTGCCTTCGCAAAATATCTGGCCGGGCAAGCCGGACCTTTACCATGCTTACCAAGCCACGCTGCTGCCCCGTTTGCCGTTGGCTATCAGCCTGGCCAGCGCGCTCAAGCTGCGGCGCTGAGCAATCCCGCCCCCGTAGCAGAGCGCTCCCTCACCAATCGTATTTGACCTCCAGCGACGCCGTGCGCTGCTGGCCGTAGTAGCAGCCAAAGCTGTAGTTGCACGACGACACGTACTCTCGATCAAACAGGTTCTGCACGTTCAGCCGGGTACTGACACCCTTGAAGCTCGCATCCAGGGCCGCCAGGTCATAGCTGAGCGTTGCGTCATACACCACAAACGACGGCGTCTTGAAAGTGTTGTCCGAGTCGCCGAAGTTTTTCCCGGTATAACGTGCACCGCCGCCCAGGGTCACGCCCGCCAGGGCCTGTCCGGTGAAGTGGTAGTCAGCCCACACGCTGGCTGCCCAGGGTGCCTGTGCCTCGCTGCGGTTGCCTTCATTGCCATAGTTGGACTTGGTGTAGAACACGTCCAGATACGACAGCGAGGCGATCAGGTCGATGTTGCTGAAACTGCTTTTGCCTTCAAGTTCGATCCCCCGCGACCGGACCTCGCCTTCCTGGATTTGATACTCCTGGTACTGCAAGTCACCGGTCAGGACGTTTTGCTGGGTGATTTCAAATACCGAGGCGCTGAGCAAAGTGCTCTCATCGGGCTGGTATTTGACCCCCACTTCATATTGCTTGCCCGTCATGGGCACGAACGCCTTGCCACCTCGGGCCGGTGCCGCAGTGCCCACGGAAGGCAGGAAGGATTCGGTGTAGCTGATATACGGCGCCAGACCAAACGAAGTGACATAGGTCAGGCCCACACGCCCGGTGAACTTGCTATCGCTCTGGATCTCGTGGGAGTTGGCCAGCAAGTCATTGTTGTCGACCTTGGCCCAATCCTGGCGACCGCCAATGGTCAGGATAAAGTTGTTCAGTTTGATCTGGTCCTGCACATAAAAACCGGTCTGCTTGACCCTGTTATCCCATTTGGTAGTCAGGGTCGGCACACCCGTGGTGCGGTAGTTGGTGGGGTTGTAGAGGTCAATCACCTCGCTGCCGGACAGGTTGTAGCCCTGGAACTTGCGGGTGAAGTCACGGTAGTCGAGCCCCACCAGCAGGGTGTGCTGCACAGGCCCGGTGGTGAAGTCACTTTGCAGGTGGTTGTCGAAAGTATAAGAGCTGTTTTGCTGGCGCCAGTCGAGCTTGGTCCGGCTGGCATGGGTATCGGTGGCGCCGTCCGGGGCGGTGACGAAACGGTTCAGGTAAAAGCCCTTGTAACGGTCATTGACGTCGATGTAGCTCAGGCTCTGGCGATAGGTCATGACCTCGTTGAAGGCATGGGAAAACTGGTAGCCGAGCACATATTGATCGCGCTTGTAGTCGTTCCATTTCGAGTCGCCCGAGAAGAAGTCTCGATCTATCTTGTTGCCTTGGGAGTTGCGGTACAGACTGCCCACGGCCGGCAAGGACTGGTAGTCAGCCAGGGCATCGTCCCGTTGCACTTGCGCGTAGACCGTCAGTTCATTGCGCTCATCCGGCGCCCAGGTGAGGCTGGGCGCCAGCAGCATGCGGGAATCTTCGGTGTAGTCGATTTGCTCGCTGCCGGTGTTGCCGACGCCTATCAGCCGGTAGCTCAGGGTTTTGCCTTCATCCAGCGGGCCGGTGGTATCGAAGGCCAGGTTGTAACGGTCAAAGCTGCCGGTGCCGACCTTGATTTGATGCCTGGCCTCGGTACTCGGGCGCTTGGCCACCATATTGATCATGCCCCCCGGCTGGTTTTGCCCGTACAGAACGGAGGACGGCCCCTTGAGCACTTCGATGCGCTCCAGGGTGTAGGGGTCGATCTGCGGGGTGCCGCCCAGGCTGCCCGCCGAAGGCAGATAGGCGCCATCAAGGTAGAGCAGGGTCGGGGCAAAACCGCGGCTGGTGATTTCATCGGCAATGGTGTTGCGGTCGGTATAGCCGTTGGTGCTCAGCCCCGGGGTGTAGCGCAGGGCCTGGGTCAGATCGTGGGCGCCCTGCACTTCAACCTGATCAGCAGTGACCACGTTGATGGTTTGCGGAATCTCGAGGATCGGTGTGTCGGTCTTGGTGGCGGTGGCCGAACGGGTGGCGACAAAGCCGTCAACATGGCCACGACCATCCTCACCCAGAAGCGCAGACACGTTGGTTGCGCCCAGATTCAGTACCCCGTCACCGGCATTGGGGTAGACACTCAAGGCACCGCTACCGGTCACGCCCAGGCCCAGCCCGCTGCCCGCCAGCGCGCGTTCGGCGGCCTGTTGCGGGGTGTACATGCCATTGACCGGCGCGGAGGTTTTACCCTGCAACAAGGCCGGGGCCACCGACAGGGTCAGGTTGCTGTCGCGGGCAATGCGGCTCAGGGTCACGCCCAGGGGCGCGGCAGGCAAGTCAAAAAAACGCGTGGCATTTTGCTCGCCAGACAGGGTTTCGGCCACCGCGCTCAGCGGGTAACCGCCAATGCTCAGGGTGATGGCCAGCGCCAGCAGGCAGGTTTTGGGATGGGCGTACGGCATGGGGCATCCTTTCTCGTTGCAAGGTAGGCAGTTGTAACCTTGACCAACGAGAAAGCCTTTCCCCTCACCTTATCTGCAATTAATTCGCATTCATTGGTTTTTACTGGCGCACATCGATCAGGGTCAGCCACGGCCCATAGCGCGTGATCTTGATCGGCAAGGTTTGCGCCAGCGTATTCAGGGTGTGTGCGGTGTTGTCCAGCGGGAATACACCGAATACCCGCACCCGCGCGGCTTCCGGGCTGATACGCAGCATGCCGGTCTGGTAGGGCCGCAGCGCCTCGACCAGGGCTGACAGGGGTTCGTCGTGCAGCTCGACCCGGCCCGCGAGCCAGTCGGGCTGGCTACGGGATGTCGGGGTTTGCGGATCTATCCGGGTGGCGGTAAATGACGCCGCCCGACCGGTTTCGAGGTGGAGTTGCTGACCGCTCAGGGTGTGCAACTGCACGCTGTGCTGTTGCACGCTGGCCAGGCTTTCAGTGCTGCCCTGGCGCACCATAAAGCGCGTGCCAAGGGCTTGCACCTGGCCCTGGGCAGTGCTCACCACAAAAGGACGCTGGGCGTCGGCTGCCACATCCACCTGCAACTCGCCTTCACGCAGGTGCACCCGGCGCTGATCGCTATTGAAGTCGATATCCACCGCACTGCGGGCGTTGAGGGTGAGCAGGCTGCCATCGGCCAGTTCGACGGTTTTGCGCTCGCCGGTGGCCGTCTGGTAATCGGCCGTCAACCCCGTCAGGGGCGTCACGCGATCCAACAGACCCGCGGCACCCAGGCCGAGCACCAACAGCAGCAGGCCGCCTTGCAGGGTCTTTTTGCCCGATGGTGATGTACCGGCCAGCAGCGCCCGACGTACCGCCTGCAATTGCCCCGGGCTGCGCCGCTCAACCGATTGCAGATCGGCTACGGGAGCCTTGAGCACCCCGGCGACCCGCTGCCACGCAGCCAGATGTGCCGGGTTTTCGGCCAGCCACGCCTTGAACACCTGACGCTCCGACGGGCAGGCCTGCCCGGACTCGAGGCGCAGCATCCAGTCAATGGCGGCACGGGTGGTCGGGTCAACCTTGGCTGTACTCATGGGCTCTCCGCCGTTTGCGACAGGCAATGAACAAAAGCGCGGCGCAAGTCGCGCTCAACGGTGGCCAGGGATACGCCCAATTGCTCGGCAATGGCCTGCTGGGGCATACCTTCAAGACGATTGAGCAAAAAGGCGCGCTTGACCCGCGATGGCAACCCTTCGAGCAGGCAATCAATGGCTTCGATCGCCTCTCGGACCAGGGCAATGTCTTCTGCAGAAGGTGCGTAGGCCAGAGGCAGCTCGGCCAGTTGGTCGAGATAGGCTTGCTCAAGCTTGCGCCGCCGCCACAGTGAGCAGAGCAAGCGCCGGGCAACGGTACTCAGGTAAGCCCGAGGCTCCTGAATACGTTCCAGTTGGCGGGCATCCCAAGCGCGCAAAAATGTGTCCTGGGCCAGATCGGCCGCATCCTGCGGGCATCGTACCTGTCGCGACAACCAGCCGCGCAGCCACGCGTGATTGTCGTGATATAGACTGGCCAGCAGCCTTTGGGGATCCACAGGACTCGACACGATAGATAACCATACTTAAATAGCAATAAGTCGCATTATCGTCGGATCAAGCATAAATGCAAGCCATGTGGGAGCGGGCTTGCCCGCGATGCAGGCGGCGCGGTTATTCAGCCTGACCGCGCTGATGCCATCGCGAGCAAGCCCGCTCCCACAAAAGCACGACCTTCAGCGCCCGCCGCCCAGGTCGAGAAAGGTGCCGGTGGTATACGACGCCTTGTCCGACAGCAGCCATACAATGGCTTCGGCCACTTCTTCCGGCCGCCCGCCACGCCCCATGGGGATGATAGGTTCAAGCTTGCTGACCCGGCCCGGATCGCCGCTCAAGGCGTGAAAATCGGTGAAGATATAGCCCGGCCGCACCGCGTTGACCCGGATCCCCTCGCCCGCCAGTTCCTTGGACAGCCCCAGGGTGAAAGTGTCCAGCGCGCCCTTGGAGGCGGCGTAATCGACGTATTCACCGGGCGAACCCAGGCGGGCCGCCACCGACGACACGTTGACGATATTACCGCCCTGCCCGCCGTAACGTGGCGACATGCGCAGCACGGCATGCTTGGCACACAGAATGGGCCCCAGCACGTTGGTTTTCAGGGTGTGCATGATGCGCAGGTCGGTCAGCTCGTCGACTCGCGATTTGAGCCCCACGGTGCCGGCGTTGTTGACCAGCGCGGTGACAGGCCCCAACTGTTCGTCAACTTCGAGAAACAGGCGAATGATTTCCTCTTCGTCGCTGACATCGGCACGCACGGCAATGGCCTTGGCGCCCATGGCGCGAACCTGCGCCAGCACCTCATGGGCTGCAGCATCATCGGTCAGGTAGTTGATGCAGATCCGATAACCCTGCTTTGCAGCCAGCAAGGCCGTGGCAGCGCCTATGCCGCGGCTGCCGCCGGTGATCACGATGACTTTATCCATAAATACGTGTTCCCCTTACACCGATCCAAATCTGGCTGTCAGAATAACCGCGAAGGCCCGGTTTTGTCAGGTCGCTGTTTTGTTGCCCGGCCCGGCGGGTTCGGCACCTTGGATATCGGCCATGAATTGCTCCGCCGGCAGCGGCTCGCCCAGCAGAAAACCTTGCAGGGCATCACAGCCAAGCGTGGTTAAAAAACTTTGCTGGGTATCGGTCTCCACCCCTTCGGCGACGATACGCAAACCCAGGGCCTGGCCCAGCGCGACAATGGCCGAGACAATCGCCGCATCGTCGCTGTCGTGCTCCAGGTCGCGCACAAAACCGCGGTCGATTTTCAGTTCATTGGCGGGCAGGCGTTTGAGGTACATCAGGCTGGAATAGCCAGTGCCAAAGTCATCGATGGACAGGTCCACGCCCATTTGCGACAACCGCTGCAACACCACCATGCTCGCATCGGCATCGCTCATGGCGGTGGTTTCGGTGATTTCCAGGGTCAGGCTGTTGGCCGGTAACCGATGACGCTCGAGCGCCGCGACCACGCTGTCAACCAGCCCTGAATAGCAGAACTGCAATGCCGACAGGTTGACCGCAATACGCCAGTGGCTATAGCCCTGATCGAACCAGATGCGCATCTGGCGGCAGGCTTCATTGAGCACCCAGTCACCAATGGGGATGATCAGGCCGGTTTTTTCCGCCAGGTCGATAAAATTTTCCGGCAGCAGCAACCCTTGCTGCGGATGCTCCCAGCGCAACAGCGCTTCGGCCCCCACCGGCCGGCTGTTGCTGGCGTCGAACTTGGGCTGGTAGTGCAGGCGAAACTGCTGCAGCTCCAGGGCCTGACGCAAGTCCTGCAGCAGCTGCAATTGCTTGCGGGCATTGGTGTTCATCGATGCGTCGAAAAAGCTGTAGCCATTTTTGCCCGCGCCCTTGGCGTGATACATCGCCGCATCGGCGTTCATCAGCAGCTCTTCAGCGGTCAGGCCATTGCCGGGGTACAGGGCGATACCGACACTGGCGGAGATCAGCAGCTCATGCTCATCGACCCGGAACGCCCTGGACAACAGACCCACCTGCCGCGCTGCCACTTGCGGTGCGTCATCAGGCTCCAGCAGACGCACCAGCAGCACAAATTCGTCGCCGCCAATACGCGCCAGGGTGTCCTGGCTGCGCAACTGCTCGCGCAGGCGCAAGGCCACCTCGCGCAGCAAACGGTCGCCCAGATGATGACCAAAGGCATCGTTGACCGGCTTGAAGCCATCGAGGTCGATAAACATCAGCGAGAAGCAGCCGCCCTGCTCCGCCACCTTGCTCATCGCCTGACCGATACGGTCAGCCAGCAGGATGCGGTTGGGCAACCCGGTCAGGGTGTCGTGCAGCGCCAGTTGGGTCAGCTCTTCGTTGGCCAGGGTCAGGGAGTCCGCCAGCGCAGCTGTACGGGCATCGAGGCGGGCATCAAAAATAGAGGTCAGCAAGGCGATGACCAATACCGCCAGGCTGGACACCAGTACCAGATTGTCCAGGCCGTTACCGCTCAGACCGTCGATGGCGGCACCGCAAAAACTGCCGATGGGGAAATTGGCTGCAGCCATGCCGGTGTAATGCATGCCGACAATCGCCAGCCCCATGATTACCGCAGCACCACCGCGCATCAGCCGCACGTAAGGGGTTTGCCGGCGCAGACGAAACGCGATCGACAACGCGGCCGCCGAGGCCCCCACCGCAATCACCAGCGACAGGCCAAACAGTGCCGGGTCGTAATCGATGCCCGGCTGCATGCGCAACGCGGCCATGCCGCTGTAGTGCATGGCGCTGATGCCCGCGCCCATGATCAGGGCGCCAAACAACAACTGCAGCGCCGGCAAACGCGGCTGGCTGACCAGCCACAAGGCAAAGCCCGAAGACAGGATGGCAACCAGCAATGACCACAGGGTCAGCCCCAGGTCGTAGCCCAGCGCCAGTGGCAACTGCAACGCGAGCATGCCGATAAAGTGCATCGACCACACGCCAAAGCCCATTGCCAGTGCACCGCCGGCAATCCACAGGTACTGGGTACGGCCGCGCGCCGTGGCGATGCGACCACTCAGGTCAAGGGCGGTATAAGAGGCCAGAATGGCCACACACAGGGAAATCAGGACCAGCGCGGGGGAGTAACTAGCGGAAACCATGGGCCTACTCGTGAACAGATGCCGAACAGCGTCCATGCCCGGTAAAGAAGCGCAATTGTACTGCTTCCCTGCATTTACGCACCTATCCGCGCGACTAAATCCTTAAGCTCCATGCCCGCTCCCACAAAGAAACTGTCCCCCTGCCTTCAGCTCAGCTCAAACAACCCCGCCGCCCCCATCCCGCCGCCAATGCACATGGCAACCACGACAAACCGCGCACCACGGCGGCGACCTTCGAGCAGGCTGTGACCCACCATCCGTGCACCCGACATGCCGAACGGATGACCAATGGCTATCGCCCCGCCATTGACGTTCAGGCGGTCATTGGGGATCTGCAGAAAGTCACGGCAATGCACCACCTGACAGGCGAACGCTTCGTTGATCTCCCAGAGGTCAATATCCGCAACGGTCAGGCCAAAACGCTTGAGCAACTTGGGAATCGCATACACCGGACCAATGCCCATTTCCTCCGGTGCACAACCACTCACGGCAATCCCGCGATACACGCCCAGCGCTTCGATACCGCGCTGCCTGGCTTCGGCACGGCTCATCAGCAATACCGCAGCGGCCCCATCGGAAAACTGCGAGGCGTTGCCTGCCGTGATGAACTCACCCTGTTCAATCCACTTGCCGTCTTTCCACACCGGTTTGAGGGTCGACAGGTCTTCAAGGGTGGTGGAGGGACGGTTGCATTCGTCACGGTCCGCGATCACGTCCTGATGACCGGCGGGCTTGCCTTCCTTGTCAAAGCACAGCTTGCGCGCCGCCAAGGGCACGATCTCATCGGCAAACAGGCCCTCAGCCTGGGCGGCGGCAGTACGTTGCTGGCTCTGCAACGCATACTGATCCTGTACCTCGCGGCTGATGTTGTAGCGCCGCGACACGATTTCCGCGGTTTCGAGCATCGGAATATAAGCCGTCGGCATGCACTCAAGCACGGCCTCGGACTGGGCGCGGTAGGTGTTTTTGTACTTGTTCTGGGTCAGCGACAATGACTCCACGCCACCGGCCACGGCAATCTTCATTTCGCCGGCCATGATGCCATTGGCCGCCACGCCGATACTCATCAGGCCCGAGGCGCACATGCGATCGAGCGCCATGCCCGGCACAGTATCGGGCAAACCGCCGGTGTACGCACACAGGCGGCCGATGTTGTAACTCTGAGTGCCCTGCTGGGCGGCGGCACCCATGATCACGTCTTCCACCGAACCCGGCTCGATACCTGCGCGCTCGACCACGGCACGCACCACGTGACCGCCCAGCACAGGCGCCTCGGTATCGTTGAACGAGCCACGAAAGGATTTGGTCAAGGCAGTGCGGGCGGTGGATACGATCACAACGTCATTCAAATTCATGTTCAAGGCTCACTGTTCAAGGGGGTTGAAGGTGTAGCGGCTGATGGTGTCCACCACGCAGCCGGGGCGTTCGCTGCCCTCGATTTCGACGCTCATGCGCACTACAGCCTGCACGGCCTGGCCCTGCATCTCGACCCGCACCAACTGGCCATGGCCGCGAATCCGCGAACCGACCTTGACCGGCGCAGGGAAGCGCAGCCGGTCACTGCCGTAGTTGACGCCCATGGCCAGGTTCTCGAACTGCATCAGTTGCGGCATAAACAGATTGGCCAGGGCCAGGGTCAGGTAACCATGAGCGATGCAGGCGCCAAATGGCCCGGTGGCGGCGCGCTGAGGGTCGACATGGATCCACTGGTGATCGCCCGTGGCTTCGGCAAACAGGTTGATCCGTTCCTGGGTCAGCAGCAGCCAGTCTGTGCGCCCCAGATCCATGCCCTCGGCCGCCAGCAACTGCCCGGTGCTGCTGAAAACTGTGCTCATGCTCTGTTCCTCACGCTTGTTGCGAGCTGACGGGCAGCACTTCGCCGACCATGTACGAGGCATAGTCACTGGCCAGAAACACCATGACATTGGCCACTTCCCACACTTCGGCGGCGCGGCCAAAGGCTTCGCGGCTGGTGAGCTGGTCGAGCAATTCGCTGCTGGCGGCTTTTTTCAGAAAGTCGTGCAGGGCGATCGACGGCGCCACAGCGTTGATCCGCACGCCGTTTTCGGCGGCTTCCAGGGCGCTGCAGCGGGTCAGGGCCATGACCCCGGCCTTGGCCGCAGCGTAGTGGGCCTGCTCCTTTTGCGCGCGCCAGCCCAGTACCGAGGCGTTGTTGACGATGGCCCCGGCACCACGACGCTCCATATGCGGGAGCATGGCGCGAGTCATGCGCATGGTGCCGGTCAGGGTGATATCCAGTACCGACGACCACTGCTCATCGGTCATTTCGGTCAGGCGTACCTGACCGCCAAGCCCGGCGTTGTTGATCAGCACATCGACACCGCCCAGCGCATCCTCAGCGGCGGCGACCAGGGCTTGCACGTCGGCTTCGACGGTGACGTTGCACAGCTGCCCGTAGACCGCCTGCAAGCCGGTTTCGGCCTTTAGCCGCTCGACTGCCTCATCGAGACGACGCGGGTGGATATCGGAAATCATCAGGGCGCGACAGCCCTCTTCCGCGCAGCGTTTGGCCGCGGCATAACCGATACCGGCGCCGGCTGCGGCAGTGATCAAAATCGACTTGCCAGCCAGTAACTGGTGGCCGGGGACATAGGGAGGTGCTTGTCTCATGGTTGAATTCTCTTGTTAAGCGGCAAATCAAAAGCCCCTCACCCTGGCCCTCTTCCAAAGGGAGGGGTTGGGGTGAGGGCCAGCGGTATCAGCTACCCCACACCCGCTGCGGTGCAGGCGCTTCGGCCAGAATCTGGCCCAGGGCAACCCCCACTTCTTCGGGTTGCCATTGCGCGCCCTTGTCGCGGGTCACCCCGGTGCGCCAGCCATCGCCCAGGGACAATCGCCCACCCTGGCTTTCGATGATCTGCCCGGTAACATCCCCCGACAGTTCGCTGCCCAGCCATACCACCAGCGGCGCGACGTTTTCCGGTGCCCATGAATCAAAGCCACCGTCTTCAGGTTTTTTCACCATGTCCGGCATCGCGCTTTCGGTCATCGAGGTCCGCGCCGCCGGCGCCAGGGCATTGGCCGTCACGCCGTAGCGCCCCAGCTCGGCTGCCTGCACCAGGGTCAGCGCGGCAATCCCGCCTTTGGCTGCGCTGTAGTTGGACTGCCCCACCGACCCCTGCAGGCCCGCGCCGGAACTGGTGTTGATGATCCGTGCCGCCACCGGCCGGCCGGCCTTGGCCAGGTCGCGCCAGCGCTTGCCAAGGATATTGGCCAGGCAAAAATGCCCCTTGAGATGCACACGCATGACCGCATCCCAGTCCTCTTCAGCGAGGCTGATAAACATGCGGTCACGCAGGATTCCGGCGTTGTTGACCAGCACATGCACTTCGCCAAACGCGGCCAGGGCGGCGTCGACGATGTGCTGTGCCGTGGCCAGGGTAGTGATGTCATCGGCATTGGCAATGGCCTGCCCACCGGCCTGGAGGATTTCTGCCACGACCTCTTCGGCGGCTTCGCGACGAATATCGTTGACCACCACATTGGCGCCCTGCCCGGCGAACGCCAGCGCGTAAGCGCGGCCCAAACCGCCGCCCGCGCCGGTAATGATGACGGTACGTTCTGCACAAATTGCCATGTCGTTGCTCCTAGAGGCGTTCAATAATCGTCACGTTGGCTTGACCGCCGCCTTCGCACATGGTCTGCAAACCGTAGCGGCCACCGCTTTGCTCAAGCTGGTTGAGCAGGCCGGTCATCAACCGTGCACCGCTTGCCCCCAACGGATGGCCGAGAGCAATTGCACCGCCGTTGGCGTTGGTCCTGGCCGGGTCGAAATCCAGCTCCTTGGCCCAGGCCATCACCACCGAGGCGAAGGCTTCGTTGATTTCAACAAGGTCAATGTCCTGCATGCCCATGCCAGCCTTTTTCAGCGCGGCACGGGTGGCGGCAATCGGGGCCCTGAGGTGCCAGATCGGGTCGTCGCCCAGCACCGACAGGTGATGGATCCGCGCCCGAGGGGTGAGGTTGTAGCGTTTGAGCGCCGCCTCGGAGACCACCAGCAAGGCAGCCGAGGCATCGCAGGTCTGGCTGGATACCGCAGCGGTGATTGACGCAAACTCGGCAAACACCGGCTCCAGTTCGGCCATTTTGGCCAGGCTGGTTTGGCGTGGTGTTTCATCGTCCCATACCCCTTCGCAGGGCACGATTTCGTTGACGAAACGGCCCGCGGCCATGGCCTCCAGCGCCCGGCGATGGCTCTCCAGGGCATAGGCTTCCATGTCCTGGCGGCTGATGTTCCAGTGGTCGGCGATACGCTGAGCGGCGTAGAACTGGTTGACCGGCTGTTTGCCAAAGCGCGCTTGCCAGCCCTTACTGCCGGAGAACGGGTCGGCAAAGCCCAGTGGCTGCCCGGCCAGCATCGCCGAGGAAATAGGGATCTGGGTCATGGTTTGCACACCACCCACGGCAATCACATCCTGGGTGCCACTCATCACCGCCTGCGCGGCGAAGTGCAGCGCCTGTTGTGACGAACCGCACTGGCGATCGATGGTGGTGCCCGGCACGTTCAGCGGCAAACCGGCGGCCAGCCAGCTGGTGCGGGCGATATCACCGGCCTGGGAGCCGATGGTGTCGACACACCCAAAAATCACGTCGTCATATTCGTCGGCCGGAATTGCGTTGCGCTCTACCAGTGCTTTGAGCACATGGGCGCCGAGATCGATGGCATGGACGTGGGCCAGGCCGCCCTTGCGCTTGCCGGTGGGGCTGCGCAATGCATCAACAATATAGGCTTCAGGCATCGGTCAATCCTCGAAGGTGTGACCGCAGCCCAGAGGCGCCGCGCCACTCAATACATATTCGGCCACACGGGCCTTGTGCAGCGCACGGTCGCCCCAGGCACTGTCCAGTGCCCAGGCGCGCTTCATGAACATTTGCAGGTCGACTTCCCAGGTGTAACCCATCGCCCCATGCACCTGGATGCCGTGGCGGGCCGCCAGCCAGCTGGCTTCGCAACTGGCCAGGCGCGCCTGGGACACCCACACGGCGGCATTCGGTTCATTGTGTGCCAGGGCGTAAGCGGCGCGGTACAGCACCGGTTTGGCGAACTCCAGCGCAGTAGCCACGTCGGCCAGATGATGCTTGACTGCCTGAAAACTGCCGATGGGCTTACCGAATTGTTTACGCTGCGCGGCGTAGTCCACCGATAAATCCAGCATGCGCTGAGCCAGCCCGAGCAACTGCCCGGCCACCGACAGCGCGCCACGATCAAGGGTTTGCGCCCACAGCTGGCGGCCCTGTTCGCCCTGCGCCACCAGGGTGGCTGCGCCGGGTTGCCAACTGACCTGCGCCAGGCGCCGAGAGGCATCGATACTGGCGTGATTTTGCACATCCACCTGGCTACGCGGCACGGCGTGGACTTCATCGCCATGGGCCAGCAGCAGTAAGTCAGCGTGGGCGGCATCGGCCACCAGCGGATTGACCGGGTGCCCGATGGCCACCCGCAAACTGCCGTCGGCAATGCGTTCCAGCCATTCGCCGCGACGGGCTACGCCGTCATCCAGCCCGGCGATCAGCGCACTGGCCACATAAGCGGTATCACCCAGGGAATCAGGAATGGCGTAGTAACCCAGTTCCTGGGTCATCAGGGCCCAGGCCACATCGTCCATGCCCAGGCCACCGAAAGCCTCGGGGATCGACAATGCGGTCAGGCCCTGCTCGGCGATCTTGTTACGCAAATCCGGGGAGCGACCGACATCGGTTTCCCAGATTTCACGGAGCATTTCGGGGGCCGCTTCGGTCATCAGAAAACGGCTGATGGCCTCGCGAAAAGAGATCTGGTCTTCGGTAAAGGTAAAGTCCATGCCCGGCCTCACTTCGGCAGGCCGAGCATGCGCTCGGCGATAATGTTGCGCTGGATCTCGTTGGTGCCGGCGTAAATGGGCCCGGCCTGGGCGAACAAAAAGCCGTCCAGCCAGCTGTAGCCGCCCACCGATTGACCGGTCAGCTCGCCACTGGCGCCGAGAATGCGCATGGCGGTTTCGTGCATGCGCAGATCCAGCTCCGACCAGAATATTTTGTTGGTGCTCGACTCGGCGCCAATCTGTGCCCCGCGGCTCAGGCGGCCCACGGTGTGGTACGCAGACAGGGCGTAAGCCTGGGCGTCCGACCAGGCCTTGCACACCGCCTCGCCAAGGCTAGGATCACGATCGGCGCTGGCGCGGTTGGCCTGGTACAGCTCCACCAATTTGCGCGCCGTGTATTGAAAACGGGCCGGGGAACGCAGCAGCAGACCTCGCTCGAAGCCGGCAGTGGCCATTGCCACATGCCAGCCCTGGCCTTCATCGCCAATACGGTTTTCCAGCGGGATGCGCACGTCATCAAAGAACACTTCGGCAAACGCATCCTTGCCGTTCAGGGCCTTGATCGGGCGTACGGTGACACCCGGTGCATTGAGCGGCACCATCACGAAGGACAGCCCGTGATGGCGGCTGGACGACGGATCGCTACGGAACAGGCCGAACAGCCAGTCGGCAAAAATCGCTCGTGTGGACCAGGTTTTCTGGCCGTTGAGCACGTAGCTGTCGCCATCGCGGGTGGCCTTGCTGGTGATAGCGGCCATGTCGGAACCTGCGTTCGGTTCGGACCAGCCCTGGGCCCACATGTCGGTACTGGCGGCCATGCGCGGCAGGAAACGCAGTTTTTGCGCCTCGGTGCCGAACTCCATCAGCGTCGGGCCGAGCAACAGCTGGCCGTTCTGATTGACCCGCATCGGCCCGCCGGCGCCGTAATATTCCTCTTCGAAAATCAGCCACTCGATCAGGTCGCAGCCGCGCCCGCCCAGCTCGGTGGGCCACATGACCATCGACAGACGGTTTTCGAATAATTTGGCTTCCCACTGGCGGTGTTGCTCGAAGCCCTCGCGGGTATCGTAGCTGGCCAGCGGCGTGGTCGGCAGGTTGTCCGCCAGCCATTGGCGCACCTCCTGGCGAAAGGCCTTTTGTTTGGGGGAGTAGGTCAGATCCATCGTCAGCTCCTCAGAAGTTGGCGTCGCGTTTTTCAACGAATGCGCGGCGGGTTTCGGCGGAGTCCGTGCTGTTGTAGGCCTGCAGCGTGAACCCCTGTTCCCAGCGGTATTTGTCTTCCAGGTTGCCGTCTTCGATACCGTTCAGGGCCTCCTTGGCGATGCGGATCATGTCCGGGCTTTTGCTGGCGATCTTGCGGGCAATTTGCAGCGCGGTTTCACGCAATTGCTCAAGGGGCACCACGCGCTCGATAAAGCCGTATTGCTGGGCGTCAACGGCACTGATCTTGTCGCCGGTCAAAAACAGATAACGGACTTTCTGCACCGGGAACAGACGCTGCAAATGCGCCCCGCCGCCCATGGCGCCGCGATCCACTTCGGGTAAGGCAAAACTGGCGCAATCGGAGGCAACGACAATATCGGCAGCGCCGGTAATACCGATCCCGCCACCCAGCACATAGCCATGCACGGCAACAATCACCGGCACCGGATTGCGGTGAATGGCCTTGAAGGTGGCGTAGTTGCCGGCATTGACGGTCACGATACGTTCGGGGTGGGCGTCCAGTTCCTTGATATCGACCCCGGCGCAGAAGCCACGGCCCTCGGAGCGGATCACGATGACTCGCACTTGCGGGTCTTGTCCCAATGCTTCGAGAGTACGTGCCAGATCGAGCCATTCCTGGCTGTCGAGGGCATTGACCGGTGGCCGGTCGATCACCAGTTCAGCGACGCCCGCGTCGATACTGGTCTGAAATGCGGTATGGGCTGCGCTGTTCACATGTGCTCCTGGATTGGCAAAAAAACCATGGGAGCAGTATGGGAAGGCGCGCGAGGCGGATCATCGTCCGTTGAGACTAAACATAAGACACAGAGCCACAGGCGCACGCCCTTATAGCCACAAGTAAATGACCGCGGCAGCGATCAATCATCATTAATTAATCACACCCTACGCCATAAGAACTAATGAACTTACGTTTCACTTGGATATTTCACTCAAACAACACAGCACTCTCTTATAAAAACAGATCAGCCGCCCCAGCAGAAAATAACAAAGCTCAAACAATACAACTTGTTGCCATAGCCTGCACTTACAGGAGGAACTCATACAAGCAGGATTATTCACTCAACTATCAAAGGAAGAAAGCCGCAAGATCGCAAGACCAAAGCCACTTAAACGTTCGCACTTGGCTACTTTAACCATCCTGAAATTCTAATATTCTGATCCAGCTTGACCAGCCGGGGGTCGAAAGCCCATTCCAGCCTGATGACAAACGCCAGATATCTGGACGGAATTCAAACTTAATCATCCTCGGCCGATTGGAAAACACTCTGTTTCCACAAATGCATGTTCCTTTACACCTATTATACAACAGGTAAACAAAATGTTAATAAACAAAACCGCTCTGGTTGCTGCGGCAGTAATGGTGTTCGGTGTTTCCAGTGCATGGGCTGCCGACAGTACAAGTACCCAGATTAATATCAGCGCCACTGTTCCAAGCACTGCTTTCTATGCACAAGCCTCTAGCCCGACCTTCGGTCAGGCTGAAGTAATGGGCTATGACATCGGCCAAAACAAAATCAACAGCCTTCGTGAAAACTTCACCTACAAGAGCACAGGCGGTGCATTGCGCGCGTATATCGATGGCGGGCCACGGGCGCTGTTCAACGGTAACACCGCGCACAACATCCCTCTGACCACCAAATTCAACGGTGTGACCCTTACGGCTGCAGCCCTGGAGGTGGCAACCGCCCCCGCCTCCGCCGCAGGCGGTACTGCAGAGCTGGAGGTATCTGCTGGCGCCATACCAACAGGTGCCTCTGGCAATTTCAGTACCGCATTTACCGTGATGTTCGACAGCACGCCACCCACCCCCTGATCTGCCAACACCGTTGATTCATCTGGCGATACCCGCGCCCGGTCGGTTTTCGACCGGGCGCCTCTTCTGGATTGACTGTCCGTTATTAGAGTATTGCGTTTATGTTCCCGATGACTCGCATCGCGGTGACGCTGGCCTTGTTGTTCCCTGCAGCATCAATGGCAGCCGCAGAAGTCAGTACACCCCGAAGTTTGCTTGCCCAGGCCAAAGGCTTGCCGGCTGACTTCGAAGAGCACCTTTTCGATGTACCGCTGGCCGTTCAGGTCGAGCGCAACTCGCAACTGGTGGGTGAAGCCATGGTCGTACTGACCCGCGATGATCGTCTGACCCTCCTTGAGTTCACCGACTTCAACGCCAGCCAGATTCCGGCCAGTGAGCGCGACACCTGGTCGGAGTTTCTCCAGCAAGGAGTGCAACTGGGAGCCTGCACTGGCAAATGCCCCGAACAGTTAATGGCGGTTCATTACAACCTGGAAAACTCCATGGTCTCGTTGCTGACCGCCAGGGCGGAACAGGATTATCAGAAGAGCCGCTATCACGAACTGCCCAGCGGCGGCAGCGGCGGTTTGATTGTGCGCAATCAGCTAAACCTCACCGCCGGCCAGCGAGAGCAAGTTGACGGTCGTTATGGCCTGGAGGCCAGCGGCAGCATCGGCCACTGGAGCCAAACGCTCAACCTGCAACTCACACGCATGGATGGTCCGGACCAAAGTCAGCTCAAACATGCTGTCTATGAAGCCCACACCCAGCGTGAACTGGAAGGTACATTTCTGCGCCTGGGCTATTTCACTCCAGGCTCCGAAGGTTTGACCCGGCAAATTCGCACTTTTGGCGCCAGCCCCGATACCACAGTGGGCATCATGTATGGCAGTTCCGACAGCCTGGTCATCGATCAAGCCAAACCCGGCGTATACCCGGTGTATGTCACCGCCAGTCGTCCGGCAACGGCACAAATCTACCGCAACGGCCTGTTGATCAATTCCCAACTGGTTGCCGCCGGTTTGCAGAGCCTCGATACCCGCCCCTTGCCCAGCGGTATTTACGAAGTCGAGGTTCGCCTGGTCGAAGACGGCCGAGTTAGCAGCACGTCTTCGGAGCTGATCTATAAACCGTCCAACTGGCGCAACTACGACGACCCATGGCGCTATAACCTGTTCGCCGGACGCGAAAGCAAACTGCTGAGCAACTGGGACGACCAGGCCACCGGCGACATGACCGCCGGCGCCTCGCTCAATTACCTGCTGCACCCGCGTGCCATCCTGGGTCTGTCTGCGCGCCAGGTAAAAAACAGGATGCAATGGGGCACCGCCATTGACTGGACGCTGGCCAGCAATCTCACCTTTTATGCCAATCTTTACAAGACTCAAAGCTACGGCACCGGTGTCGACCTTAACGGCCAATACCACTACGGCCTCGGCAATGTCGTGTTCAACCACAACCGCAGCTGGCTCGACACCCGTAACACCTACGAAACCCTGCCGGACGGCACGCGCCTGCGCACAAAGTCCAGCTATGTGGGCCAGACCAGCACTACCGCCCTGTCCCTGAACCATCGCTTCGGCCTGCAAAGCACCTTGAGTGCCCGCCTCTCCCACAGCAATGGCTATAGCCGCGGCTACGGCCTGGACGTGGGCTGGGCGCAACCCACGCACCTGTTTGGCAGCGACGGTAACTGGCGTTTATCGGTCTTTGATCGACCCGGCAGCCTCAGTTCCGGCAACAAGCGCAATCGCGGGGTCGACCTGAGCATCAGCCTGGCCCTCGGCGGCCCGGGTGAACGCTGGTCAGCCAGCCTGGGGTCACGCACCGGCCGGGACGGTGAGCGTGACAACAATGCCTCCCTCAGTTACAGCAAAAATATCGAAGGCCACGTCCTGCAAAGCGTGGCTGCCACCGCAAGTACCGATACCTACGGAGTGGGCGTCAATGGCCGGGCCACCTTCCTGACCGACAGCCTCAGCGCCGATACCTTTGTACAACGCTCGTCTTATAACGGCTACCTGAGCGGTGGCCTTAACCTGGACAGCACCATCGCCCTGAGCGGCTTGACCATGGCCATGAGCAGTGAGCCCTCCGGGCGCGGGGCCGGAATGATCGTCGACGTCGAGTCCGATATCGCCAACATTGCCTTGCGTGCCGATGACCTCAGCGGTGGCAGCACCATGCTGCGCCCCGGCCGCAACTATATTCCCCTCACCGCGTACGAGAGCAGCTCAGTCAGTTTCGACTTTCAGGGCAACCACGTGCCCGCCGCTGCGATCCAGCCACCTCGCGCCCGTTATCACCTGAATAAAGGCGGCGTGGGCTATCGCAAGATCAACGTGGTGAATACCGTCACCGTGCTTGGCCGCTTGATTGACGCGGACGGCAACCCGCTCAAGGGTCATCACATCATCAACCCCACCAGCCGCGGCATCAGCGAAGTAGACGGTTTCTTCTCAATGGAAATGAACGCCGGCACCCCCACTCTGGAAGTACGCAAGGATGAAACATTGCTCTGCCAGTTCCGTATCGAGATAAACAAAACCCTGTTGCAAAACAATGTGCTGGAAATCGGCGACCTGCGTTGCCATCCCGACACGTTGGCTGAATCGGCTAATAATGTTGAGGCAGCAGGATGAAGCGGAACAATCTAGCGGACTTCAACGTAAAGTGTTTATTGAGTCTGGTACAAAGCCGCAGGCTAAATCGGATGGCAAAAACCGCTGCCGGTATTGTATTGATTTTTGTTTGTGGCCTTGTTGCCCCGCCCAATACTCACGGGGTAGAGATAACAATAAATGCAGAGTTCAAACCTGACCCCGCCTTTCCCAATCGCAATGTATTTACGAATAAAACACCGAATACCGGTCAATATTGCTATTACAACCCTGCTGACTGCGCTTCCAAAGGCGTGTTCGGCATCGCCGCCCCCGTAGTTTTCAGGTCTGCGGTGCCTGTAGTAGCCAATCACACAGATCCGCGTCAAGGTGCGATGGTGACAATCCCGGGAGCATGGCGGACATTAACCGTCAGGCACAACCAGACTCTGGAAACAGAGGAAGTGAAGATCCGTATAACCGGTTTTGGTACAGTACTGAGCATTGACCCCGACACCGTACACACCCTGGTTCCTGGTGCGACAAGCTGGGGAGACGGGCATAACAAACTGTGGTCCGGAAGTAACTGGTCGATACCGCCGTCACCCTGCACCAGAAAATCGACGCCCCTCTACACCGGTGGAAATTTTTGGTTCTTTTGGGGAGCACCGGAGGCCGATGTAATCTGTGCCAAAAAGGCACTTTACAACATCCCAAAGTTGGCATACCACTCTTTGGACTTCGCCTACGAATTAAATACACCTGATCCATTAGGCATGTCAGCAGGTGACTATTCCGGAAACTTGGCTTACACAATAGGGCCTTACCAGGATTTCGACATGGGTGATTTGTTGATCCCTAACAGCTCCGTGCTGAATCTCAATTTTAACCTGAACGTTCAGCACACCTTAAAAGTTGATATCCCCCCGGGCGGTAATAGGGTCGAGCTGGTTCCCAAAGGCGGCTGGTACCAATGGTTGCTCATAGCTCGAGTACCGGAAACACTTGCCAGCGACCAATCCTTTAGTGTTTCCGCCAGTTCACGTTTCAAGATGCTGTTGAGCTGCGAAAGAGTCATGGGCGACACCTGCGCACTCAGCAACAACGTGAGCCACAACGTGCCGATCAATATATTTGTCAGTCTGCCCGGCGGCATTACCGATTCAAACGGCGCTTCGATCACCCGTAAGCCCTTGCTTACAAGCGGCCAGGGTACTGAACTGTTCCAGCCCAGCCGATATGTGGATGGAAAAACCGGGGTACTGCACTTCGAAATCGAAAAGAAATACGTGAATGAAATGCTCGACCAGGCAGGCACCTATAAAGGAAATGTGACCATCATCTGGGATTCAGAAGTTTAAGGCTCCCGGGTAGTCAATAGAGAAAACAGGAACTTACCATGAAACTTGCAAGTGCCATACTCAGTCTATGGGTTATCTCATTGAGTGCCATCGCGGGCCCCAGTATCAACGTTGGAACCGTCTTTGACTATATGGATGGCGATAAAAGCACCTATTTGAAGCGGGTGTATAACGGCGGCGGCAGCACCGCCTTTGTTCGCGTTTCCATACTGGAGATAGTCTACAAAGCCGACGGCACTTCAGAAGAAGTACCACTGAAAACCCAAGGCAATGCAGCCATGCGTGATGGCCTGATCGCCAGCCCGGCACGGCTGATAATCCCTGCCAGCGGCACCCAGGGCACCCGCCTGCTGTTCAAGGGGATACGAGACCAAGAGCGGTACTTTCGCGTGCGTTTTGTGCCGGTCGTGCCGGAAAAAGAAGATGAATTTGCCCTTTCCACCGAAGAAACCGACGCCTATAAAAAGACCCTGTCGGCCGGGATCAACGTGCTCGCAGGCTATGGCACCTTCTTTTTTGTACGCCCTGAAAACGCCGGTTTTGATACCCAGATAAACGACACCGCACAACAGTACTCAGTCAAAAACAACGGCAATACCATCATGCTGCTTGATGAATTCAAAGACTGCTCCGTCCAGAACCCGCTGGAGTGCGAGCCCGTTACCAAAAACCATATCTTGCCGGGTCGCCTGTTCAGCTTTACCAAAAAAGTTGGCCGTCATTATCGCTTTATCCTGATTGAGGGCAGTAACAATAAACCCATGGAGGTTAAAGGCTGATGCATCTATCTGCGTGCAAAATCTCATGCCTGACTGTCGCGGCAAGCCTGGCACTCTGGATGCAAGCGGGGTTTGCAGCGCGCGAAGAACACATCTTTGAAGTGAGTGTCACTATTCCGACCCCGGACTTCTATATATTGCCCGTGGAGTCGCAGTTTCTTGAGCGCACACAAATAATGAAGTGGAACCTTGCCCGCGGGTATCTGGAGCCCCTGCAGGCATCATTCGATGTACGCAGTCGCAGTGGCGCCATTACCGCACGCCTGGGCCATGAATCAATGCTGTCCAACGGACGGGATCTGATCAGCCTGCGGATCAAGTTCAATGGCCACGAACTTGCGCTGACCGACACAGTGGTCGTGCCCGACAACGAAGCCAAAACGGGTTACAGGGTTCCCTTACGAATCGAGGCGATCAAGCCTGAAACAGGTTTTAAGCCAGGGGCATACTTTGGCAGTGTCCAAATCATGTTTGATGGGCCGACGCCTTCTGCAGCTCAATAAACAGCACCCAGGTAATAGCATGAAGATTAAACCCTCCAGGGCCTCTGTCATTGACCACAACCCCACACGTTTGAATAACGTACCATTCTCAATATATTGGCAAACTTGTGTATTGGCCATCTTTGTATTGATACCTGGCCTTCTTGAGCCTGTATATGCTGCGAACGTCAATGTGCGGGCCGAGTTCAAGCCCGACCCGGCACTTCCACACCGAAATACATTCACAAACAAAACACCCAGCAATAGCCACTACTGCAGCTACGTGCCTCAAACCTGCATCAATAAAGGCATTATCAGCATTTCCGCCCCTATTTCCTTTCGCAACTCCAGTCGGATAATTGCCAACAACCCAGATCCCAGGCAAGGCATGATGATTCGGGCAAACAGTGATTGGCGTACTCTGATTGTCACCCATGCTCAAACGCTGGAAACTGAAGAGTTACAGGTTCGTATCACCGGCATTGGAACATATACATCTATCGAACCACAGAACATCCATACCTTGGTACCCAATGCAAGCAGCTGGTCGGATGGTCTCAATAAATTATGGGTGGGCGGTTATTTATGGCGGGGGGCTGGCACCTGCATTGGTGCGACGACATTCGTCGCTAACTGGTTCGGAATCCCGATCTACTGGACAACACCTGTTTCCGGAGCAACCTGTAGTAGAGCAGCACTGTACGACATCCCCAACTTCACTTATCGAACCCTGGACTTCTCTTATGAAATGAAGACGCCCAACCCACTCGGAATGTCATCGGGTGATTATAATGGTGAAATCAACTATACCGTGGGGCCTTACCAAGACATTGACATGGGAGACAATATGCTCCCCAGCGACAATATACTCACGATCAAATTCCTGCTTAATGTCCAGCACACCCTTAAAGTGGATACTCCACCCGGCGGCAATAAAGTAGAACTGACACCCAAGGGTAGTTGGCAAGAATGGATGCAAAATGGCCGCACGCCCGAGAAACTTTTTCGGGATCAGCCTTTCATGATTTCTGCCAGCTCACGTTTCAAGATGCAACTGGCCTGTGACCGGTTGGTAGGCGATACCTGCGCAATCAGCAATACCAGCAGCGGCCACGCAGTTCCAGTCGATGTTCTGGTCAGCATGCCCAATGGCATCGGCAATGATGATGACTCCTCGGTTTCTCGAGAACCCCTGAGGGCTTCAACTGGACTGCTGTTCAAGTCCACGCACTATGTCGATAACAAGCCATCCATGCTGCATTTTGAAATACAAAGGCAGCATGTCCTGCAGATGTTGTCCGAGCAAGGCAAGTATTCCGGGAATATCACGGTAGTCTGGGATTCCGACGTGTGATGCCGAGCCCTCAAACGGACTAGTCCGGCTCAGGGATTGCACCCGTGCTGCGCGCTTTCATGCTGGCGCCTTGATCCGTATTTTTACGACGAGGCCCATATGGAGCTTGCCCTGACAGACGAACAGCGAATGATTCAGGCATCCGCCGAACGTTTTTTGAACCAAGTGGCCAGCTCCGCTGCGGTGCGCACGGCCATGACCAGCGATCAGGGGTACGACACCGCTACCTGGGCGCGAATGGCCAGGGAGCTGTATTGGCCCGCACTGGCGATCCCCGAGGCCTATGGAGGTCTTGGCCTGGGCTTTGTCGAAGTTAGTCTGCTCCAGGAACAGCTCGGGCGCTGCCTGCTGCCCACACCATTTTTTGCAACCTGCTGCCTGGCCACCCCTGCCCTGCTGCTCAGTCGCAATGAAGCACTCAAGGAACGCTGGCTGCCGTTGATTGCCGCCGGTGAGATTCGCGCCAGCCTCGCCTACACCAGCGCGCCTCGCTGGGACGACAGCGGCGTGCAGGTGTATGCGCAGAGCCATGCGGGGGGTTATCGCCTCAATGGCGAGTATCACTATGTGATCGATGGTAGCGATTGCCAGCTGTTGATCATTGCCGCACGCACGCCGGGCAGCGTCGGCGAAGCCGGTATCCGCCTGTTTGCACTGCCTGCCGATACTCCCGGGATTGTTTGCCAGTGGCAACCGACACTGGATCAGACCCGCCGCCTGGCTACCATCACCCTGAACGATGTAGTCGTCCACGACGATCAGTTGCTCAGCGAACCCGGGCAAGGCTGGCCGATGCTGCGCGATGTGCTGCAGATAGCCTGTGTTGGCCTGGCGGCCGAGCAGACCGGTGGCGCACAGCAGTCGCTGGACATCACTCTGGCCTATATCAGCGGCCGCGAACAATTTGGTCGCACTATCGCCAGTTTCCAGGCCATCAAGCACCGCTGTGCCGATTTGATGCTGGCCATCGAATGCGCGCGCTCGGCCAGTTACTACGCTGCCTGCATTGCCGCCGAGTGCCTGAATATCGATGGTGATCCGGGTATCCGTGAGCAACTTGGGGAAGCCGCGGCCACTGCGAAAATTTTTGCCAGCGAAGGCTTTTTCCTGTGTGCCGCCGAGTCCATCCAGTTGCACGGTGGCGTGGGTTTTACCTGGGAATACGACCCGCATCTGTATTTCAAGCGAGCCCGGGCCAGTGAGCAGATGCTCGGCCCCCCGGCGTTTCATCGCGAGCAATTGGCCCGGCAGATTTTCGGAGAGTGCACATGAATATCGGTTTTAGCGCAGCAGATGAGCAGTTTCGCCAACAGGTTGCGCAGTGGATGCAGCAGCACCTGAGCGGTGACTTTGCAGCTTTGCGCTTTCGCGGTGGCCCGGGGGATGAGGACTTTGCTCCAGGGTTGCGCAAGCGCTGGGAACAGGTCTTGGCCCAAGGCCACTGGGTGGGTGCTGGCTGGGCCACCGAGCATGGCGGCCGTGGCTTGAGCATCAGCCAGCAAGTGATCTTTTTCGAAGAGTACGCAAGGGCGGGTGGTCCGGGACGTATGGGCCATATCGGCGAAGGGCTGGTAGGGCCGACGATTGCGGCCTTTGGCAGCCAGGAACAGCAGCAACGTTTTTTGCCGCCGATACTGGCGGGCCAGCACTTTTGGTGTCAGGGCTACTCCGAACCGGGTGCCGGGTCGGACCTGGCCAATATAAAGACCCGCGCCAGCTTCGATGAAGACCGCGGGCAATGGTTGATCAGCGGGCAAAAGGTCTGGACCTCACTGGCTCATGAGTCGGACTGGTGCTTTGTGCTGGCACGTACCGAGCCGGGAAGTGTTGGCCATCGCGGCCTGTCGTTCTTGCTGGTGGAGATGGACCAGCCGGGTATACGGGTACAGCCGATCCGGCAATTGACCGGTACCAGTGAATTCAACGAGGTTTTTTTTGATCAGGCGCGGGCTTCGGCAGACAACCTGATCGGCCAACCGGGTGATGGCTGGAAAATCGCCATGGCGCTGCTGGGGTTTGAACGCGGGGTATCGACCCTGGGCCAGCAAATGCAGTTTCAGAATGAGTTGGACGAAGTGGTGCGTATTGCCAAGGCCAATGGTGCGGCGCAAGACCCGGTGCTGCGCCAGCGCATCGCACAGGCCTGGAGCGGCTTGCGGGTGTTGCGCTACAACTCGTTGCGCATGTTGTCCGGGGTACAGGATGGCAGCCTGCGGCCTGAAGCGACGATCTACAAACTGGCCTGGTCGACCTGGCATGTGGCCCTGGGCAAGCTGGCGATGGATGTACTGGGGCCAGAGGCCGAGTTGCTGGCCGGGGCGCCTTATGAGCTGACACGGTTGCAGGCGCTGTTTCTGTTTACCCGTGCGGATACCCTTTATGGCGGCAGTAATGAGATTCAGCGCAATATCATTGCCGAACGAGCGCTGGGGATGCCGCGGGAGGCCCGGTAGACGGGCTGAGAATCACAAGCCCTCTCATCCCGCCCCTCTCCCTCCGGGAGAGGGTTGCCGTGAGGGCCCGGGTCAAAAGGTGTACTTGCCATTGAACGACAGGTAATCCCGATCCGCCATTGTCCGTCCCTGGGCAATATCGGCCGAACTCAAATACGCCACATAAGTCAGCCCCAGCTGAAAGTTGCCCAGGTACTTGAAATCACCACCCACTGTCAGACGCTTTTCAGCACGGCCCAACCCCGAATAGGCACTGCCGTCAATGTTCTGGGTCCAGGTGGCCTTGGTGGTCAAGTCCCAGCCGTTGAATACGCTGGGGTGATCGAAATAGGCGCCGATCCCCAACAGGCTTGAACCCCGTGTTTGACCGTCATACACATATTTATTGAAAGTCCCGTCCGTGCCCGCCCCGCCACCGCTAATGGTCAGGTCATCCACGCCCTGGATGCGCTGGTGCACCACCTCGGTCATCAGGGTGGTCTGCTGCGCCATAAACGTCGGCCCGATCATGTACACGGCATTCAGGTTTCCCTGCCACACCTGCCCCCGCGCCGGCGCACCGTTGCTCAGGTACACCGCCGCGCCGTCGCGATAGCTCAGGTCACCGGCGAATTGCACCGAATCACCGGCTTTGGTGGTGAAACTGATGCCGGTGAGCTTGATGTTGTCAAAGTAACCCAGCTGGTAACTCGGGCCATTGCCGTTGCCACCCACTTTGTTCAGGGATGAGTAATGGGTCTGCCCGGTAAAGTCGAAGAACAGTGCCGGGACGCGGTCGTGATAACGGTAATGAAACAGGCCGACCTCGGTGTTTTGCGTCACCCGGTATCGGGTGCCCAGACCCCACTCGCCGCTGTCGCCCGGTTTGACCGAGCCACCGTAGCCGACTGCGGCCCCGTTGGGCAGGTGGTCGACGATGCCCGGGGCGAGCCGGAAGAACTCGGCCCCCGGGCCAAAGGTATCGCTGCCAAAGTAGTCGCCCACGGGGTTGAGCTGGGTTTCTTCCCACTTGTACTGGTAGAACCCGAGCAGGGTCAGGTCTTCGTTCACCGACCACGCGCCCGATATCTGCCCCACCGGCAAGTAGGCATCCTTGGCTTCGGTGCCGGGCACGTTGAACTTGGTCGAATCCACCGGTGCCTGGCCCTGGCTGATGTTGGGCCAGAACAGGCTCTCGCCCCAGGCCACCAGATGTCGCCCGGCCTTTAGTGACAGGTACTGGTCGTCATTGACGGTAAAGTCGCCATACACATAAGCATCCAGCAGCCGCGCCTTGCTGCCGCTGAGTTTGCGCGTGTCCTGGCTGAAGTCGTTGTAGCGTCCGGTCTTGTTCACCGTGTCCGGTGAGTCGTTGTCGTTGCGCTGGTGGTAGACCTCGTCATAGAAATGACTGCCGCGCACCACGGCGCCGAGGTTGTCGTGCTTGAGCATCAACTCGCCAAATACGCTGACCCGGTTGTTGATCAGCGAGCCGCGCTTGAAGTTGCGCGTGGCATCATCGTAGTTGATGTTGTTCAGGTATTCGTGATCCGGTTTTGCGGTACGCATCGAGGCCGTGTAGTTGACGGTCAGAGAAGAGTCGAGGGTGGTGTTTTCGCCCAGCTCGAGGGTAGGTGCCGCCAGGGCCAGACCGCTCAGCCCCGACAATAAACCGGTCCCGACAACACGCGTGTATTGCTTGAACATGCCTTGCTCCTTGTTATTGTTGTTTTGCTCCGCCCGGCCACCTGCGCACAGGCAGGGCCCGTGGCAGACAGCAGGATGGCGTCAGGGCGTTACTTGCCGGCCCGACGTGCCGCTTCGGGGCCAAAATCGCCAGCAGCAAAACCGCCTTTGTTCAGCACATAGCCGTTGCGTTGTTCGTTGATCAGGTTGAAGGCCAGATAACTGCCAGCGTTCAGGTCGTGATACAGGCCAACACCGGCCTGCCAGGTTTGCGTTTCCGGGGCATAGAAGTAATTGACCATCGAGGTGCGCCACAACTCGCCGCGGTTGTCGTAGTTGTCACCCATGATCGGGAACCAGCTGTCTTCGTCGATATACAGCGTGCGCTTGCCGTACAGATGGCGGTTACCCGGCTTGAGCACACCTTCGAGCACCCACACGCGATGCAGTTCGTAACGCATGTTGTCGGGGTTGATATGACCGGGAGTGAGCATGCTCGCGTACTTCAGGTCACCGGCGTGCAGGCGCGCGGTGTTGTAAGGGATATACAGCTCTTTTTTACCGACGATGTTCCAGTTATAGCGCTGGGCCGAGCCGTTGAAGATGCGTACTTCGTCGACGGTGATCGAACCGCCGGAGCCCGGAAAGGCCATGTCAAAACCGTAACCCGGCGACTGCCGCACACGCCGCGTACCCGGATCGTAGCGCCAGCTCTGGCGCGGCTCGGTCTTGTCGTTCCAGTACTCGGTACCGGTGTTGATTTCACCCTTGTCGCGCTGTGGCAGCAGGGTTTCGTTAAGGTAGAAAGACGAATTGCCCACCGTGTCGCCAATCTTGCCCGGCTCCAGCCCCGGCGCCATATTGCGCGAGTGCACGCGGCCCCAGTTGATATTGCCGTCCTTGAGCACATAGGCGTTATCCGAGGTGTATTCCTCGGTCCAGGCACGCACGGTAAACAGCGAGGCATTTTTCAGCAGCTCGATACCATTTTGCGGAATGGGAAATGCCACGCCGCCAGTGCGGGCAACCACGCCTTCGCCGTCGTCGACCAGTTTGGCGACCGAGGCATTTTCCAGGGTGGCCTTGCACACCGTGTCAGAAAAACGAAAGTCACGGTGCGAAGGGTAAACCGGCATGCGGAATGTTTGCGGATAGAGTTTGAACAGGGCCTTTTGCCCCTCGGACAAGTGCCCGTCGTACTGACTGAGGTTTTGCGCGGTGATCACAAACAGCGGCTTTTCGTTGGGGTAAGGGTCTACGGGATGCTTGCCCGTGCCCTCGAACTTCATCCCCGGTGCCGCGCCCAGCCATTGGCCGCCAAAAGCAGGGATGGTCCCTGCGGCGTTGCCCGCCTTTTCGGCGCCGACGCAGGTCAGGTCCTTGCCCAGCCGGGTGATCTGGTCGGCAGGGGCCTGGGCCAGCGCCAGAGCACTGTAACCTTGCAATGCCAGGGCAACTGACAGCCAGCCGCCCATATGGGTGATGCGTCCCATGGAGTTCTCCTTTTTATTGGTCATGCACATTTACTGGTGGGAGCGGGCGTGCCCGCGATTGGATCGACGTGGTCTGGCTGATACATCGCGGCGCCTGAATCGCGAGCAAGCCCGCTCCCACCTGAAACCTGGCGCCCACTCACGCTCTGGCTGATTGCGCAATCGTGAGCATCGCGGGTTCCACCAGCGGCTTGCCCAGGTTGAACCACGCAGCCAGTGCCGGCAGCAGGAAGATCGCCCCCAGCACGTTGACCATAAACATGAAGGCCAACAGCACACCCATGTCGGCCTGGAACTTGAGGGGCGCAAACACCCAGGTGCACACCCCCAGCGACATGGTCAGCGCGGTAAACACCGCCGCCGTGCCGCGCTGGCACATGGCGCGGTAGAAGGCTTCGCGCAGGTCATGCCCCGCGGCCATCTCATGCTCGATGCGCTCGTACAGATAGATGCCGTAGTCCACCCCTACCCCCACACCCAGCGCCATTACCGGCAAGGTCGCGACCTTGAGGCCAATACCCAGCAGGGCCATCAGTGCATTGCACAGCACCGCGACAATCGCCAAGGGCACCAGAATGCACAGCACTGCGCGCACCGAGCGAAAGGTCAGCAGGCAGAACAGCGCCACCGACACAAACAACGCCGCCAGCATCACCACTTCGGCCTGCTTGACCGCTTCATTGGACGCCGCCATCACGCCGATATTGCCCCCCGCCAGCTTGAACTCCACCCCCGGCACGGCAATCGCAGCGATAATGCGCCTGGCCTCATCCAGCACATGGGCCACGGTGGCGCCTTCGTGGTCGGTCAGGAACACCAGGATCTGCATTTTCTGGCAGCCGTCCGTCACCAGCCCCGAGTCCGGTGAATAGGCGTAGGCGCCCTGTTGCAAGCCCTGGGCGGAACCGGGGATGGCCGCCCAGCGCGGGTTGCCTTCGTTGTTGCCGGCAATCACCTGCTTGCTCATCCCCGCTACGCTCTGCACCGATTGCACGCCGCGGACTTCACGCATCTTGAAGTCGAATGTTTCCACCGCTCGCATGACGGCCGGGTCCAGGCAGGCTTCACTGCGATCGCGAATGGTCAGAAACACCGAAAGCACATCCAGGCCGATGGCGTAACTGCTGATGATTTTCTGGTTGTCCTGGTTGTAGCGCGAGTCGGCCCGCAGCTCCGGCGCGCCGGTGCCGATATCACCAGTGGCCAGTTCGCGGGCCTTGATCGCGCCTGCCGCCAGCAGCAGCAGGCTCAGGGCAAACACCCAGAGTGCCGGTCCCGGTGTGGCCAGCGCCGACAATCGCCACCACAGGGGGTGACGCGAGCTGGCAATGCGCGCCCTGGCCGTCATCAGGTGCGGCTCGAGTTGCAGATGGGCGATGAGCAGCGGCAGAACGATTTTGTTGGTGATGATCATCAGCATCACACCGATACAGGCCGTGACGCCCAGCTCGTGGACGATGGGGATATCGATCAGCATGATCACCCCGAAACCCAGGGCGTTCATCAATAACGCCAGCGCACCGGGAATGAAAATCTTGCTGAAGGCCACCTTGGCCGCACTCACCGAATCACTCCCGGCGAGCACTTCCTGCTTCCAGGCGTTGGTCATTTGCACGGCGTGGGACACACCGATGGAGAAGATCAGGAACGGCACCAGAATCGACATCGGGTCGATACCCAGGCCCAGCAACGGCAGCAGGCCAAGCAACCAGATCACCGGCAGCAAGGCGACAAACAGCGCCACCAGGGTCAGGCGCAACGAGCGTGAATACAACCACAGCAGCGCAGCGGTGATCAGAAATGCGATGGCAAAAAAGCCCATCACCGTGTTCAGCCCTTCGACCACGTCGCCGACCAGTTTGGCAAAGCCCACGATATTGATTTCGATATCGTCGCTGGCGTATTTGGCGCGGATGTCTTCCAGGCCACGGGCAATTTGTATGTAGCTTACGGGCTGGCCGGTCTTCGGATCGATGTCCTGCAGGTCAGCGCGCACCAGCGCGGATTTGAGGTCATTGGCCAGCAGCCGGCCGATCTGCCCGGAGCGTGCGGCATTACTGCGTACCTGTTGCAAATCTGCGGGGGTGGCGGCGTATTGCGGCGGCACCACCAGATCACCGACATAGCCGTCTTCAGTGATTTCGATATAGCGCACGTTGGGGGTAAACAGCGAGGTGACGCTGGGGCGGCTGACCCCGGAGAGATAAAACACGTCATCGGTGACGTTTTGCAGGGTCTGGAGAAACTCGGGGTTATAGATATCCCCCTCGCCTTTCCAGTGCACGCTGACCAGCAGGCGATTGGCGCCGGTAAAGATACGGCTGAAGTCCAGGAAGTTGATCATGTAGGCATGGCGCACCGGTATCTGCTTGTTGAAACCGGGGTCCAGGCGAACCTGGGTGGCGCTGTAGCCCAAGGCCAGGGTGAGCAACAGAAAAAAGCCGAGCAAGGCTTTGCGCCGGGCCATCAACTGCTCGGCGCAGCGTTGCACAGCCGATGACAAGACAAAAGCGCCCATGCTCGCGGTCCCTCGCACACTGGTTGAAAGTGATCGCGATAATCAGACGGGGCCGGGCCTTGAACATCGTCCGTAAGGGTTAGGCTGTTTGAGGGATGGGGTAACTGTCCCTGTAGCTGCCGAGGAACGAAGGCTGCTGCTACAGGAACACTGCAACTGTGGGAGCGAGCCTGCTCGCGAAGGTCGTTCGCGAGCAGGCTCGCTCCCACAATAGGGCTTGACCTGCAACAGATTATCTACAGAGATTGCGCAGTACACGCGAACCGAACAGGCCGGTCGGCCGCCTCGGGGCGCAGTGTTTTTGATCTGCCAGCCCTCCCGGGAGGCCGAGAGGAGGTGCTGAGGAGTGGGTCGACCGGCATGGATACCGGGAGAGCCGCGACGGGGCCATGAATGGCCCGTGGCGGCGTGCCCACGGAGCAGGTCCGGAGCGAGGGAACCTGAGCGCAGCGAAGGCCGTACGATGGGGCGAGGACCTTTTGGTTCCTTTTGGGTCCTTCTGTACGGACTCGACGTAAGGTCGAAACCATAGTCTCAGTTAGACACAAATGCCGGATATGTACTCAACGTATCAGTTAAACAAACAAGATCAAGCAGGCCTCAACCGTCACGCAGCAATTGACAAACCTGTACGAAAAATCCCGAAAAACGTGAGCTGGCAGTCTCTGGAGAGACTCTGTTGCAGCTCGCTCCCACAGTTGCAGTGATTCTGTAGCTGCTGGCGTAGGAGCGAGGCTGCGTTGTGCTGCGCAGCAGCCCCAAAACAGGCACTGCGTTCTGCCAGTCAAACCCGGCTCACCGGGTTTACGACGGCTTCGCCGCCGGACGTAGCCTCGTTCTACTCGTCAACTGCAACAGGTGTTTTGCTCAGGTTTAGGTCACTCTTTGCTGGCCTTGAACGCCAGCTCGCCCTTGGGCCATTTGGCCGCTTTGGCGGTCACGGCCTTGAGGGTCTTGCTCAGGCCTTCCTTGAGCTGCTCCTGGGCTGCGAAGATCAGCATCACGGTCTGACCTTCCTTGAACACGATACCTTCGCCCAGAGGCGAGCTGACATAGGCGTAGTCACCGATGCCGTAGATCGTCATTTTGATATCGCGAAATTTGATTTCGAACTTGCCACCTTCGCGGCTGGGCAAGACTGCTGCGCGAAAATGATCACCGACCTTGAGCCCCAGACCTGGCTTGTCATCTACCACCAGCGCTGATTCAGTATCGATTTCAGCGATGTAAATACCTTCAGCGTTCTGCTCGGTAACGTACACAAAGCGGGACTGGAACAGTTTGACCAAACGTGCCCGCAAATCACCCAGAACAAACAACGCATGCATTTCCAGATTGCTGACTGCCAACGAAAAACCCTCGAAAACGTGAAGTGGCGCTACCAGAACAAATAACAGGCAGCAGAAAAAAGGCCTCAGCCCACTTATTAAAAAACCGGGTACAGCAAAATCTCCTGGCTGATGGGGCAAGGAGTGGCATGTGACATCAAGACTAAAAATACGACAGGACCACCATTCTACCGGCTCATGCCCGAAGTTGGGTATACACATCCACTTCTCAGTCAGGGAATCCGTAAATTTTTCTTGATTGAGGCCCGGTTCTACAGGGCTTTCGTCGTTAACTGCGCCGCTGGCTGTCAACAACTGCCATACTGGCCGAAAAATCAGCCTGGCCCATGCCGCCGGGTTGTCCGGCTTCATTACCTCGAAGGGAAAGCGACACGTGACGGAATTTGATATTGGCGAATTTTTTATCCGCGGCGAGTCCAAAGAAGTCGATGGTGAGTTTCAGGCCGTGATCGTGATGCGCGCCAAGCCACCGTTGAAAACCGTGACTTACCATCAGGTCGAGAAAGACCGCTGGTTCAAGACCGCCGAGCAGGCTGAAATTGCCGCCAGGGGTTCGGCGCAGGAATTGAAGCTCGCAGTGGACGCAGGCGCCCTGAACGCATCTTGACGTAACCCGTCAAGCACGCTGAGCCCGAGCCTGCATTGCGCACGCGCTAGCGCTCAGCTGCGCCAGCCAGGCAGCGCGACACTCTTCAGCTTCCATGCGGCTGGAGAACGCCGTCCCGCGTTGCTCGCCGTTGACCAGCACAACCCAGCAGGCCTTCTGCCCCGTGGCCCGCAACCCCTTTGGGACACCCGAGCCGATCATCACGGCAACATCTACCCGATTGGACATGGTGGATACTCCAACTATTTAGTTAGTCACCTAACGATGTCGGCCATCTTAAAGAGTTAAGGACGCTGGAAAAAGCTATGCCCTGCATAGCTGCATTGCATCAGCGGTAACAATATCCCCTGCATGCGGGCTCAAACCGGCGGTTTTTGCTCGAAAACATTGCGCCCGCCCTCTTGGGCAATATTGAAAAACGCCTTGTCGAGTACCCCTAGCCCCTGGCCCACATTGGCATTGAAATTGGCCGATTGATGAACGTAGCGCTGACGCAACAAGCGCTCCTGGGCAGGGGTGAGCTTGATTGTACTTTTCAGTACCTGTGCTTCGAGCCTTGCAGCGATGGGCAACAGTTCATCAGGCAAGGCATCCTGGGCACTGTTCAAGGCGGCAAAGGGCACACCCTGTTTGCATGCCAGCGAATGCATGATGCGCAGATACACACGGGAAAGATGACCCAGCACCCGGCGCTGCATAAAGACGGCGGCCTGGACGCGCTTCATCGGGTCCTGGCGGCTGCCGGCCTTCTGCTCTTCGGTGCGCACTTGCACGAAGTCCTGCTCAGCGAGCGGATCAATCAAATCCCTGGCTTGCCAGTCCAGCAACTGCGCCTGGGCCAGCTTCCAGGCACTGGTCAGCCTGATGGGTGTGGACGGGCTGACCAGATTGCTCTGCCAGCGCGTCAACTGCACCTGCTCTTGCATCTCGACCGGATAACCGCCGCCAAGATCGGCATGGACTCCGGGCAGGGATACATCCAGCGGCCATTGCGGGGCAATGCGGGTCAGGGAAAAATTGCGTCGCTGCTCATCCCGTGCGCACAGCTGAACCACCTGTTGCGCGCAGTCAGGCCCCAGATACAGATTGAGCCCCGGATTGATGTCATCCCCCACATCACCCAGGTCCTCCAGCCCGCCCATGGCTGCAACAGTATCGAAGAGCCCGATAAACTCGATGCTGCACTTGAAGTCAGAAGCCAGCGCAAACTGCTGCGTGAAGGCCGTGGCATGCACCTGGTTAGCAAAGTGGCGGGCTGCGGCAGCGCCGCGGCTGAAGCCAAAAAGGTCAAGTTGCAGACGGCTCAGGGCATTGGCGGGAGCCAGCCGTAGAAATTGCGCCAGACATCGGCTCAGTTGCTCCAGGGCCTCATCGGCCTTGCCCAGCACCCCGGTGCGCCCACGGCCATAGGTCAGGCCCGGGAAGGAGGTATCAACTGCCCCTGTGGTTGTGCCAATACCGCCGACGTAGAGCGAAGTCAGCGCCTGTGCATCCTTGAACGTCGTTTGCACAGGGTAGTGCCGGTGCAGGCGGGCGATATTGGTGGGTTCACCGGCATAACTGCTGCCGGGTTCGACCTTGAGGCCCCGGGCCTGGCGCTCGCGGCCCGAGAGGATATTGAACTGGTTATTGGCCGTGCCATCAAAAAAAATACCGACACGCAATACATACCCCGTATTGCTTGAGTGACTCATGACACTGGCCCTCGTTCTTTTCAGCTTCGCGTGGAAACGCCGTGCCAAATATAAAGGGGCATGACCAAAACACTCAGCTCAACGTCAGGTTTAAATTTTTACGGGGAATTACAACAGAGGCCAGGGCGACAGCGCGGACGGCTGCGCAGCCCAAGCTACCGGAACCGCAGGACACGGCTCCGGCAAGGTCAAGCCTTCAGGCTTGACGCTGATGCTTGTCGATTTGCTCGTGACGCTCTTGAGCTTCGATGCAGTACTTGGTGGTAGGGCTGATCAGCAGGCGCTTGAGGCCAATTGCATCGCCACTGTCATCACACCAGCCGAAGCTGTCATCCTTGATACGTTCCAGCGCCTGTTCGAGCTGGGGCAGCATGCGCTGATCACGGTCGATGGCGTTCACCAGCCAGGTGCGCTCTTCTTCAACCGAAGCAGCGTCGGCCGGGTCAGCCGGAGTGTCCAGGCTCTCGATCGCGATGCGGTTCTGCTCGATACGCTCGTGGGTTTCGACCTTCATGTTTTGCAGCAACTCGCTGAAAAAAGCATGTTGCTCGGCATTCATGTAGTCATCCGCCGGCATGGCCAGCAACTTATCCTTTGTCATTGATTTCTCTATAAAAAATACGTGCATTAAGGCGAATTAGGGAGCGTTCTGACCGATCTTCATCCCAACCAGTTAGGTGCCATCTATTTCAAGCGCCACCCGGCACTCAATTTACGAGGGGCGGCAGTCTAAGGCCGAGTTATCGACTCAGCAACTGAAAACACACCTATTTGTCCAGCAAAACCTGGAAAGTGACGAAAAACGTGCTCAGCGGGGCTAATGGAGTGCGTTTATAGCAAGAAATTCAATGCGCAGGCTGAAAATCCCCTGCCAGGTGCGATGACCCACAGCTGGTGGGTCATCTCTATATTGTTAAGGGCGAGACCCGCGCACCCGAAACGGGCACGCCGATAAAACCGCGAAATGCCCTGCTCGTAATAAAACAACCACTGGCCAATACAGCCCTGCCGTGTGCAGCCAGATCGAGCGACGTTTAGTAAGCAGTGGGGTGCATGAGCGCGTATTGGGCCAACTTTTCATGGCTGGCTCGCCCGGGAAACCGGACAGCCATGCCCAGGTAATGCTCCACCCCACCAAACATCAATTTAAATGCACTTAACCATCATTATTATGCATTTGCGTATTGGTTAACGGCTGGGCAGACTGCTCGCGTTCCTCCCCCAGATGAAGGAACATTTTCAAGGGCTTGCCGGTTAACCCGCCAGGCCCTTTTTTTACCTTCCTGCTCCACAAAACCGGATTTACCTGACCATGCAAACCCGCTGGATCAGCCGCCTATTGCCTGCGGCTACGAACACCCGCCCCACCGAATGGAGCCGTGCCGCCATTGGCGTATCCCTTGGCACGCTATTCAGTGTGTGGTTCTGCAGCCTGTTCTATGGCCTGCCCGTGGCCATGCACCTGATCGGCCCGTTGGGCGCTTCGGCCATTTTGCTGTTTGCCGTGTCCTCGGGTGCACTGGCGCAACCCTGGTCGATTGTCGGCGGCTATCTGTGCGCCACGGTCGTGTCGCTGGGGGTGGTGCATTTTCTTGGCCGCAGCCTCGACAGCGCGTGCCTGGCCGTAGGTCTGGCAATGATCAGCATGTGCCTGCTGCGCTGCCTGCACCCGCCTGCAGGTGCACTGGCGCTGCTGGTGGTACTGGCCGACCCGGACAGTGCCAGTCTTGGCTGGGGCATGCTTGCACCGGTGATGCTCGGCGCAGTGTGCATGCTGCTCGCGGCGCTGGCCTATAACAACCTGACCCGCGTGCGTTACCCGAAAAAACCGTCCGAGCCGAGCCCTGCGGCCAGCACCGATCAGGCACCGATCAACCCGGGCATCAGTGCTGAAGATTTGCACCATGCGTTGCAGCAAATGGACGCATTTATCGACGTTACCCCCGAAGATCTCGAAGAGTTGATTCGAGCCAGCGAGCTGCATGCGCGCCGGCGCAGTATCGGTGAAGTGTTCAGCCAGAACGGTTGAGCCTGGGGCGCTGCCTGCCCTGCTTGCCCTGTATCGATAAGCGCCCAACTCCTGCTAGGGTTAACGAGGTAACC
The DNA here is from genome assembly GCF_049896805.1 of Pseudomonas sp. TWR1-1-3. Lineage (NCBI taxonomy): Bacteria > Pseudomonadati > Pseudomonadota > Gammaproteobacteria > Pseudomonadales > Pseudomonadaceae > Pseudomonas > Pseudomonas sp. TWR1-1-3. The sequence continues at coordinate 334,066 of NZ_JAFCUZ010000001.1, read as the reverse complement.
TGGGCGGCAGACATGCTTGAGTGCCTGATCACCCGGATTCCGCCATCCGACAGTGATCAAGGCTCGCAATGCTCAAAACCATTGAAAATGAGATCTCGAAACAGGCCGCCCCGCCCGCCTTGCAAGCTGAATTTGCCCAACATGATTTCGAAAAGCTGCGCAATTTTTGCAGCCTGACCTATATCACCAGCATTGCTATCTGGTTACTGTTCAACCTGATTGTCAGCACCAAGGGCGGCCAGGGGTTTACCGGCCTGTCCCTGCTGTTTATCAGCGTCATGGTGGGGTTGACCATTATTCTGGGCTTTGTCGGCAATTACCGGCACTTCGATGTACTCAATACGGTTTTCGTAGCCATCATCACACTCGGTTTGCGCCTGATCATTTTCGGCCTGCCAGCCGAGACCCAGCCGATCTGGCTGGCACTCGCCACCTCAAGCATTCTTTATAGCGCGTCGGTGCTGCCGCTCAGCCGCTGGGCGTTTCTCGCCGTTGCCGCCATCAGCTGTGTCACCCTCAACCCTTTCCTGATGGCCGATGTCTCGGTCATGGATCTGCGCGGCTTGCTGATCCTCTGCTACTTCACCTTTTTGTGCAGCCTGACCACCTACAGTTTTTTCAAGCTGCGCCGGATCAAGCTGCACAATTACACCATGTCCAAGTTACTGGTGGCCCAGGCCTACATCGATGCCCTGACCGAGATCCCCAACCGGCGCTCTTTCATGCTTCAGGCCGGGCATGTACTGCTGACCCGCCCCAGGGAGCACGACCACTATCTGGCGATGATCGATATCGACAATTTCAAGAAGGTCAACGACCAGTACGGCCATGATATTGGCGATGAGGTGCTCAAGCGTACGGCCGCCAGCATCAAGGCAGTGATGGCTGATTTTGCGTACGCACGGCTGGGTGGTGAGGAGTTTGCCGTGTACCTGCCCGGCGTGCGCCGCGAAGACGTCGAAGTACTGGCGCAGAGCCTGTGTCGCCGGGTGCGTGAAGATCCCGACGCACACCCAGTGACCATCAGTATCGGCCTGGCCCGGGTCGAAGAGGAAGACACCCTCAACCAGGCGCTGGCCAAGGCCGACAAGGCGCTGTACGGCTCCAAGCATGACGGCAAGGACAGGTTTACGTTTTATTCGTGAGCGGCTGGCAGATCGGGGGATATAGCGTAATTCGGCGAGCTGGCCGTATTGAGCCGGATCAAAAGCCCCTCACCCTGGCCCTCTCCCAGAGGGAGAGGGAACCAAGAGCAAAAGCGGATCAAGCTGGGGTGAGGGGTCTGCGTCAGTCGCTCAACTCGGTATTGCCATCCCAGCCGCCACCCAGCGCCGCAATCAGTTGCACACTGGCAATCAGACGGCTCTGCAGCAAGTTAAGTACGCTGCGCTCGGTGCTCAGGGCTGTTGTTTGCACCGAAACCACGTCCAGGTAAGCAATCAAGCCCGCCTTGTACTGGTTACTGGTCAGGCGCAACGACTCGCGGGCCGACTCCAGTGCCTGCTCCTGTACCACCGACTCATCGCCCAGCACCTTCAACTGCACCATGTAGTTTTCCACTTCCCGCAGACCGTCGAGCACGGTCTGGCGATACTTGGCCACCGTCTGGTCATACACGGCTTCATTGCGATCGACTTCTGCCGAGCGCTGGCCACCATCGAACAACGGCAGGGAGATTTTCGGCCCCACCGACCAGAAGCGGTTGGGCACGCTGATCCAGTCCTGATACTGACTGCTGCTGTAGCCACCCGACAGGCTCAAACTGAAATCGGGGTAGTAAGCCGCCTTGGCTACGCCAATGTTGGCGTTGGCAGCAATCACCGAGCGCTCCGCCGAAGCGATGTCAGGACGCCGCTCCAGCAGTTGCGACGGCAGGCTGACCGGGATCTGCGGCAACTTGGGTACGTTTTTAATTTCCGCCAGGTTGAACCCTGCTGGTGCTTGACCGGTGAGCACCGCTATTGCGTTTTCAAATTGCGCCCGCTGCCAGATCAGGTCGATCAGGTTGGCCTGGGTATTGCGCAACTGGGTTTGCGCCTGAGCCACCGCATCCTTGCCGGAAATTCCCGCACGGTACTGGTTTTCGCTCATTTTCAGTGAACGTTGATAGGCCTCGACCGTGGCTTCGAGCAAACGCTTCTGCTCATCGATCACCCGCAATTGCAGGTAGTTCTGCACCAGCTCCGACTGCTGGCTCAGGCGCATCGCCGCGAGGTCGGCCAGGCTGGCCTCGGCACTCGCCTCGTTGGCTTCCAGGCCACGGCGCAACTTGCCCCATACGTCGGCCTCCCAGCTCACCCCGACCTGGGCATTCAAGGTGTCCCGTATGCCGCTGCTGGAGCTGGTCAGGCTGGAGTTTGAGCTGCCGGTGCCCTGGCTGGACCGGGTCTTGCCCACGCTAAGGTCGGCGCTGGGCAGGAACGCCCCGCGCGCACTGCGCACCAAGGCCTGGGCCTGACGGAACTGGGCTTCAGACTGCGCAACGCTCTGGTTGGCACTGTTGAGTTTGTCGACCAGCGCATTGAGCTGCGGGTCGCCATACAGCTCCCACCAGGCACCTCGGGCCAGTGAGTCGCTCGGATTGGCCTGGGTCCAGCCGGCTGCCTGCTTGTACTCAAGGGGCGCCGCCGTTTGCGGGCGCTGGTAGTCCGGGCCGATGGCACAGCCGCTAAGCAGCGCAACGGACAACGCCGGGGCAAGGAAAAACGAACGAGAGGTCATAGCGGAGTTTCCAGAGCAGCATCAGTGCGCACGCCGCGCCATTTGTTGAAGCGATGGCGCAGGCGGTCGAGATAGAGGTAAACCACAGGCGTGGTGTAAAGGGTCAGAATCTGGCTGAAGATCAGCCCGCCGATAATGGTCAGGCCCAGGGGCTGGCGCATTTCCGCGCCTTCGGCGCTGCTCAGCATCAGTGGCAAGGCACCGAGAATGGCCGCCAGGGTGGTCATCAGGATCGGCCTTAAACGTTGCAGGCAGGCACTGCGGATCGACGCTTGCGGGTCGAGGCCCGAATGACGTTCCAGTTGCAGGGCAAGATCGATCATCAAAATCGCGTTTTTCTTTACCACACCAATCAACAGGAACAGCCCCAGCAGTGAAATCAGGCTGAACTCCCCGCCCGTGAGGTAAATGCTCAACAACGCACCAACACCGGCAGACGGCAAGGTCGACAGAATGGTCAGCGGGTGGATGTAACTCTCATAGAGAATCCCCAGCACCAGGTACACCGCTACCAAGGCGCCAAGAATCATGAACGGCTGGCTTTTTTGTGTGGCGGCAAAAGCATCGCCCGTACCGGCCATTTTCACGATCACTTCTTCCGGCAGACCGAGCTTGGCCACCGCCCGTTCAATGGCTGCCGTACCCTGCTCCAGGGTGACACCGGGGGCCAGGTCGAACGCAATGCTCTCCGAGGCGAACTGGCCCTCGTGGGATACCCGGTCGTTCTGCAGGCTGTTCTCATAGTGGGCAATGGCCGACAGCGGAATACGCTGGCCATCGGCGGTTATCACCTGCACCTGATTCAGGGTTTCGGGGTCCTGGGCGTACTTGGGGTTGACCTCCATCACCACCTGATACTGGTTCAGGCTGTCGTAGATAGTGGAAATCTGCCGCTGGCTGTAGGCGTTGTTGAGCACGGCAGTGACCATGTCCATATCCACCCCCAGGCGCTTGGCCTGGTCGCGATCAACCACCAGGGTCACCTGCTGGGCACCGCGGCCTTCACGGGCATCGATAGCGGTCAACTCAGGCAATGCCTTGAACGCGGCCACCACTTTTGGATACCAGGTGCGCAACTCGCCCAGATCGCCGCTTTGCAGGATGTAGGAGTACTGCGAGCTGGTCTGGTCACGCCCACCGCCAAACTGCAGGTCCTGGTCAGCCATCAGCATCAGGCGGCCGCCGGGCACTTTGGGCATGCTCTCGCGCAGCCGTTCGATGACCTTTTGCGCCGACACCTTGCGTTCCGAGATCGGCTTGAGACGCACGATCATAAAGGCGTTGTTGGTGCCGCCATTGCCGCCAATAAAACCGGCGACGCTCTCTACCGCAGGATCGGCCAGCACAGCCTTGCGGAAGATTTCCATTTTCGGCTGCATCACGCTGAACGACAGGCCGTCGTCGCCACGCACAAAACCGATCAATTGCCCGGTGTCCTGTTGCGGCATAAAGGTTTTCGGCACCACCACATACAGCGCCACGTTGACCCCAATGGTCACCAGCAGGCTGAGCAATGTCAGGCGCTTGTGCCGCAGCACCCAGTCCAGGCTACGCGCGTAGCCGCTGACCATGCGCTGGTTAAGGCGGATGCTCCAACGCTGCATGGCGTTTTCCGTGCCCGGCACATGGGGTTTTAGCCAGCGTGCGCAAAGCATGGGCGTGAGGGTCAGGGACACCACCAGCGACACCACGATCGAAGCGGCCAGGGTGATGGAAAACTCGCGGAACAAGCTCTCGACAATCCCGCCCATAAACAGGATCGAGAGGAACACTGCCACCAGTGACACGTTCATCGAGAGCAGGGTAAAACCGACTTCCTTGGCGCCCAGCATGGCCGCTTTCATGGGCGCCACACCGGCGTCGATATGCCGCGAGATGTTCTCCAGCACCACGATAGCGTCGTCCACCACCAGCCCGGTGGCCAAAATCAGCGCCATCAGCGACAGGTTGTTCAGCGAGAAGCCGTAGAGGTACATGATGGCAAAAGTGCCCACCAACGACACCGGCACCGCCAGCGTCGGAATCAGCGAAGCGCGGAAATTGCCGAGGAACAGGAACACCACCAGAATCACCAGCGCCACGGCGATCAGCAGGGTCATTTCGGCCTCGTGCAGCGTAGCCTTGATCACCGGTGAACGGTCCATGGCCAGGTTCAGCTGCACGCTTGCCGGCAGCACCGCCTGCAAGGCCGGCAACTGGGCCTTGATCGCGTTCACGGTCTCGATGATATTGGCCCCGGCCTGGCGGTTGACCACCAGCAGCACCGCCGCATCGTTATTGAAAAAACCGCTGTTGTAACGGTCTTCAACACTGTCCTTGACCTTGGCCACATGGCTCAGGCGCAGCGCCGCGCCATCCTGGTAACGGATGATCAGCGGTTCGTAGTCCTTGGCCTTTTCCAGCTGGTCGTTGGCCTGGATCTGCCAGTTGCGCTCGCCATCGGACACCGCGCCCTTGGGCCGGCGCACGTTGGCATTGGCAATGGTGTTGCGCACGTCATCCAGCGAGACGCCGTACTGGTTGAGCAGTTGCGGTTCCAGCTCGATGCGCACGGCGGGCAGCGAGCTGCCGCCAATCTGCACTTCACCTACACCCGGCACCTGGGACAGGCTTTGCGAAAGAATGGTCGAGGCCAGGTCATAGAGCTGGCCCTTGGACAACACCTCGGAGGTCAGCGACAACACCATGATCGGTGCTTGCGAGGGGTTGATCTTCTTGTAGGTGGGCATGCTTTTCATGCCGCTGGGCAGCAGGTTGCGCGAGGCGTTGATCGCCGCCTGCACCTCCCGCGCCGCGCCGTTGATGTCGCGGTCCTGATCGAACTGCAAAATCACCCGGGTCGAGCCCTGGCTTGAATTGCTGCTCATGGTATTGACCCCGGCAATCGCACCGAAGGCCCGCTCAAGCGGCGTGGCCACGGTAGATGCCATCACCTCGGGGCTGGCCCCGGGCAAACTGGCCGACACCACGATCACCGGGAAATCCATTTGCGGCAACGGCGACACCGGCAGCAAACCAAAGCTCACCCCGCCCAGCAACATGATTGCCAGGCTCAGCAGCATGGTGGCTACCGGGCGTTTGATAAACGGGCCGGACAGGTTCATACCGACGCCTGCTCAGCCTGGGCCGCATCACCACGCCAGCGACGCCCCAAGCGATCGAAGTACAGATAGATCACGGGGGTAGTAAACAGAGTCAAGACCTGACTCACCAGCAAACCACCGACCATCACCAGACCCAGGGGCTGGCGCAATTCTGCCCCGGAACCGGTGGCCAGCATCAGCGGTACGGCACCAAACAACGCTGCCAGGGTAGTCATCAGGATCGGCCGGAAGCGCAACAGTGCCGCCTGATAGATCGCCTGCTCCGGCGCCATGCCCTGATTGCGCTCGGCGTCGAGGGCGAAGTCGATCATCATGATTGCGTTTTTCTTGACGATGCCGATCAGCAGGATAATGCCGATAATCGCAATCATGCCCAGGTCATTGCCGCTGAGGATCAGCGCCAGCAAGGCACCCACTGCTGCCGATGGCAGGGTGGAGAGAATGGTGATCGGGTGGATGTAGCTCTCATAGAGCACGCCCAGCACGATATACATGGTCACCACCGCCGCCAGAATCAGCAGCAAAGTGCTCGACAACGAAGCCTGGAACGCCTGCGCGGCACCCTGGAATTCGGTCTTGACCCCCACCGGCATGCCGATGTCCTTCTGCACCTGATCGATCAGTTCCACGGCCTGGCCCAATGCCACGCCAGGCGCAAGGTTGAACGAGACCATTACCGAAGGGAACTGGCCGATATGGGAAATGGCCAGTTGTGCCTGACGCTCCTCGACCCGGGCCAGGCTCGACAGCCGCACCTGGCCACCATCGGTGGTCTTGACGTGGATCTGATCCAGCGCCTGCGGGCCGATTTTCTCGCCGTCCTTGGCCTGCAAGACCACGCGGTACTGGCTGGCCTGGGTGTAAATGGTCGAAATCTGCCGCTGACCGAAAGCGTCATACAGGGCATCGGTAATATTGGCCACCGACACGCCCAGGCGTGATGCCGCATCGCGGTCGATCACCAGGTATACCTGCAGACCCTTGTCCTGCAGGTCACTGGCCACATCGACCAGTTCAGGCTGATTGGACAACGCGGTGACCAGTTTCTGCGTCCAGGTGCTGAGCATGTCAGCATCCGGGGATGACAGGCTGAACTGGTACTGGGTACGGCTGACGCGGTCTTCGATGGTCAGGTCCTGCACCGGCTGCATAAACAGGCGGATGCCCGACAGCTTGTCCAGTTGCGGCTGCAGCCGCGCAATCACCTCGATGGCACTGTCGCTGCGCTCGCTGTGGGGCTTGAGGTTGATCAGCATGCGACCGCTGTTGAGGGTCGGGTTATCCCCGTCCACGCCAATATAGGAGGACAGGCTCTCGACATCCGGGTCTTGCAGGATGATCTTGCCCAGCTCCTGCTGACGCTGACTCATGGCACTGAACGAAATCGATTGCGGCGCCTCGGAAATGCCCTGGATCACCCCGGTGTCCTGCACCGGGAAAAAGCCCTTGGGCACCACCATATACAGGAACACGGTCAAGGCCAGTGTACCGATGGCCACCAGCAGGGTCAGCGGCTGGTGCTTGAGCACCCACTGCAACATGCGCCCGTACTCGGCGATCATCCAGTCGATAAACGCACCGCTGGCACGGTAGAAACGCCCCTGCTCTTCAGGCTTGGGTTCGGCCTTGAGCAGGCGCGCGCACATCATCGGGGTCAGGGTCAGCGAGACCACCAGCGAGATCAGGATCGCCACCGCCAGGGTGATGGCAAATTCGCGGAACAGGCGCCCCACTACATCGGCCATAAACAGCAGCGGGATCAACACCGCGATCAGCGACAGGGTCAGCGAGATCAGGGTGAAGCCGATCTGTTTGGCGCCCTTGAGCGCCGCTTGCATCGGGCTGTCACCTTCCTCGATATAGCGCGAGATGTTCTCCAGCATGACGATGGCATCATCGACCACAAAGCCGGTGGCGATGGTCAGGGCCATCAGCGTCAGGTTGTTGATCGAAAACCCGGCCAGGTACATCACGCCAAAGGTGCCGACCAGCGACAGCGGTACGGCAATCGACGGAATGAGGGTGGCGCTGGCCCTGCGCAGAAACAGGAAGGTCACCATCACCACCAGGGCGATGGCGATCAGCAATTCATGCTGCACATCGCGCACCGAGGCGCGAATGGTTTGTGTACGGTCGGTCAGCACCGTGACATCGATGCCGGCGGGCAGGTTGTCGGTAATGCTTGGCAGCAGTGCCTTGATCCGGTCCACCACTTCGATCACGTTGGCACCGGGCTGGCGCTGGATATTGAGCAGCACCGCCTGGTTTTCGTTGGCCCAGGCTGCGAGGCGCTCGTTCTCGGCGCCGTCGACAATTTCGGCCACGTCCTTGAGTCGCAGCGGTGCGCCGTTGTTATAGGCAAGAATCAGTTCGGCGTATTCTTGCGGGGTTTTCAGCTGGTCATTGGCGTCCAGCATCGACACCCGGGTAGGGCCGTCGAAGTTACCCTTGGGCTGGTTGACGTTGGACGCACCGATCAGGGTGCGCACATCGGCCAGGTTCAGACCATTGGCAGCCAGCGCTTCAGGGTTGACCTTGATCCGCACCGCCTGGCGTTGCCCGCCAGCGATGCTGACCATGCCCACGCCGCTGATCTGGGCAATTTTTTGCGCCATGCGCGTATCGACCAGGTCATTGAGCTTGGGCAACAGCATGGTTTTGGAGCTGATGGCCAGGGTCAGTACCGGGGTATCCGCCGGGTTGACCTTGTTGTACACCGGTGGTGCCGGCAAATCCTTGGGCAGCAGGTTGCTGGCGGCGTTGATCGCAGCCTGCACCTGTTGCTCGGCGACATCCATATTGATGTCGAGATTGAAACGCAGGGTCAGTACCGAAGCACCACCGGAACTGGTGGAGGCCATCTGCGTAAGCCCCGGCATTTGCCCGAACTGACGCTCAAGTGGTGCCGTCACTGCACTGGTCATCACATCCGGGCTGGCCCCGGGGTACAGGGTCATCACGCGGATGGTCGGGTAATCCACCTGGGGCAAGGCCGATACCGGCAGCAAGCGATAGGCGATGATCCCGGACAACACGATGGCCAGCATGCACAGCGTGGTTGCAACCGGGCGCAGGATAAACAGGCGCGACAGGTTCATTCGCGGGCCTTGGACTTGGTGTTGTGCGCGGCCGGGGTGGCATCGGTATCGGCACCGCCATCGAGCAGTTGCCCGGCAGCCGTTTCCGGTACTTCGGCACTGTCGTTGACCACTTCCACCGCGCCACCATCACGCAGACGGTCGGTACCTTCGAGTACTACACGATCACCGGGCTTGAGGCCTTCTTCGATCACGGTCACATCGCCATCGGTGGCACCCACTTTAATGCTGCGAATCTTGACCTTGTTGTCACCGTCCATGGCATACACGAACGAGCCGTTGGTGCCGTACTGAATCGCTGCAGTGGGAGCCAGCACCACGTTTTTAAGGGTGTCGGCCAACAGGCGTACATTGACAAACTGGTTAGGGAACAGCGCCTGATCGCGGTTCTCGAACAATGCCTTGAACTTCAGGGTACCGGTGGTGATATCAATCTGATTGTCGATGCTGCTCAACACACCAACTGCCAGCTCTTTGGTATCGCCACGGTTCCAGGCCTGCACCGGCATTTTCGCGCCGCTGCGATAACGCTCAAGCACCAGCGCCAGGTTGGTCTCGGGCAAGGTAAAACTGACCACAATCGGCTCGGTCTGGGTGATCACCACCAAGGCCGTGGCGTCGTTGGCCGCTACCAGGTTACCGACGTCCAGCTGACGCAGGCCCACACGGCCGCTGATCGGTGCGCGGATCTTGGTGAAATCCAGGTTCAGCCTGGCATCGTTGACCGCCGCCTGATTGGTCTTCACCGTGCCCTGATATTGGCTGACCAGCGCTTCGGCGGTGTCCAGGGTCTGTTTGGCGATACTGTCCTCGGCGTACAGCCCGCGGTAGCGCTGCACATCAACCTGGGCATTTTTCAGCTGGGCCTGGTTCTGCAGCAACGTGCCTTCGGCTTGCAGCAGGGCATTTTGATAACTGCGCGGGTCGATCTCAGCCAGCAGTTCGCCTGCCTTGACCATCTGCCCTTCCTTGAAATAAACCTTGACCAGTTCCCCTGCTACACGGCTGCGCACATTGATGGTGTTCAATGCGGTCACCGTGCCCAGCGCCTTGTAGTAAATCGGGAAATCGCCCTGCGTTACTTCCGACACCCGCACCGGCACGGGCTGGGTCGAGCCACCAAAGCCCGGGCGCATCATGCCCGAGCGACCGGTGTGCCCGGCGGGCTGATCGGTCGCAGCCTTTTTTGCGGCAGACGGCCATAGCCACCAGCACAGGCCAAGGACTATCAGCAAGACCAGCAGGCCAAACAGCCAGAAACGGGATTTGTGGGAAACAGAGGATTGCATGGAGTGATCAACCATTAGCGCGAGCGATAATTTTCAGGAGGTGGAACGATAAGCAGTGCGGGCCGTTATGAAAAGGCTCTTTACCCGCTATTTACGTTATAGAGATGGCATTGAGATGAAGATCGACGAAATCTGTGGAATCTGTGTGGGAGCGAGCCTGCTCGCGAAGGCAGTCGACGGTGGTGCTTGAAGATTTCGCGAGCAGGCTCGCTCCCACCGATCAACAGGCCGTACAAAAAAAACGGCCTGGCACTTTAGGTGCCAGGCCGCTTCAGGTCTTGCAGTACGACTTACTTCAAAACAGCCAGGGCTGCTTCGTAGTTTGGCTCTTCAGCGATTTCTTTAACCAGCTCGCTGTGCAGCACGTTGTCGTTTTCGTCCAGCACCACCACCGCACGGGCAGTCAGGCCGGCCAACGGGCCATCAGCGATTGCCACGCCGTAGTTCTCGATAAACTCGCGGCCGCGCAGGGTCGACAGGTTTTGCACGTTTTCCAGGCCTTCAGCGCCGCAAAAGCGAGCCTGGGCGAATGGCAGGTCAGCCGAGATGTTCAGCACAACGGTGTTCGGCAAAGCGTTGGCTTCGGCGTTGAATTTGCGTACCGAAGTAGCGCAGGTTGGCGTATCAACGCTTGGGAAGATGTTCAGCACTTTGCGCTTGCCGGCAAAGCTCGCCAGTGTTGCATCGGACAAATCACCCGCAACCAGCGAAAACGCTGGTGCCTTGGAACCTACTGCAGGCAATTCGCCGTTGACTTGAACAGGGTTGCCTTTAAGCGTCACTTGAGCCATGAACGATGTCCTTTTTGACAGGTTGTTGAAGAGGCCGAAGTTAAACATGAATCAGCCGGGCTGACCTATGGATCGAACAAAAAATCTTATGCTCTGCGGCACTAAAAGACGATTCCTACAAGGCGCCATGCACCGCAGTTATTAGCTGTATTTTTGTGCCCGGGTGCGCAAAAAAGACGGAAATAGCCCCGACATAAGCGCCAGTTCCCTGCCAACTGCTAGCGTACATGGCTAGCGCCCAAGGAACAGGATCGCATGCCCATCACTCGCCTTGCCTCAAGTCTGTTGCTCACCCTGGCCCTGTACCCGGCTGCCGATGCATTGGCAGATAACGCCGAGACCGCCAACAAGAGCAACAACCCGCTGAATCTGGCCCCGGGGGTCAATCTGCAGGACTACTACACGCCGCAGGTGTACGACAGCAATATCCACACCAATGACGCCCTGCTGCGCGGCGCCCTGCCCGTGGCACCCAACGACGTTATCGGTGTACCGCAACTGTTGCGCGTGACGCTTCCGGTCAGCACCCGTCCAGACCCGCACGGTGGCTACAGCAGCGGGATCGGCGACCTCAACCTGTTCGATATTTTCCTGCTCAAAACCGAAGGCGTGCAATTGGGCATTGGCCCGCAGATAACCGCACCCACTGCCGAGCATGACGAACTGGGCACCGGCAAGTGGCAAGCCGGCCTGGCGGCCATTGCCATCGATGCTTCGCCACGGGGCCTGCTGGGCGCACTGGTGCAGTATCAAAGCTCGTTTGCCGGGGACAGCGACCGCCAGCATGTCGAGAGCGCCACGTTCCAGCCCTTTATCATCCACAACCTGCCCAAGGGGTGGTATTTGCGCTCCACCGGCACCTGGACCTGGGACCTGAAAAACAACACCCACTACATCCCCGTCGGGCTGGGCGTGGGCAAGGCCTGGAAAGCCGGAAGCAACATCCTCAATGCCTTCGTTGAGCCGCAATGGACCGTGGAACGCAAGGGCGACGACCTGCCCCAGTTCACCCTGTTTGCCGGGATCAACGTCACCTTCGGAAAATAGGAACCTGCCATGCACATAAAGCAACCCGCCTGTCTACTCGCTGCCTGCCTCTCCTTGGGAGCGGGCAATGCTGACGCCATCAATTTCAGTGCCTCACCCACCGAGGCTGCCAGCATCGCCAGGGAGGCCTACCTGTACGGCTTCCCCGTGGTGGAAATGTACAAGACCCTCTACACCCAGGCCGTGGACACGCAGGGCAAAAACTTCAAGGCGCCGTTCAATGAAATCGGCAATACCGCCATGGTATTTACCCCCAGGGATACCGCATTCGTGACGCCCAACTCGGACACGCCCTACTCATTCCTGTGGATGGACCTGCGTGCAGAGCCGCTGGTTCTGACCCTGCCTGCCATCGAGGACGGCCGCTACTACTCGACGCAACTGATCGACCTGTACACACAAAACTTCGCGTACCTGGGCACCCGCACCACAGGCAATAAAGGCGGCAATTACATGATCGCCGGGCCTGGCTGGACAGGGGAAAAACCGGCCGGTATCGACGCCGTGATTCCCAGCGAGAGTGCCATTGCCTACGGCCTGTACCGCACCCAGTTGTTCGATGACAAAGACCTGGCCAAGGTCAAGCACATCCAGAGCGGTTACAAGGTCCGGCCCCTGAGCCAGTTCCTGGGCAAACCCACGCCAGCTGCGGCGCCCGCCGTGGACTGGCCCGCACCTGTTGCCGATATGAGCGACAGCCCCGAGCTGTTCAGGTACCTGAGTTTCATGCTCGCGTTTGCCCAGCCCCAGCCCAGCGAAGCGGCATTGCGCGAGCGTTTCAGGAAAATCGGGATTGAACCGGGCCAGCCCTTCAACCTCAATGAACTGACCCTTGAGCAGCGCACTTCACTGGAGGATGGAATTGCGGCAGGCAAAGCCGAGTTCGCACAATTCAAGCATGACAAGGTAGACACCCATAAAATCACCAGCGGCGACCTGTTCGGCTCCCGCGAACACCTGAACAACAATTACCTGTACCGCTATGCGGGCGCCAATATGGGAATTTTCGGCAACTCGGCCGCGGAGGCCAATTACATCGGTTACTTCGTCGACAATCAGCAGCACCCTGTCGACGCCTCCAGGGATCGCTACACCCTGCATTTCAACAAGGATGCACTGCCGCCCGCCAATGCGTTCTGGTCGCTGACGATGTATGACGGCAAAACCAAACTGCTGGTCGAAAACCCGATCAATCGCTACCTGATCAACTCGCGCATGCTGTCAGATCTCAAACGCAACGCTGATGGCAGCTTGACTCTGTATGTGCAGAACCAGCCGCCCGCCGGGGAGTGGCTAAACAACTGGCTGCCAGCACCTGACGGACCGTTTTATGGTGTATTGCGCATTTACATGCCCAAGCCCGAGGTCGCCAGCGGAGAATGGAAAATGCCCTTGCTAACGCCGGTGGTTAGCCAAACAGCTCCGTAGCAGCTGCCGAAGGCTGCGTGCGCGTAGTGCGGCCTTCGTAATGCCAGGGTGCACGGTATGGTCGTAGAACCTTGGATTCAGGTTCTACGACGGCTACACCGCCGAACGCAGCCTCACTCCGCTCGTCAGCTGCTACGCAATATCCGGGTCTGGCGGCTACACCGGGTACGTTTACTTGTTGAGTTTCAAATACGACTGATGCAAGTCCGAAGCCCAGGTATCGATCACGTTTTTCACATCATCGGCCTTCATCGCCTGGCTGGCATTGGCCAGGGGCTTGCCTGTGCCCTTGCGCACTACCTGGGCCACTACATCCTGGCTTTTCCCGTCGATAAACACCGCCTCGGTGGCCAGTTGGGTTTCCTGGTCGCGGATCCCCGACGCTGTGCTCACCGCAGCCGCCACCAGCGCTACCGGAATGTACTCATACGGTGCCAGGCTTTCGGTTTCACTGCTCACCGCAGTGATGGCTGCACGCACCACAATCACGCCCGGCCCAGGGGCACTTGCCAGTGGCAATGATTTGCTCAGCTCGCGCTTGAGCGCCTGGTCGTAATACTGGGTAATACCATTGAGGGTGCTTTGCGGGATCTTTTCTGTCGGTTTTGGCGCCGGATATAACTGGGTCGGCTCGATATACACGCTGGTGTACTGTCCTGGCTTCAGTTTAGGGTCAATCCAGCGCATCACCTCAGCACCAGAGGGCGACTTGGCCTCTTTGAGGCGGCTGTAATCCTTCAAGAATCCGGAATATTCGTCAGGTTGCTGGACTTTGCTCGCACAACCGACCATCCCGATTGATGCAATGCACAACGTACCGATCATTAGACCAAGCTTCATTCTGTAGCTCCTGTAGGGGGCGCAGCCGTAGAAACGCGCCCTATAGGTATAGCCAAGCATTGAACAATCGCCGCAGAACCCGAATTGATCCGACGGCGATTGTGATCGAATGCTCAATACACATCGGCATACTTTTTACAGCTCAGTTCTATTTGGCTTTCAAGAAATACTCTAAAACCAGATCAGATGGGTAAATATTCGCCTGATCCAGCGCAAAATTGTGATCTGCATTAATTCTCGTTTTCTGAATCTGTTTTGTTTTTGCCCTTATTCCTAAAGTTCCCCCTGCGCCAGACCACGAGGCCTGGCAGGACTTTGAACCGTGGAAGACTTGAGCATGAGCACAGCACTGAACGGGCAGGCCTATAACTACAAGGTCGTCCGCCAATTCGCCATCATGACCGTGGTATGGGGCGTTGTCGGCATGGCCATGGGCGTGTGGATCGCCTCACAACTGGCCTGGCCGCAGATGAACCTCGACCTGCCCTGGACCACCTTCGGCCGCCTGCGCCCGCTGCATACCAGCCTGGTGATTTTCGGCTTTGCCGGCAGCGCGCAATTTGCCGCCAGCTACTACGCCGTACAGCGTACCTGCGGGGTGCGGTTGTATTCGGACAAACTCGCAGCCTTCACTTTTTGGGGCTGGCAGTCGGTGATCGTGATCATGCTGGTCACCCTGCCCCTGGGCTACACCACAACCAAGGAATACGCCGAAATCGAATTCACCGGCGCAGTCTGGCTGACGGTGGTATGGGTGGCCTACGCCATCGTGTTTTTCACCACGGTGGTACGCCGCAAAAGCAAGCACATCTATGTCGGCAACTGGTTTTTTGGCGCCTTTATCCTGGTGATCGCCATGCTCCATGTGGTCAACCACCTGGCCATTCCGGTGGACTGGTTTAAATCATATCCGGTGTACTCCGGCGCTACCGATGCCATGGTGCAGTGGTGGTACGGGCATAACGCCGTAGGTTTCTTCCTGACCACCGGTTTTCTGGGGATGATGTACTACTTCGTGCCCAAACAAGTCGGCAAGCCGATCTACTCCTATCGCCTGTCGATTGTGCATTTCTGGGCACTGATCACTCTCTATATCTGGGCCGGTCCGCACCACTTGCACTACACCGCCTTGCCCGACTGGGCGCAGTCTCTGGGCATGGCCATGTCGATCATCCTGCTGGCACCCAGTTGGGGCGGCATGATCAACGGCATGATGACCCTCTCGGGCGCCTGGCATAAATTGCGCACCGACCCGATCCTGCGTTTTCTGGTGCTGTCCCTGGCGTTCTACGGCATGTCGACCTTTGAAGGCCCGATGATGGCGATCAAGACCGTCAACGCCCTCTCCCACTACACCGACTGGACCATCGGTCATGTCCACGCCGGTGCCCTGGGCTGGGTGGCAATGATCACCTTTGGTGCGCTGTACCACATGATCCCGAAAATCTTCGGCCGCGAGCAAATGTACAGCACCAGCCTGATCAACCTGCACTTCTGGCTGGCCACCATCGGCACGGTGCTCTACATCGCCTCGATGTGGGTCAATGGCATCACCCAGGGTCTGATGTGGCGAGCTATCAACGATGACGGCACGCTGACTTATTCGTTTGTGGAATCGTTGCAGGCCAGCCACCCGGGCTTTGTAGTTCGCCTGGTGGGCGGATTGTTTTTCCTCTGCGGCATGTTGCTCATGGCCTGGAACGTCTGGCGCACGGTGCGTGCAGGCAACCTCAAGCAGGCCGAACTGACCGCACACATCGCCTGACCACGCTGCACCGCAGGCCCCAGGGCCTGCGGTACCCTACAGCAAGGAACCTTGCCCATGCTCGACATCGCCCTCAACAGCGCCGCGGTTATCAGCCTTTACTTTGCCGTAGGCTGGTGCCTGAAACACAAGACCGAAAACGACCTCGACGACGCCAGCCTGATTCCCTTTGCCGATGACCCGGAAGTAGCACGCCGGGTCGAGCTGGCCACCGGCAAAACCGTCAACGCCGTGCAGACCGCCGAACCAGAGCTGCGCAAGCCGGGATGGGGCACGCTCGACCTGTGAAAGCAGGGTAATGGCACTGCGACAGATTAAATCTGCACCATTAGTTGCACTGCGGGCGTATTCAACGGCATTCTGCCACTTACCGTTCAACGAACTAATGATCGAAGACGCACTCAATCTGTACTGCCATTAATACCTTTCCGACAGAGACGCTCATGACTTCCAAGCTGGAACAACTCAAGCAGTTCACCACCGTGGTCGCAGACACCGGCGACCTCGACGCGATTACCCGCCTCAAACCCGTGGATGCAACCACCAACCCGTCGCTGCTGCTCAAGGCCGCCGCGATGCCCGGCTATGCAGAACTGCTGCAAAACGCCATCAGCCACGCCAAAGGTGATGTAGGTCAGGCCTGCGACCACTTCGCGGTGTCTGTGGGTAGCGGTATCTTGAATGTGATTCCGGGGCGCATTTCCACTGAAGTCGACGCCCGCCTGTCGTTCGACGAGCCTGCCCTGCTGCAAAAAGCCCACCAGTTGATCGAGCTTTACGACAAGGCCGGTGTAGGTCGCGACCGCGTGCTGATCAAGCTGGCCTCGACGTGGGAAGGCATCCGCGCTGCCGAGAAACTGGAAAAGGACGGCATTCAAACCAACCTGACCCTGCTGTTCTCGTTTGCCCAGGCCGCTGCCTGTGCCGATGCCGGGGTGTTCCTGATCTCGCCGTTCGTGGGTCGGATTTACGACTGGTACAAGAAGTCCACCGGCATTGACTACACCGGCTCCGATGATCCGGGCGTGCAGTCCGTGACCCGCATCTACAACTACTACAAGGCCAACGGCTTCAACACCGTGGTGATGGGCGCGAGCTTTCGCAATCTTAACCAGATCGAACAGCTGGCCGGCTGCGACCGCCTGACCATCAGCCCCGACCTGCTGGAAAAACTGGCATTGGACGACGGCAAACTGGAACGCAAACTGGCTCCGGGCAATAAAGGCGAACCCCGCCTGAGCCTGAACGAAGCACAATTCCGCTGGGCCTCCAACGAAGATGCCATGGCCACCGAAAAACTGGCCGAAGGCATCCGCCAATTCGCCCGTGACCAGGAAAAGCTGGAAGCACTGCTGTCAGGTAAATAACTTCATCTTGTGGGAGCAAGCCTGCTAGCGAAATGCCCTTCGCGAGCAGGCTCGCTCCCACGACCTAAGATGCAAGAAGCCCTGCACAATAGCTCTGCACGCCCTCCTCCAGCCCCAGCATTGGCTCGCGATACCCCGCTTCGCGCAACTGCCCGAGATCTGCGCAGGTGTACACCTGATACTTGTGCTTGAGCCCGTCAGGGAACTCGCAATACCGCAACACTCCGTCCAGCAAGGCCGTCTCAAGGGTCAGGGGCGGCCTGTCCTCGGCAGCGCGTACACTGTTGATGGTCGCCAGTGCCAGGTCATTGAATGACCGCGCGCACCCAGTGCCCAGGTTGAAAACACCACTGGTTTGCGGATGGTCCAGCCAATGCAGATTGACCTTGACCACATCCTCCACAGAGACAAAATCGCGCTCATGCCCGCCCGCCGGGTAGCCGCCGTACTCGCCAAACAACTCGACATGGCCATGATCGCGATACTGGTTAAAACAGTGCCAGACCATCGAAGCCATGCGCCCTTTATGCTGTTCGCGGGGGCCGTACACATTGAAGTAGCGCAAGCCCACAATCTGGCTGCGCGTCCTGGGCAGCAACTGGCGTACCCGCTGATCGAAGAGGAATTTGGAGTAGGCATAGACATTCAGAGGCTGCTCGTACTCGCGGGCTTCACGAAACTCCCGTTTCGCGCCGTAGACCGCCGCCGAAGAGGCATACAGCAAAGGTACCGACTGTTCCTGACAGGCTTGCAGCAGGTCGCAGCTGTAACGGTAGTTGTTGTCCATCATCAACCGGCCATCACTTTCTACCGTACTGGAGCAGGCGCCCTGATGCAGCACGGCACGCACTTCGCCCAGTTGATGGGTCGTAAAGCGCTGTACGAATTCACGCTTGTCGAAGTAATCAGCGATATCGCAGTCTGCTAGATTGCGGCACTTGTCGCCGTCAGTCAGATCGTCGACGGCGATGATGTCGCGCTCGCCGCGTCGGTTCAGGGCCTTCACCAGATTGCTGCCGATAAACCCGGCAGCTCCGGTCACGATGATGCTCATCTATGGCTACCTCCTGGAACATGAGTTGAGCTCAGGCTATGCCTGTGCGACGCGTCAGCATTGATGCAGGTCAAGCGTCCTTGCGGGTGACAAATGCCGACGTGACATACGGCACGCTGACGGTGCCACCGTGATTCAACGCGTTATGCGAGGCGACAAAAGCCGCCAGTTGCTGTTCCAGGCGATCACGCTCGGCCGGTATCAGAGCCGAGATAAAGCTGGTCGAACGCACCCGATTGAAGATTACGTCTTCTACCGGTCCGTCGTGGGAATGGCTCAGTTTCTGCTCGCGCAAAGGGCCAAAACCCGGATGAGGAAATGCCTGACGCCACGCGCCGGTATAGAAGCGCGGGGCATCACCTTCCCACTGATTGACCAGCGCATCCAGTTGCGCCACCCACGGCACACTGGCATCGCGCAGGTTCCAGATCAGCCCCAGTTGCCCGCCAGGCTTGAGCACGCGATGAATCTCGGTCAGTGCTGCAGAGGTGGCGAACCAGTGAAAAGCCTGCGCGCACACCACCACATCGACACTGGCATCGGCCAGAGGAATGGCCTGGGCAGTGCCTTGATGGGTTTCGACTTGCGGATAGCTGCCGGAGAGCTTGTCGAGCATGGCCTGCACCGGCTCGACCACAATCACCCGCGCGCCCGTCTGTAACAGGCGCGTGGTGAACTTGCCGGTACCGGCTCCAACTTCAAGCACGGTTTGCCCGGGCCCCAGGCCAAGGGTTTCGGACAACCATGCGGTCACACCCGCCGGGTAATCCGGGCGCCCGCGCACATAGGTGTCGGCGCCCTGCTTGTAACCATCTGCTGCTGCCTTATGGATGGTGGTATCGCTCATTGCCGGCCTCCGATTTCGTGGTTTTTAACCATAGTCGACCCAGGGCACACGCGAGATGAAAACCTCGTCAGAAACGGTACTTCATGCCCAGCATCAGGTTGCGCGGGTCACCGTAGTAATAAGTCGAGTACAAACCATAACCGCTGAGGTATTCACGATCGAAAACGTTGTTTAAATTGGCCGACGCACTGAGGTTCTTGGTGATGTCATAGCGGGCCATCAAGCCGACCACGGCAAAGCTACCTTCCTTGGCTTCGGTCTTGATTGTTGAATCCAGCTCGCTGTAGGTCGAGCCCTGCCAGGTCAGGTTGCCGCCCACGTTAAGCTCTTTGAGGTCGCCGGTCAGTTGATAGCTGGTGGCCAGTTTGAACAATTGCTCAGGGTGGTTGCTGTTGATCCGCTTGCCGTCCTTGTCCCGTGGCTGGGCGTAGGTGTAGCCCGCCAGCAATTGCCAGCCGGTCATGATTTCGCCGGATATTTCAGCCTCGAAGCCCTTGGTCTTGGTACCGCTGATTGCCTTGTAGGCATCCTGGCCATCATCCCGCACACCATCGTATTCGGCGTAGTTGTCCTGTTTGATCATGAACAGGGCAAAACTGGTGTTCAGCGCCCCGCCGAAATACTCGGACTTCAGACCCGCTTCATAGCTTTGGCCAGTCATCGGCGGCAGAACCTTGTCGTCACGGTCGAAGTAGCTTTGCGGCGTGAAGATATCCGTGTAGCTGGCATAGACCGAGTGGTTTTCGTTCAGGTCGTAGACGATCCCGGCATAAGGAATCATCTTCCCGGTTTTTTTGCTGTTATCCGTGGTTGGCACAGTTTGCGCCGCGTTATAGGTCATTGTGCCTTTGCGATCGTAGTCCACTACCCTGGTTCCCAGGATGATCGACAGGTCGTCCACAGGTTTGAGGCGCAATGCTGCGTAGGCTGCCGACTCTTTGGTTTTGTACTTTTGCTTCAACCCCTGGCTCAGATCAGCAGGACGCGGCGCGTCATTGTTCCAGTTTTCGTAGTTGACGGTCAGGTCATCGGCATTCATTGCCAGGTAGTCCGTGCGCCGGTCACTGACGTTCATCCCCACCACCAGATCATGGGTACGCCCCAACAGCTCAAACGGCCCGGTCGCATAGGCGTCCAGTGTATCGGTATTGATTTCGAAGGTTTTGCTCCCGCTCATGAACTGCGCCTGGCCGGTGGCCTTGTCCGGAAAAGGCCCCCAGCCCACCAGGTTGCCCTGCAACTGCTCGGTGTTGCCCTTCCAGTGGCTGGCCTCGACCTTGAGCAGCCAGTCGTTGGCAAAACGCTGTTCAACACCGGCGAAATACTTGGTGCTTTCACTGTCGGCATACGCCCACTTGGCGGCGGGATTCATCGAGCGCTTGAAATGGGTGCGGCTGCCATCGCTGTAATACAGCGGCAATTGGCCAAAGCTCGAGCCGTTGGAATTGATCCGCTGATAGTCGATACCGGCATACAGAGTGGTGTCGTCGGTCAAATCCGCTTCGCCGATGCCATAGAACACGTCCTTGGTCGAGGAATAGCGATCGATAAAGGAACGGCCATCTTCGTGGGCGGCGACGACACGTCCGCGCAGTGCGCCGTTTTCCGTCAGCGGCCCGGACAAATCCAGCTCGCTGCGATAGCGGTCCCATGAGCCGCCGCTGCCTGATACATAGCCCTGAAACTCCTTGGTGGGACGCTTGCGCACCAGGTTCACGGCCCCCGACGGGCTACCCACACCGCTCATCAAGCCGGTGGCACCGCGCACCACCTCTACGCGATCGTAAATGGCCATGTCACGCATGCCCAGGCCATTGGTATTGGTGGTGAAATCCGAGGTCGGCACACCGTCGTACTGAAAGTTATCGAGGGTGAAACCGCGAGAGTAAAAGTTGTAGCGCTCGCTGTCGTCATGCACCACGGTGATGCCGGGGGTTTGCGCCAATACCTGAGCGATACTGCCCAAACCTTGGTCAGTCATTTGCTGACGGGTAATGACCGTCACCGATTGCGGCGTTTCACGCAGCGAAAGCGGCAACTTGGTCGCCGTACTGGTTTCACCCGTGGTGTAGGAGTGACTGCCCTCAGTGGTGGTGCCCAACGCCAAACCCGTGACGCTGGTGGCTTGCAATTGCAACTGGCCGTCCACATTGGCGGAAGTCAGTGGGTATAGGGTCCAGACTCCGCTGGCGCCTTCGGTGGCCGTCAAACCGCTGCCCTTGAGCAGTTGCTGCAAGCCCTGGGGCACATCAAAGCGGCCCTTGAGGGCTGACGCCTGCTTGTCTTGCACCAGCGCCGGGTCATAAGGCAGGGAGATATTGGCCTGCTGGGCGAAGCGGTTCAGTGAATCTTCAAGCGTGCTAGCGGGCACGTCGAAACTGCGCTGAACACTCAAGGGCGCAGCACTGACCAGCGATAGCGGCTGCGCCACGGTGCCCAGTAAAACGATATGCAAGGCCATGGCCAGGCGGTTGCGGGGAGGCAATGAAGGGTTGCGAAAAACACGGGACATTGGCGCGGGGCTCCTGCAATGGATAAGTCTTATGCCTATCTGTCGAAGGCCAGCCGAAAACCCGCAAAGAAATTTGCGCTGTGGGAGCGAGCCTGCTCGCGAATGGCTTTCGCGAGCAGGCTCGCTCCCACACTACTAAGCCGCCACAATGCGTGTCCAGAACCGTGTCCGGCGCTCAATACGCACCGCCAGCGACTGGCTCAAACCCTCCAGCGCATGGTCAATGCGCTGGAGTTGAAACACCCCGGAAACCCGCAATTCAGCCACCGCCGGATCACACTGCAACCAGCCGTGGCGATAGCGCGCCAGTTCTTGCACGAGATCCTGCAAGCGCATCTGCCTGGCCACCAGCACACCGCTGACCCAGCCATTGGCACTAAACACGGGCGCAGGCTGCAACTGCGCAGAACGTGGATCGATCAGGTACTCGCTGCCCGCCTGTACCAGCACTGGCCGGGTATCGGGCAAGTGAATCGCCACTACGCCCTCCTCGACCATCAAGCGAGTACGCCCTGACTCCTGACGTACATCGAATGCGGTGCCAATAGCCTGCAGGCGCGCTTCACGGGTATGCACCCAGAATGGCCTGCGCCCGCTCGCAGATCCCGGATCCTGACCCGTACGGATAAATATCTCGCCTTCGCGCAACACAATCAGGCGCTGTTGCGCAGTGAACAGCACATCAGCAGCACTGTCGGTATTGAGCTGCAAACGCGTGCCATCGAGCAGATTGAACGAATGCCGCTCTCCCACGCCGGTCGCATAGTCGGCACCCACGCTCCGCCAGGGCTGCTGTTGCAGTACCAGGCCGCCCGCGCCTGCGCCGAGGATGCCCAGGCCGAGCACTTTGAGGGCCTGACGCCGTGAGCGCAGGCGGCCACTGCCGGCCAGGGAGTCCAAAGCCACACGACCCGGCAGCACCGAGGCCTGGCGCAAGGTCGCTTCGGTCATTTGCAGGGCTTGCCACGCGGCTTCATGGCTGGCATCGGCTGCACGCCATTGCTCGCACGCCGCAAATACCTGAGGCGGCGCCGCACCGGATTGGGTTTTGACCAGCCAGTCAATCGCCTGGTCAAGGACATGGGGGGCGAATCCTGGCGGCGACGAACCAGCGCTCACAGGGCGTTACGCATCAGAAAACAATGGCGAATGGCCGTGGCCATGTATTTTTCCACTGAACTCACGCTCACCCCCAGGCGCTCGGCAATAGCCTGATAGCCAAGCCCTTCAAGGCGTGACAGCAAAAAGGCAGTGCGTACATTGGCTTTTAGGCCCTCGAGCAACGCATCGATGCGGGTCAGGGTTTCCAGCAGGATCAAACGTTCTTCGGCGGCAGGCATGTGCTGCTCGGGCAAGTGAGCCAGCGCTTGCAAATAGGCCTGCTCGACTTTCTGGCGGCGGAAGCGGTCAATCAACAGGCCCTTGGCAATGGTGCTCAGCCAGGCCCGTGGCTCGCGCAAATGCGCAACCTGTTCCGGCTTGCCCAGCACATAGAGAAAGGTGTCCTGCGCCATGTCGGCAGCATTGTCGGTATCTCGCAGGCGCCTGCGCAGCCAGTTCAGCAGCCAGCCATGGTGATCGCTGTAGAGGCTTTGCACATCTGCGTGCAGCAACGGCGGGTTCGGCGGGGATGGCGACACGGAAACCCTCGGGACGTGCCGTGGGCACACTGCGAATAGGAATGGGTCGCAATCATATTCGCAGTACCGGCCAGACTCAAGCCCTGGACGGCTCGCGCGGGTCAATCAGCGCCCTGTCGCCGCCAGGACGGCGGCGACAGGGGCATGCATCAAGGGATCAGCGAGTACACCAGCGAGGAGATCGCAATCAGGCCGATAACCGTCACGAACACGTTGGAGATCTGCCCCGAGTACTGGCGCATAGACGGCACCCGGCGAATCGCGTACATCGGCATCAGGAACAGAATGGCTGCAATCACCGGCCCGCCCAAGGTTTCAATCATCACCAGGATGCTCGGGTTGAGCGTGGCCACAGCCCAGCACACCACCAGCATGAAAGCGGCCGTCATGCGGTCCAGGTTTTTCGCGGCCGGGCGCTTGCCGGTTTTCAGCACCAGGCCTTTAAGGCCTTCGCTGGCGCCGATGTAGTGGCCCAGAAAGGACTTGGCAATGGCCACAAAAGCAATCAGTGGCGCGGCAAAAGCGATGGTCGGGTTGCTGAAATGGTTGGCCAGGTAGGACAGGATCGACAGGTTCTGCGCCTTGGCTTCGGCCAGTTGTTCCGGCGACAGGGTCAGCACGCAACTGAACACGAAGAACAGCACCATCACTACCATCAGCAGGTGAGCACGGGACAGGATCTGCGAGCTGCGCTCATCGGCATTGGCGCCATACCGGCGCTTCTGGTCTACGGCGAACGCCGAAATGATCGGTGAATGGTTAAAGGAGAAAACCATCACCGGAATCGCCAGCCACAAGGTATGCAGCAATACCGAAGGCGCAGGCAGCGTAGTCGCGGTACTGAGAATGCCGCCGTTCCAGTGCGGGATCAAAAACACCGCCAAAAACAGCAACGCCACGATAAACGGGTAGACCAGCATGCTCATGGCCTTGACGATCACCTGTTCGCCGCAGCGCACCACAATCAGCAAGCCCAGAATCAGCACCAGCGACAGGATTGCCCGTGGAGGTGGAGTGATATGCATCTGGTTGAGCATAAAGCTGCCAACCGTGTTGGTCAGCGCTACGCTATAGATCAGCAGGATCGGGAAGATGGCCAGGAAGTACAGCAACGTAATCACAGCACCTGCACGCAGGCCGAAATGTTCTTCAACCACGTCAGTGATATCTGAGCCTTCACGCCCGGAGAGAACGAAGCGGGTCAGGCCGCGGTGAGCATAAAAGGTCATCGGGAACGCCAGCAGCGCCAGGATCAGTAACGGCCAAAAGCCGCCAAGCCCAGCGTTGATCGGCAAAAACAAGGTACCTGCGCCAATCGCCGTGCCAAACAGGCCCAGCATCCAGGTGGTGTCATGACGATTCCAGCGAGTGAGGGTCGCTGGTGTCTCGTCGAAGCGTTCGTCGACGCTGTTAGCCTGGTCATTCATCCGGTCGAATCTCCGCTAGCCGGTCGTTACCACGCAGCCGGGGCGGACAAGAAACATCTTGCTGACATCGCCCCGGCCATAAGAGGGGCGCGATTGTCCGGGATTAGACATAAGAAGCAAAGGTTTAGCTGAGCAATGGTCGAAATGATGTCACGTTGCAAAGCAATACCTGGACACCAATTGATACACTATTGAAGTCCCCCCATCGCTCAAAAGGCCCGAGAACCATGCATTTTGCCCGACGTTTTCCCGTTTTTATCGGCTTGTGCCTGCTGGCTGCAGCGCCCATGGCCAGCGCCGACGGTCTGATGATTACCTGGCCCGGCGGCTGGGAAGTGCAGGCCGTCCCCCCTGCCCCGGACGACAGCAGTGTGCGCCAGCGGGCGGTGAAGAACGATGCCAATGGTGACCCGCAGATGGTTATGGAGCTGACTCAGTCGACCCTGGCGCCCGAGCACAAGGTCAATATGGAGGCGGTGTTGCTGCAAATGCGCAAAACCTTGCAGCAGAATTTCGCCAAAGGCGGTTACCAGAGCGCTTGCAACAAGATCCACAGCAGCACCCTGGGCGGGCTGGACGCCTTGCAAACCACCTGCAAGATCACCCAGAACGGCAACCACGTGATCACCCAGACCCTGGTGGCCGCCACCCAGGGCAACAGCGCCTACGCCCTTTCCTACGCAGGCCCGGCTGACGGCTACAAAGCCAACGAGCCTGAGGTCAATGGCATTCGCGCCAGCTTGCGGCTGGGGCAATAACCGGGTAGCACTTGCCTCTGTGGGAACGAGCCTGTTCGCTCCCACAGTTCAGGTAGTGCCTACGGGATCAGCACCACTTTGGCGCACGCACCTTCATTGACCTGCGCATAACAGGCCAGTCCGTCCGCCAGGGCCGCTTCCTGAAAACCACCCGGTGCCGGCAACAGCCCTTGATCGAAGTACTGACCAAACTGATTGAGCCTCTGCGCGCAATCGCCGCAGCTATACAGCAGCGTGTTGACCCCGACCAGCGACCCGCCCTTGCGATACAGGGCCAGCGCAGGCAAATGCACATGACCGTCCAGCGGTGCGGCAATAAAGGCGATTCGCCCGAAAGTGCGCAACGCCGACACTGCCGCTGGCAACCAATGGCCAGTGGTGTCGAAAATCACTTCAGCGCCACCTGCAAATACCTCATTCACTTGAGCCCCCAGCGACTCCGGTTTATCCAGAACCAGCACTTCAAGGCCCTGCTCCAGCAGCACCTGCGCCTGCTCGGTACGACGCACCGCCGCCAGCACCCGCGCGCCAAGCACTTTCGCCAGCGCGATAGCCGCGGTGCCTACCGCGCCATTGGCACCGATCACCAGCAAACGGGTATCCGCGCCTACACCCGCTCGCTGCAGAGCATCCCACGCCGTGGTGTAAGGCACGCCCAGGCTGGCGGCCTGCTCAAAACTCAGCGACTTGGGTTTCAGCGCAACGCCTTCAATCGGCAAGACCAAATAGCTCGCATGAGAACCGTCCCGGTAGAACCCCAGTTCCTTACCCGTACCCCAGACTTCCTGCCCCACCAACGCCTGCGGTCCATCCACGATCACCCCGGCAAAATCCCGACCGGGCACGCGGGGCAAGGTGGTGTAGGGAAAACGGCCGAGTACATTTTTCACATCGCTGGGGTTCAGGCCCGCAGCCCTGACCTGCACCAGCACTTCATTGGCACCAGGTACCGGCAGCGGCAACTCAACGAGGTTTAGCGCCGCCAGATCACCGGTTTTGGAAAATTGCAGTGCTTTCATATTCAGCCCTCTGGATGCTGTAGAGATGCCCCAGTTTATGGCCGACAAGCGTGGTGCTTCTGCCAATGGCTTCTGTCTGCCGGACAAGTTCAGATCTCTGCTACCTGACCTGAGGCATACAAAGAAGGACTCACACCCAGCTCGCGTCGGAACATATCGCTGAAACTGCTGGGCGAATAACCAAGCGAACGTGAGATCTGGCTAACAGAAGCGCCCTGGATCAGCTCGGCCGCGGCGGTTGCCAATTGCACCTGCCGCCGCCACTGGGCGAAGCCCATGCCCAGTTCGCCCTGAAAAAGACGAGCCAGGGTTCGTACACTGGCCCCGGCGTTCTCGGCATGTTGCTCAAAGGCGATATCCAGCGAAGGGCTGGCCATGACCGACTGGCACAGGTTGAGCAGGCGCCGGTCCGGGGTATCGGGCATGGGCACCTTAAGCTGGGTTCGGCGGGCCCGCTGCAATTCCAGCAACGTCAGATTGAGCAGAGCCTCGGTGTAGGACGTTTGCCCGTCCGCCCGCTCCACCAACTTGATAATCAGCTCTCTGAGCAAGCGGCCGACTTCAATCACCTGCACACGACTGTCCAGGGTGCTGGCCAGCTTGGGTGGCAAATAGATATTTCGCATCTGCAAATCCGACACCACGCGAATCCCGTGGGGCACCTGCGGCGGCAACCACACCGCCCGCTGTGGTGGCACGGCCAGGGCTTCATCCGGGGTATCGACCCACATCACGCCGCTGCTTGCGTAGAGCAACTGCCCCCACTCGTGCTGATGCGGCTCGATATACAGGCCACGGGGATAAGTACGCGCCAAGGGTTGTACCCGCACATCGGTGTCAGACAAATCGGGTGGAACGGCAAGCGCCATATACGGTACACATCAGAAAAGTGAGCGATTAAGGGAACGAGGTTATAGTGCCTTGATTCCACCCAAAGCGCCCCAACCTGACAGATTTGTCATCTGTCCATCAGTTGCCTGACAGTCCCTGTCGCTCAGGCTGACGTTTTTTCGTATAGAGGATCTCGATGAAGACTCCATTGCGCCTTTTCGCTCTCTCGGCCCTGTTGTTGACCTCTTTGGCGCAAGCGGCCGAACAACTGACCATTGATGTGCACCGCGATGCCAACTGCGGCTGCTGCAAAGCCTGGATTTCTCACCTTGAGAGCAACGGCTTCAAGGTCAATGACCATGTAGAAACGGATATGGCCAGCGTCAAACAGCGCCTCGGCGTGCAGCCCCGGCTGGCGTCGTGCCATACCGGAGTGATCAACGGCAAGTTCGTTGAAGGTCACGTGCCTGCCGAACAAGTGGTGGCACTGACCCAGCGCAACGACCTCAAGGGTATCGCTGTACCGGGCATGCCAATGGGCTCGCCGGGTATGGAAATAGGTGACCGCAAGGACGCCTACCAGGTGATCGGCCTGGGCAATGACGGTAAAGACCAGGTGATTGCCGAGTACCCTGGCAACTGAAATACGCTAGGCGCGCGCACCACATCGGTGCGCGCGCCCTGTTATTTTGCAGAACCGCCCCCCATCCCCATAGCAGCTGACGAGCGGAGCGAGGCTGCGTTCGGGCGCGTAGCGGCCGTGAACCCTGCGAACCCGATTGGGCTAGCATATCGCAGTGTCTGATTTTACGGCTGCTGCGCAGCCGAACGCAGCCTCGCTCCGCTCGTCAGCTGCTACAAAAACTGAAACAGACTTTGTGATAGATACTTTTCCTACAAGACAACTCTCATTGTCTTACAAAAAACACTGCCTTTAGCTAGCAGCTTGACCCATCTCTTCTACACTCAACGCTGTCGCATCTACGGCGTGTATTTGTCGTATTTGAATAATCGGATCTTCTTCGCCCGTGATAGGCCAACTTGGGGCTGGGTTGCAGCTGTTGGTGCATTCCTTGCAGTGCCCAAATCATCTTTTACGCATTTTTGCCGCGGATGACATGGCCGATCAGTCAGTGGGGAAGTGCCGGCCGGGTGGCCGTTAGCAGATCAATAAATACAACGGGAGAGATTCATGATCAGTGCTGCTGCGCCACATCAAGAAGAACGTCTGACCCCGCAAGTTGTGAATGAGCTGATTTCACTGCCAGATCTGGCCCCTGCAGGGAGGCCCGCGCTGGCGGTGATAAACGCCAATCCCAATAAAAAGAAGGTGCTGTTTGTCACCTCCGAACTGGCCGACCTGGTGAAGACCGGTGGCCTGGGTGATGTGTCGGCAGCACTGCCGCGGGCCATGCGTCACTTGCATGATGTACGGGTGCTGATCCCCGGCTACCCACAAGTGCTCAACAGCGACAACCCGATCCACATCATCGGTGAACTCGGTGGCCATGCCGCCCTGCCCGCCTGCAAGATCGGACGCATGGACATGACCGACGGCCTGGTCATCTATGTACTGATCTGCCCTGAGCTTTATGAGCGCGAAGGCACGCCCTACGGCGCCAACAATGGCCGCGACTGGCCCGACAACCACATCCGTTTCGCCCGCCTGGGGCTGGCTGCAGCCGATATCGCTGCCAATCTGGCACAGATACACTGGCAACCCGACCTCGTGCATGCCCACGACTGGCCTGCAGGGCTGGCCCCGGCCTATATGCACTGGCGCGGGCAACGCACCCCCACCCTGTTCACTATTCACAACCTCGCCTACCAGGGCGTATTCAGCCGCGCCTGCTGCCCTGAGCTGGGCATCCCGCACCATGCCCTGCAACAGGACGGTATGGAGTTCTACGGCAAACTGTCGTTTCTCAAGGCCGGCATGGCCTACGCCAGCCATATCACTACGGTCAGCGCGACCTACGCCGCCGAAATCACCACCCCGGCCTTTGGCTGCGGGCTCGATGGCTTTTTGGCCAGCAAGACCCAGCAAGGCCTGTTGAGCGGTATTCCCAATGGCATCGATGAAAGCTGGGAAGCCACCACCGACCCCCATCTGGTGGCGCCCTTCGGTATCGGTGACTGGGATGCCCGCGCCGTCAATACCACCCATGTGCGTACCCTGTTCGGCCTCAACCCCTCCAAAGGGCCATTGTTTGCCGTCGTGTCGCGCCTGGTTTACCAGAAGGGCCTTGACCTCACCGAAGCCGTGGCCGCCTTTATCGTCGCTTCGGGCGGGCAGATTTGCATCATCGGCCGCGGTGAACCCGAAGAAGAACAGGCCATGCGTGAACTTGCCTTGCGCTTCCCGGGTCAGATCGGAGTACGCATCGGTTTCAATGAAACCGATGCACGGCGCATGTTCGCGGGCAGCGACTTTTTGCTGATGCCCTCGCGCTATGAACCCTGCGGTTTGAGCCAGATGTATGCACAACGCTTCGGCT
The DNA here is from genome assembly GCF_049896805.1 of Pseudomonas sp. TWR1-1-3. NCBI lineage: Bacteria > Pseudomonadati > Pseudomonadota > Gammaproteobacteria > Pseudomonadales > Pseudomonadaceae > Pseudomonas > Pseudomonas sp. TWR1-1-3. The sequence goes on along the minus strand of NZ_JAFCUZ010000001.1, from coordinate 304,030 downwards.
CGCTGCCAGTAGCGCGCAACACCGGCGGCCTGGCGGACACCATCGAAAACGGCGTGACCGGTTTTCTGTTCGACGAGTCCACCGTGGCCAGCTACGAGGAAGCACTCAAGCGCGCCTTCAAGGTGTTCAGCTACCCCAAACTGTTGAATGCCATGCGCTGCCGCGCAATGGCCGCTCCATTCAACTGGTGCAAGGCCGTGGAACCCTATGCCGAGCTGTATGAGCAACTGGTTGCCAAGTCATTGCTTCGCACCGTGAAGCCATGAGCCCTGCGGATCTGCCTGACGTTCGTTCATTTATCGCCATCAAGGGTACCGCCAATGAGCGAAGCGCAACTTGAAGTACTCGCCGGCCGGGCCGGACTGGCCGTTGACTGGATTGATGCCAACGGCCAGCCACAGAGGGTCAGGCCACAGGTGCTGGAGGCCATTCTGGCGGGGCTGGGACTGCCCGCCGACAGCGCCGAAGCCATCGAAACCAGTCTGCTCAACCTGCAGCTGGAGCAGCAGAACAAACGCCTGCCGCCCTTGCTCACGGCAGACGTCGGCAAGGCCCTGGACTTATCACGCTACTTTCACGCCCATAGTCAATGCATCGTGCATCTGGAGAACGGCGATGCATTGCCAATCCAGCTGGATGCCGACGCCATGTTGCCGGGCATGATCCCCGTCGGCTACCACCGGGTGCAGCTGGAAGATCAACAGTTCACCCTGGCCGTGGCCCCGGCCAGGTGCTTCAGTATCGGCGATGCCCTGCATCAGACAGCGCCACGGGCATGGGGTGTCAGCGTGCAACTGTACTCGCTGCGGCGCCACGGCGATGGCGGCTTTGGTGATACCCGGGCACTCGAAACCCTGTTGCAGGCTGTGGGTGAGCGCGGCGCCGATGCGCTGGCGATCAGCCCCCTGCACGCCATGTTCAGCAGCGCGCCCAAACATTACAGCCCGTACTCACCTTCCAGTCGCCTGTTTCTCAACAGCCTGTATGCAGCACCCGCCAGTATCCTTGGCGAGGAGGCACTGCACAGGGCCATTGAAGCCACAGGCCTGAGAGACGAACTGCAACGTCTTGAACAGTTGCCGCTGATCGACTGGCCAGCCGCAACCCTGGCCAAACAGACATTGCTGCGTCAGCTCTACAACGACTTTGCCCGGGACGAACACCCGCTGCTGGCCGACTTCAATCACTTTCGCGAGCTGGGTGGCGAAGCACTGGAAAACCACTGCCGCTTTGAGGCCCTGCAGGAAACCTGTGTGGCCGGGCATCACAGCTTCGACTGGCGCGAGTGGCCCGAACAATGGCGCAACCCGGACAGCCCGGCGCTACTGCGGTTTGCCGAGGGGCACCAGGCGCTCATCGGTTATTACGCCTTTTGCCAATGGCTGATCGCCCGCTGCCTGGACCGGGCCCAGACCACGGCGCGTAGCAGCGGCATGGCCATCGGCCTGATCGCCGACCTGGCCGTGGGTGCCGATGGTGCCGGCAGCCAGGCCTGGTGCCGCCAGGATGAGCTGCTGGCGCAACTGACCGTGGGCGCGCCACCCGATGCACTCAACCGCGCGGGCCAGGGCTGGGGCATCTCGGCGTTTTCCCCCGAAGGCCTGAAGCGCAATGGTTTTCGTGCCTTTATCGAGATGCTGCGGGCCAATTTTGCCCATGCTGGCGGGCTGCGCATCGACCATGTGCTGGGTTTGCAGCGCCTGTGGGTAATACCCCTGGGGGCTTCGCCCGATGAAGGCGCCTATCTGTATTACCCGATCGACGACCTGCTGCGCCTGGTGTGCCTTGAATCGGTGCGCCACCAGGCCATCGTGCTGGGCGAGGACCTCGGCACCGTACCTGACGGCCTGCGGGAAAAGCTCAGCGAGCGGGCAATCCTGGGCATTCGCGTGCTGCTGTTCGAGCAGGACTACGGCGCGCGCTTCAAACCGATTCTGGACTGGCCGGACGATGCCCTGGCCACCACCAGCACCCACGACCTGTCGACACTCACCGGCTGGCTGCACGGACGCGATATCGACTGGAATGAACGCCTGGGCCTGATTGACCCGGTCACTGCACACCACTGGCGCGAAAGCCGTCAGCGCGAGTGCGAAGGCCTGGATCTGGCCTTGCGCCTGGATCCGCAAAACTTTCAGGAAGAAGCCCAGGGCAACGCTCCGACACTGGACGCCAGCATCCGTTATCTGGGGCACACCCGTGCGCCGCTGGTACTGCTGCCAATCGAAGATGCACTGGGGCTCGAGGAGCAAGCCAACTTGCCCGGCACCGTCAGCGGCCACCCCAATTGGTGCCGACGTCTGCCGGGCGACGGCAATACCTTGCTGGACGCCATCGATGCCACCCAACGTTTTGAACTGCTGGCCTGCGCCCGCCAGCAAGCCCACGAGCGAGACCGCTAAATCACCCATGAGCAAGGAGCTTCACCATGAGTAATGACGACAAGCACATTCGTGAATTTGCCTATCAGATCTGGGAGTCTGAAGGTCGCCCGGAGGGCCAGGAGGCGCGTCACTGGGAAATGGCCCATAAACTGGCCCAGGCACAAGCCCTGGCCCCCTCCAAGGCAGCCCCCAAGGCCACCAAGGCCAAGGCCGCAGCAAAACCTGCTGGCGAGAAAAAGCCCCGGGCACCGCGCAAGCCTGCCTCGTCTTGAGTCCACCTTCCCCCTTGTGGGAGCGCCAGCTGGCGATTGCCTCAACCCGGCCAACGGATTGAACCGCAGAAGTGCAATCGCAAGCCCGCCCCCACAGGCCACCTACACCCAAAAATCCGGTTGTGCAGGAGCAGGTCATGAGTAAACACACGTCAGCACCGCCCACTGGCGACCCCTTGCGCATCCGCGAAGGGCTGCCCTTCCCCCTTGGGGCCACCTGGGATGGCCTGGGCGTCAACTTTGCCCTGTTCTCGGCCAATGCCACCAAGGTCGAGCTGTGCCTGTTCGATGCCGCAGGCGAGGTCGAGCTGGAGCGTATCGAGCTGCCCGAGTACACCGACGAGACCTTCCACGGCTATCTGCCGGACGCCCATCCCGGGCAGGTCTACGGTTATCGCGTGCATGGCCCCTACGACCCGGAAAACGGCCATCGCTTCAACCACCACAAACTGCTGATCGACCCCTACGCCAAACAGCTGGTGGGGGAACTGAAGTGGTCCGAGGCCCTGTTTGGCTACACCATCGGTCACCCGGATGCCGACTTGAGCTTTGATGAACGGGACAGCGCGCCCTTCGTGCCCAAGTGCAAGGTCATCGACCCGGCGCACACCTGGGGTCATGACCACCGCTTGAGCGTGCCTTGGGAACGCACCATCTTCTACGAGGCCCACGTGCGCGGCATCAGCATGCGCCACCCCGCCGTGCCGGATGCGGTGCGTGGTACCTTTGCCGGCTTGATGATCGATGAAGTGGTCGAGCACATCACCGACCTGGGCGTAACCAGCATCGAGCTATTGCCGGTGCATGCCTTCGTCAATGACCAGCATCTGCTGCAAAAAGGCATGACCAATTATTGGGGCTACAACAGCATCGCTTTTTTTGCCCCCGACCCGCGCTATCTGGCCAGCGGCAAGATAGCCGAGTTCAAGGAGATGGTGGCGCGCCTGCACAAGGCCGGCCTCGAGGTGATTCTGGATGTGGTCTACAACCACACCGCCGAAGGCAACGAACAAGGTCCGACCCTGTCCATGCGCGGCATCGACAACGCCTCGTACTATCGCCTGATGCCCGAGGACAAGCGCTACTACATCAACGATTCCGGCACCGGCAACACTCTGGACCTTAGCCATCCATGCGTCTTGCAGATGGTCACTGACTCGCTGCGCTATTGGGCCCGGGAGATGCACGTCGACGGTTTCCGCTTCGACCTGGCGACGATTCTGGGGCGCTATCACGACGGCTTCAACGAACGTCACAGCTTTCTGGTGGCCTGTCGCCAGGACCCGCTGCTGCGCCGGGTAAAAATGATTGCCGAACCTTGGGACTGTGGCCCCGGTGGCTACCAGGTCGGCGGCTTCCCGCCCGGCTGGGCGGAATGGAACGACCGCTTCCGCGACACCGTGCGCGCGTTCTGGAAAGGCGACGAAGGCAAACTGGCTGAATTTGCCGGGCGCATGACCGGTTCGGCCGACCTGTTCAACCACCGGGGCCGAAGGCCCTATAGCTCGGTCAACTTCATTACCGCCCATGACGGCTTCACGCTGCACGACCTGGTGTCCTATAACGATAAACATAACGAGGCCAACGACGAAAACAACCAGGACGGTAGCAACAACAATATTTCCTGGAACCACGGCGTCGAAGGGCCCACCGACGACCCCGAAATCAACGCCTTGCGCCAGCGCCAAATGCGCAATTTCATGGCCACCCTGTTCCTGGCCCAGGGCACGCCGATGCTCGTGGCCGGCGACGAATTCGCCCGCACCCAGCACGGCAACAACAACGCCTACTGCCAGGACAGCGAAATCGGCTGGATCAACTGGGAACTGGACAAGACCGGCAAATCCCTGCTGGCCTTTGTCAAACGCCTGATCAAGTTACGCATGCAGTACCCCATCCTGCGGCGCGGCCTGTTCCTGGTGGGGCACTCCGTTGACACGCCCGAGTACAAGGACGTGACCTGGCTGGCCGCCGATGGCAACGAGATGACCACCGAACAGTGGCAGGACGCCGAGGCCCGGTGCATGGGCATGCTGCTCGATGGCCGGGCGCAGGTATCCGGGGTGCAGCGCGCCGGCGCTGATGCCACCTTGCTGATCGTGGTCAATGCCAACCACGACCCGGTCAACTTCAACCTGCCCAAAGTGCCCCACGGCATCAGCTGGTCATGCCGGCTCGACACCACTGACCCGAGCATCAAGGGCCCGCAGCATCTGCCCCTCAACAAACCCTACAATGTCACCGGGCGTTCGCTGGTGCTATTTGAATTGCAACACACCGAGGTGTCGTGAATGTATTGATAAACATCAAGTGCACCCCCATAAAAAGCGGCAAGCTGTGACTGTAACTTGCCGCTTTGAAACTGCCCCTGACAGAGGAGTGACCATGCCTACCGAACAAGCTGTCGGCAATACACTTTTATCTGCCACCCCGGCAACAGCACCTGCCGTGCATCGAATCAAGGTGCTGACGGTCAATACACACAAGGGCTTTACCGCCTTCAACCGCCGCTTCATCCTGCCCGAACTGCGCGAAGCCGTGCGCAGCACCGGTGCCGATCTGGTGTTTTTGCAGGAAGTACTTGGCGAGCACGGCAAGCACGCCTCACGTTACGAAGACTGGCCTGCCACCTCACAGTACGAATTCCTCGCCGACAGCATGTGGAGCGACTTTGCCTACGGGCAAAATGCCGTTTATCCCGACGGTCATCACGGCAATGCCCTGTTGTCCAAGTACCCGATCAAGGCTTCGCGCAATCTCGATGTGTCGATCACCGGGCCTGAGCGGCGCGGCTTGCTGCACTGTGTGCTGGATGTGCCGGGGCATGACAATGTGCATGCCATTTGCGTGCATTTGAGCCTGCTGGAAAGCCATCGCCAACTGCAGATCGTGTTGCTCAACCAACTGCTCAAATCCTTGCCGCCCCATGAGCCGGTGATCATTGCCGGTGACTTCAACGACTGGAAGCAGCAAGGCAACGCTGCCCTGCGCCAGCGTGACGACCTGCATGAGGTGTTTGAGCGCCATCACGGCCAAGTGGCCAAGAGCTATCCCGCGCGCTGGCCACTTCTGCGTCTGGATCGTATCTACTTGCGCAATGCCCGCAGCCACAATCCAGAGATCCTTGGCAATAAGCCGTGGAGCCATTTATCCGATCATTTACCGTTGGCGGTTGAGGTGCATCTGTAATACCGAGGTGCCCGCCTGCCCTCACCCCAACCCTCTCCCGAGGGTGAGGCCTGGGGTAAGGGCGCTGTTGCTCTACCCCGTCACCGGCCGCAATATCAGCACCCCCAGCGGCGGCAGATTCAAGGCCAGCGATACGCCCTGACCATGGCTGGCTACCTCCTGGGTCACCACCCCGCCGCCGTTGCCATAATCGGAACCGGCATAGATCGCCGAATCACTGTTAATAACCTCCTGCCAGGTACCGGCAAATGGCACACCGATCCGATAACCTTCGCGCGGCACCGGGGTAAAGTTGGTCACCACCAGCAAGGGCGAACCGTCCTTGCTCCAGCGTAGCCACGCAAAAACGCTGTTGGCTGCGTCATCGCCAATCAACCACTGGAAACCCTGCGATACATCATCCTGCTCATACAGCGCTGGCTGCTCCCGGTACAAACGATTCAAGTCGCCAACCAGTTTTTGCACCCCCCGGTGCTCGGGGTATTGCAGTAAATACCAGTCCAGTTGCTGATCATGATTCCATTCACGCCACTGGCCGAATTCGCAGCCCATAAACAGCAATTTCTTACCCGGATGTGCCCACATAAAACTCAAGTAAGCACGCAGATTGGCGAATTTCTGCCAGCGATCACCGGGCATCTTGTCGATCAGCGAGTGTTTGCCGTGCACCACTTCATCGTGGGAGATCGGCAGGATAAAGCGCTCGGTCCAGGCGTACACCAGGCCAAAGCTCAGTTCGTTGTGATGATGGGCGCGGTACACCGGGTCTTGCTGGATGTAATGCAGCGAATCGTGCATCCAGCCCATGTTCCATTTGTAGGAAAACCCCAGCCCGCCCTGATCGGTGCTTTCGCTGACGCCGGGCCAGGCCGTGGACTCTTCGGCAATCACCAGCGCGCCTGGTACCTCGTAGGCAACCACATCATTGAGATGGCGCAAAAATTCTATGGCTTCGAGGTTTTCCCGCCCGCCATGCCGGTTGGGCACCCACTCACCAGCCTTGCGCGAATAGTCGCGGTACAACATGGACGCCACCGCATCCACGCGCAACCCGTCGACATGAAAGTGCTTGAGCCAATGCAAGGCCGAGGCAAGCATAAAACCATGCACTTCGGTACGGCCCAGGTTGTAAATCAGGGTGTTCCAGTCCTGATGAAAACCTTCAAGAGGGTTGGCGTATTCGTACAGTGCCGTGCCATCAAACTGCGCCAGCCCATGGGTATCGTTGGGAAAATGCGCCGGCACCCAGTCCAGAATCACACCGATACCGGCAATATGACAGGCATTGACGAACGCGGCAAAATCATCAGGCGAACCATAGCGGGCCGTCGGCGCAAATTGTGACAAAGGCTGATAGCCCCAGGAGCCACCAAACGGGTGCTCCATGATCGGCATCAGCTCGATATGGGTGAAACCCAGTTGCTGCACGTAAGGGATCAGGCGCTCGGCCAGTTCGGGCCAGCTGTACTGACGCTCGATGTCGCCAACATCATCGGTCTCGCACTGCCATGACCCTGCATGTAACTCGTAAATTGACAACGGTGCGTCACGGCGCTGACGCTGCTCACGGGCTTGCATCCAGTCACCATCCTGCCAGTCGATGGCCAGGGGTGACGCCACCTTCGACGCCGTATCAGGCGGCAACTGAGTGGCCAGCGCCACGGGGTCGGCCTTGAGCGGCAAGATGCCGTGGGCGCCAAGGATTTCGTATTTGTACGCCTCGCCCGCCTGCAGGCGCGGCACAAACAGCTCCCACACGCCGTTGGCGTGGCGCAGGCGCATGGGGTGGCGACGGCCATCCCAGCCATTGAAATCGCCTACCACAGACACCCGCCGCGCATTTGGCGCCCACACGGCAAAGCGCACCCCCGGCACGCCATCAACCTCCAGCAATTGCGCCCCGAAGCAGCTGCTTAAATCACGGTGGTTGCCTTCGGCAAACAGGTACAAGTCCATCTCACCCAACAACGGACCAAAACTGTAAGGATCTTCGCTGGTTTGCACGGCATTGCCCCAATCAACCTGGAGCAAGTACGGCCGCGCCTGTGTGAAATGCCCGACAAAAAGGCCGGTGACTTGTGCGTCATCAAGGCGCCCGAGTACTTCACCGGTATCCCTGGCGAGTACATTGACACTGACCGCGCCGGGCAAAAAAGCCCGGACAAACTGCCCGCCTGCAGCATCGGCGTGAGGCCCCAGCACCGCAAACGGATCGGGGTGTTCGGCTTTGGTCAGTGCGTCGATGTCCGTAGGGGCGGGTAACAGCGAGTCTTTACCTTTACCAGTATCCATGCTCGAACTCATGCTGCTCTCCGTCTGGTAAAGGTTGTGCATGCCTGTGCATACGTTTCGGTCTTCGACTTGGCCTATGTCCTGAATCCACAGTCCCACCAAGACTAGCTCTTGTGGGGCACCCCGTGAGGGCTAATTACCCTTGGTTTATGCAAAACCCATGCAAATATTGCGGTACGCGCAGCGCAGTGCGCCGTCGGTCACGTGAGCGGAATCAAACCTGCCATCACACGGTCAACCGTCCGACAGCCCTCTACATCCCGCCACCGAGAGGTCATCGTGATGAGCATCCCCATTGCACCTGAAACCCCTGACCCCAATATCGACCAGCCAGCTTTGCCGCCCGTTCCCGAGCCACAACCGCAACAGGAGCCGCCCGAGCGTGACCCGCAACCCATGGGTGACCCGCCCTGTGAGCAAGTGCCGCGAAAGGTAAAGACTGAAAAGTTCTAATTACGGCAATTAACAAGGAGCGGTATGGCAGCGCACATTCAAACAGCATGCCGCTCGTCGCTTTTTTTGAAAAAAAGTCATACCCGTACTACAGAGTGGGCTTACAAGTATTCTTTAAAACAGGCCCTACCAAAAACAAACAAACATTCACAAGCATTTGAAATTTTTTAATATTTTCAGGCGAAGCATATAAAAGCCCTCACGCAAATGAAACAAGATCATCGCAAAGGTTTCAGGAAGCCTTAATAAGCCACAGGGAAAACTATACGACTACTGTAGGAGCAATCTTAAACAAGATGTGCATATTTTTGACAAACTTCAAGGTAGGTATTAAATCTACAAAGATGCCCTTTCCTTAGCAGGTGCCACATGCACAAGAATACAGGATCTCGAGCCTTTCAACTGGCCATGATTTTTATCAAGGAACAGCTCAAGGAACCGACTGCACTGTTCTGGATATTACTGTCGCCCGGTGCTGTTTTCTATCTGCTGATCTACTCGAAAGGAGACGATAATTTCAATCAAGATTACAGCGCTGTCACCGCATGGTTTTATGCCTATATATCTTCAAGCGTAGCGTTCTTTGGATTTTCTTTTTATATCATTGGCCGTCGAGAAAGTGGTTTCATCCGTTCATTCATTTATACGCCACACGCCAGAGCAGTGTTCCTGATAGCGCAACTCATCGCTTACTCCACAATCGCCTGCTTGTACTGCTTGTTTTTTTACATGATGACACGGCTTCCTTTTGGGGGTTACTCCACTTATGAAGCCTCAACACTCATGATCCGATTTTATAGTTGCTTTATTTTATTCTGCTCACCCGGCCTGCTCATTACCGCACTACCACTCAACTTCCAAACGGCCAACACTGTTTTTTCAATCTTATCTTTTATTATGCTTGCCCTCGGGGTAGCACAAGCTGCCCTTCCTGAACCCACCTATTTCCCAATTGAATTATTCAACCCTCTAAGCCTTGGCAAAAGCATTATGCAACAGGGTATACAACCGCTATGGAAAATCATTATCAGCATTTTTGCGACCTTCATCATCGCCTTGTTATTGGCCTGCAAGTACTTGCGTATCAATCCAGTATGGAGCCGCTACTAATGAGTATTTTACAGGCAGACTGCATTGATTTCCGCTACCCAGAAAAACCGCTTTTCAGCCAAGCTAGCCTGCAGGCTTGCTCAGGCTCAATGACTGGTTTACTAGGACCTAATGGTGCAGGCAAGACCACGTTCTTTGATATTTTATGCGGTTTAAAAAAACCAGATAATGGCCAGATCACAAACCCTTTTACTCAACAACTTTATTTATCTCAGACGCTAATGACACCTCCCGCGTTGCGCATGTATGACATTTTCAAAATGACGGCCTTACTCTGCTCGCCCGCCCCCATCAACAAATGCCATATACAAGAGAAGCTGGCCCGTTGGAGCCCTCGAATCCTTGACCGCTACAACGAGATCTGGAGCAAAAAATCCTCTCTGTGCAGTTACGGTGAAAAACGCTGGTTCTTCACCGTTTCACTGCTGTCGATCGCAGCTGATTTCTACATTTTGGATGAACCCACTGCAGGGGTAGATCCGGAATTTCGCTTTCATATCTGGCAATGCCTGCGCGGTGCGGCACAGGACGGGGCGGCAATCCTTGTGTCCTCGCACAATGTCGATGAAATCAGCGAAAACTGCCAAGGCTTTTACATGATCAGCCAACAGAAATTCCTACACTTTGAAGACGGTGAAGCGTTCAAATATCACTATCAGGCCAGCACCCTCGATCAAGCCTTTATCAAGGCCGCATGTGGGGCTGACATGCACAAGTCATCACAACCCATCAGACCGTGATTCGCAGATTTTCTTGACCCCGATCACCCCCTGCACCACCCAACTGCGTTACAGGCGTGCAAAGCCAGCAAAACCGGGGCAGAACCTCGGGTGCAGCCGATTGTCGCAGGCCGCCTGAAAGCGCCATCTGATCCGGTTTTAATTCAAATAACTGAGTCTGTTATGCAAACAGTTCGCTGGGCATAGTGCTCGGGCCTGATGGAGGCTGATGAGCGAAAGACCATGAGCGAACAAATTCCCGTCCAGATACTTGAATCATTTGAGGCTCCCCGACCAAGAGCCGCAAAAATCAATAACAAGTCCAGCGACAACCTGATTCATACCCGCAGTTTCACCGGCCTGTTTCGCACACTGCGAATCGTGGGAGCAGGCCTGTTGTTTTTACTGTTCTTTGGCACCGTATGGCTCAACTGGGACGGCCGTCAGGCAGTGCTGTGGGACTTGTCTGAAAGCAAGTTTCATATATTCGGCGCGACCTTCTGGCCGCAGGATTTCATCCTGCTTTCGGCACTGCTGATCATTGCCGCCTTTGGCCTGTTTGCAATCACGGTATTTGCCGGGCGCGTATGGTGTGGCTACACCTGCCCGCAGAGCACCTGGACCTGGCTGTTTATGTGGTGCGAAAAGATCACCGAAGGTGACAGAAACCAGCGCATAAAGCTGCAAGCAGCGCCCTGGCGCCTGAACAAGATCCTGCGCCGAACGGCCAAGCACTCGTTGTGGCTGGCCATCAGCGTGATGACGGCACTGACCTTTGTCGGTTATTTCACCCCAGTACGGCCACTGGCCACAGAGCTGCTGACCCTGGAGATCGCCGGTATCAGCCTGTTCTGGATGCTGTTTTTCACCGGCGCCACCTATATCAGCGCCGGCTGGCTGCGCGAGGCAGTGTGCATGCACATGTGCCCGTATGCACGGTTCCAGAGCGTGATGTTCGACAAGGACACCCTGGCCATTTCCTATGATGTGGCCCGCGGCGAAAACCGCGGCCCGCGCAAACGCGGGGTCGAACCCAAGCAGGCCGGGTTGGGTGATTGCATCGATTGCTATATGTGTGTGCAGGTATGCCCCACCGGGATAGATATTCGCGATGGCTTGCAGATGGAGTGCATCGGCTGCGCGGCCTGTATCGATGCCTGCGACTCGGTGATGGAGAAAATGGGTTACGCTCCGGGTCTGGTGCGTTATACCTCCGAGCACGAATTGCAAGGCGGCAAGACCCATTTGCTGCGTCCGCGCCTGATCGGCTATGCCGTGGTGCTGGTGGTGATGATCGGCGCGCTGGTGATGGCGCTGAATATGCGCACCATGGTGTCCCTGGATGTGATCAAGGATCGCGGTCTGTTCCGTGAAAACAGCCAGGGCCAGATCGAGAATATCTACAGCCTGAAAATCATCAACAAGACCCAGGAGCCTCAGCACTACCGGGTTTCGTTGCAGGACGGCGAGGCGTTCCAGTTGCAGGGTAAAACCGAACTGACCCTGGCCCCCGGCGAGATTGTCGACGTACCGGTGTCTGTGGCCCTGCTGGCCGAGCGCCCGAAAAGCAGCTCGCAGACCATCGAGTTTGTGGTCACTGACACTGATGAACCGAGCGTGCGCAGTGTGGCCAAAAGCCGTTTTGTTGCCCCGCTGAACCGTTAAGCTGCAAATACTTTGTGTGGGAGCGGGCTTGCTCGCGACAGGATCGCTGCGGTGTGTCAGGCAAATCGCAGTCAGGCCATCGCGAGCAAGCCCGCTCCCACACCATTGCCCCGCCAGTAACCCAACGCCGGACCGAGCCTTATTCCATGAAACGCTACGAAAAATTTGCCGACGATATTGCCGAACTGATTCGCTCCGGGGTGCTCGGCCCCGGCCAGCGCGTGCCTTCGGTGCGCTATGCCAGCCAGACCTACGGCGTCAGCCCCTCGACGGTTTTTCAAGCCTATTATTTGCTGGAGCGTCGCGGTCTGATCCGGGCCAAGCCGCGCTCAGGCTATTTCGTCAACACCCATGCACCCAGTCCGTTTTGCGAGCCAGTGTTCAGCAGCCACGTCACCGAGTCCACCCAGGTGGATGTCAGCGCCCTGGTGTTTTCGGTGCTGGACTCGATCAAGGATCCGCACACCGTACCCTTTGGCTCGGCCTTCCCCAGCCCGATGCTGTTCCCTTTGCAACGCCTGGCCCGCTCGATGGCCACCGCCAGCCGCGAAATGGACCCGCGCATGGTGGTGACCGACATGTCCCCCGGCAACCCGCAATTACGCCGGCAAATCGCCCTGCGCTATATGGTCGGCGGGCTGATGCTGCCGATGGAGGAACTGCTGATCACCAATGGTGCGCTGGAGGCCCTCAATCTATGCCTGCAGGCCGTCACCGAACCCGGTGATCTGGTGGCCATCGAAGCCCCGGCGTTCTACGCCTGCCTGCAAGTGCTGGAACGGCTCAAGCTCAAGGCCGTGGAAATCCCGGTGCACCCGCGAGATGGCATCGACCTCGGCGTGCTGGCACAAACCCTTGAGCGCCACCCGATCAAGGCCGTGTGGTGCATGACCAGCTTTCAGAACCCGATTGGCGCGACCATGCCAGAGGCCAAGAAACAGGCACTGGTAAAGTTGCTGAGTGACCATCAGGTGCCGTTGATCGAAGACGATGTGTACGCCGAGCTGTATTACGGTCAGCACCCACCCAAGCCGGCCAAGGCGTTTGATACCGAAGGGCTGGTGATGCATTGCGGCTCGTTTGCCAAAAGCCTGGCGCCGGGCTATCGCATTGGCTGGGTGGCTGCGGGGCGTTACGCGCAGAAAATCGAGCGGCTTAAACTGATGACCTCGCTGTGCGCCTCCATGCCGGCCCAGGCGGCGATTGCCGACTATTTGCAACATGGCGGCTATGACCGCCACCTGCGTAAATTACGCTATGCCCTGGAAGAGCAGCAAAGCGCGATGCTGGCAGCGATAGGGCGTTATTTCCCGGCACAAACCCGGGTCAGCCAGCCATCGGGAGGATACTTTCTGTGGCTGGAGCTGCCCGAGCAAATGGACTCGCTCAAGCTGTTTCAGATGGCGTTGGCACAAGGTATCAGCATTGCGCCGGGGCCGATCTTCTCGGCTACCCAACGTTTTAGAAACTGCATCCGCCTGAACTACGGCAGCCCATGGGACGCTGCCTGCGAAAAGGCCATGGAGACCCTGGGCAAGATCGTCAAATCGTTCACTTGATGCCCTCGTTCCTTCGGCAGTGGCTACAAAGCCTGAAGGACATTTCAACTGTGGGAGCGAGCAGGCTCGCTTCCACAGGCAGGGTTGACCGACAACAGCGTATCTACAGGGATCGCAATCTCACCCCGGCATACAGGTGAAGTCCGCCGTGTGGGCCACTTCCTTGCCGTGGCCATCCACCAGGCGTGCACTCACTTCAGGTCCCAGGCTCGATTCGATCAATTCGTAATGCTCACCCGCTTTAAACCCGCTGTAGTTGACCTTGCCCTGGCAATCCACCTGGTTTTCATCACCCGTGGCACCTTCATACAGGGTCACGTCCAGCCGGTGGGCACCAGGCGTGACTTCAAAATAGCGGCCATCGTTGATGCTTTTGCCGTCTACACGCTCGGCCATCAGGTCACTGTTGCCCTCTTCTTTCAGTCCGATCCAGGCTTCGCCCGGGTCCTGCTTGGGCATGGGCCCTGCACAAGCCGACAGCAACAGCACCAGGCTCAGGGACGGAATCAGCAGAAGCGGTTTAAGGTTCATCGCAGTCGAGCCTCGAAACAATAGAGTAGGCCGCAAGCTTGCGGCGCCTCGCGCCTTGCGCCAAATGAATGAAAATGAAGGGAATTTCAGCCCTTTCCTAAAAGATCCTTCACGTTGCTGAAAGCTGAACGTTAGGTTTGAGCGGTGAGACTGCCGAGGTTTGCAATTCCACTCCTCGGAGGTTCTGGCATGCTCGGGCTGGTAAAGACCGCACTGCACAAGCCGTACACGTTTATCGTGCTGGCGATTTTCATCTGCATCATCGGGCCACTTGCCGCTGTGCGGACCCCTACTGATGTATTTCCTGATATTGGCATTCCGGTAGTCGCCGTGGTCTGGCAATACACCGGCCTGGCACCTGCCGACATGGCCGGCCGGGTGATCTACACCTACGAACGCTCGCTGAGTACCACGGTCAACGACATCGAACATATCGAGTCGCAGTCATTGCCCGGCATGGGCATCGTGAAAATTTTCTTCCAGCCCGGCGTCGATATTCGCACCGCCAACGCGCAAGTGACCGCCGTGTCACAGACCGTGCTCAAGCAGATGCCGCCGGGGATTACCCCACCACTAATCCTTAATTACAGCGCGTCCACGGTGCCGATCCTGCAACTGGCGTTCTCCAGCCCGACACTTTCGGAAGCCAAAATCCGCGACCTGGTGCAGAACAATATCCGCCTGCCCCTGAGCGCCCTGCCGGGCCTGGCCATGCCGACGCCGATGGGTGGCAAGCAGCGTCAGATCACCCTCGACCTTGACCCCCAGGCACTGGCTGCCAAAGGCCTGTCCGCACAGGATGTGGGCAATGCCCTGGCAGCGCAAAACCAGATCATCCCGGTGGGCACCGCCAAGCTTGGCACCTATGAATACACGGTGTTGCTCAACAACAGCCCCAAGGCCATCGACGAACTCAATGACCTGCCGATCAAGACCGTCAATGGCGCCCTGATCACCATTGGCCAGGTGGCCCACGTACGTGACGGCTCGCCGCCGCAAACCAATATCGTGCGCGTCGACGGCCATCGTGCGGTGCTGATGCCGGCGCTGAAAAACGGCAATATCTCCACCCTGTCGATCGTCGACGGCATTCGCGCAATGCTGCCGCGCATCAATGAAACCTTGCCGCCGTCGCTGAAAACCTCGTTGCTGGGCGACGCTTCGGTGTTCGTCAAGCAATCGGTGGGCAGCGTGGCTCAGGAAGGCATCATTGCCGCCCTGCTGACCAGCGCGATGATTCTGCTGTTCCTCGGCAGCTGGCGTTCAACCCTGATCATTGCCGTGTCGATCCCCCTCGCCGTGCTGTCGGCCATCGCCCTGCTGGCCCTGAGCGGGCAAACGCTCAACGTCATGACCCTTGGCGGGCTGGCGCTGGCCGTGGGGATTCTGGTGGACGATGCCACAGTAACCATCGAGAACATTAACTGGCACCTCGAGCAAGGCAAGTCGGTGCGCGATGCGATCCTGGACGGCGCCAAGCAGATTGTCGGCCCGGCGTTCGTGTCGCTGCTGTGTATTTGCATCGTGTTTGTGCCGATGTTCATGTTGCAGGGCATTGCTGGCTATCTGTTCCGGCCGATGGCGCTGTCGGTGATTTTCGCCATGGGCAGTTCCTTTATTCTGTCGCGCACTCTGGTGCCGACCCTGGCCATGTTTCTGCTTAAGCCACATACGCCGGAACAAGGTGCCGGGCATCACCCGGAAGACGGCTACATCAACCATCACGAGGGCGATCAGCACACCCGCCAGCACTCGGCACCAGTGCGTGCACTGCTGAGCTTTCAGGCGGGATTCGAGCGCCGTTTTTCGGCAGTACGGGACGCTTACTACGCCGCACTGGAACTGGCCCTGGCCAATCGCAAACGCTTTCTGCTGGGTTTTATGGCCTGTGTACTGGCCTCCTTTGCCTTGCTGCCAAGCCTGGGCCAGGACTTTTTCCCGGCCACCGATGCCGGTGCCCTGGCCTTGCATGTGCGCTTGCCGCTGGGCACGCGCATCGAAGAAAGCGCTGCGGACTTCGATCGCATCGAGTCACGGATTCGAGAAATCATCCCCGCCGAGCAACTGGACACAGTGATCGACAATATCGGCATTCCGCTTAGCGGCATCGATATGGCCTACAGCAGCAGTGGCACTATCGGCCCGCAGGACGGCGATATTCAGGTGACTTTAAAAGAAGGCCACAGCCCGACGGCTGACTATGTAAAACGCTTGCGAGAAGCCCTGCCGGAGAGTTTCCCCGGCAGCCAGTTCGCCTTTATGCCTGCAGATATCAGCACCCAGATCCTCAATTTCGGAGCACCGGCGCCTTTGGACGTGAAAATATCCGGGCGTGACGACGAGGCCAACCGCGCCTATGCCCTGGAGCTGCAACGTCGCCTGCAACATGTACCGGGAATTGCCGACCTGCGTATTCAGCAGTCGGTGGGTTACCCGTCGCTGCAGGTCAAGGTGGACCGCCTGCGCGCCAATGGCCTGGGGATTACCGAACGGGATGTGACCAACAGCATGGTGGCCTCCCTGGCGGGCAGCTCCCAGGTGGCACCGACCTTCTGGCTCAACCCGCAGAACGGTGTGTCTTATGGTGTGGTAGCCGCAACGCCGCAGTATCGTCTGGACAGCCTGCCGGCCCTCGAAGCCCTGCCCGTGACCGGCAGTAACGGCCAGTCACAAATCCTGGGCGGGCTGGCGACTATCAGCCGTGTGCAAAGCCCGGCCGTGGTCACTCACTACAACATTCAGCCGACGCTGGACCTCTACGCCAATATTCAGGGTCGCGATCTGGGCTCGGTGGCGGCCGATGTGCAAAAAGTGATTGATGGCGCTGCCAACCTGCGGCCCAAAGGCGCAATCATCAGCCTTCACGGCCAGATCGATGCCCTGCATGAAGCCTTCAGCGGCCTGAGCTTCGGCCTGCTCGGCGCGGTGGTGCTGATCTACTTGCTGATCGTGGTCAACTTCCAGTCGTGGCTCGATCCTTTTGTGATCATCACTGCCCTGCCCGCGGCCCTGGCCGGGATTGTGTGGATGCTTTTTCTCAGTGGTACCTCGCTGTCGGTGCCCGCCTTGACCGGAGCTATTTTGTGCATGGGGGTGGCTACCGCCAACTCGATCCTGGTGGTGAGCTTCTGCCGCGAACGCCTGGCCGAACATGGCGACGCTCTCAAGGCAGCAATGGAAGCGGGCTATACACGTTTCAGACCCGTGTGCATGACCGCACTGGCGATGATGATCGGCATGCTCCCGCTGGCCTTGTCAGAAGAACAGAACGCCCCCCTGGGACGCGCCGTTATTGGCGGTCTGATGCTAGCCACCGTTGCCACCCTGCTGTTCGTGCCCGTGGTCTTTAGCCTGGTGCACGGCCGTGAAAAAAATCGAGCTGCTGCTGGAGAAACTTCCCATGTCGTCTGATCAAAAACCCTCGCGCAAGCGCTTGATATACCTGGGCATCGGTGGCCTGACCCTGGCCGCCTTGCTGGTCGCCAATGGGCTGGCCGCCCGCAGTCGCCATGAGCACGCGGTGAGCCAATGGACCGAAGCGGCCGCACTGCCGATTGTCAACGTATTCCAGCCCCTGCAGAACGCCCATGGCGATACCCTGCGCCTGCCCGCGCATCTGGAGGCCTGGAGCAAGGCGCCGATCCATGCCAGGGTCAACGGCTACCTGCAAAGCTGGCAAACCGACATTGGCAGCAAGGTCAAGGCCGGGCAGGTCCTGGCGGTTATCGACAGTCCGGATCTGGATCAGCAACTGGCGCAGACCCGCGCCCATATGCTCCAGGAGCAAGCCAACGCCCGGCTCGCGGCCACTACGGCCACACGCTGGCAAAATCTGCTGGCAAGCCATTCGGTGTCGCGCCAGGAGGCTGACGAAAAGCTGTCCAATGCTGCCGCCGCCAAGGCCAATGCCCAAGCCGCTGAGGCGGATTACGCACGACTGTCGACGCTGGAAGCCTACAAGACCATTCGCGCACCTTTTGCAGGCACCATCACCGCGCGCAACACCGATATCGGCCAGTTGATCAAGGCCGACACCGACAGCGATACCGAGCTGTTCGATCTTGCCGACACGCACCAGCTGCGCCTGTATGTGCCAGTGCCACAGAACTACGCCAGCGTGATCCGCCCCGGCATGCAGGTACAACTCAGTGTGCCGGAACATCCGGGGCAAATGTTCAATGCAAAACTGATCGGCAACTCGACAGCAATTGACCAGCGCTCCGGCACCCTGATGGCCCAGTTCGTCGCCCTCAACCCTGGTGACGCGCTGATGCCCGGCGACTATGCCGAGGCGCTGCTGTCGATCCCGGCCGATACCCATGGCGTCAGTATCCCGGCCAGCGCCCTGATTTTCCGTGCCCAGGGCACACAGGTGGCAGTGCTCGACAAGGCCCGGCATGTGCATTTGCAAACGATCCATATCGGCCTTGATCTGGGCGAACGACTGGTGATCGATCAAGGCCTTACGGCCACCGACACCGTCATCGACAATCCGCCCGACGCCTTGCGCGAAGGCGACTCGGTCAAGCTGGCCGACGCAGGAGCCCCCCATGCAGCCAAGGCTTAAACGCAGCGCCCTGTTACTGACCCTGGCGTTGCAGGGTTGCTCACTGGCACCAGGCTACAAGGCACCCGACCTCAAGTTGCCCGAGCACTACCGTGAGCAAACCAGCGACGGCCCGTGGCACAGCGCGCAACCGGCCGACCAGCTCTCACCACAGTGGTGGCGGGTATACCAGGATGAACGCCTGAACAGCCTGCAACAGCAGTTGCTCAAGGCCAATCCGGATCTGGCCGCGGCACTGGCCCACTTCGATGCGGCGCAGGCGTATGCCAGCCAGTTGCACGCTGGGCTGTTCCCACAAATTACCGCCAGTGGCCAGCCGTTGCGCCAGCGTCAATCGGACAACCGTCCATTGCGCGGCAGTACTCAGCCATCGGTCTACAACAGCAATACGGCGGGATTTGCGTTGAATTTCGACCTCGACCTGTGGGGCAAAATCCGCAATCAGGTGGCGGCGGGCGATGCTCAAGCCCAGGCCTCGGCGGATGACCTGGCCGTCGCGCGTTTGAGCCTGCAACGCCAATTGGCCAGCCTGTATGTGCAACTTGACGGGCTGGATGCGCAGCAGCAAATCCTCACCCGCTCGCTGGATGATTACGCTCAGGCCCTGCAACTGACCCGCTCGCGCTATCAGGGGCAGATCGCCTCGGAACTCGACCTGACCCGTGCCCAAAGCCAACTGGCCGAAGCCGAGGCGCAGCTGGATGACGTCCGCGCCCAACGCAACCTGACCGAACACGCCATCGGTGAACTGGTGGGCGAACCTGCCAGCAACTTTCAGCTGGTGGCCAACTCGCAAACGCTAAACCTGCCTGATCAACCGCGCACCCTGCCCAGTACCCTGCTGCAACGGCGCCCCGACATCGCCGCGGCCGAGCGCCGGGTTTTCGCCGCCAATGCCGGGATCGGCGTAGCCAAGGCCGCCTGGTACCCGGACTTCAGCCTGACCGGCCTGCTTGGCGGGCAAACCCAGGGTAGCGGCAATTTGCTGTCTGCCGGTAACAGGTTCTGGGCGTTGGGGCCGTTGGTCAACCTGCCGATTTTTGACGGCGGCAGGCTCGATGGCCAGGAACGCCAGGCCAGGGCCGAATTTGCAGAAGCATCAGCCCATTACCGTAGCCAGGTGCTGCACGCGGTGCGTGAAGTTGAAGACAACCTCGCCCAGCTGCGTGACCTGCAACAGGAAAGCCTCGATGAACAGGCCGCAGCCAATGCCGCTGAACACACCCGGGCAATCGCCACCCACAGCTATGAAGCCGGCGCGGTGAGTTACCTGGACGTAGTCACCGCACAGACTGCCGCCCTGCAGGCCCAGCGCCAGGTGCAGGCATTGCACACCCGACAGTTACAGGCCAGCGTAGGGTTATTGACGGCGTTGGGGGGTGGTTGGCAGGGCTGACGCCCTGCGCGTCAGTGGGAGCAGGCTTGCCCGCGATGGCAACACCGCGATTTGCCTGACAGAACGCAGTGCTTGCATCGCGGGCAAGCCCGCTCCCACAGGTTGGGGCGTCTGTCTTATTTCTTCTCTTGTAGATAGATCCCGGCTGCTTCCATTTCACGGATTCGAGCGTAATCGGCTTCGATCTGCGCCAGATCGGTATGAACCAGATAAACAGTGCCCGGCTGACTGAATACGTCCCGGGTAGGCGCAATTCGCTGACCATTTTCGACGTAGAACACCACCTCGAAAAAAGACGCCAGGCTGCGCAATTGCTGCACAAATGCCCCGGTACAGAAAACACCTTCCGAATGATTGATCAGGCACACATTGTAAGTGTGCCTGGACAGTACATAGTCCTGATTGCCGGCCAGTAGCTGCTCAAACTCAAGGGGCCGAGTAATGGACAGTGCACATGCATCAATCTGTCCAAGACCGGTGGTCAGTGCCGAGACACCGGGCCTTAGAATCCCGTCTGTACGTGCTGCAATCTCCACCAGTTTTGGCCCGTCCTCGGTGTACATAACCTCGGCATGGCTGGGGCCATTACGGATACCCAGGCACTTCACCACCTTTCGGGTATAGGCCACCAACTCGGCATACGGAGCGTCGGTGCAAGCAAGCAGTTGATCGATGTCATATACGATGCTGCCTGTTTCCAGCACACGCTTGGTGTATTTCACCACCTCTGTGACCAACTGATACCCATTCAAGGACACCATATTGACGACATACTCAGTGCCCACCAAATACTCCTGAAGTAGCACCTGGCTGTTTTCGAGACTCAACTTGTTGCGCGTACCCAACAGCGCCTTGAATGCCCCCTTGCACGCTGCCAGATCGCGGCAAATATAAACCCCGTCCGCCCCTGCGCTTTCCAGGGGTTTTACGACTAGCGGAAACCTGCCATGGGCAGCCACCCAGTCTTTACCGTCGCTCCACGTATCCACTGCGCACTGGGCAGGGGCGGATAAACCGGCTTCGGTAACGCACTGAATCATCTCGTATTTGTTTCTGCGAGCCCTGCTCCTGAAAAACTCATTGGCGTAATCCAGCCCCAACTGTTCATTCAACAGATCGGCCAATAACACCCCGCTTTCTGCCCCAGCAATAATAACATCGGGATTAAAATGCCTGAGCTCCGCCAACGTGAACGTCGTATCCGTATGAACGATGGATCGCTCGTAAATAGACGAATCAAATCCGGCATAATAATAGCCATCGAGATCAGAACTGGACGCAACATGAAATAAAGCACATTCATTTTCGTACAATTTCATTGCCAGGAATTTACCCGACGAAAATCCGTCAACCACTACAACTCTTATCATTTCGCACCTCGCCTGTTTGATATAGCCAGCCAGGCCAGCAGTCCAACAATAAGACAGACGGCCAGGATGCTCGGCATTGAAATCGCCACCCGCGAATCCAGGTATTGAAGTAGCAAGGTAAAAACCGGCAACGTCAGCAATACAAATGACACCGCTATTGGACTGAGATGAAAAATGGTTTTTTGAATAAGGTAGACAGGCAACAGATGGCCGACGACAACCAGAACTGACAGCGGCAAGATCCACTGGGGGGCGAGACTGAATGAGGTGTCGCTGAAGCTGATAAACAGGCTGCAAACAACTACCATCATGACGCTCCTCACAGCCAGAATGTCATAAGTTTTCCAACGACAATAAAACATCTTTTTGGAAACAATCGTATAAAATACCGTGCCCATTGCACACAGCACTACACTGACAATACCGATAATTCTCTGTTCTATGGAAGTCGAAGAAATACCACTTTCCCCGACCAAAGACTGAAACAGCATTATGGCAACCGAGAGCAATACCAGTCCGGCAATCAGGGTTTCGAGTGCAGTGGCCTTGCCAGCACCTTTTACAAAGCTCGACACCAGCAAAGTCAATGCTGGGCCGCAGGCTACTGAGGCTACCCCTACTACCGCTGGTTCCAGAAATCGCAGGGCATAAAAAAGACCGCCCCAATTCAACAATACCGACAGATTGATCCATACCACCAATGGCCAGTCTTGCCGGATCTTGTCCATCAAGCTATGCCTGCCTGCACGGAGGCTGTACATCATAAACAATGCAGCAGACGAAACAAAGCAATAGAAAACAACCACCAGGGTATCAAGTACCTGCGTTATAAACGCGACATACACGTCAAAGGCGGCGCTGATAAAACAAAAGAACAACCCTAATATAACACCCAAGCTTTCAGGCTTCATAGACAACCTTTGGGCGTTTCGACCACATGTGCTCCATACGCTCTTATTTGCTCTTTACGTTCACATGTCATCCCTTCCGGCATGAATATTTTGATGGAATAACCTTTCTTCTTTCCAATCCATGCTAGCGCCGCCCCACCGTTACCGGTCGAGCAGTCAACCAGCGTCATACCTTTACGAATGACACCCTCACGCTCTAGCGAAGTGATGATATTCAAATAAGTTCGATCTTTATGACTGCCAGAAGGATTCATATATTCACACTTCGAAAACAAGCGACCTCCATTGCAGGCAAATCGCATCAGCTCAACGAGTGGTGTATTGCCAATATCGTCCAGATTCATAAAACCCCCACAACCTTAAGCCTGATAACTTCCCAGCTATTAATAATTCAACAAACTCTCAAATAAACATTACCCTCAAGAGACCATAGCCGCAAACAAATATACATAGAAAGATCCTACACCATCTTACAGAATCATCTTTAGGACAAAACTAAGATATTGTTATTGCGCAAACTTAAAATACAAAAATGCCGACACAGCAGGCGAAAAGAAACATCACGAAACAAATATTCGATCTCGCGGGCATCTAAAGAACAAGAATATATGGGAACAGGAGCGGCTTTTACCGCTCCCATAGACAGGAGAAAGTGCTGGATCTTTAAATAAGCATCAATGCGCTACATTTTTCGACGCCGCCAACATTGCCTTAAGCAATACCGCGCATCCCGCTGCCAGATCCTTGGGATCGGCGTTTTCGATTTCGTTGTGGCTGATGCCGCCTTCACAGGGCACAAATATCATCCCTGCCGGACCCAACTCGGCCAGGAAGATGGCGTCGTGCCCTGCCCCGCTGACGATATCCATGTTCGACAAGCCCAACTCATTGGCCGCATCCCGCACGGCGTTGACGCAATCAGGGTTGAAGTACAGCGGCGGAAAGTCTGCTGTGGGAGTCAGTTCGAAACTCAGGCCATGCTCCTCGCAGGTGGCTTCAATCACCCCACGCACTTGCTCGATCATCGAGTCCAGCCGCTCGGGCAGCAAATGCCGGAAGTCCAGGGTCATGCGCACTTCACCGGGGATAACATTGCGCGAGCCCGGATAGGCTTGCAGGCAACCCACGGTCCCGCAGGCGTGGGGTTGATGGCCAAGAGCTGCCTTGTTGACGGCGGCAACCACGGCCGCCGCCCCGACCAATGCATCCTTGCGCAGGTGCATGGGCGTAGGCCCGGCATGGGCTTCTACACCGCGCAGGTTGAGGTCGAACCATTTCTGCCCCAGGGCGCCAAGTACGACGCCGATGGTTTTGCGCTCGTCCTCCAGAATCGGCCCCTGTTCGATGTGAGCTTCAAAGTAGGCCCCCACCGGGTGGCCGTTGACCTGGCGGCTGCCAGCATAGCCAATTGCATTCAGGGCCTCACCCACGGTCACGCCCTGGGGATCGGTTTTGGCCAGGGTTTCTTCAAGGGTAAACTTGTCTGCAAAAACCCCGGAACCCATCATGCAAGGCGCAAAGCGTGAGCCTTCTTCATTGGTCCACACCACCACTTCCAGCGGCGCGTCGGTCTCGATATTGAGGTCGTTGAGGGTGCGCAGTACTTCAACCCCGGCCAGTACCCCAAAGCAGCCGTCGAACTTGCCGCCGGTGGGCTGGGTGTCGATATGGCTGCCGGTCATCACCGGCGGCAAATCCGGATTGCGCCCCGGGCGGCGGGCAAAGATATTGCCCACGGCGTCCACGCTGACGGTGCAACCGGCGTCCTCACACCAGCGTACAAAAATATCCCGGGCCTGGCGGTCCAGGTCGGTCAGGGCCAGGCGGCATACACCGCCCTTTACCGTGGCACCCAGCTGGGCCAGTTCCATTAACGAGGCCCACAGGCGCTCGCCGTTGATCAATGGCGCGCGGTGCTGCTGAAGGTCGTGTGCGGCGTTCATGATAGTTTCCTCAGGCAGTTTTTATAGGAAGGCGCTTCAAACCGTGCCTTTGACGGCTTCTGCTTGCTGACTGTTCAGGCGATACAACCCGTAATAAATCACGGCCCCGAGCAACGACCCGGTAAACCAGCCGAAGTCATAGAACCAGCTGAAGGCACTGCTGCCCAACGACAGCAACGTCAGCGCCACAGGTACACCAAAAGCGATAAAACCCTTCCAGTTCCAGGCCGGGTACACCCCGTCACGGTACAGCCCGGCAAGGTCGAGTTTTTGCTGACGGATAACGAAATAGTCGACCACCATGATCCCGGCAATCGGCCCAAGCAGGCTGGAGTAACCCAGCAACCAGTTGGAGTACACGGTTTCCAGGCTCACATCCGAGACCAGCAGGCCGAGTTTCTTCAGCAATTCATGAGCCATCAGCGCCAAGCCCACCAGGCCGGTCAAGATCACTGCCGTGGTGCGGTTGATCAACTTGGGAGCTATGTTCTGGAAGTCATTGGTGGGCGACACAATATTGGCCGCCGTATTGGTCGACAGCGTGGCGATGATGATCAGCGCCATGGCCAGTGCCACCCAGCCCGGGCTCTGGATATGGCCGATCAGGCTGACCGGGTCGGATACGGTAACGCCTACCAGTTTTTCGGACGCTGCCGTCATCACCACGCCCAGAGCGGCGAACAGGAACATGGTCAGCGGCAGGCCAAAAATCTGCCCCAGGATCTGGTCTTTCTGGCTTTTTGCGTATCGGCTGAAGTCCGGAATATTCAGGGACAAGGTGGCCCAGAAACCCACCATTGCAGTCAGGCCGGCAAAGAAGTAGCCGTACACACTGGCACCTTCCGGGCGCTTGGGCGGCTGGGCCAGCAGTTCACTCATCGACACATTGGGCAGAGCCCACACCAGCAGGCCCAGACCGACCAGTACCAGCAAGGGTGCAGACAGGGTTTCCAGCCACTTGATCGACTCGGCACCGCGCAATACCACCCACAGGTTGAGCGCCCAGAAAATCATGAAGCCGATCACTTCACCCGTACCGCCCAGGCTTTTCCAGCCCTCGAACACCGAGCCCAGAAACAGGTGAATGGCCAGACCGCCGAACAGTGTCTGGATCCCGAACCAGCCGCAGGCCACCAGAGCACGGATCAGACACGGTACGTTGGAGCCGATAATGCCGAAGGAAGAACGCAGCAAAACAGGAAAGGGAATGCCGTATTTGGTGCCCGCAAAGGCATTGAGAGTCAGAGGGATCAATACCACGATATTTGCCAGCAGAATCGCCAGCAGTGCCTCACCCACTGAAAGCCCGAAATAGGCTGTCAGAACCCCGCCCAGGGTATAGGTGGGTACGCAAATGGACATGCCGACCCACAAGGCAGTGATATGCCACTTGTTCCAGGTGCGCTCATGAACTTTGGTGGGGGCGATATCGTGGTTGTACCGGGGGCTATCGAGGACTTCAGGCCCGGCATCCAGTTCGTACAAACCGTTACGTTCGGTGACTTTTGATCTGCTCGGTTGCATAGTCGATCACTCTCTTGTTGTGCTGCTCCTGGTTGAACTGCCTGGCGCTGCGTATGGACACAAAGCGCTCCCTTGCCTGGACACTTACTTGCCTATCCCGCCCGGTCATGGCAGCAACAATCAAGAACTGTGCCGTGTTACTTCCCTCGCCTGCTCAAACCGTCCTGCATGACTGGCAACACGCTGCTTTTAAAACCGTTTTAAACACCAGCCAAATGACTCTCATTCCCGTTAAAGGCCTTTATCAGTTTTTTTATATCGCCAAACGAAACACTTCGGTGCGTGCTTATTAACTTAATCGACTCACCTCCCTTCATCCGCAAGCTCAAGCACCTGATTTCGCATAAGAAAGTTCGCTTATATTTGAATCCTGTCAAGTGCGTCAAAATGGTGAGGCCGTGCATCATTTTGGTGATTTAAAATAATTAACTTTAAAAATCATATAGTTATACATATCTAACCTCGTTAAAAATAAAGTTTGATCATTCTTCAACAACCCTCTAGATTTTATTCCTGTCACCAGTGGCAGGAATGCAAACTTCCCACTAAATTTCAATAACAACAGTTAGAACCGGCTTTAGCCGGTCAGCCTGCGAGGAACTCCGTATGTCGCTGTTAATCCGTGGCGCTACGCTTGTGACCCATGATGAAAGTTATTGTGCGGATGTATATTGCGCTGACGGTCTGGTCCGCGCGATTGGCACTGATCTTGATGTTCCCCCAGGCTGCGAAGTTGTCGATGGTCGCGGCCAATATCTGATGCCCGGTGGTATCGACCCCCACACGCATATGCAATTGCCGTTTATGGGCACCGTCGCCAGCGAAGACTTTTTCAGTGGCACCGCGGCCGGTCTGGCAGGCGGTACAACATCGATTATCGACTTTGTCATTCCCAACCCGCAGCAGTCCCTGCTTGAGGCTTTTCATCAGTGGCGGGGCTGGGCCGAAAAGTCGGCAGCAGACTATGGCTTTCATGTCGCAATCACTTGGTGGAGCGAGCAAGTACGTGAAGAAATGGCCGAATTGGTCAGCCATCACGGCATCAACAGCTTCAAGCATTTCATGGCCTACAAGAACGCGATCATGGCCGCAGACGACACTCTGGTGGCCAGCTTCGAGCGTTGCCTGGAGCTGGGCGCAGTGCCCACCGTGCATGCCGAAAATGGCGAACTGGTGTACCACCTGCAACGCAAACTTATGGCTCAGGGCATGACGGGGCCGGAAGCCCATCCGCTGTCACGTCCCTCCCAGGTGGAAGGTGAAGCGGCCAGCCGGGCGATCCGCATCGCTCAGACCCTCGGTACGCCGTTGTACCTGGTGCATGTTTCGACCCGTGAAGCACTCGACGAAATCACCTACGCCCGCAGTCAGGGCCAACCGGTATATGGCGAAGTACTGGCCGGGCATTTGCTGCTGGATGACAGCGTGTACCAGCATCCCGACTGGCAAACGGCAGCAGGCTACGTGATGAGCCCGCCCTTCCGCCCTCGCGGGCATCAGGAGGCACTGTGGCACGGCCTGCAATCGGGCAACCTGCACACTACCGCCACCGACCACTGCTGCTTTTGCGCCGAACAAAAGGCCGCCGGGCGTGACGATTTCAGCAAGATCCCCAACGGCACGGCGGGTATCGAAGACCGCATGGCGCTGCTGTGGGATGAAGGCGTGAATACCGGGCGCCTGTCGATGCAGGAGTTTGTAGCGCTGACCTCCACCAACACCGCGAAGATCTTCAATATCTACCCGCGCAAAGGCACGATCCGGGTCGGTGCCGATGCCGACCTGGTGCTATGGGACCCTCAGGGCACCCGCACCATTTCCGCCAAAACCCACCATCAAAATGTCGACTTCAACATCTTTGAAGGCAAGACCGTACGCGGTGTGCCCAGTCATACCATCAGTCAGGGTCGCCTGGTGTGGGTTGACGGTGACCTGCGGGCCGAACGCGGAGCCGGTCGCTATATCGAACGCCCGGCCTACCCTGCGGTGTTCGACTTGCTGAAAAAGCGCGCCGAGCATCAGCAACCGGTGGCTGTTAAACGCTGAGCATAAAAACACTGCCCGACAGAGGCACAAAGATCTCCTCACCCCTGAGGTAAGCACCGTGATCAAGTCCTTGAACCATTTACCCCACCCCCATGAATCTGCGCAGGTCCTGGCCAGCCACTTTACCGATCTGGCGCCGCCCCTCAATGCTCGCCAGGCCGTGCTGGAAAGCTCACGTTGCCTGTATTGCTACGACGCCCCCTGCGTCAATGCCTGCCCCAGCGATATAGATATCCCGTCGTTTATTCGCAATATCCAACAGGAAAACATCCAGGGCGCAGCACAGAAAATTCTTTCGGCCAATATCCTCGGCGGCAGTTGTGCCCGGGTGTGCCCTACCGAGGTACTGTGCGAGCAAGCCTGCGTGCGCAACAACAGCCAGGAATGCGCGCCTGTACTGATCGGTTTGTTACAGCGCTATGCGGTCGATCATGCACAGTTCAGCGAGCATCCGTTCAAGCGTGCCGCGCCCACCGGCAAACGCATCGCGGTGGTCGGCGCCGGACCTGCGGGGCTGGCTTGCGCCCATCGCCTGGCACTGCACGGGCATGAGGTGGTGATTTTCGAAGCGCGGGAGAAATCCGGCGGGCTTAACGAGTACGGGATTGCCAAATACAAGTTGGTGGACGATTTTGCCCAGCGCGAAGTGGATTTCGTCCTGCAGGTTGGCGGCATTGAAGTGCGCCACGGCCAGCGCTTGGGCGACAACTTGAGCCTGAGCGAACTGCACCGGCAATTCGATGCGGTATTTCTCGGGCTGGGTCTGGCTGCCAGTCGCCAGCTGGGTTTGCCCCATGAAAATGCTCCGGGGCTGCTGGCTGCCACCGACTACATCCGCGAGTTGCGCCAAAGCGACGACCTGACCCGGTTACCCCTGGCCGAGCGCTGCATTGTGCTGGGCGCTGGCAACACTGCGATCGATATGGCCGTGCAAATGGCCCGTCTTGGCGCTCGCGAAGTGAATCTGGTGTATCGCCGCGGGCTGCAGGACATGGGCGCCACCGGGCACGAGCAGGACATTGCCAAGGCCAATCAGGTGCGACTAATGACCTGGGCACAGCCACAGGACGTGTTGCTGGACAACACCGGCAAGGTGCGCGGCATGCGCTTTGCCCGCACACGCCTGGAAGACGGGCGCCTGGTGACCACCGGTGAAACCTTCGAGCTGGCCGCAGACGCGGTGTTCAAGGCCATCGGCCAGGCCTTTGATGATGCAGCCCTGAGCGATCCGCTGGCGCAAACACTCAAGCGCGCGGGCGATCGCATCGAAGTCGACGAACACCTGCGCACCAATATTCCCGGGGTCTATGCCGGAGGCGATTGCACCTCCCTGGGGCAAGACCTGACCGTACAGGCCGTGCAACACGGCAAGCTGGCCGCAGAAGCCATGCATGCCCAACTCATGCTTGATCAGGAGGCTGCATAAATGGCCGATCTCTCGATTGTTTTCGCCGGTATCAAGGCCCCCAACCCGTTCTGGCTGGCCTCTGCGCCACCTACAGACAAAGCCTACAACGTGGTACGAGCCTACGAGGCAGGCTGGGGTGGCGTGGTCTGGAAAACCCTGGGGGAGGACCCGGCCGCGGTCAACGTGTCCTCGCGTTACTCGGCACACTACGGCCCCAACCGCGAAGTCATGGGCATCAACAATATCGAGCTGATCACCGATCGCTCCCTTGAAATCAACTTGCGCGAGATCACCCAGGTCAAGAAGGACTGGCCGGATCGGGCCCTTATCGTGTCGCTGATGGTGCCCTGCGAAGAAGAGTCCTGGAAATACATCCTGCCACTGGTGGAGGCCACCGGTGCCGATGGCATCGAGCTGAATTTCGGATGCCCCCACGGCATGCCGGAGCGCGGCATGGGCGCGGCCGTGGGCCAGGTGCCCGAGTACGTGGAAATGGTCACACGCTGGTGCAAGACCTACTGTTCATTGCCGGTGATCGTCAAACTGACGCCCAATATCACCGATGTCCGCCTTAGCGCCCGGGCGGCCCATCGTGGCGGCGCCGATGCGGTGTCATTGATCAACACCATCAACTCGATCACCAGTGTCGACCTTGAACGCATGGTGGCGCTACCCGTAGTGGGCAGCCAGAGCACCCACGGCGGCTATTGCGGTTCGGCAGTCAAGCCGATAGCACTGAATATGGTGGCGGAAATTGCCCGCGACCCGCTGACCAAAGGCTTGCCTATCAGTGGGATAGGCGGCATTGGCAGTTGGCGTGATGCTGCAGAGTTTATTGCCCTGGGCTGTGGCTCGGTACAGGTATGCACCGCAGCGATGCTTCACGGATTTCGAATTGTTGAAGAAATGAAAGACGGTTTGTCGCGTTGGATGGACAGTCAAGGCTATACCAGCCTGGAGGACTTTTCCGGCCGTGCAGTGGCCAATACTACTGACTGGAAATATCTGGATATCAATTATCAGGTTATCGCCAGGATCGATCAGGACGCCTGTATTGGTTGCGGGCGCTGCCATATTGCCTGCGAAGATACTTCGCACCAGGCCATCGCCAGCTTGAAGCAGGCCGACGGCACACATCGGTATGAAGTGATCGACGATGAATGTGTGGGTTGCAACCTGTGCCAGATAACCTGCCCGGTGCAGGACTGTATCGAGATGGTGCCACACAACAATGGCCTGCCATTTCTGGACTGGAACCACGACCCACGTAACCCGTACTGCGTGGCTTCGTAAATCAACCCTGTGGGAGCGGGCTTGCTCGCGATGCAGGCAATGCGGTGTGTCAGGTACACCGGGGTGATGCCATCGCGAGCAAGCCCGCTCCCACACGATCGATAAGCAGGGTTGCTTACGGCTCCAGCCCGATCCCGCGCAGGATCACACTGGTGACGGTCTGCACCGCACGTTCAAACTGGATATCGGACAACGGCTGGTGATCGTTGATGATCATCACTTGATGGTCAAAGTCAGCGTAATGCTGGGTTGATGCCCAGATCATATACAGCAGGCTGGACGGCTCAACAGGCAGGATTCGCTTGTCTTGCACCCATTGGCGAATTTTCGCCTCCTTGATCTTGGCCCAGTCATACAAACTGGCATCAAGCGCAAGACCCAGGGTCGGGGCGCCATGGATCATTTCATTGGCCCAGACTTTCGAACCATGGGGCCGGGTACGTGAGTGGTGCATTTTGGCACGAATGTAACTGCTCAATACCAGACGAGGATCGTCGTAGGTCTCGAAACACAGCGCATCCTGTTTCCACACTTCCAGCAACCCCAGCAATACCGCGCTGTAAAGATCCGTCTTGGTGCTGAAGTAGTAATGCAGGTTGGAACGTGGCAACTGGACTTGCGCCGCAATGTCCGCCATCGCCGTACCGGCAAAGCCTTTTTCGGCAAAAACCTTTTCAGCCCCCAGAAGGATTTTTTCGACATTGCTGCGTCGAATTTCGATCTTGTGATTGCTCATGGCGATGGCCCTTGCCGTCGTGTTGCTCTGATGTGCGCCGAGTGAGCAAATATTTCCTGCACAAAGCGTCGAATAACGCCAGCGGCAGCTAAGCTCAGGCGGGTACCCGACGCTGTATCAGACTATTTCGCGGCGGGCAGTTCGATCACGTTGGTTTCAATACCGTCCAGCTTGGGCTTGAGTTTCATCTTTTGCTGGGCCTCAAGCGCTTGAGCCTGGGTGGTGAATGGTCCGATCAGGAAGTGCTGAACCCCGCCACTCTCGTAAATGTAAGGAGTAAAACCGTTGTCAAGAAGCCTGCCGGTCGTGTCCGGAATGGTCGCTCTCTGGCCTTCAGTGATCTCCAAAGCCCAGTGAGCAACAGGGGCCTGGGCCATCGTTGCTTCAGAAGCTGCTTTAGCCCGCTGGATTTTATCGTTAGACTCCTGACCGCAAGCCGTCAAGGCCAATATTGCTGTCATCACGATGACTATACGCACTGCGTTTCCCCTGTCTGTTTGAATGGGTAGATTTTATCACTGGGGCAGCGGCCTTGCTCTCCTTGAACAAATCCAAAGTGCCCCAATTTAAGGCTTATGCGCGAGAATTTTCCCCGTAAAGGGAATTAAACCTCTGGCCATGTCGTCTGTAATGAGCGGCGCAATAATACGTACTTAGCAGTATTCTGTAGTCATGACCGAAGCCGCACCGTCTCAGAGACGTGCCTTACAAAGCCATCAAGGAGAAAAAAATGCTGATACTCACCCGCAAAGTTGGTGAAAGCATAAACATCGGTGACGATATTACGATCACTATTTTAGGTGTCAGCGGACAACAGGTCAGAATCGGCATCAATGCGCCGAAGGATGTAGCCGTTCACCGTGAAGAAATTTACCAACGTATCCAGGCCGGCCTGAATGCACCTGAAAAGAACGAACAGCCATAAGCCTGTGAGGTATCAGCCCAAGGCTTGAGGTCAGGGCTGCTCAGCCAGCCCTCCTCAAATCATTTGCACACTGCACCTGCCACGGCATTATCCCCTTGCCGCACCCCTCTCTTTATCAAGAGATATGTCTCGTCGACTTGACCGTTTCAAGGTTAGCGACCACGCTCATTCCTCGCAGCAGGCTCCAGAAAGCTGAACCACTGCGCGCCAGGGTGTTTGCATTGTGCCGCCTTGAGAAACCCCTCCACCCTTCAGCCCTTCGCCGGGCTGGACCTGTACCGTCAAGGAATGAAAGACATGTCCGATTTAATCGTAGTGGGATTTTCAGACACCGAAAAAGCAGATCGTGCCCTCACCAAGATGGTTTCGCTGAGCAAAGAGCATCTGGTCGAGCTGGAAGATGCGGTGATTGTGGTGCGTAATGCCGAAGGCAAGATCCATATCAAGCAAAGCGTTAACCTGACAGCGATCGGGGCTACTTCAGGCCTGGTCACCGGCGGCCTGTGGGGCGCACTGGTCGGGCTGCTGTTTCTCAACCCGCTGGCAGGCTTTGCCATCGGCGGCGCACTGGGTGCCGGTACCGGCGCTTTGTCGGGCTCATTGAGCGATTACGGGATCGATGATGATTTCATCAAGTCATTGAGCGAGACCATTCCGAATGATTCCTCGGCCCTGTTCGTTCTGCTGCGCAAATTCCAGCCGGAAAAAGTGCTGAAGGAACTGGAAGACTCGGACTTCAAGGGCAAGGTCCTGCGTACCTCCCTGTCCCCGGAACAAGAGCAAAAACTGCAGGACGCGCTGTCCAAAACCACTGCAGGCGTACCTTTGGCGAAAACGGTTTAATTCGTAAAGCCCATTCGACCGCCCTGTGCGGTCGAATCCTGGTGCCTCAGTTCAAGCGCACAGCCGTGCCCGTGGCAAACACCACCAGCATGCCGCCACGCCCTGACGGCATGCTGATTTCAAACCCCAGCCCCATAATCGCATCCGCTCCCATGGCTTTGGCCCTGTCTCGAATTTCGTCCGTGACCTCTGCTCGCGCTTCTTTCAGTGCTCGCTCCAGCGTCTGAGAGCGTCCACCAAAAAAGTCGCGTACTCCGGTAAAAAAGTCTCGTACCACATTGATGCCGTGAACCGATTCGGCACTGACAATCCCCAGGTATTCAGTGGCTTTTCTGCCGTCAATGCTGTGTGTGGTGGTGATGATCATCTGCCCGTCCATTTTCTGTTTCAGTGACTTGCGAGGTTACCTTATCGCTGCCGTGCTCACTGCTGGTACTGTAACTGGAGTTAACTGCGGCTCTTTTAATTACAGGACCAAGGCTACTATGCTTACAGAAATGCAATCCAAAGACGCAAGAGTCGGGACGCCTCGCTCGCACTGATGACATGAATTCAAAAGCTGCGCCAAGCAATTTTTCGACCCCGCTCAAGGAAGCTCGCAATGGTCCAAAGACAAGTCATCAACGCCTCGGTCAGCCCGAAAGGCAGCCTGGAAACACTTTCCCAACGTGAAGTACAACAGCTGAGCGAGGTTGGCTCAGGCACCAGTTACACGCTTTTCCGCCAGTGCGTACTGGCTATCCTCAACACCGGCGCTCACGTCGATAACGCCAAGACCATCCTTGAGGCCTATCAGGACTTCGAGGTGCGGATTCACCAGCAAGACCGCGGCGTGCGGCTTGAACTGCTCAACGCCCCTGCCGATGCATTTGTCGATGGCGAAATGATCGCCAGTACCCGTGAAATGCTCTTCAGCGCCCTGCGCGACATCGTCTATACCCAGAGCGGCCTGGACAGCCCACGCATTGACCTGAGCAGCTCGGCGGGCATCACCGACTACGTGTTCCACTTGCTGCGCAATGCCCGCACGTTGCGCCCGGGCGTCGAACCGAAAATCGTGGTGTGCTGGGGTGGCCACTCCATCAATACCGAAGAGTACAAATACACCAAAAAGGTCGGCCACGAACTGGGCCTGCGCAGCCTGGATATCTGTACCGGCTGCGGTCCCGGTGTGATGAAAGGGCCAATGAAGGGCGCCACCATTTCCCACGCCAAACAACGTCTGACCGGTGGCCGTTATCTGGGCCTGACCGAGCCGGGCATCATTGCTGCCGAAGCGCCGAATCCCATCGTCAATGAACTGGTCATTCTGCCGGATATCGAAAAGCGTCTTGAGGCCTTTGTGCGGGTCGGTCACGGGGTGATTATCTTCCCGGGCGGTGCTGGCACGGCAGAAGAATTCCTGTACCTGCTGGGCATTCTGATGCACCCGGAGAACAAAGATGTGCCGTTCCCGGTTGTCCTGACCGGCCCCAAGGAAGCCGAACCCTATCTGCAGCAACTGCATGAGTTTGTCGGCGCTACCCTGGGTGAAGAAGCGCAACAGCAGTATCAGATCATCATCGACAACCCGGCCGAAGTGGCCCGTCATATGACCGCCGGGCTCAAGGCGGTTAAACAATTCCGCCGCGAGCGCAACGACGCTTTCCACTTCAACTGGTTACTGAAAATCGACGAAGGCTTTCAGCGCCCGTTCGACCCGACCCACGCCAACATGGCCAGCCTGAAACTGCGCAGCGACATGCCAGCACATGAATTGGCCATCAACCTGCGTCAGGCCTTCTCCGGGATTGTGTCGGGTAACGTAAAAGAGAAAGGCATCCATCTGATCGAGCAATACGGGCCTTACGAGATCCACGGTGACGCTGCCGTGATGAAACCTCTGGACAAACTGCTGCAGGCATTTGTTGAGCAGCACCGTATGAAACTGCCAGGCGGTGCGGCCTATGAGCCGTGCTATCGCGTCGTAAGCTGAACCCCACCCATAAGGCTCGCGTGCCCCAACGGTGGGAGCGAGCCTGCTCGCGAAGACCTCCAGATCGTCGCAATTATCCCGTAAAAACAGGCTATCACTTACGAACTTCGCGAGCAGGCTCGCTTCCACACAAACACAGCAGATCTGGTGAGCAGCATTACTTCAGCGGCGCAAACTTTTTCACCGCATCAATCCACTGCGGATCGAGCCGGGTCTGCCCGGTGTCGATGCCCAGTGCTTCAAGACGTGCCTTGTGCAAATCGATCTCGCGAACCATTTGGCTTAACGCGCTGGAATTGGCGTCCAGCTGGTACATCTGGGTCACGCCCAGATGATAGAAGCGCAGCAGCTTCATCGCCGCCACATCCCCCGCCATGACTCCCGCCGTTACGTGATGCATGACATTGGTGACCTTCATCAGGCTACGCTTGAGTTGCCAGCCGTAGACTGCGGGCGCCATCCAGGGTTGAGACCAGAACAGGTAGCGCACCAGCAGGAAGGTCGTGATCAGGGCAACAATGACCCCGGCCAGATTCAGGCGAAAATTGTCGCCACCGGCGACACCCAAAACCATGACCAGCACACCTGACAACAGCAGCGCCAGCAAGACAAACGTCAACGCGATATACAGCGTACTGCGGCGAGTTTGCTGACGATATGTCTCGGGGTTAATCGGCTTTATCTCGAACATCACTGATCTATGGCTCCTGATGGCTGCGAACAAACTGCGCGGGCATTATGGCCTGATTGAACCGCTCAGGCGTGCAATAAAACCAGTGCCTTGCGGTATAGCGCCGCACGCTGGGCGTGACCATTGAGACCACCATTGATAGCCCTTGTCACGCGTTCGAAATCCTCCCCGTCTGCCAGGGTATTTATACTGCGCGAGTTCCAGTACCAGCCCGCCGACGCCACTGCCCATTGCCACTCTTGCAGCAGTTGCGGGCTGGTGAGCAAGCGCTCATCCCCGAACAACCCCTGGCTGCACTGGCAGTAGTTGGTTTTACCGGTGACTTGAATCAATCCCCTGCCCCGATATAACCAGCCTTCCCCCGACGCCTCTGAGCCATTGCCCAGGCGGTTGCTGTAGACCCGGTTTGCAATTGCCTGCGGCCGGCGCTGAAGCATAAGCGCGTCAGCATTGGGTACGCGCCGGGAGCGATTGCCGTCCGTTACGGTAATGTATTGACCTTCGCCATCCTTCTGCGCAAAGCGGGAGCCCCAGGTGGCCGCGAGGCCACCGGCACTGTAATTAAGGTTTTCGACAAGTACCGTGAACCCTGCACTTTCATGGCCTACCTGAGCTAGAAATGCAGCAAGGCGTCGGGGGGTATTGATCAACACTTGACGGGTAACGGCCTGCACAAGGGGCAAATACAGATCGACGCAGGCCGTACTTTTGGGGAACAGCTGGAGCATTACTTCGCGGCTCAACATGAGGATTTACTCTTAATCAATGTAATTAAAAGTAAAAGCCAAGCACTAAAGCCACGCACCTGCCGTCACCAAAAGAGTAATCAGGCCAGAACTACTCTACTCAAAGAAAACACTTACAACTCATCGAAAAGTTATTTTACAGATAAGACTTGAATGCACCCTTGATGCACTCAACCTTCAACAGGCACCTCTCGCCTTGGCTTGACCGACTTATACGAAAAACTCGAGTAAATCTCTTTGACCGCGGGCAATGTCTGCAGGACTTCACGGGCAAATTCGCCAAAGGATTCGAGATCCCTGGCCACGACTTCCAATAAAAAGTCGTAACGACCCGACACGTTGTGACACGCGACGATTTCGGGAATTTCCAATAACCGTTGTTCAAAGCTTCTGGCCAGTTCTTGCGAGTGAGAGGCCATCATGATGCTGACAAACGCCGTGACCCCGTATCCCAGTTCCTTTGGCGAAAGAACCGCCTGATAGCCCGTAATGATCCCGCTCTCTTCCAGCATTTTGACCCGTCGCCAACACGGCGAGGTGGTCAGTGAGACACTCTCGGCCAACTCTGCAACGGTAAGTCGGGCATTGCCCTGCAGTGCGCAAAGCAAGGCTTTATCGGTTCTGTCCAGAGCGTTTGGCATGTTTTGCCCCTAGCGGTCAGCGTGGCGGTTTTTTGTTCTGGTAAGTGGTGTATTTACAGGTAAATTTGGAATTTTCCACGTTCATTTAAAGCATAGCATTGTAGGAAATATCGGAGAGTTCACCATGAACGATAAGAACAACAACTTCGGCTTTTCTACTCGCGCCATCCACTACGGTTATAACCCGCTGGAACACAACGGCGCGGTAATCCCCCCTGTTTATATGACCTCAACCTTTGCCTTTGCCACGGCCGAATACGGCGCAGGCTGCTTTTCCGGTGAAGAGCACGGGCATTTTTATACCCGCATTTCCAACCCCACCCTGGCCCTGCTGGAAGCACGCATGGCGGCGCTGGAAAACGGCGAAGCGGGTGTGGCGTTCAGTTCCGGCATGGGCGCGATCGCCGCAACATTCTGGACCCTGCTGCGGCCCGGCGATGAAATCATCGTCAACCGCACCTTGTATGGCTGCACCTTTGCCCTGCTGCACCACGGCATCGGTGAATTCGGGGTGGTAGTCAAACATGTGGACATGGCCAACCCGGCCGAACTGCAAGCCGCGATCAGCCCTGCAACCCGCATGATCTACTTCGAGACGCCGGCCAATCCGAACATGCAACTGGTGGACATCCCTGCCGTAGCGCGGATTGCCCACACACATGACAACCTGCTCGTGGTGATCGACAACACCTACTGCACGCCCTATCTGCAGCGTCCACTGGAACTGGGCGCCGACGTGGTGGTGCATTCGGCCACCAAGTACCTGAGCGGGCACAGTGATATCACCGCTGGCATGGTGGTCACCAGCCAGCTCCTGGCTGACCGGATCCGTCTGCAAGGCTTGAAGGACCTGACCGGGGCAGTCTTGTCGCCCCATGATGCGCATTTGCTGATGCGCGGTATCAAGACCCTGGCCCTGCGCATGGATCGCCATTGCAGCAGCGCCCAGGCCATTGCGCATATGTTGCAGGATCACCCTGCCGTGGAATGGGTGGCCTACCCCGGCCTGCCCTCTTTCCCGCAATACGAGCTGGCGTCCCGGCAGATGAAACTGCCGGGGGGCATGATTGCCTTTGAGCTCAAGGGCGGCATGGCTGCAGGACAGCGCTTTATGAATGCCCTGCAATTGTTCAGCCGTGCGGTCAGCCTGGGGGGGGCCGAGTCACTGGCGCAGCATCCCGCGAGCATGACCCACTCCACCTACACCCTGGAGGAACGGGCACGACACGGAATAAGTGAAGGATTGGTGCGCCTGGCGGTGGGGCTGGAGGATGTCGCCGATTTGCTGGCGGATATCAATCAGGCGTTGTAGCCGCTGATGAGCGGAGCGAGGCTCGCGACCGGCGGCGGAGCCGTCGTGAAATCAGTGCATGCGATGCTTCTGATCAACCGCGTGTCCAGGTCTTACGATCGCTTCGCGAGCGGTCGTAGCCTCGCTCCGCTCTTTAGCGGCTACATCACATCATGCATTTATCAACCCGGCGGAATTGTCGCCAAAATACCGATGCCGATGGTCAGCACCAAAAAACCGCCCAAAAACCAAGCCATCTTGTTCATGATGTTTCCCCGTCAGTCGTTCGTCATAAAACAGGCGCAGAACAGCTGCCGACCACACACAGGTACTGCTGTGTAGTCGCGTCCTCGTCTGTCTCGGAAGGTTGGAGGAAATTTTGCGCCGCAAACTGCACACATAACAGGTGCAGATAACGCGAAAAAATACGGATCAGATGCCCGGCAGCACAAAATGCCCAGGCTCAACGCTGTGTTGGTACTCGGCAACAACCGCCTGACTCAGGTTGACCACCGCCTCATTCAGCTCCAGCCCCGCCCCCGTGCGCCAACTGGCGTATACCGCAAAGCCCGGTGCAGTCTCGATCGGCAACGCAATCATGGCCCCGCTCTGCAATTCGCGACTGACCAGTACCGGCGGCAGGGCACCGATGCCAAAGCCGTCCGCCACCAGTTTGATAATCGCCGCCACCGAGTTGATGCAGCTGATGCGTGGCGCGGCAATATCGTGCTGGTGCAGAAAATTGAGCATGTCCTGATGCGGCCGCGACAAGCGTGAAAAGGTCAGCAAGCGCTCCTCGCAAAGATCCGCCAGGTCACGGTAGCTGCGGTTCAGGGCTGCGTCCTTGGCCATAATCCAACTCAACGGGTAACTGGCCAGTTGTACATTGCGCACGCCGTCGGCACGCAATAAATCCGTCTGAAAAATCAGGTCCAGCTGACCTTTAAGCAATTGTTCATTAAGGTTCAGCGCCGTATCGGCGGTCAGTTCAACCTCTACCTGGGGGTAGTCGCGGCTCAGCGCACTGATCAGATCGCTCAGCCAGCTATGGATAACCGTGTCCATCACGCCGATGCGCAGGCGTCCGGCAAACCTGTCCGCCTGCCCCAGCGATTGCAGAAGGCGTTGCTGGGTGGCCAGCATTTCTTCGGCGTAACCCAGCACCTGATGGCCTTCACGGGTGAGGTTGACACCACGGGAATCGCGCTGGAACAACTGCACGCCAAGCTCGGTTTCGAGGACTGAAATACGGCTCGAAATGGCTGCCTGGGTACTGGATAACTTTTCGGCGGTCAGCCGAAAACTGCCAAGGCGCGCTACCCAGACGAATGTCAGAAGAAATCGCATGTTCATACAGGACGCCCCACCCAATCAAAACCAGGGCAGCACTGTAAACCCTTGCCGCAGGGACAGGCCAGTCGGCTTAAGTCGGTGATTGATAAAACTTTTCTGTTCGGGGGTGACAACTTTTATTGACTGGACGCACAACCCAAAGCCACCAACCATATCGGGCAATGAGGCCCATAGGGTCTCAACAATAAAAAAACACGCTGAGTCCGGCAGCGTACCGATTTTTCGAAAGTGTGCCTGACCGCTTTCGACTTGCCCT
Organism: Pseudomonas sp. TWR1-1-3; assembly: GCF_049896805.1. Taxonomy (NCBI): domain Bacteria; kingdom Pseudomonadati; phylum Pseudomonadota; class Gammaproteobacteria; order Pseudomonadales; family Pseudomonadaceae; genus Pseudomonas; species Pseudomonas sp. TWR1-1-3. Next base: position 263,941 of record NZ_JAFCUZ010000001.1, on the reverse strand, counting down.
CACCAGCCTGCCCTGGTGCTGCGGCAATCAGCTAAAGGGATTGCCCCCTCATGCAAACCGTCGTAAACCTTTGGCCCTTGATTGGCGTGTTCGTCATCATCATCGGCTTTGTGCTGCGCTTTAACCCACTGTTGGTGGTCAGCGCGGCGGCTATCGTCACCGGCCTTGCTGCCAACTTCCCGCTGGAAAAAATCATCAGTGAAATGGGCGAAGGCTTCCTGCAAACCCGCGCCCTGCAATTGATTCTGCTGCTGCCCCTGGCCGTGATCGGCCTGCTGGAGCGTCACGGCCTGCGCCTGCACGCGCAAAACTGGATCGCCAGCTTCCAGCGCGCAACGGTCGGCCGGTTGCTGATTATGTACCTGTTCGTGCGTGAGACCACCGCTGCTGTAGGCCTGACCAGTCTGGGCGGGCATCCGCAAATGGTCCGCCCGCTGCTGGCCCCGATGGCCGAGGGCGCAGCCGAGAACAAGTACGGCAAGCTGCCTGCTCCTGTGCGGCAGAAAGTCCTGGCCATGTGTGCCGCCACCGACAACATCGGTTTGTTTTTTGGTGAAGACGTGTTTGTGGCCTTCGGCGCAATCGCGCTGATGCACACCTTCCTGCTGGGTTCGGGGCTTGATGTCGAGCCGCTGCACATCGCTTTCTGGGGAATTCCGACGGCGATTTGCGCCTTTATCGTGCATGCCCTGCGCCTGTATCGCTTTGACCTGATGCTGGAGCGCAGCATGGCCGAAGTTGTCCGGGAAGAAGTTGACGCAGCTCAGGAGCTGGCACGATGATTATTTCTATTGAGTACTTCTACTGGCTGGCCGGTGTGCTGCTGCTGATCACCGCCGGCATGATCCTGACAGACCGCACCCACCCCAAACGCTGGACCAGTGGCCTGTTCTGGGCGTTGTTCGCCATGGTGTTCCTGATTGGCGATCGCCTTTCGCCGTTCGTGGTAGGTATTGGCGTGCTGGTCATGGCCGGCATTGCAGGCATTGGCGGTGTTGGCCGAGGCACCCACGCCGAGTTGCATGTCAAGGCTGCACGGGCCAGTGCTGGCCGTCTGGGGCACAAGCTGTTTATCCCGGCCCTGTCGATTCCGCTGGTGACCGTGATCGGTTCGATCCTGCTGAAAAACACCCAGATCGGTGGCGTACCGCTGCTTGACCCGAAAAACACCACGTTCGTGTCCCTGGGCATCGGCTGCATGGTGGCCCTGGTTCTGGCCTGCATCCTGACCCGTGATACGCCGCTGCAAGGCCTGCGTGAATCGCGCCGCCTGACCGAAGCCCTGGGCTGGACCATGGTGCTGCCGCAAATGCTGGCCATGCTTGGCCTGCTGTTCAATGACGCCGGGGTCGGTACCGCCGTTGCTCATGTCACCACCGCCTATATCAACATGGACTATCGCCTGGTAGCGGTGATGGTCTACGTGCTGGGCATGGCGCTGTTCACGGTCATCATGGGCAACGGTTTTGCTGCATTCCCGGTCATGACCGGCGGGGTCGGCGTGCCGGTACTGGTCGGCATCTACGATGCCAACCCGGCTGTCATGGCGGCAATCGGCATGTTTTCCGGCTACTGCGGCACGCTGATGACGCCAATGGCAGCCAACTTCAATATCGTGCCCGTGGCCCTGCTGGAGCTGCCGGACAAATACGCCGTGATCAAGGCTCAAATGCCCACCGCTCTGATGATGCTGGTGGTCAATATCGTGCTTCTTTACGTACTGATGTGAGAACAGCATGCGCACTGTACTGCTGACCGGTTTCGAACCGTTCGACCAAGACACCGTCAACCCGTCCTGGGAGGCCGTACGCCTTCTGGACGGCACCTTGCAGGACGATACGCAGATCATCGCCCGTCAGTTGCCCTGTACGTTTGCCGGAGCGCCCGAGCGACTGAGCCAACTTCTGCAGGAGTTCACCCCGACGCTGGTGATCGCCGTCGGGCTTGGCCCCGGTCGCACGGACATCTGCATCGAGCGGGTAGCGATCAATATCAACGACGCCCGCATCCCTGACAACCTTGGCTATCAACCGATCGATACACCCGTGGTGGCGCAAGGGCCAGCGGCGTATTTCAGTACCTTGCCGCTCAAGGCAATGGTGCGGGCGATCCGGGCCGGCGGGATTCCCGCGTCGGTTTCCCATACGGCGGGCACCTTTGTCTGCAATCAGGTGTTCTATTGCCTACAGCATGCATTGGCCGGGACCGGCGTACGCGGTGGTTTTATCCACGTCCCGCCTCTGCCGCAACAGGCGGTGGTGGCTGGTGGCCCGTCTATGGCACTGGCCACCCAGGTGGAAGGGTTGCGCATCGCCGTAATCACGGCCCTGAATACCGAAGATGATGTACTTGAAGGTGGTGGCCAGGTCAGCTGATAACGCGTTGGAAACCGGGCACGATTGGTAGTCGCTGCCTGACCAACACGGCTATCGGCCTAATGACCGACAACCGCCGCCCCCGCCTGCCGGTGCCCTTGCGGGAAACCATGGGCACGGGCACTGAACACGATCCCCAGCCCGACCAGCAACAACACCAGCAACACCCAGGGGAAGACGTTCACCCCGAATTGATCGAGCAATATGCCACCGGTCAATGCCCCCGCGGCAATGGCGCTGTTCCACACCACCACGTTCATCGACAACGCAACATCGGCGCCCTCGCCTGCCGCATCGGCCAGAGCGGTTTGCAGCAGGGTGGCGGCACCGCCAAAGGACAACCCCCAAACAAAAATCCCTGCATATACGACAGCCACCGACTGCGAGAAGAAACCGAACAGCAGCGAAATCGCAGCAAATGTCGCCAGGCAAGCCATGACTGCCTTGCGCAGATGCCGGTCTACCAGTCGCCCGGTCAGCCAGATTCCCAGCAGCGCCGCCAATCCGAAGACCAGCAATACAATATCGACCTTATCGGCAAGGCCCGCCGATGCCACGAAAGGCGCGATATAGGTGTAGAGCATGTTGTGCGCCAGCATCCAGGTCAGTACCACGGCAAGCACAGAGCGCACTCCCGGTGTCAGCAGCACCTGTCGCAAACCGATACGTTGCGAAGCAGACTGCCCTGGGTAATCAGGCACCTTGAGCACTACCCAGGCCATCAGCACCAGGGTCAAGGCCGACATCAGGCCAAATGCCGTACGCCACCCTACCAGCGCACCCAGCCAGGTGCCCAATGGCACACCCAGTGACAGGGCAATCGGCGTGCCCACCATCGCCACCGCCATGGCCCGGCCCTGCAACTGCGGGGCAACCATGCGCCGCGCATAACCTGCCAGCAGGCTCCAGGCCAACCCGGCTGATGCGCCGGCAAAAAAACGTGCAATCAGGGTCACGCCGTACTGAGACGACCACGCGGTAATCGAATTGAACAGCAGAAACCCGACAATCGTCAGCAGCAGTACGTTGCGACGCCGCCAGCCCTGGGTCGCGATGGTCAACGGGATCGCCGCCAGCAGGGAGCCCAGCGCGTAGACCGTAACCATCTGCCCCGCCAGCGCCGATGACACTTGCAGGCCGCTGCTGATTTGCGGCAACAGGCCTGCGGGTAAGGTCTCGGTAACAATGCAAATAAAACCGGTCATGGCCAGCGCCAGCAGCGCGCCCATGGGTAATCGCTCAGTGGTGTTTTGCTCTTTGCCCATGGATGCCCTGCTCCTGCTAGTTATGTATCGATAGGTACAAATGTAGGGCGACGGGAAATATTGGTCAATGACTTTTGTATCGACTAGTATTTATATCTCGCTACGAAGGAGACTCAAATGGCACAGATGGGACGCCCGCGCACATTTGATCGGGACGCGGCAATCACCCAGGCCATGCACCTGTTCTGGGAGCACGGTTATGACTCGACATCGCTGAGCCAGCTCAAGGCCAATATGGGCTCAGGCATTTCCGCGCCCAGCTTTTACGCAGCTTTCGGCTCCAAGGAGGCGCTGTTCAAAGAGGTCATGACGCGCTACCTGAACAGCCATGGCAGGGTCACCGAAAGCCTGCTCGACACTCACCTGCCCCCACGCGAAGCGATCGAGCGAACGTTGCGCAGCTCCGCCAAAATGCAATGTGAGCCGGGTCACCCACGGGGTTGTCTGGTCGCTCTGGGGCTGATGAGTGCCAGTTCAGCTCAAGCGGTGGCGATAAGCGCCCCTCTGGCCGAAGCGAGGGCGCGTAACCGGGCCGGGTTTATGGCTTGTGTCGAGCGCGCCATCCGCGAGGGTGAGCTTGCCGCCCAGACTGATCCGAGAGCGCTGGCCACGGTGTTCGAGAGTTTTCTGCTGGGCCTGACCACCCTGGCCCGGGATGGTGTAGCCCATGCCGTACTGGACGCTGCGATCACCCAGGTGATGAGCACTTGGGATGCCGCGCGCGCCTGAGGGATGAGCGCTGGTTATCGGTCAATCAATATTCGTCATTGGGCAGTGCCCCCGACAAAACCTACAGTGGTCGCCTGAAAGAGCCCTTATGGCTCGCTATCGGGATAACTGCGGTGCAACTTATAACGACAACAGGCAGCGAAAACGCTGCCACTGCCTGTACTTGGGTGGCAATCCCCTGTAGCCGCTGACGAGCGCAGCGAGGCTGCTAGCGGCCCCTGCCTGTTCAAGGCCCTTCGGGCCTTGCCGCAGCCTCGCTGCGCTCGTCAGCGGCGACATGATTCGTCTGGCAACAGCGCGTCTCTGCCTTCCCACCTAAAGGAAATCCCTATGTTCCCCATCACCGGCCAGAACTTTATTGGCGGTCAGCGCAGCGGCGCCGGCACCGTTCACCTGTACAGCGTGGATGCCAGTACTGGCGAGGCATTGCCATACGCGTTTGTGCAGGCCACCGAAACCGAAGTGGATGCCGCCGTCAGCGCGGCCAATACCGCCTTCCCGGCCTTTCGCAGTTTGCCGGCCACACGCCGGGCCGAGTTTCTGGAAGCTATCGCCGAAGAAATAGACGCGCTGGGTGACGACTTTGTTGCCATCGTCTGTCGCGAAACCGCCCTGCCTGCCGCCCGGATCCAGGGCGAGCGGGGACGCACCAGCGGGCAGATGCGTCTGTTCGCCAACGTACTGCGGCGCGGCGATTTTTATGGCGCACGCATCGATCAGGCGCTACCGGACCGTCAGCCCCTGCCGCGCGCAGATCTGCGTCAATGCCGCATCGGGGTGGGCCCGGTGGCCGTGTTTGGCGCCAGCAACTTCCCGCTGGCGTTCTCCACCGCTGGCGGTGATACCGCTTCGGCACTGGCCGCAGGTTGCCCGGTGGTGTTCAAGGCACACAGCGGGCATATGGCAACTGCTGAGCAAGTTGCCCTGGCCATAGTGCGCGCTGCCGAGCGCACCGACATGCCCGCCGGTGTATTCAATATGATCTTCGGCGCGGGTGTGGGCGCAGCGCTGGTCAAGCACCCGGCGATTCAGGCCGTCGGCTTTACCGGTTCGTTGTCCGGTGGTCGCGCCCTGTGCGATATGGCCGCCGCCAGACCCCAGCCAATCCCGGTGTTTGCCGAGATGTCGAGCATCAACCCGGTGCTGGTATTACCCCAGGCACTGCTCAAGCGTGGCGAGCAGATCGCACAGGAGCTGGGCAGTTCGGTGATGCTTGGCGCCGGGCAGTTCTGTACCAGTCCCGGTCTGGTACTGGGTATCCGCTCCCCCGAATTCAGCGCCTTTGTCGACGCGCTTGGCCAGTTCTTCAGTGCTCAACCGGCGCAAACACTGCTCAACGCCGGGGGCCTGGCCAGTTACAGCAAAGGCATCCAGCGTCTGGCCCAGGTCGATGGCATCCGCCACCTTGCCGGTGCGCCGCAACAGGGCAACCAGGCCAGCCCGCAGTTGTTCCAGGCCAGTGCCAGCCTGTTGATCGGTGGTGCCGAGGTGTTGCAGGAGGAAGTCTTCGGGCCAACCACCCTGGTGGTCGAGGTCGCGGACAAGGCGCAGTTGCTGCAAGCGCTGCACAGCCTGCATGGGCAGCTGACAGCTACGCTGATTGCTGAACCTGGCGACCTTGAAGCCTTCGCCGAGGTGGTGCCCGTGCTGGAGCACAAGGCCGGGCGCCTGCTGCTCAATGGCTACCCTACCGGTGTCGAGGTGTGTGACGCGATGGTGCATGGCGGGCCTTACCCGGCGACGTCAGATGCCCGTGGCACCTCGGTCGGCACCCTGGCCATCGACCGTTTCCTGCGCCCGGTGTGCTACCAGAACTACCCTGACAGCCTGCTGCCGGATGCGCTGAAAAACGCCAACCCGCTGGGTATCGAGCGTCTGGTCAACGGCAGCCACAGCCGCAATCCGCTGGGTCACTGATCGGCGGCGTAAATCACGGTCTGGGCGCTATGCCCCGCTGCATGCCTGAGGGTGAAGTAGGTGTCGCCCTCTTCGGTCAGGATCTCGTAGCCCGCCTTGCTGGCTACGCGATTGTTGACGCTGACATGCTTGATGATCTTCAGCACCCGCTGGAACTTCACTGTCTGGGTGCCGTTCTGTGCGGGCCCGGTGAGCACATTGACGCTTTGAAACCAGCCCTGGTTCTTTTTGTTGGCGACCAGGGTACTGCTCAGCGCTTCAAAGCGTTCAAGGCGGGTAAAGCCCCATAGCGTCTGCTCTTCTACCGGTTTGCCCAACGCGCCGGCACCGGTAAACACAAACAGATTGATGGCCGGATTGTCCTCGCAAAAAAAGTCATAAGGCACCAGGCCATCAACCATTTTCTTGCCGGCAACGAACCCTTTTTTATGCACCAGAAACATGCCCAACTCCGCTCGATATTGAGCGGTAAAGTCTACGGGGGCATGGCGTACAGGGCCGTCAAGGCAATGTAATTTCGTGTAAAGATCCCCGGCGATCCCGTAGTATCTACAGGAACACTGCAACTGTGGGAGCGAGCCTGCTCGCGAAGGTCGTTCGCGAGCAGGCTCGCTCCCACAATAGGGCTTGACCTGCAACAGAGTATCTACAGCGGCAAGGTGATTGCCACGCTCAAGCCGCCTCCCGGCAGGTTGCTCGCCTTGATGCTGCCGCCGTGCATTTCCACCGCCCTTGAAGCAATCGCCAGACCCAGGCCAAAACCGCTACCCGTCTCACTGACACCCCGCTCAAACGGGTCGAAAATCCGCTGCAACCGCGATTCTTCAACACCCGGACCCTGATCGCTGATCCGTACTGTCAGGCAGTGGCCCGCCGGGCTGGCTTCAGCCATTACCAGCACCGTGCTGTCGGCACGGGTATGGCGCACTGCATTGCGGATCACGTTCTCAAAGCAGCGATACAACAACTCGCCACTGACCCGGCTGACAAAGGACGGGCACCCTTCCAGGATCACCCGACAACCCTTGATGCCCGCTTCGAACTGCGCGTCTTCGACTATCAAGTGCAACAACTCGATGATGTCCACCGGCTCGCGTGCGATGCTCTCGGGCCGCCCCTGCACCCGGGCCAGGGTCAGCAGGGCTTCGATCAGGGTGTCCATGCGCTGCGATTCGCGCTCGATGCGTTCGACCATATCGGCGCGGGACGGGTTTTGATGCAACAACCCGATGGCGGCCTGCATGCGTGTCAGGGGCGAACGCAATTCATGGGAGATGTCATGCAACAAGTGTTGCTGGGCATCAACCAGCAGCTTGAGTTGGTTGGCCATACGGTCGCAGTCTTCGGCCAGGTCGACAATTTCATCACGCCGCGCGCCCATAAACGGCTTTACCCGGGTTTCGAATCGCCCTTGGGCCACATCGCTCATCGCCCGACGCAAATAGGCCAACGGCCAGGCCAGGTAAAACGCCATAAAGCTGCTGAACAGCGCGCTCATCACGGTTCCGATAAGCAATGGCATCAGCCCCGGTCCGCCCTCCCCACCACCGCCATTGCCGGGCACCCGCGTCGACCTGAGCGACAGCGTGAGGCCTTCCTTGCTGATCACCGTGCGCTCAAACGCCGGATTCACGATCGGCAGCCCGGCCAGCAGTCGGCCGCCACTGTCATACACCGCAATGGCCTCGTCATCGGGGTGGTGCCATACCTGCAGCAACTGCTTGCCGGCCTCGACACCAAACTGGCGCAGCAACTGTTCTTCGCTTTCAAGAATGGTATCCAGATGCGGGTTGCCAGGGCCCTGGCGGCTCAAGGTGATAATGCCGATACCGACAAAAAACGTCAGGCTGGTGGCCAGCCAGAAGGCCAGGAACAGTTTCCAGAACAGCCGGCTGGGTTTCATCATTCCGCGATCAACAGATAGCCGAGCCCGCGCACGCTCTGGATCCACGCCTTGGCATCTGGTCGCGGGCCGAGCTTCTGGCGGATGCTGCTGATATGGACGTCGATACGCCGGTCATAGCGGGTCAACGGGCAGCCCAGGGCATTGAGCGACAAGTCCTGCTTGCTCACCACTTGCCCGGCACTGCGGGCCAGCTCTTCGAGCAGGCTGAACTCGGTGCTGGTCACTCCCAGCTCCCGCCCCTGCCACAGCGCCTGGCGTTTGCCGGGCCACAACACCAGCGGGCCGGTCTTGATCACCTCGGTGGTGGCCAGCTCCGCCGGCTGCACCCGGCGCATGATGGCGCGCAAACGCGCCACCAGCTCCCCCGGCGAGCTGGGTTTGGGCACATAGTCATCGGCACCCAGCTCCAGGCCGGTGATGCGGTCGATGTTGTCGCCACGGGCAGTGAGCAACACCACCGGCACCTGACTGCGCGCGCGAATGCGCCGGAGCACTTCGATCCCCGACAGTCGCGGCAGCATCACATCCAGCACCACAATGCTGAATTGCCCGGACAAAGCCTGCACCTCGCCCTCTTCGCCGGTATGCACCGCAGTCGCTTCAAAGCCTTCGCGCTCCAGATACTCACTGAGCAAACCGGTCAGTTCCTGGTCATCGTCGACGAGCAATACACGGATCATGGCGAACTCTTGAAGGGGGGGCTAGGCATTATCGTCCTTGCGGCCCGCAGCGTCATTGCCTGCGGCCAACCTTTACCTAACTTGACACTCGGTTAACCGCACCATACGCCCCGAGCTTTTATGCTGGACCTCCACCAGCCTGCTTGTGCTGTTTGTCGATGTGTCCTGGATAAATGATCTACATGAATTTTGCGCGCCTGCTCTGCTCGGTTGCACTGCTGCTCAATGCCTCACTGGCCCACGCCCAGGGCTTCAAGATTGCCGATATCCGCATCAACGGCCTGCAGCGGGTGTCCGCCGGCAGCGTGTTCGGTGCCCTGCCCTTGAACGTTGGCGAACAGGTCGATGACCAGCAACTGGTGGAATCCACACGCGCACTGTTCAAGACCGGATTCTTTCAAGATATCCAGCTGGGCCGCGACGGCGACGTCCTGGTGATCACCGTAGTCGAGCGGCCGTCCATTGCCAGTATCGACATCGAGGGCAACAAGGCGATCTCCACCGATGACCTGATGAAAGGCCTCAAGCAATCGGGGCTGGCCGAAGGCGAAGTGTTCCAGCGCGCCACGCTCGAAGGTGTACGCAATGAGCTGCTGCGTCAGTACGTAGCCCAAGGGCGTTACTCGGCCGCGGTGGACGCCGAGGTGGTGGCCCAGCCGCGCAACCGCGTCGGCCTCAAGATCAGGATCGACGAAGGCGAAGTGGCCGCGATCAAGTACATCAATGTGGTGGGCAATACAGTCTTCGACCAGGCCGAGCTGGACGATCAGTTCACCCTCAAGACCAGCAACTGGCTGTCGTTCTTCAAGAACGATGACAAGTATGCCCGGGAAAAACTGTCCGGCGATCTGGAGCGTTTGCGCTCGTACTACATGGACCGCGGCTATATCAATATGGAAATCCTGTCGACCCAGGTGTCGATCAGCCCGGACAAAAAGCAGGTCTTCATTACCGTCAATATCAGCGAAGGCGCCAAATACACCGTGCGCGACATTACGCTGCGCGGTGACCTTAAAGTACCCGAAGATCAGATCCACGCCTTGCTGCTGGTACAAAAGGGCCAGGTATTTTCGCGCAAGCTGATGACCTCCACCTCGGACCTGATCACCCGCCGCCTGGGCAACGAAGGCTATACCTTTGCCAACGTCAACGCGGTGCCGGTCCCGAGCAAGGACGGCAACACGGTAGATATCGAATTCGTGGTCGACCCGGGCAAGCGCGCCTATGCCAACCGCATCAACTTTCGCGGCAATACCAAGACCGAAGACCAGGTCTTGCGCCGAGAGATGCGCCAGATGGAAGGCGGCTGGGCTTCGACCTACCTGATCGACCAGTCCAAAACGCGGCTTGAGCGCCTGGGTTACTTCAAGGAAGTCAACGTCGAGACCCCGGCGGTGGCGGGAGTCGACGATCAGGTTGACGTCAATTACAGCGTTGAAGAGCAGTCTTCCGGCTCGATCACTGCCAGCGTCGGCTTTGCCCAGAGTGCCGGCCTGATTCTTGGTGGTTCTATCACCCAGAACAACTTTCTGGGCACGGGCAACTCCGCCAGCCTGGGCCTGACCCGCTCCGAGTACCAGAGCAAGTACAACATCGGTTTTACCGATCCGTACTTCACCAAGGATGGCGTCAGCCTTGGCTACAACGCGTTCTACAACAAGACCGACTACAACGATTACTACGACGATGGCGTGTCGTACTACTCGATCAACAGTTATGGCGCCGGTGCCACCCTGGGCTACCCGATCAATGAAACCTCACGGATCAGTTTCGGCCTCACCGCGCAGCACGACAGCATCGAGCCCGGCACCTACAGTGCCGACGAGATCTATGATTTTATCGACCGCGAAGGCAAGGAATTTACCAATTTCAAGGCCAACCTGGGCTGGTCGGAATCGACCCTGAACAAGGGCATCCTGGCTACCCGCGGATATGCGCAAAACCTTAACCTGATGGTCACGGTGCCCGGCAGCGACCTGAGCTTCTACAAGATCGACTACACCGGCCAGACCTTCCTGCCCGTCAGTGCATCCACCTCACTGCGCTTTCACACCAAGCTGGGATACGGCAACGGCTATGGCTCCACCGATGGCCTGCCATTCTATGAAAACTACACTGCGGGCGGTGAAGGCACGGTGCGCGGTTTTGAAAGCGGCACCCTGGGCCCGCGCAACACCCCGGCCACCGGCACCTATAGCAGCGCCGGGCAGGCGTACTACTCCGACCGCGACACCGAGGCGCTAGGCGGCAATATCATGATCACCGGCGGGGTCGAGTACCTGTTCCCGATGCCCTTTATCAAGGACAACAAATCCCTGCGCACCTCGCTGTTCTGGGATGTGGGCAGCGTGTACTCGGACAAATGCTACCTGAGCACCACCACCGGCTGTGACGGCGTGGACCTCAGCCAGATGGCCAGTTCCGTAGGGGTGGGCGTGACCTGGTACAGCCCGATGGGCCCGCTGAGCGTCAACCTCGCGCTGCCCATCCGCAAACCGGAAGATGCAGAAACACAGGTGTTCCAGTTCTCCATGGGGCAGACGTTTTAAAAGCACGACAGGTGATCGCACGGGCTTGAGCCACTGGTCATCTGGAGATCAGGCGCGCTTGATAGATGTACCATTTTAGGTACACTCAAGTTCATGACTGGAATCCCTCCCATCCTGACGGTTGCATTTTTTCGCACCGAAGCCGGTAACGAACCCGTTCGCGAATGGTTAATCGGCCTTGGGCGCGAGCAAAGACGACTGATTGGCACCGATATTAAGACCGTGCAACTTGGCTGGCCGATTGGCATGCCGGTTGTTCGCAAACTGGAGCCAAAACTGTGGGAAGTTCGCTCTGATCTGGATGGCGTCATTGCCCGTATAATCTTTACGGTAATCGGCTCACAGATGATCCTGCTTCACGGATTTATCAAGAAAAGTCAGAAAGCCCCGGCGGTGGATCTGCAAACCGCCAGGCAGCGCCATGCAAAACTACGAGGTACAGCGCATGAATAACCATATCGGCTCCGACTTTGACGACTTTCTCTCGGAACAAGGCCTTGCAGAAGAGGTTTCGGCCGCCGCACTCAAACGCGTTATTGCCTGGCAGATAACCCAGGCCATGAAAGAGCAGCACGTCAGCAAAAAAAACCTGGCCGACCGCATGCATACCAGCCGCACGGCGGTGGATCGGGCGCTCGACCAGAATGACCCAGGCATGACCCTGGCCACCCTGGCCAGCGCCGCACGGGCATTAGGCCAACGCGTAGAAATTCGTCTGGTTCCGGAGCACACAGCCGAACAGGGTTAACCCCTTACGCCCCTTCAAACTTGAAGGCCGGAGTGGCCTTGAAGCGGCTTGAAACCTCCCCGGAGTAAATGGTGCTTTGGTCCGGGCCCAGATCCAGTTTTTTGACCGCGCCTGTAGCCCTGGTGAAATCGATCTTGTTCAAGTCCACCCAGAAGGTGTTTGGTGTAATGGCCGACTCGAAAAAGTACAGCCCCTGCTTGTGGTCGATTACCGAGCGCCAGCGCGTCGAGGAAATATTCGGCTCGCCGGGAGTGGTGATGCCATACGGCACTGAAACGTTGCGGATCACGCTGAATACACTGGCCAGCGACAAGCGCGAGTCCTGGTTTTTCGGCACCGCATTGACGTAAAACGAGGCCCGGGCAAAACGGTCCGCCGAGCGATTGGTACCCGGTAGCATTACCGTCCCGCCGATGGCTTGCCAGTAGGCGTTCATGGCCAGTTGGGCATCGAACGCCGGGGAGTTGGTCATGACCTGATAGCTGCGATCATGGTGGATCACCTGCTTTCCATCGATAAACTCAATGATGGCGCTGTCACCCGATGCATCGGACATTGAAAGATGCAAGGTCGCCAGGCGACTTTCACCCGGCACATTGGCGGTAACCACGGTAAAGGGTTCAGTCTTGAGCACCGCCACCGCTTCGGCAACGCTGCTGAAATTGTCCAGTACATACTGGGCCCAGGCGGCAATGCTCAGCCCCGGTTTACCCTGATTGACCGGCGGGTACTCGGACTCGACCAGCCACAGCAGGTTAGCCGACAGCCCCGCTTCGTTGACGCCGTCGGTGGTGGAAATGTCATAGCCGCTGGCAATCACGCTGCCGTACTTTGATGTCCACTTCAGCGACCCCGGCCCTACTTCACCTGTGCGCTGCATGCCCTGGGGGAAGATCCACAGGTTGGTGGCCACGTCGGTTTTCCAGTCCATCGAACGCGCCGTAATCACCCTGTCGTTGTCCCCCAGATACACCAGGCGGGTACAGGCAGTAGCCACCGGCAGCGCCAGCATAAAGCCCGCCAGGGCCAGCGTCAGGTTGCGGGTGTGTTTGAGCAGTTGCATTCCCTTGTCTCCTCGGTACTTGTCAGAAGCGCATGGACAGGCCCAGTACCGGGCCGCGCTGGGTCACGTCGTACTTGAACTTGTTGCCGGTAAAGTCGGTGGTGCGGTAATTTTGCGCCAGAACCCGATAGCCGACGCGGATGATCGTGGGGTGATCGGCCAGGTACATGCGGTAGCCCAGATACCCTTGAGCGTTCCAGGTTTTCTTCGAGGAGGTATCCAGCCCGCCGGTGTCGGTTTCACCGGACAGGGTCCAGCGGTCGGTCAGGTCAGCCTGCATGCGCAGCCCTACGAACGGGTCGGTCCACTCGGTTTTTTTCTTGGTGCTGAACCCCAGCGAGTCAATGTCCAGCTTGGTTGACAGCTTGGTCCAGCGCACACCGATCGTAGGTTCGACACGCCAGGTGCGCGGCTCGCCAAAAATCGTTTGGCCACCCAACTCATACTCATAGGCCCGATAATAGGTGCCGACAGCCAGGGTGCTCTGGGTGATCGCCAGGCCCACCTTGCGCCCGTACACCCGTTCGGACTGATCGGTTTTAGCGTGGACGCCGTCGATATAAAAACCCAGTGTGCGATTGGTCAATTCCAGATTGCCCATAAATACCGTGCTCAGGTTTTCCCAGACATCCGCAAACGGAACATCAACCTTGGTATTGACCCCGCCAAGCGCCGCCTGCCCGCTCATGGAGGGCGCCCAGACAAAGGGGCTGGCCAGCAATAACCATTGTGAGTCCGCAGGCTGATCAGCATGTGCCACCTGCACGAACAGCAACAGCGGCAAAGCCGTTGCAGCTCTATTGAACCTTGTATTTTTCATCGCCCTGACTGACCAGCATCTGATTTGATCATTAGGTATAGCAGCTCTCACCTGAAAACCTGCTGTCAGGAGTAGGCATTGTTGCGATCAAAAACTCTTGTATGGTTTTTTACATAAACCAGCGATATTCCCGGGCACTGATTTCCTGCATAAAGGCCAGATGATCCTGGCGCTTGTTCTCGCAGTACACATCGACAAATTCGCCGCCCAGCCCTTCACGCAGCTGCGGCTGGTGCTGCATGGCGCGCACGGCCTCAAGCATGTCCAGCGGGAAGGCGATGCCGCTGCTGCGGTCTTCGTTCAGGGGCAGGATCGGCTCCTTGCCCGCTTCCAGCCCGTGTTCGAGCCCCACCAGAATCGCCGCCAATACCAGATACGGATTGGCATCAGCGCCCGCAAGGCGATACTCGACCCGCAGGTTTTTACTGTCCGACTCCGGGATACGCAAGCACGCATCGCGGTCCTCATACCCCCAACTGGCCTGGGTGGCGATATTGGTCGTACCGCCCAGGCGGCGAAAAGCATTGTGGTTAGGTGCAAATATCGGCATGCACGCCGGCAGTAATTCCAGGCAACCGCCGATAGCGTGGCGCAAGGGCTGCTGCTGGTTGGCCGCCAGCAAGTTGTTGCCGCCCGCGTCGTACAGACTGACATGCACATGCATGCCGCTGCCCGGGTGCTCCAGGTAGGGTTTGGCCATAAAGCTGGCGCGATAGCCATGCTTGAGCGCTACCCCGCGGGTGCTGCGACAGAACAGCGCCGCCCAGTCCGCGGCTCGCAAACCGTCATCGAGGTGAGCGAAATTGATTTCGAACTGCCCCGGGCCCAGCTCGGCCGTAATCACGGTGGCATCAATCCCTTGGGCCTGGGCCGCATCGACCATGTCATCCAGCACCGGGGCAAAGCGCGATAACCGCTCGATATGCATAGTGGGCTGATCGTCGGCATCATCGCTCAAGTGATCACGGGGGAACTGCGGCAAGCCATCGCGCAGCTTCTTGTCGAACAGGTAGAACTCCAGCTCGAACGCCACCACCGGGCGAATGCCTTTGCGCGCCAGCCGGGCCAGCACCCGGGCCAGGACTTCGCGGGGCTCAAAGACGATCGGCTGTTCAGTGCCGTCAGAAGTGATCAGCATCTGGCCCAGGGGCTTGTCTTCCCAGGTCACCGGCTTGAGCGTGCCCGGTACCAGACGCCGCACGGCATCCGGGTCGCCGTCGTTGAAACAATAGTCGCCTATCTTGAACAATCCGCCCTGCACCCCTAGCAACACACAGTTCTGCGGCAGTTTCAGGACGCTGCCGGCCGCGACTTTTTCCAGCATGTCGATGGGGTAACGCTTGCCGTAGAAATGCCCGGGGATATCCAGGGAGATCAGGTCGACATAACGCACCTCGGGGTTGCGCTGACGAAACGCACGCACTTCGGCCAGCAGATCAGAGCAGGCAGCATCCATCTTCAAGGTTCCTTTGTTGTTATCAGGTGTAAACCCACAGCACGCGGGCAAGCTGCTGTGTCAGGTTGGCGTAGCGACAGCGCGTATGGCTGTCGAACTGGAAACTGTCACCGGCATTGAGGGTGGCAGGCTCAGCGTCGTCGCCCAGCCACAGGGTCAATTGCCCTTCAATGACATAGCCGCCCTGCTCCGAGCTGTCAGTCATAAGCCGTTCGCCGCTGCTGGCGCCGGCTTCCAGCAGACTTTCGAGCATGGAGAACGACGCACGGATTTGTGGCGAGACCAGGATATCGGTGATGCCGTTGCCCAGGTACAGCGTGCGTCGCTCGTCCGGGCGGGTCACCCAGGGCAACTGCTTGGGCTTGGGCAAACTGTAGAAATAGGTGGTGGGCACACCCAGGGTTTCACTGATGGCCGTCAGGTCGGCCACCGTGGGCTGGGACAGGCCGCGCTCGACCTGGGACAAAAAACCCACGGAGCGGCCAATTTTATCGGCCAGTTCCTTGAGCGTGTACTTCTTGTGCTTGCGCAGGTCGTGGATAAGGATGGCCAGGGCGGCCATCTCTTCTTGCTTGTTCATCCCGGGCCGCCATGAAATTTAAATCATTTATTTTCATGAAAAAATACAGATTAAATTTCATAAACGCAAGATGCCTCCGTACAGGGGAGTTTTGTTCAATACGCTTGGGTCCGCGCCCCATAATCTCAGGGCTCAACCTTGGAGCGGAGAACAATAACGATGAGCGTGCTGATTTCAATGGCGGCGTTCGCCCTGGCAGCTTCCATCTCACCGGGGCCGGTGAATGTGGTGGCCCTGAGTTCGGGTATGCAGTTCGGCCTGGGGCCCAGTCTGCGCCATGTGCTGGGGGCCACCGTCGGTTTTGTGGTGTTGCTGCTGTTTACCGGTTTTGGCCTGCATGAAGTGCTCAAGCAGTGGCCGATCCTCACCGACCTGATCCGCTGGGCCGGAATGGCATTTTTGTTGTACCTGGCCTGGAAACTGGCGATGGATAACGGCAGCATCGAGTTTGGCGGGGACGCCCGGCAGCCATCGTTTTTTACCGGCGCCGCCATGCAATGGCTCAACCCCAAAGCCTGGCTGGCGGCGGTTGCAGGTATGGGCGCGTTTGTTTCGGGGGGCGAAGCCACGCTGATCTGGGCATTTGCACTGATCTACTTTGTAGTCTGCTACCTGTCAGTGGCCTGCTGGGCCTACACCGGCGCCTTTCTGAGCCGTTACCTGCACAGCACCCGGCGCATCCGCCTGTTCAATCGCGGCATGGCGGCCATGCTGGTGGGCTGCGCGGTGTCCTTGCTGTGGTTTTAGCCCTTGTACTGCCCGGGCGTGGCCGCGAGGTGTTTTTTGAACACCCGCTGGAAATGCGCCTGATCGGCAAAACCGGTTTGCTGGGCGATATCGGCGATCAACGCCCCTTCGCGCAGTTGCGCCTGGGCATGTTGAATGCGCCGATTGATCAGATAGGCGTGGGGCGTCATATGGTAACGCAGCTCGAAGGCACGGATCAGGTAAGCCTCCGACAGGCTGGCGGCGGCACAGATATCCTGCAGGCGAATGGTGTGCAAGAAATGCTCGTCGATAAATTTGGCGGCGCGCTCCACCCGTGCATTGGCGCTCTTGCGAAGCACCAGCGGGCCGCCCAGTTCCTGCTGCATCGCTGAAAAGAACTTGACCGCCGACTCGTGCTTGGCCAGCCCCTCGAGGTGCGGGTCGACCAGCTGCGCATACAGGGCGGTCAGGCCATTGAACAACCCCGGCGAGCGGGTGTGGGTGGCCGCCAGGGGCTGGAACACCCCGCTGGCCTGATCGTCAAACGCCTGTTGAATGCCTGCCAGCCACTGCGCATCGACATACAGCATCACGTAGGACCATGGCTGGTCGTCCAGCGGATTACAGGCGTGGACATCTCCCGGGTTCATCAACACCACCGTGCCGACGCTGATACCGTGACTGGTTTTCTCATGCAGGTAAGTGCAGCAGCCGGAGGTGATGGCGCCGATGGAGAAAATCTCGTGGGAGTGTCGGGCATAGCAGACCTTACGGCCATCGGCGATGGAGCGCGCTTCGATAAAGGGCAACTGCGCGTCCCGCCAGAACCGGGGTGTAGCGCAGTGTGTTGACGGGCTTGCGGGCATGGTAGCGTGACCGTGATGGGCAGGTGTCTGATCACCAGACTAGCACCTTGGCTGACCGTCCGTAGCAACTGCCGCAGGAACGAGGCTGCGTTCGGTTGCGAAGCGACCGTAAACCCTGCGAGTCGGGTTTACCTGGCACACCGCAGTGCCTGATTTTGCGGCGACTGCGTCGCCGGACGCAGCCTCGTTCCTGCGGCAGCTGCTACGGGTTACAGTTTTATTGGCTTGCTGTAAGACGTCTGCAAATCACGCTCGGGGATTTCCCAGATCACCAGTTTGGGCGGTGTCTGTTTGAAGGCAGGATTGCTGAAGTAGCCATTGGCACCACCGGAGAACTCGCCACCGTCCTTGGAAAAGTCACCTATCGGTGCGCCAAGGGCCTGTTGCAGAAACTCGGCAAAGTTGGAGTTGCGCGAGAACGATGTGCCGATCAAGGCAACGTTGGGCAGGTTGTCATCGCCAAACAGATCATCCAGGTTGTCAGCATCGCTTTGGGATAAATCGGCTTTCTCACTGAACCAGCTGGCCGCCACCGATTCTACTGCGGGTTGCAACCCCACTGGCAACCATTCAAGACCGGCCAGTCGCACCAGATCTCCCGGGCGACGCGACAGGTCTTGCAGCACAGTTTCATAATCCTTGTGCGGCGTGGCGCTGATCCCCATTGCCTGTACCTGCACGGCAATGGCCATGGCTGCCGCCGAGGCCCCGGCTTCACTCCAGTGGGTATCAGTGCGCAGATAGGCATCGCTGCCCACAGACTGAAGAACTGGCGCGAGATCCACAGCGCTCACCCCTGCCTTGTTCAATCCCTCAACCCAGGCTTCGGCGCGATGTTGCAACTGCACCGGGCGGCGTAAATCACAGAGTTGCGCACTGGCAATCCGGCTCTTGTCCGGCACCACGGCCACCAGCAGTTCAATACCCCGTCTGGCCAGTTGCTGCTGGATATCGCGCACCGCTGCAGCCTTGGTTTGAGCATTAACCTGAGCATGACGGTTGATACGCATTTCGTCGGTCAAAAACAGCCAGCCCGCACAGCCCGGACGCACCCGCGCGCCGGTGTCGTGGAACAGCAACCAGCTGGCGCCACGCTCCAGATCGGCCGCCTTTTGTGCAAGGCCGGACTCGGACAACTGCTTGGCAATTCTGTGGGTCACCTCGCCATGCAGCACCGCATCACGGCTCAGGTCGGGGGCAAGCATCTGTATTTTGCCGCTGGCAAACAACCACAGGGACGAGGCAAAGCTCGCCGCCAGAAACAGCACAAACACTGCACCGCCAAATCTGCTCACACGGGCAGTGAATTCAGTGGCTACAGCCGGTTTGGGCGATGACGAGGACATGGGCGCGACCATCAGAACTGGAAGTACAGAAAGGGCACCGCTTCACGGCTCGCTATCAAGGCGAACGACAGCAGAAAACCCGCGACTGGCCACAGCGCCGCCATCGGCGCAAACCAGAATTGCGCACCAAAACGCTCTTCATACCGGCGCTTGAACAACGGCGCGATGATGCACGCCACCCCCAGCAATGCCGCCAGGCCGTGCGCCGAGCGCAGGGTCACGGACAGCGCGTCGCCCAGGGCAAACTCGTGCAAACCCAACTGAGCGGCGTACATATTCAGGGCCGAAGCAAAATCCTGAGCGCGGAACAAGGTCCAGGCCATAAACACAAACAGCAGCGTCAATGTATGTGACAACCATGACGGAATGCGCGGCAGGCTGGAACGCGACCACAACCGGTCCACACATAGCGCAATGCCGTGGGCCGCGCCCCATAGCAGGTAGTTCCAGCTGTCACCGCCATGCCACAGCCCCGCAATGGCCATGGTCAGGAACAGGTTGCGATAGGTTTTCCAGGCACCGTTGCGGTTGCCGCCCAGGGCGATATAAAGATAGTCCCGCAGCCAGCTGGACAACGACATGTGCCAGCGCCGCCAGAAGTCCTGAATGCTGCTGGCCAGATACGGCTGGTTGAAGTTTTCCGGGAAATGAAAACCCAGCATCAGGCCCAGGCCAATGGCCATGGCGCTATAGCCTGCAAAGTCGAAAAACAATTGCAGCGAGTAGGCCAGGCAGCCGATCCAGGCGTCGACAAAAGAGGGGTTGTCGAGGTGAAACGCAACATCCACCAGCGGCGACAGGGTGTCGGCAACCAGCACTTTCATGCACATGCCGATCATGAAACGGCGCGCACCCAGGGAGAAATTCTGCCAGTCGAAATAACGTTGGGTGAGTTCGCGACGCACCCAGTCATAACGAATGATCGGCCCCGCAATCGAGTGGCCGAACATCGAGATATAGGTGGCGTAATTGATAAAGCTGCGCTCCACCGGCACGGTGTGGCGATGTACATCCACCAGATAGGAAATCGCCTGCAGCACGATAAACGACAGCCCGGCGGGCAGCGCCACCCGCTGCCATTCCAGCGGCATCGCCCCCGGATACGTGATCCAGTCAATCCAGGTCGCGGCCAGGATATTGGCGTACTTGTACCAGCACAGCACCGCCGTGTTGAACACGATCAGCGCGATCAACAGCCGCACCCTGCCCCGGGAGTCCTCACGACTGCGATCGATGAGCAACCCGCCAAGCCATGCCACGACCGTCAATGCCACATGCAACGCGAGGAACATCGGGTTCAACCAGCCATAGAACAGCCAGCTGCCGATCAACAGAATCACGTTGCGCCACTGCGGCTTGCCCAGGGCGTAGACCAGCATAAAGGCCGGTAAAAACAGCGTCAGGAACTCGAGTGAGGCGAAGACCATGGTGGCAGCAGAATCCGATCAGTGGGACAGCGTGTCCGTGGTACTCAACAAACGCGGCCCGCTGGCAGATGGCAGCAGCAGCACGCTGTAGCGTTCGCCAGCCTTGAGTGCGCCCAGGTCCAGCGGCGCACCGGTGTTGGCGTTGGCACATACCAGTTGCACTGACAGGTTTACCGGGTTGATTGAACGTCGCTGCAGACTGGCGAACGGTACCGCCTTGAACAGATCGCCCGTGCGCCCGGCAGGACGCAGACTGGCATCGCTGCAGGACTTGTCGACATTGACAAACGCCAGCGAAGCCTTGAGGCCGTTGAAGTCATCCGGTGTTTCGCGCACCGCGACTTGTTCGATCCCGTCGCCTTGCGGCACCACCACAATGGTCGCGAACTCACCGGGCTCGACCTTGAGGTCCAGGGCCAACTGGTGCGCACCACTGGCCAGCGAGCCCTTGACGGCCTTGCCCGAATCCACCGGGAACAACAATGAAGCAGGCGCTGCCGTTTCAAGGCGCAACGGTGGTTGCCCGGGCTGGCCCATTACGTCCAGAGGGGCAGCGGTGGCGTTGACGAAGCGGATAAAGGCGGCGTCCTGATCGGGGCCAGTGGGGTACAGCGCAACGTCGGCAGCCAGCGCATGCGCGCTGCAAAACAACACTGCCGCGCTCAATACAGCTCGGATCACTTGTTTGCACCCTTGGCACTGACCGCTTCAGGGGGCAGCTTGCCCAATGCATCACCGATGGCGTTGGCCCAGGATTTGTAACCCGCCACAGTAAAATGCTGGCCGTCAGTGGTCACCCACTGCCCCGGCTTGGAAAACTCCAGCGAATCGATGTAAGTACAAGGTGCAACATTGGTCGCCAGGAACGCAGATATCAGCTTGGTGCGGGCATCGTTCTTCTTGTACATGCCACCTTCCTTGCCCCACGCCGGGCCTACCCAGGCGCACTTGGCGCCATTGGCGGTAATTTCCTTGGCCAGGGCAGACACGTTTTGCCACGCCCACGCCTTGGGAAACACCGGCTTGTCGTAAGAGGCCATAGTGTCTGCAATCACCAGCACCACCAGATCCGGTTTATCCGCTGCAAGCAACTCCTTGATCGGCGTAGTGGTCGCGTCACGCCCCCTGATCACAATTTTACCGTTACCCTTTTCTTCGGCTCCACAATCGACTTTTTTGGTAATCAACCAATCGCCGGCACTGGCACCGCACGCGCCAATCGAGTGCACATTTGCGCCCTGCTGGGTCAGGTTGGCGTGCAGCGGCTCCATCAAACAGTTAGGCAGGCTCATGTGGCTTTCCCCTAGAACAAGAAGGGTCATACCGGCAAGAACGGAAGAAGGCATTTAAAGTCTCCAGGACATCAATTGGAATAAGGCGAACTGTATGGGCTTACCGGCAGCTCCATAGGGCCATTCATATTTTCAAACATATAGCGCAGGTACATCGCCCCGGTGATTTGCTGGTAGTCCTGAGCATTATCCAGACCCAAATTGGCCCCCAGGAAAACGCTCGACCCGAACTTGTACTCACCGGCAGCGGCCAGGCTATAACCGACGCCAGTCTTGCTCTCGCCGGAGTAGCGCTGGTCGTTGGCGGCCTGCATGTCCTTGTCACCGGGGAAGTAGTCGGCACCGGCCTGATGGGTGTACTGAACGCCCACCGAGCCCTTGACCTGGTAGCTGAAGCGATCGGTGCGCTGCGACCAGGCCACCGGCACGCCCAGGGCAAAGTAGCTTTGCGGGCTGAAGTAGCCGCCGTGGCCATAAGTAAAGAAGTTCTGGTTGTTCTCAAAACTCATGCCGGTAGCGCTCAGACCCAGGGTCAGCTTGCTGTCCTCGGTGTTTTGCAAATACCAATACACTCCACCGCCCAGTTCGGCACGGCTGTTGGATTCGACGTTATGACCCAGCAGCTTGTGCCAGGCGCCGTAGCCATAGGCACCGACAGCCTGGTTGTCATAGCTCAGCTGACCACGGCCGCCGTTAGCCGTTACGCCACCCCACGTCTGCCCGGTGCGCTCATCAGTGGTACCGGCGAATGACGTTACGCTGTCGATCACCGGGCGGCGTGAAACATTGACGCCATAACGCACATTGGAGTTGCTGGCGAGCGGGCGATCGACACTCACGCCACCGGCCACGGTGCTGTATTGAAAGCCGATCGGCGTGGTACCGAGGTCGGCCTTGATGCCTTCATCCGGGCGAGCGTAGCCAACGCTCACACCGACACCACTCTCACGCTGGGCGCCAATCCCCTCGGTTGACTCTTTGCCACTACCAAAGCGTTCGGCGGCATAAACACCCACCCTACCCGCATTCAGGGACACCGGTGTCACACGTACGGCGATACGGTTGTCACCCGCCGGAAAGTTAATTTCCAGCGGTGTTTCGATATCGGTCATTTTGCCAAGGCCAGGCTCACTGTCGTTGTTGCGAATAGTGACGCCCTGGGTCACGTAGGCACTGCGCTCCTGGAGGATACTGTCCAGCGCACGCTGGGCCGAACTGGCTTGGTCCACCGCCACATTGACCGTGCCTTGGGGTAAAAATGGATTAGCCCCGGCACCAGCATTACGTCCCACCGGCAAGGTGCCATTGCCTGTCCTGGAAGGCAGGGGTTGCCCCGGGTAGACATCGCTGGCCAACAGCGCATTGTCGTCTGCCATATAAGCGCTCGAATCGAGCGTGGTTTGGGCGGGCGCGGGAATCGCATCGATGGCCCCACGCCCCATCTGATTGGCTGGGCCCGACAAGCCGGCGAACGGGTTCGGCGCAACGCCAGATACGCCGGCCTGAGCCGTAAGGTTGCGTTTTTTCTCGGTTTGCTCGATGTCCACGGCCTTGCGCAACAGGTGCGCAGCCTGAGCGCTCTTGCCCATGCTGCGGTAGATTCGTGCCGCTTCGGTCAAAGACTGCGGGTCGTAGTTTTGCAGTTTCACAAACTGCTCCAGCGCACGCTCGGCGTAGCCGTTATCTCGGGCCAGAACCGCAGCGTCCGCGGCATTGAGGAGGATTTGCGGATCGTTGGGCTGACGTTGCAGCAAAGGCTTGTACAGCTCAAACGCCTTGGCGTTATTGCCGCTGCTGACGTACATCCGCGCCAGCGCCGAAGTCGCACCGGCGTCCCCAGGCCGCGATGCCAGCGCCGGTGCCAGAGTGTCATAAGCGCCCGCCAGGTCACCGCCTTCACGCAGCAGATCGGCCTGACGAATGCGGTACTGATACAGCAGGTCGTCGAAACGTTTGCGTGTGGCAACGCTCATTCGCTGGTTTTGCAGGCCGCGCAGGATCGAGTTGACCTGGGCATCATTACCCGTCTTGAGCAGCAGATTGGCGTACTGCAACATCAAGTCGGCGGAAGGTGTCGGTGTCTGGTTGATCACATCGCGCATCATGGTCAACGCTCGCGTGGAGTCTCCTGTGTCCACATAAGCCGAGGCCAGCGTTGCCATACGATCCGGACTGCGGCTCGCCATCGGTTGCAACCGGTCGAGCAGTGCCAGGGCTTCCTGACGCTGGCCACGCTTGGCCATGGTGGCAGCGAGCTTGACCTGCACCGTCAGCGTGATCTGATCCGCCAAATCGTTCATATCTGCGGTGCGACGACCCACTGGAATCCGGCTTATGGCAGCCTGGGCAGCGTCCCACTGCTCCATTTCCACTGAGAGCAGAGCACTGGTATAGAGGGCGTCAACATCTGTCGGATGGGCTTTGAGGTAGCTGTCGATCAGAACGCGGGCTTTTTGCGGCTCACCGGTTTTCAGGTAAAGGCGGGCGAGATCAAAACGGGTCCAGACGTTGTCCGGGTCATCTTTGACCGCTTGCACCAAAGCTTGTTGTGCGCCCCGGGTATCGCCACGCTGCTCGGCCAATGCCGCAGCCTGCGTGGAGCGCAGCGCACGCAGTCGACCGCCACCGCCCATTTCGGCCTGCTGGGCCGGGGTCAGGGTATCTAGCAGGCGCAAGGCCTCATCGGCCTGCCCCGCTTGCGACAGAACATTGACCAGCCCTTGTACGGCCTGAGCATTGTCCTTCTGCACACTCAGCACCTGACGGTAACTGGCTTGAGCCTCATCGAGCTGACCGTTCTGAGCCTGAATATCCGCGAGGGCCAAACGTGCCTCGATGCCCCTGGGGTTCACTCGCATTGCCTGGGCAATGCTTTCCCGGGCCTTGGCGGGCTGGCTCTTGGCCTGGTTGCGCGCCTGTTGCAGCAAAGCCCAGTAGCGCACGTTATCCAGCGCCGGCTTCCAGCGCGAGCCACCGTTGCCGATAGCGCGGTTCAAAAGTTGCTCAGCTTCGCTCAGACGGTCCTGTTGCTGACGCACCACACCTAGCCCACCCAAAGCATCAGGATCATTCGCCTTGTTTTTCAAGCGTGCGGCAAAGGCTTGCTCGGCACCCGCCTGATCACCTTTATCCAACGCCTTGAGCCCACGCTCGACCAGCGGATCAGGTTGCCAGGCCGGTACACGGTCTGCAGTGCTGGCTTTCAATTTACCTTTGTTCAGCAGGTCACGAATTTCCTGATCATCTGGATGAGCCTTTAAAAAGGCTTCGAACAACGGCACCTGGGCAGCACTCGGCGGACCGGACCAGACCAGCGCCAGACGCCAGCTTTCATCAGCGTCACCGCCGATGTCGGGCCGGGTCGATAGCTTGGCCAGATTACGGATACCTTCAGGGCGACTGTCTTCGTAACGAATCAGTTGCTTGGCCAGAAACAGCGCCAGAGTCGAGTCGTTGGGCGTCTCGCGCAGCAAGCGCTCCATGCCTTTTCGCGCTTCTGGCCAACCTGCAGGATTGAACGCCAGGTTGTTGTAATACTCACGTCCCACCGTGCCTGACGGTGTGCGACCGGCAAACAGTTTGGCAAACACCTGAGTCGCCTCATCTCGCTGATCGCTATCGACCAGACGTCGGGCCTCATCCAGCAGTGCTTTGTTCTGCGTCTCAGTCAGGGCAATATCCTGTTCCAGCTGCGCCGCCAGCCACGGTCGGGGCGACAGGGCCTGCAAACGCGCCAGGTATTGCCTGGCTTGCTCGGGCTTGTTCTGTTTGAGGCTGGCAAAGCCCATACCATAAAGGGCATCCACTTGATTGGGGTCCAGACGCAAGACTTTTTCCCAGGCCTCGGCCGCCCGTTGTGCATTGGCGCGGCCTTGCCAGTACTGACCCTGTTCGACCAGCCGCGCTTGCACGTCGCTGGTATCGGCGTGGACGGCTGTGCCGATGACTGCGGTTAGAATCCCGATGGCTAGTGCGTGGCGGTGCGGACGCATGACGTCTCCCAAGACAGTTTGAGTGTTCCGTCATCACGAAACTGAAAGCGGTTTTCTGCCCAGCCGAGTGCGAACAGGCTAAGCATGACGTTGTAATACAAAGGCTCGGTACGTTCGCCATCGGCCTGCCCCAGCGCCTTCGTGAGGGCTAGCTCGGTTCGACGCTGCTGGGCTTGGGCAAGCCAGGGCTGGCCTTTGGCCTGGAAGTAAGGAATCAGCGCGGCGGAGAAGCCGAACGGCCCCTGCCCCTCTAGCGTACCGCTCCTGACCTGGACCTTTTCCGGTGGAATGCCGGTGGAAGCCGTGCTGTTCGCCATGCCCTCCAGTCGCGCCAGCAACGGTGCTGCCAGCACATCGGATTTGGGCGTCATGCCTGCCCACAGGTAAACGCGAATCGCGTCGTAACTGCCCAGTTCGCCATTAACCGGATCGACCACGAACAGACCGCTGTTCGGCCCGGTGGCACGATAGCCGATCCAGTCGGCAACATAGCCCTTGGGGCTGGAAGCCTTGACCATTTTCACGGTGTTTTCGGCAATTTCTTTCCACGGCCCGGCCGGTGCCTGCATGGCCAGCCGCCGCAGCAACGGCAGCGGCAGATAGCTGGGATTCAAGCGCCACAGATGATCTGGCTGCACAAAGCCTTGAGGCCCGGGCAACACCATTTTGCCCAGACCGGGCAAGCTCACGACCAGTTGGCTCTGGATGTTTTCAAGCAGATGCAAGGCTGCCTCGCGGTAGTCCGGGCGCTGCCACAGACGTGCCGCTTCGAGCAACGAATAGGCAATCCACAAGTCCGAATCGGACGCTGAATTGGCGTCCTGCAATTGCCACGTCCCGTCCTTGCCCTGCCCCCACAACCAGCCTGGCAAACGCGTGCTCACGTCGGCGCCAGCCATATTGGCCAGGGTCCATTGCCATAACCTGTCAAAGCGCGCCTGATCATTGCCGATCAACGCAAATAACATCCCGTAGGACTGACCTTCGGAAGAGCTTTGGTTGAGCTGTGGGCTGGACTCCAGCATACGGCCGTCAGCCTGTACAAAGCGCGAAGCGTAGGCTTGCCACAGCGGCCAGTCGGCTTTTTGGCACCTGGTGTCCTTGGCCATCGCGGGGGTCAGGGCGATACCTGCCAGAGCGCCTGCCAACCACAGCAGCGCACGATGCAGGCGCCGCGGTGAGGAATTAAAACGTTTGATCGCGAAGAACCCCATGAGCCGTCAATTACCTAGTCGTTTGTTGGCGCGTGCGCGCAGTGCCAGATAAGCCAGACCACTGAGCAAAATCACCCCCAGACCGGTCAGCAGCAGGGACAGGACCACATGGCGCGACATCAACCATTGCAGGTACTTGATAGGCCCCAGGCTGCCAACGTAGTACTGCTCGTCCGCCACCAGAGGCTCGATGTTTTTACCGCGTACCACCACCAGACTGCCCTGGATCGAATGGGTGTAATCCTCACCTCCGATCAGTGCATTTGTGGCATCGGCCAGACCTTGCGGTTGACCACTGGCAATAACCACAACACTGCGCCCTTTTTTAAGCGGCGATTCGAAACCGGTCAGGTAAGTGCTACGCGCGCCACCGGAAAACGCCATCGCCAACCGCGTCTTGCGAATATTGGCTTCAGGATCGGGGCTAAACCAGTCACGTAGCCGCATCGGCAAGTCAGATAAATGAAAGCTCTGCTGGCCTTCGCCATCGTTAGCGGGCAGGCGATCGGCCCAATGTGTCAGCAAAGGCTGATTGGCACCGGACGCCAGCACCAGCAAGTCCTTGTCCGCAGCGCCCGCCACCTGATCCGCCTGAATCACCTGTACGCCAGTAGCCGGGTAGCCGGTGGACTGGCCAAATCGGCCGAGCAGTGTGAGGTAGGCATTCAAATCAGCAACCCCGGCATCATCCGGCAACACCACGGCGGTTTGCGACAGGTCAGCCATACGGGTAAACGGAAAGCCGGAATCCTTGAACACGCCCAGGTTGGGCATGGCGATAAAGTGGTCGTAGCCGCTCAAATCAAGGGTCGACTCGGGATCAATCGCACCGCGCATATTGTCAATGATGATGTCGTTACATTGGCCCTGCTTGATGTAATCGAACATATAGCGCAACTGCAGGCGGGACTGCAGGGCCACCGAGTTCAGGGGCAGCAACACATTGGTTTCGCGGTCAAGGCTGTCGTCTGACTTCAGTGTTCTGAGCACACTGCTGTCGAGCCTGTCCCGGGACAGCAGGTTCTGCGACTGAATCAGCGCGTCATTAAAACTGATAATGAACGACGAATTGTAGGACTTCTCTTGCGGCGTATAGCGGTATTTAAGATTCAGCGGCGCGCCTTCGTTACGCCAGGTAAACAAATCCGGCGGAAAATTCAACGGCACGGTGATGTCACCCGGGTTGTAGCCGGACACCGCCAGTTGCTTGGCCTGCATCAACTCACCAATCTTTACCGGGCGATCACTGGGCAACCAGTTCGGCGCGTCATAGGGCTTGCGGGGCTGCACCACCTGCAATCGATCGATCACCACGCTGCTGCCCGACAAGGCCTGGCTGCCCAGTACCAAAGCAGTTGCGGCACTCTTGAGTTCGGCACCGTCGCGACCGCTGACCACCAGCAGCTTGGCATTGACGTCATTCGGATTGGTCATCAAGGTCAGGGTCGGGCCCTTCGCTGGCGGTAGACTAATACTGCCAATCTGCAGCGCATCCGGACCACTGATCAAAACCACCGCACTGCCGCTGGCGGGAATCTGGTTGTAACTCGAGGAAAACCGTGCACCCCGAAAACTGGCTTGGGCGCCAAACCACGACGACAGTGCACCGGCTGCTTCGAGCGTGGCGTTGTCAGGCGCAGAGACGAACACAAACGGCAAATCCAGGGCCCGGGTATCGCGACGATCGAAAAATGGCAACGGCAAGATGGACAGATCATTGGGTAAACCCAAGGGCGATACATCAATGCTCAAGCTGGTGGCGTTGCTGATCTTGGCCCACAGGCTGGTGTGCTGCGGATCTTCGCAACTCATGGTGTAGTGCCCGATAAACTGCAAACTCAGACGGTTGAACTCGGTAATCAGGTGCGCCGGTATGTCGACGACATGCTGTTGCAGTTGCCCGGCTTTGTCCTTGGGCAACGGCAGGCTTGCCGCCACTTCATCGTTGATGATGACGTTGATTTGCGACAGCTCTTCCAGCAATGCCGGCGAGTAGGTGTACTGCAAGTTCAACTTGGCACCCGTCACAATCGAGTCGGCCCGCACATCGAAACTGACACTGTCGCTCGATTCCACACCCCGCAGGTTCATCGGATAATTGCGGCCCAACTGTTTGAGGGTCACGGTGTAATTATTGCTACCGGTTGCAGCAACGGCTGGAGCGCTCTCGGCGCAGGCAGCGCCGCTGTTCAAAGCCAGCAAGGCACACGCAATGCGTGCCAGGGCACGACGCGGATCGCGCAAATTGGCGAAGACTGAAGACGTTGAATTCATCACTTATCCTGGATGTTTTCTAGCTTTGATGGGGCGACGCGGCGACGGCGCAGCAAGCTGCGCACTTCCATGAGCGAGGCTTTGAAGAGTTCTTGGATACCGCGAAAACCAATTCGGCTGACTCCGCGCAGGGCCACCAGCGGGGTATCAACCTGCCCGCTACCCCAGGTCGATGCCCAAGTGTCGGCACGGGAAAAGGTGAGACGTACCAGATCACTTTGCTGGCGCAGAGTCAGGGCTTCAAATTGAACGCCGAGCAATTCACCGCGACTGAATACAATCACAGCCGGGAACAGGCTCAAGTGCTGGCTGCGCAACAGCGAAATCTGCACCTGCTCGCCTTGAGGTACGCTGACGCCCTGTGGCAAACGCAAGCCCATGCCTTTTTGCGAAAAGTCCTGGGTAACACCGTCTATCACACTGCCATCGGCACGGACCAGGCGCACCGGCAATGTGGCAGCAACCCGCGGTTCGGCACGAACCTGCCGGGTTTCACTGGCCACCGCTACGGCGGCACTGGTGATGATCACGTTGTAGAGCGTCCACAACAGGTTGATCAACAGCGTGGTCGTGGCGCCCTCCTCACCCATTGCCAGCCGCGCGATCCCGTACGCCATCCCTGCCATGTTAAGGGTCAGCAGCACGATATATGGACGGGCGAGCTTCCAGTCGAAGTACTTCTCGTCAATGATCCCGCCCTTGTCGGTCACGTTGAAACCACCGAACTTGGGGTTGACCAGCGCCACCAGCACCGGGGCCATGATGTACCAGGCCAGTACCGTCTCGTAGACCTCGTTCCAGAACGAATGCCGGTATTGCCCCTGAATGCTGGAGTTGGTGAGGCTGGCATGAAAAATATGCGGCAATGCATAGGCGGCAATCATCAAGCCCGAGGCATGAAAGATTTGCGCATCAAAAAACAGAAAAGCCAGCGGCGCCGTCAAAAACACCAAGCGCGGCAAACCATAGAAGAAATGCAGCATTGCGTTGAGGTAGCACAGGCGCTGGCCCAGGTTCAGGCCCTTGCCGAACAGCGGATTGTCGGTGCGAAAAATCTGCGCCATACCCCGCGCCCAGCGAATACGCTGGCTAATGTGGCGTGAAAGGCTTTCCGTGGCCAGACCCGCTGCCTGCGGTATCGCCAGATAAGCAGTGTTGTAGCCGGCGCGGTTGAGCTTGAGCGCGGTATGGGCATCTTCGGTCACAGTTTCGACCGCCACCCCGCCGACTTCCATCAGCGGCTTGCGACGGATCACTGCGCAAGAGCCACAGAAAAACGTGGCGTTCCACAGGTCGTTGCCGTCCTGCACCAGACCATAAAACAACTCGCCTTCGTTGGGCACCGAACGGAAGGTGTCGAGATTTTTTTCGAATGGGTCGGGCGAAAAGAAAAAGTGCGGCGTTTGCAACATCGCCAGCTTGGGGTCTTTGAGGAACCAGCCAATGCTCACTTGCAAGAAAGAGCGGGTCGGCACGTGGTCGGCATCGAAAAATGCTACGAACTCGCCACTGGTGACCTGCAGTGCTTCGTTGAGGTTACCGGCCTTGGCATGACGATTGTTGTCACGGGTGATGTAGTTGACGTTGATCTGCTCGCAGAACTCGCGAAAGTCTTCGCGGCGACCGTCATCGAGCACATGCACGCGCAGCTTGTCCTGTGGCCAGTCAATTGCCTGAGCGGCAAAGATGGTCAGCTTCACGATATCGAGCGTCTCGTTGTATGACGGGATAAACACGTCAACCACTGGCCATTCGCTTGGCGGGCCCTTGAGCAATACCGGCTGGCGCCGCAGCGGCCAGGCCGTTTGCAGGTAGCCGAACACCAGCACCACCAGGGCATAGATTTCGGCCAGCACCAGGCCATAACCGAACGCCATGTCGACCCAGTCGTCGAACCCCATGGTTTCGGTCAAGCGCCAGTATATATAGCGCAACGAGGCCGTGAGTGACAGGCCGATCATGATCAGGATGGTCAGGCGCCCGGGTATCCTGCGCAGCACCAATGCTGCAACAAAGCAGCCGATGGCAAAGATGCACTGCGCATAGAATTCGAACGGTACGGTAATGATCAGCAGGCCCAAAAGCCCGCAAAACACTGCGGTACCGGCAAGCAGCGCACGGCGTGCCGCAGCCGGCCACTGATCAAGATGATCTGACAGCGACTGGGCCCAACGCTGAAACCGGCTTTGCGCAACCTGGGGGGGGCTGTTTGACTGACTCATGAAGCTGAGTTCTCGGTTACACGGGCGTTCTGCAAAGCAGCCTTAAGGTGTTCGCCAAGCAGTAAAACCCCTTCACCACCTACAGACCGGACGGGCACCGTCAACGGGTTGCGGCCGTAAGCCAAGGCCTCGCCAAAACCGTGATCCTGCTCTACTACCCCCGTCAACTGCGCACCCAGACGGCGCTTGAGCACTTCGAGCATGTCGCGGGAAAACTCGCGCCCGGGCTCAAATTGATTGACCACATAGCTGCGCGCAACGTTGGCTCCCAGCAGACGGTCCATATGCTCCAGGGCAATAAAGCTGGCCGCGTCGGCAGCAGTGACCACCAGCACCTGATCGGCCACATCCAGCGCCTGCTGCAGGTACGCCGAGCGGCCGCTGGGCGTATCGACAATCACCAGGTCATGTGTGCCAAGGTCCATGCGTTCCAGTTGCCGTGCCAGCCAGTGGCGGTCCTGGCTTATTTCGCGCTCCAGGGCACAGCGCTGGTCATCGCTCAACACGCCGTAGGGCAGCACTTGTACATCGTTGAATCCCTGCTGCAGATTGCTGCTCCAGCAGGCGCTGCCGATGCCGGTCACGCCGGATTCAACGCCGAGGTGATGGTGCAGGGCATTTTGCGGATCAAGGTCGATGGCCAGGGTCTTGCCACCCTCCAGACGCAGGCTGCTTGCCAGGCTGGCGGCCAGCGTGGTCTTGCCAACGCCGCCCTTGGCCGAGACCAGCACCACGACACGAGCCTTGCACTGCGGCGTGCGCAATTGTGCCTGCAGGGCCTCGGTTTCGGCCTGACGAGCAAGCGCTACTTCAGCGAGCAAATTACGCAGCGGGATGGCAACGTCGGCAGTGCTCATCAGCGGTGCCGGATCTTCGGCTTTCGCCAATGCCACGCAGACTGGCGCAACCGGTGGCAGAGCAGCAAGTACCGGGGCCGTGACTTCTTCAGGCTCAGAGGCTTTAACTTGAGCTGGCGGCGTATTGGGGTATTCGAACTGACTGTCGAACTCGTGATAACTGTCCGAAGTGGCGCCGAACCTGCTGAACAAGTTCGATATGTCGTCTGTACGACTCATAAGTAGGTTCCTTCCGGACTGAGTATTCACGACGCATGGCCAGCAACAGGGCGTCAAAATAAGCCATCACAATGATATCGTCAATAAATTGAACAAATTTGGATTAATATCGTAATTGCAAGCACAAATAATCAGGCTATTCGCCATTTTATTGACGAGTACGACTATTTTTATTTGGCGCTGCTCGCGTCGCTCTCAACCAATCAACCCAACCCTTTGTAATGACGAGGCTTATACGCGAAGGCCGGAAAGACCGGAAAATGCGCAGGAAATGCACATCAATTAGACGAGTGATCCATTGGCGGACCGACAGACAGCAATTACCGCGCCATTATGAACAAAGTTGAACGTTACGCAGCGACAAACGGTGCACCGCTGGTCACCCTGATCGGTTCCTCAGATTCATGCCGGTAGTTTCGGGCACAACCATGTCTACCGGGCTGTTTACAGGCCCTTTTCGATGCGCGCCATCAATCCTGCCCTAAACTTTAGTTATTACCGGTTACCGGTAATAACAGGTTTCAAACCCGCAACGATAAGGAGAGCATCATGTCTGAGCACTTCAAAAACCTCCGGGGCGATACCCCCTTTGGTGCTGCCAGCCCGGAAGGCAAACGTGAACTGGCCGTCGCGGCTGCTTTGACCTTGATCCAGTCCAAGGTGCTGAATTCAGCCAGCTCCGGTCAGTTACAGACAGAGATGAATAACCTGAGCAAGTACGCCGATCAGATTCAGGCGGCACTTGAAGTCGTGTGAAGGAGCCAGACAAATCGCAGACAAAAAAAAGCCCGCCTTTCGGCGAGCCCCGGACCAACCCTTGACCGGCTCTCAATGGCGGCTGGACAAGTATTCGCGGCGCATATCAAGCGCCCAGCCATCGAGCACCAGCTTGAAATCATCCAGCGTCATGACCTGAGAATCATTTTCCAGCGCCAGCCCTGTCCCCTTGCGCACCACTTGCGCGACCACCTGCTGGTCAGCGGCATCGATCACGGCGATCTCGGTGCTGATTTCACTGTCCTGATCACGCATCCCGACCGCCGTGCTGACCCCAGCGGCGAGCAGGGTCACGGGCAAATACTCATAAAACCGCAGGCCCTGGGTACTAGCCGAGAGCGAGACTATGGCCGGCCTGACAATCAGCGTGCCAGGGCCCGGGGCCGCGACAACCGTCATGACCTTGCCCAGTTCGCGCTTGAGCGCAGCATCGTAATAACCGGTTACGGCCGACAGCGTGGACTGTGGCCCCCGCCCGGTCGGTAGCACCCACGGGTAAAACTGGCTTGGCTCGATATAGACGCCGGTGTAATGGCTGATATCCAGATCAGGGCTTACCCAGGACAGTACGGCCTGCCCGGAAGGCAACTGCTTTTGCGCCAACTGGCTGTAATCGGACAGATAGCCCGAAAACTCTTCGGGCGGGATGGTCTTGCTGGCACAGGCCGCAAGCAAAATGGACAAGGCAGCCAGCAGCGGCAGCGAAAGACTGGTTCGCATGGAGCAGGAATTCCCGGGACGATGTTTTACAGGAGGGTTCTCATCAGCCCCGGGTGCCAGAACGAGCGCGGCGGGACTAATTGCGCACAGCTTGCCTGAACGCAATTGCTGGCAGATGTCCGGTTTGTTTCCGCGAAGCAGGGATATTGCAGAGGTGAAACAAATGGCGGGAATTGATTGAGCCAGCAGTTAATAACCTGAAGCGCAGCGTGGATGACACGCTGCGCAGTTGAAGCACCAGAGGATCAGTCGTCCCTGTCATCACGATCGCGATTGCGGTCATAACGGCGATCATTGTCGCGACGATCGTAGCCGCGGTCATAACCCCGATCATCATGCCCGCGATCGTATCCACGGCCCGAGTCGTAACCTCGATCGTGACCATGCCGCCCCCCGTCGTACCAGACAGGCGCGCAGCCGCCCAGCAGAAAAGCGCCTGAGACGGCCAGGATCAATAGGGTTGTGCGCTTCATTTGAGCGTCCTGAAAGAAAAGGTCATAAATATGACAATAAAAACGACCAATGATTCCTCGACACCCGCGGCTGCTCCCGCCCTCGCAAAGACTGCGTACTGGGGCACACGCCCTACCTGACCCACCCACTTACGCCTGCCTGGTGTTGGTTAATTGGGGAGCAGAATGACAACCGACGGTCAATAAATCTGCAAAAAGCAGTGCAAGTTGACCTGATCAAGCTTCAATTACAGGTATAGAACCGCACCGAACAACCAGCGCCAACGACAGCCTGTCGCTAACTGCCCGATCCCTCACGGGAGGTCGCATCGGAGTGTGATCCGGGGCTGCCGGCCAGCGCACAAGCGCAGCTGACAAGCATCAGGCAGATCGCACTCCGATGCGGACAGATAACCGGCTCCAGGAGAACCGGGGGGCGCATTGAACGCCTTCAGAGCAGACGCGCCCTGGATAAAAGCGTTTCAGTGATCAGCGCCACAGCCTGCGCCTTTGAAGTCAAGGCCGTGTCGATGCTGAATGGATCAGTGCCCCACGCCTCATATTCATGATCGAGAACAGACTGCCAGGTTGGGGGCGTCAGCCCGGGAATATCGACCTCCCTGGTTTCCACCCGACGCTGGTGCTCGCGCCTGTCAGAACAGATCACCTGAATGTTGACCAAGGGCACATCAGCGCGCTGAGCAATATCACTCCATGCCTGTCGGCTTTCATCGACCGGGTTTACACAGTCGACTATAACCGTGTGGCCAAAACGAAGATTGCTCAGAGCAAGCTCATTGGCGACCATGTAACCGCTCTTGCCCACCTCTTTTGCAAGAACGCCGGCGTTTCGAATCGCCTGTTCGATGGTATCGACCCTTAGGTAGACGGCACCCGTTCTGCCGGCAAGCTCGCTTGCGATAGTCGTTTTTCCGGTGCCTGGAAGGCCGCTGAAGACGATAAGCATTTTATGTCCTTGAATGGGTCTGGTGACTGCCCGTTATACGCAGAAACCGGGCCACTTCAGTCATTACGCAGCAACCAATGGGTTCTTGCACAGAGCAGGCTCGCTCGGTGGCGGAGCGATAGAAGCAGGTAGCTAAAGAACATTGTTAAAAGCCGTACAGACTCGTATTTACTACCACTCAATCATGCAAGTTCTGGCCTCTGGTACACGTAGATAATTTGGGCCTACCTGTTTTCTTTATCAAGAGCGCGGGAGCTAGTTACCCCGACCGCCAGCAAACGACCAATCCTCACTGCCTGTGGTGGTAATTACCACCATGACATCTTCCTCGCTGAGCCCAGTAGCCTCGTTAAGTTTCTCGACCAGAGTGCGGTAGAAATGCTGTTTCGTTTCGACGCTTCGTGAACGGCCAGCGGTGATAGCAATCAACACAAAATCATGACTGCGCGGCCCGCCCAGGTACTCGGGATTGAAAATCAGCTCACCGACATCATGCTGATGGATGACCTGGAAGCGATCTGCGCCAGGCACCTCAAAACTCTCGACCAGAGCGTCATGCACCCCTTGGGATAGCGCCTGCAGATACGCAGCGGACTTTCCGCGATGCAGTGAAATACGTGCAAATGGCATAAATAGTTACCCTTGGCTGGGAGCACGACTGGCTTGCACATCGCTGAGCTGCTTCAGGCCAGAAGCAGCCGTCGGCCAGCCTGAATAGAACGCCAGATGGGTCATGACTTCCTCCAATTCATCATCACTCAAACCGTTGTCCAGCGCTCGACTCAAATGGAATGACAGTTGCTCCAGCCGGTACAGCGCCACTAGGGCAGCCACCGTCACCAGGCTGCGCTCGCGAGGTGTCAATTGCGTTCGCTTCCACATATCACCAAACAGGGTTTGGTCAGTTAAATCGGCAAACTTTTGCGGGAATCTGCCCACGTGCTCTCGCCCGCTATCCTTTAATGTATTCACGACCTTAATCCCCGAATTACCTTGTCAATCGGACAAAACTATCAAGTCGCGGTAATTGCGAATATCAGATTTAATAGGATCAACTGTTCCAAATTTGTGGATTATCCGATGCGCCGTCCAACTTTCGATCTCGATGTATTGCGCACCTTCGTTACCGGCGTTGAGTTCAACAGCTTTGCCAAGGCTGCGGATTGCTTCGGTCGATCTACGTCCGCAGTGAGCGCTCAATTGAAGAAACTTGAAGAGCAGGTGGGCACCCCGGTGTTGGCCAGATCAGGACGTGGCCTGGTCTTGACACCTGTGGGAGAAATCCTGCTCAGCCACGCCCGCCGGCTACTGGAGCTCAACGACGGGATCTTCTTGAGCCTGCATGAAAGCCAGACGACCGGAACCGTTCGCTTCGGAGTTCAAGAAGATTTTGGGGAGCATTTCCTCAGCGATATCCTGCGACGCTTCGTTCAAGCCTACCCAATGGTGAATCTTGAAGTCAGGATTGCGCGAAACGCTGAATTACTTTCAATGGTAGAAAGCACCGGCCTGGACTTGGCCCTAACATGGGACACGGAGCGCAATTCGCCGCTTGCGACGAGACTGGGTGAAACGCCGATGCACTGGATCGGGGCTCGTAACACACGACTGCCAACCATGATGGATGACTCACCGCTGCCATTGATCCTGTTTGATGCGCCGTGCGTGTTGCGCAGTGCCGCCACCCAGGCACTGGATGCGGCGAATATCCCCTGGCGAATCGCCCTGACCAGCCCCAGCGTTGCCGGTATATGGGCCGCCGTTGCTGCTGGATTAGGCTTGACGCTAAGAACCCGCATCGGGCTACCGGGCCATCTCGACATCGTTTCAGGCTTGCCCCCTGTACCACACCTTGGTTACATGATTCATAGCTGTACTGAGGCTCCCACACCAGCCACGCGTGAACTCGCAGCATTGATCAAAGCGAGCCTACAAGAGCCGGCATTCAATTTTGCAGTTTCGAAATAAATTCTTAGCTTGAATCAAGCAGCCCAGACGTCGAACTAGCGGCTTATCGCGCAGCAATGGAGTTGCCCCTATGAAAAAACACACCTTGTATGCGCTGTTGGTACTGCTCGCGGGATGCAGTACAGGGCCCTATCTGCATCCAGAATCAGGCGTGGGCCAAAACGCCCTCCTCGAGCGTACCTGCCCCGGGCCAAAGGCGGCGATGAGCTATACGCCTCTTTCTGAAGAACTCGACTGGGTTCATGTGCTGGTTTATGCAGCACCGCCGGGTACATCCAGCTGGCCAAGCAACAAGCGCTCAACTGACACGGAACTGCGCCTCTTCGGTCGCCTGTACAAACCGCCTTACCTGCTCAACCTGAACACCCCGGAACAACGCAGCGCTGCGCTCAAACAGACCCCGCCCGTCCTTTGGGTGAGTGCCGCATCGCCCATGGTCACCGTGCAACTGGCTACAGGGCAGTCTTATCAGGTCAGCGTTGAACAGCTGGAAACCGGTTTTGATCCGAGGAAAATATTCCACGCGGGCTTCAAGGGAACGCCCTTGGGCAAAGGGGATATGGATGACTTCACCGTAACCTTTCCGGATATTTTCGTGAACGGTGAGAAAGTCCCGATGGCACCTGTCCACTTCAAGAAGCGCGAAGAACGCTACGCACCGGTATTCAACTGCTGAATAACAAATCAAGTAGCGACTCGCTCGCTTTGGGCAAGCAAAGGCCTATGACCACATTCCGGCGAATGAGCGGCCAACCTTTCATGAGACTCGAGCGTTGGGTGCCTGGCTATATGAGTAACAGGGATTTGCTCAGGATGACATTCAGGGCTTGATGGGGCATGCCGATCTGAAACTGCTGCGCGTTGGTGGTTTGCCCAATGATTGGCCAAACGAGAACAACAAAAAAGGGCCCACCTTTCGGTGAGCCCTTCTAGACCGCCCAGCAGAGCGGATTTTGTTTGGTAGGCGCGATTGGACTCGAACCAACGACCCCCACCATGTCAAGGTGACCAGATGTAGGCGCTAAGCATATGATTTATATAGGTTTATTCTGCTTATTCCATAGCTTGGAATCGCTGAACCAGCCTATATAAATCAATAACTTAGCGTTGTATTTTCATACAGTGGTCATGCTGAACTCGGAGGTATCACAGTTGCAAGCTAGAGGCCGATTTGCAATCCAATATGAAACTCAATCGGGCCGTGACCTGTAGCTCTTCTTCCGGCGTCCTGCCGACCAAATTCATCCCATCTGTTTCAGAAAATCATCTGATTGTTGTCGGCCCACGCCTGCTATGGATGGCGGTAATCGGCCAATAGGGGTCTGTTAGCTGATCAAGTGGAGACGGACCTAAAAGCAACCTTTCAGTGTGCTTCTCCTATCGACACACAAACGCCACGAGCTTCTGACTAAGAGCATTCGTCCCAAGCTGTAGGATCGCTGAGTAAATGGGGTCTACGAACGGGAACTGCGATGCGGAGGAATACTTCATCACATACCATATTTTGAGCTTAAGACCGAAAATAGGGTGATGTCAGCTAACTCACGATGAAAAAAATATGAGGCAGTCCTTGACTTTTATTGGCTGCATGAGAGTATTTGGAAATCTAAACGCAAATTTTCATAATTGAGTATAGCTATGGCAAAGCCAAGGGTTGAAAGGGCGCCGAAATTCGATCCGACGAAAATTGACTACGAAAAAATCGGAAAATATATCGGCAAATATGACGTAACAGATGCGAAAGGTAACTATCTTCATTGGGACAAATTAAAATGGAGGGTGCCAAAAGCTGAAGCTATCGATATCTGGTCCGCGGTTAAATTCAAAAGATACATGCAAATGAAGCCACTGGCTTTACTTGGTAGTACTGACGAAGTATTCACGTACTGCATTCCGCACTCCGTGGATTCTAAGCTGCATAGAATTGTTAAGTTGGCAGGCGGTAGTGTTGCCGCAATTGCTGGTAGCAAAGCGCCAGAGAGCCTGCAAAGCAAGTTTTTAGTATCCTCGCTAATTATGGAGGAAGCAATTTCTAGCGCTCAACTTGAAGGAGCCTCTACCACTAGGGAAGTTGCAAAAAAAATGTTGGAAGAGGAGAGAGCTCCTCTTGATGAAGATGAGCGGATGATTCTAAACAATTATCTACTATTAAAACATGCAGAGCTAACGAGAGACGAGCCTCTCACACTAGATCTTATTTTAGAGTTCCACAGAATAGCAACCCAGGGCACAACTGAAAACAACGTAGTGCCAGGCGAATTCAGAGAAAGTGACGACATTTACGTTTCGGACTCTGAGGAGGAAATTGCCTATCAACCTCCACCCTTTAAAGATCTTCCAGAAAGATTAAATTTACTGTGCAAGTTTGCTAACGAAGATCATTCAGGGGATAACGGCTGTGAGTTCTTGCACCCAGTTATCAAAGCGATAATACTCCATTTTATGATCGGGTACGAACATCCGTTCAGAGACGGCAACGGAAGGACTGCGAGAGCACTTTTCTATTGGTACATGTTAAAGTGCGATTACGACTTGTTTAGATATGTTTCAATTAGCAAGCTTCTCAAGGACGACCCTAAAGGATATGGGCTTTCGTATCTGTACACCGAAAAGGACCAAAATGATTTAACGTACTTCATTGACTTTCAGGCGGAGATTATTCTAAAGGCTTTTGAGGAGCTTCAAACATACTTAGAAAGTCGATCGAATGAATTCCAGCAAGTCGTCAAGCTCTTAGAAACTACCAAATACAATTTAACGCTCAACTTCATACAGAAGGATCTTATTAAGAAGGGAGCGAAAGAACCAGGCAGAATATTCACCGCCAAAGAGGTAGCCAGCAGCTATGACGTATCGAAAAATACTGCCAGAACACATTTAAATGCGCTATGTGAATTAAAGCTATTTATGAATACTAAGGATGGCAGAAAAACGCTTTATTTATCACCGTCAGACCTGATAGCTAGACTGACCAAAAAAAATGGATCAAACAGAACTAGCAAGATAGAAAAAATCCCGAGTTAGAAATGTCCGAGATTTCTATTTTTTCGGTATTTGACCGCACCTACTCAACTGCTAAAATGTTGAACTGGGTAGGATGCAGCAATCCGACAGAATCACATATTTGCTCGCCCCTAGTTTGATAGACACCAAGGGGTGGCAACTCCTGGCTGATATCTGCCGGACAACCCCCTCTAATTCCTCGACTGGGCCTTACACTTGCCTAGAGATTTTTTTGAGCCCAGTCCACGATCTAAAATCTGACGGCATGCCCCTACCAGCCTAGCACCCCATGCCCGCCAAGGCATGGTAACCCTTTGAAAAGTAGCTGTTCTCTCTTACGCTCGCTGCAATCGAATAGCCATAGAAATACATGGGTGCGTGAGAGAATCACGCAGCCTTGTTGCACTCTCTCCGTGCGCTCTGCCAAGCGAGAAAGCCAACAAAGGCGAAGTGTACGTCTACTGCTTTAAAGCCTTTCCTACCGTTTGGAGTGCATTGAGCCGTGCCTCCATGTGATTCAAACATCTTTTATCACCTTGGCTAACCAACTCCAGACATTCATATGTCTGTGTATCGAGATCAGTCCTCATCTTGGCAAATTGATAGGTCATCGCACCTATTCCGATGCTGAAAACGAGGGGTATCGAACATAGTGCTATGGCCGGCGACATGCTTTCCTGTACTCCCTTGCGGTATTGACGGCACTTTGACGCCAAAATATCGATGAAAGCAAAACAATATCATCACCGTTTCGTAAATCAATCCATCCTGTATTTTTCGCCCCCTCCCCCGGAGTCCTGGCGATTAAACACAACCAAATGCATAAACAACTTATTTCAGCTCAAAATAATCCATCAAAAGCATCCGGCTCCCAATTCATAATGATCAACTCCCCCGTAACCTCCGCCTTCCCCTGCCGCTGATTCGTGGTCGTGTAGCGGATCTCGGTCGTCTCAAAATGAAACCCATCAAACACTCTCCGAATGTCCGGGTGGTCGTTGATACTGACCATCACCTTGCCTTTGCAGCGCCGCATAAAGTCAGCCATGCGCTCGTAGTTTTCAAATGGGAAGCCCACGCCGTACCCAGCGGTCTGCCAGTAAGGCGGGTCCATGTAGTGGAAGGTGTGCGGCCGGTCGTAGCGCTCTGCGCACTCAAGCCAAGGCAGGTTTTCAACGTAGGTGCCGGACAAGCGCTGCCAGGCTGCAGATAGATTCTCTTCGATGCGAAGCAGGTTGATTGCGGGGGCCGTTGTCGCGGTACCGAAGCTCTGCCCCGAAACCTTGCCACCAAAGGCATGGTGTTGCAGGTAGAAGAAGCGTGCGGCGCGCTGGATGTCGGTCAGCGTTTCCGGGCGGGTCATTTTTTGCCACTCGAAAATCTGCCGTGAGCTCAAGGCCCACTTAAATTGCCTCACGAACTCTTCCAGGTGGTTCTGCACCACACGGTACAGGGTCACCAGATCGCCGTTGATGTCGTTAAGCACTTCGCATGGCGCGGGCTGTGGGCGCAGGAAATAGAGCGCCCCGCCGCCTGCGAAAACTTCGACGTAGCATTCGTGGGGTGGGAACAGGGGGATAAGGCGATCGGCCAGGCGGCGTTTGCCGCCCATCCAAGGGATGATGGGTGAAGACATAATTTGCAAGACCTTTACTGTATGGATAAACAGGTGCTAGGCTCGCTCGGCTTTGTGCACAGAGCGGGAGCCTTGGCTGGGCTTGCAGGTAGAGACTGCGGGTTCGGTGGTCGGGCTGGATGTTGACGCATCCAGCTTCGGCCGCTCCTTTTACTTTGTGCCTGATACTTCTTTGGCGTAGGCCTGACAGGCCTGCAGCGCGATCAGTCCTTGATCGCCGTCGCTGGTGATTCTGATAAT
Organism: Pseudomonas sp. TWR1-1-3; assembly: GCF_049896805.1. Lineage (NCBI taxonomy): Bacteria > Pseudomonadati > Pseudomonadota > Gammaproteobacteria > Pseudomonadales > Pseudomonadaceae > Pseudomonas > Pseudomonas sp. TWR1-1-3. The sequence goes on along the minus strand of NZ_JAFCUZ010000001.1, from coordinate 221,673 downwards.
TCGTTGAGCATGCGCCGGGTCAAGTTGGGCTCTACGGGCGCCATGAACCATGCTGCCGGTGCGGGTGGCGGCTTGCACTGCGTCACAACCAGCTGCTGCGGCATCGAGTTGGACTGACAGCCGCAGGTCAGCAGTAGCAAGGCGATCACGCAGGCGTGCCTGTTTCGTTTTCTCATCGGTCAGGGCTCGGTAATGGGATTGGTCACTGGCTGCCAGCCACTGCTCCAGGGCAAGGCGTTTGCCCTGTTCTGCCAGAATTTGCGCGGCGTTGGCATTGGCCAGATTGGTGCGCTCGGTTTGGTGGGCGGCTTCCTTGGCGGCCAGTTGCTGGCCGTAGGCATTGGCCTGCCACTCCCATGCGGCCCACGCGCTGGCCCCCATCAGGGCCAGGGTGATCAGCAGCACCCCGCACCACTTCACCGCATCGATCTTCACGCCAACACCTTGAGCGCCCGGGCGTACAGCGCCTGCCGATCGGCAGCGCCATTCTGGCCACCGTTGATGCGCTGGGTGATCTTGTCGAACTGGCCAGCGTCGGCCAGGTTGCTCAGACCCTTGGTCGCCCAGAACCATGCCGCTGACATGCAGGCATGCTGTGGCTTCTCCAGCAGCTCGGGCCGCTTGATCAGGTCAAGGCCCAGCCCTTCGCCGCATGCCATGTAGTTGGCACGGCCAGTGATCTGGATCAGGCCGCGCCCCCGGTACTTGGAGCCGTCGCCGGCCACGGTGTTGCCCAGGTCTTTGCGGGCTTCGTATTTGGTTTGAGCGAGCGTGGGGCCCCAGATTTCTTTGACGTATTTAAGCTGGCCGGATTCGTGGCCAATCTGGGCGATAAATGCGGCTACTCGCTTAGCGCCCACAATCTGGTACCGGCCCATCGCGGTGTTTAAGACAGGAACAAAAACGCCAGCAACATGGCTGGCGTTCGGGAGGATCTGCAGCAGTTGCTGCGTGGTGATGGGCATGACTTTCTCCAGGCAAAAAAATACCCGTACTCGGCGGGGTTCGGTGTTGCTAACGATGTCAGCTCGGGCGTCCTGGCCGCTGACTTGAATCGGGATAGCACTCTGAATCCAGCTTCCAGGCTCGCACCTGGGTTCGATAGTCGCGCCATAGGCGCTCCGTGCCCGCTACCTGCTCGCCATCCTCGATGGCCTCCAACTGCTCAGCCACGAACTTACGCTCCTGCTCGACCCACTGGACTTCGACAGCAATCAAAGGCGCCAACCGCGCAGCCTCGGCTTCAGCTTTTATGTCTGCGGACTTGCGCAGTTTCGACCAATCAATGTTGCTCATGAACTGGCTCCTTGGTTACGTCAGCTAACGATCTGGGTAACTCAACGGGGCCATTTTTGATAACAGTGATGGGTACAGGGAACGCCTGCGCCTGAATAAAGTTCGCGGGGTTTGGCAGGATCAGGGTCAGTTCAAGCTCGCCGTTTACCCGTGTCACATCCCCGGCAAACCATTCTGATTCGATTGCAGATCGGGGCAATATGTCGCCTTCCCCAACCGCCGAAAAATCAAAAGGCTCATCATTTACAACCAGCAAGTCACCACGCCTGACAACGTTCAACGTATCGTCTCGCCGTTGTGGGCTTAAGAATATTTTCATTATTTCCACCGCCCTGAAGATTGGAAAGACGCAACAAACGAGCCTGCCGCCAATGTTCCATATTCCATTGGCGGATGTACGAAGGCTGGTGCATGACCTGTATTGACCCCGACATACAGCACACGCGAGTTCATCCAATACGTTTGCATGAGTGTATAGAGCGCAATTCCAGTGCCATCCTGTCCGGTCGTAAACGAGAGTGTGACGTTATGTGCAGGCTGGCCAACAAACGTGGCTGGCTGCAAGGCACCATCCCAGGCCTGCCCGCGCCCTGCGGGAAGATCCACGTCATAGGCGACAGCGCCGGGCACCGACTCCCAGGTGATGGTCATGGTGGTCACGGCCAGGCCTTGGGCAATCGACGAATTCGACGTCAGCACCACGCTGGCCGGCGCTGACACCACGGTGATCGGGATCACGCTGATGGGGCGCTCTTCAAGACGGGCCCCGGTGTCGATATGCGCGAACTTGCTCGGGTCGTACTGCACGGCCGAGATTTCGAATACACCGGCCTCCGGCCGCGACACGCTGGTGACCCGGTAAAGCGGTACCGCCAGATCGTCAGCATCCAGACACCACACCAGTTCGGGCTGAGGCGCGATGGAGTACGCCGTGGTCACCGTCACCTTGCGCCCGCTGACCAACTGGATCGTCCGCCCCTCGCACTTGCCATCAGGCAAGTTGAGAATCAGGCGATCGCCCGGCTTGGCCGAGGTATCGCGGTCCAGCGTAATGACCTTGCCGGCAACCGCCGCCACTAGCCCGCCCACTGGCCGCCCTGCGATTAACTCGTCTGCAATCGGGATCACATACCCCGGCAACGGGATACGCCCGGCCAAGCCCGTTCTGAACGTCACCGCCCGATCCTTGGCATTGGTCAGCAACGCCCATTTGCCCCGGCGCTGCGCTTCGGACTCACGGGTGCAGCCAATCGCGCTGATCTCCAGCGGGTTGTCGCCATAGCGGCGCTGCAACTTGCTGTCGGTCACCGCGGTGACATCGGTGTCGTAGTTGTTGGCCGGGTTGTCGTAGCTGATCAGTGCGCGGCTGTAGCGGGTGCGCTCCGAGGCACTGGCATAGGTGAACTTACCGTCGATGACATTGGCACGGGTGTAGGCAAAATCAAAATCAGTGGAGCGCGGCATATCCGACAGCGAGAACACCTGACCCTGCGCCCAGTATGTCATGCCGCGGTAAATCGCCGAAATATCCCGCAGCAGCGTCCAGGCATCCGCCTTACCCTGCAGGTTCAGGTTGCAGATAAAACGCGGTTCCAAGCCGCCCCTGCCGTCCGGCACCAGTTGGTCGCAGTACTGGGCGATGCGGTACAGCTCCCACTTATCTACCTGCCAGGGCTTGATGCGCCGGCCGAGGCCGAAGCGGTCGTTGACCGTAATGTCGTAGGTCATCCATACCGGGTTGTCAGTCCAGGCCTGCTTGAAGGTGCCGTCCCAGATACCCGTGTGCGACCGGCTCCGCGGATCGTAATTGCTGGGCACGGCGATTTTGCGCGCGTCACACTCAACCGTGATCGCGGGGATATTGCGGAACTGCTCAGCAGAGAATTCGATATAGAGCAGCGCGGTGTTCGGATAGCGCAGCTTGGCGTCGATGACCTCGGTGTAACCTGCGATCTGCAAGGTGTCGGCAATTTTGTTGCTGTTCTGGTTCAGCGTGATCCGAGTGACGCGCAACATCCAGCCACTTGCGGCCTTGGGCAAGTCAACGCGCCGGGTGCGCTCGTAGGTGCTGGTGGTCTTGCCGTCCACGGCCTCGCTCAATACCTGCTGATAGGCACCGCCATCCGTAGCTACCTCAACCTTGTACTCGATCCGGTAGCCGTTGATATTTCCGCACTCGTCGATTGATTGCAACATGGGCCAGGCAAAGCGCAGGCGTACTGCGGACAGCTAGGTGTTGTTGATCGACCTCACCCACGGCGTGCCGCTGCGCAGCTCAATGCCCAAGGTGGTTTCGTTTTCGACCGAGGGAATACCGGGGATATAAGGCTGCTCCACGGAGCCGGTGCGCCATTCCCACTTTACGTTCGGAAAGTTGAAGTTGCCCTCTTCGTCCTGCAGCGGGGTATTGTCGAGGTAGATATTTTTGGCCGTGGGGATGCCGTCGAATTCACCCTCGCCGACCGCGACCAGCATCTTCGCCAAGGCAATCGAGCGCAGGCTGTCCGGGGCTTCGGTTGGGGTTTTTGGCTTGTCGGAACCGCCCTTGGCGCCGTGGATATCGAGTAGCTGCGCTGCGCCCATGTTTTCCTCCAGACGAAAAAAAACCCGCTAACGCGGGTCCATACTTTCTGAAATCCTATTTTTCGTATGAAACAACAAGCTTGTTGTCTACGAGATGTTTTGACACTTCATAGTCTGGATTGAAGGTAGCAATGTTGTGCGCAGCAATCACTGCAGCAGAAGCAATCCCTACAATCCCAGTCACTCCACCCAGCATGGACGCGCCAATCGACGCAATTCTACCGCTTGTGTAAATGCGGCAGGTCAAACCCTGCTTTTCAATTTCGGCTTCGAGCAGGCTAACAGCATCAATCATCTTGCCATTAAGCCCCAATATCTCAAATGACACTCGCTTGCGTATGAGCTCAGTACCTCTGGTATGAATTTCTTCAAAAGAGATGGTAGGCGTTTGAGTGATTTCCGATGTCATTACAACATTTCCTTTTTCTTGAAGTGCGCCATTATAATGATATCAGTACTTGTTTCCACCCGGCCTCTAGACTTGATCTTCCACATAGATCGCAGCACTGATAATGGCGCCACCCCAGCGACGGCGCCCGTAGCAGAGCGAAACAGGATTGCCGGAGGCCGTAGAGTTCTTGGCGCTACCGAAGGCGTAGCCGGGGGTGTTCTCGGGAGCCGCGCTGGTTTTTAGGCCTCCCGCCTGGGGGCTGAGCATTTGGATTACGCCACCACCGACCAAACCCACGCCCAACTGAACAGCCCAAGGTTGCTTAAAGTAGCTGCCTGCCACAATGAGTACCGCACCAATGATGGTTTGAAGAAGCCCTGCCCGCTTACTGCCGACTACGACAGGAGCAATGCGTATATCGCCAGCCCCACAGTAGCCAAGCTCATCTTGTCCAATGTTTGTTTTGCCCCGGAATACGGTGAATTCAAGCCCTCTGGATTTGGCATTCGACAGGAAACGCTCGAAGCCAGGGACCTGGACGCAGAGAGCCCTGATGGCTTCTGCTGGTGATTTAACGGCCAGTCTGAATGAGCGACCAAATTGGCGTAATGGGCCGTACAACCGGATGGTCGTCACGGGTTGGTAGTTGATTGCCGAACCATGCATTACTTTTCTCCGGACATTAAAAAACCGCCCGGAGGCGGCTTTTAAAGATTGGAACTCAGTTGTAATCGACATAGGGGCCGATATAGAAGCCGCTCATATCACCACTGATCCTGTAGAGGCTTTCTTTGTTGGCTTGCACACTGGCTGAAATGGTTCGAATCGCCGCGCCAGCACACAGGCCGGAGCCAGCCAATCCAGCCCCCAGATTTATATTGCCGGCAGGCAGATAAAAGCTCGCGCGCTGACTGGTGCCAATCTTGCCAGCTTTGCGCCCATCGACGTACACGACGATATCGCAGCCAGATCCAACCATCCCGGAATCCCGGACGACTGTAATCACACCACTCTCACCCGCGGGCTTTGACTGGAAAGCATAAAGCTCATCAGATGGAACCGGCTTTGCCTGGCTGACCGGGATGGGGGAAGACGCACACCCCGCCAGCAGCGCTATTGCCAGCGCACCTATCAAAATTCGCATGTCGTTCCCTCAATTGATTTGGCGGGACTTTAGCATCAGTAACACGGTCATGGCAGAATGCCCCGCCAACAATAACGGAGCCTGTGATGAGACCCTTCGCAATAGCTGCACTAATGCTTCTGCTCACAGGATGCGTGTCAAAGGTCGTTGAGTACACTCCGGCCAAAATCAGCCCAGAACAGGCACGTTCGGTAATCGAACAGGTGCTTATGGAACAACCTCTCAAGACCAGGCCGGAACAGGTCGTGTTTACTGATGAATACATTGGTTTTGGCAGCGGCATCCTTTCGACCACCAGCGGCTTTGCCAGTGCAGTCCCTCTCGGTGGCGGAGCGATAGCAGCAGGCAGCTCAAGAACATCGTCAAAAGCGGTTCAGACCCGTATTTACTACAACTCCATCGGTAGCGTGGCCCTCTACTCGAAACGCGGCCGATGGGTTGTGCAGACCCGGAGCACTGGCGGGAACGTCATGAACAGCTCTCTTGTAGATACGCAGAAGAAAGCTGAACGGTTTGTGGATGCAATGGTGTCTCTCAAACGCGGGTAATAACAATCAAACACAAAAAGCCCAGCATTTAGCTGGGCTTTCTCATTTCAGGGCACCGAAAACATTAGGGCTGCGCGTGGACCTCAGCTGAATATCCACCAAAGAACTGCTGCGATAATTAGCAAGGTGGCCACATGCGCCCACGCCGGTGTAGGTGGCGTAGGGGTAGCCTCTCTCTTTCCGGCCCCGTAGAACTTCGACGAAGATATTCCAGTGCCAGGAATTCCGGTCGTGACCCGCGTACCGCGTTTACTTAGTTTTACTGTGGCACCTTTCAAGCCTAGTGACGTACTCACACCACTTTTGCTGATGTTGATCCGAACACCAGGAGCAATTTTGATGCTCTTCCTGATTCTGAGGGCCATGACTCAGTTCCTTTGAAAATAAGCAACTTTAGCATCAAAATGCCACCACCAAGAATAACGCTCTGTCGGAACCTGAATGGGCATCCAGCATGGATGAAATGCCAATACCTAAATACTCGCCACAGTAGTAGCGTTGTGCCCTATAACCAAGTCTGAGGAAGTCCAATTGAAGGCGCTTAATAAAGCTCTACAGTTATTTCGAAACGAACGTAAGCGGCCCTGGTCGGAGCTCAATAGTTGGGCGCTTGCCCTAATTGGTGGACCAAGTTTTCTGGCCGGCAGTTACTACTTATGGGTAGCCAAAGACGTTGCTCCAGAACTCATACACGCTACAAACCAAGTAGGTATAACAGCATTGGGAATCGCTGCGTACAGTGCCGTTGGGCTGATGCTTTTTACTGGCTGGCACTTTTTGACAATCGCCAAGCGCTGCTCCGAAGTGCTTCGCCAGCGCCATTACAGGTAGCCCAAGCCTGGGCTGCCGGGCGTTTTTTTACTGGCTAGGATGCAGATAATGCAACTTGAATTCACGAAACTGAGGCTAGCGCTTGCAGATCCAGCCGATGGTCCTTACGCACTGGTAGAAAAACGTAACCTACTAATCAATGCGCTTAAAAACTGGCCGAATGAGTGCTATCCGATTGCAGACTTGCTGCTGCCTCATGGAAAACCGGTCAGTCAAGAATCGCGCAGGGTGATTGATGGTCTGATCTCCATATTGGAGATCCAGCCAAATCGCCCCGATGAAATATTAGATCTAGTAGGCGGCTTGCGGCTCGTTTGCTGGTAAGGCACCAGATGCAACAAGCCCAGCGCGAGGGCCGGGCTTTCATATACAGGTCAGCTTAAACAGCGTTGAGGCGATCAACCATATCAGGGAAGCGCTGGACCAACTTGATCAGTAGTGCTGCCTGGGCATTCGGCTTTGACTTCGACTGCTCCCAATTTTTCAGTGTGTCCGGGCTGGTTCTGATCTGCCGGGCAAACACTGGCTGGGACATGTGCAATTTTTCACGCAGAGAAACGATCTCGGCAGCAGTCACCTCGGGGGCCGGCATCGCCTCCACTTCGTACTGGCGAAGGGTGATCTTCCCTTCGCGATGTTCGCCCATCTCGTTCACGCCTTGCATCAGCTCGGCAAACAGATCGCGCTTTTTCATTTCCCACCTCGTTGTTTCAATTCTGCACCAATGGCCGCCTTCAGCGCTTTCTCCTGATCAGCGGTCAGGTTTTCAAGCTCATCCTTGTCGTAAATTGCGAACATCCAGAACTGACCATCATCCAGCAGCCAGTAATAGATGACCCGCAACCCGCCACGCTTGCCCTTTCCTCTGCGGGCGTCTTGCCAGCGTAGCTTTCGGAATCCACCCGTGCGCGGCATTACATCGCCTGCGGCCGGGTTCGCCTGCATCTCTACCTGAAGCTGCCGGTATTCATCGTCAGTCAGGTAATCACCTACCGTGGCGGTGAAGCTTGTGGTTTCAAAGAAGACTGTTTTCATTGGCGTAAAGTGTACGCAGATTGCCTATAGATTAGCAAATGGTTGCAGCATGTACGAATCCTCAGTAACACCCCGTTGCCTGTAGTAGTAGCCTCCTGCACTTACGCAACAGAATTCCCCAGTCTTTTGCCTGCAAGCCCACGGACTGGGGTTGCGCTAATTTCGGCGCGGATTACCAAGGAGGCAAAATGGAACAAAGCGAACTGAGTCAGAAACTGATCGACGCCGTCAACGCGCATGGCTCAGACCTACAAAATCTCAATTGCGTAATTTCCGGACTTGTTCATCAATTGTCCGCTTCTCAAGGAAAAGAAGGCCTCGATACTGCAAGGGTCTTTGCATTGCGCGTGGCGGAGGCGATGCCCAAGAACAGTCCTGTTCGTCCGAACCCCAAGAGGATCTCGGAATTTTTCAGCGATCACCCAAAGGACTAAACCCTAATTTGCTCTCAATCCGTGCAAGTCGACGCTCCAACAGGTCGGCTTTCTCTGTTGCCAGAAATTGCTCAACACTCTTGATCGAAAATCTATCAGCTGAAATCAAAAGCTGACTGGTTTCAATTCCAGTACCAATACCGGTAACCACAAGCGCTCCAGTACTCGTCATTTGAGTTTTAAGTTGGTGCATGTTGATCTCCTGCAGGTAAGCCTCGTCATTTTAGTTATTTTGCATCTGTGTGCCTGAGGATCAGCTGCGTCCGATCCAGCCAAGGGCCGCCATAAACGATCACCTCTGACGGCCTGTCGTACAGGTGATGCAACAAAAACGGCCCCGGCCCGAAAACCCCTGATTCTTCTCCAGGCAGCTCCGGATCATCACCGAGATAAATCCCAGCATGATTCGGGTGAACCGTTCGCCCAATCGCCATAACGATCAGGTCACCACGCCGTGGCTGGTCGCCCCGCACAAAACCTGCCTCCTCGTAATTGGCTTCGTACAAACTGGTGTTGCCAGCGCTCTCCCACCAGCCGTCCTCCCGTCTAAAAGCTTCAAACTCCAGCCCCCACTCGCGCTTGTACCAATCCGCACAGACCTGCCAGCAATCCCAGGCGCCGTGAACACACGGACGCTTAAGCAGCGGCGTGTTTCCGGTCGGTGTAATAGTGCGCAAGTCGCCTTCAGGCCAACTCAGGATGTGCCATGGCAACGCCGTAGCCTCGCACATCGCCAGATCATGCGGAGACGGCCGGCTGGTGGCATCCGGGTGTGAGTGAACAATGCCGATCACCTCGCCCAGGTCTTCCGCTGCTGCGTAGTCTTCTGGATCGAGACGAAACTCTTCATTCGGCTCGCTGGCAATGTTCCGGCACGGGAAGTACTGCTGCTTGCGCCCGATGGCCAGCAGCAGCCCGCAGCACTCTTTCGGGTATGGGCGTATTAGGATGAAGTCAGTGGATTGGCAAATAGAGCCATCGACCGGATGACGGCTGGTTGATAGGATCGCGCGCCTTACTTAATGCCACTCCGGGAATCAAACACATATGAATCGAGAGCAAGTTCGTAGCGCCATTTGGTTCGCGATAATCACCTCAGTGATTGCACTGCTGTCGGCCTACGCCCAAACCGATCCGAATAGTGCACAAGGTTGGTTGATCGAATCGAGGCTTCTAGCGTCCCTCTGGGTTGACTCTCTGCCCCTGGCGGCGATTCTTGTTCTGATACTGGCCGCGCCTTGGTATTTAGTGAAGTGGTTCAGAAGCCGCCGCGCCAAATCCTAAGTACTGATCAAGTCGTGTCGGCACGGTACGGAAACGACACAGGCAACGCACAGCCGGTGTCCTCTTGTTGCTCGGGACCAGGCTCGACCGGGGTCATCACCAGTACCGTGAAGTCACCCCGGGTTAATCGATCATTGAGGGCAAACAAAGCAGACAGGTCATCTGCCAACCCTTCGCCCGCACCGGAACCCATTCCGGCAGGTGTGACGATGGTGATTTGAAACAGACCGGTATAAACCCGATGCTCGCCAGCGAGGTCGTCGCTCCCCGTGTGAGCAGGTATCAAGAAAGCCCGCAGGTAGGTTTCGCCGTCAGCAGGCTTGAACACCACATTTTGATAGGCAATGCGCAGTACAGGCTTCTGCAGCTTTGCCCAAGCTGCCAGCCGGGCCTCAAACAGTGCGCGAACAATCTTATGGCTCATACCTGGTTCTTCCTGATGGCCTCTTCAACAATCTTTTGAAAGTTGCCCAGGGTGATCCGAACCATACCGCTCGGTGCCTGGGTTGAATGCCCGTACTCCAAGGGGATGGCATAAGGCAGTGAGTTGGTGATGTAAGCCGTCTCCCCTGCATTGAACTCCAGGGCACCATTGACGATACGTGCCATGGAACGGCTACCACCGGGGGTCTACCTGATCCACCGTGGAGGTGTCAGGTGATCCGACACTGAACATCCAGTTGCCGCGAAAGCGCCCGCCCACACAGCCCTGCGGCGCACGTATGCCCATGCCGTCATTGAGCTTTAAGCCGCGCTTGAGATAGCCACGTTTGTCGAAGTTTTGCGGATTTTGGCGCAGGTTTTCGTTGTGTTCCGCGACGGCCTGATTGTACTCGCGACTGATCTTGTTGATCTTCCAGACATCAGGAGTGCCCACAGGTGACATCGTGATAACGCTGTTACCTATGTTGATGATGATGTCGCGCATCGTCATATCAATGGCATCTTTCGCTCGATCCGCGAAGGCCCGGATTTGAGCTGAGAAACTGCTGCTCTTGCCTGCGTAATGATTGCTCATGATCGCACCTGCAATTCATAGAGGATCGGTGTCCCGGCAGGGTTGATCTCTTTGAGCGGAGGAACGATTGACCAGGTGCGGCCTTGAATTGACATCTTGCTCAGCAGGTCAGGCACCCACTCAAGCCCCTGCGCAGCAATCTTGAGCTTCTTGTCGCCTTGCTTGATGAGGCTGTTGTTCTGGAACTCCTGGCCAGTGAAGTCGAGCAGGATGCCTTGGGCAGTTTGCTCAGTGATAATGTCAGGATCTGACGTTCCGGTTTCGGGATCGTACTCGCCGGGAAGGACATTACCGACAAGTATCGACTGGCCGAACTCGGTGATCATCTCCAGAGCCATCATGGCCATTTCGTCATAGAAAGTCATGGTGGCACCTGAGATAGAAAACCCCACTAGATAGCGGTGCTGGGTCAACGAATCAGCTGTAGGAAAGGTTAACTGTGCTGAATCCGCGGCTTTTTAGCTCTTCAAGTATCTGCTCAATAGACGAGTCGGAAAGTGATTCGCCGATTTCCTGCTTTTTCGCTTCTGCCTCAACTTCCTCGTCATCGACCTCAAACAGAGCTTTGTTCAACTCTTGCCAAGTGCCCATCGTAGGCTGAGATTCGCCTCGCTCGTAGCGTCCAGGCATAACATTGGATATGCCTGCAGCATCAGCCAACTCAGTCAATGTGAGCCCTGCATCCTTGCGCGCATTACGTAGAGCCGAGCGAAAATTACTACTTTTTGGATTAGGTAACATGCATCACTCCCTTTTTGAGAGGAGCATACTAAAGCACTAAAAGTAACTTCTACTAGTAACTTTTAGTACTGGCCACTACGAATGCCATCATCTGTTTATACCTTTACAGAAAACAATCCTCGTCGCAGCAGGTAGTCCGCAAACTGCGTCGCACTGGGCCGATCTGGCGCAGCAGGCAATAAACGCTTGCTGGTGTTCGGGATCGTTGCGTACTCACGCGTCACAGCGCCCTCGACACGCTCCAACGTTACGGCGCCTTTGCGTTTCTCGATTGGGTCGATGTCGTCGGCGTGAATTTCGGCCGCCAAGGCCATCTGCCCGTACTGGATACGCGCAGGCAAATAGTTGGCGGCTTTGTTCTCGCCATCCAGATGCACTTCCCGGCGTGGCCAGGACAAAGCTTGTTCGCTGCTGGTCCTGCGCCCCTTCCAGGTCATGCCATCCATCACCAAAGCCGCGCGGCGACCTCCCAACCATCTAAGGACAGTTCATGCCCGCTAAAAATATTGGCGAGCGCATCGACGCCCGCTGCACCCACTGCGGTGCCCGCAACATGCAAATCACCGAAGAATTTATTGGTTCAGGCAGCTACGAGGTGCAGGCCGGCAAGGTCATCGCCGTGACGTCTGCCGACTCGCTTAAAGCCACTGGCCGCCTTTACGGCCATTGCCGCCAGTGCGGCCACGACTGGGTTTTCCGCAAGAACCCGCTCGCCTCTTAAACCTCCAAGCCCGCCACCCGGGAAAGGAATCAGACATGGCAACGATCACTGCCCAGATCACCGCCCGCCTCCCACGCTTGATGGAGGCCAGTGAATACAGAAAACTCCGTTACGCAGGTGGCAAGCCAAGCCTGCAACAACTCAAAAAATGGATAGAGGAAGGCGAAGTGTTGGGAGAGGTAAAAGGCGGAATGTATTTCGTAGACTTGCAGGCCGCAATTATGGGGTCGAGCGATCCGTGCTCGCTCAAATGCTGGAGCTTGGGTAATGGCTTCTCGGCCTCGCACGATCAAAAACCGCAAGCTTCCCCCCAACCTCTACCCCAACGGCAAATACTGGCGGTACCGCAACCCCATCACCGGCCTGATGACCAGTATTAACCGCCCACTGGAGGACGCCATCAAGCTGGCCAGGGCAGCCAATGCAAAGCTGGCCCCTGTGATGGCCGGTGACGGTGAGCTACTCATGATCCTTACAGGCGATCGCCTGCCCACGATGCGCAACCTGGTTGAGCGCTTTGAGGCCGAATGGTTGAAAGATCGCGGGTATGCCGCTCGCACCTTGGTAGAGATCAAGTTCAAGCTGGAGCGCTACCGGCAAGACTTGGGAGATCAATTGATCGGCCAGCTCGACGTACTTGCCGTCGCGGAGTACCTGGAAGGTTTTAGCAACAACGCTTACACCAAACACCGTGGCTTGTTGATCCAGATTTTTGCCTTCGCGGTGGCTAAGGGCTTGGCTGAGCGCAACGTGGCCGAGCTGACACTGATCAAAAAGGAAGCCGAGAAGAAGCGTCAGCGACACACGCTGGCGGGCCTGATGACGATTGTGGACGCGGACACCACACCACTCTGGTTGAAACGCGCCATCCGCTTGGCGCTGGCCAGCCTGCAGCGGCGTGACGATATCGTTTCGTGGCTCAAGTCCGCAGTCGACCTTGAGAACAACACGATCAAGGTTTCGCCCGGCAAGACCCAGGGTTATGACAAACCGGTCCACCTACAGATCAAGATGGGCAAAGCCCTACGAGAGGTTGTGAGCGAATGTCTGCGCTCCCCTGTGGCTTCGCCCTACCTGATTCATTACAGGCCCAAGGCGAGAAGGCGCGAGCACATAGCCGCGAAAGATCACTGGACCTCGGTCACTCCGAACTATCTGAGCAACGAGTTCAGCAAGGCCCGGGATGCGGCGCATGCGTATGACCATATTCCGGCCACCGAACGACCCACCTTTCACGAGATCCGCGCTTTGGGCGCATGGCTATACGAGCAGCAGAATTTCCCGCAGGAATACATCCAGGCGCTGATGGGCCACACGGACGCGAAGATGACCAAACACTATCAGGATGGACACACAGAGAAAGGTATCGAGTACCTGGAGGTGGGGGCTGATTTGGCGTTCTGAGGTGGGGGTTTTGCAAAAGTTTTGCAAAAGTTTTGCAAATCGCAGACAACAAAAAAGGGCCCACCTTTCGGTGAGCCCTTCTAGACCGCCCAGCAGAGCGGATTTTGTTTGGTAGGCGCGATTGGACTCGAACCAACGACCCCCACCATGTCAAGGTGGTGCTCTAACCAACTGAGCTACGTGCCTGCTGTGGGGTCGCATTCTATAGATTTGCGGAGGGGTGTCAACACCTTTTTTGCAGCTAACCCTATGAATAGTCGAATTTTTTATTTTTAACCCGAAAACACTCAGCCGCCAGTGGCTGGCGGGCGGTTTTCAACTCAGGTAGCATCGGCCTCACTCGTAAAAAATATAAAACAGAGGCTGCAGAATGTCGAACACTCCCTATCCCCAGTCCTACTATGCGGCTTCAGCCAATCCAGCCCCTGAGCGCCCTGCCCTGCAGGGCGAGGTGGAAACGGATGTGTGTGTTATCGGCGCCGGCTATACCGGGCTGTCGAGTGCGCTTTTTTTGCTGGAGGCCGGTTTCAAGGTCACGGTCCTGGAAGCAGCGAAGGTGGGGTTCGGTGCTTCCGGACGCAATGGCGGCCAGATCGTTAACAGTTACAGCCGCGATATCGATGTCATCGAACGCACTGTCGGCGCCAAGCAGGCTCAGTTGCTGGGGCAGATGGCCTTTGAAGGCGGCAAGATCATTCGTGAGCGTGTGGCCAAGTATCAGATCCAGTGCGATTTGAAAGACGGCGGCGTGTTTGCCGCCATCACCGCCAAGCAGATGGGCCATCTGGAAGCGCAGAAAAAACTCTGGGAGCGTTTTGGCAATACGTCACTGGAGCTGCTGGATCAGCGCCGGATTCGTGAAGTGGTTGCCTGTGATCAGTATCAGGGCGGGCTGCTGGATATGAGCGGCGGGCATATTCATCCGCTCAATCTGGCGCTGGGTGAGGCCGCGGCTGTCGAGTCTTTGGGCGGCACCATTTATGAGCAGTCTCCCGCTGTTCGCATTGAACGCGGCGCCAATCCTGTGGTGCATACCCCCCAGGGCAAGGTGCGAGCAAAGTTCATTATCGTCGCAGGCAATGCCTATCTGGGCAATCTGGTACCGGAGCTGGCTTCCAAGTCCATGCCCTGCGGTACACAGGTAATCACCACCGAGCCCCTGGGTGATGAGCTGGCCAAGACCCTGTTGCCACAGGACTATTGCGTCGAGGACTGTAACTACTTGCTCGACTACTATCGCCTGTCCGGTGACAAGCGTCTGATTTTCGGGGGCGGCGTGGTGTATGGCGCACGGGACCCTGCCAATATCGAGGCGATTATCCGGCCGAAAATGCTCAAGGCTTTCCCGCAGCTCAAGGATGTGAAAATTGACTATGCATGGACGGGCAATTTCCTGCTGACGCTATCACGCCTCCCTCAGGTCGGCCGTATCGGTGACAACATCTATTACTCCCAAGGTTGCAGCGGCCATGGCGTGACCTATACCCATTTGGCAGGCAAGGTGCTGGCCGAAGCCCTGCGCGGCCAGGCAGAGCGCTTTGATGCGTTTGCCGACCTGCCACACTACCCTTTCCCCGGCGGACAGCTGTTGCGTACACCGCTGACAGCTTTGGGTGCCTGGTACTACAGCTTGCGGGACAAGTTCGGCTTTTAACTCTTGTGGTGGCTATGTGGGAGCGGGCTTGCTCGCGATGGCATCGCCGCAGACTGTCAGGGAAGTCGCGGTGAATTTATCGCGAGCAAGCCCGCTCCCACAGGTATTTTTGCCAAAACTTACCTGTGGGACTCCAGCGTCTTGATCGCTGCTGCACCCGCCTGCTCCTGGCCCGAGCGGGACAGTTCATTGGCAATTTTCAGCCAGCGGGTATTGTCGACGTTGGCCGGCAACTGGGTTGGCGACAGGATCAGCACGGCCCAGCCGCCAGCATCCTTCCACGCCGACTCGAATGTGTTGAAGTCCATCAACCGGCGGCGCTCCATGCCTGCACGCAGCAACACCGTACCTTTGGCGCGGTTGTAGCCCACCAGCATCGCGTAGCGCGGCTCGGACCACAGGGTGCCGTCGCTAAATCGCAGCATCACCGGGTAGCCGGCTGCCACTTGAGTCAGCAACGCAGACAGGGATTTGTCCAGCGGGTACACCATCAGCCCGTAACCCGCCGCAAGCTGCTCGATATTAGATTGCAATGAGGCTTCGGCACCCGGTAACTGCAGCGGTTTGACCAAAAGTCCGGGGGTGATGCGGACTCTTTGCTCACTGAGCATGCCCGCCAATATTTGCGGGGCACCCTGGTTGGCATTGCCGCGGAAAAACGGCACGCCATTGAGCTCTACCCGTTCTGGCAAGCGTCGAAACTCAGGGGGTTCGACACTGGCGCAGCCCACCATCGCTAACGCAAACACCCCCATCAGCCACAGCCGCGCCGATTTTGCCCCTGTCACTGCCCGCATATTGCCTCGCTCTTAATAAACGCCAGACCTCAAAGTCCGCCATGACCGTCAATCATAGGGCGCCAATAATGCGAGGTATAGCCTTAAGCCACAGCCCAATGGCTGATATAGAGCGAATCGATTAGCCCTACACGACCTTCGGTCAATAGACTGCAACATCGCACAGGCTAGACTGTCATCTGCTTAGCGTGTGTTTGAGCCCGTAGGGGGCAAAGGAGGCACTGATGAGCCCGATACTCACTATTTTTCTGCTGATTGCCGGTTGGCTGGCCGTTGCTGGCGCCATGCTCTGGGGCCTGATGCGTATTAGCCGCCATCATCACCCGCAGGTGCAGGCAAAACCGCAAGATATCCCTGAAAAACCGGTAGCTGGTGCAGCAAGCGCACATTGAACCCACAAAAAAGCCGTCCACCCCAAAGAGAGTGGACGGCTTTTTAGCATCAACCTGCGTTTACTTGATCAGCGCAGCCTGACGCCTTTCCCGGATCTGACGCGCCACAATGTTGAGTGTTTCAACCGTGGCCGAGAACGCCATCGCTGCATACACGTAACCTTTAGGCACATGGGCACCGAACCCTTCAGCGATCAAGGTCATGCCGATCATGATCAGGAAGGCCAGGGCCAGCATCACCACGGTCGGGTTGTCGTTGATGAACTTGGCCAGAGGCTCCGAAGCCAGCAACATCACCATCACCGCTACCACCACTGCAATCACCATTATCGGCAAGTGCTCGGTCATGCCCACCGCCGTAATGATGCTGTCGATGGAAAACACCAGGTCAAGCATGAGGATCTGGCCGATGGCAGCGGCAAAGCCCAAGGTGACTTTCGACGACACGCTGTCGGCTTTTTCTTCCACTTGCGGAGTCATGCTGTGGTGGATTTCGCTGGTGGCCTTCCACACCAGAAACAGACCACCGGCAATCAGGATCATGTCCTTCCACGAGAAGGCCTTGCCCAGCACTTCAAATACCGGCGTGGTCAGTTGCACGATGTAGGCAATGGTACCCAGCAAGCCCAGACGCAGGATCAGCGCCATGCCGATACCAATACGGCGTGCCTTGGTGCGGTATTGCTCAGGCAGTTTGTTGGTCAAAATCGAGATAAAGATCAGGTTATCGATACCCAGCACGATTTCCATCACGATCAACGTGGCTAAAGCGACCCAGGCTGCGGGGCTGGCAGCCAGTTGTAAAAGATATTCCATAGGTGTGTTCGGACTCTGCAGTAAGACCAGTTAAATAGCTTTAGATGAATCTTGCTTTTCTTGCTCAGGCTTTTCTTTTTCAATCAGCCCACCGGTGGCTTCGCTGAGCGCTTGCTCCGCAGCCTTGTGAGTGTCATCAATTGCCTGTTTAGCGGATTCAGCGGTTTTGCTCAGCACCTGTTGCGCGGCTTTTTCAGCCTGGTCGCAACCCGCAATCGCCAGCAAACCTGCCGATAACAGTACGGCTACTGCTGCTTTTTTCATGTTCATGGTCATTTCCCTCTCTAAACCGGCGGCCACCAAAGTGGCTTGCGCATAACGCGGGATTCTAGAGAATCTAACACTTCAGGAAAATTCGTATTTTTAAACGCTATACTTCGGTTTTTACGAAGTGTTGCGACGCTGATGCTTAATTACCGCCAATTGCATTACTTCTGGGTCGTGGCCAAGACCGGCAGCATTGTTCGCGCTTGCGAGCAACTGAACCTCACGCCGCAGACGATCAGCGGGCAAATCAGCCTGCTCGAAGATACCTATGGCCTGCCGTTGTTTCGCCGGGTCGGACGCCAACTGGAGCTGACCGAGACCGGACGCCAGGTACTGCCTTATGCCGAGCAGATCTTTCAGGTCGGCAGTGAACTGGAAAGCATGCTGCGCATGGCGCCCAAGGAACAACAGATCTTGTTTCGAGTGGGTGTGGCCGACGTGGTGCCCAAGTCGATTGTGTACCGCCTGATTGCTCCGACCATGGAGCTGGATAAACCGATTCGCATCACCTGTCGCGAAGACAAGCTTGACCGGCTACTCGCGGACCTCGCTATTCAGCGTCTTGATTTGGTAATTTCCGACAGCCCTATGCCTTCGCACCTGGATATCAAGGGTTTCAGTCAAAAACTGGGCGAGTGCGGCATCAGTTTTTTTGCTACTGCGACGCTGGCCCAAGACTATGCCGAAAACTTTCCGCATTGCCTGCAAGGCGCGCCGCTACTCATCCCCGGGCCCGAAACCATGCTGCGCAGCCGCTTGTTGCGCTGGCTGGCCGAGCAGCAGATCCAGCCGCGAATCGTGGGGGAATTTGATGACAGCGCGCTGATGCAGGCTTTTGGTCAGTCGGGGATCGGCGTCTTTATCGCACCCAGCGTGATTGCCCAGGAAGTGATGCGTCAGTTTGATGTTGAATTGATCGGCCACACCGAGGCTGTCACCGAATCCTTCTACGCCATTACCGTGGAGCGCAAGATCCGCCACCCCGGCATCGTTGCGATTACCGAGGGGGCACGCCGCGAGTTGTTTACCCCGCGCTAGCACACACTGGCGGCGCCTTGGCAGTCATCAGCACCAGCGCCAGCAGAATCGATACCAGGATAAACCCGGCGGCAGCAAACCCCAGGTTACCCAGGCCATAGCTATCGATTACCCGCCCCCCCACCATCGCACCCAGGCCGATCCCCAGATTGGCCCCGGCAATGTTCAGCGACGCGGCAAATGCCGGGGCATGGGGGGCAACTTTCATCAGCCGCACATGGCTGACCAGAAACATGGCCGCCTGGGTCACCCCCCATATGCCCATGGCCGCCGCCAGGCCCAGGGTTGAGTGAATGCTCGGCACCAGCGCCACCAGGCCGCCGATCATAAAGGCACAAAACACCATCGAGGCGATCAGCGGATGGCGATCCACCATGCGCCCGCCCAACGAGTTGCCGATCAGGCCTACGGCGCCAAAGCCCATCAGGCACCACCCCACCAGCGTGCCGTCAAAGCCTGCCAGGCGCTCAAGAATATCGGCCAGATAGGTGTAGGCCGTAAACATGCCGCTGAACACCAGAACGGACAACACGATATGGCCAATCATCAATGGGCTGCGCAGCAGGGCAAACTGCGAACTCAGGGTGACGCTTTCTTTCACTGCCCGGGTGACAGGTAAATAGATCCACAGCAACAGCGCCTTGGCCAGGGCGACCACCGCCAGAATACCGAAGGCACTGCGCCAGCCCCAAGCATCCGAGATCAGGGTGCCTACAGGAATGCCAAATACCGTCGCACAAACGATGCCGAACCCGATTTTGGCAATCGCCCGCCCGGCGTAATCCGGGCCTACGATATCCACCGCCGTTTCGCTAGCCAGAGCCCAAAACACCGGCAACCCCAATGCCGGCAGCAGCCGCGCAAAAGCCATCACCCAAATGTTCGGCGCCAGCGCCGCCACGGTGTTGGCGAAGGCGAACATCAGCAAAATCGAGATAAACAGGCGCTTGCGCTGAAAACGCGCAAAGTAGGCGGTCAAAAACGGCCCGAGGGCAGCGACCGTAAAGGCGAACAAAGTCACCAGCAAACCGGCCTGGGGCACGCTGACCTCCAAGTCGCGGGCTATTGAAGGCAGCAGGCCGACGATGACAAATTCGGTGGTGAGCACGGTAAAGCCGGCCGCAGACAGCAGCAGGATGGGCAACAGCATGAATAACTCCAGAGACAACGAGGCCAGCGAAAGCCCGAAAGGCCCGCTGATTTGAAGAAAAGTGGGGGATGAGCAATGGTAACAGAATGCTTCACCTTGAAGCGATGTACCCGAAACAAGTTCAACCACGGATGTGGCAGATTGCCCCTGCGTAGGAAAGCACCTACACGTCTATGATAAAGTTCGTATCCCGCCGACTTGCGTCGATCAGCCTGCCCGTTTGCCGCCGATCGCCCCACAGTTTTTCAATGCGCTACCCAGAACAACTAGAGAAACCTTTATGACTGACGCTCCACCTACCCTGCTGCAAAAGCTCATGCGCACCAGCCTGGTAACCCAGATTGTGATCGGTCTGATTGCAGGTATTTTGCTGGCATGGCTTGCGCCCTCGGCAGCGCTTTCGGTGGCCTTTATCGGCAAGGTGTTCGTCAGCGCCTTGAAAGCCGTTGCGCCGATTCTCGTGTTTGTACTGGTCATGGCCTCGATTGCCAACCACAAGCACGGCCAGGAAACCCATATCCGCCCGATTCTGGTTCTGTACCTGTTCGGCACCTTTGCTGCTGCTGTCGTGGCCGTTATCGCCAGCATGCTGTTCCCGTCGAATCTGGTTCTGGCCACCGAGAACATCGCCATTACCGCCCCCGGGGGTATCAGCGAGGTACTGCAAAGCCTGCTGTTGAGTGTGGTCGACAACCCGGTCAGCGCACTGATGAATGCCAACTTTATCGGCATCCTGGCGTGGGCCATCGGCATGGGCATTGCCATTCGTCATGCCGGCGACACTACCCGCACCGTACTCAATGACCTGTCCAACGGTGTCACCCTGATCGTGCGCGTAGTTATCCGCTTTGCACCGCTGGGCATTTTCGGCCTGGTGGCTGCCACCCTCGCCTCTTCGGGCTTCGGTGCCCTGCTGGGTTATCTGCACCTGCTCACGGTGTTGATTGGCTGCATGCTGTTTGTGGCGCTGGTGGTCAACCCGCTGATCGTGTTCTGGAAGTTGCGTCGCAACCCGTACCCGCTGGTATTTCTGTGCCTGCGCGAAAGCGGGATTACCGCGTTTTTCACCCGCAGTTCGGCGGCCAACATTCCGGTGAACATGGCGTTGAGCGAGCGTCTGGGCCTGCATGAAGACACCTACTCGGTGTCCATCCCGCTGGGGGCCACCATCAATATGGCGGGCGCGGCGATTACCATCACCGTGTTGAGCCTGGCTGCCGTGCATACACTGGGGATTGCGGTCGATATTCCGACGGCTATTTTGCTGAGTGTGGTTGCAGCCATTTGCGCCTGCGGCGCATCGGGTGTGGCGGGCGGTTCGCTGCTGTTGATTCCGTTGGCGTGCAGCCTGTTCGGCATCCCGAGCGAGATTGCCATGCAGGTGGTGGCCGTGGGCTTCATTATCGGCATCCTGCAGGACTCGGCGGAAACCGCGCTCAACTCCTCCACCGACGTACTCTTTACTGCGGCGGCCTGTATGGCCCAGGAAGACAAGCCCCTGCAACAGGGCTGAGGCCATGTGGGCGGGCAAGCCTGCGATGCTTACAACTCGGTCTGTCTAAATAACCGGGGCGCTGCCATCGCGAGCAAGCCCGCTCCCACAGTGGATCAGGCCAGCACCTGGCGTTGAGGGTGCCAATGAACCTGTGGGAGCTGGCTTGCCTGCGATGCTTGCAACTCGGTCTGTCTAAATAACCGGGGCGCTGCCACACTGGATCAGGCCAGCACCTGACGCTGAGGGTGCCAATGAACCTGTGGGAGCTCGCTTGCCTGCGATGCTTGCAACCCGGTAGGTCTGAATGACCAAGGCGCTGACACAGTGCGCTTGATTAGAACGCGCCCATGTAGTCACGCTTGCCGATCTCAACACCATTGTGGCGCAGGATCGCGTAAGCCGTGGTCACATGGAAGAAGAACTGCGGCAGGCCGTAGGTCAGCAGGTAAGCCTGGCCCGTGAAGCGTTTTTCTTTAGGCGTGCCCTGACGGGTGATGATTTCGATGCCTTCCTTGCCATCGATTTGCTCAGGCTTGATCCCGTCGACAAACGCCAGCACTTTGCTGATCAAGGCTTGCAGGTCGGCAAAGGTCACTTCGCTGTCGTCGTACTTCGGCAATTCGATTTCAGCCAGACGGCCCGAAACACCCTTGGTGAAATCAACGGCGATTTGCACCTGACGCACCAGCGGGAACATGTCCGGGGCCAGGCGCGCCTGCAAAAACACGCTCGGGTCGATGTTCTTGGCCGTTGCGTGAGCTTCAGCCTTGGCCAGCACACCGCTCAGGGCGTTGAGCATTTGTTTGAACACTGGAACGGAAGCGGCGTACAGAGAGATAGTCATGGAAGTCTCGACAGTCTGTGGGCAGGAATGCAATGTGCGCCGATTATAGACACGCCAGCGCTCATCTGGTGTATGAAGATCAACCCCAAGCTCAGCCCCTGGACACCCATATGCCCTCCGCTCATCCCTCTACAGCTCCAGCAGCGGACCCGACCCAGGCGCTCTATCGCAAAATCACCCGCAAACTCATTCCCTTTCTCTGCTTCTGTTATCTGGCCGCTTATCTGGACCGGATCAATATCGGCTTCGCTAAATTGCAGATGCTAGGTGACCTGCAGTTCAGCGAAACGGCATTTGGCCTGGGGGCGGGGCTGTTTTTTGTCGGCTATATCCTGTTCGAGGTACCCAGCAATCTGCTTCTGGAGAAAGTCGGCGCCAGGGTCTGGATAGCCCGGATCATGATCAGCTGGGGCCTGCTTTCGGCCTGCACCCTGCTGGTCACCACGCCTGCCCAGTTCTATGTTGTACGCTTTCTGCTGGGGGTGGCCGAAGCCGGTTTTCTGCCCGGGGTGCTGTATTACCTGACCACCTGGTTCCCGACCCAGCGACGGGGCCGCATCATTGCCCTGTTTATGATCGGCATGCCGCTGTCCAGTGTCGTTGGCGGGCCACTGTCGGGCTGGATCATGGTCGCCTTCGACAATACGGCGGGGCTGCGCGGCTGGCAGTGGCTGTTTGTGCTTGAGGCGATCCCCAGCGTACTGCTGGGCATCCTGACCTTTTGGGTTCTGCCAGACAGCCATCACACGGCAAAATGGCTGAACGCCGACGAAAAAGCGTTACTGGAACAGCAACTGCACCAGGACAACGCCGAAGGCCAGAACAGCAAGCACAGTTTTCGCGACGGGTTCTTTAACCTCAAGATCTGGATGCTGGGGGGTATCGACTTCTCCATCCTGCTTAGCGCCTACGCAATGGCATTCTGGATGCCGACGTTTATCCGTAACGCCGGTGTGGCCGACAACTTCCATATTGGCCTGCTCACCGCCCTGCCCAGCGTTGCAGCCCTGATCGGCATGCTGATGATTGGCGCCAGCAGCGACCACCATCGAGAACGCCGCTGGCATATCATTGTGCCCTTTGTGATTGGCGCGGCCGCGATGGCAGCCAGCACTTTTTTCAGCGACAACCTGCTTGTGATCGTTTTGCTGTTTGCCATTGCCTCGGCCGCCATCATTGGCGCCGTACCGGTGTTTTTCAGCTTGCCGGCCACCTTTCTCAAGGGCCGTGCTGCCGCTACCGGCTTCGCCCTCGCGTGTTCGCTGGCCAATATCGCAGGGCTGGTGAGCAATTCCCTGATGGGTATCGCCATCGACGTAACGGGCAGCAGTTCCGGCGCTTTGTGGTTCTTCGCCAGTTGCCTGCTAGTGAGCTGCCTGCTGGTGATCGCGCTGCCTGCCAAAGTGGTTAACCGCTGACACGCAAAAAGACTCTCTGCCACAGACGGGGCGACATGCCAGTCGCTCTACCGCGCAAAAAACACCACAATGGTCGCTGGCAACGGTTACTCAAATTGGAGATGAAAATGGACGTTCCCGCTGATCAGTTCTCAGAACAGGTACCAAACGATGCTGACGCAGGACCTCTGCTCAACAGTACCGAGATCCGTATTCTCGGCTCCCTTATCGAGAAACAGGCCACCAACCCGGAAACCTACCCGCTGACGCTCAATGCCCTGGTGCTGGCGTGCAACCAGAAAACCAGCCGCGAGCCGGTGCTCAACCTGACCCAGGGCCAGGTCGGGCAAAGCCTGCGCGCCCTCGAAGGGCGTGGCTTTACCCGCCTGGTGATGGGCAGCCGCGCTGATCGCTGGGAACACAAGGTCGACAAGGCGCTGGAGCTGGTGCCTGCGCAAGTGGTGTTGCTGGGCCTGCTGTTCCTGCGCGGTCCGCAAACCCTCAACGAGTTGCTGACCCGCAGTTCGCGCATGCACGACTTTGAAGACACCGAACAGGTCCAGCATCAGCTGGAACGCCTGATTGCCCGCGACCTGGCCCTGCTGGTACCGCGTCAGAGCGGCCAGCGAGAAGACCGTTACATGCACGCCCTGGGCGACCCGGCCGATATCGATACCATCATGACTGCACGCCAGCAACCTGCAGAACGCTCAAGCGCGCAGGCAGTCTCGATAGAGCGTTTCGAAGCCCTTGAGGCGCGCATTGCAGCGCTCGAAGCCCGTCTGGCAGAGCTGGAGTAAAAGCGTTTTGGGGGCGAGCTCACTCGCCCCCAATCGCCATCAGCTGCGCGCGAATGCCACGGCCGCCTGGAACTGCT
Source organism: Pseudomonas sp. TWR1-1-3 (assembly GCF_049896805.1). NCBI lineage: Bacteria > Pseudomonadati > Pseudomonadota > Gammaproteobacteria > Pseudomonadales > Pseudomonadaceae > Pseudomonas > Pseudomonas sp. TWR1-1-3. The sequence goes on along the minus strand of NZ_JAFCUZ010000001.1, from coordinate 197,516 downwards.
CGGCGGTGGGCCGCACACCGGTGTACAGCACAAACTGCTCCAGGGCCTGAATGGCAATAACCTCAAGCCCGGTGATGACCTGCTTGCCCTGGGCCCGACCGCGCACGATCAGGGGTGTTTCAACCGGGATCGCCACCACGTCGAAGATAATATCCGCACGATCAATGGCATCTGCCTCGAAAGCCAGATCATCGGCCTCGGCCCCGCCCGCCATGCCGACAGGTGTAACATTGATCAGCATGTGCGGCCTGCGCTCGCCCAGCTCAGGCTGCCATTCATAACCGCAACTTGCCGCCAGCGCCGCCCCTGTTGCCTCGTTGCGCGCAACGATCAGGCCATTGCGATAACCGCCATCGCGCAGGGCCGATGCCACCGCCTTGGCCATGCCGCCACTGCCGCGCAGGGCAAAGGTCGTGTCTTTGGGTACTTTATGGCTGTCCAGCAGTTGGGCAATGGCTATGTAGTCGGTGTTATAGGCCTTGAGGTGGCCGTCGGTGTTGACGATGGTGTTGATCGAGGCAATGGCCCGGGCTGACGTGTCCAGTTCGTCCACCAGCTCGATGCAGGCCTCCTTGAACGGCATCGACACGCCGCAACCACGAATGCCCAATGCCCGGATACCGGTCACTGCGCCCGCCAGATCCTTGCTGCTGAAGGCCTTGTAGTAAAAGTTCAAGCCCAGTTGTTCGTATAGATGATTATGAAAACGCAGCCCGAAATTACCCGGTCGACCCGACAACGATATGCACAGTCGTGTGTCTTTGTCCGGATTCATTTGCATGCTCATCTCCTTGCTGAATGCTTTTAGATGGACGGCACAAGCCGTACCGGGAGTTTTGTTGGATCATAGTGGAGCGCCAACGCTGAATCGTCTCAGCGCCCGCAGACCTTACACAAAATTTACCCGGACGCTTCGCAGTTTTTAAAATAAATACGGTCTTAATGTTATCCCCGGGTTTAACTGCGGTCTGGTGCAGGCCGAATCGTCGGGGCGGGAATTCGAGGAATCGTCATGATGCGTAGCATCCCCAAAATCGCTTTGCTTATCGGCACCCTGGCTGTTGCAGGGCAGGCATCGGCCCATGGTGGCTGGGGCCCCGGGCCTGCAATTTTTGGCGCGGTGGTGGGTGCCGCGGTGGTTGGCTCGGTTATCGCTGGCCACGAACAGCGCCCGGTGTATGTGCAGCAACCGGTGTATGTGCAGCCACAGCCGGTTTACGTACAGGCCCCACCTGTTTATTACCAACCGCAACCGGTGTATGTCCAGCCGCCCCAGCCCGTTTACTATCAGGGCTACTACGGTCGACCGCAACCGGTGTACTACGGTCCGCCACGGGGTTACTACGGCCCGCCGCGCTGGTAACCGGTGCTGGCAGCCGGCAGGCTTGGACAGCTGCCGGCAGGTCCGGATAGATCATGTGAATGTCGCGGACAAGACACCGTAACGCCCCGGACTGCGGCATCATGCAGCTTGGCTGGCGCAACAATCGGCACATTCATAAAAACAAGGACGACCTTTATGCCTACACAAAACCCGCACCATATCGTCGGGCTCTGCACCTCCAGCAAGGTGTACAACACTCTGACCGAGCTCAAGCAGCTCGAAGGTCACCGCACCGCCAAACTGCTCTCCCTGCTGACCCAGCACCTGGTTCGCGAAGGGCTGCTGAGTGATCAGGAAGTGATGCACATGCTCGATCAGGTGGTTGACTGACACCTCATCGACATCAATGACCACTATCACGCGCAATGATTTCTTGCGCAGCGGCACAGCCCGTAAGGTAGCGCCATTGTTGAAGGAGGTCTGTATGCCCAAGATTCATGTCATGTCGGTGATCGGCAGTGCCGTTCCCGCCCCGCTGCGTGCCGACGGCCTGCTGGCATGCTGGTATGTGGTCAGTGACGGCGTTGCCGTCAGCGGCCCGTTTACCTCGCGCGCCGCCGCCCAGCTCAAAGCCACCAGCGAAACAGATAAAACAGCGCCACACTCAACGCGACACTGAGCAGCACATTGCGGCTCCACAGCATCAGCCCGATGGCGCACAACCCGGCCAGCAGGTAGGGGTTGGCCAGGCTCAGATCCAACTGATGGTCCTTGACGAAAATGATCGGCCCGCAAATCGCCGTCAGCATCCCCGGTACGGCAAAGCCCAAAAACTCCTTCACCCCGCGATTCAGGCGAATCGGCAAGCGTGGCTCCAGAAACAGGTAGCGGTTGAAAAACAGGATCAGCGTCATCCCGCCAATAATTGCCCAGATCATGCCCAGTACCCTCCCAGCCGCTTGCAGGCATAGCCCGCGACCATACCCGCCAACCCGGCCAGCACAATCGCCGACTCCCACTGCCAGTGACTGAACACCACCACCGTGAACAAAGAGACCGCCACGCAGACCACGGTCGGGGTATTGCGCACCACCGGGGTAATCAGTGCGATAAAGGTGGCCGCGATCGAGAACTCCAGCCCTAGCTGATCCAGCCCCGGGATGCTCTTGCCCAGCACCACGCCCAGCAGGGTGAAAATATTCCAGCCCACATACATGCACAGCCCCACACCCAGGGCATACCAGCGATTGAAGGTGTTCTGGTCGAAGGGGCTGACCAGGGCAAAGAACTCATCGGTGAGCAAAAAGCCCAGCCCGAAGCGCCATTTGGGCTCGAGCGGCGCCACCAGTGGGCGCAAGTGCATGGCATAGAGCAAGTGTTGCGAAGTCAGCAGCAAGGTGGTGACCAGAATCGAAATCGCACTGGCACCGCCCTTGATCATGCCAATGGCAACCAGTTGCGCCGCACCGGCAAACACAAACAGTGACAGCCCCTGGCTTTGCGCGGAGGTCAGCTGGGCATCGATTGCGGTGGAACCGGCCAGCAGCCCCCAGGGGGCACACGCCAGGGTCAGCGGCAGGCAGGCAATTGCGCCGCGCATAAACGCGGTTCGAGCAAGGGCATCAGGCATCAAAAACATTCCGGCAGTAAGCAGCGGCAAAGGGTCGCAACATCAAGGTAAAAAGTCTTGAACGATCTTGCTCTGCTGCCCTCATAACTTGACGCGGCCCGCGTGAAAACAGCCCGCCGCGTTTGACGAGAGAGCAAACCTGGTCTTTAGTCAGCCGCATTCAAGAGACGTTAATTCCGATCAACCGCTGCCACGAGGAACCACCATGAAAGACCTGAAATCCGCCAAGGAAAGCAGAAAGGCCGATCTGCGGACACCTACGGCACTGAGCGAAAAAGCCTGTATCGATATCGCAGCCGAAGTGAACGCGCTGCTCGCAGACACCTTCGCCATCTACATGAAGACCAAGAATTTCCACTGGCACATGTCCGGCCCGCACTTCCGTGATTTCCACCTGCTGCTCGACGAGCAGGCTGACCAGATCTACGCGACCACCGATGCCATCGCCGAGCGTGTGCGCAAGCTGGGGCGCACCACAATCCGCTCCATCGGCCACATCAAGAAGCTGCAACGCCTGCTGGACAACGACGCCGACTTCGTGACGCCGGAAGACATGCTGGCAGAACTGCGCGAAGACAATATCCAGCTGGCCGCCTATATGCGTGAGACTCACGACATGTGCTCCGAGCTGGGCGATGTGGCGACTACCAGCCTGCTGGAAAACTGGATCGACGAGGCCGAGCGCCGCGTGTGGTTCCTGTTTGAGTCGTCGCGTACCAAATAACCCCTGCGTAGCAGCTGCCGAAGGAACGAGGCTGCGTTCGATTGCCAAGCGATCGTAAAACCTGAGCATGCGGTTTATCTGTAAAAACCTGTGTTCTGACTTTACAACGGCTTCGCCGCCGGACGCAGCCTTGTTCCTGCGCCAGCTGCTACGGTCACGAGCACCCGCAGAACCATGAATTTTGTTTCACAGTCTTCGAACGCAACGAGCGGTATATTCGCTGCGCTCATTGCTCATTCAATGAACCCCTTGCCCGCACCTCCCCTGCGGGCTTTTTTTCGCCTGTCAAACGCCCTGCCTGAACACCAGCGCCTTGAGGCCGCACTCGACATCGGCGTCCGGGAACTCCGGCGGGTTGTCCAGGCGCTGAACAAAACGCAGGCTTGGCGCATCACGGGTCACGCCATCGATCAAAAAATCCGAACCCAGTGCCGGGTCATTCATGCACGCCAGTACAGTGCCATTTTCACTGAGCAACTCCGGCAGGCGGCGCACCACGCGCTGGTAGTCCTTGGTCAGCAAAAAGCTGCCTTTCTGAAATGACGGCGGATCGATGATCACCAGATCGTAAGGCCCGGTGCTTTTCACCTTGCCCCAGGACTTGAACAGCTCATGACCCAGAAACGTCACCTTGCTCATGTCATGCCCGTTCAGGCGATGGTTGTCGCGGCCACGGCTCAGGGCCGCACGGGACATGTCGAGGTTGACCACATGCTGCGCGCCGCCTTCTATGGCGGCCACTGAAAAACCGCAGGTATAGGCAAACAGGTTCAACACTCGCTTGCCCCCGGCATTGGCCCTTACCCAGTCACGACCATAACGCATGTCCAGGAACAGGCCGTTGTTCTGTTTGCGGCCCAGGTCCACGCGATAGCGCAATCCGCCTTCAGTCAGCGTCCACTCGTCAATTGCCTCGCCCACCAGCCACTCGGTGTCGCTTTGCAGCGTATAGCGATGTTGCAGCACCAGTGTGTGTGCACCGCTGGCCTGCCACGCGGCTGACTGAACAATGGCCTGCAGCAGTTGCTTGAGTGCAGCCAGTTGCAGGGCTTCGGGCTCCTTGAATAGAGAAACCAGCACCACGCCTTGCAACCAGTCCACCGTCAACTGCTCAAGCCCGGGCCAGCAACGTCCACGCCCATGGAACAAACGCCGGGTTTCAGCAGGCACAGCCTGCAGTGCAGTCAATAAGTGCTGGTGCAGGGTGGTTAACGCTTCAGGAGTCATCAGGCCGACCGGTCAATTTCAAGGGGCCGGCATTTTACACAATTGCACTGCCCTGCCTAATCGGCACAGTGGAAATATTTGTTAATACAGAGGGTGATATTATCGTTTTACAGTAATTTTTTATCGCAATACGATAGTTTCACTGCGCAGGGCAATACGCTTTCCCTGGGCAGATTCCGGGCTTTTTACAACCACAAGCAGAACCAGAAGGACTGTTCGATGAAAACCGATCCCCTTGCCAATCGCAGCCGCATCCTGGCCACAACCACGCTGGCACTTGTCGCGGGTATGTTGCTGGCCAATATCGCTTACTGGATTTTCCCCAACGCCATAGGCACTTATGTGGGCGGGTTCAACCTGAGCGCCATGACCGAAACACTGCAGGCCGACATCCCGTTGATGCCCTGGTGGCAGGTTGCTGGTGCCATAACCCTGTCCAGCATCCCCCTGCTGATACTCGCCAAAGGCTTGCTGGCCCTGCGCAGCCTGTTTCTGGCCTACAGCAAGGGCGAGTATTTCTCGACCGAATCTGCCGAGTTGCTGGGTAAAGTGGGTAAAAGCGTTTCTATATGGGTGCTGGCCAGCCTCCTGTTAACCCCGGTCATGAGTGTCTGGATCACCATTTTGCGGCCTGCGGGCGAGCGCTTGCTCACGATCAGCTTCGAGCCGTCGCATCTTGTTGCCTTGTTCCTCTCGGCTTCCCTTATGATCATCGCCCGCAGCCTGTACAAGGCGTGTTCGTTGGCGCGGGAAAATCAGCAGTTCGTTTAAGAGGCCAAAATGCCGATCGAGATCAAGCTGGACGTCATGCTGGCCATGCGCAAGGTCAAATCCAAGGACCTGGCGCACAGGGTGGGCATTACCGAGCAGAACCTGTCACTGCTCAAGCAAGGGAAAGTAAAGGGCATCAGGCTGGCAACCCTGGAAGCCATTTGCATCGCACTGGATTGTCAGCCGGGGGACTTGCTGCATTATCAACCGGAATCGTAAGCACGCACGCCTGCGAGGCCAAGCCCTCGCAGGTGGCGCACCAGGCTCTGCCTGCCTGCACTTCAAAGCCTCCAGTCCGTTCAGCCAACCAACAGCATCCTCCTGCTAGGCTCGCCGCGGCACCCAACCTTTTTACCGGTATATTCGGATTTTCTCTGACAAACCTCTGCAAAATCAGGCATTTCTGCCGCCACTGATCCATACTGACTAAATGTAACGTCATGTGTATAACAGCCGTTGCAGCCCGGTACTTCCCAACCCTTCTTGAGTCATTCTGCGTGAAAATTCATTTTTCCATTTTGAGCCTGTGTTTAGTTCTGGCAGGCACCAGTGCTTCTTCAATCGCCGCAGCGGCTGAAAGCACTTCGGCCCCACGGGATACCTCGCAACTGCACATCGCCTCAGGCAGTGCGCTGCTGATCGACCTGCAAACCAACAAAGTGATTTTTGCCAGCAACCCTGACGCCATCGTGCCAATTGCCTCCGTCACCAAATTGATGACCGCCATGGTAGTGCTGGATGCCAAGCAGTCGATGGACGAATCCATTTCGGTCAATATCAGCGACACCCCGGAGATGAAGGGCGTGTTTTCGCGGGTAAAAATCGGCAGCGAGCTGTCGCGTCACGAAATGATGCTGATCACCCTGATGTCTTCGGAAAACCGGGCAGCAGCCAGCCTTGCCCACCACTATCCGGGGGGTTATGTAGCCTTTATCGCGGCGATGAATGCCAAGGCCAAAAGCCTGGGCATGATGAGCACTCACTATGTTGAGCCGACCGGGTTGTCGATCCACAACGTATCCACTGCCCGCGACCTGAGCAAGCTGCTGGCAGCGGCGCGGCATTACCCGATGCTCAGCCAGTTGAGCACCACCAAGGAAAAGACCGTGGCGTTCCGCAAACCCAACTACAGCCTGGGTTTCAGCAACACCGATCACCTGGTCAGAAAAGACAAATGGAATATCAAGATCACCAAGACCGGCTTTACCAATCAGGCCGGTCATTGCCTGGTGCTGGTGACTGAAATGGGTGGGCGCCCGGTGTCCCTGGTCATTCTGGATGCCTTTGGCAAGTACACCCACTTCGCCGATGCCGGTCGAATTCGCAACTGGGTGGAAACTGGCAAAAGTGGCGGTGTGCCCGACGTAGCCCTGCGCTACAAAGCCGAAAAAAACCTGCAGAAAAACCAGCTGACAGCAGGTCAGGCGGGTAAGTGAAGAAGTGCGGGTGAGATGAAATGCAGGCACTTGCCCCGGGGAGAGGATCGGGGACAAATGCCTGCGTACTGCTCGTTACAAACTGCGGATAGAAAGAACCCCGTCACCTGGACGGGGTTCTTGCCTGGCACATGCTCAGATCAGTTTTGCAGAGCAGGCTGCGAATCCCCATTGATCGGGATGCGTTTGGCTTTTGCCTCTTCCGGCACCACCCGCTGCAGGTCGATGCTCAGCAAACCATTGCTCAGGTTTGCGCCTTTGATCTCGATATGATCATCAAGGCGGAAGGACAATTTGAATGCCCGCTGTGCAATACCTTGATGCAAGAAGGTCACGCCTTCTTCGCTGGTGCTTTCGCGTTTGCTGCCGCTGACGCTCAGCACACCTTTCTCTACTTGCAGGTCCAGATCATCTTGCTGGAAGCCTGCAGCTGCTACCACGATGCGGTAGCTGTCTTCACCCCGTTTTTCAACGTTGTAAGGTGGGTAGCCGCCGCTTGAATCGTTGCGCAGTGCGGTTTCAAACAAATCACTAAAACGGTCAAAGCCGACAGAATTACGGAACAGTGGCGCCATTGAAAAAGCGTTGCTCATAATTTCATCCTCCTGATTTCAGCGAGATTTTGTTACGCGACCCGGTTTCGGCATCGCGTACCCCTTAGATAGGGACCGTCAAAACCATTTCAAGGCTTTTTTTGAAATTTTTTTCAGACGCTTCAAGCCACATCGACAGGCGGGTTGTTGACCATGTGCCGGACCTTCTCACAGTCTGTTTCACGACGCATGGCATTGAACAACACCACCGCTTCAGGATAGTTGCGGGTCAACATTGCCAGCCACTGCTTGAGCCGCCCCGGTGCCGAGCGCGGGGTCAGCTGGGCCTCGGCCTGAGCCCAGAAGTCGCGGATCATGGGCTGCAAATCGGCCCAGGTCATCGGCACTACCTCAACACCGGCGCGGGCAGCGGCAATTTGCGCGGCCAGATCGGGGCGCGACACCAGGCCACGGCCGAGCATGATGTCTTCAGCGCCACTGATTTCGCGGCAACGACGCCAATCTTCAACCGACCAGATATCGCCATTGGCAAACACCGGCACCTTGACCGCTTCCTGCACCTGGGCAATGTATTCCCAATGCGCAGGCGGCTTGTAGCCATCCATTTTGGTCCGCGCATGCACCACGATCTGGCTGGCGCCGCCTTCGGCCAGGGCGATTGCGCACTCATTGGCGCTGTCGGGCGTGTCGAAGCCCAGGCGCATCTTGGCGGTGACCGGAATATGCGCAGGCACGGTGCGACGCACTTGCAGCAAGATGGCGTGCAGCAGTTCGGGCTCCTTGAGCAACACTGCCCCGCCACGGGACTTGTTCACGGTCTTGGCCGGACAACCAAAATTGAGGTCGATCACCCCGCTGCCCAGCTCACAGGCCAATGCCGCGTTATCGGCCAGGCACGCCGGGTCCGAGCCCAGCAACTGCACGCGCAGCGGCACGCCGGAACGCGTTTGCGCACCGTACTGCAACTCGGGAGCGAGTTTATGGAAGTAGGCTTCGGGCAAAAGCCGTTCGGTGACCCGAATAAATTCGGTCACACACCAATCAATACCGCCGGTGCGGGTCAGGACATCACGCAGGATGTTGTCGACCAACCCCTCCATCGGCGCCAAAGCAATTTGCATGGGTGACTCTCATGAAAAACGTGCGGCAGTTTACGCGGTTCTGCGGGCAATCGGTATGCGCAGGCGCTGACGGTCAGGCCGTCACGACAGCCGGGCCATAACCGTCAAGGAACTCGGGCGGCAGGCGCCTGGCCTTGCCCGTGGACAGTTCGATGCAGACAAAGGTGGTTTGGGCACGCAACAGGGTCACACCATCGCAGGGGCGCACCAATTGAAAGTGACGGGTCATGCGCAGGCGCTGGTCACAATCGACAATCCAGGTGGCTAGCTGCAGCTCATCGCCTTCGTAGGCGCTGGCAAGATAGTCGATTTCATGACGGGAGACCGCCATGGCGCGGTCGAGGCGACGGTACTCGGTGAGGTCCAGCCCCAGGCGCTGCGAGTGGCGCCAGGCGCAGCGTTCCAGCCAGACCACATAGGACGCGTTATTGGCATGACCAAACCCGTCAATGTCTTCGGCCTGCACCTGCAGGTCAATGATAAACGGCGCTGCCAAATCCCAACTCATGCCTTGTCTCCCTGTACATAAATAAGGAGCGCAGTGTAACGCAGAGGGGGCGACGGGAAACTTGAAGAGCTGGAATTAAAAAACTGCAGACAAACAAAAGGGTCATTCAATAATCGAATGACCCTTATAAATCCCGCAAAGCGGGTAATCGTGGCGTCCCCTAGGGGACTCGAACCCCTGTTACCGCCGTGAAAGGGCGGTGTCCTAGGCCACTAGACGAAGGGGACACAAACCCTTCTAACAGTGATCAGCGCTGAGTGCTGATCGATCCAATGCCAGTGTGGCCCGACATTGAACTGTAAATTGGTGGAGCTAAACGGGATCGAACCGTTGACCTCTTGCATGCCATGCAAGCGCTCTCCCAGCTGAGCTATAGCCCCGATTTATCGCCTGGCGGCGGAGCATCACCGAAGTGCTGCTTCTGTAAAACTGGCGTCCCCTAGGGGACTCGAACCCCTGTTACCGCCGTGAAAGGGCGGTGTCCTAGGCCACTAGACGAAGGGGACACAAACCTTCTAACTTGACCAGCACTGAGTGCTGGTCGATTCAATACCGGTGTGGCCAGGCATTGAACAGTAAATTTGGTGGAGCTAAACGGGATCGAACCGTTGACCTCTTGCATGCCATGCAAGCGCTCTCCCAGCTGAGCTATAGCCCCAAACTTTCAGTCTTGGGTGTTGCCGTGTTGCGTTCTGCTTGTTTCGTGTTGCTGTGTTGACGGGGCGCATATTAAGACTGGATCGGTAGGCTGTCAAACTTATTTTTAAACTTTTTTAAAAAAATTTGCCGTGAGAACAACCACTTACCCTTCATACCCCGTAAATACGGGGCCAAACCCCAACCAAAACCTTGTAGCAGCTGCCGAAGGCTGCGTCCGGCGGCATAGCCGTCGTAAATGCAGAATGCTCGATTTGACTGAAAAACCGTGCATTTAGATTTTACGATTGCTTCGCAATCGAACGCAGCCTCGTTCCTTCGGCAGCTGCTACGGTTTTTTACGCCCTGTTAACCAATCGCGTTAAACAGCTTTTCCCACTCTTTGTTTTCTTTCTTGGACACGCCACCCAGCAGGTCCAGCGCCTGACGCAGACGGAAACGGGTCAGGTCCGGCCCCAGGATTTCCATGGCGTCCAGCACCGACACAGAGCTGGCCTGCCCCGTGATCGAGGCAAACATCAGCGGCATGGCATCACGCAGCTTCAACTCCAGGCTTTCAACCACGGCCTGGATGCTGCCGGTGATGGCGTCCTTTTCCCACTGACGCAGGCTTTCCAGCTTCCACAGGATCAACTGCATCAATTGACGCACTTGCTCGTTGGACAGCTTCTTGTGCTCAAACAGCTTGGCATCCAGTTGCAGGCCGCCGGAGAAGAAGAACCCGGCCAGCGGTGCAATCTGGCTGAACGTCTCGACACGGCCCTGTACCAGCGGCGCGATTTTCATCATGTACTCGGGGTTCAGCGCCCATTGCTGTACGCGGCTGGCGAACTCGTCCAGCGGCAAATCACGCAGCCATTGGCCATTGAGCCAGGACAGCTTTTCAACGTCGAAAATCGGCCCGCCCAGCGATACACGGCTCAAGTCGAAGTTGTCGACCATTTCCTGCAGCGAGAACTTCTCGCGCTCGTCCGGCATCGACCAGCCCATGCGGCCCAGATAGTTGAGCATCGCTTCAGGCATAAAGCCCATGCGCTCGTAGAACGTCACCGAAGTCGGGTTCTTGCGCTTGGACAGCTTGCTCTTGTCCGGGTTGCGCAGCAGCGGCATGTAGCACAGCTGCGGTTGTTCCCAGCCGAAGTATTCATACAGCAGGATCAGTTTGGGTGCCGATGGCAGCCACTCTTCGCCACGCAGTACGTGGGTGATGCCCATCAGGTGATCGTCGACCACGTTGGCCAGGAAGTAGGTCGGCAGGCCATCGGTTTTCATCAGGACTTGCATGTCCATGCGGTCCCACGGGATTTCAACGTCACCGCGCAGCAGGTCCGGCACCACGCAGACGCCCTCGGTCGGCACTTTCATGCGGATTACGTGAGGTTCGCCAGCGGCCAGGCGTTCAGCCACTTCTTCCTTGGACAACAGCAGCGCACGACCGTCGTAGCGCGGGGTCTCGCCCTTGGCCATTTGCTCGGCGCGCATCTGGTCCAGCTCTTCACTCGTGCAGAAGCACGGGAACGCATGGCCCATATCCACCAGTTGCTGGGTGTATTTCTTGTAAATGTCGCTACGTTCGCTCTGACGGTACGGGCCGTGCGGGCCGCCGACGTCCGGGCCTTCACTCCAGGTGATACCCAGCCAGCGCAGGGCATCGTAGATCTGCTGCTCGGACTCGCGGGTCGAGCGCAGTTGGTCGGTATCTTCGATCCGCAGGATAAATTCGCCGCCATGCTGCTTGGCAAAGCAGTAGTTGAACAAAGCAATGTAAGCGGTGCCGACGTGGGGGTCGCCAGTAGGCGATGGCGCAATGCGCGTGCGAACGGTGGTCATGGGCGGTCTCGAAGTGAAGATAAAACAAAGGGCGAATGGTAACAGGCCGACCCGGCCCGGCTCCAGTACAGGACTCAGCCCGGCCGCCACACGGTTGAAAAAAGCTGTAATAGAGCGTTTGTATCGAATTGATACGGGGAAAAACAGCCTATACCGGTGTTAATCTCGGCTTATTCCCGACATCCCCTGGCTGGAGAGACCTATGCCCCACGTTGTGCTGGTGCTGGTAGAGAGCGTTAACGATTACCTGCATATGCTGGAGAATCAGGGCTACGAGTTGATCCTTGCGCCCACCCCCGCCAGCCGCGCCGAAGCCATAGCCCGACACGGCGCCCGCATCGACGCCGTGCTGACTCGCGGCCCGCTGGGCTTGCAAGCCGATGAAATGGCCGCCCTGCCCCAGCTCAGAATCATCTGCGTGATCGGCGCCGGCTTCGAACAGGTCGATTTGCAGGCCGCCAGCAACCAGGGCATTACCGTGACCTTTGGCGCCGGGGCCAATGCTTCATCGGTTGCCGACCACGCCATGGCGCTGCTGTTGTCCGTGGTGCGCGGCATCCCCCAGGCCGACGCCAGCATCCGCCGCAATGAATGGGTCAAGGTGCGCCAGCCGTCACTGTCGGGCAAACGCATGGGCATTATCGGCCTCGGCGCCATCGGCGCTGCCATCGCCAAACGAGCGGCCCACGGCTTTGACATGAGCATCCGCTACCACAGCCGCCAGCCGCATCCCGACTCGCCTTATACCTACTGTGCCAGCGTGCTGGAACTGGCCGCTGCGGTGGATTTCCTGATGATCGCCACCCCCGGTGGCAGCGCCACCCATCACCTGGTCAACGCCCGTGTGCTGGACGCCCTGGGCAGCGAGGGCTACCTGATCAATATTGCCCGCGGCAGTGTGGTCGATACCCAGGCGCTGATCAGCGCCCTGACCGCCGGCAAAATCGCCGGGGCCGGGCTGGATGTGTTTGAAGACGAACCCCTGGTACCCGACCCGCTGAAAACCCTCGGCAATGTGGTCATGACCCCGCATGTGGCCGGCCAGTCACCCGACGCGGTCGAAGCCACGGTGCAATTGGTGGTCGATAACCTGCGGGCGTTTTTTGCCGGCAAACCCGTTCTCACCCCGGTGCCATTGCCCCACCCTGCCTGACCCGGAGCCTGCGCTTGAAATTCCGCCTGCCAACAACCGCCACTGCGCCCTTCTGCCCCTCCGAAGTCAGTGGCAGCGTGCCCGTCGACGCCAGCGCGCCGTTTTTCAGGCGCGTGCTGCGCTTTGCCGGGCCCGGCCTGCTGATCAGCATCGGCTATATGGACCCCGGCAACTGGGCCACCGCCATCGAAGCCGGCTCACGTTACGGCTACCACCTGCTGTTTGTGGTACTGCTCGCCAGCCTCGCGGGTATGGCCGTGCAATGCCTGTGTTCGCGCCTTGGCATCGCCACCGGCCGCGATCTGGCGCAGCTGTGCCGCGAGCGCTACAGCAAGCGCTCGGCGCGGGTGCAATGGCTGCTGGCGGAAATCTCGATCATCGCCACCGACCTGGCCGAAGTACTCGGCTGCGCGCTGGCGTTCCATCTGTTGCTGGGCTGCTCGCTGACCACCGGCATCGCCCTCACTGCCTTCGACACCTTGCTGGTGCTGGCCTTGCAAGGGAGGGGATTTCGCCGACTTGAAGCGATCATGCTGGCGCTGGTGATGACTATCGTCGGTTGTTTTTTTGTCGAACTGGTACTGATCAAACCTTACTGGCCCGACGTGTTCGAGGGCTTCAAACCGTCACTGTCGGCCATCAGCGACGCAGCACCGCTGTACATCGCCATCGGCATCATTGGCGCCACCGTGATGCCGCACAACCTGTACCTGCACAGCTCCATCGTCCAGACACGCCTGACCGGCAGCGACTACGCCAGCAAACTGGATGCCGTACGCCTTTCACGCATCGACACCATCGGTTCCCTGGCCCTGGCGCTGCTGGTCAATGCCGCCATCCTGATCCTCGCTGCGGCCGCTTTCCACCAGACCGGCAATACCGACGTGGTCGAGATCCAGGACGCCTACCGCATGCTCGACCCGCTGGTGGGCGGGGCCATGGCCAGCATCCTGTTCGGCGTGGCATTGCTGGCCTCGGGGCAAAGCTCGACATTCACCGGCACCATTGCCGGGCAAGTGATCATGGAGGGCTATCTGAACCTGAAGATTCCCTGCTGGCAACGGCGCCTGATCACCCGCGGGCTGGCGCTGGTGCCTGTATTCCTGGGCGTGTGGCTGATGGGCGACGATGCGGTGGGCAAGCTGCTGATCCTCAGCCAGGTGGTACTCAGCCTGCAACTGCCATTTGCCCTGTACCCGCTGATCCGCATGACCAGCGACAAACGACTTATGGGCCCGTTCGCCAACCGACTGCCGACGCGGCTGCTGGCGTGGTTTCTGTTTGCAGTCATCAGTTGCGCCAACCTGTGGCTGATTGCACAGATCGGGTTCGGTGCCTAACCCCCAGCCCCTTAAATTCGGCGCGCAATGGCTCGTTATACAAGACGACTCCTGCTATTGAGGTGCTGTTATGTCCACCGCTGCCACCCTGGTGCAAAACCTGCGCAATCGTCTGAGCAAGCCTGCGGGATATCGTCTGTTCGATATCCAGCTCAAGCACCGCATCACCTTGAGCCCGTCACTGACGCGCTTTGTGTTCAGCGGTAGCGATGTGGCGCTGATGCGCACCCTGGCACCCGACCAACGGGTCAAGCTACTGTTCCCCAGCGCCAACGGCGCCACCGCCAACCTGCCCAAACAGAGCGACTGGCGAGCGCCCCTGCGGGATATGAGCCCCGAGTCAGTGCCACCCATGCGCTCCTACACCCTTCGCAACCTGCGCACAGAGGCCGGCGAACTGGATATCGACTTCGTCCTCCACGGCGTCACCGGCCCTGCCACACGCTGGGCTAGCCAGGCCAGGGCGGGGGATCGCCTGCAGATCGCAGCGCCCAATGCAGCCTGCACCGACGACCCCGGTGGCTATGAATGGCAGCCACCGCAAGGCATGCGCAAACTGTTGCTGATCGGCGACGAAACTGCGCTGCCAGCCATTGCCGGCATCCTTGAAGAACTTGCCCTGCACCCCGACACCCCCCAGGTCCAGGCCTTTATTGAAGTTCCTCAAGAAGCCGACTGCCAGCCCTTGCTCTGTGGCCCGAACACCAAGGTGCACTGGTTGCCGCGTGCCAGCCTGGGCAAACAGCATGGCGATGGCATGCTCCTGGCCGCCCGCGAACTGGCCAGCCTGCCGCCCAGACGCATGCAGGCCCGGGCGTGCGCTGAACTGCAAGAGCTGGATCTGGATAACCAGCGCCTGTGGGATCGGGCCAGCGCCAAACACAATGAGTTTTATGCCTGGGTAGCAGGGGAATCGATGGCGGTGATGGCGATCAGGCGGTTTTTCGTCCACGAGTGCGGCATGGACCGTTCGGGCCTGACCTTGATGGGGTATTGGAAGCAGGGTCGGTCGCTAGGGTGATACTGGCACTTGTAGCAGCTGCCGAAGGAACGAGGCTGCGTTCGGCGGCGCAGCCGTCGTAAAACCTGAACACTCAATCTACCTGACACACCGAGGCGCTTGACTTCACGACGGCTGCGCCGCCGAACGCAGCCTCGCTCCGCTCGTCAGCTGCTACAGGCGAATGAGAACAAGAAACAATTTTTTACATATCTAGCTTCGGGTTTTGCTCTTCTCATCCGTCCTACATGGATAAGCAGTCGCTTCTCAATGGCGATTACACACCCGCCCCGCCGCGAGTTTGCCGTTTCCCATGTCCAAAAAATCCCGTTCAAAACTCTGGTTCCTGGTTCACAGCTGGATGACCCTGCCCATCTGGTTCTTTGTGCTGATTGTCTGCGTGACCGGCACGCTGGCTGTGGTCAGCCAGGAGATCGTCTGGCTGGCCACCCCCGAGGCCCGTGCCACACAACCGGCCGATGATGCACCCCTGCTGACTTACGAGCAGGTACTGAGCGCCATTCACAAGGCCGAACCGACGCTGGCCGTACAGTCGATCAGCCGCCCGGACGAGTCGCACTTTGCCCTGGTGGCCAGCGTGGTGTACCCGGACGGCCGCTCGCCATCGTTGTATATCAGTCCCTATACCGGGGTGATCCAGGGCGAAAGCCCCAGCTTTGACTTCAAGGCCTTTACCCGCGCCCTCCACGGCTGGTGGCTGGTGCCCTTTACCAACGGCTATAGCTGGGGCTGGTACCTGGTGTCATTCCTCGGCCTGCCGCTGCTGGCATCGCTGATCACCGGGCTGGTGGTCTACAAGAAGTTCTGGAAAGGCTTTTTCAAGCCCAACCTGCGTTTCAAACACGGGGCGCGGATTTTTTGGGGGGATTTTCATCGCCTGTGCGGCATCTGGTCGATCTGGTTTATTGCAGTGATTTCCATCACCGGCCTGTGGTTCCTGATCCAGGCTTTCATGTTCGATAACCAGATCTCCATCTCGACCGCAGGCAACCCGCCGGTTGTGGCCCGCCAGGATGTGCCGCTTATGCCGGACGGCAAGCCAGCACCGCAGATCAGCCTCGATCAGGCGGTCAAGATTGCCGCCGACAACATCCCGGGGCTGGAAGCCAGCTTTGTCAGCCTGCCGAGCAATGCCTACGGGCATATCGAGGTGGGCGGCCCGGGCTGGTACCCGCTGCTGTTCCAGACTGCCGACATCAACCCGTACAACGGCGCAATCGAAGGCTCACGGATGATTGCCGACCGCTCCGGGCTGGAGCTGGTGACCGAGTCCATGCGCCCGCTGCACACCGGCGATTTTGGCGGGTTGTGGGTCAAGCTGATCTGGTTCTTCTTCGGCCTGATTCTCAGCATGATGGTGTTGAGCGGCCTGTTGATCTGGACCAAACGTACGGCCCTGGCCACCGCCAATGCCCTCAAACGCAGCGAAAAACCCCGGCGGGCAGCCGCCGTCTCGGCGCATAAACCACAGCACGAAGAGGCCAATGTATGAGCAAGGCAGCGGCTGCACAGCCTGCGTCCACCCTGAGCCGGCTGTGGCACAAATGGCGCTTTCACATCAATGTCCTGCTGTTACTGGTGCCGCTGGGCTTTATGCCCAAGTACTTTGCCGACGCTTCCCTGTTTCGCGGCGACAGCGGCCTGGGCGAGCGCGACATCGGCACCGTGCAGGTCGGCCCCTGGAGCCTGCAACTGGCCGAGTTGCGCAACGAGGCCCCACGCCCCGATGGCCCGGCAGGTTATATGAAAAGTTTTAACGCGGCCCTGTGTGACACCTGCATCGATCAGGTCAAGGCCGCCTACCTGCGTATCGGCAAACCGCGCAGCCTGCGTGCCGCCGGGGTGATTTTCTTCGGCACGCCTTATCGCATGGGCGCCACCCTGCCCATCCCGGAACGCACCAAGGCCGATGCCGAGCTGTGGATCACCCTCGAAGGGTGGGACGGCTCCATGCACCAGGCCGCCATTCCCCTGAGCCAGGCCTCACCGGCAACCCTCGCCTGGCTGGCCCAACGAGGAGCGAAATAATGCATGCGCACCTGTTTAAAACACCTGCCCTGGCAACGGCCCTGATCGCCTTGATCGGCGTTTGCAGCCAGGCACAGGCCCACAACCCGATGTGCGAATGCAAGGCCATTGAAGACGGACAAATCCGCTGCACCGGCGGGTTTTCTGATGGCAGCGGCGCACCGGGGGTGACCCTGGACGTGATCGGCTACGACGAAACCATCCTGGTACCCGGCAAGCTGGGGGCC
Organism: Pseudomonas sp. TWR1-1-3; assembly: GCF_049896805.1. NCBI lineage: Bacteria > Pseudomonadati > Pseudomonadota > Gammaproteobacteria > Pseudomonadales > Pseudomonadaceae > Pseudomonas > Pseudomonas sp. TWR1-1-3. Next base: position 179,965 of record NZ_JAFCUZ010000001.1, on the reverse strand, counting down.
GATTCGACCCTGACCTTCAAACGTCCGGATGCCGAGTTTTATGTGCTCTTCGACGCCGGCCCCGGCCATATCGTTGAAATCGACCAAGCCGATATCGAGGCCCCATGAGTACTCAAGTCGTACGCCCGGCCGGGGCGGGGCATGAAACCCTGTATGTGCTGCTGTTGTGCCTGCTGATTGTGACCGTGGCCGGCTCGGTGGTGGCCTGGCGTCATGAATCCAGCGAGGTGACGTCGGTGGCGGCCCATCAGCTGGATGCGCGCCGCGACCTGAATGCCGCCGAACAAGGGATCTATGCCGATCTGCGGGTCACCCTGGACGAAATCCTGCTGCTGCGCGAAGAGTCCGCCGCCCTGCCCCAACCCGCGCAACTGGCCGAAGAAGGCTTCGCGCCCTTTGCCCAAGACGCCAGTTCGGTGAGCCGTGGCAACCACGCCTGGCAGTTGCTCGGCGAGCAGGCGTACCTGGGCCTGAGCCCCAGCCCTGAAGTGGCAGGCTCGTTTCTGCTGCGCATTGGCGATCAACCGGACGTGTGGCTTAACCGCAATCCCGGCGCCAGTGTCCCTGCCGACCTTGACGATGCCGCCCTCAACCAGAGTGGCTGGCAACAAGTGATCGCGCAATTCGATGCCGGGGTTACCCGTCAGCACCGCCACTGAACCCACCGCTTGCCCTGAGAGAAGACTGCTCGCCATGTCGATTTCATCTGTATTGCGCCGCCGCACCTTGTTGCTGGCCAGCCTGTTCGCCCTTTGCCTGTCTCCCCTGGTCAGCGCCGACACCGCGCCCGCGCCCCTGGCCAAGCCGCTGCGTATCGGCATCACCCTGCACCCTTACTACAGCTATGTGAAAAACATCGTCGGTGACAGGGCTGAAGTGGTGCCGCTGATTCCGGCCGGGTTCAACCCGCACGCCTACGAGCCCCGCGCTGAAGACATCAAGCGCATCGGCACCCTGGATGTCATCGTGCTCAATGGCGTGGGCCATGATGACTTCGCCGACCGCATGATCGAGGCCAGCGAAAAACCGCAGATCCCGGTGATCGAGGCCAACCAGAACGTACCGCTGCTGGCCGCCACGGGTAACGCGGCACGAGGTGCAGGCAAGGTGGTCAACCCGCATACCTTTCTGTCCATCAGCGCCTCGATCGCTCAGGTCAACAACATTGCCCGTGAACTGGGCAAGCTCGACCCGGCCAACGCCAAGGCTTACACCGCCAATGCCCGCGCCTACGGCAAACGCCTGCGCCAGATGCGCGCAGATGCCCTGGCCAAGCTGACCCAGGCACCCAATGCCGACCTGCGCGTGGCCACGGTGCACGCGGCCTATGACTACCTGCTACGGGAATTCGGCCTGGAAGTCACCGCTGTGGTTGAACCTGCCCACGGTATCGAGCCCAGCCCCAGCCAGCTGAAGAAAACCATCGACCAATTGCGCGAACTGGATGTGAAGGTGATCTTCTCCGAGATGGATTTCCCGTCCACTTACGTCGACACCATTCAGCGCGAGTCAGGGGTCAGGCTGTACCCGCTGTCGCACATTTCCTACGGTGACTACAGCGCCGACAAGTACGAAAAAGAAATGACCGGCAACCTCAATACCGTGGTCCGGGCAATCCAGGAGGCCGGCGCATGACCGCCGCCGAACGCCTCTGCGTCACGGCCTGCGGGCCGGGGGTGGAGTTTGACCAGGTGTCGCTGACCCTGGGGCGCACGCCCATTCTCGATCATGTCAGCTTCAGCATCCGCCCTGGCAGTGTGCATGCCCTGGTAGGGCCCAACGGCGGCGGTAAAAGTTCGCTGATCAAGACGCTATTGGGGCAAATGCCCCATCAGGGTCGCCTGTGCCTGAACTGGCCCGGTGAGCCGGGGCTAATCGGTTATGTGCCCCAGGCACTGGAATTCGACCGTGGCCTGCCGATGACCGTCGATGATTTTATGGCCGCCATGTGCCAGCGTCGCCCGGCCTTTATGGGCTTGTCGCGCAAGGTCGCCCCGGCCATCGGCGAAGCGCTGGAACGGGTGGGCATGCAAGATAAACGCAAGCGGCGCATGGGCGCGCTGTCCGGTGGTGAACGCCAGCGGGTGCTGCTGGCCCAGGGCCTGATCCCGGCACCGCAATTGCTGGTGCTGGATGAACCCATGTCGGCCCTGGACGAAGCCGGTGCCCAGGTGTTTGAGCGGCTGCTGACAGACTGGCGCCGGGCCGGGGTCACGGTGGTGTGGATCGAACACGACCTGGCCGCCGTCAAGCGCCTGGCCGAGCGTGTCACCGGGCTCAACCGCCAGGTGCTGTTCGACGGGGCGCCGGAGCAAACCCTGAGCCCGGAACGTTTGCTCACGCTGTTTTCGACCCATCCCAAGGCTCACGGGAGCGCCCTTTCATGAGTTACGAAGCCTTCCGCTTGCTAGTCCAGGGCTGGGCGTCTGCCGGTTATCTGCCAGAAGTACTGGCGTATGGCTTTGTGGTCAACGCCCTGCTCGCAGGCTTGCTGATCGGCCCCGTGCTGGGTGGCCTGGGCACCCTGGTAGTGGTCAAGCGTTTTGCGTTTTTTTCCGAGGCCGTGGGCCATGCCGCACTGACCGGCGTGGCCATCGGCATCCTGCTCGGCGAACCCTACACCGGCCCCTATGGCAGCTTGTTCGGCTACTGCCTGCTGTTCGGGATTTCGCTCAACTACCTGCGCAACCGCACCGGGCTGGCACCGGATACGCTGATCGGAGTGTTCCTCTCGGTGTCGCTGGCCCTGGGCGCGAGCCTGCTGCTGATTCTGGCCGGCAAGATCAACGTGCATATCCTCGAAAACGTGCTGTTCGGTTCGGTATTGACGGTCAACGGTAACGACCTGCTGGTACTGGCCGTGGTCGGCGCGCTGGTGCTGGGCCTCAGCTTGCCGCTGTACAACCGCATCATGCTGGCCAGCTTCAACCCGCAACTGGCCGCTGTACGCGGGGTGGCCGTGAAGGCGCTGGACTACCTGTTCGTGATTCTGGTGACGCTGATCACCGTCGCCGCCGTTAAAGTTATCGGCGCGATTCTGGTCGGCGCCCTGCTGGTAATTCCTGCGGCGGCGGCACGATTGCTCAGCCAGTCGCTGAAAGGGTTTTTCTGGATCTCGGTGCTGATCGCCACCGTCAGCACCCTGTGCGGCATTCTGCTGCCCATCGTGTTTGACCTGCCGATCCCGTCCGGTGCCGCGATCATTCTGATGGCCGGCATCGCCTTCGCCCTCGCCGCCATCGCCCGTGGCGTGGTGCCCAGCCTGAAAGGGAATATTGGATAAATGTTCACTCTGCGCAAACTGACCCTCGCCCTGGCCCTCACCGGCCTGTTGAGCACCCCGGTGCTGGCCGAAACCACCGTACTGGCCAGCCTGCCGATTACCTTTGGGTTGAGCGAACTGCTGCTCAAGGACAGCGGCGTGAAACTGCAACGGGCAGCACCGGCCAACCTGCCGGGCAGCCGCCAGAGTGCCTATTTCAGCAGCCGTGGTGCCCAGGCCCTGCACTCGCTGGCCACAGAAGCCGATGCGGTGATCGGCCTGCGCTCCGTGTGGAGCGACGATCCGCTGTACCCGATGGCGCGGCGCAGCAATATCCGCATTGTTGAAGTGGACGCGGCGCGGCCGGTGGACGGCAGCCTGCCGGGCATTGCCGTGCAACCAGGTGTTCATGTCGATGGCCTCAATAGCCAACCGTGGCTGACCAGCAACAATATGGGGCGCATGGCGGATGTGATCGCTGCCGATCTGGTGCGCTTGGCACCGGATGCCAAGCCGCAGATCGAAGCCAATCTGGCGAGCCTCAAGCAGCGCCTGCTCAAGCTCAGCGCCGACAGCGAAGCGCAGTTGGCCCAGGCGGACAACTTGAGTGTGGTGAGCCTGTCCGACCGATTGGATTACCTGATTGGCGGATTGAATCTGGAGCGGGTCGAGGTCAATCACAAGGGTGATGAAACCTGGACACCTGAATCACTGCAAGGGTTGACCCAAACCCTGAAAAACAATGAAGTGGCGTTGGTGCTGGACCATCGCCAGCCTTCAGCCGAGGTACAAAAAGCCATTGCCGAGGGTGGCAGCACGCTGGTGGTGATCGGTGCCGATGGCACCGATCCCGTGACTGAGTTGCAGGGCAACTTTGAAGCGATCATCAAGGCTCTTGTTCAGAAGTAAACCCTGTACTTGTGGGAGCGGGCTTGTGGCACCCGGCTAAGCCGATGTGCCCCCCTGCACCTGTTTATCCGCATGATAGGACGAGCGCACCAACGGCCCCGAGGCGACGTTTTTGAAGCCCATGCGCACCCCTTCTTCGGCAAACCAGGCGAAGGTGTCAGGGTGCACAAACCTCTGTACCGCCAGGTGGCTGCGCGAAGGTTGCAGGTACTGGCCCAGGGTCAGCATGTCGACCTCATGCTCGCGCATGCACCGCATCACTTCGATCACCTCTTCGTCCGTCTCGCCCAGCCCCAGCATCAGCCCCGACTTCGTCGGCACATGGGGCACCCGGTGTTTGAAGTTCTGCAGCAAATCCAGTGACCACCCGAAATCCGACCCCGGGCGTGCGGCTTTATACAGTCGCGGTACGGTTTCCAGGTTGTGGTTGAACACATCGGGGGGCTCCTGCGCAGTGATCGCCAGCGCCACATCCATGCGCCCGCGATAGTCGGGCACCAGGGTTTCCAGTTGCACACCGGGCGACAGCTTGCGGATTTCACGCAGGCAATCGACAAAGTGCTGCGCGCCGCCGTCGCGCAAGTCATCACGGTCCACCGAAGTGATCACCACATACTTGAGGCCCAGGTCGGCAATGGCAATCGCCAGGTTTTTCGGCTCGTCCCTGTCCAGAGGTTTGGGCCGGCCGTGCCCCACGTCGCAGAACGGGCAGCGCCGGGTGCAGATATCACCCATGATCATAAAGGTCGCAGTACCGCCCGAAAAACACTCGCCCAGGTTTGGACAGGCCGCTTCTTCGCACACACTGTGCAGCTTGTGCTTACGCAGCAGCGCCTTGACCCGTGCCACCTCGGGCGAAGTGGCAATGGGCACGCGGATCCACTCTGGCTTGCGCGGGATTTCTTCGGTGGGCAGGATCTTCACCGGGATACGCGCCACCTTCTCGGCTCCCCGCAGTTTTACCCCGGTCTGCAAGGGCTGCGGGCGGCCGGTAACAGGCAATGGTGCATTCATGACTTGGCTCCACACGGGTATGCATTCAGGCCGAATACACTGGAAACAGTGCGCACAGCTCGCCGACCTGACGGGCAACCCGGGCCTCGATCGCCGCATCACCCGGATGATCGAGGATGTCGCAGATCCAGGTGGCCAGCGCACGGCACTCGGGTATCTGCAAGCCACGGGTGGTCACCGCCGGGGTGCCGATACGCAGGCCCGAGGTCACGAACGGTGACTGCGGATCGTTGGGCACAGCGTTTTTGTTGACAGTGATATGGGCACGGCCCAATGCCGCGTCGGCATCCTTGCCGGTAATGCCCTGGCGGATCAGGCTGACCAGAAACAGGTGGTTGTCGGTGCCGCCGGAAACCACGTCATAGCCGCGCTGCTTGAACACTTCAGCCATGGCCTGGGCATTCTTGATCACCTGGAACTGGTAGTCCCTGAAGCCTGGTTGCAGCGCCTCCTTGAAGCACACCGCCTTGGCAGCGATCACATGCATCAGCGGCCCGCCCTGACCGCCGGGGAATACCGCCGAGTTGAGTTTTTTCTCCAGATCGGCGTCGGCTTTGGCCAGAATCAACCCGCCCCGAGGCCCGCGCAGGGTCTTGTGGGTGGTGGTGGTGACCACATCGGCGTAAGGCAGCGGGTTGGGGTACAAACCGACCGCCACCAGCCCGGCGACATGGGCCATGTCCACAAACAGGTAGGCCCCGACCTTATCGGCAATGGCACGAAAACGCGGGAAATCCAGGGTCTTGGAGTAGGCCGAGAACCCGGCCACGATCATTTTGGGCCGATGCTCCAGGGCCAGGCGTTCGACCTCGTCATAGTCGATCAGGCCATTGGCGTCGGTGCCGTATTGCACCGCGTTGTACAGTTTGCCCGAAGAACTGACTTTGGCTCCATGAGTCAGGTGGCCGCCGTGAGCCAGGCTCATGCCCAGAAGGGTGTCGCCCGCTTGCAGCAACGCCAGGTACACCGCCGCGTTGGCTTGTGAACCGGAGTGCGGCTGGACGTTGGCATAGCCTGCGCCAAACAACTCCTTGGCACGGTCGATGGCCAGTTGTTCGACCACATCGACATGCTCACAACCACCGTAATAACGCTTGCCCGGGTAGCCTTCGGCGTATTTGTTAGTCAGTTCAGTGCCCTGGGCCTGCATCACTTGCGGGCTGGTGTAGTTCTCCGAGGCGATCAGTTCGATATGTTCTTCCTGACGTTGCGCCTCGCGGGTAATGGCGTCGAACAGGGCGGGGTCGAAATCGGACAGGGTCAGGCTTTTATGGAACATGAGGGATTTCCTTTTTATTAGAGATTCAAGCAATGCCTGCGCGGCGATATCAGCCGTTTTCGGCCACAAAGGCGTCATAGGCCTGCTGGTCGAGCAGATCGTTGAAAGCCGACATGTCTTCGATGCAAATACGAAAGAACCAGCCTTCGCCCAGGGGTGAGGCATTGACCAGTGCCGGGTCATCGGCCAGAGCCTGGTTAACGGCCACCACCTCTCCGGTGAGCGGCATGGTGATAGTGCTGGCTGCCTTGACCGACTCCAGCACGGCCACTTCGTGACCTGCCTCGAACGCCCCCAGCTCGGGTACCTGCACAAACACCACATCACCCAGTGCCTGCTGGGCAAAGTCGGTAATGCCAACGGTCAAATGGCCCGATGCTTCCAGGCGCAGCCATTCGTGTTCAGGAGTAAAACGCAGAGTGCTCATGGACTTTTCTCTTGTTATCAATGTGTCTTGGTGCAGGACGAACAGGCGCAACTGACAGGACAAGAGCAAAGGCAATGCCAAGTTTTAAAAAACCTTTAAAATCAATAACTTAAATAAAAAAGAACGCATTATGAGGAAAGCAGTGGAGTGAAACTGCTCCAGCTCTGGAGAGGGTCTGGCGGGTTGATCCCGCAAGGGCGGGGTCAGGATGGGTACGGAGCGAAATCATTCCACTGGAGCAGAATCACACCACTCGAACCAACGTACGCTGCGCGCACTGAATGCAGCCGCTGAGGAGCTCAGCGGCTACAGGAAAAACTGCAACTGTGGGAGCGAGCCTGCTCGCGAAGGTCGTTCGCGAGCAGGCTCGCTCCCACAATAGGGCTTGATCTCCAACAGAGTATCTACAGTTCAGCGGTGCGGGTTACGAACGCGAGGTTATGCCGTATTTACGCAACCGCTGGCCAATGGCGGTATGCGACGTCTGCAGCCTGGAGGCCAACTGCCGGGTCGATGGATAGGCCACGTAGTAACGCTCCAGCAAGGTTTTTTCAAAGCCTTGCACCGCCGCTTCCAGGCTGGTCACTTCTTCGCTGGCCGCCTTTTGGCCGGTCAGCTCGGTACCCGCCAGTTCCAGATCCCCACAATCAATCACATCGCCCTCGCTGGTGGCTGCCGCGCGGAAGATGACGTTTTGCAGTTGCCGAACATTGCCCGCCCAGCGATTGCCCAGCAACAGCGGATGGGTCGCCACAGCCAGTTGACAGGGCGAGCGGTGAATCTGTTCGCAGGCCTGGCGCAGAAAGTGTTCGGCCAGCAGCAGAATGTCCATGCCACGGTCGCGCAACGGTGGCACCAGCAAATTGAGGACGTTAAGACGGTAATACAGATCCTCACGGAAAGTCCCCTCCCTCACCATGCGCTCCAGGTCGCGGTGGGTCGCGCAGAGCACCCGCACATTGACCCGCACTTCGCGCTCGCCGCCGATACGTCGAAAGCAGCCGTCGCTGAGAAACCGCAGCAGCTTGGCTTGCAGGTACGGAGACATCTCCCCCACCTCATCGAGAAACACCGTGCCACGGTCGGCCAACTCCAGCAGCCCCGGTTTGCCGCCACGCTGGGCACCGGTAAAGGCCCCGGCGGCATAGCCGAACAACTCGCTTTCGGCCAGGCTCTCGGGCAGCGCTGCACAGTTCAAGGCCAGGAACGACGCATCGCGGCGGGCGCTCATGGCATGACAGGCGTGGGCCACCAGTTCCTTGCCGGTGCCGGTTTCGCCCTGGATCAGCAGCGGCGCATCCAGGCTCGCCACTTTGTGCAACCGCGTCTTGAGTTCTTCCAGCACGAGCGACTTGCCGAGCAATGCCTCCAGCCCTTCAGCCGGGTCGCGCAACAAGGACGCCAGCCGCTCGCCGATACGGCTCGGCGGATACAGGGTCAACAGCCCGCCCACCAGAACATCCCTGCCGCCGCTGATGGGCGTGGCATCGAGCAGCAGGTCGCGACCCTTGAAATTCACTTCGCACATGGGCAGGCGAAAGCCTTTATCGATCAGGGTACGGGCCAGGTCAGGGGCCGCGAACAGATTCGACAACGGCTCTCCGGTGGGGTCGCTGCCATAAAGATCCGTCAGCCCGGGGTTGGCCAGCAGCACGCAGCCGTCGGGATCCACCGCCATCACCGGGTCGCTCATGGCGGCCAGCAAGGCCTCCAGTTGCAGGCGGCGGCGCTGGCCCGGGAGGATGTCCACCAGGTCCACAGCCTGCACCCCTGCTACCCCCAGCAAGGCGTGGTGGAGTTCCTCCAGCACTTTTTGCGACAGAGTGGGTGCATCGATATAGACATTCGGCGGGCTCATCTCCACCGCGTCCAGGTTGAGATTGCGCGCGCCCAGCAGCATCAGGATTTCCTGGGTGATGCCGACGCGGTCTTTGAAGGTAACGTGAATTCGCATGGCCTGGCACTCCCTGACAGCAAACAACGAGGGGCGGCACGCCCTGTGCCGCCCCCCGGGCAGAATCAATGTCGTGAAGCGGCCATCAGTCGGTCTGGCAAGCCAGTTCCGCAGCCTCCTGCTTGTTGCGCAGCACCGTGCGATAGCCCAGGCCCAGCACCACAAACCACACCGGCACCATGTACAGCGCCTGGCGAGTGTCATCTTCCAGCGCCAGCAAAGTCAGGATAAACACGAAGAAGGTCAGGCACACCCAGACCATGAACTTGCCACCCGGCATTTTGTACTTCGAGGCACGGTGCAGGTGATCGCGCTTTTTACGATAGGCCAGGTAGGACAGCAGGATCATGGTCCACACAAACATGAACAAGGTGGCCGATACCGTGGTGATCAGGGTGAAGGCCTCCATCAGGTTGGGCACCACATAAATCACCAGCGCGCCCGCCAGCAGACAGATGCAGGAGAAGATCAGGCCATTGGACGGTACCGCACGGCTCGACAGGTTCTTGAACTTGCTCGGCGCGTCGCCATCCATTGCCAGACCGAACAGCATGCGGCTGGTGGAGAACACACCGCTGTTGGCCGAAGACGCTGCCGAGGTCAACACCACAAAATTGATGATGCCTGCGGCTGCGGGCAAACCGGCGAGCATGAACAGTTCAACGAACGGGCTTTTGTCAGCCACCACATCACGCCACGGGGTGACCGCCAGGATCGCAATCAGCGCAAACACGTAGAACATGATGATACGCAGCGGAATCGAGTTGATCGCCCGCGGCAGGTTGCGCTCCGGGTTTTTGGTCTCCGCCGCAGTGGTGCCCACCAGCTCGATGCCGACAAAGGCAAACACGGCAATCTGGAAACCGGCGAAAAAGCCCATCAGCCCATGGGGGAACATGCCGCCGTCATTCCACAGGTTGGCCAGCGATGCCGAATTGCCGGTGGGTGACTGAAACGCCGTGGTCACCATATACAGCCCGGTGCAGACCAGTGCGCAAATGGCCACGATCTTGATCATGGCAAACCAGAACTCCAGTTCGCCGAACATCTTCACCGTGATCAGGTTCAGTGACAGCAGCAACGCAACGCAGCCGATGGCAGGCAGCCATAACGGGATATCGGGGAACCAGAAATGGGTATAGCCGGAGATCGCGATCACATCGGCAATGCCGGTCACAATCCAGCAGAACCAGTAGGTCCAGCCGGTGAAGTATCCGGCCATGGGGCCCAGCAGGTCTGCGGAGAAGTCGATAAAGGATTTGTACTTGAGGTTGGACAGCAACAGCTCGCCCATGGCACGCATCACGAAAAACAACATAAAGCCGATGATCATGTAGACGAAGATGATCGAGGGACCGGCGAGGCTGATGGTCTTGCCCGAGCCCATGAACAGACCGGTACCGATGGCCCCGCCAATGGCGATCAGCTGGATATGGCGATTGGACAGGCTGCGTTGCAGCTCCGGTTCCTGGGTATCAGGTCGGTGATTTTGCATGAATCATCCTCTTTATTGTTCTTGTACGGGGTCCCTGGACCAGATAAACATCATGTTTACCCAGAGCGGACAAAGGGACATGAGCACGTTCTGTGCCAGCACCGTACAAGAGGTCAAGCGGGCCGTTTATGCGCCGTGGAGTCTGTTTGTGTGTAATGGAATCACTCCACAAATAAGCGTTTGCGGGTGGTTCATTGGAGCGCGGGTACTGTAAACCATGGTCCGACTGAAGTTGTAACGAAATCAGTACATTGGAGCGTATTCGTACCGTGGGCGGCCGAAAGTCGCTCTTATTGTGGGAGCGGGCTTACTCGCGATGGCATCACCTCAAACGACCTGCAAGACCCCGTTGCCTGTATCGCGAGCAAGCCCGCTCCCACAGAGGATGCGCCTCAAGCGCTCCTTTTCAACGGCATGCGCAATTCAACCCGCAAACCATCGGGCTGGCTGTCGAATCTCAGTTCACAGCGGCAACGCTCGACAATCGCCTGAACAATCGCCAGGCCCAGGCCGCAGCCGTTGCTGTTGCCATTGCGCCAGAAGCGCTGGGTCATGTGTTGCAGGGTTTCGGCAGGGATACCGGGGCCGTGGTCACGGACCTGGTATTTAACCTGTGAACCTTCAACGGCCACGGTCAACTCCACCCGGGTGCCCGCCGGGGTATGACGCAAGGCGTTGTCCAGCAAGTTGCGCAGCGCAGCGATGGCCAGTACCGAAGGCACTTCAAGCGCCGTGTCCGGCAGGTCGGGCGGCAGCTGCAGGCAGATACGCTCACCATCGCCAGCCGCCGCATCGTGCACCGCGAAATGCGCCACCTGTGCGGCCGAACAATTGACCCCGTCGTCAAACGACAGGCTGCCCTCGACCCGCGCCAGCAACAGCAATTGCTCCAGGGTGCGGTGCAGGCGGTCGGCACCGGCCTCGGCATGGGCCAGTGACTGTTCGCGGGCCTCGCCGTCGGTCATGCGCGCCACTTGCAGGTGGGTCTTGATCGCGGTCAGCGGGCTGCGCAGCTCGTGGGCCGCATCGCCGGTCAGGCGGCGTTCACGCTCGATGGTCTTGGCGATACGGGCAAACAGCTGATTCTGTGAGTCGAGCAGCGGTTTCAGTTCGCCGGGCAACGGTGAAATGTGCAACGGCTGCAACGAATCGGCATCACGCCGCATCAGGGCATCGCGCATGCGGTTGAGTGGCGCCAGCCCCTGGCCGATCCCCAGCCACAGCAGCAGCAAGCAGACGATCAATGCCATGCCCACCGGCACCGAGGCCGCCAGCAGCACCGACAGGTTCAAGGCCTCGCGCTCGACCTGGCGATCGGCCGTGGTGATACGCACATCGCCACGGTCCAGGGTGAAAGTGCGCCAGGTCGCGCCATCGATGACCTGATCATGAAAACCCGCCGCCTGAGATTGCATCGGCTGGTCCGGGTTGTTGTGGCTGCGGGCCAGAACCTCGCCGCGCAGCGAACTGACCTGGCAGGCCATACCGCCGGGGATAGTCAGTTGCTCGGCACTGAAATGGGTGCCCTCGCCCTTGACCGGCAATTGCGGCAGCTGCTCCAGCAACCCGGCGACCATGCGAGCCGAGGCCACCAGGCGCTGGTCGAGGGAGAACATCATCTGCTGACGCAGGTCGCTGAGCATCCAGGCCGCAGCCAGAGCCCACACCAGCACAAACGCCGAACCGATGGTCAGGCTCAGACGCAGACGCAAGCTCATCGTGCTTCGGACTCTGCGCTGTCGGCCGGGCCCAGGCGATAGCCCAGGCCACGCACGGTCTCAACGATACCGTTACCCAATTTGCGTCGCAGATGATGGATATGCACGTTCAAGGCGTTGCTTTCCAGCTCGTCGCCAAAACCGTAGATGCTGTCCTTGAGTTGCTCGCTGGACAGCACCCGTCCACGGTTGTGCAGCAAGGCTTGCAGCAGCGCCTGCTCGCGACGGGACAAGTCCACCGGCTGGCCGCCCAGAAGGGTCACGCGGCTGCTGGGGTCGTAGGTCAGGCTGCCATGTTCGATCAGGTTGACGCTGCGCCCGGCCACCCTGCGCAACAAGGTATGCAGGCGGGCAGCGAGTTCACGCAGGTCGAAGGGCTTGAGCAGGTAGTCATCGGCACCGGCCTGCAGGCCGTCCACACGGTCGGTCACCGAGTCGCGGGCGGTCAGGATCAGCACCGGCAATTCAAGGCCCTGCTGGCGCAACTGCTGCAGCAGCTTTAGACCATCTTCATCGGGCAGGCCCAGGTCGAGCACCATGACGTCGAACTCGGCAGCCTTGAGCATGGCCCGTGCTGCGGCGGCGGTACTCACATGCTCAACCGTCAGCCCCTGTGCCGTCAGCCCGGCCTTGATGCCGCTGGCAATCAGTTCGTCGTCTTCGCAAACCAGTACATGCATGCTGATACCCGCGTAAATAAGCCGATTAAAAGGTCATGGGATTAAGGCCCGATTATGCCTGGGCAAACCGTGGCTCGTGGCACTGTGCGCGGCGCGGACAGTACCTATTTATGTAACGCACTCGCACTCCAATCCATCCCTAATCTGGAGATCGCCTCGCCAACAACCTGAAGGAACTTCACATGCTGGCATCCAGTGATGAGTTTTCGTGGCTCTTCGAAGGGCTCCCCACCTACACCACACTTCATCAAAAAGGCATGCGTCTTTACGACCTTGGCGCCTTTGAACATGCCCGGCAGTTTTTGCAATTACCCGCGACGGTGGGCGATGCCGAGGCTCAGTTTGCACTGGCCAGTATCATCGAGCATAGCCCTACTGAAATCTCGTCCCAGATCACCACGCTCAGGCGACAAATTGCAGGGATAACGCAAATCAGTCTCCAGAAAGAGCATCACTGGCACCTGGTAACACAGGCCTCACAGATGATCGAAAGACTGCAGATCACCCTCAAGGCGCAGTATATGCCCCTCTACGAGGCTGCCGCGGAGCACGGCAATATTGACGCGATGCTGCGTCTGGGCGGCGATGCGTGGAACGCAAAAGTGCGCGCACAGCTCGAAAGCGGCTTGCGAGTCCATACCCCCGAAGCACTGCTGGACATGTATGCCTTGACCAGGGATCTGAACTGGCTAAAGCATTCGGCGGCATCAGGACATGCCATCGCTCAATACTTGCTGGCAACCCTCTACGATAAAAACCCAACAATGCTGGCCAGCGCCGAGGATCCCCAAGAAGTCATCTATGAACTGATCAGCAGCTCAGCCTATGGTGGATATCCTCCTGCCATGAACTGGTTTGCGAACCGCATTGAAAACCGCCGGAACTTTGCGCTTATTCAACACTGGATACTCAAGGAAGCCCAGGCCGGCAGCATCAATGCTGTCCAGCAATATGGCCTGGCCCTGACCGGCATGAACAGCGATGGCACCCATAACGATACCGTCAGCGGTTTCGAAGCCGATTACACAGGGGGGTATGCCCTGTTATGGCTGGTCAACCAGATAAAGGGCCGGGGGAGCAATCCCTATAATATCCAGGACAAACTCCATCATCTTGAGTCGGAGCTGGGCCCGGCCCAAGTCATTACCGCCAAAGAGATTGCCCATGAGTGGCGTGAGCACTACCCGCTGCTGTCCGAATTCCGCCTGCGCGCCTGCTTGCTCTAAGCCCTCAACCGGCTTGAACCTCTCGCGTATTAACACTCGGTTAATCAACGCCCGCCAAGGTGTGGCGTATCCGTACACTCCAAGGTTGGGCGCATGTCTCGTTTGTTTTTCTTTCTCCTGCTGCTGGTCGCCGGTTTTAGCCAGGCGCATGCCAGTGAAGATCCGTTTGCACAAAAGCCGGACTTCCTTCCGGTCGCCAAGGCGTTTGTGTTCAGCAGCGAAGATCTGCCCTCTGGTGAAACCCGCCTGCAGTGGAAAATAGCCGACAAGTACTATTTGTATCAAAAACGCTTCAAGTTTGACGGGCTGGATGCCGCACACACACCCGAGCTGCCAAAAGGGCTGGAACACAGCGATGAGTTTTTTGGCGCCACAGAGGTTTATCGCGACAACGTTGCGCTAGTGATTCCGGCAGGTGCCAGCGGTCAGGTCAAGGTCAGCTGGCAAGGCTGCGCCGATGCCGGCCTGTGCTATCCGCCACAAAGCCGGACCATCGATTTGGGCGGCATGCAGTCTGCCGCAGCGCAGGGTCAGGCCCAGGACCAGTCGCTGGCGGCCACCTTGCAGCAGCGCTCCCTGGGCTGGAGCCTGCTGCTGTTCTTCGGCCTGGGCCTGCTGCTGGCCTTTACGCCTTGCTCGCTGCCCATGCTGCCGATTCTGGCCGGGCTGGTGGTGGGCAGTGGCGCCACGGCCGGGCGCGGTTTTGCCGTGGCCGGCAGTTATGTGATCAGCATGGCGCTGGTGTATGCAGGGCTGGGCGTGCTGGCGGCCCTGCTCGGCGCCAACTTGCAGGCGTTGCTGCAACAACCCTGGTTGCTGGGCAGTTTTGCTGCCCTGTTCGTGGTGCTGGCACTGCCGATGTTCGGTTTTTTTGAACTGCAACTGCCTGCGGGCCTGCGTGACCGCCTGGAAAGCGCCGGGCGTGGCCGCAAGGGCGGCAGCTTGCTGGGTGCGGGTATTCTGGGCGCCCTCTCTGGCCTGCTGGTGGGCCCCTGCATGACCGCACCGCTGGCCGGTGCCCTGTTGTATATCGCGCAAAGCGGCAACGCCGTTGAAGGTGGCCTGGTGCTGTTTGTGATGGGCCTGGGCATTGGCGTGCCGTTGTTGCTGCTGGTCACCGTGGGCAGCCGTTTCCTGCCCAAGCCAGGTGCGTGGATGAACCTGATGAAAGGCCTGTTCGGCTTTTTGTTCCTGGGTACTGCGCTGCTGCTGGTACGCCCGGTCCTCGATGAATCCTTGTGGGTCGGTTTGTGGGGCGTGCTGCTGGTCGTTCTGGCGTCCAGCCTGTGGCAACAGGCACAGGCATTCCTTCGCGCCAAACCGCTGTTCCGCCCGCTCAGCCTGCTGGCCGGCCTGTGGGGCAGCCTGTTGCTGGTGGGAGCGGCCGGGGGCGGGACCGAGCTGTGGCAACCGCTGCAGGTGTATACCGCCACAACCGTGGCGGGGAGCACGACAAACTCCGCCCATGACGCCTTTATCACCCTCAAGGACCCGGCCAGCCTGGACCGCGAGCTGGCAGATGCCAAGGCAGCAGGCCAATGGGTGATGCTCGACTACTACGCCGACTGGTGCGTGTCATGCAAGGTCATGGAGAAGCAGGTATTTGCCAAACCCCAGGTGATGGATGCCCTGCAAGGCGTGCGCCTGTTGCGTCTTGACGTGACCGCCGATAATGTCGCCAGCCGCGAGCTGCTCAGCCGCTATCAAGTACCCGGCCCGCCCAGTTTTGTCTGGATCGGCCCCAATGGTGTTGAGCGGCGCGGACAACGCATCACTGGCGAAGTCAACGCCCAGACCTTTTTGAATAACTGGAACGCCACTCGGGAACTCCTCTAAATGCTGACCCTGACCATCGGTTCGTTTGCGCTGGCCATCAACCACTTGCTGCTGATACTGGCCCTTGCCCTGGCGACACTGGTGGGGTGGCGTGTGGCCAAACGCGGTGGTGAAAACCCCGAATCAGTGCTGTTCAGCCTGTTCTTACTGGGTTTGCTGAGCGCGCGCATCGGCTTTGTGCTCAGCTACTGGCGCTACTTCAAGGACGACCCGCTGCAAATTCTCGACCTGCGCGATGGCGGTTTTTTACTGTGGCCGGGGTTGGTGGCGGTACTGCTGGGTGGGCTTATCTGGGGCTGGCGCCGCGCCGGTTTGCGTCGCCCGCTGGGTTGGGGGCTGGCCAGCGGGCTGGCGTTCTGGCTGCTGGCCAGCCTGTCGTCCAGCCTTTACGAAAAAGGCACGCGCCTGCCGGAAATGGTATTGCGCAATGCCAATGGCGAGTCGGTGCAGTTGAGCAGCTATCAGGGCGGCCCGCTGGTGATCAATCTGTGGGCCACCTGGTGCCCGCCGTGCCGGCGCGAAATGCCGGTGCTGCAAAACGCCCAGCATCAACATCAAAACGTGACCTTCCTGTTCGTCAATCAGGGCGAGAGCATGCAGAGCGTCAGCACCTTCCTTGAAACCCAGGGTCTGAACCTCAGCAACGTGCTGTTCGACAGCGGCGGCCAGTTGGCACAAAAAGTCGGTTCGATGGCCCTGCCGACTACGCTGTTCTACAGCGCTGATGGTCGACTGCTGGGCAGTCATTTGGGCGAGCTGTCAAAAGCCAGTCTGGCCCGGGCCATGGAGCCTTTCAATCTGAACCATTCAATGTCGGCCCAACAGGTCGACCCTGCAAGGAATGAGCAAAAATGTTTAACCGCAAACTGCTAACCCTGGGCATGGCCTCCCTGCTGGGAGCTGCGCTCCTGCAATCGCCTGTATTGCAGGCAGAAGAGCTGCCGCCGGCGATCAAGAAGATTGAAGCCAAGGGTGCAAAAATCATTGGCAGCTTCGATGCTCCCGGCGGCTTGCGTGGCTATGCCGCCCAGTACCAGAACCGTGGCATGGCGCTGTACCTGACCCAGGACGGTAACGTTCTGGTGGGTAATTTGTATGATGCCGACGGCAAAGACCTGAGCCTGGCGCCCCTGCAAAAGCTGGTGTACGAGCCGATGGCCAAGCAGGTCTGGGGCGAAATGGAGAAGAGCAACTGGATTGCCGACGGCAAGGCGGATGCACCGCGTATCGTGTACTTGTTCAGCGACCCCAACTGCCCGTACTGCAACATGTTCTGGGAGCAGGCCCGCCCTTGGGTTGACTCGGGCAAAGTGCAATTGCGCCATATCATGGTGGGCATCATCCGCGAAGACAGCCCGGCCAAATCTGCCGCCCTGCTGGCCGCCAAGGACCCGCAGCAAGCCCTGCACGAACACGAAAAAGCCGGCAAGACCAGTAGCCTCAAGCCCCTGGCCAAAATCCCGGCTGACATTCAAGCCAAGCTCGATGCCAATGCCAAGTTGATGGAAGAGCTGGACGTGGCCGCCACCCCGGCCATTTTCTACCAGGACGCACAAGGCAACCTGCAACAGCAGCAAGGCGCGCCATCGCCGGAGAAACTGGTCCAGATCCTGGGGCCCAAGTAAAACCCGAGGGCTGCGATCGCGCTACAAAGCGTTCGCAGCCCACGCCGATGCTGGCGTGAGGCATGTCTCAGTTCACCACCTGCAGCGCTATTAATTCTATTTCTCAATTGACAATCATTATCATTAAGCCTAGCTTGTGAACAGCTGTGTAGGACGCTTCCCACGAAGAGGTCCTCACTCACTCATTCGCAGCAGGTGATCTCCATGACGGAACCAATGTCCACAGGCAAGTGCGACTCACCCCTACTTCAAGCCTTTGTTGATAACCGACTGGTCCTGGTCAAAATCGCAGCCCGCATAACGGGCTGCCGATACCGGGCTGAAGATGTGGTTCAGGATGCCTTCTTCCGTTTGCAGTCCGCGCCGCAGATCACTTCATCGTTCAAGGCACAACTGAGCTACCTGTTCCAGATCGTGCGTAACCTGGCAATTGACCACTACCGCAAGCAGGCGCTGGAGCAAAAATACTCCGGCACCGAAGAAGAAGGCATGAACGTGGTGATCCACGGCGCCTCCCCGGAAACCTCGCTGATCAATTTCTCGACTCTGGAACATATCGCGGTGGCACTCACCGAGCTGCCAAGCCGTACCCGTTATGCCTTCGAGATGTATCGCCTGCATGGCGTACAGCAAAAAGATATTGCCAAGGAACTGGGCGTATCTCCCACCCTGGTCAACTTCATGATCCGCGATGCCCTGATCCATTGCCGCGCAGTGTCGGGCACCCACGCAGATACCTACGCGCGGCGTTGATACAACCGGGCTTGCACCTTCCTACATCTCAACCACGGCAATTTTGTAAGGCGCAAAAATCGCCTTCAACTGGCCGTTGTCGCGCAGCTTTTGCAGCATTTGTGCAAACTGCTGACTCTGGATCGGTGCCTGTGGCCGTAGCAGGGCGAAGTGACGATAAGTCTGGTCGATACGCTCTGACACCATCACCTGCGCCTTGGCCTGCGGGTCGCAGCCCAGCATGTCGATCAGGTTGGAACGTGTCATCAAGGCAATATCCGCCCGCCCCCTCAAGACCATCAATAAATTGCTTTCGTGGGAATAGGTCAGGGTTGCGCCGAAGGTCTCGGTGAGAAACTTCGGCGAGGCGTTGAACCCGGCAAAGGCATAGTGATAGCCGCTGTACAGGGCGAGGCGCTTGCCCTTGAGGTCATCAAAATAGCCTTGTTCACGGTCAGGATGCTGCCGGGCAACAAACACTTCAGCGTCTTCCAGGCCCATATCAACTGCAGCATAGGAGAACGCCTGCCAGCCCCAGGCCGGGTTCTCGAACATCAGCATGTCCACCCGCCCACGCTCGAAGTCACGCACACGCCGGGCAATGGAACTGGGCACAAGGACAAAGCGGTAATCGCCTTGCAACTGGTTGAGGGCTGCAAGCAGTTGCGACAACAGGCCCGTGTCGGTGCCGCGCTCGGGACGTACGATATAAGGCGGAAAGTGCGCAGCTCCAACCCTGATTTCCTGAATCGCCCACACCGGTGCCAGCCAGCCCATTCCCAGGGTCAGCAACAGGCTGTGGGCCAATTGAATTGGCGAACACTTCAAAACCATACACACCTGACGCCGTTCATGGCTGGAACTTATTGATCGACACACGACCTGAGATCGGGCACGCACACCATTAAAGCGCATATAGACTAGCAAGCAAGGGGTCGACTGGCCCACTACAAAATAAGCACCGTGCTCAGTGTTTTAGCTACGCTCCAACTTCAACGCCGATGCTGTTAAAGGAAGCTGCACATGCCTCACTGGCTGGTAATTGACCTGGAAGCCACTACCGATGATGGCGGCTGGCCCCTGGAGGAAATGGAAGTGATCGAAATCGGCGCCAGCGTGGTCACCCGCGCAGGTCGTGAGGTGGATCATTTTCAGCGATTTATTCGCCCGCAACGTCGTCCGCTGTTGACCCCGTTCTGTCGGCAACTGACCCGCATCACCCAGGCCAAGATTGATGCCGCTGCATCGATGCCTTTGGTTTGGGAGCAATTTGAACGCTGGCTCGGCCAGCACCTGCCCAAGCTTGAAGGCTGGGCCAGCTGGGGCGAGTACGACCGAAAACAACTGGAACAGGAATGGCAGCACAAACAACTGCACAGCGCCCTGCAGCAATTGCCGCATATGAACCTCAAGCAGCAATTTGCCAGGGCCCGCCAGTTAAAGCAGCCGCTGGGCCTGAACAGCGCGTTGCAACTGGCCGGAATGCAATTCAATGGTCAACAGCACCGGGCCCTGGAAGATGCCCGTAATACTGCGCGTTTATTGCCCCTGGTGCTCAAGGGGTGACGGCCATAAAAGGGCGTGACGGGATAAAACCGCTTCTGCATACTGGCCAGCCCTTTTTAGCCCATTCCGAGGAATCGCCATGTTTAAAGTCAACGAATACTTCGACGGCACCGTCAAGTCGATTGCCTTCGCCCAAACCGAAGGCAAGGCCACCATTGGCGTCATGGCTGCAGGTGAATACGAGTTCGGCACCGCCGAGCGTGAAATCATGCACGTGGTCTCGGGCGAGCTGAGCGTCAAGTTGCCGGGCAGCAGCGAATATGAAACTTTCAAGACCGGCAGCCAGTTCAACGTGCCGGCCAACAGCAAGTTCCAGCTCAAGGTCGCAGTGGATACCGCTTACCTGTGTGAGTACCGCTAAATCTCCCTCTGGCAGCAACTGTCTTGATGCTGCCATGTGGGAGCGGGCTTGCTCGCGATACAGACGACCCGGTCTGTCTGTTGAATCGCGTTGATGCCATCGCGAGCAAGCCCGCTCCCACAGCTACACCCCTACGTTGAACTGCAACGCCGCCAACCGTGCATACAGCGGGTTGGCGGCGATTAATTGGGCATGGGTGCCGATGGCGACCAGCTTGCCCTGATCCATTACCGCGATACGATCAGCGTTTTGCACGGTGGCCAGACGGTGGGCAATCACCAGCGTGGTACGGCCTTGCATCAGGCTCGGCAAAGCCTGCTGGATCAGATGCTCGCTTTGGGCATCCAGGGCACTGGTGGCCTCATCCAGCAACAGGATCGGCGCATCCACCAGCAACGCCCGGGCAATCGCCAGACGCTGGCGTTGACCGCCCGACAAGCCCAGGCCGCCATCACCCAAGTGGGTTTTGTAACCCTCGGGCATTTGCAGGATAAAGTCGTGGGCGTGGGCAATTCGCGCCGCAGCCTGGACCTGCTCATCGCTGGCCCCGGCATTGCCATACCGGATGTTGTCTTCAATGGTGCCGAAAAACAGCGCAGGTGTTTGCGCCACCAGGGCAAAACAACGACGCAGGTCTTGCGGGTCAAGCTGAGTGATCGGCTGCCCTTCAAGCAGGATTTGCCCTTGTTGCGGATCGTAAAAGCGCAGCAACAAGTCGAACAATGTTGACTTGCCCGCCCCGGAAGGGCCGACCAGCGCCAGGGTTTCTCCCGCATTGATCGTCAGGCTCAGGCCATCGATCGCATGGCTTTCGGGCCGTGAAGGGTAAGAAAAGCGCAAGTTTTCAAGCTGCAAATTGCCCTTCACCCGTGCGGGTAACACGCGCAAATCCGTGCTCGGTGGCAGGATCAAGCTTTTCGCCTGCAACAGCTCGGCAATTCGCTCGGCCGCGCCCGCCGCCTGTTGCAACTCGCCAATCACTTCGCTCAGGGTGCCGAATGCGCTGCCCACCACCAGGCTGTAAAACACAAAGGCGGCCAGCTCGCCGCCGGTGATGCGCCCGGCGATCACGTCCATGCCGCCGACCCACAGCATCACCCCCACGGCGCCCAGCACCAGCAAGATCACCAGCGTGATCAACCACGCCCGTTGCAGGATGCGTTTGCGGGCAGTGGCAAACGCCTGCTCCACGGTACTGGCAAAGCGTTGCTGGTCTTGCTGTTGATGGTTATAAGCCTGCACCGTCTTGATCTGGCCCAGGGCCTCGGCGACATAACTGCCGACATCAGCGATACGGTCCTGGCTCTGCCGCGACAGACTGCGCACCCGGCGACCAAAAAACAGGATGGGCACCAGCACCAGTGGCAAGGCCACCACCACGATACTGGTGAGCTTGGGGTTGGTGACAAACAACAGCACCACGCCGCCGATCACCATCAGGCTGTTGCGCAGGAACAACGACAGCGATGAACCGATCACCGACTGCAGCAAGGTCGTATCCGTGGTCAGGCGCGACTGGATTTCCGAGCTGCGGTTGTTCTCGTAGAACCCCGGGTGCAGACCGATCAGGTGATTGAACACCTGGCGCCGAATATCGGCGACCACCCGTTCACCGATCCATGACACCAGGTAAAAGCGCACGAAAGTGCCCACTGACAAGCCCAGCACCAGCAACAGAAAAAAGCCGATGGACTGGTTTAGCAAATGCGCTGACTGGGTCATGAAACCCTTGTCGACCAATAGACGGATGCCCTGCCCCATCGACAAGGTAATACCCGCCGTAACAATCAGCGCCAGCAGGGCGCCAAGAGCCTGCCAACGATAGGGTGCAAGAAAATGCGCTGCCAGACGAATGGCGCGGCGATGACGGGATGAAAGCATGGGAGGGTATCCGCAGTGTGGATCAGCGTAAAAAGCCTTACACAGCCTACAACGAAGCTCGCCTAAAACTGGTAAATCTTTCTCACTCGTTTTGAATATGACCTGTCACCACAAACCCTAGACAGTAATGTTCTAAAGTCGGGCTGGAAGTTTCAGGATATTTCTGTTGGACTGGGGTGGTCGCCAAGTTTGTAACAGCTTGGTCATTAAGCGGATCTACAGTAGCGCTACACCCTGATGAGGAGACAGGCCATGGATTTGCAACAGAACGCTCAAGCCGTACCGGTGATTCGTACCCAGCCACAGCAATCTCTGGGGTGCGCGTTTATCGACGAAAATGGTCAGGAGATCCTGATCACCGAGGCGATGATCCAGGACGCCTGCCATGAGCTGGAGCAACGCCTGGTCACGCCATCACGCAAGGGCTGATCCTTGCCAACAAGACCCTGTACATGATTAAACAGCATTCGCGTCACTGACCGGCCTTACTGCGTAGGGCCGGTTTTTTTAGGCCTGCACATTCAGACCGGCACGGCGCCCAAGGCTTTTACCAGTTGCTTCAGGGCCACTGAATCACCCGCGATATGCACCGGCAAGCCTTCAATTTCGCGGCGAATCGGGTAGTTTTTGCGCAGCCCGTCGAATGCCAGCTTTTGTTCCTGGACGGTTCCACTCAAACTGCGGCGAAAGTCGGCATCGTCACGGCGCGGGTCGTACACACCGCGACAGAGCATGGCCAGGGCCCATGCCGGGTCGCTATCAGCACTCAGTTCAACCTTGGCCAGCCAGGGGGACGGCAGCAGGTCGGCCAGTTTGACTTCAGGGCTATGCCCCAGAAAATCGCACAATGCCTGATAAATCTGTGCCGTACCCCGCTGTTTGCCATCCAGGCTGTAGCCGGCAATATGCGGGGTGGCCAGCACGCACAGATCCGCCAGTTCGCGGTCTACTTGCGGCTCACCCTCCCATACATCGATTACCGCTTGCAGATCATCCCGGCGGGTCAAAACTTCACGCAGCGCGGCATTATCCACCACCGGGCCGCGGCTGGCGTTGATCAGCCAGGTACCCGGTTTCAGCTGTTCCAGCCGCTGCTGATCAAGCAGATGCCAGGTCGGGTAATCGCCGGTCCTGTCCAGCGGCGTATGCAGGCTGAGTACATCGCACTGCTCGATCACGTGCTCAAGGCTGACATAGTCACCGCCCTCGGCCGCCGCCCGCACCGGGTCGCAAACCAGCACATTGAAGCCCAGTGAACGCAAGACGTTGACCAGGCGACCGCCCACTTCACCGGCACCAATCACGCCGTAGGTGCGCTGGGTCAAGTCGGCGCCTTCGATTTCAGCCAGCGTCAGCAGGCTGCCGAGCACGTAGTCCACGACGCCACGGGCATTGCAGCCAGGAGCACTGGACCAGTGGATACCAGACTGCTGGAAGTAATCCAGCGCCAGGTGATCAGTGCCGATGGTGCAGGTTCCGACAAACCGCACTGCACTGCCTTCGAGCAGCTCGCGGTCCACTTTGGTCACCGAGCGCACCAGCAAAACATCGGCATCGTGAACGTCTGCACGGTTGATCTGGCGCCCCGGCAAGCGGCGTATTTCACCGAAGTCAGCAAAAAATTCTTCGATCAGCGGAATATTTTCATCAGCAACAATCAACATGGCAGGCTCCTTTCGCGGAGTGGCAGTGTAGGCGTTGTTACGCGCAATGGGCCAGCCGGGTGTGCAGGTACTTGCGGGCACGCTTACAAAGGGCCTACAACTCGCTATTAACTGACCACATGGTCAGGCGTACAATCCCCGGCTTTGCGCGTTTAACCCTGTGGATACAAGCCAGTGAACTCTGTGACTCACCCCCCCTCTTCCCTCCCTGTCAGCCGCCCGGCCCGGGTACGCACCGAGGTGCGCGCGCTGTTGGCGCTGGCATTTCCCATCATCATTTCGCAGATCGCAACCACGGCCATGGGTTTTGTCGATGCCGTGATGGCCGGGCGCGTCGGCCCTCGGGATCTGGCCGCCGTGGCACTGGGCAACTCGATCTGGGTTCCGGTGTTTTTGTTGATGTCCGGCATTCTGCTGGCGACCACGCCCAAGGTCGCCCAGCGGTTTGGCGCCAATGCACACGGCGAAATCGGCCCCATCGTACGCCAGGCACTGTGGCTGGCACTGATTACCGGCCTGTGCGCAGCGTTGATCCTGATCGCGGCCGAGCCGCTATTGCATCTGATGAAGGTCGACCCTGAGCTGATCACCCCCAGCATGGGTTACCTGCACGGGATCGCCAGCGGCATGCCCGCCGTGGGGCTGTATTGCGTGTTGCGTAATTTCAGCGATGGCCTGGGAAAAACCCGGCCAAGCATGATCCTGGGGCTCAGTGCCCTGGCACTGAATATCCCGATCAACTACATCTTCATCTATGGCCACTTTGGCGTCCCGGCCATGGGCGGCGTGGGCTGCGGCTGGGCCACGGCCATTGTGATGTGGTTTATGGCTCTGGGCATGGCGGTCTGGACGTTCAGAGGGGCCATCTACCAGTCGAGTAAGGTCTACAGCCATTTTGAATGGCCAAAATGGGCGATCCTCAAGCGTTTGCTCAGTGTGGGCTTGCCGATTGGCATCGCAGTCTTTGCCGAATCGAGCATTTTTGCGGTGATTGCGCTGTTGATCGGCAGTTTGGGGGCCACGGTGGTGGCGGGCCATCAAATCGCCCTGAACTTCAGTTCGCTGGTCTTTATGATTCCATACTCACTGGGTATGGCGATTACCGTGCGCGTGGGTCAGGCCCTGGGCCGCCAGCAACCGCGCGAGGCACGCTTTGTAGCGGGCGTGGGCATGGGCACCGCACTGGTCTGGGCAGCGATTTCCGCCAGTCTGATTCTGTTGTTGCGTGAGCAGATTGCCACCGTCTACACCGCCGATCCCATGGTGATCGAGGTGGCGACCATGCTGTTGATGTTTGCTGCGCTGTATCAGTTTTCGGACGTGATCCAGGTCACCGCTGCCGGTGCCCTGCGCGGTTATCAGGACACACGAGTGACGATGATCCTGACCCTGTTTGCCTACTGGGGGATTGGTTTGCCGGTGGGCTACGCCCTGGGGCTGACCGACTGGTTCGGCCCGGCCAATGGCCCGAGCGGGCTATGGCAGGGCTTGATCGTTGGCCTGACCTGCGCGGCACTGATGCTGGGTGTGCGGTTGGCGCGCAGTGCGAAAAAACATATCCGCCGCCGCACATAAATGCGGTGGCAGCGGGCTTGCCCGCGATGGCATCAGCGTGGTTTGCCTGACAGACCGTGGCGCCTGCATCGCGAGCAAGCCCGCTCCCACAAGACCGGCGCAATTGCTATGGGCGCCGTCAATCCTGCTTCTTGCGGATCCAGTACAGGTACGTGCCCGCCTCTTCCTGCTGGCCCACCAGCTCATGGTCCAGAAACACGCAGAACTTGGGAATGTCGCGGCGGGTCGAAGGATCCGTCGCAATGACTTTCAACAAGCCACCCGGCGCCAGGTCGCGAATATATTGGTGCAGCATCATCACCGGCTCCGGGCAGTTCAGGCCGGTAGCGTCCAGGGTGCCGTCAACCGGCAGGTCGGTAAAACTCATCACTTACTCCCCGATCAGCGAGATTTGGTTTTTTTAACGTCCAGTCGACGCAAATGGCAGGTCACTTCTTCACGGTCGTGGTACAGCTGCTTGCAGCCGATTTCAACCTGAATGCCGCGTGCCTTGAAACCGTCTGCAATACGGTCGAGCAAACGGCGTACTTCGGCGTAACGCTGTTTCATCGGCAGCTTCAAGTTGACTACCGCTTCACGGCAATGACCTTCACCAATCCACTCTTCGAGCATGGCCGCATTGCGCGCCGGTTTCTCCACAATATCGCAGACCATCCAGTCCACCGGCTGCTTGGGCTTGAAGGTAAAGCCATCGGCCATCAAGTGCTGCACCAGACCGGTATCCATCAGGCTTTCAGCCATAGGGCCATTGTCGATGGCAGTCACGATCATGCCACGGTTGACCAGTTGCCAGGTCCAGCCACCCGGCGCAGCGCCAAGGTCAACACCGGTCATGTCGCTGTGCAGGCGCTCGTCCCACTGGTCGCGGGGGATAAAATGGTGCCAGGCCTCTTCAAGCTTGAGGGTTGAACGGCTAGGCGCTTCGCGGGGGAATTTCAGGCGCGGGATGCCCATGGGCCACATGGCCGAGTTGTTGGCCGGGGCCAGGCCAAGAAACACTTCACGACCACTTTTAAACGTCAGCAGCAGGCGCGGTTTGCTCCCGTCCTCTTCTTCAGTCAGTTTGCCGGCCTTGATCAGCGCTTTGCGCAGATGACCGTCGAACTTTTTGCAGAAGTTGGACAGTTCCTTGCCGTCATTGGTGTCGACGATTTCCAGCCACAGGCTGCCACACACCGGGAAGTCGGCCATGTGTTCGAGGATCACGCTGATCCGGTCGGTCTCCGGCAGCTCGACAAAGCCGCCACGAGCCCATTGACGCGGGAAAATCAGTTCGGCAAAACGCAAGCTGTTCATCAGCCGTTCAGCGCCGCCCTCTTCAGTGCACACAAACTCGGCACAGGCAGTGCCAGGCTTGGCCTTGGCGTAGCCAGCCACATTAAGGCGGGCGGCGTGCTCGGCGATTTCCGAGCAGACTTCGCCTTCAAACCCGGGCCGGCAGTGCATAAAAACGGTGTTCATTGAATTACTCCTGGGCAGCGGGCAGGAATTGCCCGGCTGCGCATCCTTGATTTGGCGCAAGGACTGTCACGAAAAGGTCGGCATGATAGCCGAGTTCGGAACCTTGAACCCGCATAGACAGTCCAGTTATTAGCCACAGCCCCTAATCAGAGCTAGGTTAGAAGCTCTGCTTGTGCCACGTGATCCGTCTAAAGGAGTCATTTCATGTCCTCCCTCGATAGCCTGAACACCCTAGCCACACTAAAAGTCGACGATAAGACTTATCACTATTTCAGCCTTGCCCTCGCCGCCAAATCACTCGGCGATTTGAGCAGGCTACCCATGTCACTCAAAGTGCTGCTGGAAAACCTGCTGCGCTGGGAAGACGGTAAAACCGTCACCGAGCCCGACCTCAAAGCTCTGGCCGCCTGGCTCAAGGCACGGCGCAGCGACCGGGAAATCCAGTACCGCCCTGCGCGGGTGCTGATGCAGGACTTCACCGGCGTACCGGCAGTGGTCGACCTGGCCGCCATGCGCGCCGCCATGGCCAAAGCCGGGGGTGATCCGCAACGTATCAACCCGCTGTCCCCCGTGGACCTGGTAATTGACCACTCGGTGATGGTCGACCGGTTTGCCAGCGCCAGCGCCTTCGAGCAAAACGTCGATATAGAGATGGAGCGCAACGGCGAACGCTATGCGTTTTTACGCTGGGGTCAAAATGCCTTCGACAATTTCAGCGTGGTCCCACCCGGTACCGGGATTTGCCATCAGGTGAACCTGGAATACCTGGGCCGCACGGTCTGGACCAAGGATGAAGACGGCCGCACCTACGCCTTCCCCGACACCCTGGTAGGCACCGACTCCCATACCACCATGATCAATGGCCTGGGTGTGCTGGGCTGGGGCGTGGGCGGCATTGAAGCCGAAGCGGCCATGCTGGGCCAGCCCGTGTCGATGCTGATCCCCGAAGTCGTGGGCTTCAAGCTCAGCGGCAAGCTCAAAGAAGGCATCACCGCCACCGACCTGGTGCTGACCGTGACGCAAATGCTGCGCAGCAAGGGTGTGGTCGGCAAGTTCGTAGAATTCTATGGCGATGGCCTGGCGGATCTGCCGCTGGCCGACCGTGCCACGCTTGCCAATATGGCCCCGGAATACGGCGCCACCTGCGGGTTTTTCCCGGTGGATGAGATCACCCTGGATTACCTGCGTCTTTCAGGCCGCCCAGAGGCCACAGTCAAACTGGTCGAGGCTTACTGCAAGGCCCAAGGGCTATGGCGGGTCGCAGGCCAGGAGCCGGTTTTCAGCGAAACCCTGGCTCTGGACATGGGCACCGTCGAAGCCAGCCTGGCCGGGCCAAAACGACCGCAAGACCGGGTTGCACTGCCCGATGTCGGGCAAGCTTTCGACGACTTTCTCAGCCTGCAATTCAAGCCGGCCACTAAAAAAGAGGAAGGTCGCCTCGAAAGCGAAGGTGGCGGCGGTGTTGCCGTGGGCAATGCCGACTTGATCGGTGAAGCGGACTATAGTTACGAAGGCCATACCTATCGCCTGAAAAACGGCGCTGTGGTGATTGCCGCCATTACGTCCTGCACCAACACCTCGAACCCCAGTGTGATGATGGCCGCAGGCCTGGTGGCCAAAAAAGCCGTCGAAAAAGGCCTGACACGCCAACCGTGGGTCAAGACGTCGCTGGCACCGGGCTCCAAGGTAGTCACCGATTACTACGCGGCCGCCGGCCTGACCCCGTACCTCGACCAGTTGGGCTTTGCCCTGGTGGGCTACGGCTGCACCACCTGTATCGGCAATTCCGGGCCACTGCCCGAGCCGATCGAAAAGGCCATTACCCAGTCCGACCTGACCGTGGCTTCAGTGCTGTCGGGCAACCGCAACTTTGAGGGGCGCGTGCATCCGCTGGTGAAAACCAACTGGCTGGCCTCACCACCCCTGGTGGTGGCCTATGCCCTTGCGGGCACAGTACGCATTGATATCAGCCGTGAACCGCTGGGGACCGGAAAAGACGGCAAACCGGTGTACCTGCGCGATATCTGGCCCAGCCAGAAAGAAATCGCCGACGCCGTGGCCCAGGTGACCACAGGCATGTTCCACAAGGAATACGCCGAGGTGTTTGCCGGCGACGAACAGTGGCAAGCCATCGAAGTGCCGCAAGCCGCAACTTATGTCTGGCAAGAGGACTCGACCTACATCCAGCATCCGCCGTTCTTCGACGAAATCAGCGGGCCACTACCGGTGATTGCCGACGTCAAAGGCGCAAACATCCTTGCGTTGCTGGGTGACTCGGTCACCACCGACCATATTTCCCCGGCCGGCAATATCAAGGCTGACAGCCCCGCCGGGCGCTACTTGCGCGACAAGGGCGTAGAACCACGGGACTTCAACTCTTACGGCTCGCGGCGTGGCAACCATGAAGTGATGATGCGCGGTACCTTCGCCAATATTCGCATTCGCAACGAAATGCTCGGCGGCGAAGAAGGCGGCAATACGATCTACATCCCCACCGGTGAAAAACTGCCGATCTTTGACGCGGCCATGCGTTACCAGGCCTCAGGCACTCCGCTGGTGGTGATAGCCGGCCAGGAATACGGTACTGGCTCAAGCCGCGACTGGGCGGCCAAGGGCACCAACCTGTTGGGGGTCAAGGCGGTGATTGCCGAGAGTTTCGAGCGCATCCACCGCTCCAACCTGGTGGGCATGGGCGTGCTGCCCTTGCAGTTCAAGCTCGATCAGAACCGCAAAAGCCTGAACATTACAGGCAAGGAAACCCTGGATATCCTCGGGTTGACCGGTACCGAACTGCAACCGCGAATGAACCTGACCCTGGTGATCACCCGCGAGGACGGCAGCCAGGAAAAAGTCGAAGTGCTCTGCAGGATCGATACCCTTAACGAGGTGGAATACTTCAAGGCCGGAGGGATTTTGCACTATGTGCTGCGTCAGCTGATTGCTTCATAGACGCACCTCAACCTTGTGGGAGCGGGCTTGCTCGCGATTCGGACTACACGGTCTGTCAGCCAGGCCGAGGTGATGCCATCGCGAGCGAGCCCGCTCCCACAGGGCCACGAATCGTTATACTTGCGCACCCCGGACTGGATCCGGGGTGTTTTTTAACGATTGCAAGGATTCACATGATTGCTTTGCCCTGGCCTTATCTGGCACTACTGACCCTGGGCTACGGCCTTGCCCTCAGCTACGGGCAATTAGGCGCTCAAACCCTCATCGCGCTAGCCTTGTTGACTGTCAGCGGGTTTGCCGTTGCGCAGAACAAAAGCCATTTGCTGCGCTATGCCGGGCATGCCTTGTTTGTGCTGCTGGCGCTGGCGCTGGCCTTGCACTGGCTGCCAGGTTTCCATAACGGTCGCGCCATCACCCCCACGCGACTGACCCCTGATGCCGTGCCCTTCTCGATGTACTTCAATCTGGACAAACCGCTGATTGGCTTCTGGCTGCTGCTGGTATGCCCCTGGATAGCACCGCGCTTTGCCTGGCGGGTATCCCTGGGGGCCACTGCAATGGGTCTGGCCCTGGCCGCCATTGCGGCGCTGGGCGGAGCGATGCTGCTGGGCATGATTGCCTGGGCACCGAAATGGCCTCATCAGAGCACCCTCTGGCTGCTGAATAATCTACTGCTGGTAACCCTGGTTGAAGAAGCGCTGTTTCGCGGTTACATCCAGGGCGGACTTAGCCGCAAGTTCAAGTTGCTGCCCCATGGGCAGAGCATTGCGCTGGTGCTGGCCTCGATACTGTTTGGCCTGGCCCATGCACCCGCCGGCTGGCAATGGATGCTACTGGCCGGGCTGGCCGGTGTCGGTTACGGCCTGGCCTACCGCTTTGGCGGGCTGGGTGCGGCGATCGCCACCCACTTTGGCCTCAATGTGCTGCATTTCCTGTTTTTTACCTACCCGATGCTCGCCCCCTGACGGCCAGGGGCCTGAAATATAAATTAAACAATTCCTTGAGCATGCCGACAGCCTGTCAAAGTCTTGCGGATTGAAACGACATGCGTAACAACCAGCCCATCACTCAACGCGAACGCACATTCCCCGCGCAACAACGGTTGATTTCCACGACCGATGCCAAAGGCGTGATCACCTACTGCAACGATGCGTTCAGGGAAATCAGCGGGTTTTCGCGTGAGGAGCTGATACGCGCGCCGCACAATCTGGTGCGCCACCCGGACGTGCCCTCAGCAGTCTTCGAGCATATGTGGAGCACCCTGAAAAAGGGTTCGCCGTGGATGGGCATCGTCAAAAACCGCTGCAAAAACGGCGACCATTACTGGGTTAACGCCTATGTAACGCCGGTTTTCGAGAATGAGCAGGTAGTGGGCTACGAGTCTGTGCGGGTCAAGCCAACGGCCGAACAGATCCGCCGCGCCGAAGCCCTGTACACACGCCTCAACCGCGGCAAATCCGCGGTGCCTCAGCGCGATAAGTGGCTGCCGGTGCTGCAGGACTGGCTGCCCTTTATCCTGGTCAGCCAATTGAGCTTCATGATTGGCGCCATGCTCAATTCGAGCTGGGGTTTTGCCCTGGCAGCCCTGCTGTCGATACCGTTGGGGCTGCTGGGCCTGAGCTGGCAACAGCGCGGGGTCAAACGCCTGCTGCGTCTGGCCGAGCAGACCACCTCCGACCCGTTGATTGCCCAGATGTACACCGACAGCCGTGGCCCGCAAGCGCGTCTGGAAATGTCCATCCTGAGCCAGGAAGCGCGCCTGAAGACCTGCCTGACACGCCTGCAGGATACCGCCGAACACCTCAGCGGCCAGGCCCGTCAGTCCGACATTCTGGCGCACAAAAGCTCGACCGGACTGGAGCGCCAGCGCGTCGAGACTGAGCAAGTGGCCACCGCCGTCAACCAGATGGCTGCCACCACCCAGGAAGTGGCCAGCCATGTGCAGCGCACTGCCGACGCGACCCAGGAAGCCAACCGTCTGACCAGCCGCGATCGCGATATTGCCGGCGAAACCCGCGAAGCGATCCAGCGCCTGTCGGTTGTGGTGGGTGAAACCGGGGCCACGGTAACGCAACTGGCCAAGGACAGTGACGAGATCGGCGGCGTGGTCGATGTGATCAAGGGTATTGCCGACCAGACCAACCTGCTGGCCCTGAACGCCGCCATCGAAGCGGCACGGGCTGGAGAAATGGGCCGGGGCTTCGCCGTGGTGGCTGACGAAGTGCGCCAGCTGGCGCAACGCACCAGCGCTTCGACCGGGCAGATTCACAGCCTGATCGCCAAGCTGCAGCAGACAGCAGCCACCGCGGTGCAAACCATGGACGCTGGCCATCGTCAGGCGGAAGAAGGCGTAGCGCGGGTACTGGAAGCAGATCAGGCACTGGTGGGCATCAGCGAAGCGGTGGCCAATATCACCGACATGACCACCCAGATCGCGGCAGCGACCGAGGAGCAAAGCGCCGTGGCTGAAGAAATCAGCCGCAATATCAGCACCATTGCCGACCTGGCTGACCAGACCTCAGAGCAGGCGCAGCATTCGGCGCTGCTCAGCGAAGAACTGACCCAGACCGTCAACACCCAGTATTCGCTGGTGGAGCGGTTTAACCGCTAAGCCTTGTGGGAGCGAGCCTGCTCGCGATGGCATCAACACGCCGCAGCGATCCAATCGCGAGCAGGCTCGCTCCCACAAATCGTTCAAGGTTGCTGCAACCACCGCGCAATCCGGTCCGCCGCCGCATCCAGATGCTGCTCATGGGTAAACCCGGAGGCCTTCAACGGCTTAAGGTCGTGATCCCCCGATACCAGCCACGACACTTCAATGCCCGGCGCCAGCGTGTAGGTCTCTACCGCTTCGCGGTTGCCCAAGGCATCGCGCTCGCCTTGTACGATCAACGTCGGCGTTGCCAATTCAGCCAGGTGCGCCACCCGGGGTTTTTCCGGCTTGCCTGCGGCATAGAACGGATAACCCAGGCACACCAGCGCGTCCACTTGCAGCTCATCGGCCAGCAGACTGGCCATACGCCCACCCATTGACTTGCCGCCAATGGCTAATGGCCCAGCGACATGCCGTCGCACCTCGGTAAAAACTTCACGCCAGCTTTCGAGCAGTTTCGCCTGCTGATTAGGAGGCCTTTTACCATTATCGAGACGGCGCTGCGCCATATACGGGAACTCGAAGCGCAACACGCTCACCCCGCGTGCAGCAAGGCGTGCAGCCATGCCGTTCATCCAGCTGCTGTCCATCGGCGCACCCGCGCCGTGGGCCAGGATAAGGGTCGCGGTTGAACCCGCTGACGCGCCATTCCACAGCCAGCCCCTGTCCTGCACGCACTGCGCCCATTGATCCCCGTCAATACCGGCCTTGCCCGCTACGACCATGCTTGCCTCGCTTTTAGTCTGCCTATAACTCCAGGCGTGCGTTTGACGCGCCTGAACCGTGGATGGGGAACCATGAACACTTCTACAAGTACCGCCTATAACTACAAGGTGGTCCGCCAATTTGCCATTATGACGGTGGTTTGGGGCATCGTCGGTATGGGGCTCGGCGTTTTTCTCGCCGCGCAGTTGGTTTGGCCAGAACTTAACTTCAATTTGCCTTGGACCAGTTTCGGGCGCCTGCGCCCATTGCACACCAACGCGGTGATTTTCGCCTTCGGCGGCTGCGCGCTGTTCGCGGCCTCATTCTACTCGGTGCAACGCACCTGCCAGGCCACCCTGTTTTCGCCGAAAATCGCGGCGTTTACCTTCTGGGGCTGGCAGCTGGTCATCGTCCTGGCGGCCATCAGCCTGCCGCTGGGTTACACCAGCTCCAAGGAATACGCCGAGCTGGAATGGCCGATCGACATTTTGATCACCATTGTCTGGGTGGCCTACGCCATCGTGTTCTTCGGCACGATCATGAAGCGCAAGACCAAGCATATTTACGTGGGCAACTGGTTCTTCGGCGCGTTTATCGTGACCGTGGCGATTTTGCACATCGTCAATAACCTGGAAATCCCGGTCAGTTTCACCAAGTCCTACTCGCTCTACGGTGGCGCCACTGACGCCATGGTGCAGTGGTGGTACGGGCATAACGCTGTGGGTTTTTTCCTGACGGCTGGCTTCTTGGGGATGATGTACTACTTCGTGCCTAAACAGGCCGAACGTCCGATCTACTCCTATCGCCTGTCCATCGTGCACTTCTGGGCATTGATCACCCTGTACATCTGGGCGGGCCCCCACCACCTGCACTACACCGCGCTGCCGGACTGGGCGCAGTCGCTGGGCATGGTGATGTCGCTGATTCTGCTGGCACCGAGCTGGGGCGGCATGATCAACGGCATGATGACCCTCTCGGGCGCCTGGCATAAGCTGCGCAGCGATCCGATCCTGCGCTTCCTCGTGGTGTCCCTGGCCTTCTACGGCATGTCGACCTTCGAAGGCCCGATGATGGCAATTAAGACCGTCAACGCCCTCTCCCACTACACCGACTGGACCATCGGCCACGTACACGCCGGTGCCCTGGGCTGGGTGGCGATGATTTCGATCGGCGCGCTGTACCACATGATCCCGAAAATCTTCGGCCGCCCGCAGATGTACAGCCTGGGCCTGATCAACGCGCACTTCTGGCTGGCCACCATCGGCACCGTGCTCTACATCGCCTCGATGTGGGTCAACGGCATTGCCCAGGGCCTGATGTGGCGCGCAGTCAACGAAGACGGCACGCTGACTTACTCCTTCGTCGAAACTCTGGTGGCCAGCCACCCGGGCTATGTCGTGCGACTGGTCGGTGGTGCAATCTTCTTCAGCGGCATGTTGCTGATGGCTTACAACACTTGGCGCACCGTGCGTAACGCCGAGCCCGCTGAAGTCGTAGCCGCCGCGCAGATGGCCTGAGGAGTTGGCAATGAAACACGAAGTCGTTGAAAAAAATATCGGCCTGATGCTGTTGCTGATGATCCTGTGCGTAAGCGTGGGCGGCCTGACGCAAATCGTCCCGCTGTTCTTTGAAGACGTGACCAACACCCCGGTGGAGGGCATGAAGCCTTACACCGCACTGCAACTGGAAGGTCGCGACATCTACATCCGTGAAGGCTGCGTGCAGTGCCACTCGCAGATGATCCGTCCGTTCCGTGCCGAGACCGAGCGTTATGGTCACTACTCGGTAGCCGGTGAGAGCGTGTGGGATCACCCCTTCCTGTGGGGTTCCAAGCGCACCGGGCCGGACCTGGCCCGCGTCGGTGGCCGCTATTCGGATGACTGGCACCGCGCGCACTTGTACAACCCGCGCAACGTCGTGCCCGAATCAAAAATGCCAGCTTACCCATGGCTGGTGGCCTCGCCGGTAGACAGCAGCCATACCGAGAAAAAACTCGAAGTGATGCGCACCCTGGGCGTGCCTTACACCGACGAAGACATCGCCAACGCCAAGCAGTCCGTGCAGGGCAAGACCGAGATGGACGCTCTGGTCGCCTACCTGCAAGTGCTGGGCACTGCCATCAAGAGCAAGAGGTGAGCCATGGTCTTGGAGATGAGTAGTGGAATGATTCGCGGCCTGGGCACCGTGGTGGTGGCCGTGGCGTTTATAGGCCTGGCGCTGTGGGTGTTCAGCCCGCGACGCAAATCGGAGTTTGAAGACGCGACCTTACTGCCATTCAAGGACGATCCAGAGGCGATTCAACACGTCGAGAAAGAACAAGCGTCTAGGAGTAAAAAAGCATGACCACCTTCTGGAGTCTGTACATATGCGTGCTGACTATCGGCACGCTGATCGGCCTGACCTGGCTGCTGGTCAGCACGCGCAAGGGCGAGACCAAAAGCGATACGGTCGAAACCATGGGCCACAGCTTTGACGGCATCGAGGAGTACGACAACCCGCTGCCACAATGGTGGTTCATGTTGTTCGTCGGCACGCTGGTATTTGCCGTGGGCTACCTGATCCTGTACCCGGGCCTGGGCAACTGGAAAGGCCTGCTGCCCGGCTATGAGAATGGCTGGACCGGTGTACATGAGTGGGAAAAGGAAATGGACAAGGCGGACGCCAAATTTGGGCCCATCTACGCCAAATATGCCTCCATGCCCGTTGAACAAGTCGCTCAGGATCCGGCAGCACTGAAAATGGGCGGGCGCCTGTTTGCTTCCAACTGCTCGGTGTGCCACGGCTCGGATGCCAAGGGCGCTTTCGGCTTCCCTAACCTGGCCGACAACACCTGGCGCTGGGGCGGCGACGCCGACACGATCAAGGCCACCATCATGGGCGGTCGCATCGCGGCAATGCCGGCCTGGGGTGAAGTACTGGGTGAAAACGGAGTCAAAAACGTCGCCGCCTATGTACG
Organism: Pseudomonas sp. TWR1-1-3; assembly: GCF_049896805.1. Taxonomy (NCBI): domain Bacteria; kingdom Pseudomonadati; phylum Pseudomonadota; class Gammaproteobacteria; order Pseudomonadales; family Pseudomonadaceae; genus Pseudomonas; species Pseudomonas sp. TWR1-1-3. The sequence goes on along the minus strand of NZ_JAFCUZ010000001.1, from coordinate 144,037 downwards.
CCACGACCTGGCGGGCCTGCCCCTCCCTGAAGGCGCCACTGTCGATCTGACGGCTGGCAAGCAAGCCTACGAAACCACTTGCGTGGCCTGCCACGGGGCAAACGGTAAAGGCATGCCGCTGATGGGCGCGCCAGACCTGACCCAACCTGCCGGTTTTATCTACGGCACCAGCCTGGCGCAATTGCAACAAACCATTCGCCACGGCCGTCAGGGCCACATGCCTGCGCAAAACGATTTGTTGGGCAACGACAAGGTACAGCTGCTGGCGGCCTACGTGTTCAGCTTGTCACACGGTAATCAAGAGGAAAAAACAGCCGAATAATTACCGGACATTTCCTGCCGCATCATTTTGGTGCGGCAGTTCCCGCCTCAAAGCGCGACCAAGTGTCGCACCTCTTTCAGCCCCGCCATTGCTCTCCCGCCATTCAGGACTAAGCTCAACGCTTGTGTGAGCCGGATCTGTGCAGCGCCACGTCAAGTGAAACTAACCGGTAAGTTGAAGGGCAGCGTTACGGGCCACAATGGTGGGTTTGCACCGGCTATCGTGCATTACGATGTTTGCCGCGCCTTGCCCCCACCTCAACCCGCCCGCCTCGACCCCTCCACTTTTGCCCTGCATGCGGCGTTTTTGGCGAGGTCACTTTGACCTTACTCCGCGCATGGAAAGGCCGCAGAACAAGCCTTGGAAAGCATTGACCGGGGTCATGGTTCGTTGCAATAGCCCTACGCTTTATACATACTTGCGACCGATTTTTATCCTAATAAAATACCTAAACCGTGGAACCTTAGAATGAGCACAGCAATCAGCCCGACTGCTTATAACTATAAGGTAGTCCGCCAGTTCGCCATCATGACGGTGGTCTGGGGGATCCTTGGCATGGGGCTCGGGGTTTTCATCGCGTCACAGCTTGTGTGGCCTGAATTGAACCTTGGCCTCGAGTGGACGACCTTCGGCCGTCTGCGTCCCCTGCATACCAACCTTGTGATCTTTGCCTTTGGTGGCTGTGCATTGTTTGGCACCTCCTACTACGTCGTGCAGCGAACCTGCCAGACACGACTGATCTCCGATTCGCTGGCCTCGTTTACCTTCTGGGGTTGGCAAGCGGTTATCGTCGGCGCGATCATCACCCTGCCACTGGGTTACACCACCACCAAAGAATACGCCGAGCTGGAATGGCCTTTGGCTATTTTGCTGGCGATTGTCTGGGTGACCTACGGCATTGTGTTCTTCGGCACCATCACCAAGCGTAAAACCAAGCATATCTATGTCGGTAACTGGTTCTACGGTGCATTCATTGTCGTGACGGCAATGCTGCATATCGTCAACCACGCGTCCCTGCCGGTGAGCTTCTTCAAGTCCTACTCGGCTTACGCCGGTGCGACTGACGCCATGATTCAGTGGTGGTACGGCCATAACGCGGTAGGTTTCTTCCTGACTACCGGCTTTTTGGGGATGATGTACTACTTCGTGCCCAAGCAGGCCGAACGTCCGATCTACTCCTATCGCCTGTCCATCGTGCACTTCTGGGCGCTGATCACCCTGTATATCTGGGCCGGTCCGCACCACTTGCACTACACCGCACTGCCGGACTGGGCCCAGTCTCTGGGCATGGCGATGTCGATCATCCTGCTGGCACCCAGCTGGGGCGGCATGATCAACGGCATGATGACCCTCTCGGGCGCCTGGCATAAGCTGCGCACCGACCCGATCCTGCGCTTCCTCGTGGTATCCCTGGCCTTCTACGGCATGTCGACCTTCGAAGGCCCGATGATGGCGATCAAGACCGTCAACGCGCTGTCGCACTACACCGACTGGACCATCGGCCACGTACACGCCGGCGCTCTGGGCTGGGTGGCGATGATTTCGATCGGTGCCATGTACCACATGATCCCCAAAGTCTATGGCCAGAAGCAGATGTACAGCACCGGCCTGATCAACGTTCACTTCTGGCTGGCGACTATCGGTACCGTGCTCTACATCGCCTCGATGTGGGTCAACGGCATCACCCAGGGCCTGATGTGGCGTGCGATCAACGACGACGGCACCCTGACCTACTCGTTTGTCGAAGCACTGCAAGCCAGCCACCCGGGCTTTATTGTTCGCGCCCTTGGCGGTGCCATTTTCGCCAGCGGTATGCTGTTCATGGCCTACAACGTGTTCCGCACCGTGCGTGCCTCGAACCCGGTAGAAGCTGAAGCGGCGACCAAGATCGCTGTAGTTGGAGCGCACTGATGATCAAGCACGAAACAATCGAGAAGAACATCGGCCTGATGGCCTTCTTCATGGTTATCGCCGTGAGCATCGGCGGCCTTACCCAAATCGTTCCGCTGTTCTTCCAGGACGTGACCAACACCCCGGTCGAGGGCATGAAGCCGCGTAGCGCGCTGGAACTGGAAGGCCGTGACATTTATATCGCCAACGGCTGTGTCGGCTGCCACTCGCAGATGATCCGTCCGTTCCGTGCCGAAACCGAACGCTATGGCCACTATTCGGTTGCCGGTGAAAGCGTGTGGGACCACCCGTTCCTGTGGGGCTCCAAACGCACCGGCCCGGACCTGGCCCGAGTGGGCGGGCGTTACTCCGATGACTGGCAGCGCGCGCACTTGTACAACCCGCGCAACGTCGTGCCCGAATCGATCATGCCGGCTTACCCGTTCCTCGTTGAGCGCAAGCTGGACGGCAAGGACACCGCGAAAAAAATGGAAGTCTTGCGCACGCTTGGCGTCCCTTACACCGACGAAGACATCGCCGGGGCCAAGGATGCAGTGAAGGGCAAAACCGAAATGGACGCACTGGTGGCTTACCTCCAGGGCTTGGGCACCATCATCAAAAGCAAACGGTGATCTGAATGGATATCGGGATGATTCGTGGCCTGGGCACTGTCGTCGTGATGGTGGCTTTTATCGGTTTGGCATTGTGGGTATTCAGCCCGCGACGCAAGTCAGAATTTGACGACGCGACCCTGTTGCCGTTCAAGGATGATCCCGAAGCCATCAAGCACGTCGAGCAAGAGCAAGCTTCTAGGAGTAACAAAGAATGACTACGTTCTGGAGTCTGTACGTTACAGTCCTCACTCTGGGTACCATCTTCGCCCTGACCTGGTTGTTGCTGGCCACCCGCAAGGGCCAGCGCAGCGAGCAGACCGACGAGAAAGTCGGCCACGCGTTCGACGGCATCGAAGAGTACGACAACCCAATGCCGAAATGGTGGTTCATGCTGTTTGTGGGCACCGTCATTTTCGCCCTCGGCTACCTTGTGCTGTACCCGGGCCTGGGTAACTGGAAAGGCCTGCTGCCGGGCTACCAGTACCTGGACACCAAAGAGCAGACGCCGTTTGCCAATGGTCAGACCGGCTGGACCGGTGTACACGAGTGGGAAAAGGAAATGGCCAAATCGGACGCCAAGTTTGGGCCGATCTTCGCCAAATTCGCAGCCATGCCCATCGAAGAAGTGGCCAAGGACCCGCAAGCACTGAAAATGGGTGGCCGCCTGTTCGCCTCCAACTGTTCGGTGTGCCACGGCTCCGACGCCAAAGGCGCCTACGGCTTCCCCAACCTGACCGACGCCGACTGGCGCTGGGGCGGGACGCCTGCCGACATCAAGACCACCATCATGGCCGGCCGTCACGCGGTCATGCCGGGCTGGTCCGAAGTGATCGGTGAGCAAGGCGTCAGCGACGTGGCCGCCTATGTGCTGACCAGTCTCGACGGGCGCAAGCTGCCAGAAGGCGCGAAAGCCGACCCTGCCAAAGGCAAGGAAATCTACGCGACCAACTGTGCGGTTTGCCACGGGCCGGAGGGCAAGGGCAACCCGCTGATGGGCGCACCCAACCTGACTCACCCGGGGGCGTTTATCTACGGTTCGAGCTTTGCTCAACTGCAGCAGACCATCCGCTACGGCCGTCAGGGCCAGATGCCTGCCCAGGCTGACCTGCAGGGGAACGACAAGGTTCACTTGCTGGCTGCCTACGTGTACAGCCTGTCCCATGGTGATGAAGCCAAGACAGACGAGTAACGCGTTAGTTTGAACGCTGCAAAAAATGGCCCCGCCAACGACAGTTGGCGGGGCCATTTTGTTTCAGGGCTGCAGCAGCTATTGCCGTACGCACCCACAAGGTAGTAACGTTTCTACATTGTATTTTTGGGGAGGATCAGCCCATGACCATCACCACCATTTCAAGCCGCGAATTCAACCAGGACACAAGCGGTGCCAAAAAAGCATCGCAACAAGGGCCTGTTTACATCACGGACCGTGGCCGCCCCGCCCATGTACTGCTATGCATGGAGGAGTACCAACGGCTAACCGGCCTGGACACCAGCATTGTCGACCTGCTGGTGATGCCCGAAACAACGCCGGTTGAATTCGAACCCGAACGCGCAGTCATCACGCCGCGCCCAGTGGATTTCTAATGTTCCTGCTCGATACCAACGTAGTTTCTGAACTGCGCAAAACCCAGGCCGACCCTGCAGTGGTGGCCTGGGCCCGCAGCGTCCCGGCTTACAAACTGTATATCTCGGCCATTACCCTGCTGGAAATCGAAACTGGCATCTTGCGCCTGGAGCGCCGCGACCCGGAGCAGGCAGCCCCCTTGCGCAACTGGCTTGAAGTACATGTTATGTCTGCTTTTGCCGGGCGCGTGCTGTCAGTCGATGGCGCCGTTGCCAGACGCTGCGCCCGCCTGCATGTGCCTGACCGCAGCAATGAATGCGACGCCCTGATCGCGGCCACCGCACTGGTGCATGACATGACCGTGGTTACCCGCAATACCCGGGACTTTGCCTTTAGCGGCGCCCCTGTACTCAACCCTTGGGAGCTTTGACTCGGCCAGAACGCAACTCACCTGTAGGTGTAAGTCAATTGATCCATGTCATGAGTTGTTACAACTCCTATACCAACTTGCCATTTTCCGGAACGCGACCAAAGGTCGCACCCTTGAGCTAGAGTCACAGGGGTATCATTACGCTATCGCAACACCTTCTGACCGCGGTCGGCACGTACTGACCGAGGCATTTTCCACTGCCGTGGGACGCACTAATGAGCAATCAGATTCCTGTACACAACGTCACTCCACCTGCCAAAAAACCCGCTGAAAGCACTGATCTGTACGCGGCCAGGGAGAAAATCTACACCCGCGCCTTTACCGGGCTTTTCCGCAATCTGCGCATTGGTGGCGGAGCGCTGTTGTTCCTGCTGTATTTCGGTACGGTATGGCTCAACTGGGGCGGTCACCAGGCGGTGTGGTGGAACCTGCCCGAACGCAAATTCTTTATTTTTGGCGCCACTTTCTGGCCACAGGATTTTATCCTGCTCTCGGGGCTGCTGATCGTCGCGGCCTTTGGCCTGTTCTTTATTACGGTTTACGCCGGGCGCGTGTGGTGCGGCTACACCTGCCCGCAAAGCGTTTGGACGTGGGTGTTCATGTGGTGCGAGAAGGTCACTGAAGGCGACCGCAACCAGCGCATCAAGCTCGACAAGGCACCGATGAGCGCCAACAAGTTTGTGCGCAAGTTCAGCAAGCACACACTCTGGCTATTGATCGGCTTTGTCACCGGCATGACCTTTGTCGGCTACTTCTCACCCATCCGCGAACTGGTGATCGACTTCTTCACTGGTCAGGCTGATGGCTGGGCGTATTTCTGGGTCGGCTTCTTCACCCTCGCCACCTATGGCAACGCCGGCTGGCTGCGCGAGCAGGTGTGCATCTATATGTGCCCGTATGCGCGCTTCCAGAGCGTGATGTTTGATAAAGACACCCTGATCGTTTCCTACGACCCGCGCCGTGGTGAAGTCCGTGGCCCGCGCAAAAAGGACGCCGACTACAAGGCCATGGGCCTGGGCGACTGCATCGACTGCACCATGTGCGTGCAGGTATGCCCGACCGGGATTGATATCCGCGATGGCTTGCAGATCGAGTGCATCGGCTGCGCGGCCTGTATCGATGCCTGCGACAGCATCATGGACAAGATGAACTACCCCCGCGGCTTGATCAGCTACACCACCGAGCACAACCTCTCAGGCCAGAAAACCCATAAGCTGCGTCCGCGCCTGATCGGCTATGCCCTGGTATTGCTGACCATGATGGGTCTGCTGGCCGCTGCGTTCTTTACCCGCACGCTGGTAGGCTTCGACGTGAGCAAAGACCGCGTGCTGTATCGCGAGAACGCCGAAGGGCGGATCGAAAACGTCTACAGCCTGAAGATCATGAACAAGGACCAGCACGACCACACCTACGTGCTGGAGGCCACCGGCCTGCCGGATCTCAAGCTGCAGGGCAAACGCGAAATCAAGGTCGCGGCCGGCGATATCGTCAGCCTGCCGGTCGAGCTGTCAATTGCCCCCGAGAAGCTGCCGTCGAGTACCAACGAGGTGTTCTTTATCCTCAAGGACGCCGACAACAACGACGTCAACGTTAAAGCCAAGAGCCGATTCATCGGCCCACAAATCAGATAAGAGAACTCGACATGCCCGCAGCAAATGCTTCCAGCCCCTGGTACAAGCACATCTGGCCATGGATCATCATTGCCATCCTGGCCTGCTCGGTAACCCTGACCCTGTCGATGGTCACCATTGCCGTGAACAACCCGGACAACCTGGTCAACGATAATTACTACGAGGCGGGCAAAGGCATCAATCGGGCACTGGACCGTGAGCTGCTGGGCCAGACCCTGCAACTCAAAGCCAAGTTGCGCCTGGATGAAATGACCGGCGAAGTCGTGCTGCTGCTTGAGGGCAACAGCAAGCCGCAAGTGCTGGAACTGAACCTGATTTCACCGACCCAGCCGGAAAAAGACCGCAAGGTCAGCCTGAGCCAGAGCGCAACGGAACCGGGTCGCTATATCGGCCAACTGGATGACAAGATTGAAGGTCGCCGCTTTGTTGAGCTGCTGGGTGTTGAAGATGGCAAGACCTGGCGCCTGTTCGAAGAAGAACTGGTCGGCCACGACAAGGACCTGCTGCTGGGCGACGAGCCCATTCAAGGCGCTGAAGACCACAAGTCGAAATAACCCCATCGCGGGCAAGCCCGCTCCCACAGGGATGCGCGAACCCTGTGGGAGCGGTCTTGTCCGCGATGACGTATTTTCTGGTGACACAATATCGCGATAGAGCGCTATGACCACTCCCGTTCCCTGCTATCACTGCGCCCTGCCCGCCCCCCCCGGCAGCCGGTTTACCGCCGTTGTTCTGGGCGAAGTTCGCGAGTTCTGCTGCCCTGGCTGCCAGGCAGTGGCCGAGGCTATCGTCGCCGGCGGTCTCGAAAGCTATTACCAGCACCGCAGTGAAGCATCCGCCAACCCTCAAGCCCTGCCCGTGCAACTGGTTGAAGAGTTGGCGCTGTATGACCGCCCCGACGTGCAAAAACCCTTTGTCCGACATGAGGGCGAGCAAGCCGAAACCACCCTGTTGATCGAAGGCATCAGCTGCGCCGCCTGTGGCTGGCTGATCGAAAAGCACCTGCGCCATCTGCCAGCCGTCAGTGAAGCGCGACTCAACCTGTCCAACCATCGCCTGCAGGTACGCTGGGACGATAGCCAACTGCCATTGAGTGAAGTCCTCAGCGAACTGCGCCATATCGGCTATGCCGCGCACCCGTACCAGGCCGACCGCGCCACCGAACAATTGGCCAGCGAAAACCGCCTGGCCTTGCGCCAGCTCGGTGTCGCCGGGCTGCTGTGGTTTCAGGCCATGATGGCTACCATGGCCACCTGGCCAGAGTTCAATATCGACCTCAGCCCCGAGATGCACACCATCCTGCGCTGGGTAGCGTTGTTTCTGACAACACCTATCGTGTTCTACAGTTGCGCCCCATTTTTCAAAGGCGCCATGCGCGACCTGCGCACCCGCCACCTGACCATGGATGTGTCAGTCTCCCTGGCCATCGGCGGTGCTTATATCGCCGGGATCTGGACGGCCATCACCGGCGTCGGCGAGCTGTATTTCGATGCTGTGGGCATGTTTGCCCTGTTTTTGCTGGCCGGCCGCTATCTGGAGCGCCGCGCCCGCGAGCGCACCGCCGCCGCCACTGCGCAATTGGTCAACCTGCTGCCAGCCTCATGCCTGCGCCTGAGCGCTGACGGGCAAAGCGAACGCATTCTGCTGACTGAACTCAAGGTCGGCGACCGGGTGCTGGTGCACCCCGGCTCAATCCTGCCGGCTGACGGCAAGATCCTGGATGGTCAGTCCAGCATCGACGAATCCCTGCTGACTGGCGAATACCTGCCACAACCACGGCAGATTGGCGACGCCGTCACGGCCGGCACCCTGAATGTGGAAGGCGCGCTGACCGTTGAAGTCATGGCGCTGGGCCAGGACACGCGCCTGTCCGCCATCGTGCGCCTGCTTGATCGCGCTCAAAGCGAAAAACCTCGCCTTGCGGAGATTGCCGACAAGGCCGCGCAGTGGTTCCTGCTGTTCTCATTGATCGCTGCTGCGGGTATCGGCCTGTGGTGGTGGCAACTTGATGCATCACGGGCCTTCTGGATTGTCCTGGCGATGCTGGTCGCCACCTGCCCTTGCGCTTTGTCGCTGGCGACGCCGACCGCACTCACCGCCGCTACCGGCACCCTGCACAAGCTGGGCCTGCTACTGACCCGTGGCCATGTGATCGAAGGCCTGAACCAGATCGACACAGTGATTTTCGACAAGACCGGCACCCTGACTGAAGGACGCCTGGCGCTGCGGGCCATTCGCCCTTTGCGCGAGCTGGACAGCGACCACTGCCTGGCCCTTGCGGCCGCTCTGGAAAACCGCTCCGAGCACCCGATTGCCCGTGCGTTTGGCCGCGCTGCGCAAGCCGCTGAAGAAGTACGCAGCGTGCCTGGACTGGGCCTTGAAGGGCTGGTCGGCGAGCAGCGCTTGCGCATAGGCCAGCCAGGATTTGCCTGTGAGCTGAGCCAGTGCCCGATCCCGGACATGCCGGACGAACCCGGCCAATGGCTGCTGCTGGGCGACACCCAAGGCGTGCTGGCCTGGTTTGTTCTGGACGACCGCCTGCGGGACGATGCCCCGGCATTGCTGGCAGCGTGCAAGGCCCGCGGCTGGCACACGCTGCTGCTGTCGGGGGACAGTTCGCCGATGGTCGCCAGCGTGGCTGCTGAACTGGGGATCGATGAAGCTCAGGGCGGCTTGCGCCCGGATGACAAATTGCAGGTCTTGCAAAAACTGCACGCCCAAGGCCGCAAGGTGCTGATGCTGGGGGATGGTGTCAACGATGTACCTGTGCTCGCCGCTGCTGATATCAGCGTGGCCATGGGCTCGGCGACCGACCTGGCGAAAACCAGCGCCGATGCGGTGCTGCTGTCTAACCGCCTAGACGCGCTGGTGCAAGCGTTCAGCCTGGCGCGACGGACCCGACGGGTGATCATCGAAAACCTGTTGTGGGCCGGACTCTACAATGGCCTGATGCTGCCATTCGCCGCACTGGGCTGGATTACTCCGATCTGGGCCGCCATCGGCATGTCGATCAGCTCACTGACCGTGGTGCTCAACGCCTTGCGCCTGACGCGCATGCCCGCCCAGGCGCATACTCCAGCCATGCCACACTCTCGCCCGCTACCGGCTTGACCCGGTCCCCTGGAGCCCTTATGCCAGCGCTTTACATCATGATTCCGGCGGCCCTGCTGATTGTCGCCATCTGCATCTTTATCTTCTTCTGGGCAGTCGACAGCGGCCAGTATGATGACCTGGACAGCCCAGCCCACAGCATCCTGTTCGATGACCAGGATCCGCAGCATACCGCTGCCGTCGAAGAAGCCAAAAACCTGCACCCGGAGTCGGCCAGCGACACCGACAAAAAAGCCCCGCCCCATGCTTGAGCTGGCCCCGCTGCTGGTATCGGCCGTTATCCTGGGCCTGCTCGGGGGCGGACACTGCCTGGGCATGTGCGGCGGTCTGATGGGCGCGCTGACGCTGGCCATCCCCAAAGAGCAACGCAGCCGACGCTTCAGGCTGCTGCTGGCCTACAACCTTGGCCGAATTCTCAGCTATGCCACAGCAGGACTACTGCTGGGGCTGGCAGGCTGGGCTGTGGCCAACAGCCCGGCGGCCATGTTTATGCGCATCCTCGCCGGTTTGCTGCTGATTTGCATGGGCCTGTACCTCGCCGGCTGGTGGAGCGGCCTGACCCGCATTGAAAGCCTGGGCCGCGGCCTGTGGCGGCATATCCAGCCGGTGGCCAGCCGCTTGTTGCCGGTCACTAGCCTGCCCCGCGCCTTGCTGCTGGGGGCACTGTGGGGCTGGCTGCCCTGCGGGCTGGTGTACAGCACGTTGATCTGGTCCGCCAGCCAGGGCAGCGCAATCGACAGTGCATTACTGATGCTGGGGTTCGGGCTGGGCACCTGGCCCGTGCTGCTGGCCACCGGCCTTGCCGCAGAACGTGTCACCGCAGTGCTGCGCAAACGCAGCGTGCGCATGGCTGGAGGATTACTGGTGATCCTGTTCGGTATCTGGACCCTGCCCGGCCCGCATCAGCACTGGTTGATGGGGCACTAGACAGAACCCGTGGGAGCGAGCTTGCTCGCGATGGCATCACCGCGATTTGCCTGACAGATTGCGTCGCCGGTATCGCGAGCAAGCTCGCTCCCACAGGTGAACTTGCCAATCACAGCTGTTGATGCAAATCAAGATGCTACAACGACCCACCCCCTAGAATCCGGAGCATTGCCAGCCATCCCAGGGGAATGCCCGCATGCTCGACGCCATTCGTTGGGACCCAGAATTGATCCGCCGCTACGATCTTGCCGGACCGCGCTACACCTCATACCCGACAGCCATGCAGTTCAACAGCCAGGTCAGCCCGTTCGACCTGCTGCACGCCCTGCGCGAAAGCCGCAAGGCACTGCGCCCGCTGTCGTTGTATGTGCACGTGCCGTTTTGCGCCAATATTTGCTATTACTGCGCCTGCAACAAGGTCATTACCAAAGACCGTGGCCGGGCCCAGCCCTACCTGCAGAAACTCGAGCAGGAAATCCAGATGATCGCCTGCCACCTCGACCCCAGGCAGAAGGTCGAGCAACTGCACTTTGGCGGCGGCACCCCGACTTTTCTTAGCCACGACGAATTGCGCCAACTGATGGCCAAGCTGCGTCAGCAATTCAATCTGCTGGACGACGACTCCGGCGACTACGGCATCGAAATCGACCCCCGCGAAGCCGACTGGTCGACCATGGGCCTGTTGCGTGAACTGGGCTTCAACCGTGTCAGCATCGGCCTGCAAGACCTCGACCCGGACGTGCAAAGGGCGGTCAATCGCCTGCAAAGCCTGGAAGAGACCCGGGCAGTGATCGACGCTGCACGCACGCTGCAATTTCGCTCGATCAATATCGACCTGATCTACGGCCTGCCCAAGCAGACCCCGGAAGCCTTTGCCCGCACCGTTGAAGAAGTGATCAGCCTGCAGCCCGATCGCCTGTCGGTGTTCAACTACGCGCACTTGCCTGAACGCTTCATGCCCCAACGACGCATCAACACCAGCGACCTGCCCTCGCCTGCCGCCAAGCTACAGATGCTGGAGCGCACCATCGAGCAACTGACCGGCGCCGGCTACCGCTATATCGGCATGGATCATTTCGCCCTGCCAGACGATGAACTGGCCATCGCCCAGGAAGAATCAACCCTGCAACGCAACTTCCAGGGTTATACCACCCACGGCCATTGCGACCTGATCGGGCTTGGTGTCTCCGCCATCAGCCAGATCGGCGACCTGTACTGCCAAAATGACAGCGACCTGGCCAAATACCAGCACACCCTGGCCAGCGGCCAGCTCGCCACCAGCCGTGGCCTGGTATGCAATCAGGATGACCGTATCCGTCGCGAGGTCATCCAGCAGATCATCTGCAATTTGCACCTGCCATTCGCGACCGTGGAGCAGGCGTTCAATATCGACTTTCGCGGCTATTTTGCCCCTCAGTGGCCGACGCTCAAGACCATGGCCGCCGACGGCCTGATCGCCCTGGACGACCAGCAACTGACTGTGTTGCCTGCTGGCAGGCTGCTGGTGCGCTCGGTGTGCATGGTGTTCGACGCTTACCTTGAGCAACAAACCCGTCAGCGCTATTCGCGGGTGATCTAAGGTCGCAAACACGACCTCTACAGCATGAGATGAGTGCCCTGGCATGGTGCGGCTGGTCTAGCCCCCCCACGCTGGGTTACCCTTGCATCTTATGTGTGTTTTCCTACAAGGATTTAAGAAATGTCCGAGCCAGTAAAAGTGCGCGCTCACACTCAGGCACAGTGCAAGGATTGCAGCCTGGCCCCACTCTGTTTGCCACTTTCGTTGAACCTGGAAGACATGGATGCGCTGGAAGAAATCGTCAAGCGCGGCCGCCCACTGAAAAAAGGCGAGTTCCTGTTCCGCCAGGGCGACACGTTTGGCTCGGTTTACGCGGTACGTTCCGGCGCACTGAAAACCTTCAGCCTGAGCGACAACGGTGAAGAGCAAATTACCGGCTTCCACCTGCCCAGCGAACTGGTCGGCCTGTCGGGTATGGACACTGAAACCTACCCGGTATCGGCCCAGGCGCTAGAGACTACACCGGTATGCGAAATCCCTTTCGAACGCCTCGACGAACTCTCCGTGCAACTGCCGCAACTGCGTCGCCAGCTGATGCGTGTGATGAGCCGCGAAATCCGCGACGATCAGCAAATGATGTTGCTGCTGTCGAAAAAAACCGCCGACGAACGTATCGCCACGTTCCTGGTCAACCTGTCTGCGCGTTTTCGTGCTCGCGGCTTCTCGGCCAATCAGTTCCGCCTGAGCATGTCGCGCAACGAAATCGGCAACTATCTGGGCCTGGCCGTTGAAACCGTGTCCCGCGTGTTTACCCGCCTGCAGGAAAACCAGTTGATCACTGCCGAAGGCAAGGAAGTGCATATTCTTGACCCGATCAAGCTGTGTGCCCTGGCCGGTGGTTCGCTGGAGGTTTGACACGGCCTGACGGGTTATACTGGCGCGCTTAACGCTCCCCAGGACAGCCCGATATGGTCTCCGACGATTTTTGCCTCAAAACCCTGATTCGCCCGGTTATTGATTTCCCCAAGCCGGGCGTCATCTTTCGCGACATCACCCCCCTCTACCAGTCGCCCCGCGCCATGCGCGTGATCGCCGACAGCTTTATCGAGCGCTACGTCGAGGCTGACTTCAGCCATATCGGCGCCATGGATGCCCGCGGCTTCCTGATCGGCTCGGTACTGGCCCACCAGCTCAATAAACCGCTGATCCTGTTTCGCAAACAGGGCAAATTGCCCGCAGACGTTTTGGCCGAAGGCTATCAGACGGAATATGGCGAAGCGTTTCTGGAGGTTCACGCCGACAGCCTGTGCGAGGGCGACTCGCTGCTGATCGTCGATGACCTGATTGCTACGGGCGGCACGCTGATTGCGGCAGCTAACCTGGTGCGACGCATGGGTGCGCAGGTGTTTGAAGCAGCGGCCATTATCGACCTGCCCGAACTGGGCGGTTCGCAGCGCTTGCAGGATTTGGGTGTGCCTACTTTCTGTCTGACGGAATTTTCGTTGACCGAGTAATACCGACACGTGGGAGCGGGCTTGCTCGCGATGGCATCAGCGCGGTTCAACTGAATACCGCGGTGCCTGCATCGCGAGCAAGCCCGCTCCCACAGGAGTCCCCTCTCCCCTGCAATCGCAATCAGAGCGTAATCGGCCGACGCCCCGAGAACGAGTGCGCCAAAGTACCGCCATCCACCAGTTCCAGCTCGCCACCCAGCGGCACACCGTGGGCGATACGCGACGCTATCAGGCCTTTGTTGCTCAGCAACTGGGCGATGTAATGCGCAGTGGCCTCGCCCTCAACCGTTGGATTGGTGGCCAGGATCACCTCCGCAAACGTACCCTGCTCTGCAATACGCGCCATCAATTGCGGAATGCCTATCGCCTCAGGGCCTAAACCATCGAGCGGCGACAAATGCCCCTTGAGCACAAAGTAACGGCCGCGATAACCGGTCTGTTCCACGGCATACACGTCCATCGGCCCCTCGACCACGCACAGCAAGGTGTCATCCCGGCGCACATCGGCACACTGCGGGCACAGATCATCTTCGGTCAGGGTTCTGCACAAACGGCAATGCCCCACGCCTTCCATCGCCTGAGTCAGCGCCAGGGCCAGGCGCGAGCCGCCACTGCGATCACGCTCAAGCAATTGCAACGCCATGCGCTGGGCGGTCTTTTGACCCACGCCCGGCAAGGTACGCAAGGCATCGATCAGTTGGCGAATTAGAGGGCTAAAGCTCATAAGGAAAGGTCCGACAAAACAACGAGACGCGGTTTATACCCTCGGTGTGAGCTAGCGTCAAATACCCGTAAAACAGGCAAAAAAATGCCAGGCTCATGGCCTGGCATTTCAGCATGCCTTAGAACGGCATCTTCATGCCCGGCGGCAGTTGCATGCCGGCGGTCACACCAGACATTTTGTCCTGGCTGTTGGCTTCGATCTTGCGCACGGCGTCGTTGACCGCTGCGGCGAACAGGTCTTCCAGCACTTCGCGGTCGTCTTCGCTCACACCTTCCAGCAAAGTCGGGTCAATGCTCACCCGCTTGACGTCATGACGGCCGGTCATGACCACAGTGACCATATCGCCACCCGCCTTGCCGGTGACTTCAGCATTGGCCAGCTCTTCCTGCATCTTGGCCATTTTTTCCTGCATCTGCTGCGCCTGCTTCATCAGGCCGGCCATGCCACCTTTCATCATGGGAATCACCTCAAACGTTATTTTGACAATGCACCCGCAATCAAAACGACTGCGGGCTGTAAGTTTCTGCTCTGGCGTTACGACACTTGAGCCTGAGCCACCTCTAAAGGTTGAATCGTATCTTCGCGTACGGCCGCACCGAACTGCTCGACCATCTGCCGGACCACCGGGTCGGCATGGATCGACTCTTCGGCCAGACGCTGGCGCTCTGCGCGAAAACGCGAAGCCGCCTGGGCCGGGGTTTCCTGCTCCGGCTTGACCAGCTCAATCGTGACTTTGAGTGTACGCTGAGTGAACTGGTTCAGTGCATCGTTGAGTCGACGCTGCTGGGTCAGGTTGAACAACGCGCTGTGGGCCGGGTCCAGATGCAACAGCCAGTCATCACCCTCAACTGCAATCAGCGTGCAGTTGGCACCAATGCTGGCGGTCATGCCCGACACCGGTAATTTGGGGAACATCTCCAGCCATTCAAGGGCCAGACCGGTCGCCGGCATCGCCGCAGGCAGCGGTTCGGGCGCAGGCGCTGGCTCGCTGGCATGCTCACTGGCCAGCTCGTCGAGGTAGCTGTAGGCCGCCGAATCCATGTCCGGCTCAATGTAGTCTTCGTCCAGGGGCGGCTCGTCGTCACGATCCATGCCCGACACCGCTGCGTCCACCTGCTCGACGGTCGGCTCTGGAAGCGGCGCCGCGATCCACTCCGGCGCATCCGGCACCACACTGTCCGGCGTCGGCAGCGGCATCGGCGGCAACTCAGGAGGCTCGCCAATAGTGTCCAGCACCGACTCGGGCGCAACCTTGACCTCGATCATCGGGGCAGCCGGCTCGTTCCAGGGCAAGTCCTTTTCCGCCACTGACGGAGCCTTGGGCGCCTGTACAGGCTCGGCAACCGCTTCGACCACAGGCGGTACCGGTTGCACTGCCACCGGTGCCGGCGCGGCCAGCACTGGCTCGACAGGGAACGTGGCCGCCACGGTTGGGGCGGAATCAACTGTGGCCTGGCTGATCCCCACTGGCTTTAGCGGCTGACTCGGCGCGTTGCCGGTGTCTGCCGGGCGGAAGGCCAGCATTCGCAGCAGGACCATTTCAAAGCCACCACGCGGGTCTGGCGCCAGCGGCAAATCGCGCCGGCCAATCAGGCCCATCTGGTAATAAAATTGCACATCTTCGGCAGGCAACGCCTTGGCCAGGGCCAAGACGCGATCGCGGTCGCCGTGACCATTATCGACGCCTTCGGGCAGCGCCTGGGCAATGGCCACGCGATGGAAGACGTTGAGGATCTCGGACAGCACGCCATTCCAGTCCGGGCCCTGCTCGGACAGATGGCGAACGGCCTCGAGCATGGCCCTGGCATCACCTTCGATCAAGGCGTGCAACAGGTCGAACACCTGACCGTGATCCAGCGTACCGAGCATCGTCCGCACATCACCCGCCAGTACCTTGCCCTCACCGAAGGCAATGGCCTGATCGGTGAGGCTCATGGCATCACGCATCGAGCCATCGGCGGCGCGACCGAGCAGCCACAGCGCATCATCTTCAAACGGCACGTTTTCGACACTGAGAACGTGGGTCAAATGCTCGACCACGCGCTCGGGTGTCATGTTCTTCAGCGAAAACTGCAGGCAGCGCGACAGGATCGTGGCCGGCAATTTCTGCGGGTCGGTGGTCGCGAGGATGAACTTGACGTAAGGCGGCGGCTCTTCAAGAGTCTTGAGCAGCGCATTGAACGAATGGCTGGAGAGCATGTGCACTTCGTCGATCAGGTAGACCTTGAAGCGCCCGCGGCTCGGCGCGTACTGCACGTTGTCGAGCAGTTCGCGGGTGTCCTCGACCTTGGTGCGGCTGGCGGCGTCGATTTCGATCAGGTCGACAAAGCGCCCCTCATCGATTTCACGGCACACGGAGCACTCGCCACAGGGAGTCGAGGTGATACCTGTTTCACAGTTCAGGCATTTGGCGATGATCCGCGCAATGGTGGTCTTGCCGACGCCACGGGTACCGGTGAAAAGGTAAGCGTGGTGCAGGCGCTGACTGTCCAGGGCATTGATCAGAGCCTTGAGCACATGGGTCTGGCCGACCATTTCGCGGAACGAGCGCGGACGCCATTTACGTGCAAGAACCTGATAACTCATTGATAACCGTCGCGTCAGAAAAGCGGAGGGGGCTAATGCTAGCGGAGCAAGGGCAAAATTGCATCCGATGCGCACGTTTAACTGCGCGCAGCCTTGGCATAGACCTTTTTACCCACGCACAGAAAATCATCGCCCGGTCTTTTGACCGTCGAACAAGGCTTGACTGCAAGATTTGGAGTTTGGTTCGAACCCGACAGAACTGCGGGTTTAAAATGGAGGCAACCCCACCAGCCACACCCCGGCACACAATGTTCCCGCTGTGGCTGCTTCCTTCCGGATCTGACCAGGTTCACGGGTAATCGTTGCGGGGGGACCGATAGGGTCACCATAACAAAATCCGCTTAGCAGCGAACGGCGCCATTGTACCTGTCTGAGAAAAACTTACAACCGCTGCGGCAAGAATAAAAAAATGAATGGGCTCAAGCACTTGGATTCGGGTTGAAACACCGCCTCGCAACCCGGCACAGGTCATTTGTGGGAGCGGGCTTGCTCGCGATGGCTTCTGCGCGGCTCAACTGAGACACCGCGTCGCCTGCATCGCGAGCAAGCCCGCTGCCACAGCCATTACGTAATCGAAATACCCTGTTCGCTCAAAAACGCGACAAAAGCTTCTTCATCCAGCACCTTGAGCCCCAGCTCGTTGGCCTTGGCCAGCTTGGAGCCTGCTCCCGGCCCCGCTACGACGCAATGGGTCTTGCCCGACACCGAGCCCGAAACCTTGGCCCCCAGACTTTCCAGCTTGTCCTTGGCCACATCGCGACTCATTAATTCCAGCGAGCCGGTCAACACCCAGGTCTGGCCTGCCAGCGGCAAACCTTCCACGGCCTTTTTCTCGCTGTGCCAGTGCATGCCGAAATCACGCAGTTGCGCTTCGATTGCCAGCGCCATACGGGCATTTTCAGGGTTATCGAAGAAATCGCGTACCGCCTTGGCCTGTTTTTCCGGCAAGGCCTGGCGCATATCGAGCCAGTCTGCAGTGATCACCCCTTCAAGGGAGCCAAACCTGTCGGCCAGTTTTTGCGCCCCGCCCGGCCCCACCGAAGGAATATGCAACTTGTCTATCAGCCCGCCCAAGGTTGTGCTGGCGGCAAACTCGGCGCCCAGCTCACCCTGATCCTGCAACTCAAGACCACGCTCCAGCAGTTGATCAATCACCTGCTGGTTGTGTGCGTCACTGAAGAAACTATGAATCTCGTGCGCCACTTCCAGGCCCACGTCCGGCAGGTAGGTAAGCACTTGCGGCAACGCCCGCTGCACACGCTCCAGGGAGGCCAATGAACGCGCCAGCACCTTGGCAGTCTCTTCGCCCACATCAGGAATGCCCAATGCGTAGATAAAACGCGCCAACGTCGGACGCTTGCTGTCGGCGATGGCCTGCAGCAAGTTCTTGCTCGACAGCTCGGCAAAGCCTTCGAGGTCGACGATCTGCTCGAACTGCAGGGTATAGAGGTCTGCCGGCGAACTCACCAGGCCCTCATCGACCAACTGCTCGACACTTTTTTCCCCCAGGCCTTCAATGTCCATCGCCCGGCGCGAAACAAAATGAATGATCGCCTGTTTAAGCTGGGCACCACAGGCCAGCCGGCCGACACAGCGGTACACCGCACCTTCGCTGACGGTTTCACGGCCCTTGCTGCGCTTGATCAGCTGCGTGCGCTCAACGTGGGAGCCGCACACCGGACAGCTTTCAGGGATCTGCACCGGCCGGGCATCTTCAGGGCGACGCTCCAGCACCACCTGCACAACCTGCGGGATAACATCACCAGCACGGCGAATAATCACGGTATCGCCAATCATCAGGCCTAGCCGCGCCACTTCATCCATATTGTGCAGGGTGGCATTGGATACGGTCACCCCGGCCACCTTGACCGGTTTGAGACGCGCCACGGGCGTTACTGCACCGGTGCGTCCGACCTGAAACTCAACATCCAGCAACTCGGTCAGTTCCTCCATGGCCGGAAACTTGTGCGCGATGGCCCAGCGCGGTTCACGCGCACGAAAGCCCAGCTCGCGCTGCGACGCCAGGCTGTTGACCTTGAACACCACTCCGTCGATCTCGTAGGGCAAGGAAGCACGACGCTCACCGATATCACGGTAATAGTCCAGGCACTCGGCAATCCCCTTTGCCAGCTTCAGCTCATGACTGATAGGCATGCCCCATTGCTGCAATTGTTTGAGGTTGCCGATATGGGTGTCCGAAAACTCTTCAGAGACCTGCCCCAGACCGTAGCAGCAAAATTCCAGCGGGCGGCTGGCCGTGATCTTCGAATCCAGCTGACGCAAGCTGCCCGCCGCTGCGTTGCGCGGATTGGCAAAGGTCTTGCCCCCAGCAGCCAGCTGAGATTCATTAAGACGTTCAAAGCCGGCCTTGGACATAAACACTTCGCCACGCACTTCCAGCACCGCTGGCCAGCCGCTGCCATGCAGCTTGAGCGGAATATTGCGCACGGTGCGTACGTTGACGCTGATATCTTCACCGGTAGTGCCATCACCCCGCGTGGCACCACGCACCAGGCTGCCATCACGGTACAACAAGCTGACTGCCAGCCCGTCCAGCTTGGGCTCACAGCTGTATTCAACTTCAGCGCCGCCACCAAACAGATCGCCCGCGGGCAGATCCAGGCCCTCGCTGACACGGCGATCGAATTCGCGCATATCGGTTTCATCGAATGCGTTACCCAGGCTCAGCATGGGCACTTCGTGACGCACCTGAGTAAAGGCAGACAAGGCTGCGCTGCCAACGCGCTGAGTGGGCGAGTCGGCGGTCACCAGCTCAGGATGTTCGGCCTCCAGGGCCTTCAGCTCGCGGAACAGGCGATCGTACTCGGCGTCCGGAATGCTTGGCTCGTCGAGTACATGGTAGCGGTAATTATGCTGATCCAGTTCAGCGCGCAGCTCTAGAATGCGGGTATTGGCGGCGGTCATGGGGTGTTCTCTCACAAAGCAAAAGAGCAGCCGAGGCTGCTCCTTGTGTTATTCATGCTGCATGTGGGTGGAGCAGGCAAGCCGCCCCCACATGTTCAGCGTTTTTGAGTCAGGGCACGGCGCTCGAATTCAACGATGCGCTGGCGGTAATGCTCGATAGTCTGGGCCGTCAACACACTGCGCTGGTCATCTTTAAGCTCACCATTGAGCTCCTGGGACAGCTTGCGTGCAGCGGCAACCATCACATCAAAAGCCTGCTTGGGATGGCGCGGGCCGGGCAAACCAAGGAAAAAGCTGACAGCTGGCGTACTGAACAGGTCAATATCATCCAGGTCGAATACACCCGGTTTCACCGCATTGGCCATGGAGAACAGCACTTCGCCATTACCGGCCATGCTTTCGTGGCGATGGAAAATATCCATCTCGCCAAAACGCAAACCGCTTTCGAGGATGTTCTGCAACAGTGCCGGACCTTTGAAGCCTGCCGGGTCACGGCTGATCACGCTGATCACCAGCACTTCTTCGGCGGCCTGCTGCGGTGCAGGCTCCTTGACTTCAACGTCCGCTACGCTCGGCTTGGCACGACCACGCGCCGGCTTGACTGGCGCTACATGATCATCATCACGGGCGCTGATGCTCGGGCCTTCATCCAGTTCAAGATCAAGGTTCAGGTCACCCTGGCTCGGCTCACCACCACGCTTGCCGCGCTTGGCACCTTTGTCCCGTGCAGGCATGCTGACCGATGGCAAGTCGTGCTCATCAAGTTGCGGCTCTTTATGGGTTGGCGTATCCAGCACCCGTGACGGGCCCAACAACTCAGGGCTGTGCTCGTCGTCAGGGGCATTGGAAAAACTGCGATCAAGTCGAAACTTGAGCTTGCCTTTGCCACCACGCATGCGGCGCCAGCCATCAAAAAGAATACCGGCGATTACCACTATGCCGATGACTATCAGCCATTCGCGCAGACCGATTTCCATGTAATCCCTTGCCCCTAAAAAATGATTCTATGAAGAAGAGCCTAAAGCCCTTTAAAACGTGGCGCCAACTCTATGTTCTGAATGGCGTTTTACCCACGTACAAAAAAATTAGACATTAAATTAACACGACCAAAGATAACTTTACACCGTCTGTCGCATTGAGCTAGGCCCATGCTGCCTTCGACCTACACGTCATATCGGTCAAATGCTTGAAATTTTTCTTACAAGAAGAAAAAAATCGTCCTACATGCTTATAGCTCAAGCATCGACCATTGCCATTGCCTCCTCAACATCAACCGCTACAAGACGTGAACAGCCCGGCTCATGCATCGTCACCCCCATCAACTGATCCGCCATCTCCATGGCGATCTTGTTGTGAGTGATATAGATAAATTGCACGGTCTGCGACATCTCCTTTACCAAGCGTGCATAGCGGCCTACGTTAGCGTCATCAAGCGGTGCATCGACTTCGTCGAGCATGCAAAACGGCGCCGGGTTGAGCTTGAAAATGGCAAAAACCAGCGCCAGGGCCGTCAAGGCTTTCTCGCCACCAGACAGCAAATGGATCGTGCTGTTCTTCTTGCCCGGCGGACGCGCCATGATGGTCACCCCTGTATCGAGTAGATCTTCGCCCGTCAGTTCCAAATAAGCGCTGCCGCCACCGAAAACTTTTGGGAAAAGTGCCTGTAATCCACCATTTATCTGATCAAAGGTGTCCTTGAAGCGGCTGCGGGTCTCTTTGTCGATCTTGCGGATGACGTTTTCCAGGGTATCGAGTGCCTCGACCAGATCAGCATCCTGAGCATCCAGATAGCGCTTGCGCTCCGATTGCTGCTGATACTCATCAATGGCTGCAAGGTTGATCGCGCCCAGGCGCTGAATTCGCGCAGCGATACGCTCCAGTTCTTCTTCGGCCTGCTGCTCGTTGACCTCGGCATCGAGGGTGGCCAGCACCCCGTGCAGGTCATAGCCATCGGCCAGCAACTGATCCTGCAACGCAGTACGACGCACGCTCAAGGCCTGCCACTCCATGCGCTGCTGTTCGAGCTGGCCACGAATCAATTGCGATTGTTGCTCAGCCTGATTGCGGCGTTTTTCGGCATCGCGCAATTCGCGATCGGCATCTTCGAGCGCGGTCTGGGCAATCTTGAGTTCTTCATCCACGCTCAGGCGCTTGTCGAGCAACTCTTCAAGCTTGAGGCGCAACTCTTCCAGCGGCGCTTCGCCCTCCTCCAGATTGAGGGTCAGCTGTTCGCGCTTTTCAGCCAGGCGCTCGGCCTGCATTTCCAGGCGCTCAAGAGCCTGGCGGGTGGAATCATGCTGCGCCTTGAGCGACCCCAGGCGGACAGCCAACTGGTGGGCGTGGTCTTTATGTTGTCGAGCATCCTGACGCACCCGATCCAACTGCTCGCGCAGACTGTCGCGACGGGCCAGCAACAGCTCGCGCTGCCCGGTATCGGTGGCCATGGCATCCAGGGCGTCCTGCAACAGCAGGCGCGCCTCCCCTACCTGCTCATGCTCCAGGGCGCGCTGCTCACCCAACTCGGCCAGTTCTTCGTCCAGACGGCGGCGGCGCAAGGTCAATTGCTCGACCTTGGCCTTGCTGGCGGAGAGCTTGGCCTTGATCTCACCCTGGTGGCGAGCTTCATCCTGCAAGCGACGGCGAAGCTGCTCACGAGAGTCTTCCTGCATACGCTGTTGCTCACGCATGCTTTGTAGTTGTTCCTCCAGGGCCGCCAGGGTGGCTTCACGCTCTTCGCACTCAAGCCCCAGGCGCTGGATTTCCTGGCCCCGGGCCAGCACCCCGCTTTCGGCTTCACTGGCGCGGCGCACCCGCAGGAAGTTGCGCCCGACCCAATAGCCATCACGGCTGATCAGGCTCTGGCCCTCGGCCAGTTGTGCACGCAAGGCCAGTGCCTGCTCCAGTGTTTCGACCGGTTTGACCTGGCCCAGCCACGGCGCCAGATCAAAATCGGCCGTGACCTTGTCCAGCAGGCTGCCCGCCAAGCGAGGGGCCTGCCCTGCATCACTGAACAGGCGCAAATCACCCTGGGCAAACCCTGCCAGATCCAGCCGGGCAAAATCCTCGACCAGTACGGCCTGCAAATCAGCCCCCAACACGGTCTCTACCGCCAGCTCCCAGCCAGCCTCTACGCGCAGGCCTTCTGCCAGTCGTGGCTGCTCGGCAAGCTGCTGATCGCGCAACCATTCGCCAGTACCGGTACCCGGATCAAGCGCAGCCTGCTGCAAGGCCTCCAGCGATGCCAGACGACCGTTGAGGCGCTGCAGCTCGCCCTGGGCCTGCTGCTGGTTCTGCGTGGCCTGTTGCAAGTCGTGACGCACTTGCTCGAGCTGCTCGACCAGTTGCTGCTCACTGGCCTGCAGCTCTTCGTGGGCCATTTCGCTGCTGGCCAGTTGCTCACTGAGCTCCAGAATGGCCGCATCTTCAGGGTCTGCGGCCAGCAAGGCACGCTCTTCAGCCAGGCGGCGCTGACGTTCCGCCACGCGCTCCATACTGG
The DNA here is from genome assembly GCF_049896805.1 of Pseudomonas sp. TWR1-1-3. NCBI lineage: Bacteria > Pseudomonadati > Pseudomonadota > Gammaproteobacteria > Pseudomonadales > Pseudomonadaceae > Pseudomonas > Pseudomonas sp. TWR1-1-3. The sequence continues at coordinate 120,784 of NZ_JAFCUZ010000001.1, read as the reverse complement.
TTTCCAGCTGCTGGATACGGGCTTGCAGCACTTCGGACTGGCGCTGCGGCTCGGCCGAGCGAAGGTTGAAAATGTCCCACTGTTCCTGCCAGCCATGCATGGTCTGCTCGGCCACTTCCAGAGTAGCGGCAGCCTCTTCGGCGGCCGCGCTGGTCAGTTCCTGCTCGGGCTCAAGCATGTGCAGCTCTTCAGCCAGAGTCGCCAGCAAGGTGCGGTCATGCCCCAGATGGGATTCGGTTTCCAGGCGCGAGCGCTCGGCTTCGCGCAGGTCATCCTGCAACTGGCGCAAACGTTGCTGGCCATGCTGAATGCTCTGCTCGACCCGGGCAATATCGCCCCCTACCGAATAGAAGCGCCCCTGCACCAGATTGAAGCGCTCTGACAGATCATGGTGCCCGTCACGCAGGCGTTCGATGCTGGCATCGGCATTGCGCTGCTCGGCCACCAGGGCTTCGAAACTGACTTCCTGATTACCGATGACCGCTTCGCGCTGCCCCACCTGCTCATTCAGGGCCTGCCAGCGCAGAGCCGACAGCCGGGCCTTGAGCTGACGCTCTTCGGCCTTGTATTCCTGATATTTCTCGGCGGCCTGGGCCTGGCGGTGCAAACGCTCCAGCTGACGCCCCAGCTCATCGCGCAGGTCAGTCAGACGGGCAAGGTTTTCGTGGGTACGGCGGATACGGTTTTCAGTCTCGCGGCGGCGCTCCTTGTACTTGGAAATGCCCGCCGCCTCTTCGATAAAGTTACGCAGATCTTCAGGCTTGGACTCGATCAGCTTGGAGATCATGCCCTGCTCGATGATCGAGTAGCTGCGCGGCCCCAGCCCCGTACCGAGGAAGATATCGGTAATGTCACGACGACGGCACTTGGTGCCATTGAGGTAATAGGTGGTCTGGCTGTCGCGGGTGACTTTGCGGCGGATCGATATCTCGGCATAGGCCGCATACTCGCCCAGCAGCGTGCCGTCGGAGTTGTCGAAGACCAGTTCGATACTGGCCTGGCTCACCGGTTTGCGCGTGGTGGAGCCGTTGAAGATAACGTCGGTCATCGACTCGCCGCGCAGGTTCTTGGCCGAGCTTTCGCCCATGACCCAGCGCACGGCATCGATGATATTGGACTTGCCACAGCCGTTGGGGCCTACCACCGCCGCCATATTGCTTGGAAAGGTAACGGTTGTCGGGTCAACGAAGGACTTGAAGCCGGCCAGCTTGATACAGGTCAGGCGCACGCTCAGGCAACCGTCAAGGCAGACAGCACCAGGGCACAACTGCGCTGGGCATAGCTGCTCAGCACCACGCGAATCTGCGCCAGGTCACGCGCCAGCACGGCCTCGAGCAACTGCGCAAACAACGCCAGGAACTCGCTCATTTCCGCCTTGCGCTGGTCCAGTGCCAGGTAATAGGCACGGCTCATGGCCGGGTGCAGGTTCTCGACGGTTTCCTGCAAATAGGGGTTGTCGGCGAACGGGTACGCCGCACGCATCACATTGAAGCTGTCTTCAACGAAGGTGCTGATGTCCTGGCGTTCGTAGCTGGCGGCCAGGCGCTGCTGGATCTGCAAGAACGGCCCCAGGTCGGCCGGAACTGCCCAGCGCTGGGCTACGGCATTGCCGAGCAGGATGTACATTTCGCTCATCAGCGTGCACAGGCTCTGCACCTTGTGCGCCGTAAGTTCGGTCACATGGGCGCCACGACGCGGCAGGATGGCGATCAGATGTCGACGCTCAAGGATCAACAATGCTTCGCGCACAGAGCCGCGACTGACATTCAGCGCCAGCGTCACTTTCTGTTCCTGAATGCGTTCCCCAGGCTTTAACTCGCCGCGAATGATGCGTTCGGCGAGGTGGTGAGCGATTTGCTCGGCGAGGCTGTCCGGCGCCTTGAACGTCATGTTTTACCTTCAAAATCTTTGATCAGTGCAGGCGGTGCAGTGTAACGCACTTGATATGCCCTCGCGCAGAGCCTCAGGGGCTGAATATGGCACGAAACCCGCAAATAAATCCCCCGGTTATCAATCACAGGGATTACCGATCGCTATTTCTTGACCCGCAGGTCAGCTTTAGCTAAATTCAGTGCATCCCGCGTTACAACAATAATGATTATGCGAGGCCTTCCGTGATCCAGTTCCTACTCAACCAGACGCTGCGCACCGAGCACACGCTCGACCCGAATTTGACCGTGCTCAATTACCTGCGTGAACACCTGCACAAGCCTGGTACCAAAGAAGGATGCGCCAGCGGCGACTGCGGGGCCTGTACCGTGGTTGTCGGCGAACTTCACACCGACGCTGAAGGCCTTGAACGGCTGCGCTATCGCAGCCTCAATTCGTGCCTGACCTTTGTCTCGGCTTTGCACGGCAAGCAACTGATCAGCATCGAAGACCTCAAGCACCAGGGGCAGTTGCACAGCGTGCAGCGGGCGATGGTCGACTGCCACGGCTCACAGTGCGGGTTTTGCACGCCGGGATTTGTGATGTCACTGTTCGCCCTGCAAAAAAACAGCACGGGCCAGCCTGATGGCCATCAGGCTCATGAAGCCCTGGCGGGAAACCTCTGTCGCTGCACCGGCTACCGCCCTATTCTGGCGGCTGCCGAACAGGCTTGCAGCGGGCAACAACAGGATCAGTTCGATACACACCAGAGCGCGACCATTGCCTTGCTCAAGACCATCACCCCGACTCAAACCGGCGAACTGAACAGCGGCGACAAGCGCTGTCTGCTGCCCATGACCATCAGCGACCTGGCCCAGCTGTACGAATCCCAACCCCAGGCCCGCCTGCTGGCCGGCGGTACCGACCTGGCGCTTGAGGCGACCCAGTTTCATCGCCCGCTGCCGGTCATGATCTACGTCGGCAACGTGGCCGAAATGAAGCACATCGAGCGCTTTGATGACCGTATTGAAATCGGCGCGGCGGTGTCGCTGACAGACGCCTACGGCACGCTCAAGGCCGAGTACCCGGACTTCGGCGAATTGCTGCAACGCTTCGCCTCCCTGCAAATCCGCAATCAGGGCACCCTGGGCGGCAACATCGGCAATGCCTCGCCCATTGGCGACTCGCCACCGCTGCTGATTGCCCTCGGCGCACAACTGGTACTGCGCAAAGGGCAAACCCTGCGCACCCTGGCGATCGAGGATTACTTTATCGACTACCGGGTGACGGCACGCCAGGAAGGCGAATTTATCGAAAAAATCATCATCCCTCGCGCCGACCCCAGCCATGCATTTCGCGCCTATAAAATCTCCAAGCGCCTGGATGACGACATCAGCGCCGTGTGCGCAGCGTTCAACCTGCACATCGACAACGGCGTGGTGACCGGTGCCCGCGTGGCATTCGGCGGCATGGCGGCCATCGCCAAACGCGCCGCCGCCTGCGAAGCCGCATTGCTCGGCGCAAACTGGAACAGCGCCAGCATCGAGCGCGCCTGCGCTGCGCTGGCAAACGACTTCACCCCGCTCTCGGACTTTCGCGCCAGCAAGGAATACCGTCTGCTGAGTGCGCAGAACCTGCTACGCAAATACTTTATCGAACTGCAAACGCCACATCTCGAGACGCGGGTAACAGCTTATGTCTAACCATCACAAGGTTGCCCCAACCCAGGCCGAGCTGGCCGCCCTCTTCCAGCAGGACTTGAAAACCGGTGTGGGTCGCAGCGTCAAGCATGACAGTGCCGAAAAACATGTCAGCGGCGAAGCGCAGTACATCGATGACCGCCTGGAATTCCCCAACCAGTTGCACCTTTTCGCACGCCTGTCCGACCGCGCCCACGCCAGAATCCTGCGTGTCGACACCACGCCCTGCTACGCCTTCGCAGGCGTGCGCCTGGTGATCACCCACGAAGATATCCCCGGTCTGAAGGACATTGGCCCGCTACTGCCCGGCGATCCGCTACTGGCCATCGACAAGGTGGAGTTTGTCGGCCAGCCCGTACTGGCAGTGGCCGCTTGCGACCTGGACACCGCGCGCAAGGCGGCAATGGCTGCCATTATCGAATACGAAGACCTGGAGCCGGTGCTGGACGTGGTTCAGGCCCTGCGCCAGAAGCACTTTGTGCTCGATACCCACACCCATCAACGCGGCGACTCTGCCGGCGCACTGGCCGGGGCCGAACATCGCCTGCAGGGCAGCCTGCATATTGGCGGGCAGGAGCACTTTTACCTCGAGACCCAGATCTCATCGGTCATGCCTACCGAAGACGGCGGGATGATCGTTTACTGCTCCACGCAGAACCCTACCGAAGTGCAGAAGCTGGTGGCAGAAGTCCTTGATGTTTCAATGAACAAGATCGTTGTCGATATGCGCCGCATGGGCGGCGGCTTTGGCGGCAAGGAGACCCAGGCCGCCAGCCCCGCCTGCCTGTGCGCAGTGGTGGCACGCCTCACCGGGCAACCGACCAAGATGCGCCTGCCGCGGGTCGAAGACATGCTGATGACCGGCAAGCGCCACCCGTTTTATATCGAATATGACGTCGGTTTCGACGCCAGCGGCCGCTTGCAGGGCATTCAGCTGGACCTGGCGGGCAACTGTGGCTGTTCGCCGGACTTGTCCAATTCCATTGTCGACCGCGCCATGTTCCACGCCGACAACGCCTATTATCTGGGCGACGCGACGATCAATGGCTATCGCTGTAAAACCAACACGGCTTCCAACACGGCCTATCGCGGCTTTGGTGGCCCGCAAGGCATGGTCGCCATCGAAGAGGTCATGGACCGTATCGCCCGCCACCTGGGCCTCGACCCGCTGGCCGTACGCAAGGCCAATTACTACGGCAAAACCGAACGCAACGTGACTCACTACTACCAGACCGTGGAACACAACCTGCTGCAAGAAATGACCGCCGAGCTCGAGGCCAGCTGCCAGTACACCGAGCGCCGGGAAGCGATCAAGGCGTTCAACGCCAGCAGTCCGATCCTGAAAAAAGGCCTGGCGCTGACCCCGGTCAAATTCGGCATCTCCTTTACCGCCAGCTTCCTCAACCAGGCCGGCGCCCTGATCCATATTTATACCGATGGCAGCATCCACCTCAACCACGGCGGCACCGAGATGGGCCAGGGCCTGAATATCAAGGTCGCGCAGGTGGTCGCCGAAGTGTTCCAGGTGGATATCAGCCGCATCCAGATCACCGCAACCAACACTGACAAAGTGCCAAACACCTCGCCTACTGCAGCGTCCAGCGGTGCCGACCTCAATGGCAAGGCCGCGCAAAACGCAGCCGAAACCATCAAGCAGCGACTTGTTGAATTTGCTGCCGACAAATATCAGGTCGAGCAACGGGCGGTGATCTTCCATAACGGCCAGGTGCAGGCTGGCGAGCAGATCATCAGTTTTGAAAGCCTGATCCAGCAGGCCTATTTCGGCCAGGTGTCGTTATCGAGCACCGGGTACTACAAAACCCCGAAGATTTTTTATGACCGCACTCAGGCACGTGGTCGGCCGTTTTATTACTTTGCCTTTGGCGCCGCCTGCGCCGAGGTGATCGTCGACACCCTGACCGGCGAATACAAAATGTTGCGTACCGATATCCTCCATGATGTCGGTGCCTCGCTGAACCCGGCCATCGACATCGGCCAGGTCGAAGGCGGGTATATACAGGGGGCGGGCTGGCTGACCATGGAGGAACTGGTGTGGAATGCCAAGGGCAAGCTGATGACCAACGGCCCGGCCAGCTACAAGATCCCCGCGGTGGCAGACATGCCGCTGGACCTGCGCGTAACCCTGGTGGAAAACCGCAAGAACCCCGAAGACACCGTGTTCCACTCCAAGGCCGTGGGCGAACCGCCATTTATGCTCGGCATCGCCGCATGGTGTGCACTCAAGGACGCCGTTGCGAGCCTGGCTGACTACCGCGTGCAACCTGCGATTGACGCCCCGGCCACCCCGGAGCGGGTGCTGTGGGGTTGTGAGCAAATGCGCAAAAGCCTGTCGGGAGATCAGCATGAATAACTGGATCAGTGCCCTGGCCGAGTTGCAGCAGCAAGGCGAACCCTGCGTGCTGGTGACCATCATCGAAGAGCAAGGCTCTACCCCGCGCAATGCCGGTTCGAAGATGGTCATTTGTGCAGATAAAATCTTCGACACCATTGGTGGCGGTCATCTGGAGTACAAGGCAATGGAAATTGCCCGCCAGATGCTCAGCAGCGGCAAGCACGATACCCTTCTACAGCGCTTCAGCCTCGGCGCCAGCCTGGGCCAGTGTTGCGGAGGGGTGGCCGTGCTGCTGTTCGAACCGATGGGCAAGGTGCAGGCTCAGATTGCGGTGTTTGGCGCAGGGCACGTGGCCCGGGCCTTGGTACCCCTGCTCGCCAGCCTGCCGTGCCGGGTGCGCTGGATCGACTCGCGGGAGCAGGAATTCCCGACACTTATCCCCCAAGGCGTGGAAAAAATCGTTACCGACGAACCGGTAGATGAAGTCGATGCCCTGCCTGCGGGTTGCTACTGCATCGTCATGACGCATAATCACGCCCTGGACCTGGAGCTCAGCGCCGCCCTGCTTAAACGCAACGACTTTACTTACTTCGGCTTGATTGGTTCGAAAACCAAACGCGTGAAGTTCGAACATCGCCTGCGTGAGCGCGGTATCGACGCCTCACCTTTGCAGCGCATGCGTTGCCCGATGGGTTTGAGCGAAGTCAAAGGCAAATTGCCTGTTGAAATCGCGATCTCCATCGCCGGCGAAATCATCGCCACCTACAACACTCATTTCGGCCAGCACACTGCGAGCGCCGACAGCGCGTCATCTGAATCCATTAAACAATTGTTGCCGTCTTCACGACGCAGCCATGCCACACACTGAGAATTGCCATGACTTGTAAAGCCTATCGCGCCGCCATTTTGCACAGCATCGCCGACCCCGCCGAAGTCGGGATCGAGGCCTCCTATGAATATTTCGCAGACGGCTTGCTGGTGGTCGACAACGGCCAGATCAAGGCTGTTGGCCCGGCCAGCGAACTGCTTGGCACACTGGCCGCCGACGTTGCTGTGACCGAGTACAAAGACGCACTGATCACCCCCGGCTTTATCGATACCCATATCCATTTCCCGCAAACCGGGATGATTGGCGCCTACGGCGAGCAACTGCTCGACTGGCTCAACACCTACACCTTCCCGTGCGAAAACCAGTTCGCCGATAAGGCCCATGCTGACGAAGTGGCTGACGTATTCCTGAAGGAACTGCTACGCAACGGCACCACCACCGCCCTGGTCTTCGGCAGCGTACACCCGCAATCGGTGGATGCCCTGTTTGAGGCCGCACAGCACCTGGACCTGCGTCTGATCGCCGGCAAGGTGATGATGGACCGCAACGCCCCAGACTATCTGACCGATACCGCCGAAACCGGCTACAGCGAAAGCAAGGCACTGATCGAGCGCTGGCACGGTAAGGGCCGCCTGCATTACGCCGTCACCCCGCGCTTCGCGCCGACCAGCACCCCGGAGCAATTGACCCTGGCCGGCAAGCTGCTGGGCGAATACCCGGATGTGTATCTGCACACCCATATCAGCGAGAACCTTCAGGAAATCGAGTGGGTCAAGTCGCTGTTCCCTGAGCGCAAAGGCTATCTGGATGTGTACGACCACTACCAGTTGCTCGGCGAACGCTCTGTATTTGCCCACGGTGTACATCTGTGTGACGAGGAATGTGCGCGACTCGCCGAGACGGGTTCGGCAGTGGCGTTCTGCCCGACTTCCAACCTGTTTTTGGGCAGCGGCCTGTTCAACCTGCCAATGGCCGAGAAACACAAACTCAATGTGGGCCTGGGCACGGATGTCGGCGCGGGGACCAGCTTCTCGCTGCTCAACACCCTGAACGAAGCCTACAAGGTCATGCAACTGCAGGGTGCACGCCTCAATCCGTTCAAGTCGTTGTATCTGGCTACGTTGGGCGGGGCGCGGGCACTGCGCCTGGAAGACAGGATCGGCAATCTGCAACCGGGCAGCGACGCTGACTTCCTGGTACTGGACTACAACGCTACGCCACTGATGAGCTATCGCCTCAAGCAGTCAAAAAACATCGCCGAGACGCTGTTTGTATTGATGACCCTTGGGGATGACCGTACCGTGCAGCAAACCTATGCGGCAGGCAATCTGGTGCATCAGCGCTGATAATTTCCCTTGTGGGAGCGGGCTTGCTCGAGAGGTTATCGATGCGGTTCTACTGAAGCACCGCGTCGCCTGCATCGCGGGCAAGCCCGCTCCCACAAGAGCAGCCGAGGCTTAAAGCTTGGCAGCAGGCCGAGGGCTTTTGCCCTTGGTTTGCAGCAAGTGCGAAAACACCGCGTGCAAGTCGTCAGAGGCGCTTTCTTCGTCAAGGTTGAGCTTGCTGTCAATGTGATCCATGTGATGCATCATCAGGTGCACGGCCTGGCCGGCATCACGGGCTTCGATGGCATCGATCAATTGCATGTGCTCGTCATAAGAGCAGTGCGAACGGTTGCCGCTCTCGTACTGGGCAATAATCAACGACGTTTGCGACACCAGACTGCGCTGAAAGCTGATCAGCGGCGCATTCTTCGCCGCTTCGGCCAACTTCAGGTGGAACTCGCCCGACAGGCGAATACCCGCACCCCGATCGCCCCGCGAAAAACTGTCGCGCTCGTCCTGGACCATCTTGCGCAGTTGCGCCAGATCATCAGCCGTAGCATGCACCACCGCCAGCTCGGTAATGGCCTTTTCAACCAGTCGCCGGGCCAGAAACACCTGGCGCGCTTCTTCTACGCTAGGGCTCGCCACCACTGCACCACGATTAGGGCGCAGCAGCACAACCCCTTCATGGGCCAGACGCGACAGGGCGCGACGAATAATGGTGCGGCTCACGCCAAAGATTTCGCCCAGAGCCTCTTCACTCAACTTGGTGCCAGGCGCCAGACGCTGTTCAAGGATCGCCTCGAAAATATGCGCATAGACAATATCGTCCTGGGTTCCACTGCGGCCGGCCTTGCCAGCGCGGGGTTGTTTCTTGAGAGGCTGCAACTGTTCGTTCATGGGCACTCGTGTGGGAAGCGGCGGCGAATAAGGGATTACGCTAGTACGTAAACGGGTGTCACCGACCAGAAATTAATGCAAAAAACAGGGCGCATTGTACACAAAGCAGAGTGCCAGTACGACTGTACGGTCGTTTACGAACCCTGCTGTATCGCAACTAGATGCAACCTTTACGTTTAGGCTTGTCGCCTGCCCGAACTCCTATAGCACACAAGGAAGACCGTTCCATGACCGACACCCCGCAGCCGCGCTTGCATCCACTGGCAGACACCTCGCCCTCGGCGGTGGTCGCAGGCTTTATCGCCATGATGACCGGCTACACCAGCTCCCTGGTCCTGATGTTCCAGGCGGGTCAGGCAGCGGGACTTACCAGCGGGCAGATTTCATCATGGATCTGGGCACTGTCGATCGGCATGGCTGTTTGCAGCATAGGCTTGTCTTTGCGTTATCGCACACCGATCACCATCGCCTGGTCCACACCGGGGGCGGCACTGCTGATCACCAGCCTTGGCGGCGTCAGTTACGGCGAGGCCATCGGCGCCTATATCACCTGCGCGGTACTGGTGATCATCTGTGGCATCACCGGCAGTTTTGAGCGCCTGGTCAAGCGCATCCCCTCATCCCTGGCCGCCGCGTTGCTGGCGGGCATCCTGTTTAAAATCGGCAGCGAAATCTTCGTCGCGGCGCAACATCGCACCGGCTTGGTGATCGGCATGTTTTTCACCTACCTGATCGTCAAGCGCCTGTCACCCCGCTACGCCGTACTGGCGGCGCTGCTGATCGGCACCCTGCTGTCGGGCATGCTTGGGCTGCTGGACTTCAGCGGTTTTTCCCTTGAAGTGGCCGTGCCGGTGTGGACCACGCCGTCCTTTTCGCTGGCGGCAACCATCAGCATCGGCATCCCGCTGTTTGTGGTGGCCATGACCTCGCAAAATATGCCGGGCATCGCCGTACTGCGGGCCGATGGCTATGACGTGCCCGCCTCGCCGCTGATCACCACCACCGGGGTAGCCTCCTTGCTGCTCGCCCCCTTCGGTTCCCACGGCATCAACCTGGCAGCCATCAGTGCCGCCATCTGCACCGGCCCCCATGCCCACGAAGACCCGAAAAAACGCTACACCGCAGCCGTGTGGTGCGGAATTTTCTATGGCATCGCCGGCATATTCGGCGCCACCCTGGCCGCCCTGTTCGCCTCATTGCCCAAGGAACTGGTGCTGTCGATTGCCGCACTGGCACTGTTCGGCTCGATCATGAACGGGCTGAGTATTGCCATGGGCGAAGCCAGGGAGCGTGAAGCTGCCCTGGTGACCTTTATGGTCACCGCATCGGGCATGACCCTGTTTTCAATTGGCTCGGCTTTCTGGGGCATTGTCGCGGGCGTGCTGACCCTGATGATCCTGAACGTCAAATCACGCTGAGCTATCAGATCGCCAGTGCCCCGCCATCGACCGCCAGCGCATGGCCTGTGGTAAATGCTGCGCCATCCGAGCACAGGTACAGCACGGCGCTGGCAACTTCTTCGACCGTGCCGATACGCCCCACCGGGTGCATCGCGGCGGCAAATTCAGCCTTGCGCGGGTCGACCTCATAAGCGCGGCGGAACATATCGGTATCGATGACCGCCGGGCACACCGCGTTCACCCGAATATGCTTTTTCGCATACTCAATGGCTGCCGATTTGGTCAGCCCGATCACCGCATGTTTGGACGCCGAGTAAATGCTCATCTTTGGCGCGGCGCCCAGTCCGGCCACCGAGGCGGTATTGACGATCGCCCCGCCGCCCTGGGCCAGCATCAATGGCAGCTGATATTTCATGCACAGCCAAACGCCCTTGACGTTTACCCCCATGATCGCATCGAACTCATCCAGGGTACCGTCGGCCAGGCGACCATGCTCGATCTCGATCCCGGCATTGTTGAAGGCATAGTCCAGACGCCCGTAAGTGCTGATTGTCTGCTCCATCAGTTGCCTGACCTGCGCCTCTACAGTGACATCGCAGCCTGCGAAAACAGCACTGCCGCCCGCAGCCCTTATCTGCTCGACAGTGTCTTCACCCGCTGCCACATCCCGATCAGCCACCACCACCTTCAAACCCTCGCCGGCAAATGCCAGCGCCGCGGCCCTCCCGATACCGGCCCCGCCCCCTGTCACTACAGCCACTTGCCCCGTAAACGTCATGCCCATCGTCTTAACCCTCAGCAGAGTGCATCTGTACCCCCGAAACGTTCGGGCACGGCCATCCGCCTATTTATCCGAGTGATAAAAGACTGCCTACAACCATCACCATCACTGATAAAAACCTATTCGTAAGCGCGTATTCACTTGCCCTGTAGCGTGAGAAGGTCTATCAACAGCCATCAATCTCTAAAGAGTTATAGCAATGACTGACCAGACAAACCGCCAATTCCTGCTCGCCAAACGTCCAGTCGGTGCAGCAACCCGCGATACCTTCACCTTCCAGCAAGTGCCCGTAGTACAGCCCAAGGACGGCCAGATCCTGGTCAAAAATGAATACTTGTCCCTCGACCCGGCCATGCGTGGCTGGATGAACGAAGGCAAGTCCTATATTCCGCCGGTAGCGCTGGGTGATGTGATGCGCGCCCTGGGAGTGGGCAAGGTGATTGCCAGCGCCCACCCGGGCTTTGCTGTGGGGGATTACGTCAACGGTGCCCTGGGAATGCAGGATTACTTCACCGGTGAGCCACGGGGTTTCTACAAGGTCGACCCGAAACTGGTACCGCTGCCCGTGTATCTGTCCGCACTGGGCATGACGGGCATGACGGCCTACTTCGCCCTGCTGGACGTCGGCGCACCGAAAACAGGAGACACCGTGGTGATTTCCGGCGCAGCGGGTGCTGTTGGCAGCATTGCCGGGCAAATCGCCAAGTTGAAGGGCTGCCGCGTGGTAGGCATTGCCGGCGGCCAAGAGAAATGTAAGCGGCTGGTCGAGGAGTTCGGCTTTGACGGTGTAATCGACTACAAGAACGAAGATATGCTCGCAGGCCTCAAACGCGAATGCCCCAAGGGTGTAGATGTGTTTTTCGACAACGTGGGCGGCGATATTCTCGACGCCGTATTGAGCCGTTTGAATTTCAAGGCGCGGGTCATCATCTGCGGAGCCATCAGCCAATACAACAACAAGGAAGCCGTTAAAGGTCCGGCCAACTACTTGTCACTGCTGGTCAATCGCGCCCGCATGGAAGGCTTTGTGGTAATGGACTATGCCGATCGCTATGCAGCAGCCGGACAAGAGATGGCGGGCTGGCTGCTCAAGGGCCAGTTGAAAAGCAAAGAGCATATTGTTGAAGGCCTGGAAAGCTTCCCGGAAAGCCTGGCGAAGCTGTTCAGCGGGGAAAATCACGGCAAGCTGGTGTTGAAGGTCTGACACACCACATACAGGTGGCAGCGGACTTGCTCGCAATACAGGCACCGCGGCCTGTCAAGGCAGACCGCGGCGCGGCAATCGCGGGCTTGCCCGCGATTGCCGAATCAGAACGGTGGCAAACAGCCTTAAGCCAGCTCAGCTACCACGGCAGCGAGTGCCTTGGCCGGATCCACTGCCTGGCTGATCGGGCGCCCGATTACCAGATAATCAGAACCTGCATCCAGTGCCTGGCGAGGCGTCAGAATACGACGCTGATCGTCCTGCGCACTGCCCGCAGGACGAATCCCCGGGGTTACCAGTTGCAGACCCGGGTGCGCGGCCTTCAGCGCTTGCGCCTCCAGGGCCGAACACACCAGGCCATCCATACCGGCCTTGTCGGCCAGGGCTGCCAGGCGTAACACTTGCTCCTGAGGCTCAATATCCAGGCCAATACCGGCCAGGTCTTCACGCTCCATGCTGGTCAACACGGTCACGCCAATCAGCAACGGCTGCGGGCCGGTGCGCTTGTCGAGTACTTCGCGGCAAGCGGCCATCATGCGCAAGCCGCCCGAACAGTGAACGTTAACCATCCATACGCCCATTTCAGCTGCGGCCTTGACCGCCATTGCCGTGGTATTGGGGATATCGTGGAACTTCAGGTCCAGAAATACTTCAAAACCCTTGTCGCGCAAAGTACCGACGATTTCCGAAGCGCAACTGGTGAACAGCTCTTTGCCCACCTTGACACGGCACTGCTTGGGGTCCAACTGATCAGCCAGTTTCAATGCGGCGTCACGGGTCGGGAAATCCAGGGCGACGATAATAGGAGTCTGGCAGTCGGACATTAGCGGGTTCTCAGGCTGGTCGAAATCGGCGCGCATTGTAGCGGAACCAGCCGCTTACCGGCACCCGATGATCGCAAATACACGATTTTAGTCTTTACCAAGCTTATACCGCACATGACTGAATAACCGGCCTACACTGAAAGCAATCAACACTTACTCACTTAACAGGATAAACAGCAGCACACAGCGCAACCCCTGCCCTGTGCTGCACTCAACACGGAGAACACTCTATGCCTTGGTATGCCTGGTTAATTCTCGTCGTCGCTATCGGTGTCATTGTAGGCGCCCTGATGACACTACGTGACACAGCCAATAAAGTTGAACTGACCGATGAGCAACGCAAACGTGTTGCCGAACGCAATGCCGAAATGGACGCCAAGGAATCAAAAGACAGGTAGTCAGACAAGCGCTCAGGGCCTGCATGCCAAGGAATGAGCATCGGTGAGGAAAAACCTACAAACAGTTGCATGATTAACCACTGCATCTGTTTGAAGGTCGACGCTATGATGGTCCATTGCATAAAGAGACACCTGTCATGCGCTATTCACAAGATCATAAAGCCCAAACCCATCAGCGCATCGTTAAAGAAGCATCCGGGCTCTTTCGACGACACGGTATTGGCGCCACAGGCCTGCAACCCCTGATGAAATCACTGGGCCTTACTCACGGTGGTTTCTATGCTCATTTTTCATCCAAAAACGACCTGGTAGAAAAAGCCTTGCAGCACGCAGCCAACCAGGTTGACGGTATCTGCGCCGAACTGTTCAGCCAGCCCCACCCCCTGCACGCATTTATCGATGCTTACTTGTCTGAGTGGCATCTGACCTCCCCCCATGAGGGTTGCCCGTTGCCGACCATGTCCGCTGAAATGGCCCAACAGGGCCAGGCAAGTGTCACCACCGACCATGTCATCGATGCCAGGCTCAAACAGATCCAGGCGACCCTGCAAGGGTCAGACACTGAAGACAAAAGCATCGTGATTTTCGCTACCCTGGTAGGCGCACTGGTTCTGGCTCGCGGCGCAGAGAGTGATGCACTGAAACAGAAGATTTTCGAAGTCACGCGCAGTACATTGAAGTCGTCAGCGCCTTATGCCTGAACGCTTGCTGACAGCCACAAAAAAGCCAGTCTATGACTGGCTTTTTTCGTTCTGTTACCTGGCTTAGCTGATTACGATCTTGTCGCGGTTTCTCTCCAGAATAACCTTGCCTATGCCTTTGACCTCAAGCAACTCATCGACTGAAGTAAAATCACCATTGGCCTCGCGATAAGCCACGATCGCCTTGGCTTTAACAGCCCCTACACCAGAGAGTTCACGCTGCAGGGTAGCCTCATCTGCGGTATTGATATTAATCGTCACCACTTTGGCATCCAGCACTACTGGCGCAGCAACCACCGGTTCAACTGCTCCGGCCGCAGGTGCGGCATGGGCCACACTGGAAACACCTACCATCAGGGCAAAGAAAATCGAAGAGAGAAAAGCAGTACGCATAATTGACACTCCATAACATCGTTAAGTTAAAAACAGCTTTCCTGAGCTGTATTTCAAACTTAGGCGATGGTTATGGAGTGTCAAAAACCAGAGCGTTGCAGGGTGTGTATATCTTTGATTCGCAGAAAAACCGCTCCACCAAACAAGAAAAAAACCACAAACTTGCAAAGGTTTGGCTATCGCTTTTAGGTGAATTTTACTCAAAAATGATAAATTTTCTAAACCTTCCCTAGCAGATTCCCCCTTAGGTCGATATGATCCAAAACCATGTCCGGTCTAGATGCCGAGCCCCCCCGAGCAATCATCGACCTTACAGATGGCGAAATCTGTCACAATGCAACTCATAATGGACTGCCATATGAAATTTAAAAAAATCGCATGGATTCTAACTAAAAAATGAATACTGAATTCACACTTGAATCACTCATAATCTCCATATCCATTATCTTGCTGTTTCTGCTCTCATCAACCTTGATCAAAAATAAAATAGAGCAAAATGAAATAAAGCACGAATACAAATTCATCAACGGCTTGCGTGGTCTAGCAGCAGTATTCGTCGTTATCAATCATGCCCCTTTCATGCTGACTAACATGGGCCTTAAGAACGACAACTTCTCCTCATGGGCGTGGATATATGCAAATCTTGGCTCCTTCGGCGTACAAATATTTTTTTGCATAACAGGCTTTTTGTTCTTCGATAAAATAATCAAATCCCCAAATATTCAGTGGGAAAAATTCTTTGAAGGCCGAGTAAGACGTGTAGCACCCTTATACTATTTCTCGTCATTTGTAGTTTTTTTAATTGCGACGTTATATTCCAACTTTGATATCTTCAACAAAGAAACACTTATGACAGTGGCCAGTATGTTAACATTCAATTTTTTGGATGGCCCCTCCAAAATCGGCGGCATTGCACTAACGCCTCTCAACTCAGTGACCTGGACACTGGTTCATGAGTGGCGATTTTATGCAGTACTGCCCCTTATCGCACTTACCTACAGATCCAGATATAACAAATTAATACTAAGCACTGCATTATTATTAGCCGCCGTCGATCTAAGCATGAGTACAGTTGTGTGCTGGCCGTACTTTCTGACTGGTATCATTGCAGCAGTTCTTCACCAAAAACTCACTTACATAAAACCGGCAAGCTGGCCTTTATCCATCATTGCACTATGCATCTTTATATACACTTGCGGGACTAAAGCACCTGAAGGATACGGCGCACTGCGATTCGCGCTCACGTCCTGTTTCTTCTTATGTATTACACTGGCAAATCCAAGAGCCCTGCATGCACAATGCCTAAACCGATTGAGTGACATCAGCTACAGCATATACCTGATGCATCTACCAATCCTGTATTTAACATTCAAAGCAGCGTCACACATGGTCGATTTATCCACCATGTCAAAGACAGCTTTCTGGTCAATCAATATGATTGCAGTACCGTTGATCACAATAGTCTCTACACTGACCTTCATTCATATTGAAAAGAGGTTCATGAGCAAAAAAGCCAACACGATTACTGTCGCTGCTGGCACCGCAGCTGCTGCCGAAAGTTAAAGCCTAACTTTATATGCCGCACCTGTGATGCCATCAAAACATTGCCAATGAAGCGTTCACCATTTTAGTGAACTCTGCATTGGCAAGATCTTGATACGCGCCGGCTCCATTGACCTAAAACAGCACCTTTCAAGATGGCTCAACACGACGCTGCTGATGTATCCAATCTACAATCTCACCTTCGGGTGCATAACCACTGACCGTCTCGCGCAGCAGCTGGCGAACACGCAAATAGTCATCCTGATCTACCGCTTCAAGCAGTTGCGTCAATCGCTGCTTCAGCTCATCCCAAGGTAACATGTCTTCGTTGGCAGACATGATCATGGGGTGTCGGGTCGCGACTACGTTATCGCCAATCAGTAACTCTTCGTAAAGCTTTTCGCCAGGACGCAACCCAGTGAACTCGATCTCAATATCGCCATGTAGATTTTTATCCGAACGAACGCTAAAACCAGAGAGATGGATCATTTTCTCGGCGAGCTCGACAATGCGTACCGGCTCACCCATATCAAGGACGAATACATCGCCACCCTGCCCCATTGAGCCGGCCTGAATCACCAACTGAGCGGCCTCGGGAATCGTCATGAAGTAGCGGGTAATCTTGGGGTGAGTCACGGTTAGCGGGCCACCGGCCTTGATCTGCTTGTGAAACAGCGGAATCACCGACCCTGAAGAGCCCAATACATTGCCAAAACGCACCATGGTGAAACGGGTTTTATTTACCCGCGACACATTGGCCGAGTCGCCAAACAGTACAGGCGCGACTTCCCGACTGAGTGCTTGAAGCGTCATCTCAGCCAGACGCTTGGTGCTGCCCATGACATTAGTCGGCCGTACGGCCTTGTCGGTAGAAATAAGAACGAAGTTCGATACTCCCGACTGCAGGGCCGCCTGAGCAGTGTTGAGCGTGCCTATAACGTTGTTTAACACACCTTCGGCAATATTGTGCTCAACCATTGGCACATGTTTATAAGCCGCAGCGTGATAGACCGTATCGACATGCCAGGTCTTCATCACATCCAGCAACTTGTGCGGATTGCGCACAGAACCCAGGATCGGCAGCACCTTCACCGAAAGAGACTCCAGATTGACCCGCTGCTCCAACTCGCCAAATATGCTGTACAGATTGAATTCGCCGTGTTCGTACAGCAGCAGCGTGGTTGGCTTCAAAGCCAAGATCTGCCGGCACAGTTCCGAACCAATCGAACCGCCAGCGCCTGTAACCATGACACATTGCCCCTTGATACAACGCTCCTGCAACTCACCTTGCGCGGGAACCGGGTCGCGACCCAGCAAGTCGGCAATATCCACTTCCTGGATATCATCAACCTTGACCCGGCCACTGGCCAGATCCATAAACCCGGGCACACTGCGAACGTGGAGAGGAAATCCCTCAAGCAAACCCAAAATCTCGCGGCGCCGGGCCCGAGACGAAGATGGCACTGCCAACAGCAACTCCTGGGCGCCGGTACGTTCGATCATCTGCTGAATACGTTCGGGTTTGTAAACCTGCAAGCCAGAGATGATACGATCTGCAATACTTTCGTCATCGTCGATAAACGCTACAGGCCTCATAGCACGGCCCATGCGCAAGGCGGCAACCAGTTGGTTGCCAGCGGCACCGGCACCGTAGATGGCCACCCGCGGCAAACCGTCATCGCGATTGGTAAACGGCACGTGTTGAACTGCCGCAAACCAGTCGCCCAGAAAGTATTGACGCATGGCAAGGCGCAAACCACCGAGCAGGATTAGGCTTAGCCACCAGTAGTTGAAGATTATCGAGCGCGGCACAGTATTTTCAGGGGTGCTATACCAATACATCACCACTGCCAAGATCAATGAAGAAAGACTGACAGCCTTGATAATGGCGATCAGAGCATCATTGCCGAAATAGCGCATGACGGCACGGTACATGCCGAAACGGATAAACAGCGGGATGGCAATCAAAGGGGCGCAGATAAACAGCCACAGATGTAGCTTGACCGGATTGATCATATCGTCAATCCCTAGGCGCACGACAAATGCAAGCCATAGGGCGAACCAGACGAGAACCACGTCTGTCACCACTTGAATAACTCGTTTATCCCGTCTCGACAGGTTGAGTAAGTACGCTCGAATTTTATCCATATATCCTTTGAACACCTACGCTACTCCAAAAAACCATCAACAAGCTGACACTCTATACACCACTCTATTTATCCCTAAGTTGAGCGTCAGATCAGTGAAGCTTCCTGCACGACATCACTCAATACCTTGCAGGTCAATTCTATTTCTTGCTGTGTCAGTGTGGGATGAACCAGAAACATCATGCTCGTCTCGCCCAACTCTTTCGCATGCGCTAATCGTAACGAAGGACGCCAGCCAGTACCTTCAAATGCCTTTTCTAGATACACCTCAGAACATGAACCGGAAAAAGCAGGTACACCGCGCGCGACCATCTCGTTGAGAATGCGATCACGGGACCAACTAGCCTTAAGGGCTTGCGGACGTACAAATACATAGCACTTGTAGGCCGCGTGCACATCAGCGACCGGCAACACGGGTACACGAAGTGCAGGCAACTGCCGGGCCTGGGCCCAAATACGTGAAGCATTTTTCAGCCGAGCGGCATGCCACTCTTGCATCCGGCGCAACTGGATGCGTCCGATAACAGCCTGAACCTCAAGCATCCGCCAGTTCGTGCCGAAGCTTTCGTGCAGCCAGCGGAAACCTGGTGCATGCTCACGCTCGTAAACCGCTTCCCAGCTCTTGCCATGATCCTTGTAGGCCCACATGTCGGCCCACAGCTGGCGATCATTGGTGGTGACCATGCCGCCTTCGCCGCCCGTGGTCATGATCTTGTCCTGGCAGAACGACCAGGCGGCGATATGACCGATGGAGCCGACAGGACGGCCTTTGTAATGAGCTCCATGAGCTTGGGCGCAATCTTCGATCACCTTCAGGTCATGCTCAGCCGCCAAATCCATGATCGGATCCATGTCACATGGCCATCCAGCCAGATGAACACAAATGAGGGCTTTGGTACGGGGCGTCAACACTGCACTAATGGTTTCAGCAGTGAAGTTCTGCGAGTCAAGGTCGACATCTGCAAATACCGGCACAGCCCCAGCATTAACAATGCTTGAAACCGAAGCCAGGAAGGTACGAGAAGTAACAACAACTTCATCACCCGGACCGATATCAAGTGCCTTCAACGCCACATCCAGTGCTACCGTACCATTGGCTAGGGCCACGGCATATTCCGTGCCTGACCAGGCGGCAAATTCTTTTTCAAAAGAGCGGGTTTCTTGCCCAGTCCAATAGTTGACCTTGTTCGACAAAATTACCGCACGGACAGCGTCGGCTTCTTCTTCCGTGAAGGAGGGCCAAGGAGAAAATGGTGTATTCAGCACGATTCAGTACCCATGATTTGAATGATAGAAATTTGGTCCGTGCACGTCCGACTGTACAAAAACTCATGCCAATGAGTTACCACTATAAACCATTAATGCTGTAAAGCTTTCGCTGGAACACCCACAACAGTCATATTGTCGACAACATCATTGACCACGGCCGCACCTGCCCCAACCTTGACCCGGGATCCAATGCTGACCGACTGCTTAACGGATGCACCTATTCCAATCCAGCTCAATTGACCAACATGGACTGTACCCGCCAACCTTGCGCCTGGGCTGATGTGGACACATTCTTGCAAAATACAATCGTGGTCAATACTGCACCCGGTATTAAGAATGCTTCCATCACCTACGTTTGCGCCTGGATTTACCACTACCCCTGCAAATGCCACGACGCCTTTACCCATAGTGGCGTGTCGACTGATTGTCGCTGCCGGGTGAATAAGTGTGATTAGCATTGCTCCGGCATTATCGAGCTCTTTCATTTTCATGCAGCGAATATCATTATTGCCAATCGCAACTATGA
Organism: Pseudomonas sp. TWR1-1-3; assembly: GCF_049896805.1. NCBI lineage: Bacteria > Pseudomonadati > Pseudomonadota > Gammaproteobacteria > Pseudomonadales > Pseudomonadaceae > Pseudomonas > Pseudomonas sp. TWR1-1-3. Next base: position 100,623 of record NZ_JAFCUZ010000001.1, on the reverse strand, counting down.
CACCGTCGAACTCCTGAAGGCGCTCCAATAATGCATGTGTATCACCCACCACAGGCCAATGGCCCACAAACTGGATAGATGGCCAGTTATCATCAAATACTTCAACAATGTCCCAGTCACAGCATTCAGCGGTATCTGCTACAACTTTGGCATGCCCACCAGCCCCCACAATGGCGAGTTTTTTTTCAGCTGGTGCAGTCCCTGTAAACTTTGATATCGTGACCTCGCCGGCAGCGGAGATACCCTCGCGGACAAGCACTTTCTTAAGAGTAAGCCCGATAATTTTGAGGTCGAGCCAAAATGATTGGTTTTCGACATACCAAATATCGTATTGGAATTTCTGCTCCCAGCTGATTGCATTACGGCCATTAACTTGTGCCCAACCTGTAATCCCGGGTTTTACATCATGTCGGCGCGCCTGTTCAACGCTATACAGTGGCAAATACTCCATTAACAACGGCCTGGGGCCAACCAGACTCATATCGCCCTTCAAGACACTCCAAAGTCCAGGCAACTCATCCAAGCTGCTTGAGCGTAAAAAAGCTCCGAAAGAGGTCATGCGTTCCGAATCAGGCAAAGGATTACCATGTGCATCAACCGCATCTTTCATGGTTCTAAATTTCAGCATTTCAAAAGGCACGCCGTGCAAACCGGGCCTTATCTGCCTGAACAATATTGGACTTCCCAATTTAAGTCGCACAGCTAAACCTAAACAAGCGATGACTGGTGAAAGAACAAGCAGACCAAAAAAAGATGCTGTTATATCGAATAGACGCTTAATCAATGTCAAGCTCCTGCAAGTAAAAATTCTGCATCCGTTCCCAATGAGCAGTACGATCAAAACGCTCAACAATTCTAGCGCGGGCGGAAGTTCCCATTTCAGTCATACGGTCATGGGGTGTTTCAACCGCCTGCATCATTGCACTCGTCAAGGACGTGACATCACGGGGCTGGGCCAACCAACCATTCATACCTGACTCAATAATTTCGTTACAACCACTGATATCTGTTACAACAGCAGGTATGCCCATGGCACATGCCTGCAACACGACATTGGGAAAGCCCTCCCGATAGCTTGACAAGACAAGGGCGTCGGACGCTGCCAGGGCATCACGTATATCTTCCTGAAACCCCAACGTATGAATCCTTGGATGCTGCTTCAACAATGCGAATGTTTCTGCATCTATCGGCGCTTCAGAGTCCAAGCCTCCGACCACAATCAAATGGGTGTGAACAGGAAGTCTCAAAAAAGCCTGCCCCAACTCCTTCAGACCCTTGTCTCTGTTCAAGCGTCCGATAAAGCAAAAAACGAACTCATCGTCCATTATTCCCAGGCTTTCTTTAAGCGCTTTAGAGTTAGTTATAACGAACTGGTTATCAGGTCGAAAAAAATCAAGATCCACACCCGCAATATTCCCATGCCCAATGACAGACATCTGCTTTTTAGTCACGCGATAAGCCAGCAAATCTTTTTTCACACCCAATCCTTCAGGGACGACTGTGGTGGCACAGACACAAATCAATCGATCTACGTTGATAAGAAGTGTTTTCTTGAAACCGGTCTGGGTGGGGAATATAAGTCCGGTAAACGTATGAATCCTGACAGGAACCCGGCACAAAAAAGCCGCAATCATCGTCACCAGGCCCGCCTTGGGTGTATACGATTGAACCACCGAAGGTTTTAATTTACGAAGCAACCTGCACATCGAGAGAATTGAAATAACGTCAGCGAATGGACTGATGCCCCGCTTCATTGCTACAGGATGAACGGGGACGGCTTCCCGAACAGCAATTCTATCTACCGGTCCATCAGCAGAACAAGCCAGATGTACCTTGAACGAATGGTTCAGAAACTTTGGCTGATGAGCCAATATGGTCATCAGTGTTTCCGGAACGGTTGTGACAATTAATAAAGTTGCTTCTTTCATGACTCAACCTTTAAACGGATCAAAACAGACAAAGCTCAAGCTGTATAAAGACGAGTCCAGATGCTGACGATCTCATCAATAGAGTAGTTTTCAACGATCCGCAATCTTGCGGCGCGCGACATGTTATTTTTTTCACTGGCCGTCTTAGCCAGAGCAATGCTCATGGCCTGAGCAAGACCCTTAGGATCCTTGGCCGGAACTAAGTATCCGCAACCACCCACGACTTCTTTAACGCCGCCGCAATCGGTTGCTACCACGACTTTCTCGGACGCCATGGCTTCAGCTACCACCAAACCAAAGCCCTCCCAGGCCGAGGAAAGCACGTATAAATCCGCTGCATTATATATATCATTGACGTCTGATCTGACGCCTAAAAATCTCACCAGCGGGGTAAGTTTCAAGGTAGCTACGAGATCTTTCAGCTCCTGTCTCAGCGGACCATCACCTACAATCCATAGCTTCACCGTTTGTTTGTTATCGGACAGTACTTTAAATGCATGTATTAGATTTTTATAGTCTTTGGCATCAACCAGTCGACCCACCGCTACAAGCAATTCGTCCTGATCAACAAGACCTTCCGAACTCCTGATGGCTGCCCGCGTAACCAGGTCAGGCTTGAAGCGTTGGGTATCAATACCATTCGGAATGGCCAGCATGGTACCTGGCGGACAGGCTTTTTTTTGTTCGAATATATGCACAGCTTCAACCGTTACATTGGTTGTCACATCAGCTAAAGAATGCGTGAGCCGATAAGCGAGCATTCTTGCCTTACCGCCTTCATTGGTATTGTGTGCTGTATTGATCAGTCTTTTGATGGTACAAATCGGCCTGATCATTCGAGAGAAGAGGTTCGCATGCACCATGTGCGCATGAACGACATCAGGATCAAAATCCTTGATAATACTCCTCAACTTAATAAAGCCTTTGAGAAATCCAGGTACTGTTTTCTCTAGATTCAACCCCAAAAGCTCAACACATGGACTTTTGGGTCGCAACAGAGCAGGCCCGGTTAGATAGCAGATTTTCACCTCATGCCCGCTCTCGTGAAAACGATCGGCAAGGTCCAGAACCTGTCTTTCCGCACCACCCACACCAAGACCTGTGATGATATATAAAATTTTCATACTAAATTTTTCGCCTGTTGCTCACACGAAACACGACACACTGAAAATATCGCACTATGCACTTTAACTTCCTGACAGCACCTGCCTCGCGCAACACCTGTTCTTTATAAAATAAACCAAAACCCTGGGGATTTCGTTTCAGATTATTGAAAAAATTAGCTGAATACCCATCCGGTAAATATTCGCACAAATAGATATATTTGCTGTAAAAGTACAGGATCTCACCTTCGTCGGATATTCTGTTCCAGATCAACAATTCAGGGACAAATATCTCGTCTTTAAAACGAGGAAAAGGATGTTTAAGCAATGCACTTTTCTTGAATACATAAGCCAGATCCCCCAGAAAGTGATTGGCTGCTTCAGTAGGTGTCATCTTCGAAGCGACAGTATCGTCGTCTGAGAATACGGCCCCGATAATATTACCGGCCAGATCGGCCCTCCTATAACAAAGCCCGGCAATACCATGGGTGTCCAGGTTCTGCAAGTCTTCGTTAATGACTTCAATAGCATTCGATGTAAGCGCATCGTCACTATCGACCAACAACACCCAATCCCCTGTTCCGGCTGGAACCCCGGTGTTAATCGCTATATGTTTTCCCGCGTTTTCTTGCTGCAAAATCTTGATAGAGAAACTGGAATTCTGCTGAAACTCCTCCAGCAATGAAAGCGTTTCGTCTTGGCTTCCATCATCAACTACGACCCACTCGAAGGACTTATTAGTCTGCTTCTCCAGGCTTTCATACAAGCGGCCCAAGGTGTAAGCACGGTTATAAGTTGCTGTCAGTACAGTAATCATAAATACCGCTCATCTATTTTATTTTGTACGCTAACAAAATCAGCGAGATGGAGAATAATACCTCAGCCAAAACCAAGCCATACACGATACCAGCCAAGTCATACCAGAGAGAAAACAGAGCTGCCAAACACAAGGAAAGCAACGAAAAAAACATCAAACACATACTGAGGATTTTATCTTTCCCTAAAGGCATGAATATCGTCAGACCTATGGCCTGATTCATCATGCGAAAGGGTATGATCATGACAAATACTTGCAGGATAGATTTAGCTTCATCAAAGCCAGGACCTAACATCAGATTAATTAAAAAATCGCCCAACGCATAAATTATTGTAGCCCCAGCAACGCCGGCAGCAAACAGGAATGCTACGATAAGACTCGACAGCTTCAAGTTGATACTGGTTGTTTTCAAAAGCCGCCTGCTTAAGTAGGGATACAATCCGATCAACACTGGCCCTACCAGACCAACAGAAGCTTTTATAATTTTTTCAGCAGGCACAAACTTAGCAACCGATGCCTGCCCACACATAACCCCGACAAGCGCGGGCCCTGCACTCAACATAATATTATTGGAGCTTTTGTAGATAAAACCATGAAAGCCCGACTTTATTTGCTCGACCCCACTTTTGAAATCAATATTGAAACCACCCACTATTTTGTACGCAAGATAGAGTCCAACCAAAGTATTAAACAGAGAAAAAGAGGACATGATCATTAAAGCAAAACTGGCATTGGCAGAGACATTCAGCAGCAGGTATAAAACTAACAAACCGGCAAATCTCAACACCAACTCGAAGGTCACAACAAACGTAAGCCTCTCCAGCCCCTGAAATAGCCAAATATTACTGAAGCTAAATGCCAGAAAATAAAGATACCCCCACAGGATTAATTGCAAATCGAGATCAAAATCCAGAATTGACAGCACGCCCATGGACACCACAATCATGCCGCTCGAGAGCAATAACTTGGCTGAGTTGACACCATTATAAATCGCAGAAAGCAGCGACTTATTCTCTGGCCCGCACACTGCCACCTGCCTCGCCCCACTCAAGGAAAAACCATACTCGACGATGAGGGAGCACAACAAAGCAGTTGTTTGAATGATCAGCACCTGACCATATTGATCGACGCCCAGTGCTTTGGCCAGAATCGGAATTTCTAGAATGGGTATTAAATAGCTAACCAGCTGAGCTACCAACAACAAGCTGACATTTTTAAATTGCAACCTCATTTTCGTCATCACCCCCTGTGACCTGGACATGTTCGCTCATGATGAACTGACGCGACAATACAGATAGGGCGGATGTCATCAAGATCCAGATTCCCCACTCAGAAAGTTCTGTACTGAAAGGATGGAGCATCAACAATAGGGCAAAACCTAACGAACCGCCTAATGCAGCAATGGCATAAATAAAAATATATTTTGCTTTGTGTTCATGCATTGCGTAGCGACACAATCGTATTGCAAATATCAGCAAGGGTGAGAATATGAGAATCAGAAGGCCGATAAAACCCAAAATACCCAGATCGCCACCGGATGAAATAAAAGCGTTGTGCACAACCATCGGACTACCATCTACTTCAGACGTCGTACTGCCGAAACCGCAACCAAATGGCATGCACGTTTCAAAAGACCTCAGACCATCAGCTAGCATTCGAGCTCTTACAGGATCCCCTGCTGCCAATCTGTCCACGACTAGAGGATTCTGATTGAAATTAAGAATATCGTAGCCGGTGCTGTACAGCATCAACACGGCAGTGAATGAAATGATTGAAATAAAAAACAGGAGTAATGTCAGCTTTGGTCTGACATGCATGCTGAGCAGCAGTATCAAGAGTATCACAAGCAAAAATACAATAAATCCTGTACGACTGGAATCCATAACAAGTATGTACGCGCCGGCGATCATGACCAGTAGGCTAGTTACTTTACTTCTGCCATCAAAGAGCGTACCCACAATTACAAAACCTGCGAAGAATGCACACGTTTTCCACAACACGCCCGGATAGGCAAATAAACTTCCTTGCCGACCATCGCCCAACTCAATATATAAACCTGTCAGGTAATATTTCGCCATGCAAAAAACCAGGAAACCTGTCAATATCGATCGCGAGGCGATCGAATGATAGTCACCTTGTTCCAAAAACTGAGAGTGCGCATAAACACAAACAAAGACAACACCAATACACATCATCTTCAACCCTTGGTAAAAGGTTTGAATTTCAGCATTGGCCAATGCTGACAGTACAAAGGCGCTAAACAACACGAAAAACCCGAGAATATATACAGCCAACTCGGGACTTACCTTGAAAGACAATCGTTCAGGGGCTGAGATTAACCCGACCACTACGATCAAGCCCCATAAAGCCCAATATCCTGCGGGACTGATCAAACTTCTGACATCACCCAATACGACCAATAGGCAAGCACTCAACACGATACCGTAAGACGCTGCATTTTTTTTCACGTTTTCCACTTACACCTGCCTACTTACACGTGATTTAACAAACTTTAGCCTCAGAGTCACACTGTAAGCGTTTAGCCACTTGCAATAACCTCCTAAAACTCTGCATCTGTTCCAGCGTTTTAGCTAATGCACATCACATCACGAACAATGCAGCAGCCTGATCTTTATCGTTGATAAGATACCCTCCAACGTCTGGCCAATGAATATTCAACGCTTCGTCATTCCAGCGAATGCTGCGCTCAGATTCCTTATTATAGAAATTGGTCGTTTTATAACTAAATATCGTGTTTTCTTCCAGCGCAAGGAAGCCATGGGCAAATCCAGCAGGAATCCACAGCATTTTTTTATTCTCTGTATTCAATTCCAGTCCAAACCATTCGCCATACGACGGAGACCCCTGACGAATATCCACAGCGACATCGAAAGCTGCGCCATGGTTCACAGAGACCAGTTTGCCTTGCGCGAAAGGCTCTAGTTGATAATGCAACCCTCGCAGAACACCCTTTTTGGAACAGGATTGATTATCCTGAACGAAAGAATCAGGAACGGGCAGCCCCAAGTGACGCAATCCTTCCTCGAATTTTTGAAGATTGAAACTTTCCATGAACCAGCCGCGTTCATCTTCGTAAACGTCCGGCTCGATGATCACCACGCCAGGCAATGTTGATGGCATAAATTTCATGCACCGCTCCCCTCAGATAACAGCTTGCCCAGGTATTGTCCGTAACCGGTTTTTTTAAATCTTTCGGCCTGCTCAGCCAACACCTGAGAGGTTATCCAGCCATTGTTGAATGCAATTTCTTCCAGGCAAGCAACCTTCAATCCCTGGCGCTTCTCAATGGTATGGACAAAATGACTCGCCTCCAGCAGTGATTCATGGGTCCCAGTGTCAAGCCAGGCAAACCCGCGCCCCAATATTTCAACGCTCAGTTCTTTCTGTTCTAGATATGCCTGGTTGACATCGGTAATCTCAAGCTCGCCCCTTGCCGAAGGTTTGATCTTCTTCGCTATCTCAACAATTTGGTTGTCGTAGAAATACAGCCCGGTCACAGCATAGTTCGATTTGGGTTTAGGCGGTTTTTCCTCGATGCTAAGCGCCTGGCCAGAGCTGTCAAACTCCACGACGCCAAAACGCTCGGGGTCACTGACGTGATAACCAAAAACTGTAGCACCTACCGTCTTTGACATTGCTGAGCGCAAGTTGTCCGAGAAGTGCTGTCCATAGAAAATATTGTCACCCAGAATCAGGCAGACCGGATCTTGACCAATAAAGGCCTCACCAATAATAAAGGCTTGTGCCAGTCCGTCGGGACTAGGTTGTTCGGCATAACTGAGCTCAACACCATAATGACTGCCATTACCTAGCAATTTTTCAAAATTTGGCAGATCTTCCGGAGTAGAAATAATCAGAATTTCCTGTATCCCCGCCAGCATCAAAACAGACAGCGGGTAAAAGATCATCGGCTTGTCGTAGATCGGCAGCATCTGTTTAGAGACTCCCAGCGTGAGCGGATGCAGGCGCGTACCTGAGCCACCAGCAAGAATGATGCCTTTACGCTTGATCGAGATCATGTTTCAAGCACTTCCTTAATTATTCGAATGCACCACTCGCAGCGCTGGCCGGTGATGAGATAAATTTGAGTTTTAAAAAAGTACGCTACCGCCCCAGGATTCTTCGTCGATTTCCTGAGAACGGTTGTAAGACTATTGATAGCCCCGGCTTCAGTCTGCGTTTATTCAACGATTGGCGATACTCGCCAAAGGCAAGCTGATCTGTTGCTGACGATTCATCAAGTTAATAAGCAGGATGACCCGCTCTTCGCCGTCCATTGTCATGAAAATGGACTCAATACCTGCGAAACCTTGATCAAGGATGGTGACTTTATCGCCAGGGTTAAATTTGGCGATAATATGAGTACTCGCGCGACTCTGCAGCTGCATAATCAGCTCGTGACCGACTGCCAGCGGCCGACCACCAAAGGCCACCACGCGAGCTACGCCACGGGTGGAACGTAGAGGAGCCCAGTTGGCACCTTCAGGCATATGTATAAACAAGTAGCCAGGAAACAGCGATTCCTCAGCGTAGTGCATCTGGCCACGCAGGGTTCGCTCACGCCTGCATGTGGGCCGTGAACACCCATAACCCTGGCGTATAAGGTTTTCTTCTGCACGCTCGTCCTGTCTGGGCTTACATTGCACCAGATACCACTCGCCGGTTGTGGCCACTGTCGATTCCTGAGCTGCTGCGGTGCTGATCATGGGCATGGATAATTCATTTAGTAAGTTCTTCCGTGTTTTACCATCGTACAGTGCATGTGCCAATAACAGGGTGGCCTTCAGCTCGCCGGGATGAATGCCTCAACGAATCTGTTTTGAGTTTGATACAGGTTTGACAATTTCACTGCCACCACCCGTTCCGCCACTATTTCGCCATACCCCAAGCATATTTCTCGGCCCAATGCTTCATACCTGAAACAAAGCCGAGCAAACCATGCTGATCGGCATGGGAAAATTGCCACCCAACGTGCTGATGCCTGCGCGAATGATACAGCGCTTGCCCTCCAATTCAACATAACCGCTTGGGTGGCCGTACTTTTGTATCTGGTCTGCGTCTGCAGAGTTTCATTCTTGACTTATGCAGAACCACTGATGAGCAGGCATCTCGGTGATGTGCTGCTTCAGCCGTCTCAGACAAGGATCAATGTGTGCCGACTCTCTGCTCAATTCCAGGCGCAATTAGCCTTAAAGCACCAACGCCAATAATTTCGGCGAGGGAGCATCACTGCACACAATCGGATCCTTGAGACCTGCCGCCAAAAAATTATGGAATGCATCCGACATGATCAGCTTGGACATGGGTAAGCATCAGCACTTTGATACCGGCAAGTACAAAGTTTTCGCGGATGCAATGCACCGATGACACCGCTGACAGTGCGCTCACTGCCCTGAAACAGACCGCCGTCGATTAACAGATTACTCAGGGTGCCCATCTGCAACTGATGGTGCGAACCCATGACGCCGTTGACGGCGCCATGTTGAAACATGAGCTGATAAGGTACAGGTTGCTTTCAGTACAGCTCCATGAAGAAGCAATTAATCCATCAACTAGTGGCTAGTAATGTGTCAGCCCAGCCCCCTATCAGCGCAGATCCTTTTGTAAAAGGTTACCAGCACCCGTCGTTTCAGTCGGATCTCTTCGGCTTTGCACCGAGAGAGGCTGGTGAAGCCCGTCACGACGCTGAGCTACAAAGTACTTGGCGATAACGATCAAGATGCCAAACAGAGCGCCCAGCACCAACCCCAACAAGGTAATCAAGGCTTTTTTTGGCTTGATTGGAGCCACGGGTTCCAGAGCCTTGCGGTCAATGGATACCAGCTTCAAATTAGTAAAATCGAGATTGCTAACCCCACCCAAACGGACAATTTCTGCACGCAGTGGCTCGACACCACTTAAAAAGAGGTCTTCATTTTGACGCAGCTTAAGAACTTCGACTTCACGGTTGCTTTGCAACAACAACAGTTCACGAGCGATCTGGGCGATACGGTTTTCGGTAAAATCGTCGTTACTACGATTCTTCAAAGCAGCACGCTCTGCCTCTAGCGCCTCTACACCAAGAAAGTACAAGGGGATCTGTTGATTGTTTATTTCGGTGCGCATAAGACTGGAATCAGCCGGTCGCGCAGAATCGCCCAAAGCGGAGGGGGTTGTAGGCTTTTGTATACCCAGCGCCTTGGCAATGCCAATGGCCTCACTCAACTGGGCCATACGATCCATGCGTCCAGTCTTGAGCTGTTGACGCAAAGCCTTGAGTTCGTCCTGCAATTGCGCGCGCTTGAGATTATCCGTCTCGAGCAAGGTAGCAATCCGCGCCTGCTTTTCGGTCTCATAGTTGGAGCGAGCAGCGTCGATCTTACCCTTGAGCTCGGTTAAACGATTATTGACGATAACCTTCAGATCGGCGGAAATTTGATCACGCTCAGCTGTAATGGCGTGATCCACAAATCCGTTAAGAATTTGCACACCGTCCACACCCTTGGGGTAGTTCAGCTCCAAGCCTATGGAAACATTAAGCGAATCAGCTTTTGTTGGATCAGGCAGAATCAGCTTCAGCGAGTCACGATTGAAATCTTCAAAACTCTGTTCCAAGGTCCGGCCCGGACGCTTGAATTGGCTGAACAGAGCCTGATTAGCTTTGAAAAAGCTCAGGCGCGTCTCATAGGACTCAAGTGATGAACCGACTTTTAACAAAGCTTCTTTAGGCGGCAAGGTGTAAACACCCGAACGATTGAGGGCATCCAGTTCGTTGATCGCGGCAGGCCGCAAGATGCTGCTCACCTGGTACTCAGGCGTCACGAAATAGGCATAACCCAATGCTGCAATGCCACAAAGCGCGCTCGTTGCAATGATGATGGATTTTTTGTTCCAGACCGCCTGAAATAAAGTGAACAGGTCCACTTCAAACGACGGATTTCCAGCGGGGATACGGGATTTGCTATTCACAACCGGGGCCTGCCTTCTAAAAGAAACTGCGGGCTCGTTATGCAGAAATTCTTACATACGCTTAACTGGCTTTTATTGTTTTAATCATCAGGCTTGAGCATCAATGCGCACCTGATAAAGCATAAAAATCACTGGCAATCGAGAGCAGCCCGCATTTTGCCAGCATTCCAGAACATTTCAATATAAGAGTGGCACAATGATGTTATTTCCGGCTCAACGGAATGTTTGAGGCTTAACCATTCTTTAAATACCAACTATCCAGACATTCCTTTCCCTGCCTAATGCGCCATCCATGGTGCAAATGGGATCCAGATACGCCTAAATTGCTGGCTTGGCTTGCACCATCAGCTCGAGCTTCAGCTTGCGGGCTTTGCGGCTGTAGGCTAGCCAACCCAGAACAGGGCCGATAGCCATACCTAGCAGCAGTGCGCAGATGATCAACAACGACCCAGGTAATTCGGGTGTGCGCCAGCCCAAAAACACCAATGCTACAGGCTGTTGATTTTCCAGGATAAAAATAAGCACCCCAAAAATGACAATCAGCCCAAATACCACTGACGCAGCACGCTTAAAGGTACGCATCGGCAACTCCTGTTCCCTGAAGGTTAAATGTCGTCTTCCTCATCCTCGTTCACCCGGTCTCGCAGCTCTTTGCCCGGTTTGAAATGAGGCACAAATTTTCCATCCAGGCTGACCGACTGGCCTGTCTTGGGGTTGCGACCTACACGAGGGGCGCGGTAATGCAGGGAGAAGCTGCCAAAACCACGGATTTCAATACGATCCCCGGTCGCGAGGCATTGAGACATTTGTTCAAGCATGGTCTTGATGGCCAACTCCACATCCTTGGATGAGAGTAGCCCTTGATGGGTGACAATTCGTTCGATCAACTCCGACTTCGTCATATTTTTCCCTTCTTTTTCAAGCAGCTAGATCAGCGCTCCCAAGGTTTTAGCATGATCGAATGAATTTGAACAGCCCAGGGATTGACTTATCTTTACAACCCGCATAAGCACTGTAAAAAATCGATTCCACCACCCACCATCATAGCCATCAGGCCCAAACAGCCCATGGTCGATCACAGGCCGCACAACGACAGCACTCACCCTGCCCCACAGCTAGCTCCCTGACGTGCAGCAAACCGACCTACACAAGATCCTGCCAAGCACCATCACAAATCGCAGGCACAAAAAAGGGCGACCTAAGTCGCCCTTTTTCTATGGTCAATCAGAACTTAGTTCTGTTTTTCCATTTGTGCACGCAGCAGGTCGCCCAAAGTGGTCGGACCAGCAGCAATGTCAGAGGTAGCTGGCTTGTCGCGCAGGCTCTGGATTGCTTCTTTCTCTTCAGCATCATCTTTCGACTTGATGGAGAGTTGGATTACGCGGCTCTTGCGATCAACGCTGATGATCTTGGCTTCTACTTCTTCGCCTTCTTTCAGAACGTTGCGCGCGTCTTCAACGCGGTCACGGCTGATTTCGGAGGCTTTCAGAGTCGCTTCGATATCGTTGGCCAGAGTGATGATGGCGCCTTTAGCGTCAACTTCTTTCACGATGCCCTTAACGATTGCGCCTTTGTCGTTCTCTTGTACGTACTCGGAGAACGGATCGCTTTCCAGCTGCTTGATACCCAGGGAGATGCGCTCGCGCTCTGGATCAACAGACAGGATAACGGTGTCCAGCTCGTCGCCCTTCTTGAAACGACGCACGGCTTCTTCGCCAACTTCGTTCCAGGAGATGTCGGACAGGTGAACCAGGCCGTCGATGCCGCCGTCCAGACCAATGAAGATACCGAAATCGGTGATCGACTTGATGGTGCCGGAGATTTTATCGCCCTTGTTGAACTGGCCAGAGAAATCTTCCCATGGGTTAGATTTGCACTGCTTGATGCCCAGGGAGATACGACGACGCTCTTCGTCGATGTCCAGAACCATAACTTCCACTTCGTCGCCGACTTGTACGACTTTCGAAGGGTGGATGTTTTTGTTGGTCCAGTCCATTTCCGAAACGTGTACCAGACCTTCAACGCCTTCTTCCAGCTCTGCGAAGCAGCCGTAGTCAGTCAGGTTGGTTACACGAGCGGTAACGCGAGTGCTTTCTGGGTAACGGGCTTTGATAGCAACCCATGGATCTTCGCCCAGTTGCTTCAGGCCCAGGGAAACACGATTGCGTTCGCGATCATATTTCAGAACCTTGACATCGATCTCGTCGCCAACGTTGACGATTTCGGAAGGATGCTTGATACGCTTCCAAGCCATGTCAGTGATGTGCAGCAGGCCATCAACGCCACCCAGATCGACGAATGCGCCGTAATCGGTGAGGTTTTTGACGATACCTTTAACTTGCTGACCTTCTTGCAGCGATTCCAGCAGAGCTTCACGCTCGGCGGAGTTCTCTGCTTCAAGCACGCTGCGACGCGAAACAACTACGTTGTTGCGCTTCTGGTCCAGCTTGATGACCTTGAATTCCAGCTCTTTGCCTTCCAGGTGCGTAGTATCGCGCACTGGACGAACGTCAACCAGAGAACCTGGCAGGAACGCACGGATGCCGTTAACGTCGACAGTGAAGCCGCCTTTAACCTTACCGTTGATAACGCCCTTGACCACTTCTTCTGCTGCGAAGGCTGCTTCCAGAACGATCCAGCATTCAGCGCGCTTGGCTTTTTCACGGGACAGTTTGGTTTCGCCAAAGCCGTCTTCGACCGCGTCCAGCGCAACGTGAACTTCATCACCGATGTTGATGTTCAGTTCGCCAGCGTCGTTGTGGAACTGCTCCAGCGGGATGAGGCCTTCCGACTTCAAACCAGCGTGAACGGTTACCCAACCAGCTTGGTAATCGATATCAACGATGATAGCGGTGATGATCGAGCCAGCCTGAAGATTCAGGGTTTTTAGGCTTTCTTCAAAGAGTTCTGCAAAGCTTTCGCTCATTTTAATTCCTGTTGTTCAAGGGCGAAGGAATACGCCCATCAGCCACATTCCAGACAATGTGGGTTACGTTCATATAAAAGAAGGCATGCAGGACTATTTCTGGTCTCCTGCACGCTTTCTTGGTCATCCAGCGATATCGCGAAGTGCGATTTCGCTCATGATGCGTTCCAGCACCTGCTCGATGGACAACTCCGTGGAGTCCAGCTGTATGGCATCAGCCGCCGGCTTGAGCGGGGCTATTGCACGCTGTGTGTCACGCTCGTCGCGGGCACGAATCTCATCTAGCAGACCCGAGAGACTAACATCATCGCCCTTGGCCTTCAACTGCAAGTAACGGCGGCGGGCCCGTTCCTCAGCGCTAGCGGTCAGAAAAACCTTCAATGGCGCGTCAGGAAAGACCACGGTACCCATGTCCCGACCATCTGCAACCAGCCCCGGGAACTCAAGGAAAGCACGCTGACGCTGCAGCAACGCATCGCGAACAGCCGGCAAAGCCGCGACTTTCGAGGCTCCGGCCGCTACGGTCTCACTGCGGATGGCGTGAGTCACGTCATCACCTTCCAGAATGATCCGCGCCGGCTTACCGTCCGTCGCGCCGATGAACTGCACATCAAGATGCGCAGCCAGTTTTTCCAGCAACGCCTCGTTATCCAGGGCCACACCATGGTTACCTGCGGCAAACGCCAGCAGGCGGTACAGAGCACCGGAGTCGAGCAAATTCCACCCCAGGCGCTTGGCCAGGATGCCAGCAACCGTGCCTTTACCTGAACCGCTTGGGCCGTCGATGGTGATAACCGGTGCCGAAACCATCACGAGTTTGCCTCTTGAGCAACACGCATGCCCACTTGCTTGCACAGAGCAAGGAAGTTGGGGAAAGAAGTCGCCACGTTGGCGCAATCATGGATACGGATGGGTGCGGTTGCGCGCAACGAAGCCACACTGAAGGCCATTGCGATACGGTGATCGCCATGACCATGAACCTCACCACCGCCAATAGTGCCACCATCAATGATGATGCCATCCGGTGTCGGCTCGCACTTCACGCCCAGGGTCAGCAAGCCATCTGCCATTACCTGGATCCGGTCGGACTCCTTGACCCGCAGCTCTTCAGCACCCCGAAGGATCGTACGACCCTCAGCCACGGCCGCGGCCACAAAGAGTACCGGGAACTCGTCAATCGCCAGCGGCACCAGCTCTTCCGGAATCTCGATACCCTTGAGTTTAGCAGCCCGCACGCGCAGGTCCGCCACCGGCTCACCGCCCACTTCGCGTTGATTTTCCAGGGTGATATCCGCCCCCATCAGACGCAAGATGTCGATAACGCCGGTACGGGTCGGATTGATGCCCACATGCTCAAGCAGCAGGTCCGAGCCTTCTGCGATCGAAGCGGCGACCAGGAAGAACGCCGACGAGGAAATATCCCCCGGCACTTCGATATGGGTCGCCGTCAGCTTGTGGCCCGACTCAACCGAAGCAGTAGGACCATTAACAGTTACCGGGTATCCGAAGCCTTGCAGCATGCGCTCGGTATGGTCACGAGTCGGTGCAGGCTCGGTTACCGAGGTCTTGCCTTCTGCATACAGGCCCGCCAGCAACAGGCAGGATTTAACCTGGGCACTGGCCATCGGCAAGGTGTAATCCATGCCCTTGAGCGCATGACCACCACGAATGGTCATCGGCGGGCGACCTTCGGCAGCGGTCTCAATCACGGCACCCATTTCACGCAATGGATTGGCCACACGGTTCATCGGGCGCTTGGTCAGGGACGCATCGCCGGTCAGGGTGGTGTCGAAGCTCTGAGCTGCCAGCAGGCCGGACAACAGGCGCATCGAAGTACCCGAGTTGCCCAGGTAGATCGGGCCAGGTGGCGCTTTCAGACCGTGCAGGCCAACGCCATGAATGGTCACGCGACCATGATGCGGGCCCTCAATCACCACGCCCATGTCACGGAACGCCTGCAGCGTCGCCAGGGCGTCTTCACCCTCAAGGAAACCTTCCACTTCGGTCGTACCTTCAGCCAGCGAGCCGAGCATGATCGAGCGGTGGGAAATGGATTTGTCGCCTGGTACGCGAATTCGGCCAGTTACTTGACCACCAGGATTTGCCAAAAAAATCAGATCGTTGGAATTCATAGCGTCCACATATGCCCGGCGGGCCAGGATTTTACTGAAATGCTCGCGGGCAACCCGGGCGCGAGTGAAAACGCCCAGCAATTGATGCCCATCCCCTGCATCGACCGCGTCGCGCAAAGCGTCGAGATCACTGCGAAATGTATCCAATGTGCGCAGCACTGCCTCGCGATTAGCGAGAAAAATGTCATGCCACATTACCGGGTCGCTGCCGGCGATTCTTGTGAAATCACGGAAGCCACCCGCTGCGTAACGGAAGATGTCCAGATTCTCGTTGCGCTTGGCAAGAGAGTCCACCAGCCCGAAAGCCAGCAAATGAGGTAAATGGCTGGTTGCAGCCAGTACCTCGTCATGTCGCTCGACCTGCATATGCTCGACGTCAGCCCCCAGGGCGCGCCACATCGCATCTACCAGAGCCAGCGCATCGGCATCGGTCTGAGCCACAGGCGTCAAAATCACCTTGTGCCGCTCAAACAGACTGGCATTCGAAGCTTCTACACCACTCTGTTCAGACCCGGCAATCGGATGGCCAGGTACAAAGCGCGCAGGCATGCCACCAAAGGCTTGTGCCGCTGCCCGCACAACATTGCCTTTGGCACTGCCCACATCGGTAAGCACCGCGCGGCCCAGATCCATGCCCGCCAGAAGGCCGAGCATTTTTTCCATGGCCAGAATCGGCACGGCCAACTGAATCACATCTGCGCCCACGCAAGCAGCGGCCAGATTTGCTTCACAGCGATCGACCACTCCCAGCTCAACGGCCAGAACACAGGATTCGGGATCGAGATCAACACCGACCACTTCGTCGCACAGACCGCTCTCACGCATGCCCTTGGCGAAAGACCCGCCAATCAGACCCAACCCGACAACGACCAGCCGCCCTATTACAGGCCTTACAGATTGCACAGACATTACATCAACCACGAGCAAGAACCTTGGACAGCGCTTCAAGCAGGCGAGTGTTTTCCGCCGGCAAACCAATAGTGATACGCAGATGGTCAGGCATACCGTAGTTGGCCACCGGACGCACTATGACACCTTCACGCAACAGCCCCTGATAGACGGGAGCCGCTACCTGACCGAGATCCAGCGCGATAAAATTGCCGCGCGACGGGATCCAGCCCAGGCCCAACTCACGAAAACCGTCCTGTAACTGCTGCATACCGGCCTCGTTCAGGCGGCGGCTTTGCTCCAGGTAATCGCTGTCTTTCAGCGCCGCGCAAGCCGCAGCCAGCGCCAGGCTGTTGACGTTGAATGGCTGGCGAACGCGGTTCAGCACATCGGCCACCACCGCCGTTGACAACCCATAACCCACCCGCAACGCGGCCAGGCCGTAGGCCTTGGAGAACGTGCGGGAAACCAGCAGGTTGGGATACCCCGACAAAAACTCCAGACCATCGGGCAGATCACCGCCCTCTGCGTACTCGATATAAGCTTCATCCAGCACCACAAGCACGTGCTCGGGCACGTCCTGCAAAAACTCGTTCAGCGCATCGACGCCAAACCAGGTACCGGTCGGGTTGTTCGGGTTGGCAATAAAGACCACCCGGGTATCACTGTCGATGGCAGCCAGCATGGCAGGCAGGTCATGCCCCCAGTCCTTGGCCGGCACAACGCGGGCCTGGGCACCTACCGCCTGGGTCACAATCGGATACACGGCAAATGCATGCTCACTGAACACGGCATTTAGCCCCGGCGCCAGGTAGGCACGCGCCACCAGCTCCAGAATATCGTTAGAACCGTTGCCCAGTGTTACCTGGTCAAGCTGTACGCCACACTGCTCAGCCAACAGGCTTTTCAGGGCAAAGCCATTGCCATCCGGGTAGCGCGTCAACTCGGCCAGCTCGGCACGAATGGCTTCCAGCGCCTTGGGGCTCGCCCCCAAAGGATTTTCGTTGCTGGCCAGCTTGACGATCGTGGCCGGATCCAGATCCAGTTCACGCGCCAGCTCATCCACAGGTTTACCCGGGACATAAGGCGAAAGTTGTTGTACGCCCGGCTGTGCCAGGGCGAGGAAATCACCGCTCATGTTTTATCGCCTCAGAGAACCGCTTTCGGGTAGGAACCCAATACTTTAAGCGCTACGGCTTCTTGACTGATCTGCTCCAGGACACTTTTGACCAACGGGTCGCGGTGATGACCAGCAAAGTCGATGAAAAACACATAGGTCCATTTACCGCTACGCGAAGGACGCGTCTCAATGCGCGTCAGATCGATCCCGTTCTCATGGAACGGTACCAGCAGTTCATGCAGGGCCCCAGGACGGTTGCTCATGGACACAATGATCGACGTCTTGTCATCGCCAGTGGGTGGCACTTCCTGGCTGCCAATCATCAAGAACCGCGTGGAGTTGTCCGGGCGGTCTTCAATTTTTTCGGCCAGTCGGGTCAAGCCGTACAGGCCAGCAGCCATATCACCGGCAATGGCAGCGGAGTTCCACTCACCCTTGACCCGTTTGGCCGCTTCGGCATTGCTCGACACCGCAATACGTTCGACATTCGGGTAGTGTGCATCCAGCCATTTGCGGCACTGAGCCAGCGACTGGGCGTGGGAGTAAATGCGACTGATACTGTCCGTTTTGGTGTTTTCGCCGACCAGCAGGTGATGGTGGATGCGCAGCTCTACTTCACCGCAGATCACCATGTCATGCTCAAGGAAGCTGTCGAGAGTGTGGTTGACTGCGCCTTCTGTGGAGTTTTCCACTGGCACCACGCCAAAATTCACTGCACCGGCAGCCACTTCGCGGAATACTTCGTCAATGGCAGCCATCGGCTTGCTGATCACGGCATGCCCAAAGTGCTTCATGGCCGCAGCCTGGGTAAAGGTACCCTCGGGGCCGAGATAAGCCACTTTCAGCGGCTGCTCCAGCGCCAGGCACGAGGACATGATTTCGCGGAACAACCGCGCCATCTCTTCGTTGCCCAACGGGCCTTTATTGCGCTCCATAACGCGCTTGAGCACCTGAGCCTCACGCTCAGGCCGGTAAAATACCGGCACTTCACCCTCAGCCAGGGAAGCCATCTTGACCCGCGCCACTTCCTGGGCACAACGCGCCCGCTCGCTGATAAGCTCCAGGACTTTTTCATCCAGACTGTCGATACGCAGGCGCAGCGCCTTGAGTTCTTGCTCGGACATTAGCCGTGTTCCTTTTCGAACTCTGCCATGTAAGCCACCAGCGCGTTAACCGCGTTGATATCCACAGCGTTATAGATCGATGCGCGCATGCCACCAACGGAGCGGTGCCCCTTGAGGTTCAGCAGGCCGCGTGCTTCAGCGCCTGCCAGGAATGGCTTGTCGAGGCGATCGTCCGCCAGACGGAACGGTACGTTCATCCACGAGCGATCAGAAAGGTTGATCGGGTTGCTGTACAGGCCACTGGCGTCGATAAAGTCGTACAAGGTACGTTTTTTCACTTCATTGAGCTTGCCGATTGCCTCGACACCGCCCTGCTCCTTGAGCCATTCGAATACCAGGCCTGACAGGTACCAGGCCAGGGTCGGCGGCGTGTTGTACATCGAGCCGTTGTCAGCCGCGACCTTGTAATCGAGCATGGTCGGGCAGATCGAACGCGCACGACCCAGCAGATCTTCGCGAATGATATTGACCACGATGCCACTTGGGCCGATGTTTTTCTGGGCACCCGCGTAGATCATGCCAAAACGGGACACATCAACCGGGCGCGACAGAATATCCGAAGACATGTCAGCGACCAATGGCACATCGCCAGTCTCAGGGATCCAGTTGAATTCCAGACCGCCGATGGTTTCGTTTGGCGCGTAATGAACGTAGGCCGCGTCTTTCGACAGATTCCACTCATTCTGACCAGGAATCGCGAAGTAATCGTAAGGTTTGGCGGTTGCTGCCACGTTGACGTGACCGAAACGCGACGCCTCTTCAATGGCCTTCTGCGACCAGATACCGGTATCGATGTAATCCGCCTTGCCATTTTCAGGCAAAAGATTCAGCGGGATCTGGGCAAACTGTTGGCTGGCACCGCCTTGCAGAAACAGGACTTTGTAGTTCGAGGGAATAGACAGCAGGTCACGCAGATCCTGCTCAGCCTTGGTCGCAATGGACACGAACTCATCGCTGCGATGGCTCATTTCCATGACCGAGAGGCCCTTGCCATGCCAGTCGAGCAACTCGGACTGGGCACGCAACAGAACAGCTTCAGGTAGCGCAGCAGGACCTGCGCAGAAGTTATAGGCTCGTTTGCTCACTTCCACTCTCACTCTGATTTGGTGGTCACGCAATAAATCAACTCTCGACACATTGTTGCTTGTAGAAGCGGGCTTGCTAGCGATACGGGCAGTAATGTCTATCTGACATACCGCGCTGATGCCATCGCGAGCAGGCTCGCTCCCACAGTGTCGCAAACTTTCATACTGGACATACAACAAGGGGGCGAATTCTCATCCGCCCCCTGTGTGTCCGCTTATTCCTGCGGCTCTTCGTCAGCGCCAGCCTCTAGCGGCTGCTCGTCGTCTGCGCCATCCTGGATGGCCTCACCGTCGAACTCTGCACCGCCTTCATCTTCGAGCTCTTCGCCTTCAACTTCAGAAGGCTCCTGAACCCGCTCAAGCCCTACCAGCGTTTCGTCACTGGCCAGCTTGATCAAGGTGACGCCCTGGGTATTACGACCCAGGCTCGACACTTCGTCGACGCGCGTACGTACCAGAGTGCCCTGATCCGAAATCAACATGATTTCTTCACCGTCCTGCACCTGAACCGCACCGACCAGACGGCCATTACGCTCGTTGCTGACCATGGCGATAACACCCTGGCCGCCACGCTTGTACTCTGGGAACTCGCTGATCGCCGTACGCTTGCCATAGCCACGCGCCGAAGCGGTAAGGATCTGGCTACCCTCCTCAGGGATCAGCATGGAAATCAGCTTCTGCCCTTCTGGCAGACGCATGCCGCGCACACCGCGGGCAGTACGGCCCATGGCACGGACATCGGACTCCTTGAAGCGAGTCACCTTGCCACCGTCGGAGAACAGCATGACTTCACGCTCGCCATCGGTGATCGCGGCGCTGATCAGCACGTCGCCTTCGTCCAGTTCCAGCGCGATCAAGCCTACGCTGCGCTGACGACTGAAGGCTTCCAGAGGGGTCTTCTTCACGGTACCGTTGGCGGTCGCCATAAAGATGAAGTGACCCTCGGTGTACTCTTCGACCGGCAGCATGGTGGTGATGTATTCACCCTCATCCAGCGGCAGCAGGTTCACCAGCGGACGACCACGGGCAGCGCGGGACGCCTCAGGAATTTCATAGGTCTTCAGCCAGTACACCTTGCCCTTGCTGGAGAACAGCAGCAGCGTGGTGTGACTGTTGGCAACCAGCAGGTGAGCGATGTAGTCCTCATCCTTGACGCCAGTAGCCGACTTGCCTTTACCGCCACGACGCTGGGCCTGGTACGCAGCCAATGGCTGGGTCTTGGCATAGCCACCGTGGGAAATGGTCACGACGCGCTCTTCTTCCGGGATCATGTCACCCAGGGTCAGATCAAGACGGTGATCCAGGATTTCGGTACGACGCACATCGCCGTATTCGGCGCGAATGACTTCCAGCTCTTCGCGGATCACTTCCATCAGGCGCACGGCGCTATTGAGGATGCGGATCAGCTCACCGATCTGGTTGAGAATTTCCTGGTACTCGGCCAGCAGCTTTTCGTGCTCCAGACCGGTCAAGCGGTGCAGGCGCAACTCAAGAATGGCCTGGGCCTGCTCCGGCGACAGGAAGTATTTGCCATCACGCAGACCGTATTGCGGATCGAGGTTTTCCGGACGGCACGAATCGGCACCGGCGCGCTCAACCATGGCCACTACCGCTGTCGACTCCCAAGGGGTGCTGATCAGCGCTTCCTTGGCTTCGGACGGGGTTGGCGAGGCCTTGATCAGTGCAATGACCGGATCGATGTTGGACAGGGCTACGGCCTGGCCTTCAAGGATATGGCCTCGCTCGCGGGCTTTGCGCAGCTCGAAAACAGTACGACGGGTAACCACTTCACGACGGTGACGTACGAAGGCTTCGAGCAGGTCCTTGAGGTTCAGGATGCGCGGGCGGCCATCGATCAGCGCAACGATGTTGATACCGAAAACACTTTGCAGCTGGGTCTGGGCATAAAGGTTATTGAGAATAACCTCCGGCACCTCACCACGGCGCAGCTCGATCACAACGCGCATGCCGTCTTTGTCGGACTCGTCACGCAGCTCGGTGATGCCTTCTAGCTTCTTCTCTTTTACCAGCTCGGCGATCTTTTCGATCAGGCGAGCCTTGTTCAGCTGGTACGGCAGCTCGGTGATGACGATCTGTTGACGACCACCGACCTTGTCGATGTCTTCGATCATCGAGCGGGCGCGCATGTAAATGCGGCCACGGCCCGTGCGATAGGCTTCGATGATACCGGCACGGCCGTTGATGATGGCGGCAGTCGGGAAGTCCGGGCCCGGGATGAACTGCATCAGTTCATCGATGCTCAGTTCCGGGTTGTCGATCAGCGCCAGGCAGCCGTCGATGACTTCACCCAGGTTATGCGGCGGAATATTGGTGGCCATACCCACGGCGATACCGCTTGAGCCGTTGACCAGCAAGTTGGGAATTCGTGTCGGCATGACGGCCGGGATCATTTCCGTGCCGTCGTAGTTCGGCACCCAGTCCACGGTCTCTTTGTGCAAGTCGGCCAGCAATTCGTGGGCCAGCTTGGTCATGCGCACTTCGGTGTATCGCATGGCCGCAGCGTTGTCGCCGTCGACCGAACCGAAGTTGCCCTGACCGTCTACCAGCAGGTAGCGCAGGGAGAATGGCTGAGCCATTCGAACGATGGTGTCGTAAACAGCAGTATCACCATGCGGGTGATACTTACCGATTACGTCACCGACCACACGGGCAGATTTCTTGTACGGCTTGTTCCAGTCGTTGTTCAGTTCGCTCATCGCAAACAGCACACGCCTGTGCACGGGCTTCAAGCCATCGCGCGCATCAGGCAGTGCCCGCCCGACAATTACGCTCATTGCGTAGTCGAGGTAGGACTGTTTCAGCTCGTCTTCGATATTGACCGGGAGGATTTCTTTGGCCAGTTCGCCCATGAGAAGCCTGATTCCTTTTTCGGGTGAAACTTCGCCACATCCATTCGGGACGAACGAAGCTCGCCGCCGCTGGCCACGTGCCACGCAACGACTTACGACAAATCAACAAGTTATGTCACGGATTTGCGCAGTAAGGGCAACCCTTGCGGGTCACCCTGGAAACCGCCGAATGTTATCACAATCGCCGCCACGCACCTATCCCTCAGATGCGCATGGAGCGTAGTAATTACGACGTTTATCGGCCTGAAGGGCCCCAGAGGGACTCTGAAGGCGATTTGAAGCACCCGCGTTCCTCTTCGCAGCCTTCGGCAGCGACGACAGGCTTGCGTTTCAATGCAAGCGCTTGCGGCACATCAATTGCGCCATCTTTGCCGCATCCGGGCGTTCAATCACACCCTTCTCGGTGACAATCACATCGATCAGGTCCGCAGGCGTCACATCAAACACCGGATTGAAGGCCTGCACATCCGCGCCGACCCGCTTGCCACCCACTTCCAGCAGTTCGCGGCCGTCACGCTCCTCAATCGGGATGTCATCACCCGAGGCCAGATCCATGTCGATGGTCGAGCTCGGGGCCACCACCATAAAGCGCACGCCGTGGTGCATGGCGTTGACCGCCAGTTGGTAGGTGCCGATCTTGTTCGCCACATCGCCATTGGCAGTGATGCGGTCAGCACCCACGATCACCCAGGTGACGCCTTTGGTTTTCATGATATGCGCTGCTGCCGAATCGACATTGAGCACCACCGGGATGCCTTCATTGGCCAGCTCCCACGCAGTCAGGCGCGAACCCTGCAGCCAGGGCCGGGTTTCGTCGGCATAGACCTGCTCGATCATGCCTTCGAGCCAGGCCGCCCGGATGACCCCCAGCGCCGTACCAAAGCCGCCTGTGGCCAGGGCTCCGGTGTTGCAGTGGGTCAGCACCGCCTGGGCATTGCCCTGATGGCGGCGAATGACATCGACACCCAACTGCGCCATGGTCAGATTGGCCTCGCGATCACTTTCGTGGATGGCAACAGCCTCTGCCTCAAGCACCTGCAATACATCCGCGCGGTTTTGGCTTCGAGCCAGACGTTCGCGCATGCGATTCAAGGCCCAGAACAGGTTCACTGCCGTAGGACGCGAGTCCGCCAGCAGGGTGAAGTCCTCTTCCAGCGCTGCCAGCCAGTCACCACCTGCAGCCTTGCGCACACGCGCAGCCAGCACCACGCCATAGGCCGCCGCGATACCGATTGCCGGGGCGCCGCGCACGACCATGTCGCGAATCGCTTGCGCCACACCGTCAACGCCGGTGTACGCCAGCCAGCTCTCTTCAAAGGGCAGAATGCGTTGATCCAACAGATACAGGGCGTCATCCCGCCAATCGATGGCCTTAACCTTTTCCGCAGCCAACAGTCGATCGCGCATGCCTTCCCCCATTACCTGGTAACAAAGCGGCCGATTATAGCGAGCCCACCCCCAAGACGCTCGGGTATACTTCGCCTCCTTTTATAACGCACTGGAATCAGTTTTCGATGCCGACCCCAACCACGCCCCTGGACTTACTGCTGTTACCCACCTGGCTGGTGCCTGTAGAACCGGCCGGTGTCGTACTCAAGGATCACGGCGTGGGCATTCGCGACGGCTGCATTGTGTTCATCGGCCCGCGCGAACAGGCGCTGAAGCTCACCGCCACGCAAACCCGCGAGCTGCCGGACATGCTGCTCAGCCCGGGGCTGATCAACGCGCACGGGCACGCGGCCATGACGCTGTTCCGCGGCATGGCCGACGACCTGCCCCTGATGACCTGGCTCGAACAGCATATCTGGCCGGCCGAGGGCAAATGGGTCGATGAGCAGTTCGTGCGCGACGGCACCAACCTGGCCATCGCCGAACAGCTCAAGGGCGGCATCACCTGCTTCAGTGACATGTATTTTTTCCCGAAAGTTGCCAGCGAGTGCGTGCACAAGAGCGGTATCCGTGCACAAATCGCCATTCCGATTCTCGACTTTCCGATTCCCGGCGCCAGCAGCGCAGACGAATCCCTGCGCCAGGCCGTCGAACTGTTTGCCGACCTGAAGTTTCACCCGCGGATCAAAATTGCCTTCGGCCCCCATGCGCCTTACACCGTAAGCGACGACAACCTGGAGAAAATCCGGGTCATCGCCGACGAGCTGGATGCCGCCATTCATATGCACGTTCACGAAACCGCCTTCGAAGTGCATCAGGCCGTCGAGCAACACGCCGAACGCCCGTTGGCCCGCCTCGCCCGCCTGGGCTTGCTGGGCCCGCGCTTCCAGGCCGTACACATGACCCAGATCAGCGATGACGACCTGGCCATGCTGGTAGAAAGCAACTCCAGCGTGGTTCATTGCCCCGAGTCCAACCTCAAACTGGCCAGTGGCTTCTGCCCGGTGGAGCGCCTGTGGCAAGCCGGAGTCAATGTGGCGGTGGGTACCGACGGTGCGGCCAGCAACAATGACCTCGATCTGCTCGGCGAAACCCGCACCGCCGCCTTGCTGGCCAAGGCCGTTGCAGGCTCTGCCACCGCGCTGGACGCCCACCGCGCACTGCGCATGGCCACCCTCAATGGCGCGCGCGCCCTGGGCATTGAAAGCGACACCGGCTCGATCGAAATCGGCAAGGCCGCCGACCTGGTAGCCTTTGACCTCAGCGGTCTGGCCCAGCAACCGGTCTACGACCCCGTTTCGCAGTTGATCTACGCCACAGGCCGCGATTGCGTTAAACATGTGTGGGTCGCAGGCAAGCAGTTGCTCGAGGATCGACACCTGACCCGCCTGGACGAGCAGCAACTCTGCGCAACCGCAAGGGCCTGGGGCGAACGCATAAGCGGCCATACTCATTGATTCAGTACCTTCGGGCCTGCGCCCGGAGCTTTACCAGATTATTCAGCTTTAGAGGATTTACCCATGAGCAACGTTGACCACGCCGAGATCGCCAAATTCGAAGCGCTAGCCCATCGCTGGTGGGACCGTGAGAGCGAGTTCAAGCCGCTGCACGACATCAACCCGCTGCGCGTCAACTGGATTGACGAGCGCGTACAACTGGCTGGCAAAAAAGTCCTCGACGTCGGCTGCGGCGGCGGCATTCTCAGCGAGTCGATGGCTCAGCGCGGCGCCACCGTAATGGGCATCGACATGGGCGAAGCCCCGCTGGCCGTGGCACAGCTGCATCAGCTCGAGTCCGGCGTAAGCGTTGAGTACCGCCAGGTCACTGCTGAAGATCTGGCTGAAGAAATGCCCGGGCAGTTCGATGTAGTCACCTGCCTCGAAATGCTTGAGCATGTACCCGACCCGTCGTCGGTGATCCGCGCCTGCTACAAAATGGTCAAGCCCGGTGGCCAGGTGTTCTTCTCGACCATCAACCGCAACCCCAAGTCCTATCTGTTCGCTATCCTCGGTGCGGAATACATACTCAAGCTGATCCCCCGTGGTACCCATGACTTCAAAAAATTCATTCGCCCTTCCGAGCTGGGTGCCTGGAGCCGCCAGGCCGGATTGAGCGTCAAGGACATCATCGGCCTGACCTACAACCCGCTGACCAAGCACTACAAGCTGGCCGCCGATGTTGACGTCAACTACATGATCCAGACCCTTCGCGAGGAGTAACACATGCGTTTAAGAGCAGTTCTTTTTGACATGGACGGCACCCTGCTCGACACCGCGCCGGACTTTATCGCCATCTGCCAGGCCATGCGCGCCGATCGCGACCTGCCTCCCGTCGCAGACAAACTTATCCGCGACGAGATTTCCGGCGGTGCACGCGCCATGGTGGCAGCGACCTTCAACATGGACCCTGACGCACCTGGCTTTGAAGAGCTGCGTCAGGAGTTCCTGGAGCGCTATCAGCGCGATTGCGCAGTCCATACCAAGCTGTTTGATGGCATGGAAGAGTTGCTCGCCGATATCGAAAAGGCCCATCTGGTGTGGGGCGTCGTCACCAACAAACCGGTGCGCTTCGCCCAGCCAATCATGGAACGCCTGGGCCTGGCCGAGCGCTCGGCGCTGCTGATTTGCCCCGACCACGTCAAAAACAGCAAGCCGGACCCCGAGCCGCTGATTCTGGCCTGCAAAATGCTCGACCTTGACCCGGCCAGCGTACTGTTTGTAGGCGATGACCTGCGAGATATCGAGTCCGGGCGCGATGCCGGGACCAAAACTGCAGCCGTGCGCTTTGGTTATATCCACCCTGACGACAACCCTGATCACTGGGGTGCGGACGTGGTGGTCGATCATCCGGCCGAACTGCGCAAAGTGCTGGATAACGCGATGTGCAGCTGCTAACGATGACCGATTTTGTTGAGGTTTTTTATGTTTGATTATTCAGCCCGCCCCAACCTGCTCCAGGATCGGGTGATCCTGGTTACCGGCGCCGGTCGCGGCATCGGCGCTGCTGCAGCCAGGACCTATGCCGCACACGGCGCAACCGTATTGCTGCTGGGCAAGACCGAAGCCAACCTAAGCCAGGTCTACGACGAAATCGAAGCTGCGGGCCATCCGCAGCCAGTGGTTATCCCGTTCAACCTCGAAACCGCCCAACCCCATCAATACGATGAGCTGGCCGCCATGATCGAGACCGAGTTCGGCCGCCTTGACGGGCTGCTGCACAACGCTTCGATCATTGGTCCGCGCACGCCGCTGGAGCAGCTATCGGGGGAAAATTTCATGCGCGTGATGCATATCAACGTCAATGCCATGTTTATGCTCACCAGCACCCTGCTACCCCTGCTCAAGCTGTCGCAGGACGCCTCGGTGATCTTCACTTCCAGCAGTGTCGGGCGCAAAGGCCGTGCTTACTGGGGTGCCTATGGCGTCTCCAAGTTCGCCACCGAAGGCTTGATGCAAACCCTGGCCGACGAAGTCGACGGCGTGGCCCCGGTACGTGCCAACAGCATCAACCCCGGCGCGACCCGAACCAGCATGCGCGCCCTGGCCTATCCGGGTGAAAACCCCGAGAACAATCCAGAGCCACACGAAATCATGCCGGTTTACCTGTACCTGATGGGCCCGGACAGTACCGGGATCAACGGGCAGGCTTTCAACGCACAGTAACAGGGCTACAAACAAAAACCGCGGGCTGCATCCCATGCAGCCCGCGGTTTTTTTATGCACTGAAAAGCCGGTGTTCAGCTCTCGACCAGTTCCCGATGCTCACGCGCCACAGCGGCCTTGTCGAACAACAGGCAACTTTGCAGAAACAGATACATATAGTCGTAGCTCTTGCAGATGGCTTTGCGCAGTTCAGTGATCTGCTCCTGGCTCGGATTCATTCCCACGAGGGTACAGACAATTTCCAGCGCCTCCCAGGGATGCTCGTCATCGTACTGGGCGTGCATCTTCAGCCACTTCATCGCGCGCTTGCGTTGATCGACCGCAAACGACTCTTCATAGATATCGGCCGAGCAGACAATCGCCGCCCACTCACCCACGGCACCCTCGATGGCGTAGTTGGTGGCAGCCATCGCCACGGCCAGCGAATCCTTGGAACAGCTATGCCAGCACCAGTCGTTCAGCGCCTGAAACTCGGCAGGCAGGTCCTGGGCATTGAGGTCTTCAAGGCTGACCCCATGCGCCAGCGCCCAGTTCACCCAATAATCGGCATGATTAAGCTCGACCCGGATATTGCGAATCAGCCAGCGGCGGGCCATGTCTTCGCCGGGGTGACGCCCGTAGCGGGTCTTACCCAGGTTATGGCCCATGTACAACGAAAACTGCTCGACCACCGGCCAGCCGCCCACGAGAAACATGCGCATTGCTCTGGGGCTCAAGGTGTTGTCACGCATGCGCTTGTAAATTTCGTGTTTGACTGCCCGACGTTTGCTTTCGCTACAGTCCCGAATCAACTGCCGGGCCCACTGGGGGTAACTGGCTTCCTCCATAAGAGGCCCCGTTCGGTTGAAGACTTCACTCACAATCCAAATCCTTTTTGATAATAGACTTTAGAAATGTAGAACAGATCAACGCAACGTGCCCGGGGACTTCAATGTCAACGCCCGGGCACGCTGAGGACGCTGCAACAAACTATCGAACGTGAATAACTGTGGCCGCTGGACAATATAGCCCTGCGCATAATCAACGCCGATTTCAATCAAGGCCTCTTCAATCTGCGTGCTTTCAACAAACTCGGCAATCGTGCGTTTGCCCATGACATGGCCAATATGATTAATGACTTCAACCATGGCACGATTGATCGGGTCGTCCAACATGTCCTTGACGAAACTGCCGTCGATCTTCAAAAAGTCGACAGGAAGATGTTTCAAATAGGCAAATGAGGACATCCCGGCACAAAAGTCATCCAGCGAAAAGTGACAACCCAGGGTTTTAAGATCATTGATAAAACGGATGGCATTACCCAGGTTGGCAATTGCACTGGTTTCAGTAATTTCAAAACAGATGAGTTTTGGCGACACGCCGTAACAGTCAAATTGTTCATGCAAAAACGCAAGAAAGTCATCATCGCCAATGGTTGACCCAGACAGGTTGATCGCACACATGGCCATTGGCCGCCCACCCGCCTGGGCTGAACATTCCGCAATGA
Organism: Pseudomonas sp. TWR1-1-3; assembly: GCF_049896805.1. NCBI lineage: Bacteria > Pseudomonadati > Pseudomonadota > Gammaproteobacteria > Pseudomonadales > Pseudomonadaceae > Pseudomonas > Pseudomonas sp. TWR1-1-3. Next base: position 71,124 of record NZ_JAFCUZ010000001.1, on the reverse strand, counting down.
TCCTGAACACATTTTCGACCACCCAGCGGTCTATCGAACTCATCAAGCCATAACGTTCCGCCGCAGGAATAAAACTGTCCGGGAATACAATGCGACCGTTTTCATCTTGCAGGCGCAACAGAATCTCGATATGCCCGCCCCCGTCCTGCACAGGTCCCAGGGGGGTTATTTCCTGGGCATACAGACTGAAGCGGTTTTCTTCCAGTGCGACATGCAAGCGCTGCACCCAGGCCATTTCACCAAAGCGCAATGACAACTCCGTGTCATCCACATGATAAACCTGCACCCGGTTGCGGCCCTTTTCCTTGGCCATATAACAGGCCATGTCCGCAGCCCGCATCAGAGACTCAAGGGTGACTGGCGCTTTATGGATATGCACAAGGCCGATGCTGATGGTGCTCATGAAAGGGCGCCCTTTCCAGGCAAAATGCAGGCTTTGCACCGCCTGACGCAAACCGCCGGCGATTTTTTCCGCCATGTCCACCGGGCAGTTTTCCAGCAGGATGCCAAACTCATCCCCACCCAGCCGGGCCAGGGTATCGCCTTCACGCAGGCCGGTACGCAGCAACGTACAAATATGCCGCAACAGCTCATCACCCGCCGCGTGACCGCAGGTGTCATTGACCAGCTTGAACTGGTCCAGATCAAGAAACATCAGGGCATGCCGGCCCTGCTGGCGCCCCAGGTTCTTCAGTACCAACTCCAGGCGGTATTCGAACTCACGCCGGTTGGCCAGCCCGGTCAGTGCATCATGGGTCGCCTGCCAGGACAGGTTGGCAATGTACTGGCGCTCCTGGGTCATGTCATGCAGCACCAGCACTGCGCCACTGACATCGCCATCGTGAAGGATTGGCGCACCCACAAGGGTTACCGCAACGGTACTGCCATCCATGCGTTGAATCTGCCGGGAGTGCTCGCGACTGTTACCCAGCTCGCCAGTGAGAATACGCTCGACCAGTCTGGGGCCTTCGTCCTGATCGTTGTCATCGAGCAACTTGAACAGCGCAGCCAGGGAAATGCCTTGCGCCTGCTCGGACTTCCACTGGGTCAAGTTCTCGGCCGCAGGGTTCATATAGGCAATCGCGCCATTGACGTCGGTGGTGATAACACCGTCGCCAATCGACTGCAGGGTGATTTGCGCCCGCTCTTTTTCCAGCTGCAGCGCCTCGGCAAAAGCACGGCTCTGCTTGAGCACTTTATGGGTGCGCTTGAGTACCAGCAGGATCAGCGCCACCGCCGTGACCAGGTTTATGACCACCAGCAACCGCCAGATAAAGCGCGAGCCTTCACCCAGCGCATCACTGAAAGCCTTGGCAGAAGGCGCAATACCCTCGTTGATGGCGAAAATCTCGTCTTCCCAGCGCTGGGACTCCGCAGCATCGGCATTGCCGGCGAGGATGGCCTTGTGCATCTCCTGGGCCAGATTGTCGAGCTTGAGCAGGTAAGCATCACCTATGGCCCACTTCTCGATGGCGGTTTCCATATAGCTTACATGGCGGAAGTAGCGGTAAAACCAGATAATGCTCGAGGCATCTTGCGGGCTGTTGCCGCCCTGCAGAATGCCTTCGCGGGCAGCGACTTCATTGGGTGGGGACTCATCCATCGCCAGGCGTAACTTATGGTCGCCCTGGGGAACACTTATGGCCTGTGTGTATTTTTCGTAATAAACCGGGTCATGGGTATCGGAATACAGATAGAGAAAGTAGATGGCGTCCTTCTGCCCCTTGGACCATAAACTTTCGCCACCGACATAACTCCTCACGGCAGAAAGCATATACAGACTCACGCACCCCAATAACGCCTGGAACAGCACGACAGCAATAAAAGGCCAAACAATGCCCAATAAGCGTGGTGTACCAAGGGGGCGTTTAGATTTCATGAGTTCCCTTTGCTTCATGGAGTCAAATGAAAACCAGAGAGAAAATCTCACTACAAGTCAGCCTAGGCCAATTTTTCAAAAATTGAGTAGTCTGAGCCGATCTAAATCTTCAATAAGCGTGCAGCCGCATCATTATGTTCATTGAAGCAAGCAATGCGCCTGTGCAAAAGAACCTGCTCGAGAAGATCGTGAGCAATACCGTGTATTGGCCGGATAACTGCGATGTTCATGGGCTTTCGCGTGCAGGCTCGCCCCCACAACCCTGCGACATCACGTCTGCTGCAGATGCCCGTAGAGCTTGGCATAGAGCCCACCCTCTGCAATCAACTGCTGGTGATCGCCCTCTTCGGCAATGCACCCACCATCAAACACCAGCACCCGGTCAGCCTGTTTTACCGCAGATAAACGGTGAGCGATGATTAAAGTTGTGCGCCCGCTCAAAAATTTTCCCAAAGCGTGATGCAGGTTGTATTCGGTGGCAGCATCCAGGGCACTGGTGGCCTCGTCGAGGATCACCACCTTGGGTTCGGCCAATACCATGCGCGCAATCGCCAGGCGCTGACGCTGACCGCCGGACAAACGCACCCCCGAACGCCCCACGATGCTGTCCAGGCCCTGGGGCAGCGCATCAATGGTGCCATCGAGCTGGGCTATTTGCAGGGCGTGCCAGCACGCTTCATCGGTTCGTTCACGGCCCATGGTCAGATTGGCACGCACGGTATCGTTGAACAATGCCGGGTGTTGCAGCACCACCGCCACATGCTCGCGAATGGTCTGCAGGCCGATTTCGGGCTGGCTGGCATCAGCAAAGCGGATACTCCCCGACTGCGGCGTGTATAAGCCCAGCAACAGTTGCACCAGGGTGCTTTTACCACCACCGCTAGTGCCGACAATGGCCACCTTCTCACCAGGAGCAATGGTCAGGTTAAGGTGATCGAGTACCTTTTCGTCGCCATAGCTGAAGCTAAGGTCACGCACTTCGATGCCGACCGTCTGTCGCCCCACAAATGGATTGGCGCCGCCGGGGTATTGTGGCTCGTCGTTGCGCGCCAATAACTGATTGATCCGCGTAACGGCTCCATCAGCGGCATAGAAGGCATATTGCAAATTGAGCAACTGCTCAACCGGCCCGATCATGAACCACAGATAACTGAACACTGCGAGCATCTGACCGATCGACAGATCCGAAAACAATACCGTCAACATCGCGGCGGCTCGAAAAATATCGATCCCGAACTGGAACAACAAACCGCTGGCGCGATTGGAGGCATCGCTCTTCCACTGTGAAGCCACGGCAAAGTCCCGCACTTCTCGCGCCCGTAACCCCAGACGCCCCAGGAAAAAGCCCTGGCGGTTACCTGCACGCACTTCCTGGATGGAATCCAGCGTCTCGGTAAGGGCCTGGGTAAAGCGCGCCGTGCTGTCGTTTTCAAGCTTTTTCAGGTGCTTGACCCGCTTGCCCAACTGCACCGTGGCGTAAATCACCAGCGGGTTGAACAGCAAAATCAGCAGCGCCAGCTGCCAGTGCATCCACAACAAAATCGCCGAAGTGCCCACCAGAGTGAGCATCGCCACCAAAAATCGGCTCAGGGTTTCTCCGACAAACTTGTCGAGCGTATCGAGGTCGGTGACCAGATGAGTCGTCACCGTGCCGCTGCCCAGGCTTTCGTACTCGGCCAGTGATATTCGCTTCAAGCGCTCGATCAGGCGCAGGCGAATGCGAAACACAATGTCCTTGGCCAGCCGCGAAAACAGCCGCGCCTGCAGCACGTTAAACAGCAAAGCACCGCAGCGCAGCAACAGGGTAATCGCCAGCATCAGGCCGATATAGCCTGCCGCGCTTTGCCACGCAGTCGGCAGCCAGTGGTTCATGACCTTCAGCGCAGCGTCCCCGTTACCCAACAGCACCTCGTCCACCAGCAAAGGCAGAAGCAAGGGGATCGGCACACTGCACAGGGTCGCCAGCACGGCAACGCCGTTGGCAAGCCACAGGGCTTTTTTATGGCGCAGGGCCAGGCGGCGGATTTCGGCCCAGGTCAGGCGATCCGTCACCGCAGCCGCAGGCGGTACAGCAGAGGGATCAAACACGTGCAGCGCGTTCAAGCCAGCGAGCAAGCAAGTCAGACAAGGGCGCAAGCGGCTGATAGCCGTTGGTCAACAACGCCAGCTGGCCGTTGCGCTCGGCAAGCAAGGTCGGAAAACCGGCAATCCCCAGATCCTGCACCCAGGTAAAATCCGCGGCTGTCGCTGCATGCTGCTCGGCAGAGTCAAAAGCGGCAGCAAATTCGATACGCGGCACTCCCGCGATTTCAGCCAGTTCGACCAGCACACTGGCCTGGGTCACATCACGGCCTTGTACGTAAAACGCCTGCTGTATCAGTTTGACCAGCTTCCAGGCGCAATCGGGGGCAAGGCTGCGTACCGCGACAATAGCCCGGCAGGCAGGTTCGGTGTCGTAGATAAAGCCGTCGGGCAAGGCCCCCTCGAAGTTGAAAGGTTGCCCGGTGGCCTCTGTGACCGCCTGCCAGTGCTCAAGAATATAGCGCCGCGTAGCAGGCTCAAGCGCCGAGCCACTGCCGGTGCGCAAACCTCCCACTACCAGATGCAACTCAACGCCTGCGGCCTGCGCCTGCTCAACCAGCGCCTGGGCGATGGGCGAAAAACCCCAGCACCAGGAGCACATTGGATCCATCACATAGAGCAGGCGCGCTGTCATATCAGGCCTCGGCAGCTTTACGGTAGTTGTGACCGATCGGGTGCGGCTGATTACGCTCCTTGGCCAGCTCGATCTGCTTTTGGCGATCAATGGCGCTGCGACGGGTTTTCTCGCTCAAGCTGTCCCAGCAATACGGGCAACTGATACCGGGTTGATAGTGCTCGGACTCGCGATCAGCGAGGCTGATCGGGGTGCGGCAGGCATGGCACTGATCGTATTCGCCGGCGCTGAGGTCATGGCGCACGGTAACGCGGTTATCAAATACAAAGCAGTCGCCCTGCCATTTGGTTTCTTCCTGGGGTACCTCTTCGAGGTACTTCAGGATACCGCCCTTGAGGTGATAAACCTCGTCAAAACCCTGGCTGAGCATATAGCTCGAAGCCTTTTCACAGCGAATGCCGCCGGTGCAGAACATCGCGACTTTCTTGTGCCTGGCAGGGTCGAAATTGGCTTTGATATAGTCGGGAAATTCGCGAAAGCTGGTCGTTTTCGGGTCGATAGCGCCTTCAAACGTACCGATCGAAACCTCGTAATCGTTGCGGGTGTCGATCAACAACACCTCTGGATCGCTGATCAGCGCATTCCAGTTCTCGGGGTCGACATAGGTCCCGACCTTCTTGTTCGGGTCCACGCCTTCAACACCGAGGGTGACGATTTCTTTCTTGAGCTTGACCTTGGTCCGATAGAACGGCTGGTCATCGCAGTAGGATTCCTTGTGATCGATATCGACCATGCGCGGATCAGTCTTGAGCCAGGCCATCAGCCCGTCAATACCTTCACGGCTGCCGGATACCGTACCGTTGATGCCTTCTTCGGCGATCAGCAAGGTGCCCTTGATACCGTTGTCGACCATGGCCTTGAGCAGTGGCTCACGCAGCTCGACGTAGTCCTCAAGGGTGACGAATTTATACAGTGCAGCTACAACAACAGGCGAAGTCATCGCATCAATCTCCAGGTGGCTACCCTCGTAAAGGGTGAACCGGGCGCAAAAAAAAACGCGCCGACGAAGCGGCGCGTTGCGGATTCTAACAAAAAGCAGGCGGATTACGCCAACTCAGTGCCCACCGCCAGCACAGGTCGGCGATGCCGGGGCCGTGCCGATTTTCGCCCATTCCACAGGCGTGTACGTGTGCAAAGCCAGCGCATGGAACTCGCCCATCAGGTCACCCAGGGTGGCATAGACCTTTTGATGACGCTTGACGCTGTTGAGCCCGGCGAACTGCTCGCTGACCACCACTGCCTTGAAGTGGGTCTGCAACCCACGACTGTGCATATGGCTTTCATCCAGCACGCTCAGGTGCTCGGGTTGCAGAGCGCCTAGCGCCGCTTCAATACGCTGTTGCATGCTCATTCAGGCTCCGCTTACTTCTTTTTGGCCGGGGCCGCTTTTGGCTCCAGCTCGGCTGTCATGTCTTCTAGCAGCTTGTTGACAACCGGCACTGCACTTTCCAGTTTGGCCTGGGTCATTTGTGCCGATTGCTGGGTCAGTTGCGGCATTTTTTCCAGCACTTTCTTGCCCAGAGGCGACTGGTAGAACGCTACCAGGTCCTTGAGCTCAGACTCGGTGAAATTGGTGGTGTAGAGCTTGACCATGTCCGGCTTCAGCTTGTTCCAGCCAATGGCTTGATCCAGAGCGGTGTTGGCTTTGGCCTGGTAAGTTTCCAGCAGGGCTTTCTTGGAGGCTGGTGCTTTGGTTTGCTCGAAACGCTGAGCGAACATTTGCTGCACTTGCATATACACCGGGGTACCCAGCTTATCGGCATGTGCCAGTTTCAGGAACGTTTCAGCACTGGCAGCGTGGCTAGCTGCATCGGCGAAAACCTGGCCGCTGGCGCAAACCAGAGCTACCGCTGTACAGATGGCGCGAAGACGGGTCATCGAGTTTCCTTTTCTAGCAAGCGAGGTTTAACCCCAAGGGCGGCCATTCTGCGCCTAATAAAGTGTGTCACTCAACCCCGACACTGATAGACGTTCTCATCAGCCGACCAAAAGCACCGAAAACGCAAGATTGAACCCTTAGTGTGAATCAACGCCTAAGCTGTCAGGTCAGACTTCAAGGAGAAAGAGCCGATGAGCCGTATCGAAACCGACAGCCTGGGTGAAGTAAGCGTGGCCGATGAGGCTTATTGGGGGGCGCAGACACAGCGGTCACTGATCAACTTTGCCATCGGCAACGAAAAAATGCCGCTGGCGGTTCTGCATGCCCTGGTCTTGATCAAAAAGGCTGCCTCGCGGGTCAATGACCGCAACGGTGATTTGCCTGCCGATATCGCCCGCCTGATCGAACAGGCCGCCGATGAAGTGCTCAACGGTGAACACGACGACCAGTTCCCGCTGGTGGTGTGGCAGACAGGCAGCGGTACACAGAGCAACATGAACGCCAACGAAGTCATTGCAGGACGCGCCAATGAACTGGCGGGCAAAGGCCGTGGCGGCAAGTCGCCAGTCCACCCCAATGACCATGTCAACCGCTCGCAAAGCTCCAACGACTGCTTCCCCACCGCCATGCATATCGCCGCTGCCAAGGCTGTGCACAATCATTTGCTGCCCGCGATCATTGAACTGGCAGGAGGCCTGGCCGAGTTGTCGGCACGGCATATGAAACTGGTCAAGACCGGCCGCACCCATATGATGGACGCCACGCCGATCACCTTCGGCCAGGAGCTGTCAGCCTATATCGCGCAGCTGGACTACGCCGAGCAAGCCATACGTTCGGCCTTGCCCGCAGTGTGCGAGCTGGCACAGGGGGGTACCGCGGTGGGCACCGGGCTGAATGCACCCCACGGTTTTGCCGAAGCGATTGCCGCTGAACTGGCTGCGTTATCTGGCCTGCCATTTGTGACCGCGCCGAACAAATTTGCCGCGCTGGCCGGCCACGAGCCCTTGACCACCCTGTCAGGCGCCCTCAAAACACTGGCCGTGACCCTCATGAAACTGGCCAATGACTTCCGCCTGCTGGGTTCCGGCCCCCGCGCCGGGCTGGCCGAAATCAAACTGCCCGCCAATGAGCCGGGCAGTTCGATCATGCCGGGCAAGGTTAATCCGACCCAGTGCGAAGCCTTGTCGATGCTGGCGTGCCAGGTGATGGGCAACGATGTTGCCATCGGCTTTGCTGCAAGCCAGGGGCATTTGCAACTGAACGTCTATAAACCGGTGATCATTCACAACCTGCTGCAATCCATCCAGTTGCTGGGAGACGGTTGCAGCAACTTTTTCAAACACTGCGTCACCGGGCTTGAGGTCGATGCCGCCAAAATGGCCGAACACCTGGAGCGCGGCCTGATGCTGGTGACCGCACTCAACCCCCATATCGGCTATGACAAGTCAGCCGAGATTGCCAAAAAGGCCTACGCCGAAGGTTTGACCCTGCGCGAAGCAGCACTGGAACTGGGCTACCTCACGGACGCCGAGTTTGACCAGTGGGTTCGTCCTGAAAACATGCTGGGCGCAGGCAAGCACGGCTAGGCGGTTTTTTATAAGCCTTGGCCCGGGGTTGCAATCTTGAACACCATCACGTCCTTGTCGGGGGTGATGGTGCCAACCAGTTTGAACAAGCGGCCATCTGCCCTGGCTTGCTGTACTGCCACAGCTGCAGGGTTGAATGGCACTTCCTCCAGGGATTTTCGCACGACGATATCGACCCATTCGTCAGACATCATGACTAGTTTACTCGCGGATCCACGATCAAAAAAAACATGCCCCCAAGTGTTGCCGGTAGCCCGTATATGCCTGACTTCCATCAGATACAGATCACCGTTGGGACCACGTAGCACCATACCGAAACCGGCAGCCCCCACTTTGTAGCGACCGCCATCAAGCAATGTGTAGCCACGCTTTTTCAAGACCAACTGCATGACGCTTTTGGCCAGAGTGGTTCTCATATTAAACGTAGAGATCAATCCGGCACGCATTGCTGCATAGTTGTCAATAAGGGCGGCAACCTCCACATCCAGATCGCGGATCGACATATGACTGCGCAATTGACGCACGGCATCAATGTTGTAATACCTTCCGGATGTCGTCGGGAAGACCGAGCGCATACCCTGCAGTTCGTCATAGACCGGTGCCCAGATCGGCAGGGGCTGCTTGTTGGCCATGGCCGTCAAGGCTTCGTCCAGCCTGCCCACCGGGATTTGCTTGCGGCGCAGGCTCTGCTCACACAGACGCTCCAGCTCCAGCACATCAGGTGCCCGTATCACCTGTGTGTCGACAGACTGGATGATCTGGCGCGTGTAGTTGCGCAAAAATGCATAGGCTTCGTGGTCAAAACCGGTTGCAGGCAAGTCAAGCGCCTGGCGCACCAGGGCCTCCAGACTGGGATGTTCTCCGAGCCTTGGCATCAGGTGCCAGTTGCCGATGACCAACCGTTGTGTGACCGGATCAAATACCCCATCACTTTCGATAAACAGCGTGCTGCTACCCTCATCACCCGTGCGCACCACTTTCCAGGAAAACTGCTCAGTATCCAGTTGCACCCGATAGAACTTGTTGTCCATAAAGACAAAATCTTCGGCGACTTCTTCAAACAGATCGCTACCGGAGACTAGAGGCTGATCGGTGAGGCGATATACCCCTTCGGGCGTTAATACACCCTGAGCCTGCAGTCGGGTCGGATCAGCAGGATCAATACGATAGATTCCAAAATTGCCTGCACTATCAAGTTCGCTGGAAACAAACAAATCCCGATGGCCGATAACCACCCTGTCCATCGACTCGACGCCTTGAGGATGTACGGCAGGAATTGGCGCCGGGGTAACCGCGGCCGTCACAGCGTATCCATCAGGAACCTTGCGCGTGGATGTAACGGGGGTTGAATCAACAATCAGCTCTTCCAGCTCCGGAAACGGCGCCCCTCCCTTGCCCCCGACATCGGCGTGATACTCCCAGCGCCCCCGTGCATCCATCCTGATCGGCGGTTCATAGTTCTTGGGCGGGCGCGCCTTGAGGCGAAGGGTTTTCTCACCTGAGCGACGATACACTTCGTACACTTTTTCATCGATCTGAATGTACATCTTGTTATTCAAGAGATAGACATTTTCGTTTTTCCCCCTGAGCCTCACGGCGTCATAGAGCGGGACTTTGACCTCATAGCCCTCGAATGCCTTGGTACGCCAGGGCTTGCGGGAAGTGACAGACGGCAATAGATCCTTCAGGCGTTTTTTCTGCAACGATTTACTGGCTCTCCACCCTGCGTCATAAAGGGTTGCTACGGCCTTGGTCACCGTTTCATCCAGGCTGCCCAGCACTGCGCTTACTGCTCTGGGGCGCGCCACCAGAGGTGCGAGCGTAAGAACCGCCTCGCCCAAATTAAGCGCGGCAGAAAAAGCCAGCCACGCTCCCGCCTTGTAATCGCCTCGGGCAAACGCACTGATGGCCGCAGATGCGTCATTCCAGCCGTCATAGACACCAATGGTTGTGCCAATACCCGGAATAACCGACAGGCCAATCTTTATGTAGCTCAGATCCCGCTGCGCAATACGCTCCATCTGACGGCGCTCGATATCCAGCGCCGATCTGGAGGAACCATAGACCTGCTCCTTGAGCCGCCCCATGCGTGCCAGGTACTGCATGTCCGTCAGGGACACATGGGACGCCTTGACCGGGTCAATCACGAGAAAACCGTAAGTTCCGACACGCAAAATGGCATTGATGTTCTGAATATTCCGCGCAACGCTCGAACCGGTCGCTGTACTGTTTGCGAAGTAGGTGAGCAGCTCCCTGTTGAGCAGCACATGATTGGAGAGACGTTCAATCAGATGCTGGAACCCGGAACCTTCGAAGAACTTCTGATTACCCGGAGCGCCCGCCAGATACATCAGCGCCAGCCCCGAGGTTTTGTCATGCACCACAGACACCCCGATCAAGGCTTGTTCGGTATAGGAACTGTCCCCCCGGTCTGGTGAGCGTAACCAGGTATAACGGTATTCGATGTCGAATTCGGCGTCAGGCTTGTGATTACCATTGCCGGGGGCGGTCGCTGCCTGCGCCAGCCTGTACCCCCGCTCTGACAGGTGGCTGCGCTGACGTGCGACCCAGGCCTCAAGGTTGATGGCTTGCCTGAACACTCCCAGTCGCCTGGCAATATCGGGAGCTCCGGGCTGGCTACCCCCTACTGTGCGACCCAGAAAAGCACGGGTGATCCTCATGCTGTAAAGCATGGCAACATCCAGATCCGGAATGGTTTTGAGCAGATACTTAAGGTCAATACCCAGCGCCTTGGTATCCACGCCATCCAGAGTGAAGTAGCTGTGCTTGAGACGCAGCATCTGCTGTTCGTCATTCACATCAATATTCTTGCGAGCCAGCTCGGACAAGCTGAAGGTGTGACGCGCAAGACTGACGTCATCCCAGGTTGAAAAGCCGGTGATCGCTATGCTTTCCGACGTATCGCCCGCCAGATGCGGACGCTCGGCCCTCTCGCTCGTTTGCAACACCTCAACGATGACCCGATCGGGCATATCGACCCTGACCGCATCCGGATCGATATCTCGTTTTAAATCGGCCTTGAGCCGCTCAGCCAGCTTATCGCGGGTAAACACCTCGAATGACGGCAGATGACGGTTCAGATCGTCCTCCAGCCAAAGGGCATTACGTGCGTAAACCACAAGTCCCTTGGCATATTCGGCCCGCTCTTCGACCGATGCCCGCAGCAACCAGTCCGGCAAGTCCTGCGTAGCCTGTGCCGTACGCAATTGTTCCGCCACAAGGTCAATGCCCTGTTCACGGGCCTCATTGCCCGGCGCCAGCAGGTTTTGTGCGGTTTCCAGACGCAAGCGCTCAAGAGACTGCGCAACCGTCGATTCGCTGTACAACAACTGGCCCCTGGCTATAAGCGAAGCAATTTCTTTATAGCCGGCGATTTGATCCTCAACCCCCAGACTGAAGGCATGACCATCGAGCACACGCAGGATAACGGGGCTTTCAGTACCCTCGAGCATTATCGCTGCCCGGGCAGCAGCGCGGTTTTTCAGCGAAACATGGCCGAGCCAGAACCCGTCCGGATCGGCCCGAACGCTGCGGGCCAGTTGGGTCTTGAGCTGAGCCACGGAAGTGAATGCGTGCAAACCGCCCGCATTGCCCGGAACGAACAGAAATACGGGCCCCGGATGTTGATGGTCATCAAGCGCAGGCTGACGAGTTATCACCATCGCCCCCTGCAGCAAATAAGAGCGTTGCGAGGTGCCCAGGGACAGGTCGCAAACGCAGCTGACACTTTGCCCGCGGAGTGAAGACCAGGGTTCGCTGACAACTTCTTTTATCTGTTGATACGCGGATTCGCTCAACCGGCCTTCATACACTTGCAACTGTGCTTCGGCCAGCAAGCTGCGCGACCTTCCCGTAGACAAACGCTGCAACAGACTAAGCCCGCCGGCATCCAGCCGGGTCCAGAAGTCGGTGCCCTGAGACTCGGCCCCTTCGAGCAGCCTGTCCGTTGCCTGTTGAGTTTCGGCACACTGGGTCAGAGCCTGCTCATGAGTATCCCGGTAAGCGGCCAAGCGAGTCATCGCCTGATCAGCAGTGCCTATAAATGACTGCAGGCTTGCTTCGTAGCGTGAGACTTTTCGCTCTCGCAGAGTACCGGGCAAATTGATAGACAGGCTGCCAAATGAAAGGTACTGGTCAGCGTTAAGGGTGTGGCTGTTTTCGGACATGAAAGCGTTCATCCCAAGTGATCGACAGTCACCTGATCTGAACAGAAACCCGGAGTGCATCAGTGGTAGATATATAGTCGCAGGCTAACCCCGTGTTGCCGCGCACAAGCGAAGCACCACAGGGTAAGTGCCGTGTTACTTCTTCTTGCGCTTTTTTTCCTGCCTGTCGCGTTTCTCGAAGGCTGCTTCCAGAGCCTCGTTGATCGTGCGTAGCACCTTTACCCGTGCCCAGCGCTTGTCATTGGCTTCAACCAAGGTCCAGGGCGAGATTTCGGTGCTGGTGCGATCCACCATGTCGCATACCGCACTGCGGTACACATCCCACTTTTCGCGATTACGCCAATCTTCCTCGGTAATCTTGAAGCGTTTGAACGGGATTTCTTCACGCTCCTGAAAACGCTCAAGCTGGGTGTCCTTGTCGATTGCCAGCCAGAATTTGACGACAATCGCGCCTGCTGCCGTAAGTTGTTCTTCGAAATCGTTGATCTCGCCATAAGCGCGCATCCAGTCCGCTTTCGTGCAAAAACCCTCGACCCGTTCAACCAGCACCCGGCCATACCAGGAGCGGTCAAAAATGGTGAATTTGCCCCGCGCCGGTATATGTCGCCAAAAACGCCAAAGATAAGGTTGTGCTCGCTCATCCTCGGAAGGCGCAGCAATAGGCACAATGATGTACTGACGCGGGTCCAGCGCTGCCGCCACCCGCCGGATAGAGCCGCCTTTGCCTGCGGCATCATTGCCTTCAAATACGGCGATCAATGAATGCCGGCGCATCCGTTTGTCACGCATCAGGCCCGATAGACGCGCCTGCTCAGTGATCAATTGCTCCTGGTAATCCTCTTTTTCAAGATGCCGGGTCAGGTCCAGGCAATCGAGCAGGGTCAATTCGCCTTGCTTGTCAGGTAACGGCGGCACACCCGCCGGGCGGGCTGCAACCTTGGGGGTATGCAACGCCGCCTGCAACCCTTCAAGAAGGATTTTGCCCACAGTCAGACTGCGGTAATAGGGGTCAATACCTTCGACGATATTCCACGGTGCGTAATCACGACTGGTGCGGCGGATCGCCCGCTCGCCATAGCGTACGAACTTGTCATAGGTTTTGGACTGCTGCCAGTCCAGCGGGCTGATGCGCCAGCTGTGCAATGGGTCATCCTTGAGGGTTTGCAGGCGTTCTTTCATTTGCTTTTTGGACAGGTGGAACCAGAACTTGAAGATCACTGCGCCCTCATTGCACAGCATCTTTTCCAGACGTTCGGCGCCCGTGATCGCCTGATCAAGCACGGCATTCTTGAACAGGCCGTGAACCCGGCCCTGGAGCATCTGGCTGTACCAATTGCCAAAAAACACACCCATCCGCCCCTTGGCGGGCAATTGACGCCAGTAACGCCAGGCCGGCGGATGAGCCAGCTCTTCATCGGTCTGGCTATCAAAAGTCCGCACTTCGATCAGGCGCGGATCCATCCATTCACTAAGCAGTTTGACCGTTTCACCCTTGCCGGCGCCTTCAATGCCATTGATCAGCACAATGACCGAAGCACGCTTTTGCTGATGGAGCTCAAACTGGGCTTCAAGCAACGCTTCACGTAAAGCGGGGGCTTCCCTGTCGTAGGTTTCTTTATCGATGAAATGGCCGATTTCAGCTGATTCGAACATGGAATGCTCCCTGGCAAGATGAACCAAGCCTAGCGGATTGCTCTGCAATATGCAGGAAGAAACCGAGCAAACCTGTCATGGATCAGTCCCGGCCTGACTGATCGGCTAGAATGGCTGCCTTGCCGTTGCCGAGCCACACATGACTACTGAAACTGCCAATGCCCAGATCGACTGGGATGACCAAGGTCGCCCCCACTCACGGGTGTTTGATGACGTGTATTTTTCGGACAAGTCGGGCCTTGAAGAAACCCGCTATGTCTTTATCGAACAGAACGCCCTTGCAGAGCGTTTCGCCGCCCTGCCCGCTGACGGCCATCTGGTTATTGGCGAAACCGGTTTCGGCACCGGGCTGAATTTTTTGTGCGCATGGCAGCTGTTCGAGCAACATGCCCACCCCGATGCGCGCCTGCAGTTCATCAGCGTCGAAAAATACCCGCTGACCCGCAACGACCTGCAACGCGCGCTGGCCCTGTGGCCGGAGCTGACGCCCCTCAGCGAACAATTGCTGGCCGTGTATTTTGCAATCCATCCGGGCTTTCAGACCCTGACCCTGGCCGAAGGCCGGGTCACGCTCACGTTGTTGATCGGCGATGCACTTGAACAGTTGCCGCAACTCGACGCCAAAGTTGATGCATGGTTTCTCGACGGTTTTGCCCCGGCGAAAAACCCCGACATGTGGACCCCGGAACTGTTCGCGCAATTGGCACGCCTGGCGGCACCCGATTCGACAATCAGCACATTCACCAGCACCGGCTGGGTACGCCGCGCGCTGAATGACGCCGGATTCAAGATGCGCCGCACGCCAGGCATAGGCCATAAGTGGGAAATCCTGCGCGGCACCTTTGTCGGCTTGCCGGACACCGCTTCAACAGCACCCACAGTCAAACCCTGGTTTGCCCGCCCGCCCCGGGTCAAAGGCCCGCGTACAGCACTGGTCATCGGTGGCGGCCTGTCGGGTTGCGCCAGCGCCAATAGCCTGGCCCGCCGCGGCTGGACGGTGATATTGCTGGAGCGCCACGAAAGACTGGCCAAGGAAGCGTCGGGCAACCCGCAAGGCGTTCTGTACCTCAAGCTCTCGGCACACGGTACGACTTTGTCGCAGATGATCGTCAGCGGCTTTGGCTACACCCGTCGTCTGCTGGAACACCTGCAGCGCGGGCGCGACTGGGATGATTGCGGGGTCCTGCAATTGGCTTTCAACGCCAAGGAAGCCGCACGACAGGCCCAACTGGCCGCAGCCTTTCCCCCGGCGCTGGTGCATCTGCTTGACCAACCCCGGGCACAAGCCCTGGCCGGGATCGAACTGGCCCACGGCGGCCTGTTCTACCCCGAAGGCGGCTGGGTTCACCCTCCAGCGCTTTGCCACTACCAGGCCTTGCACCCCAAGGTTCGGGTGCTGACCCACCATGACGTTTTGCAACTGCACAAGGTCAATGAGCAATGGCAGGCGTGCCATAACGACCAGGTACTGGCCAGCGCTCCGGTTGTCATTCTGGCTGGCGCTGCCGAGGTCAAGCGCTTCCCGGCCAGCAGCGGCCTGCCACTCAAACGGATTCGCGGGCAAATCACTCAACTGGTAGAAACCCCTGCCAGCGCCGTATTGAAAACCGTAGTGTGTGCCGAAGGCTATGTGGCTCCTGGCCGCCTCGGTGAGCACACGCTGGGCGCCAGCTTCGACTTTGATAACGAAGACCTGACCACCACCCCGCAGGGGCATCAAGGTAACCTCGAGCTGCTCGAGGAAATCTCACCGGACCTGGCCCATCGGCTCGGTGACGAACAACTCAACCCTGACACCCTGCGTGGATGGGCAGCGTTCCGCTGCACCAGCCCGGACTACTTGCCAATTGTAGGCCCGCTCGCGGATCCGGAGCAGTTCGCCAGCGCCTATGGCGTGTTGCGCAAGGATGCCCGACAGGTGCCTGACGTCCCCTGCCCGTGGCTTGATGGCTTGTACGTCAACAGCGGCCACGGCTCTCGCGGGCTCATCACCGCACCCCTGTCTGGCGAAATACTCGCCGCCTGGATCAACGATGAACCCCTGCCCGTATCCAGAGCAGTGGCCGAAGCCTGCCTGCCGAACCGGTTCGGGCTGCGGGCCCTGATCAAAGGGCTGTAGAGGGCGACCCCTCAAGGGACTTGGGCGCCAGCAGCGCCTCGGTCTTTTGCAGGCTCCAGACATCGACAGCCGCGTCCATCTGATGGCGAACTTCGCTGACCTCGCGCAGATAGCGCTCACTGTTCATTTCTGGAGATCTTTTAAGCAAGTTGCTTAACGCCTCGAAGTACGGCTCGGTCAGCGCGCCGTATTGCGTCCTGTGGGTACGTATCAAGTACTCCCGCCAAAACTGGCGGGTGCTGATAAAGATGTTCAGCGAGGCCGTTTTCTCGGCCTTTTCGACTTCCAGCCGCGCAATGTCCAGATCTGCCTGAGTCACCCCGGCCAGTGATTTAAACACCATGCTTTCAGGTTGCCCCGGCAGCTCAAGGGCTCGCGCCAGGCCCACACGGTAAGCCAGGTGCATCTCAAGCTCGTCCGGTGCCGGGCCTGCCCTCTCAAGGCGTAACAAAAAGTGCTCGTGGGCGATTCTGGCGAGCCTGTCGAGCCTGAAAAGCCCTTTGCCCAAAGTCAGCAGTTGCTGCTTCTGAGGCGAGCCCGCGCCTGAAAGCCCGGACAGTTCCATTTGCACTTCCATCTCGCTGAACGTAAAAGCCACACTGTCTGTACAGCTACGCGGCGAAGCCGCAATATCCAGCACATCACGGCGCAAGGAGGAGCTCTCGTTGGCCGCTTCAATCATTTCCCAGACACGTCGGCTGAGATCCTGACGCACTTCATGGGCGTCCGCAGTCGATGTCAAACGGCTGAGCACCGTAAAAAAATCGTCTGAAGCCGCATCGGCTCGCAAGCTGTTCCATAACAGCTCTCTTCTTCGCAATTCCTGAGCAGTAATACCCGCCGTCCAGAACTCGAACGCCGCCGCCTCGCTCATCAACTGTTCGCTGTTGATGCCCATGCTGCTGCCACCCTGCATGGCATAGCGGGCCAGACGCAGGCGGCTGGTGGCGGACAACGGGTTGCCGGCCAGGGAAATATTGCGCGTCACAGTGGGCGAGGCCTGATAGACATGTTCAGGTATGTCGATAATACGGTTTTCCCGCAGATCGGCCGACTCAAGAAACGGGCGGGATATCAGGTCTTGCGGCCATTGGTCGATCCAGGTACGACGCAAATAGACCCGACGCAAAAAACCCAGATTACTGAGGCTAAGGTTCGGACCCAGCAGGTTGTCATTGAGGTTGAGCACTTGCAGCTTGCCCAGCGAGTTCAATACCGACAGGTTGCCCGGGTTCAGATACAACAGGTTACGGGCCAGGGACAAACGCTGCAGATTGGGCATGCGCTCCAACTGCCTGGGCAGGTTGACCATGCGATTGTTATCCATTTCAAGGGCAACCAGCCCGCTGAAATGTTCAAGGAATGCATTGGCCGTGTCCCGGCAATTCATGTTGCTGAGTTTCAATTCCCGCACATGGCTGAAGTCGGCAATGGCTGGCAGATCCGGAAAGTTGCCCAATCGAAAGCCGTCCAGGCTCAGGCTGTGCAACTCTTCGTTGTGAGCCCAGGGAATATGAGCGGGGTTTTTACGCCAGCAACGCTCAATCAGCCCTGCAGCCTGATATCGGTTCTCGGGGTAGTCATATAGGGTATCGGTCGGAACAACTTCACCCGGAGTGGCATCGATCCAGGCTTGCAGGCTCGTTAGCAAGGCCCTTCTCTCGCGCTTGCGCTCACGCAGGATATTGAGCGGTTCAAGCCCCCGCTCGACCAGGGTGTCGAGGTATTCAATGACTTGCTCATCTTCAAAGTCGGAGTAAATCCTGCGCACACGGCGCTGCAATTCCCAGGAGTGCTCACCGGATGTCATTCCGCACAGGGGGTAGCCCACCTGACCATCTGCCAGGGTAATCGGCGGTTTGAACCCCGGTTTGATCGGCTGTATGCGCAACACCTGGGCGGACTCCTGACGGGCATTGGCCGCCCGCTTTGCCAGGGCCGCATTGAACGCCGGGGCACCCGCGTTTGCAGCAAAGCCCATGGCATCGCGCTCAAGATCGGTCAGGGATTCAAACACGGCAGTGGATAATGGCAGAGGACTGCCGGACTCAAGCAAATGGACATGACCACGAGGCCGGTAACGCTCGTAGCCCCGTGGCGTTTTGACCAGCACACGCGGTGGGGTCGTCTGTACGCCGCCCCAGTAATGAGTCATGGCGCCTGAAATCGAATCTTCGCGAATCTCCAGCGCCTTGTCAGCAGGCCAGCCGGGCAGTTGATCCAGATAATGCAAGGCCAGCCGCTCAGTGTCGTCATTGGCCTGATGCTCAAGATAAAAGCCTTCGATCGCCCGGTTTATCCTGGCCTCACGCAGGTGCATACGCGCCAGCTCGGCCAGTTCCAGCGGCACTCTGCCCCTGCGCAAATGTTCAAGCTGCGGATTACTGGCCGACTCGACCAACGCTTGCGCTACCGTACGGGGCAACCCCGGAAAGTCACGTTCGATGGGCAAAGCTTCTGCCGCAGACGAGATATTGAAAAGCCCATACAACCTCTCGAAGACCTGACGTTTGTTGTCCCGCGCATGACTGCCCAATACCAGGGCCAGTCTGCGGGCCAGTGCCCCCGGAGCAGGCAGGTCATTGCCCAGCAGTGCCCTGACCTGTGAGTCGGACAAGGCAGCAAGAACAGCATCCAGCAACTTGCCTTGCTCAACGACAGAGCTTGTCAGGTTGATATGGGACGTAGCCGGCCACATCACACTGGCATAGTGCGCAAGGCGGTTTCCCGTATCGTCGGCAACCGTCAACACCTTGCCCGCTGGCCATTTCGGCAATGCCGGCAAGAGCTGTAATTGCAGCTCGCTCCAGCGCCGGGAGGCATACTGGTCGGTACTCATCTGTGCGACAAAGGTGTCGATAAGCTGGTTGATTTCAAAGCGCTTGAGGCTGACTTTCAGCAAGGAAGGCGGCGCCAGACTTTCCAGATGCATGCGGCGCAGGACGCCCGGTGCGGTGTCAGTCAGTTCCCGAATCCGTTCCAGTGTCTGCCTGTCCAGTGCTGCTGTTGCCGATCCCAAACGGCCCAGTAGCGTCGCACTGTCTTGCCACTCCAGTGGCCGCTCATGGGCATGCTGCCAGGCCCCTTCGTTGTTATGTAGCAAGGCAGGCTTGAAAGCATCGGCCCTGCGCGGATGAGGTATGCGCCATTGCCTGCGCTCGCTGTCGAATTCGACAGGATAGTGCTTGCCGTCCACGTCTACATACTGCCTGCCATGAAGGCTGAGTAAACCTTGGGCATCAGCTGTATAGCGATGCTCGCCCATTACTTTATGCTCGTAGTGCTGCAGGTTTTTATTCCATAACCGGGTGGTGCCATCATCACGACTGACGGGTTGAAAGCCTTCAAAGTGCGCCCGGGTGGCTGCGCTCAAACGAGTGGCAGCGGCTTTGACAGCTCCCAGCCCGACCACTACCCCTGCGTTGACGGCCAGATCCGTGGCGACATTGAGCAAGTGCTCGCGAGCATGGTCAACATCGCCCTGGGCCCAGTCTTCCACCCCCTCATAGACTTCTTTGAGCATCTCCCCAATGGCCACCGCCAGCATCAGATCGCCCAGCACCGGCACAAAAAGGGCCGCGACGTTTACCAGAAACAACCCTGCCGTTTTGTACATCTGCCAGCGCTCTTCGCGTTCGCGCTCGTCCAGCACGCCGGTGGGCACGGCCAGTTGCCGGGCATCGGCAAACATGTTCCTGAGCTGCACCGTGCACAGGTAATGCGCTGCGCTGATGGTCAGAGGGGTTGCGGTAAGGGCCAGATGCTCGGGCCTGCCAGCGACCTTTTGCATAAACAGCGGCCGTACATTCAAGGCCGTGAAGCGGGAGAAAAACCTGGCATACCCCGGATCCAGCAGGCGATGCTTCAACTCATCGGTGAATACCTGCAATGAACTGAACTCGAACAAGGGTGCCCGCGGGTCATTGGGGATATAGGCAATCAAGCGGTTGCCGGGGTGCAACAACAAGGTGTCGGAAGAGAAGACCACCACCCCGTCAATTGCCGTGTCCAGTATCGACAAGGAACTTGGCACCATCGGCTTGCCATCCAGTTGCACCCCGGGCACCTGGACAGTACTGGTGGGCAGAGCCAGGGCGGCAAGCAGTGTGGTATAGGCTGCCTGACTGATTTGTTTCTTGAGGTAGGCGACATGCGCGTCGACCGCCATGTCATGGGTTTTTAAAAGCCTGAGGTTCGACTCTGTCGCCAAATGCCTGGGCCCGGGAGTTCCCGACGCCGTAACGCCCAAAGCGTGCTCCAGATACTGTTGATACTTGAGCCCCAGATCCAGCCTGCGGCATAGCGCGGCAAAGTGGCAGGGCTCGAGAGGGCTGATCTGCTGAGGATGGCCACCGTAGCGGATATGGCTTTGCGGATTAAAGCCGTTTGCAAGGGCCTCGTCGGCCGAAAAATTCTGCAGGGCTGCCCACAGCAGGGTTTTCGGCTCGTCATGCACCAGGTAATGGCGAACGGAACTGAACAACGTGATATTGGGGATCAGGTGAACATGCACCACCGCCAGATAGTCACGGTGAATATTCAGTGACGACCCGAACTCACGCCTGACCTCGGCTGCCAGCAATGCCCCGCAGTACACCTCGACACTTTGCAGCTCACCGAACTTCTTGCCGACCAGGCCATGATAGAAACGGCTACTGGCCATGGATGCATTCATGGCCGCAATGACCTGTGGATCAGCGCCCAACAACCATTTGGGCATATGGCTGTGGACCAGCTCCAGGGGTTCCAGGTCACTGAGCGTGGTATCGCGAGCATCCAGCGGGGGCATATGGCGGGGCATATCCGGTCTTCTGCAGGTCAGAGAGCGCCTAACCTAACGTGGCGTCGCAGGGGATGTGACATAGATAAATAGTGCTCTTCAGCCAAAACCCTGCTGGCCTCCCAAGCCCCGACAAAACAACCACTTGTAACTTTTATTGAACGATCCGGGCACAGGTCACTCGATAAAACACGGTCATTTATGCCGGAGCGAGTGCCTTGTGCCTTGCACCGCAAGGGCTGGCGATGCAGTCAAAAACTGCATCGCCCTTTAAAACCGGGCCCAAAGCGCTACCAGGCGTCCTGCAAAGACGCTGAATCATCCCTGTAGCACCACATGCCGAAAGACCAAGGATTTACACACCATGTGCGGATTAGCTGGCGAGTTACGTTTTGATCAACACCCTGCCGACCTGGCAGCCATCGAACGCATCACCCACCACCTTGCACCACGTGGCCCCGATGCCTGGGGTTTTCACAGCCAGGGGCCGATAGCCCTGGGCCATCGCCGCCTGAAAATCATGGATTTGTCGGATGGTTCAGCCCAACCGATGATCGACAGCCAGCTGGGTTTGTCGCTGGCCTTCAACGGCGCGATCTATAACTTCCCCGAGCTGCGCGCCGAGCTTGAAGCCCTGGGCTACAGCTTTTATTCGGGTGGCGATACCGAAGTTCTGCTCAAGGGCTATCACGCCTGGGGCGAAGCGCTGCTGCCCAAGCTCAATGGCATGTTTGCCTTTGCCATCTGGGAACGCGATGCCCAGCGCCTGTTTCTGGCCCGCGATCGTCTGGGGGTCAAGCCGCTGTATCTGTCGCGTACCGGTGAGCGCTTGCGCTTTGCCTCGACCCTGCCGGCGCTGCTCAAGGGCGGTGATATCAGCCCCATGCTCGACCCGGTGGCGCTTAATCACTACCTGAATTTTCATGCCGTTGTACCAGCACCACGCACGCTGATTGCCGGTATCGAAAAGCTGCCACCCGCGACCTGGTTGCGTATTGACGCCAATGGCCACACCGAGCAAAAAACCTGGTGGACCCTGCCCTACGGCCCCCGTGCCGATGAAGTCAATCTGACCCTGGAAGATTGGCGCGATCGTGTCCTCGACAGCACCCGCGAAGCCGTGGCCATCCGCCAACGGGCGGCGGTGGATGTCGGCGTGCTGCTCTCTGGCGGTGTCGACTCCAGTTTGTTGGTGGGGTTGTTGCGCGATGTGGGCGTACAGGATCTGTCGACTTTCTCCATCGGCTTTGAGGACGCAGGCGGCGAGCGCGGGGATGAATTCCAGTATTCGGATTTGATTGCCCGGCATTACGGCACGCGCCATCACCAACTGCGCATTGGCGAGCACGAAATCATCGAGCAACTGCCAGCGGCCTTCCGCGCCATGAGCGAGCCGATGGTCAGTCATGACTGCATCGCCTTTTATCTGTTGTCGCGTGAAGTGGCCAAGCATTGCAAGGTGGTGCAAAGCGGCCAGGGCGCTGACGAACTGTTTGCCGGTTATCACTGGTATCCACAAGTGGATGGCGCCAGCGATCCTTATGCCGCGTACCGCGAAGCCTTTTTCGACCGCAGTTACGACGAGTACAAGGCCACCGTCCAGCCACAATGGCTGACAGCCAATGACGCCGCTGGCGACTTTGTGCGTGAGCATTTCGCACAGCCGGGGGCCCAGGCCGGGGTGGACAAAGCCTTGCGCCTGGACAGCACCGTGATGCTGGTGGATGACCCGGTCAAACGGGTGGACAACATGACCATGGCCTGGGGCCTTGAAGCCCGCACGCCGTTTCTCGATTACCGCCTGGCCGAGCTGTCAGCGCGGATTCCAGCGCGCTTCAAACTGCCCGACGGCGGCAAGCAGGTACTCAAGGAAGCCGCACGACTGGTGATCCCCAGCGAAGTCATCGACCGCAAAAAAGGCTATTTCCCGGTGCCGGGGCTCAAGCACTTGCAGGGCAACACCCTCAACTGGGTGCGCGACCTGCTGCTGGACCCGAGCCAGGATCGCGGCCTGTTCCAGCCAGCCATGCTTGACCAGTTGCTGACCAACCCGCAAAGCCAGCTGACCCCCCTCAACGGCTCCAAGCTGTGGCAACTGGCCGCCCTGAACCTGTGGCTGAGCGAACAAGGAATCTGATCGATGAAACCTCTCGCTACGGCTTATAGCCAGCGTTTACTGCGTGGCCAGACGCCTTCTTATGAACGCCTGCAAGCCCGCTTTGCCGAGGATGGCAGCGAACTGAATGCCTGCCCCGTGGCCGTACACTGCGGCTGGGGCCGGCTGTTGATCGGGCATACCTTTCCCGACCCCGCCACCCTGGCCGAAGAGCTGCTCAACGAGCAGCCCGGCGAGCGCGATATTGCCCTGTATGTCGCCGCGCCCCAGCAGGTGCTGGCGCAGTCGCCGCAACAACTGTTTCTCGACCCCTCGGATACGCTGCGCCTGTGGTTTACCGATTACCGCCAGGCCACCCGAGTGTTTCGCGGCTTCCGTATCCGCCGCGCACAAAGCGAGGCGGACTGGAACGCGATCAACACCCTGTACCTGTCACGCTCCATGCTGCCCATCGACCCGACCCTGCTGACCTCGCGCCACGACGGCGGCCCGGTGTACTGGATGGCCGAAGACGAGGACAGCGGCGCGGTGATCGGCAGTGTCATGGGCTTGAACCATCACACCGCATTCAACGACCCCGAAAACGGCAGCAGCCTCTGGTGCCTGGCGGTCGACCCGCTCTGTTCACGCCCGGGAGTGGGTGAAGTGCTGGTGCGGCATTTGGTCGAGCACTTTATGAGCCGCGGCCTGAGCTATCTCGACCTGTCGGTGCTGCATGACAATGCCCAGGCCAAGAACCTGTATGCCAAACTGGGGTTTCGCACCCTGTCGACCTTTGCCATCAAGCGCAAGAACGGCATCAACCAGCCGCTGTTTCTGGGGCCTGGTCCCGAGGTCGGACTCAACCCCTATGCCAGCATCCTCGTTGAAGAAGCCTACAAACGTGGCATCGACGTGCAAATTGACGACGCGGCCGCCGGCCTGTTCACCCTTAGCCACGGCGGGCGACGGATTCGTTGCCGCGAGTCCCTCAGCGACCTGACCAGCGCCATCAGCATGAGCCTGTGCCAGGACAAGTGCCTGACCCACAAGGTGCTCAGCCAGGCCGGCCTGATCGTGCCGACCCAGCAACTGGCGGGCAATGCCGATGACAACCTGGCGTTTGTCGAAGAGCACGGCCGGGTGGTGGTCAAACCGGTGGATGGCGAGCAAGGCAATGGCGTAGCGGTGGACCTGGACAGCATCGAACAGGTGCAACAGGCCATCGAGGCAGCGCGGGCGTTCGACAGCCGGGTGCTGCTCGAGAGCTTTCACGAAGGCCTCGACCTGCGCATCGTGGTGATCGGCTTTGAAGTGGTGGCTGCCGCCATCCGCCGTCCCGCGCAAGTAATCGGCGACGGCCAGCACCGCATTCAGCGCCTGATCGAGGCGCAAAGCCGCCGACGCCAGGCCGCCACCGGTGGCGAAAGCCGCATCCCGCTGGACGCCGAAACCCTGCGCACCGTGCAGGCCGCAGGCTATGACTACGACAGCATCCTGCCCGCAGGGCAAGTACTGGCCGTGCGCCGCACCGCCAACCTGCACACCGGCGGCTGCCTGGAAGACGTCACCGCCGTGCTGCACCCGGTGCTGGCCGACGCCGCCATTCGCGCAGCCCGGGCCCTGGATATTCCGGTGGTGGGGCTCGACCTGATGGTGCCCGCCGCCGACCAACCCGACTATGTATTTATTGAAGCCAACGAACGCGCCGGGCTGGCCAACCATGAACCACAGCCCACCGCCGAGCGCTTTATCGATCTGTTGTTTCCCCACAGTCAGCCTGCTCAATAGCTGACCGGCCCTCAGGAGTTTTTATGAACCGCAGCCTCCCTGAACCCGACCTCGACTACCTGCAACGGGTATTGCTGGAAATGCTCGCCATTCCCAGCCCCACCGGTTTTACCGACACCATCGTGCGCTATGTCGCCGAACGCCTCGACGAATTGGGGATCCCTTTTGAACTGACCCGCCGCGGCACCTTGCGCGCCACCCTCAAGGGCCAGAAAAACAGCCCGGACCGCGCCGTGTCCGCGCATCTGGATACGATTGGCGCCAGCGTGCGGGCGATCAAGGACAACGGCCGGCTGGTGCTGGCACCTGTTGGTTGCTGGTCGAGCCGGTTTGCCGAAGGCAGCCGCGTCAGCCTGTTTACCGACAACGGCGTGATCCGTGGCAGTGTCCTGCCATTAATGGCTTCTGGCCATGCCTTCAATACCGGCGTGGATGAACTGCCGATCAGTTGGGACCATATCGAGTTGCGCCTGGATGCCTACTGCGCCACCCGCGCGGATTGCGATTCCCTGGGGGTCAATATCGGTGACTTCGTAGCGTTCGACCCACTGCCGGAATTTACCGAAAGTGGCCATATCAGTGCGCGGCATCTGGATGACAAGGCGGGTGTGGCGGCCCTGCTCGCCGCCCTGAAAGCCATTGTCGACAGTGGCGAACAGCCTCTTATCGACTGTCATCCGCTGTTTACCATCACCGAAGAAATCGGCAATGGTGCGGCAGCGGCCTTGCCGTGGGATGTGAGCGAGTTTGTCGGGATTGATATTGCTCCGGTGGCTCCGGGCCAACATTCCAGCGAGCATGCGGTCAGTGTGGCGATGCAGGATTCGGGCGGCCCCTATGACTATCACCTGTCGCGGCATTTGCTGGGGCTGGCCAGTGACAATGAGTTGCCGGTGCGCCGGGACATGTTCCGTTATTACTTCAGCGATGCTCATTCGGCCGTGACCGCGGGGCATGATATTCGCTGTGCGTTACTGGCGTTTGGCTGTGATGCCACCCACGGGTATGAGCGCACCCATATTGATAGCCTGGCGGCGTTGAGTCGTTTGCTGGGTGCCTACATCCTCAGCCCGCCGGTGTTTGCCAGCGATGCCCAGCCGGCGCAGGGCTCACTGGACCGCTTCAGCCATCAGATCGAACATGATGCGCAGATGGAAAGCGATACGCGAGTGCCGTCGGTAGAGAGTCTGGTGGGGGAAAATCGGAGCTGAAGCAAAGCCCTAACCCTCTCCCAGAGGGAGAGGGTTGGGGTGAGGGCAGACGTCAGACCTGAGCCCCTTCAAACCACGCCAGTTTCTCACGCAGCAAAACCACTTCGCCCACGATCACCAGCGTAGGCGCATGCACTTCATGCTCCGCCACCAATGTCGGCAAGTCGGCCAGGGTACCGGTAAACACGCGCTGGTTGGACGTAGTGCCCTGCTGAATCAACGCAGCCGGGGTATCTGCCGAACGACCATGCTTGATCAACTGCTCGCAGATGATCGGCAAGCCCACCAGGCCCATGTAGAACACCAGAGTTTGCGCCGGAGCAACCAGGTCGCTCCAGGGCAGGTTGCTGGTGCCGTCTTTCAGGTGACCGGTAACAAAGCGCACAGACTGCGCGTAGTCGCGATGGGTCAACGGAATACCGGCATACGCCGCGCAACCACTGGCGGCGGTAATACCCGGCACCACCTGGAACGGAATCCCGTGGGCGGCCAGCTCTTCGATTTCTTCACCGCCACGGCCAAAGATGAACGGATCGCCACCTTTGAGCCGCACCACGCGCTTGCCCTGCTTGGCCAGATCGACCAGTTGCTGGTTGATCTGGTCTTGTGGCACCGCATGCTCAGCGCGACGCTTGCCCACATAAATACGTTCGGCATCGCGACGGCACAGTTCAAGAATCGCCGGGGCCACCAGACGGTCGTAGAGCACCACGTCTGCCTGTTGCATCAGGCGCAGTGCACGGAACGTCAGCAGATCGGGATCACCCGGCCCGGCACCCACCAGATACACCTCACCGGTGGTTTCGACAGCCTGACCTTCAATCTTGGCCAGCAGCAAGCGCTCGGCTTCAGCGCCCTGCCCGGCCAGCAAACGATCGGCAATCGGGCCCTGGAACACATCTTCCCAAAACCCGCGACGCTGCTGCACATCCGGAAACAAGCCTTTGACCCGGCTACGGAAGCGCGCCGCAAGGCCCGCCAACTGGCCGTAGGTCGACGGAATCCAGGTTTCGATCTTGGCCCGGATCAACCGCGCCAGCACGGGCGCATCACCACCACTTGAAATGGCAATTACCAGCGGCGAACGGTCGACAATCGCCGGGAAGATCACGCTGCACAAGGCGGGCGCGTCGACCACGTTGACCGGCACGCAACGGCGATGGGCGTCGGCGGAAACCTGAGCGTTAAGTGGCTCATCGTCGGTGGCGGCGATGATCAGGACGCACCCTTCAAGGTCGGCCTCGGCATATCCGCGCAGCACCTGTTCGCCACCGCTGCTGTTTATCAACTCGCACAACTGTGGCTCCATGGCGGGTGCGACCACCCGCAGCACGGCACCGGCATCGGCCAGCAGGCGGGATTTGCGCAAGGCAATCTCCCCACCGCCAACCACCAGTACACGGCTGCCACGCAGGTTATGAAACAGCGGCAGAAACTCCATTTAGCCGATGACCTCAATACCGCCCATGTAAGGCTTGAGCACGTCCGGCACACGGATCGAACCGTCAGCCTGCTGGTAGTTTTCCAACACGGCTACCAGGGTGCGGCCTACCGCCAGACCGGAACCGTTAAGGGTGTGTACCAGTTCCGGCTTGCCGGTTTCCGGGTTACGGAAACGCGCCTGCATGCGACGGGCCTGGAAATCACCGCAGTTGGAGCACGACGAAATTTCGCGGTACTTGTCCTGGCTCGGGACCCACACTTCCAGATCGTAGGTTTTAACTGCGCTGAAACCCATGTCACCGGTGCACAGCGCCAGGGTGCGGTAAGGCAGTTGCAGCAGTTGCAGAACCTTCTCGGCATTGCCGACCAGGCCTTCAAGGGCGTCCATCGAGGTGGACGGCTCAACGATCTGGACCATCTCGACCTTGTCGAACTGGTGCTGACGGATCATGCCGCGGGTATCGCGCCCCGATGCACCGGCCTCGCTGCGGAAGCACGGCGTGTGCGCCACCAGCTTGATAGGCAGGGCCTTGTGTTCAACGATTTCGCCGGCAACGATATTGGTCAGGGTGACCTCAGCGGTCGGGATCAGGTAGAAATCGGCTTCGCCTTCACGGCTGATCTTGAACAGTTCTTCTTCAAACTTCGGCAACTGGCCAGTACCTTGCAGCGCCGGGGCCTGTACCAGATAAGGCGTGTAGGCCTCTTCGTAGCCATGCTCACCGGTGTGCAGGTTGATCATGAACTGTGCCAGAGCACGATGCAGACGGGCAATCGGGCCGCGCAGCAAGGCAAAACGGGCACCGGACAGTTTGGCGGCGGTTTCAAAGTCCAGCCAGCCGTGCTGCTCGCCCAGGGCGACGTGGTCCTTGATTTCGAAATCAAAGGCAGTCGGGGTGCCCCAGCGACGGATTTCGACGTTGCCGTCTTCGTCAGCGCCTACCGGCACGGACGCATCCGGCAGGTTCGGCAGGCCCAGCAGGATGGCGTCCAGCTCAGTCTGGATGGCTTCCAGTTCAACCTTGCCATTGGCCAGGTCGCTGCCCATGGTCTCGACGCTGGCCATCAGTGGCGCGATGTCTTCGCCGCGAGCCTTGGCCTGGCCAATGCTTTTGGAGATGGCATTGCGCTCGGCCTGCAGCTTCTCGGTCAGGGTCTGGACTTCTTTACGCTTGGCTTCCAGCGCGTCAATGCGCGCCACGTCCAGCTTGAAGCCACGGGATGCCAGGCGATCCGCTACGTCCTGCAGGTTGCTACGTAACAGTTTGGAATCAAGCATGTCGGTTTCTCGTTTATCAAAGTTTGGTCAAGGACAGGCCAGCCCAGGTTGCGAGCAGCCCGCCGAATACGCTGAGGGCCGCATAGCCCAATGCCAGTGGCACCTGCCCGCTTTCCAGCAGGCGCACCGTATCCAGTGAAAAGGATGAAAAAGTGGTCAAGCCACCCAGGAAACCGACCATCAGCCCGGCGCGGACTTCAATCGGTACTTCCGGGCGTATCAGAAAAAGTCCGTACAGGACGCCAATCAGCAGGCAGCCCACGATATTAACGGCCAATGTCGCGGTATAAAAGTGCCGCGGCCAATTGGCGTTGATCCAGTTACCCGTAGCGAAGCGCAACAATGTACCTGCAATGCCACCCACCGAGACCGCTGCAATCAATGGAATCACGGTTTTCTCCGCTGTTTGGGGCTGGCCCGGTCCAGTGCGGCGAGGTATTTCAACTTTTCGCCGATTTTGAGCTCAAGGCCCCGTGGCACCGGCTGATACAGGTTCAAGGGTTCAAGTTCGTCCGGGTAATAGTCTTCCCCGGCCGCGTACGCGTCAGGCTCGTCATGGGCATAGCGATACTCGTCGCCATAACCCAGTTGCTTCATCAGCTTGGTCGGCGCATTGCGTAAATGCAGCGGCACTTCCAGCGAGCCGTATTCTGCCGCGCTGCGCAGTGCGGCCTTGAAACCCATGTACACCGCGTTGCTTTTCGGTGCGCAGGCCAGGTAAGTGATGGCCTGGGCCACTGCCAGTTCGCCTTCCGGGCTGCCGAGCCGCTCTTGCACATCCCAGGCCGACAGGCACAGGCTCAGAGCTCGCGGGTCGGCGTTGCCGATATCCTCACTGGCCATGCGTACCACGCGCCGGGCGATGTAAAGCGGATCGCAGCCGCCGTCGATCATGCGTGCAAACCAGTACAGGGCACCGTCAGGATTCGAGCCGCGCACCGACTTGTGCAAGGCAGAGATCTGGTCATAAAAGGCTTCGCCGCCTTTGTCGAAACGACGCTGGGTATCACCCAGCAGGTTGTGCAGCAGCTCGGTGCCGATTTCGCTGTGGTCTTCGGCGAGGTCCGAAGCGTTTTCCAGCAGATTGAGCATGCGCCGGCCATCGCCGTCAGTCGCCCGCAGCAAAATCTGAAAGCTTTCTTCGCCAAGGGTCAGACCGCGCTTGCCCAGGCCCTTGTCTTCGGTCAGCGCACGCTGCACCAGCTTGCGTAGCGCCGCTTCGTCCAGGCTTTTGAGCACATAGACCCGCGCCCGCGAGAGCAAGGCGTTGTTCAGTTCGAACGAGGGGTTTTCCGTGGTGGCACCGATAAAGATAAGGGTGCCATCTTCGACATAGGGCAAAAAGGCATCTTGCTGCGACTTGTTGAAGCGATGCACTTCGTCAACAAACAGGATGGTGCGGCGCCCATACTGGCCAGCCTGCTGCTTGGCGATTTCGACGGCCTGGCGAATCTCCTTGACCCCGGCCAGGACCGCCGAGACCGTTTCAAAGTGGGCATCCGAGACTTCCGCCAGCAGCCGCGCCAGGGTGGTCTTGCCCACGCCCGGCGGGCCCCAGAAGATCATGGAGTGCAGTGCACCCTGCTCCAGTGCCTCACGCAAGGGCTTGCCGCGGGCGAGCAGGTGCTGCTGGCCGACATACTCGTCCAGGTTGGCCGCACGCAAACGGGCAGCCAGTGGCTGGGCTATCGGGGCACTTCGAAACAGATCCATGGGCAGCGTTTGAAACCTCTTCCAGGGCTTATTCCTGGATAACATCAGCCCCTTTCGGGATATCGAACTTGAACTTGGAAGCCGGGATCGGCTCATTGACCTTGACCCCGGTGAACAGGATGTTGGTGCGCTGACCCACGCTGTCGATCAACTGCATGTCGTTGATCTTGCCGCCGCGAAACGACAGGCGCAGGGAGTCGAACAAGGTGTCCTTGGTCTTGGGCTTGAGGGTGAAGTCCATTACATCACCGGCCTGTTTGGAGGTGATGTCAAAACTTTCACTGATCTTCGACACATCACCGGACAGCAACAGGGCCGGGGTCTGGGTCAGGCGCTGATCGAGTTTCTTGATCGTGACCTGCTCCAGGTCCGGGTCCCACAGCGAGACTTTCTGCCCATCGGAGACCATCAATTGCTCCTGGGGAGCATCGGTGTGCCAGTAGAACAGCCCAGGACGCTTTACCGACATTTCGCCGGCAGTTTCCTGCAACTGGGTGCCACTGCCGTCGAGGGTCAGCTGGGAAAAACGGGCCGTGATGGTATCAGAGCCCAACAGTTGGCCAAGACGCTTCACACTCTCGGCGTCGGCATGGGCCGACAGCGAGGAAAAGGCCAGTACCGGTAGCAACAGCATGCTGACAAAACGCATGGACATCCTCATTGATTAGTTAGAAGCCCTGGGGCTGATCAATCGCGCATCGGGGCCGGCGCCAGTACTTCGCGCGAGCCATTAGTGTTCATAGATGTTACGACCCCGGCCATTTCCATGGATTCAATCATTCGCGCAGCGCGGTTGTAACCGATCTTCAATTTGCGTTGTACAGCAGAAATGGAGGCACGACGGCTTTCCAGTACAAACTGTACGGCTTCGTCATACAAGGCATCCGTTTCAGGGTCGTCCCCTCCTTCGCTACCACCGCCTTCAAAGCCGCTGCCCGCCTCTTCAACACCGTTGAGGATATCTTCGTTGTAGTCCGGAGCGCCGCGCAGCTTCCAGGCTTCAACCACGCGGTGAACTTCATCGTCGGACACAAACGCGCCATGAACCCGGATCGGCAAGCTGGTACCTGGCGGCATATAGAGCATGTCACCGTGACCCAGCAGTTGCTCGGCGCCACCCTGATCGATGATGGTACGCGAGTCGATCTTGCTCGATACCTGGAACGCCATGCGGGTCGGGATGTTGGCCTTGATCAGGCCGGTAATCACGTCCACCGACGGGCGCTGGGTCGCGAGGATCAAGTGGATGCCCGCAGCCCGAGCCTTCTGGGCAATACGGGCGATCAATTCTTCAACTTTCTTGCCGACGATCATCATCATGTCGGCAAATTCGTCGACCACTACCACGATGGTCGGCAACTTCACCAGCAACGGTGCTTCGTCGTGAATGCTTTCGCGCTTGTACAGCGGATCGACAAGTGGCTCGCCGGCATCCTGGGCGTCCTTGACCTTCTGGTTGAAGCCGGCGAGGTTACGCACGCCCATCTTGGCCATCAGCTTATAGCGGCGCTCCATCTCGGCAACGCTCCAGCGCAGGGCGTTGGCGGCGTCCTTCATGTCCGTTACAACCGGGCACAGCAGGTGCGGGATGCCTTCGTAGATCGACAATTCAAGCATTTTCGGGTCGATCATGATCAGCTTGGCGTCTTCCGGGCCAGACTTGAACAGGATCGACAGGATCATGGCGTTAACGCCTACAGACTTACCAGAACCGGTAGTACCGGCTACCAGCAAGTGCGGCATTTTCGCCAGGTCGGTGATCACCGGCCGCCCACCAATGTCATGGCCCAGGGCCAGAGCTACCGGCGACTTGGCGTTATCGTACTCAGGGGTCGACAACACTTCGGAGAAGCGCACGATCTGGCGGTCTTCGTTGGGAATCTCGATACCGACGGTGGTTTTGCCAGGAATGACCTCAACCACCCGCACACTGGTCACGGCCAGCGAGCGCGCGAGGTCCTTGGCCAGGTTGGCAATGCGGCTGACCTTTACGCCAGCAGCAGGTTGAATTTCGTAACGGGTAATCACCGGGCCCGGGTGGATGGAATCCACCGTCACTTCGACGCCGAATTCCTTGAGCTTGATTTCCAGCAAGTGGCCAACGGCCGCTAGGGATTCGGGGGAATAATTGAGCTGTTTTTTCTCGGCCGGATCCAGAATCGAGATCGGCGGCAAGGTACCTTCAACCGCGCTGTCCACAAACAACGGCGCCTGTTTCTCTTTTTGCACGCGCTTGCTCGGCTCGGGCGCCTTGGGCGGTGCCGGGGCAATCACTGCCGGCACGTGTTTTTCACGCTCGGACATGTGCTTGCTCAACGCCTGCTCGCGCTCGATCAGGCGCTCTTTGGCCTTGGCCTGCTCACGCTTGTCGGAAACGCTTGGCGCGACCACTTCATTGACCCGGGCATCCACTTCGCGCAGCTTGGCCTGCAGTTGCTTGCGCTCGTTACGTTCGGCCCACCAACGGTTGGCCGCGCCCTGGATCAGCTCGAACAGGTCGAGGGTGATCTTGCCCGTCACGTCCATGACCTTGAACCATGACAGGTCGGTAAACACCGTCAGGCCAAACAGGAACAAGGCAATCAATAGCAGGGTACTGCCCTGGATATTCAGTGCATTCCTGGCCAGGTCGCCCAGGCTTTCGCCCAGCGCACCGCCCGCCCCCGCAGGCAGACCCGAGGCAGAGTGAAAATGGATATGGGCCAGCGCCGCACCGGAGAGCACCAGAAAAATCAGGCCGACCAGACGCCACGAAAACAGCCAGCCGCTCCACTGCCAGGGCTGATGCCGCTCGCGGAAGATCTGGTAGGCCTTGACCGCCAGCAGCAGCGGAAAAATATAGGCAAAGTAACCCAGCACCATAAACAGGATGTCGGCACTGTAGGAGCCGGCTGGTCCGCCGAAGTTCTGTACATCGACAACCCGGCTGTTATGGCTCCAGCCGGGGTCATCCTTGCCATAGGTCAGCAGGGCCATCATCAGGAACAGGCACAGGGCGCCGATAGCGATCAATGCACCTTCCTTGAGCCGGTAGTGCAATTGCTGACGCCAGAGAGGAACTGCTTTGGGTGCTGCTGTGGATTTCTTCAAAACGGGTCTTTTCCTGCGCCTGTGGCGCGCCCAACTATTAATTGACTAATGTGACTGCAAAATACTGCTCATAGCGAGCAGACGACAAGTTCGGACTTGAAATGAGCCCTGCCCTTATTATTGCGTGCTGCAACGTGGAGCAGTTTAGATCAGCTCATACAGGCAGGCCATTGTACGGGTTTGAGCCGCTGATGCCATGCTGGCCATAACTCGCCGGGAAGCGCCAATTTGAGCATGTATTACCTTTTGTGACAAAGACTTATACCACCACCAAAACACAGCTTGTAATTAACTGGCAGATCGACTGAGACCGCACTTGCGTGACAGAGTTGCAGCCGCCCTCCCCTTCTTGTGCAAGACTCAATGCCATGCTGACCTGGTTAAAACGCGACACCCTGACATTTCCGCCACTGGCCAACGCCATGCGCGAACCCAATGGCCTGCTGGCCGCTGGCGGTGACCTGTCCGCCGACCGGCTGATCCAGGCCTATCGCCATGGCTGTTTTCCGTGGTTCAGCGAGGGCCAGCCAATCCTGTGGTGGTCGCCTGATCCGCGCACGGTGCTGTTTCCCGAAGAGCTGCATATCTCCCGCAGTTTGGGCAAACTGCTGCGCAAGCAACGCTACCAGGTGAGTTTTGACCGCGACTTCGCAGCCGTGATCCAGGCCTGTGCCGCTCCACGAGACTATGCGGATGGCACCTGGATTACCGACGACATGCAAAACGCCTATATCGAACTGCATGCCCGCGGCCATGCCCATTCGGTGGAAGTCTGGGACAACGGTGAGCTGGTGGGCGGATTGTATGGCCTGGCCATGGGCCAGTTGTTTTTTGGCGAGTCCATGTTCAGCCGTGCCGACAACGCCTCAAAGTTCGGCTTCGCCACGCTGGTCAGACAGCTGCAGGCCTGGGGGTTTGTGCTGATTGACTGCCAGATGCCCACAGATCACCTGCAAAGCCTGGGAGCGCGTTCAATCCCGCGCCAGATATTTGCCGAGTATTTGCAAAAACATCTGGATCTTCCCACAACTGCGCAGTGGGTTTAGTAGGCGACTTTTGCGCGCTGGCTTACACTTAATTTAAAGATTTTCCGAGGGTTCATCATGACCGAGTTGGCGCGCTTGAAGTTTTATGCCACTCAACCTCACGCATGCAGCTACTTGCCTGGCGAACAGGCCACCACGCTGTTCCTCGACCCCAGCCAGCCGATGGATGTGCAGGTTTATGCCGATTTGTCCGAGATGGGTTTCCGGCGCAGTGGCGACCATCTTTATCGCCCGCATTGCCTGAAGTGCGATGCCTGCACCCCGGCGCGCATCCCTGTTGCCCGCTTCCTGCCCAACCGCCAGCAAAAACGCATTTTCAAGCGCAATGCCGACTTGCAGGTAGAGGCGGTAAAACCGGCGTTCAGTGAAGAGAACTTTGATCTTTACCAGCGCTATATCGAGCAGCGCCATGCCGATGGCGATATGTACCCGCCCAGTCGCGATCAATTTTCGACCTTCCTGGTGCGCGACCTGGCGTTTTCCAGGTTTTACGAATTCCGCCTTGATGGCCGTTTATTGGCGGTCGCCGTCACGGACGTGCTGCCCAATGGCCTGTCGGCGGTCTACACCTTCTACGATCCCGACGAAGAGCGGCGCAGCCTGGGGCGCTATGCAATCCTCTGGCAAATCGCCGAAGCGCGCCGCCTGGAGCTGGATGCGCTGTATCTGGGGTACTGGATCAAGAACTGCAAGAAGATGAATTACAAGACCGAATATCGGCCCATTGAGCTCTTAATCAATCAGAGATGGAGCTCTCTTGATTGAACCCTTGGCTTAACCCCCATTTTTCGGGCACAATGCACGCCGCTTTTGCCTGGCGCAGTTGCACCGGGCCATTCATTGGACACCGAGGGCTTTACTGCATGTCGAAAGAAGACAGCTTCGAAATGGAAGGCACTGTCGTCGACACCCTGCCCAACACCATGTTTCGTGTGGAGTTGGAAAATGGGCACGTCGTAACCGCGCATATCTCCGGCAAGATGCGCAAGAACTACATTCGTATTCTTACCGGTGACAAAGTGCGCGTCGAGCTGACGCCCTATGACTTGAGCAAAGGGCGCATCACTTACCGCGCTCGCTAAGCAAGTCAATACAAAACGCCCGGCTCTGCCGGGCGTTTTTGTTTGTCTGCGATTTGAGTCTGCTGTGGGAGCAAGCCTGCTCGCGAAGCAAACGACGCAATTTTTCGGGCAAACCGCAGTAATCCCTTCGCGAGCAGGCTCGCTCCCACAATCAGGGCTCAACATATAAAGTTTGAACTCCTGTAACTGTTTTGTCTTATTAGCTATATACCCAAACCTAACTTCCAAACTTCCTGAACCCTGGCTGTACCAGCCACACTTGCCGGGTTTAAACATTGACTTGCACCCGCGGCCTGAGTAGATTGCACAGGCCGGTCATTCAGGCCGCCTATAAACTTCACAAAAGAAGCCAATGGACACAGTATCTAGTCGCTGTCCGGTCACCGTCACTACGGCGATCCGGGCGCTAAATCCAGACATTGACAGGACTCGCCTGCACGGCGGGGTCAACTGCGCTAGAGCCTGACGCTCCATCGTAACGACCTCACCGGCGACAGTCCGGTCACGAGGTGTGTTATGACCTTTAAAACCCATGTACTACCCGGCGTTCAAGCCTTTGCCTCAAGCATGCGCGTGAAACTTTCACGCGAGCCCACCCTGGCCCGCTCGACCCGCTCACCCTTTTCCACAACCGTTGCCGAGGCAAAACCTGCGCACCGCCAGGTGCATTGGCGCGTCAGCCCTGCCACAGGCCAACTGGAGCAGCGCTGGAGCATGGCCGACACCCAGGACCCGCAGAGTCGGTTCTTGCGCTGATTCACAATTAATTAAAACCCTGCCAACCCACTGGAGTTCCTTATGGAAGAAGCCAGTAGTCACCCGCTGCCCGCGTATTAATTACTTCGCAGCAGCGGGACTTTAAAGCGCACTAAACACTTCAATTAAACCGATTGCGAAGTTTGCGACTCGGCATACATTGGCACGCCTTTTAAAAGGCCATTCAATATATGCCCGGTCAAGAGTTGGCGACAGGAGTACTCATCATGAGCGCCGTAAAAAATACTAAAGTTCGGGACAAGAACAGCGCCAGCGACAGCAATAAACTGTCCATGCGTGCCGCTCGGGAAGCACAAAACGGCCTTTCGGCCACCCTGGCCAATGTACGCGCCACTACCGCAGGCCTGACCGAGCAGGAAGCCACTGAACGCCTGCAAAGCGATGGCTACAACGAAGTGGCTCACGACAAGCCGCCTCACGCACTGGTGCAGTTTCTGCTGGCCCTGCATAACCCTTTTATCTATGTGCTGCTGACCCTGGGCGTGATCAGCTTTGTCACTGACTACTGGCTGCCAGAACGCGATGGCGAAGAAGGCGACCTGACCAAAGTGATCATCATTGGCCTGATGGTTGGCCTCAGCAGCCTGCTGCGGTTCTGGCAGGAGCACCGCTCGGCCAAGTCCGCCGAAGCCCTCAAGGCCATGGTCCGCACCACCGCGACCGTGGTGCGGCGCGACAACAGCGGTACCCGCACCTCGGTGCATGAAATACCGATGCGCGAACTGGTAGCCGGCGATATCGTGCAGCTGTCGGCCGGGGACATGATCCCGGCGGATATTCGCCTGATCGAATCCCGCGATCTGTTTATCAGCCAGGCCGTGCTGACCGGCGAAGCCTTGCCGGTGGAGAAGTACGACACCCTGGGCGATGTGACACAAAAGTCCGCCTCCAGCACCGCCGCCGACCAGAGCAACCTGCTGGATCTGCCCAATATCTGCTTTATGGGCACCAACGTGGTCAGTGGCACTGCTCGCGCCGTAGTCGTGGCCACCGGTCCGCGCACCTACTTTGGCTCGCTGGCCAAGGCCATCGTCGGCTCGCGCACGCAAACCGCGTTCGATCGCGGAGTCAACAGCGTCAGCTGGCTGTTGATCCGCTTTATGCTGGTTATGGTGCCCATTGTGTTTTTCCTCAATGGTTTCTCCAAGGGCGACTGGGGCGATGCCTTCCTGTTTGCCCTGGCAGTGGCCGTGGGCCTGACCCCGGAAATGCTGCCAATGATTGTCAGCGCCAACCTGGCCAAGGGCGCAACCGCCATGGCCAAACGCAAGGTGGTGGTCAAACGCCTCAATGCCATCCAGAACCTGGGCTCGATGGACGTGCTGTGCACCGACAAGACCGGCACCCTGACCCAGGATCACATCATCCTTGAGCATCATGTCGACGCCAGCGGCAAACGCGACGAGTCGGTACTGGCGCTGGCCTGGCTCAACAGCCATCACCAGAGCGGCATTCGCAACCTGATGGATCAGGCCGTGGTGCAGTTTTCCCGCCAGGACCCCAAGTTCAACGCGCCACTCAACTACAGCAAGGTAGATGAACTGCCGTTTGATTTCGTGCGGCGACGCCTGTCGATCATCGTCAAGGACACCCGTGGCGATCACCTGCTGGTGTGCAAGGGCGCTGTCGAAGAGATGCTCGACATCGCCACCCATGTCATGGAAGGCGACACCCGTGTTGCCCTGGATGCCACACGTCGTGAGCAATTGCTGGCCCTGGCCAGCGAGTACAACGAGGACGGCTTCCGCGTGCTGCTGGTAGCCACCCGTGAAATCCCCAAGACTCAGGCGCAAAAGCAGTACAACACTGCTGACGAAAGGGACCTGGTGATCCGCGGCCTGCTGACCTTTCTCGATCCGCCAAAAGAAACGGCCGGCCCGGCAATTGCCGCCCTGCAAGATATCGGCGTAGCGGTCAAGGTACTGACCGGCGACAACGCAGTTGTCACCAGCAAGATCTGCCGCCAGGTGGGCCTGGAGCCAGGCACGCCACTGCTTGGGCCACAAATCGAAACAATGGACGACGCCGCACTGCAACTGGAGGTTGAGCAGCGCACGGTGTTTGCCAAGCTCACCCCGCTGCAAAAATCCCGGGTGCTGAAAGCGCTGCAAGCCAATGGCCATACCGTCGGTTTTCTCGGTGACGGTATCAATGACGCGCCAGCCCTGCGCGATGCCGACGTAGGCATTTCGGTAGACAGCGGCACGGATATCGCCAAGGAGTCGGCTGACATCATCCTCCTGGAAAAGAGCCTGATGGTGCTCGAAGAAGGCGTACTCAAGGGGCGCGAGACCTTCGGCAATATCATGAAGTACCTGAACATGACCGCCAGCTCCAACTTCGGCAACGTGTTCTCGGTATTGGTAGCCAGCGCCTTCATCCCTTTTCTGCCAATGCTGTCGATCCACCTGCTACTGCAAAACCTGATGTACGACATCTCCCAGCTGGCCTTGCCGTGGGACAAGATGGACAGGGAATACCTGCAAAAACCGCGCAAGTGGGACGCCAAGAACATCGGCCGCTTCATGATCTGGATCGGGCCAACGTCGTCGATCTTCGACATCACTACCTTCGCCCTGATGTGGTACGTGTTCTCGGCCAACAGCGTGGAAATGCAGACCCTGTTCCAGTCCGGCTGGTTTATTGAGGGACTGCTGTCACAAACCCTGGTGGTGCACATGCTGCGCACGCGCAAGATTCCGTTCTTCCAGAGCACTGCAGCATGGCCGGTGATCATGATGACCCTCATCGTGATCGTGCTGGGTATCTACGTACCGTTCTCGCCCCTGGGCACCATGGTGGGCCTGGAACCACTGCCGTTGTCGTATTTCCCTTGGCTGGTGGCCACCCTGTTCAGCTATTGCTGTGTCGCGCAACTGATGAAAACGATCTACATCCGCCGTTTCAAGCAGTGGTACTGAGTTGAAACAACGCGGGCCGGCGCCACACCGCGCCAGCCCGCGCGCAAAAAATGAATGCGTGTTCTGTGGAGATTCCTCATGTCGGGAACCACTCTGTTACTCAACCTCGCGGGCGCCATCGCACTTTTGCTGTGGGGCACCCATATGATTTCCACGGCCCTGCTGCGCGGGTTTGGCACCCAGTTGCGCAACTGGATGGGGCGCAATCTGAATAACCGCTGGATGGCACTGATGAGCGGCATCGGCATTACCGGCGTACTGCAAAGCAGTACGGCGGTCAGCCTCATGGCCACGTCCTTTACCGCCGCCGGCACCCTGGGCCTGGCGCCCGCCCTGGCCGTGATGCTGGGGGCCAATATCGGCTCGACCCTGGTGGTACAACTGCTGAGTTTTGATACATCGCTGGCAATGCCGGTGATTTTGCTGACAGGTTATATCGTCTTTCGCCTGCGCGATGATTCGCGGTTTGAAAGCGTCGGCTGCGCACTGATAGGCCTGGGCCTGATGCTGCTGGCCCTGGGCTTGCTCAGCGCCACTCTGGGGCATATGGAAGCCACCTCGGCGTTTCGCGCCATCATGCAAAGCCTGGAAGGCGATGTGATCATCGCGGTGGTCGCTGCCGTACTGCTGACCTGGATCTGCCACTCCAGTGTCGCCGTGGTGCTGTTGATCGCCTCGCTGGCAGGTGCTGGCCTGATGACGCCCGCCACCGCCATCGCCTTGATGCTCGGCGCCAATATCGGCGGCGCCTTGCCCTCCGTGATGAGCGCCAGTTCGCCAGTGGCGCGACGTCTGCCTATGGGCAACTTGCTGGCGCGCCTGCTGGGCTCCTTGGCGCTGCTGCCCTGCCTGCCGCTGATAGCCAACTTGCTGGCTCGCAGCGATATCGGCCTGGCACATTGGGTGGTTTACCTGCATACCGCGTTCAATCTGCTGCTGGCCGTGGTGTTTATCGGCCTGACCGAACCTTGCGCACGCCTGCTGACTTACCTGTTTCCCCAGCAGGAGCCACCAGCAGACCCCGGCATGCCGCAATACCTGGACGAGGCCGGGCTTGAAGTGGCCAATATCGGCCTGTCCAATGCCGTACGCGAAGCCCTGCGCCTGGCGGACATGACCTCGCTGATGCTCAACCAGGTGTTGCAGCTGTTCGAGAAACCCGATCCGGACACAGCGGACAAGGTGCGCCAACTGGATCACTCCATCGACCTGCTAAGTGCCGCGATCCGCGCCTATCTTGCAGACATTGGCCAGGATGG
Source organism: Pseudomonas sp. TWR1-1-3 (assembly GCF_049896805.1). NCBI lineage: Bacteria > Pseudomonadati > Pseudomonadota > Gammaproteobacteria > Pseudomonadales > Pseudomonadaceae > Pseudomonas > Pseudomonas sp. TWR1-1-3. The sequence goes on along the minus strand of NZ_JAFCUZ010000001.1, from coordinate 30,618 downwards.
CCTGAGCGATGACGATGCCGATCGCGCCCAGGAAGTGCTGATGTTCGTGATCAACCTTGAGCACGCCGGCGACATCCTCGGCAACCTCGCGCAACTGGCTGTTCGCCGCACACGCCGTGGCGAACGCTTTTCCTCATTCGAACTGATCCAGATCCAGGCCATGCACCTGGCCCTGCTGGACAGCCTGAACCTGGCCATTACCGCGTTTTTGCGTGAGGACGTGAGCGCTGCCAAGGCTCTGATCGGCCACAAGGAGACCGTGCGCAAGCTGGAAGCCAGCGCCAGCCGCGAGCACTTTCGCAAGCTGCAGAACGACAAGACGGCCTGGGCCGAATCCGGGGATATCTTCCAGCGGGTGCTGCGCGACTACCGACGCGTCCATCATCATATTGCCGCACTCGGCTATACGGTACTGGAGCGCAATACCGCGTCGGCCCAGGCCGCTTGATCGCAGACAGCAAAAAGGCGCCCAAGCACCAATGCAAACCAGTCATGGGCATTGTGGGAGCGGGCTTTCCCGCGATCCAGACGACGCGGTTCAACTATCAAACCGCGCTGTTCCAATCGCGAGCAAGCCCGCTCCCACAGGGATTTTGCATCCCGCCCAACTGATCGTCACTGGCCCGAAGGCGCCTTTTATGACTAGGGTGTTACATCAAGCCATTTCGACTGCGGTTTCAAACTCGAAGGTCAACTCGCCGTTTTCCAGGTCGATGTGTACCACACCGCCATGATCGGCCAGTTCACCAAAGAGAATCTCCTCAGCCAACGGACGCTTGATCTTGTCCTGGATCAAACGGGCCATCGGCCGTGCCCCCATCAGCGCGTCATAACCACCCGCTGCAAGCCAGCCACGCGCCGCATCCGACACCTCGAGCTGCACGTGCTTGTCTTCCAGCTGCGCCTGCAGTTCGGTAAGGAACTTGTCCACCACATGCTTGATAACCTCATGGCTGAGGCGACCAAACTGGATAATGGTGTCCAGACGGTTACGGAACTCGGGGGTGAAGCTCTTCTTGATCGCTTCCATGGCATCGGAAGCATGATCCTGATGGGCAAAGCCCATCGAAGCCCGAGAGGCGGTTTCGGCACCGGCGTTGGTGGTCATGATGACGATCACGTTGCGGAAGTCCGCCTTGCGCCCGTTGTTGTCGGTCAGCGTGCCGTGGTCCATGACCTGCAGCAGCAGGTTGAAGACTTCAGGGTGCGCCTTCTCGATTTCATCGAGCAGCAGTACGCAGTGAGGTTGCTTGGTGATGGCCTCGGTCAGCAAACCGCCCTGATCGAAACCGACATAGCCCGGAGGCGCACCGATCAGACGCGATACGGTGTGGCGCTCCATGTACTCGGACATGTCGAAGCGAATCAGCTCGATACCCAAAGCTTTGGCCAACTGGCGTGCTGCCTCGGTTTTACCGACACCGGTGGGCCCTGCGAACAGGAACGAACCGACCGGTTTGTCCGGCGACTTGAGCCCCGCACGGGACAACTTGATTGCCGTGGACAACGAATCGATCGCCGCATCCTGGCCGAACACGGTCAGGCGCAGGTCGCGCTCAAGGTTGCGCAACAGCTCCTTGTCCGAGACCGAGACGTGTTTAGGCGGAATACGGGCGATTTTCGCCACGATATCTTCAACCTGCGCGACTTCAATGCGTTTAACCCGGCTTTCAACCGGTTGCAGACGCTGGAAGGCACCCGCCTCGTCGATCACATCAATGGCCTTGTCGGGCATGTGCCGGTCATTGATATAGCGCGAGGCCAGCTCCGCCGCTGCGCGCAGGGCTTCATCGCTGTACTCGATGCCATGGTGCTGCTCGAAACGACCTTTAAGCCCGCGCAGAATGCTGATGGTATCTTCAACCGAAGGTTCGGATACGTCGACTTTCTGGAAACGGCGCGCCAGGGCGCGGTCTTTTTCGAAGATCCCGCGAAATTCCTGGAACGTGGTGGAACCGATGCAGCGAATGTCACCCGAAGACAGCAGCGGCTTGAGCAGGTTGGACGCATCCATCACCCCGCCCGAAGCCGCACCGGCACCGATGATCGTATGGATTTCGTCGATAAACAGGATCGCTTGCGGGCGTTTCTTCAGCTCGCCCAGCAGCGCCTTGAAGCGCTTCTCGAAATCGCCACGGTACTTGGTACCTGCCAGCAAGGCGCCGAGATCCAGGGAGTAGACGATGCTGTTAGCCAGCAGGTCAGGCACCTGGTTATCGACGATGCGCTTGGCCAGACCCTCGGCAATCGCGGTTTTACCCACGCCTGCCTCACCCACCAGCAACGGGTTGTTTTTGCGCCGACGCGCCAGGATCTGGGCGACACGCTCAACTTCCATTTCCCGACCCACCAGCGGATCGATCCGGCCCTGGCGGGCCAGTTCATTCAGGTTACTGGCATAAGCGTCCAGAGGATTGCTGGAAGACGACGATTCGCCGCCCTCTTCATCCTGCATCTCATGATCGCTGTCGCTGTGCTCGCCATGCCCGGGCACCTTGGAGATGCCGTGGGCAATAAAGTTGACCACATCGATGCGCGCCACGCTCTGTTGCTTGAGCAGGAATACGGCCTGGCTTTCCTGTTCGCTGAAGATGGCTACCAGCACATTGGCGCCGGTGACTTCACGCTTGCCAGAGCTCTGCACGTGGAACACGGCACGCTGCAAGACCCGCTGAAAACCCAGGGTTGGCTGCGTTTCGCGGTCTTCGTCGTGGACGGGGATCAGGGGAGTTGTGGAATCAATAAACTCTTGCAGGTCATGCTTGAGTTTTTCGAGGTTTGCGCCACAGGCGCGTAGAACGGTTGCGGCCGCCTCATTATCCAGAAGCGCTAAAAGGAGGTGCTCAACCGTCATGAATTCATGACGTTTGGAGCGGGCTTCCTTGAAGGCAAGATTGAGGGTGACTTCGAGCTCGCGATTTAACATGGCTTCACCTCATACCCAAGTGGTCGGCGTTAACCGTCCTTCTCGATTTCACAGAGTAGCGGATGCTGGCTTTCACGTGCGTACTGATTTACCTGCGCTGCCTTGGTCTCGGCAATGTCGCGGGTATAGATGCCGCACACAGCCCGTCCTTCTGTATGGACGGCCAGCATGACCTTGGTCGCCAATTCGCGATTCAAGTTAAAAAACACCTCAAGGATCTCTACAACGAAATCCATTGGCGTGTAGTCATCATTAAACAAAACCACCTTGTACATCGGCGGCGCCTGAAGCGCAGGCTTAGCCTCTTGCACAGCCAAGCCAGCGGAGTCTTCGTCATCAAAATCGGGGTGATCCTGATTAAATGTTAGTCGAGTCTGGCTGATTGCATGCATGGAAAGAAAGGTTCGTCGTTGGTTGTGCAACTACAGTGATGGAGGCAAAGGTGTCAAATTTCAACACCGCCGCCGCGTGACCTTGACTATCGGTAAAACGGTGTTACAACCATATAGTACCCACAGTGGGGAAAAATGGTCCGCGCAGTCAACCACTTTTACTGGTTTCTGTGCGAGTTGACTGGATGATACTCCAGTGATGGAGTTGTTTGCAGCAGAGGGATATGAGTATGCAAGGCAAGGTCAAGTGGTTCAACAACGCCAAAGGCTTCGGCTTCATTAATACGCAGGCCAAGGAAGGCATCGATGAACACGGAAACCCGATCGACTTTTTTGCGCATTTTTCGGCAATCCAGATGGACGGTTACAAGACGCTCAAGGCAGGCCAACCCGTGAGCTTCGAAATAATCCAGGGCCCCAAGGGCCTGCATGCTGTTGCAATCACCAACGCTCAAGTTCCAGCCAGCGCTTCAGCGACCGCGCAAGAGGTGACCAGCCTCCCGGTCTGACCCGCTGCCCAAGAAACCGGCCGATTCGATCATGCGAATCGGCCGGTTTTTTTATGCCCGCGCCATCACGAGGAAAAATTGAGGTTGCCGAAAAACCCCGTAATCACGGGGCAAACCGCGAAAAATCAGGGCATTTTGCCGCAGGGACTTAGACCAATGGATGATTCGTGTTAGGCCGCCCCCCTCGCAGCAACCTTGGTGACCTATGTATACTGCGCCGGTGACCATGGAGTCACCTGCAAACACATGCTGGAATGAGTCTTTCAGGCCTAGAAAGGCTGGGCCGTTACCCCGGCCCGACCGCTTGACGCTCTACTGATGCATTCACATCACCGCGAAGAACCTCGACTTTCGGCTCATTGTTCACTGTGAACGAAAGCGCCTACCCTGCGCATCTCGAGTATCTGAGCACGCTCAGCAAAGAAGAGAGTTAATCCGAAATGCCCAACCGTTCGAAGATCATCTATACCTTCACCGACGAAGCTCCGGCGCTCGCCACCTATTCACTGCTGCCTATCATCGAGGCGTTTACCGCCAGCGCCGATATCGCCGTTGAAACGCGCGACATCTCTCTGGCTGGCCGCATCCTCTCAAGCTTCCCCGAGCAATTGGGTGACAAGGCTGTAGCAGACCACCTCGCCGAACTGGGCGCCCTGGCCGTTACCCCTGAAGCCAACATCATCAAGCTGCCCAATATCAGCGCCTCGGTCCCGCAGTTGCAGGCCGCGATCAAAGAACTGCAAGCGCAGGGCTTCAACATCCCGGACTACCCGGAAACCGTCACCACTGACGCTGAAAAAGAAATCAAGGCGCGTTACAGCAAAGTGATGGGCAGTGCCGTAAACCCGGTACTGCGCGAAGGCAACTCCGACCGCCGCGCACCGCTGTCGGTCAAGAACTACGCGCGCAAGCACCCGCACAAAATGGGCGCCTGGGCTGCAGACTCCAAGTCCCACGTTGCTCACATGAGCGAAGGCGACTTCTACGGCAGCGAAAAAGCCGCCCTGATCGAAGCACCGGGCAGCGTTAAAATCGAACTGATCGCTCAAGACGGCACCACCACCGTCCTGAAAGAAAAAACCGCCGTCCAGGCCGGTGAGATCATCGATTGCTCGGTCATGAGCAAAAAAGCCCTGCGCGAGTTCGTAGCGGCCGAAATCGAAGACGCCAAAAAGCAGGGCGTACTGTTCTCGGTTCACCTGAAAGCCACCATGATGAAGGTTTCCGACCCGATCATGTTTGGTCAGATCGTGGCCGAGTTCTACAAGGATGCGCTGGAAAAACACGCTGACGTCCTCAAAGAAATCGGTTTCAACCTGAACAACGGTATCGGCGACCTGTACGCCCGCATCAAGGCGCTGCCAGCCGAGAAGCAGGCTGAAATCGAAGCCGACATCGAAGCCGTGTACGCCAACCGCCCTGCGCTGGCCATGGTCAACTCCGACAAAGGCATCACCAACCTGCACGTGCCGAGCGACGTAATCGTCGACGCCTCGATGCCGGCCATGATTCGTGATTCCGGCAAGATGTGGAACACCGAAGGCCAGCTGCAAGACACCAAGGCCGTGATCCCGGATCGCTGCTACGCCACCATCTACCAGGCCACCATCGAAGACTGCAAGAAACACGGCGCCTTCGATCCGACCACCATGGGCAGCGTGCCAAACGTTGGCCTGATGGCGCAAAAAGCCGAAGAGTACGGTTCCCACGACAAGACTTTCCAGATCAAGACCCCGGGCGTTGTGCGGGTAACTGACAGCAACGGCAACGTGCTGATGGAACAGAACGTCGAGGAAGGCGATATCTGGCGCATGTGCCAGGCCAAAGACGCGCCGATCCGCGACTGGGTCAAGCTGGCCGTCAACCGTGCCCGCGCCAGCAACACTCCAGCCGTGTTCTGGCTCGATCCAAAGCGTAGCCACGACGCCGAAATGATCAAAAAGGTTGAAACCTACCTGAAAGATCACGACACCAGCGGCCTGGACATTCGCATCATGGCGCCGGTAGAGGCCATGAAGTTCACTCTGGAGCGCACCCGCGCTGGCCTGGATACCATCTCGGTAACCGGCAACGTGCTGCGTGACTACCTGACCGACCTGTTCCCGATCATGGAACTGGGCACCAGCGCCAAAATGCTGTCGATCGTACCGCTGATGAATGGCGGCGGCCTGTTCGAAACCGGCGCCGGCGGCTCGGCCCCGAAACACGTTCAACAGTTGCTGGAAGAAAACTTCCTGCGCTGGGACTCGCTGGGTGAGTTCCTGGCACTGGCGGCATCCCTGGAGCACCTGGGCACAACCTACAACAACCCGAAAGCGTTGGTGTTGGCCAAGACCCTGGACCAGGCTACCGGTCAGTTCCTCGACAACAACAAATCGCCATCGCGCAAAGTCGGCAACATCGACAACCGCGGTAGCCACTTCTACCTGGCGCTGTACTGGGCACAAGCCCTGGCTGCCCAGACTGAAGACAAAGAGCTGCAAGCCCAATTTGCTCCAGTAGCAAAAGCCATGGCCGAGAACGAGGCAAAAATCGTTGCCGAACTCAACGCCGTGCAGGGCAAGCCGGTCGATATCGGTGGTTACTACCACGCCGATGCCGACAAGGTAAGCAAGGTAATGCGCCCTAGCGCCACACTGAACGCGATCATCGCTTCGGTATAAGGGCAACAGGCAACACCACAGACCCCGGCCCACGACGCCGGGGTTTGTGTTTTTACGGCCTACACAAACCCGGTGGGAGCGGGCTTGCCCGCGATAGCATCACCGCGTAAAAAGCACAGACCGAAGCGCCTGCATCGCGAGCAAGCCCGCTCCCACAGGGGATATGCATCCACCTATAAACCGAGACCCACCCCATGGAATGGAAACCCCACATCACCGTCGCCACTGTCGTCGAAGACAATGGCCGCTTCCTGATGGTCGAAGAACTCAAGCGCGACCGCGCCGTGCTCAATCAACCGGCCGGTCATCTGGACCCCGACGAAAGCCTGATCGAGGCCGCCATCCGCGAAACCCTCGAAGAAACCGGCTATGACGTCGAACTGACCGGTGTGATCGGCATTTACCTCTACACCGCTCCCAGCAACGGCGTGACCTACCAGCGCATCTGCTTTGCCGGCAAGGCGCTCAAGCACCACCCCGACTACCAGCTGGACACCGGCATCATTGGCCCGCTGTGGCTGACTCGCGACGAATTGCTTGCACAGCGCGAACGCTGGCGCAGCGAGCTGACCCTGCAGTGCATCGATGATTATCTGGGCGGCAAACTGTTCGACCTGACGTTAATCCGCCCTTCGGTTTAGCCTTGAGCGCTCGGGCCTGCTAGAATCGCGTCCTTTTTCAAGACACTCATTGAATCCTTATGCGTGATCCAGCCCTAGTCGCCCCCGAAAAACAGCGCGTCATCGTCGGCATGTCCGGCGGTGTCGACTCTTCCGTTTCCGCCGTTCTGCTTATGGAGCAGGGCTACCAGGTGGAAGGCCTGTTCATGAAGAACTGGGAGGAAGACGACGGAACGGATTACTGCACCGCCATGGATGATCTGGCAGACGCCCAGGCCGTGTGCGACAAAATCGGCATCAAGCTGCACACCGCCAACTTTGCCGCCGAGTACTGGGACAACGTGTTCGAGCACTTCCTGGCCGAATACAAGGCCGGTCGCACGCCGAACCCGGACATCCTGTGCAACCGCGAAATCAAGTTCAAGGCTTTCCTGGACTACGCCCTGATGCTGGGCGCCGACCTGATTGCTACCGGCCACTATGTGCGCCGTCGCGACATTGACGGCCGTACCGAGCTGCTCAAGGGCCTGGACCCGAACAAAGACCAGAGCTACTTCCTGCACGCCGTCGGCGGCGAACAGATCGCCCGCACCCTGTTCCCGGTAGGCGAGCTGGAAAAACCGGAAGTGCGCCGCATTGCGGAAAAACACGATCTGGCCACCGCGAAGAAAAAAGACTCCACCGGGATCTGCTTTATCGGCGAACGCCGCTTCAGCGATTTCCTGAAGCAATACCTGCCGGCACAGCCGGGCGAGATCAAGACCACAGAAGGTGAAGTGATCGGCCGCCATCATGGCCTGATGTACCACACCATCGGTCAGCGCCAGGGCCTGGGCATTGGCGGCCTCAAGGACGCCAGCGACGAGCCGTGGTACGTGCTGGTCAAGGATCTGGAGCACAACGAGCTGATCGTCGGCCAGGGCAATGACCACCCGTGGCTGTTCTCCGGCGCCCTCCTCGCCTCCGAGATCTACTGGGTCAATCCGATCGACCTGAGCACCCCGCTGCGCCTGACGGCCAAGGTTCGCTATCGTCAGAGCGATCAACCCTGCACCCTGGAAAAAACCGCCAACGGCTACCGCGCCACCTTCGACGACCCGCAACGCGCGGTCACCCCCGGCCAGTCCGTGGTGTTCTACGACGGCGAAGTCTGCCTGGGCGGCGGCGTGATCGAAGTGGCCGAGCCCTGGTCGAGCAAGGGCAAACGCCCATGAACGCCACTCAGGAGCAACTGGTAGCCCTCGGCGGCGTATTTCTGGCCGCAGTGCTGGTGGATAAAATTGCCAAGACCGGCCAGGTCAGCGAAGCCGACCTGAGCTGCATGCTCGGCAGCCTGCTGGTGCGTGACCCCAAGGACACCCTGGAAGTCTTTGGCGGCGACGACATCAACCTGCGCGAAGGCTATCGTGCCCTGATCGGTGCTCTTGAGCGCGATCCCAACACCCTGCAGCGCGAGCCCCTGCGTTACGCACTGTCGATGCTCGGCCTTGAGCGCCAACTGGCCAAGCGGGACGACATGCTGGAGCTGATCGGCAAGCGCCTGCCGCAGATCCAGTCCCAGGTCGAGCATTTCGGCCCGGCCCATGAAAACGTGGTGGCCGCCTGTGGCGCGTTGTACCAGGACACCCTGAGCACCCTGCGCCAGCGTATCCAGGTACACGGCGACATGCGCAACCTGCAACAACCGAACAACGCGGCAAAAATTCGCGCCCTGCTGCTGGCCGGTATCCGCTGCGCAAGGCTGTGGCGCCAATTGGGCGGCCACCGCTGGCAGCTGGTCATCAGCCGACGCAAGCTGCTCAAAGAGCTTTACCCGATGCTGCGCGGCAACTGAAACACGCCGGCAGGCACAGAATTTAAAATCGATACGCGTATGACGCCGGTCACTTGGCAACGGACCGGCCGTTTTTTCATGTATGATACGCGCCCCATTTCGTTGCCCGACTGTCCGAGAACACCCCATGAAGCTCTCTTCGCTCACTGCGGTTTCCCCTGTTGACGGCCGCTACGCCGGCAAAACCCAGGCCCTGCGCCCAATTTTCAGCGAATACGGCTTGATCCGTGCTCGCGTTCTGGTTGAAGTTCGCTGGCTCCAGCGCCTGGCCGCCCACGCTGCCATCCCTGAAGTCCCGGCCTTCTCTGCCGAAGCCAACGCCGTTCTGAATGAACTGGCCGAGAACTTCTCTCTTGAGCACGCCGAACGCGTCAAAGAGATCGAGCGCACCACCAACCACGACGTCAAAGCCATTGAGTACCTGCTCAAAGAACAGGCCGCCAAGCTGCCTGAACTGGCCAACGTCAGTGAGTTCATCCACTTTGCCTGCACCAGCGAGGACATCAACAACCTGTCCCACGCCCTGATGCTGCGTGAAGGTCGTGATGACGTGATGCTGCCGCTGATGCGTCAAACCGCAGAAGCCATCCGCGAACTGGCGATCAAGTTCGCCGACGTACCCATGCTGTCCCGCACCCACGGTCAACCGGCTTCGCCGACCACCCTGGGCAAAGAGCTGGCCAACGTGGTCTACCGTCTGGAGCGTCAAATCGCTCAAGTCGCTGGTGTACCGTTGCTGGGCAAGATCAACGGCGCCGTGGGCAACTACAACGCCCACCTGTCGGCCTACCCGCAGATCGACTGGGAAGAAAACGCCCGCGCCTTTATCGAAGACGAGCTGGGCCTGGGTTTCAACCCGTACACCACCCAGATCGAGCCGCACGACTACATTGCCGAGCTGTTCGACGCCATCGCCCGCTTCAACACCATCCTGATCGACTTCGATCGCGATATCTGGGGCTACATCTCCCTGGGCTACTTCAAGCAGCGCACCATTGCCGGCGAAATCGGTTCCTCGACCATGCCGCACAAGGTCAACCCGATCGACTTCGAAAACTCCGAAGGCAACCTGGGTATCGCCAACGCCCTGTTCCAGCACCTGGCCAGCAAATTGCCAATCTCCCGCTGGCAGCGCGACCTGACCGACTCCACCGTACTGCGCAACCTCGGCGTGGGCTTTGCTCACAGCGTGATCGCGTACGAAGCCAGCCTCAAGGGCATCAGCAAGCTTGAACTGAATGCACAGAAAATCGCTGCTGACCTGGACGCCTGCTGGGAAGTCCTGGCCGAGCCGATCCAGACCGTGATGCGTCGTTACAACATCGAAAACCCGTACGAAAAGCTCAAAGAGCTGACCCGCGGCAAGGGCATCAGCCCTGAAGCACTGCAAACTTTCATCGACGGCCTTGAAATGCCGGAAGCGGCCAAAGCCGAGCTGAAGCTGCTGACTCCGGCCAACTACATTGGCAACGCCGTCGAGCAAGCCAAGCGCATCTGATCGCTGCAACGACCTATTAACGCCCGGCCGTGCCGGGCGTTTTTATTCCCGATTACAAAGTGCAATTTTTCAATAGGTTACACATGAATCCTGACATTCCTCTTCAACTTCTGGGCGGCATCACTGCGCGCGAGTTCATGCGCGACTACTGGCAGAAAAAACCGCTGCTGGTGCGCCAGGCAATTCCTGACTTCGAAAGCCCGATCGACGCCGACGAACTGGCCGGTCTGGCCCTTGAAGAAGAAGTCGAATCGCGCCTGATCATCGAACACGGCGAGCACCCATGGGAACTGCGCCGCGGTCCGTTCGCCGAAGACGAATTCGGCAAACTGCCAGAGCGCGAGTGGACTCTGCTGGTGCAGGCCGTTGATCAGTTCGTGCCTGAAGTCAATGAACTGCTGGAAAACTTCCGCTTCCTGCCGAGCTGGCGTATCGACGACGTGATGATCAGCTACGCCGCCCCAGGTGGCAGTGTTGGTCCGCACTTCGACAACTACGACGTGTTCCTGCTGCAGGGTCATGGCAAGCGTCACTGGCAGATCGGCCAGATGTGCGACTCCGACAGCAAGCTGCTGGAGCACGCGGACCTGCGTATCCTCGCTGATTTCCAGGCCACCGACGAGTGGACCCTTGAGCCCGGCGACATGCTCTACCTGCCACCGCGCCTGGCCCACTGTGGCGTAGCCGTAGACGACTGCCTGACCTACTCGGTGGGCTTCCGTGCACCGAGCGCCGCTGAAGTACTGACCCACTTCACCGACTTCCTCAGCCAGTACCTGCCGGACGAAGATCGCTACACCGACGCTGACGCGCAACCGGCCAGCGACCCGCACCAGATCCAGCACGACGCCCTTGATCGCCTCAAGAGCCTGCTGACCGAGCACATGAGCGACGAGCGCATGCTGCTGACCTGGTTCGGCCAGTTCATGACCGAGCCACGTTATCCGGAACTCGTGGTCGGCCCTGAACTCGAAGAAGAAGACCTGTTGGGTAGCCTGGAACAGGGCGCGATCCTGATCCGCAACCCGAGCGCACGCCTGGCATGGTCCGAGGTCGATGACGACCTGTTGTTGTTCGCCAGCGGCCAAAGCCGCCTGCTGCCGGGCAAGCTGCGCGAACTGCTGAAAATGATCTGTGCCGCCGACGCGCTGCACAGTGACAACCTCGGCACATGGCTGGCCGATGAAGATGGACGCAACCTGCTCTGCGAGCTGGTTAAACAAGGAAGCCTGGGGTTCGCTGATGAATAGCATTCACGTACGTGTCGCCGACTGGCAAAAGGACAACGCCGAACTTCGACGCATTCGTGAGGCGGTATTTATTGCCGAACAATCTGTACCTCCAGAACTGGAGTGGGATGCAGACGATGCCGATGCCGTGCATTTTCTGGCCTATGAAGGCGACTTCCCGATTGGTACCGCCCGGCTCCTGCCGGACGGCCATATCGGCCGCGTATCGGTTCTCAAGGACTGGCGCGGCCTGAAGGTTGGCGACGCACTGATGCAGGCCACGATTCTTGAAGCCGAAAAACGTGGCCTCAAGCAACAAATGCTCAGCGCCCAAGTGCATGCCACACCCTTCTACGAGCGCCTTGGCTTCAAGATCGTCAGCGATGAATTCCTCGAAGCAGGGATTCCCCACGTTGATATGGTGCGGGTGAGCTAACTGCCACGCCCATCTCTGTGGGAGCGAGCCTGCTCGCGAAGGCTGCTAGCGCGGCACTCTTGAGAACTTCGCGAGCAGGCTTGCTCCCACAGCAGTTTTGCAAAACGCCCTGCCATCCCCGGATCGCAGGGCGTTTTGCTATCTGGCACACTCAGACCCAGCCCTTTCAAGCATTGCGGAGATAATGGACATGTCCCTACGCCCCTTCATCGCTGGCCTGCTGCTGATCGCTAGCTTCAGCGCGATCGCCGACACCCGCGTCATCACCCTGCAAAACCGCACCAGTGCAGAATTGCTGCCCATCGCGCAGAACTTTATCGGCAAAAACGGCAAAGTCAGCGCCTATGGCAACCAACTGATCGTCGAGGCAGGCGCCTCGAAAATCCAGAACCTCGAAGACCTGCTGGCGCAACTCGACACACCCGCCCGGCGCCTGCTGATCACGGTCGATACCAGTGACAACAACCTGGCCACTAATGATCCGGACACCCGGGTGATCAGCACCGCCAGCCGCGACGGCGGCACCCAGCAAATCCAGACCAGCGAAGGCACCCCGGCATTTATCCAGATCGGCCAGAGCGTACCGCTGACCAGCACCCAGACCGACGCCTACGGCCGCTTGCTTACCCAGACCGACTACCGCAACGTCACCCGGGGTTTTTACGTGACCGCCAGCGTCACAGGTGAAACGGTACACCTGGCGATCAGTACGACTCGCGATCGCATGAGCCAGGAGCAACCCGATGTAGTGAACACGCAAAGTACCGACACACAAGTCAGCGGCCCTCTGGGGCAATGGATAACCGTGGCGGGCAACAACGCTCTTAACCAGACTGACAATCCGCCGCAAACCCGCAGCTACTCTACGCAAAGCCGGGATGACATGACCATTCGGGTCAAAGTCGATGTACTCGACCAAAAGGGCCAAAACTGACCGACGAGTCGTTTTTCGCAAATTATGTAGTGTTATAAAAAAAGCACTACAAAACATTTGACGCCTCAAAAATGCAAAGGCATGATGGCCCCGCTCCCGCTGATCAGAGGCCCCGCAAAGGCCCTGGGGCGTGTACTGCCCGTAGCGAGCCGCCATTCACGCACTTATACAAACAACAGTGTTGTGTGCCTGGTGGAGCAACCATTTTTCAACCCAGACCTATGCGACGAGGTTTATCACCATGGCACTGACACGCGAACAGCAAATTGCAGCCCTTGAGAAAGACTGGGCCGAAAACCCACGCTGGAAAGGCGTGACTCGCGATTACTCCGCTGCTGACGTGGTCCGCCTGCGCGGCTCGGTTCAACCCGAGCACACCTTTGCAAAAATGGGTGCCGACAAGCTGTGGAAACTGGTGACACAGGGCGCACACCCGTCCTTCCGTCCTGAGAAAGATTTCGTCAACTGCATGGGCGCCCTGACCGGGGGCCAAGCGGTACAACAGGTTAAAGCCGGTATCCAGGCTATCTACCTGTCGGGTTGGCAAGTGGCGGCAGACAACAACTCTGCCGAATCCATGTACCCGGATCAGTCGCTGTACCCGGTGGACTCCGTTCCAACCGTGGTCAAGCGCATCAACAACTCATTCCGTCGTGCAGACCAGATTCAGTGGAAAGCCGGTAAAAACCCGGGCGACCAGGGTTATATCGACTACTTCGCACCGATCGTGGCTGACGCTGAAGCCGGTTTCGGCGGCGTACTCAACGCTTACGAGCTGATGAAAAGCATGATCGAAGCGGGCGCTGCAGGCGTTCACTTCGAAGACCAGCTGGCCTCGGTGAAAAAATGCGGTCACATGGGTGGCAAGGTACTGGTTCCGACTCAGGAAGCTGTGCAGAAACTGACAGCAGCACGTCTGGCAGCTGACGTTGCCGGTACGCCGACCATCATTCTGGCTCGTACCGACGCCAACGCGGCTGACCTGCTGACTTCCGATTGCGACCCGTACGACCAGCCATTCGTGACTGGCGAGCGCACCAAGGAAGGCTTCTATAAAGTACGTGCCGGCCTTGATCAAGCCATTGCCCGTGGCCTGGCTTACGCGCCGTATGCCGACCTGATCTGGTGTGAAACCGCCAAGCCGGATCTGGAAGAGGCGCGCCGCTTTGCCGAAGCAATCAAAAAGGAATACCCGGACCAGTTGCTGTCGTACAACTGCTCGCCTTCCTTCAACTGGAAGAAAAACCTGGACGACGCGACCATCGCCAAATTCCAGCGCGAGCTGTCGGCAATGGGCTACAAACACCAGTTCATCACCCTGGCGGGTATCCACAACATGTGGCACAGCATGTTCAACCTGGCGCACGACTACGCCCGCAACGACATGACCGCCTACGTGAAACTGCAAGAGCAGGAATTTGCTGACGCAGCCAAAGGCTACACCTTTGTGGCGCACCAGCAGGAAGTGGGCACTGGCTACTTCGACGACATGACCACCGTGATCCAGGGTGGTTCGTCTTCGGTTACCGCCCTGACCGGCTCTACAGAAGAAGAACAGTTCCACTGATAATGGAACCACGGCCATTGCCCAGCCTGTAAAGAACAAACGCAATGCCATGCCCATGACGCCCCGACTGGTTCGGGGCGTTTTTTTGCCCGGCGACTTGTTCACCCCTCCCCTGTGGGAGCGGGCTTGCTCGCGATGGCATCACCGCGCCTGCCTGGAGGACCGAGTTATCAGCATCGCGAGCAAGCCCGCTCCCACAGAAAGACATCCCGCTGCCCTGCCCATCCGACAAAACACTGACCCAGATCCATGCTTCGATCGCCAGACCGGGTTAAAAAGCCAAGTTCCAAACTTGCTAACAGCGCTTATATAAGCCAAGTTCTACAGGCCTGCGACATAGCGACACAACAAATAACCACTCAAACGATATTAATTATCATTACGAGTTGCTTTTGTTGAATACATGAACACTGAAAAACAAACACTGGAAAACGCTGTAACGCCCACAGTTCAAGGCCTGCATAGACATTGATGGAGGTTCTACAACTAAAGGACTGAATTAATTCATCTTAGAAAATTTACTTGCTGGGTGTTTAGCCATAAAATCCCGGCAATCAATAGCACTGCGACATAACGTCACTGCTTTATCACCTTTTCTAGCTCAGAGACCTTTGCTCTCTGTTAAGGATTTCCAGCATGCCCGAAGCGACAGGACTCATAGCCCACAACTGGGGCTTTGCCATTTTCCTTCTCGGCGTTGTCGGCCTCTGTGCCTTCATGCTTGGCGTCTCCAGCCTCCTTGGGTCAAAAGCCTGGGGTCGCAGCAAAAATGAACCGTTCGAGTCCGGCATGCTACCTACCGGTGGCGCCCGCTTGCGGCTCTCAGCCAAATTCTATCTGGTCGCGATGCTGTTCGTGATCTTCGATATCGAAGCCCTCTTTCTCTTTGCCTGGTCTGTGTCTGTTCGCGAAAGCGGCTGGACCGGATTCGTCGAAGCTCTCGTTTTCATAGCAATTCTGTTGGCAGGCCTTGTCTACCTATTTCGGGTGGGTGCTCTTGATTGGGCACCGGAAGCTCGTCGTAAGCGGCAGGCCAAGCTGAAACAATGAGGCTTTGGCGATGCAATACGAACTCACCAGGATCGACCCGGATGCTCCTAACGAGCAATACCCGATCGGCACACGGGAAACCGTTGCCGATCCGTTAGAAGATCAAGTCCACAAAAACATTTTCATGGGCAAGCTCGAAGACGTGCTGAACGGCACGGTCAACTGGGGACGTAAAAATTCCCTGTGGCCGTACAACTTCGGCCTGTCGTGCTGCTATGTGGAAATGACCACCGCCTTCACGGCGCCCCACGACATCGCGCGCTTTGGCGCCGAGGTTATCCGGGCTTCGCCGCGTCAGGCGGATTTCATGGTTATTGCCGGGACCTGCTTTATCAAGATGGCGCCGATCATCCAGCGTCTCTACGAGCAAATGCTTGAACCTAAATGGGTCATTTCCATGGGTTCGTGCGCCAACTCCGGTGGCATGTACGACATCTACTCCGTGGTTCAAGGGGTCGACAAGTTCTTGCCTGTGGACGTTTACGTACCCGGCTGCCCGCCCCGCCCTGAGGCTTTTCTGCAAGGCTTGATGCTCTTGCAAGAGTCGATTGGCCAGGAGCGTCGCCCACTTTCCTGGGTCGTTGGCGAACAAGGCGTGTACCGCGCCGAGATGCCATCGCAAAAGGAACAGCGCCGCGAACAGCGTATTCAGGTAACCAACCTGCGCAGCCCCGACGAAGTCTGATCCAGCGCCGTTTCTACTCAATAGAACGAATCACTGGCTTCATTCTTTACGTTGACCGAAAGCGATAAAAAACCATGACTGCAGGCTCCGCTCTGTACATCCCGCCTTACAAGGCTGACGACCAAGATGTGGTTGTCGAACTCAATACCCGTTTTGGCCCTGAGGCGTTCACCGCCCAGGCCACGCGCACCGGCATGCCGGTGCTTTGGGTTAGCCGCGCAAAACTGGTCGAAGTACTGACCTTCCTGCGCAACCTGCCAAAACCCTACGTCATGCTCTATGACCTGCACGGCGTGGACGAACGTCTGCGTACCAAGCGTCAGGGCCTGCCATCGGGTGCAGACTTCACCGTCTTCTACCACCTGATGTCGCTGGAACGTAACAGCGACGTCATGATCAAGGTGGCCCTGTCTGAAAAAGACCTGAGTGTCCCTACCGTGACCGGTATCTGGCCGAACGCCAACTGGTACGAGCGTGAAGTCTGGGACATGTTCGGCATCGATTTCAAAGGCCACCCGCACCTGTCGCGCATCATGATGCCGCCGACCTGGGAAGGTCACCCGCTGCGCAAGGACTTCCCGGCCCGTGCTACCGAGTTCGATCCGTACAGCCTGACCCTGGCCAAGGTGCAGCTGGAAGAGGAAGCTGCGCGCTTCCGCCCGGAAGACTGGGGCATGAAACGCTCCGGTGAAAACGAGGACTACATGTTCCTCAACCTGGGGCCGAACCACCCTTCGGCTCACGGTGCCTTCCGCATCATCCTGCAGCTGGACGGTGAAGAGATCGTCGACTGCGTGCCTGACGTCGGTTACCACCACCGTGGCGCCGAGAAAATGGCCGAACGCCAGTCCTGGCACAGTTTCATCCCGTACACCGACCGGATCGATTACCTCGGCGGCGTGATGAACAACCTGCCGTACGTGCTCTCGGTCGAGAAGCTGGCCGGTATCAAAGTGCCGGACCGGGTCGACACCATCCGCATCATGATGGCCGAATTCTTCCGTATCACCAGCCACCTGCTGTTCCTGGGTACCTATATCCAGGACGTGGGCGCCATGACCCCGGTGTTTTTCACGTTCACCGACCGTCAGCGCGCTTACAAGGTGATCGAGGCCATCACCGGTTTCCGTCTGCACCCGGCCTGGTACCGCATCGGCGGCGTTGCCCACGATCTGCCGAACGGCTGGGATCGCCTGGTCAAGGAATTCATCGACTGGATGCCCAAGCGTCTGGACGAGTACCAGAAAGCCGCTCTGGACAACAGCATCCTGCGTGGTCGTACCATCGGCGTTGCCGCCTACAACACCAAAGAGGCCCTGGAATGGGGCGTCACCGGTGCCGGCCTGCGCTCCACCGGTTGTGACTTCGATATCCGCAAGGCGCGCCCGTATTCCGGCTACGAGAACTTCGAATTCGAAGTCCCGCTGGCAGCCAACGGCGATGCCTACGATCGTTGCATCGTGCGCGTCGAAGAAATGCGCCAGAGCCTGAAAATCATCGAACAGTGCATGCGCAACATGCCGGCCGGCCCGTACAAGGCGGATCACCCGCTGACCACGCCGCCGCCTAAAGAACGCACGCTGCAGCATATCGAGACCTTGATCACGCACTTCCTGCAAGTTTCGTGGGGCCCGGTGATGCCGGCCAACGAATCCTTCCAGATGATCGAAGCGACCAAGGGCATCAACAGTTATTACCTGACGAGCGATGGCGGCACCATGAGCTACCGCACCCGGATTCGCACCCCAAGCTTCCCGCACCTGCAACAGATCCCTTCGGTGATCAAAGGTGAAATGGTCGCGGACTTGATTGCGTACCTGGGTAGTATCGATTTCGTTATGGCCGACGTGGACCGCTAAGCATGAACAGCACGCTTATCCAGACAGACCGTTTCGCCCTGAGCGAAACCGAGCGCTCGGCCATCGAGCATGAGATGCATCACTACGAAGACCCGCGCGCGGCGTCGATCGAAGCCCTGAAGATCGTTCAGAAGGAACGCGGCTGGGTACCGGACGGCGCGATTTACGCCATCGGCGAACTGCTGGGCATCCCTGCCAGCGACGTTGAAGGCGTGGCTACGTTCTACAGCCAGATCTTCCGTCAGCCGGTCGGCCGCCACATCATCCGCGTGTGCGACAGCATGGTCTGCTACATCGGTGGCCACGAATCCGTGGTCGGCGAAATCCAGAACAAGCTGGGCATCGGCCTCGGTCAGACCACCCCGGACGGCCGCTTTACGCTGCTGCCGGTGTGCTGCCTGGGCAACTGCGACAAGGCGCCGGCGTTGATGATCGACGACGACACATTCGGTGACGTGCAGCCTGCTGGCGTCGCCACGTTGTTGGAGGCCTACCCATGAGCCTGACTTCATTCGGCCCTGCCAACCTGATCAAGCGTTCGGCAGAAACCCACCCGCTGACCTGGCGCCTGCGTGACGACGGCGAGCCCGTGTGGCTCGACGAGTACCAGGCCAAGGACGGCTACGCCGCTGCGCGCAAGGCCTTCGCCGACATGGCCCAGGACGATATCGTCCAGACCGTGAAAGACGCAGGCCTCAAGGGTCGCGGCGGTGCCGGCTTCCCGACGGGTGTGAAGTGGGGGCTGATGCCCAAAGACGAATCCATGAACATCCGTTACCTGTTGTGTAACGCCGATGAAATGGAACCCAACACCTGGAAAGACCGCATGCTGATGGAGCAACTGCCCCATCTGCTGATCGAAGGCATGCTGATCAGTGCCCGCGCACTGAAAACCTACCGTGGCTATATCTTCCTGCGTGGCGAATACACCACTGCAGCGGTGCATCTGCGCCGTGCCGTCGAAGAAGCCAAGGCAGCAGGCCTGCTGGGCAAGAATATCCTCGGTTCGGGTTTCGACTTCGAACTGTTCGTGCACACCGGCGCCGGGCGTTACATCTGCGGTGAAGAAACCGCACTGATCAACTCCCTCGAAGGCCGTCGCGCCAACCCGCGCTCCAAGCCGCCGTTCCCGGCCGCTGTGGGCGTATGGGGCAAGCCGACCTGCGTGAACAACGTGGAAACCCTGTGCAACGTACCGGCCATCATCGGCAACGGCGTTGACTGGTACAAATCCCTCGCCCGCGAAGGCAGCGAAGACCACGGCACCAAGCTGATGGGCTTCTCCGGCAAAGTGAAGAACCCTGGCCTGTGGGAACTGCCATTCGGCGTGACCGCTCGCGAGCTGTTCGAAGACTACGCCGGCGGCATGCGCGACGGCTTCAAGCTCAAGTGCTGGCAGCCAGGCGGCGCCGGTACCGGCTTCCTGTTGCCCGAGCACCTGGACGCACAAATGTACGCCGGCGGCATCGCCAAGGTTGGCACCCGTATGGGTACTGGCCTGGCCATGGCCGTGGACGACAGCGTCAACATGGTCTCCTTGCTGCGCAACATGGAACAGTTCTTTGCCCGTGAGTCGTGCGGTTTCTGCACCCCTTGCCGTGATGGTCTGCCGTGGAGCGTCAAGCTGCTGATGGCGATCGAACACGGCGAAGGTCAGCCTGGCGATATCGAGACCCTGCTGGGTCTGGTCGGTTTCCTCGGCCCTGGCAAGACGTTCTGTGCTCACGCACCGGGCGCCGTGGAACCGTTGGGCAGCGCGATCAAGTACTTCCGTCCAGAGTTCGAAGCCGGTATTGCGCAAGCAAAACCCGGTGTTCCACCTCTGGCACGCCCGATTGTTATCGGCGCGTAACGCTCTGAATGAAGGGGGTCCGTGCCCCCTTCTGATCGTTCGATAACGCCGTAAGGCTGGGTTGCTTCGAACGCATAACAAGATTCCATTAGCCACGCCCGCTGACACCGGGCCAACGAAGACCTTTGAACCATGGCCACTATCCACGTAGACGGCAAAGATCTCGAAGTCGATGGGGCAGACAACCTGTTACAGGCATGTCTGTCGCTGGGCCTCGATATCCCGTATTTCTGCTGGCACCCTGCCCTGGGCAGTGTTGGCGCCTGCCGCCAATGCGCCGTCAAGCAGTACACCGACGAGAACGACAAGCGTGGTCGTATCGTCATGTCATGCATGACCCCGGCCACCGACGGTAGCTGGATTTCCATCGACGACGAAGAAGCGAAAGTGTTTCGCGCCAGCGTTGTTGAATGGCTGATGACCAACCACCCGCACGACTGTCCTGTGTGCGAAGAGGGCGGCCACTGCCATCTGCAAGACATGACCGTGATGACCGGCCACAACGAGCGCCGTTATCGCTTCACCAAGCGTACTCACCAGAACCAGGAACTCGGCCCGTTCATTTCCCACGAAATGAACCGCTGCATCGCCTGCTATCGCTGTGTGCGTTTCTATAAAGACTACGCGGGCGGCACTGACCTCGGTGTATTCGGCGCCCACGACAACGTGTACTTCGGTCGCGTTGAAGACGGCGTGCTCGAAAGCGAGTTCTCGGGCAACCTCACAGAAGTCTGCCCGACCGGTGTGTTCACCGACAAAACTCACTCCGAGCGTTACAACCGCAAATGGGACATGCAGTTTGCACCAAGCATCTGCCACGGTTGTTCCAGCGGCTGCAACATCAGCCCGGGCGAGCGTTACGGTGAACTGCGTCGCATCGAAAACCGTTTCAACGGTTCGGTTAACCAGTACTTCCTGTGTGACCGTGGCCGTTTTGGCTATGGCTACGTCAACCGCACCGACCGCCCACGTCAGCCATTGTTGGCCGACGGCAGCAAACTGAGCGTTGACGCTGCACTGGATAAAGCCGCCGATCTGTTGCGCGGTCGTAACATCGTCGGTATCGGATCGCCGCGCGCCAGCCTCGAAAGCAACTACGCGTTGCGCGAGCTGGTCGGTGCCGAGCACTTCTACTCGGGTATCGAAGCCGGTGAGCTGGAGCGCATCCGCCTGGTGCTGCAAGTCTTGAAAGACAGCCCGCTGCCCGTCCCGAACATGCGCGAGATCGAAGATCACGACGCCATCTTCGTACTGGGTGAAGACCTGACCCAGACCGCCGCCCGTATGGCGCTGTCGCTGCGTCAGTCGGTCAAGGGCAAAGCTGAAGAAATGGCCGACGCCATGCGCGTTCAGCCGTGGCTCGACGCTGCGGTGAAAAACATCGGTCAGCACGCGCTGAACCCGCTGTTTATTGCCAGCCTGGCTGAAACCAAGCTCGACGACGTGGCTGAAGAATGCGTACACGCTGCGCCGGATGACCTGGCCCGTATCGGTTTCGCCGTGGCTCACGCCATCGACGCCAGCGCCCCTGCCGTTGCCGGCCTGGACGCTGAAGCCCTGGAGCTGGCCAAACGCATCGCCGACGCCCTGCTTGCAGCCAAACGCCCATTGATCATTGCCGGTACCTCGCTGGGCTCCAAGGCCCTGATCGAAGCCGCAGGTAACATCGCCAAGGCGCTGCACCTGCGTGAGAAAGCCGGCTCCATCAGCCTGGTCGTGCCGGAAGCCAACAGCCTCGGTCTGGCCATGCTCGGCGGCGAATCGGTAGACGCTGCATTGCAAGCAGTGATCGACGGTAAAGCAGACGCCATCGTGGTACTGGAAAACGATCTGTTTACCCGTGTCGATGCGGTCAAGGTCAACGCAGCACTGGACGCGGCCAAAGTGGTGATCGTTGCCGATCATCAGAAGACCGCAACCACCGACCGTGCCGATCTGGTTCTGCCAGCGGCAAGCTTTGCTGAAGGCGACGGTACGCTGGTGAGTCAGGAAGGTCGTGCCCAACGCTTCTTCCAGGTGTTCGAGCCGCGCTACCTCGATTCGAGCAACTTGATCCACGAAGGCTGGCGCTGGTTGCACGCCCTGCGCAGCACCCTGCTGAACAAGGCGGTTGACTGGACCCTGCTCGATCACGTGACACAGCAAACAGCGGCAAGCACGCCAGAACTGGCCGGCATCGTTGATGCAGCACCGTCGGCAGCATTCCGTATCAAAGGCATGAAGCTGGCGCGCGAACCTTTGCGCTACAGCGGCCGTACTGCCATGCGCGCCAATATCAGCGTGCACGAACCGCGCACCCCGCAAGACCCGGACACCGCATTCGCCTTCTCCATGGAAGGTTACTCGGGCTCCGTCGAACCGCGCCAACAAGTGCCGTTCGCCTGGTCGCCGGGCTGGAACTCGCCACAAGCCTGGAACAAGTTCCAGGACGAAGTGGGTGGTCATATCCGTGCGGGCGACCCGGGCATCCGCCTGATCGAAAGCAAGGGCGACTCGCTGAATTGGTTCGCCAGCATTCCGGGCGCGTTCAACCCGGCTCGCGGCACCTGGCAAGTCGTGCCGTTCTACCATCTGCTGGGCAGCGAAGAGAACTCTTCGAAAGCCGCACCGGTGCAAGAACGCATTCCAGCCGCTTATATCGCACTGGCCAAATCCGAAGCCGACCGCCTGGGTGTCAACGATGGCGCCCTGCTCAGCCTCAACGTTGCCGGTGTGACCCTGCGTCTGCCACTGCGTATCAATGAAGAGCTGGGTGCAGGCCTGGTAGCACTGCCAGCAGGCCTGGCCGGTATCCCGCCAGCGATCTTTGGCCTTACCGTTGACGGTTTGCAGGAGGCAGCCCAATGACCTGGTTTACGCCTGAAGTGATCGACGTGATTATCTCGGTGGTCAAAGCCGTGGTAATCCTGCTCGCCGTAGTGGTGTGCGGCGCGCTGCTGAGCTGGGTTGAACGTCGCCTGCTGGCCCTGTGGCAGGACCGTTACGGTCCGAACCGCGTGGGCCCGTTCGGTGCGTTCCAGATCGCAGCCGACATGATCAAGATGTTCTTCAAGGAAGACTGGACCCCACCGTTTGCCGACAAGGCGATTTTCACCCTGGCGCCGGTTGTGGCCATGAGTGCCTTGCTGATCGCCTTTGCGATTATCCCGATCACCCCGACCTGGGGTGTGGCGGATCTGAACGTCGGTATCCTGTTCTTCTTCGCCATGGCCGGTCTGTCGGTCTATGCGGTGCTGTTCGCCGGCTGGTCGAGCAACAACAAGTTCGCCCTGCTGGGTGCCTTGCGTGCCTCGGCGCAAACCGTGTCCTACGAAGTGTTCATGGGCCTGGCGCTGATGGGCATCGTGGTGCAGGTTGGCTCGTTCAACATGCGCGACATCGTTGAATATCAAGCGCAGAACCTGTGGTTCATCATCCCGCAGATCTTCGGTTTCCTGACCTTCTTTATCGCTGGCGTGGCCGTGACTCACCGTCACCCCTTCGACCAGCCGGAAGCGGAACAGGAACTGGCTGATGGTTACCACATTGAATACGCCGGCATGAAATGGGGCATGTTCTTCGTGGGTGAGTACATCGGGATCGTGTTGATCTCGGCGTTGCTGGTGACTTTGTTCTTCGGTGGCTGGCACGGACCTTTCGGTCTGCTGCCACAGATTCCGTTTATCTGGTTTGCCCTGAAGACCGCGTTTTTCATCATGATCTTCATCCTGCTGCGCGCTTCCATTCCGCGCCCACGGTATGACCAAGTGATGGACTTCAGCTGGAAGTTCTGCCTGCCGCTGACCCTGATCAATCTGCTGGTGACCGCCGCAGTCGTGTTGTTGAACACGCCTGCCGGCGCGGTTCAGTGAGGATAGAGACCCATGTTCAAGTATCTGTTTGACATCGTGCATGGCACCTACACCCAGCTTCGCAGCTTGGTGATGGTGTTTGGCCATGCCTTCCGCAAGCGTGACACGCTGCAGTATCCGGAAGAACCGGTGTACTTGCCGCCGCGCTACCGTGGCCGGATTGTCCTGACCCGCGACCCGGACGGCGAAGAGCGCTGTGTAGCCTGCAACCTGTGCGCCGTGGCGTGCCCGGTCGGCTGCATCTCGCTGCAAAAAGCCGAAACCGAAGATGGCCGTTGGTACCCGGAGTTCTTCCGCATCAACTTCTCACGCTGCATTTTTTGCGGCCTGTGTGAGGAAGCCTGCCCGACCACCGCGATCCAGCTGACACCGGATTTCGAGATGGCCGAGTTCAAACGTCAGGATCTGGTGTACGAGAAAGAAGATCTGCTGATCTCCGGTCCCGGTAAGAACCCTGATTACAACTTCTATCGTGTTGCGGGTATGGCCGTGGAAGGCAAGCCGAAAGGCGCTGCCCAGAACGAAGCCGAGCCGATCAACGTGAAGAGCTTGCTGCCTTAAGGAAGAACGATGGAATTCGCTTTCTATTTCGCATCGGGTGTCGCTGTCGTGTCCACGCTACGCGTGATCACCAACACCAACCCTGTGCACGCCCTGCTCTACCTGATTATTTCGCTGATTGCCGTGGCGATGACGTTCTTTAGCCTGGGCGCACCCTTTGCCGGTGTGCTCGAAGTGATCGCCTACGCCGGTGCCATCATGGTGCTGTTTGTGTTCGTGGTGATGATGCTCAACCAGGGCCCCGCCTCGGTGACGCAAGAACGCCACTGGCTCAAGCCGGGCATCTGGATCGGGCCGAGCATTCTGTCCGCCATCCTGCTGGCCGAATTGCTGTACGTGCTGTTCGCTCACCCGAGCGGTGCGGCAATCGGTCAAACCACCATTGATGCAAAAGCCGTGGGCATCAGCCTGTTCGGCCCGTATCTGCTGGTGGTCGAACTCGCCTCGATGCTGCTGCTTGCTGCAGCTGTGACGGCGTTCCACTTGGGCCGTACTGAGGCGAAGGAGCAATAACATGCCAGGAATACCTCTCGAACATGGTTTGGCCGTTGCCGGCATCCTGTTCTGCCTCGGTCTGGTTGGCCTGATGGTACGTCGCAACATTCTCTTCGTATTGATGAGTCTGGAAATCATGATGAACGCCGCTGCTCTGGCCTTCATCGTTGCCGGTGCACGCTGGGCGCAGCCGGATGGACAGGTCATGTTCATCCTGGTGATCACCCTGGCAGCCGCCGAGGCCAGTATCGGCCTGGCGATCCTGCTGCAGCTGTATCGCCGCTTCCATACGCTTGATATCGATGCTGCCAGTGAGATGCGCGGATGAACCTTCTCTTTCTGACTTTCGTATTCCCCCTGATCGGCTTTTTGCTGCTGTCGTTCTCCCGTGGACGCTTCAGCGAAAACCTCTCGGCGCTGATCGGCGTCGGCTCCATTGGCCTGTCGGCCATCGTGGCCGCGTTTGTGATCTGGCAATTCAATGTCGCACCGCCACCCGGCGGCGAGTACACACAAGTACTGTGGCAGTGGATCTCGGTAGAAGGCTTCAAGCCCAACTTCGCCCTGCACCTGGACGGCCTGTCGGTCACCATGCTCGGTGTCGTGGTCGGCGTGGGCTTTCTGATCCATGTCTTCGCTTCGTGGTACATGCGCGGTGAAGACGGCTACTCGCGCTTCTTTGCCTACACCAACCTGTTTATCGCCAGCATGCTGTTCCTGATCCTGGCCGATAACCTGCTGTTCGTGTACTTCGGCTGGGAAGGCGTGGGCCTGTGCTCGTACCTGTTGATCGGTTTCTACTACAGCAACCGCAACAACGGCAACGCGGCACTCAAAGCCTTTATCGTGACCCGCGTCGGCGACGTGTTCCTGGCCATCGGCCTGTTTATCCTGTTCCAGCAACTGGGCACGCTGAACATCAAGGAACTGCTGGTGCTGGCACCGCAGAAGTTCCAGGCCGGTGATTTCTGGATCGTGCTGGCAACCCTGATGCTGCTGGGTGGTGCTGTCGGTAAATCCGCGCAACTGCCGCTGCAAACCTGGTTGGCAGACGCGATGGCCGGCCCTACCCCGGTTTCGGCACTGATCCACGCCGCAACCATGGTAACCGCCGGTGTGTACCTGATTGCCCGTACCCACGGCCTGTTCACCCTGGCACCTGAAGTGCTGCACCTGGTGGGCATCGTCGGCGGTGTGACCCTGGTACTGGCCGGTTTCGCCGCACTGGTACAAACCGACATCAAACGTATCCTTGCCTACTCGACCATGAGCCAGATCGGCTACATGTTCCTGGCATTGGGCGTGGGTGCCTGGGACGGCGCGATCTTCCACCTGATGACCCACGCCTTCTTCAAGGCGCTGCTGTTCCTTGCCTCCGGTGCGGTCATCGTTGCCTGCCATCACGAGCAGAACATCTTCAAGATGGGCGGCCTGTGGAAAAAACTGCCATTGGCCTACGCCAGCTTTATCGTCGGTGGCGCGGCGCTGTCTGCCTTGCCATTGCTGACGGCCGGTTTCTACTCCAAGGACGAAATCCTCTGGGAAGCCTTCGCCAGCGGTAACAACGAACTGTTGTACGCCGGTCTGGTCGGTGCGTTCATGACCTCGCTGTACACCTTCCGCCTGATCTTCGTCACGTTCCACGGTGAAGCCAAGACTGAAGCCCATGCAGGCCACGGCGTGACCTACTGGCTGCCACTGAGCGTGCTGATCGTACTGTCGACTTTTATCGGCGCCATGATCACCCCGCCACTGGCCGGTGTACTGCCACAAAGCGTTGGCCATGCTGGCGGTGAAGCCAAGCACAGCCTGGAAATCGCCTCGGGTGCCATCGCCCTGGCCGGTATCCTGCTAGCTGCCCTGCTGTACCTGGGCAAGCGTCGCTTTGTAAGCGCCGTCGCCAACAGCGGCATCGGTCGCTTCCTGTCAGCCTGGTGGTTCGCTGCCTGGGGCTTCGACTGGCTGTACGACAAACTGTTCGTCAAACCGTACCTGTTGATCTGCCGCTTGCTGGCCAAAGATCCTCTGGACCAGACCATTGGTTTGATCCCGAAGATGGCCAAGGCCGGGCATAACGCCCTGAGCCGCAGCGAAACCGGTCAACTGCGTTGGTACGCTGCATCCATGGCCGCCGGTGCTGTACTGGTCATGGGCGCCATCGTGCTGGTAGCGGTCTGATATGAACCTTCGACTTTGCGAAAGGAATTGAGCCCGTCATGATTCTGCCTTGGCTAATCCTGATCCCCTTTATCGGCGGCCTGCTGTGCTGGCTGGGTGAGCGCTTCGGCTCTACCCTGCCACGCTGGATTGCGTTGCTGACCATGTCCCTTGAGCTTGCCCTCGGCCTTTGGCTGTGGTCCCAGGGGAACTACTCATTTGCACCGGCGCCTGGCGCCGATCCGACCTGGGCCCTTGAGTTCCAGCACACCTGGATTGCCCGCTTCGGTATCAGCGTGCACCTGGCGCTGGACGGCCTGTCGCTGCTGATGATCCTGCTCACCGGCTTGCTCGGTGTGCTGTCGGTGCTGTGTTCGTGGAAAGAAATCCAGCGTCACGTGGGCTTCTTCCACCTGAACCTGATGTGGATCCTGGGCGGTGTGGTTGGCGTGTTCCTCGCCATCGACCTGTTCATGTTCTTCTTCTTCTGGGAAATGATGCTGGTGCCGATGTATTTCCTCATCGCGCTCTGGGGTCATAGCTCGTCGGACGGCAAGAAAACCCGTATCTACGCCGCCACCAAGTTCTTCATCTTCACTCAGGCTTCCGGCCTGATCATGCTGGTGGCGATCCTGGGTCTGGTGCTGGTCAACTTCAACAACACCGGCGTGATTACCTTCAGCTACGCCGAGTTGCTGAAAACCAAGATGTCGCTCACCACCGAGTACATCCTGATGCTGGGCTTCTTCATTGCTTTCGCCGTGAAGCTGCCGGTCGTACCGTTCCACTCCTGGCTGCCGGATGCTCACGCACAGGCACCTACCGCAGGTTCTGTGGACCTGGCCGGTATCCTGTTGAAGACCGCTGCGTATGGCTTGCTGCGTTTCGCCTTGCCGCTGTTCCCGAATGCCTCGGCCGAGTTTGCGCCGATCGCCATGACCCTGGGTCTGATCGGGATTTTCTACGGTGCTTTCCTGGCGTTCGCACAAACCGATATCAAGCGTCTGATCGCGTTCTCCAGCGTTTCCCATATGGGTTTCGTGCTGATCGGTATCTACTCCGGCAGCCAGCTGGCCCTGCAAGGCGCCGTGATCCAGATGCTGGCCCACGGTGTTTCGGCAGCTGCGCTGTTTATCCTCAGCGGCCAGTTGTATGAGCGTCTGCATACCCGTGACATGCGTGAAATGGGTGGTTTGTGGTCGAAGATCGCTTACCTGCCAGCCATCAGCCTGTTCTTCGCGGCGGCGTCCCTGGGCTTGCCGGGCACCGGCAACTTTGTCGGCGAGTTCCTGATCCTGATTGGCTCGTTTGCCAGCTTCCCTTGGGTCACCGCGATCGCCACAACCGGCCTGGTGTTTGGTTCGGTCTACTCGCTGATCATGATTCACCGTGCCTACTTCGGCCCATCCAAATCGGACGATGTACTGGCCGGTATGGATGCACGTGAACTGATCATGGTGCTCGGTCTGGCGGTACTGCTGGTGTTTATCGGCGTGTACCCACAACCGTTCCTCGATACCTCCGCTGCGACCATGCATGGCGTGCAGCAATGGCTCGGCACCGCCTTCACTCAACTCGCTTCGGCCCGGTAAGAGCGCTATGGAATTCACGATCCAACACTTTATCGCGCTTGCTCCACTGCTGATTACCAGCCTCACCGTTGTTGTGGTGATGCTGGCAATCGCGTGGCGCCGCAACCATTCACAGACCTTCCTGCTTTCGGTGGCGGGTCTTAACCTGGCCCTGTTGTCGATCTTCCCGGCGTTGAAAGTTGTTCCACTGGCTGTCACCCCGCTGTTGATGATGGACAACTTCGCCTATCTGTATATCGGCCTGATCCTGGTCGCGACCCTGGCCTGCGTCACCCTGGCGCACGCCTACCTGGGTGAAGGCGGCACGGGCTACCCGGGCAACCGCGAAGAGCTGTACCTGCTGATGCTGCTGGCAGCGACCGGCGGTATCGTACTGGTCAGCGCGCAACACCTGGCCGGTTTGTTTATCGGTCTGGAACTGCTCTCGGTACCGGTTTACGGCCTGGTGGCCTATGCCTTCTTCAACAAGCGCTCCCTGGAAGCCGGCATCAAGTACATGGTGCTGTCGGCAGCCGGTTCCGCGTTCCTGTTGTTCGGCATGGCCTTGCTGTACGCCGAAGCCGGCAGCTTGAGCTTCAGCGGTATCGGTCACGCCCTGGCGGCCACTGGCGCTCCTAGCGCCATTGCCCAACTGGGCCTGGGCATGATGCTGGTAGGCCTGGCCTTCAAATTGTCTTTGGTGCCTTTCCACCTCTGGACGCCGGACGTATACGAAGGTGCTCCGGCTCCGGTCGCCGCGTTCCTGGCTACCGCGTCGAAAGTTGCCGTGTTTGCCGTGATGGTGCGTCTGTTCCAGATCACCCCATCGGCAACCACCGGTGTGATGAGCGATGTCCTGACCGTGATCGCGATTGCCTCGATCCTGTTCGGTAACCTGCTGGCCCTGACCCAGAACAACCTCAAGCGTCTGCTGGGTTATTCGTCCATCGCCCACTTCGGCTACCTGCTGATCGCCCTGGTGGCGAGCAAAGGCATGGCCATGGAAGCCATCGGCGTGTACCTGATCACCTATGTGCTGACCAGCCTGGGTGCATTCGGTGTGATCACGTTGATGTCCTCGCCGTACAAAGGCCGTGACGCCGACGCACTGTACGAGTACCGCGGCCTGTTCTGGCGTCGTCCGTACCTGACTGCGGTGATGACCGTGATGATGCTGTCGCTGGCGGGTATCCCGCTGACCGCCGGCTTTATCGGCAAGTTCTACATCATTGCCACCGGTGTTGAAGCTCACCAATGGTGGCTGGTGGGTTCCCTGATCCTGGGTAGCGCCATTGGCGTGTTCTACTACCTGCGTGTGATGGTGACCCTGTACCTGGTCGAGCCGAAACTGCATCGCCACGATGCACCGCTGAACTGGGAACAGAAAGCGGGCGGCGTGATGCTGCTGGCGGTCTCGGTACTGGTGTTCTTCCTGGGTGTCTACCCGCAGCCGATGCTGCAGCTGGTGCAACAGGCAACCCTGGGCCTGGTTGGCTAAGCGTTAGCGGCTGTACCCAAAACCCCGTGGAGGCCTGGCCTTCACGGGGTTTTTTGTTGCACCACAAATCATGTGGAAGTTGTAAATACTCAGGATTTCTATGCGACGCTAAACCTGTGGGAGCTGGCTTGCCTGCGATGCAGACGGCGCGGTGTTACGGTAAGTAAACGTTGCAAAACAACTGACCCACAGCGTACATATCCAGCATCCGCGTCCAACTGAAATAGTGGTTTCGCCCTTACGGCGAGTCCCTTTTTGAAGGACCAAAAAGGAACCAAAAAGTCCTCGCCCTACCATACGGCCGCCTCGCCCAGGCTCGCCGGTGCCCTCACTCCGGCACTGTTATGGGGGCACGCCGCGACGGGCCATCCATGGCCCATCGCGGCTGGCGCGGCGTCCTGCCGCGCCACCCCCATAACAGCACCTGCGTT